>NZ_JACRYT010000003.1 GCF_014333425.1 Zhenpiania hominis | reverse complement strand
ATCTCCGCCTTTAGAGGTAAGACCCGTGGAAGACTACCACGTAGATAGGTCAGAGGTGGAAGCGCAGTAATGTGTGAAGCTGACTGATACTAATCGGTCGAACGCTTGACCAATGGTTTAGAAGGAAGAAGTTTCTTATTCAGTTTTGAGGGTATGAAGGGAAGAGACTGAACTGTTTGAAGTAGACAGAAGGAAGACGTCGTAGATTGCCACGTGGCAAAGCCACTGCAATCCTGGCATAGAATCTGCCGCTGTTTTCCAGGAAAACAGGGCTAGGATTCGTAAATCCGGTGACAAAAGCGGGGAGGAGACACCTGTACCCATCTCGAACACAGAAGTTAAGCTCCCCAGCGCTGAGGATACTTGGCGGGAGACTGCCTGGGAAAGTAGGACGTTGCCGGTTTAAGCAGAAAGGAACGATACAATGGATATCGTTCCTTTTTTCTTGCTTTCAAAAGTGCTATAATGAAGTAAAACACGGAAGAAGAAGTTAAGGAGATACTTAAATGGGAAGATTAGCGGGAAAAGTTGCGCTGATAACAGGAGCTACAAAAGGAATTGGAGAAACAACTGCGAAACTATTTGCGGCGGAAGGAGCAAAAGTGGTTGTAACCGGAAGAAATCTGGAAGATGGAAAGCGAGTTGTAGAAAATATAACCCGGAATGGAGAAATTGCAGCTTTCTATCCTCTCAACGTTCGTCAGTATGACAGTTGGGAAAAATGTATTGCATTCGTCGAAGAGACGTTCGGTAAGTTAAATATTCTTATTAATAACGCAGGTATCAGTTACCGGGAAACGGTGGAGGAAACGACGCCGGAATCTTGGGATGAGACAATACTGACAAATCAGACCGGTGTTTTTTACGGCATGAAGCTGGGGATTCAGGCGATGAGAAAGCATGGTGAAAAATCCGCAATTGTCAGCACATCTTCTGTAGATGGAGTTACAGGGGATTCGGTCTTTTTTTCTTATTGCGCGGCGAAGGCCGCGGTTCAGGCCATGACGAAATGCGCGGCTCTTTACTGCGGAGAAAACGGCCTCAATATTCGGGTCAACGCGGTTGCTCCGGGGTATATCCTTACTCCGATGGCTTACGAGGATGCGCGACAGAATGGCCAGACGATTGAGGAGTATTGTGCGGATTTTGCAGAATTACATCCTATTGGTCATCTTGGAAAGCCGGAGGATGTAGCAAATGCCTATCTGTATTTGGTGTCGGAGGAAGCGGACTTTATTACAGGAACGACATTAATGGTTGACGGAGGGTATACAGCAAAGTAAGGATTATAAATTCTACGGATAGCATTTAACCTAAGAAAAGAAGGGAGGTATACATTAATGAAAGACAAATGTATAGAAAATTTCCACATAAGAAAAGCACAGGAAGAGGATGCAGGATTAGTGGTTGGGTTTATGCGAAAACTTGGTACTTATCAAAAAATGCGCGACAGCATAACGATTACGGAAGAAAGCGCCCGCAGGCTGCTGCGGGAAAAAGCGGGTGAAGCGATTTTCGGAGAAATGGACGGCAAAATAGTCGCGTTTCTCTACTATTACAATAATTCGTCGGCGTTTATCGGGGAAAAGGGAATGTATATTGACGGGTTTTATGTGGATGAAGCCTACCGTGGGTATGGCTTAGGTAAGCAGATGATGGAATATATGGCGAATCTTGCTTTGGAGCGGGGATGTGGCAGACTGGAATGGGGTTGCTTGGATTGGAACCAACCGGCGCTGGATTTTTATAAAAACCTGGGTGCAAAGGGTGTGGATACTATGACGATTTACCGTCTTTCAAAGGATAAGATTGAATTGCTGGCAGGTCGTGACAAATAAAAGTGTGTTTGTGACTGGGAAAGAACAGGGATTTTAGTAAAAGCTGCTGTAACTGGCAGCTTTTTTATTCGGAGTAGGTTTCTTAAAAAAAACTTAAAGACTTCCCTGATTTTATCTTAAAATTTGTTATGGCATAATAGCGATGGAGGTTGACAAAGGAATGTATAACATACTGATCTGTGATGACGAAAAGGATATTGTTTCCGCCTTAAAAATTTATCTTGCGAATGATGATTACCATTTATTCGAGGCGTATAACGGAAGACAGGCATTGGAGGTGATTGAAAAGGAAGAGCTTCATTTAATCCTTTTAGACATTATGATGCCGGAGCTGGATGGGATTCAGGTGCTTACCCAAATGCGCAGGACGAAGAACATCCCTGTCATTTTCCTGACTGCAAAGGGGGAAGATACGGATAAAATTCTGGGACTGAATCTGGGGGCCGACGATTATGTGACAAAGCCTTTTAATCCGGTAGAATTGCTGGCGAGGGTCAAATCCCAACTTCGGAGATATATGGAGCTGGGGGCCGGGACGATGAAAAAAGATTCGCTGCAGGTGGGGGACATTCAGCTGGATGATCGGGCGAAGAAGGTAGCTCTGGCAGGCGAATCGGTCAGCCTCACGCCGAAGGAGTACGGAATTTTAAAGTTTTTAATGGAGCATCCGGGGCAGGTCTTTTCCCCAAAGCAGATTTATAGTCAGGTGTGGGATGAATACGCTTATGGAACCGAGGGTACGGTAGCGGTTCATATCCGACATCTGCGGGAGAAGCTGGAGATTAATCCGGACGAGCCAAGACATTTGAAGGTTGTGTGGGGACAGGGATATAAAATCGAGTGAGGTGTGTATAAAAGTGGAACAAATAAAGAAAAATCTGGCGGTAAAAATTACTGCATTTGTGTTGCTGCAGTTTTTCGTGCTAGTGACGGTATTTTCGGCAGCTGTGGTGATTTTTAATGTAAGCCAGGGATGGTATTCAAAGGATGAAGAAAGTGTGCGCGCGGAGATATTTACGGAAACCGCGGACTTCGCTTCAGGAGAGATTATCGATCGGTATGTGAATTACGGCAGCCAGGAATTAGAGCGTTTTTTTTCCGGATTAGAAGAAGATGCTGTTAATTTTGGGTATGCCATTTATGAAGAATCCGTCGACGCAAACGGAACCATATCGATGCAGGGAAAACCGCTTCGCCAGCTTCATGGGGATCTGAAAAACGGAGGGGATGTTTATCAGAATTCTTATGATTTTGAAAGCTACGGAGTGGAAATCTATCTGAGGGCGCCGCAGGACGGAACAACCGGTTTTCCGGACGAAATCGCGAGTTTTTACGGATTGCAGCAGAATCTGTATCAGTACAGAATTCCGGCGGTCATAGCTGGATCATGCGGACTTGCGGGAGCGATTGCGCTATTCGTGTTCCTTATGGTATCGGCAGGCTGCGGTCGGAAGAACTCTGGCGAAATACTGAAGATGATTCCGCTGGATTTAGGGGCGGTGGTAGCAGGAGTAATCCTGGCTGTGCTGCTAAGCGCTGTGACATCGATCCAGTTTGGGTATGAATTCGATGCGTCGATGGCGTTGGCTATTTTTATCGTGCTGGGGGCATCGATTGTGATAAGCGGTTTTCTGACCATTTTCGCGGCAAGAGCAAAGCAGGGAGCATGGTGGCGGAGCACGATTATTTATTTGTGTCTGCGTCTCCTGCGGAGGCTGCAAAAAGCGGCGGCGTTTTTTATCCGACAGATTCCGGTGGTCTGGAAAACAGCGGCTGCCGCGCTGATTTTCTTCTTTCTCATTGTTTTTATGGCGCCGCAGGTCTATTATAACGGGTTCTTTCTGTTTTTTATTGCGGTGTTGCTTTTGGCGGCGTGTGTACTGGCTGTTTACACTGCCATGTGCTTTAAGAGGCTGAAAGAAGGAGCGGAGAAAATCGCGCAGGGAGATTTGGCGTATCAAATTGATAAAAAAGGATTGTTTTGGGATCTGTCGGATCACGCGGATACACTCAATCATATCCGCATCGGGATTTCCAGGGCTGTGGAGGAGCGGACGAAAAGCGAACGATTCAAAGCGGAGCTGATTACCAACGTTTCTCACGATATCAAGACGCCGCTTACCTCAATTATCAATTATGTGGATTTTCTGAAGAAGGAAGAGCTGGGAAGCGAAAAGGCACAGGAATATGTGGAGGTTCTGGACCGGCAGTCCAGCAGGCTGAAAAAGTTGACCGAGGATTTAGTGGATGCCTCCAAGGCCGCGACCGGAAACATAAAGATGGAATTGGCGCCCTGCCAGGTAGGGGTGCTCTTGGAGCAGACCATTGGAGAATACGAAGAAAAAGCGGAAAACTGTAAACTAAAGTTTGTAACAAAGCTTCCGGACAAGGAACTGGAAATTATGGCGGATGGACGGCGACTCTGGCGGGTGTTTGATAATCTGCTCAACAATATCTGCAAATACTCCCAACCGGAGACGCGGGTCTATCTCAATCTGGAGGAGACGGACGGGCAGGCAGTCATTACTTGGCGGAATACTTCCCGCTACGAACTGAATCTGACGGAAGAGGAACTGACGGAACGATTTGTAAGAGGCGATCGCTCGCGGCATACAGAAGGCAGCGGGCTGGGACTATCCATCGCCAGGAATCTGGTGGAACTGCAGGGAGGCCGTTTCCGGGTGGTGGTAGACGGCGACCTGTTCAAAGTAATTCTTAAGTTTCCGCTTATTGAAGAATAAGGACGCAAGGAAGGAGATGTCAGAGGACAACTCCTTCTTTTTATGGTATAATAATGTCTGTTTGAAGCGAAAACTGGGAAAAGGGAGAAATGGTTTTGGATCAGAGTTGCGCGACGAAATACCCGATTATGTTGATTCATGGAATCGGATATCAGGACAATGGTTCCGGAGGATACTGGGGAAGAATTCCTGATGTTTTGCGTTCCCATGGCGCGGAACTGTGGTTCGGGAATCAGGACGCTTTTGGCACGATTGAACATAACGCCGCCCAGTTGAAAGTTTCCGCGGAGAATGCGCTGCGTCAGTCAGGCGCGGAAAAGCTGAATTTAATTGCACATTCTAAGGGAGGAATTGAAGCAAGATATCTGATTTCAAGGCTGGATATGGCGGAACGTATCGCATCCCTTACGACAATGGCGACACCTCATAGAGGGATTGTCTCTATGGATCGAATGAAAAAACGTGCCAGGCAGGTATACGATGGGCTAGTGGCTCTTTTTAACCGCATGTTGACAGTAGACGGGGGAGAGAATAATGTTTCTCTAAAAGTATACGAACAGATGACCGCGGATTATATGCAGGTTTTTAATATGTTGGTTCCGGATATGAAAGGCGTGTATTATCAGAGTTATGCTTTTGATATGAAAAACGCTTTAAGCGATCCGGCGATGAGTATATTTTACAGCTTTGTGCGCAGAATGGAGGGGCCAAATGACGGTTTGGTATCGGTTGAATCCGCTAAATGGGGTGATTTTCGGGGAGTGTACTCAGGTCCGGGAAGACACGGCATATCCCATCCGGTTGTAGTGGATTCAAAAAAAAGAAAGCTTTCAACGAGAAGGCGGTCTGGCGGAATACTGGACATTACGGATCTCTACTGGGACATTGTATGCAGGCTAAAGTCATTGGGATATTAATGTTGTAGAAGATAGGATACGCATGATATAATATTTTTTAAGATGCATTTATGGGGCATGGATTTACGAAAGATAGGAGGGGGAGTTTTATGGCTTTTATGACTGTCCTGAAAGTAATTTTTACGTTGCTGCTCTGCGTCCCTCTAGTCTATTTGATGATATATTTTCTAATGAAACTGATCGATGAGGTTGTGAGGCAGAACAAAGGTGGGACACCGACAGGGAAAAAGAAAAACAGGAGTAGACGAAGATGAAAAAGGGGATGTTTATTACTCTGGAGGGCCCGGACGGGTCCGGAAAGTCGACTCAGATTGAGGCAATAAAGGCTTTTTTTGAAAAAAAAGGCGAAAAAGTTCTTATCACCAGAGAACCGGGAGGAACTCCCATCAGTGAAAAGATTCGTACAATTATTCTGGATCGGGAAAACAAAGAGATGGAACCGATGACGGAAACAATGTTATACGCGGCGGCAAGAGCCCAACATGTAGCCCAGGTGATCCGTCCGGCTCTGAATGAAGGAATCCATGTGATCTGTGATCGCTTTCTGGATTCCAGTATCGCTTACCAAGGGTACGGGCGCGGGTTGGGAGACTGTGTGGCGGTTATCAATGCCTACGCAGTACAGGACTGTATGCCGGATCTTACCTTTCTGTTGAAGTTGAATCCGGAAATTGGAAGAAAACGGATTGATAAGGAAAAGCAGGATCGGATTGAGCAAGAATCGATTGATTTTCATAACCGGGTATTCAATGGTTATGAGGAGCTGGAACTGCAGTTTCCAGACCGGATTGTAGGCATAGACGCAAACCAAGAGATCGGTGAAATTCGTGAAGAAATTCTATATCATATAGAAAGGCATTTGGAAAGATGAGCTTCAGCCAGATTGAGGGAAATCAGAAATTGATTGATCGTCTAAGCGCTTCGATTAAAAGCGGCAATGTTTCTCACGCTTATATTTTCGAGGGAGAGGCGGTATTGGATAAAAAGGCATTTGCCGAAGCCTTTGTCAAGGCCGTTTTATGTAAGGAAAAGCCCGGAATCGGATGTGGTGAATGTCCGTCCTGCAGGAAAGTGGAGCATGGAAATTATGAGGATTTGTTTTATGTGGAGGCAGACGGCGCTAGTATTAAAGACGAGGCAATTGAATCTCTTCAGGAGAGACTGAAAACAAAGCCTTATGGAGAACGGAACATCGCGATTATAAAGGATGCGGATACGATGACGCTCCGTGCGCAAAATCGGCTTTTGAAAACTCTGGAGGAACCTCCGGAAGGGACGATTTTGATTCTCCTATCGGAAAATATAGAGAATCTAACTCAGACTATTTTATCCCGGTGTGTGAAGTTTCGGTTGAATTACTTTGGAAAAGAAAGTTATGAGGGCATGATGGATAAAGCCCGTGAGATCGCCGATCTTCTATTGGAGGGAGCTCCCTTTTATAAGAGAAAAGAGGCCATTGAAGATATTATAAAGGATGACGGTCAAGTGAGAGCGTTTCTGGATGCGCTGGAAAGGGTATATCGGGACCTGCTGATTGACCCCTCGGAAAAAAGTCGTCTGTACAAAAAAAGTCGAATTTTCAAAAATGTGGATTGTATTGAAAAGACAAGGAGGCAGATCCAAAGGGGCGTATCCAAAAGTTACGCGCTAAAGGATCTGATGATAAAAATTGGAGGATAATAGCGGTATGGTAAAAGTAGTAGGTGTAAATTTTAAGCCTGCCGGAAAGATTTATTATTTTGACCCGGGAGATCTTCAGGTTAAGGTTGGAGATCATGTGATTGTAGAAACAGCCAGAGGAACGGAATTTGGAACGATTAACATGGCGGAAAAAGAAATTTCAAAGTCGGAAATTGTATCCCCTTTGAAAAAAATTATCCGAATTGCGGATGAACGGGATCATAAACGCCATAAAACCAATCTTCAGAAGAAAGAGCGGGCATTGCGTCTGTGTCAGGAGAAAATTAACAAACACAAACTGGAAATGAAATTGGTAGATGTAGAATATACCTTTGATAACAGTAAAATCATCTTCTATTTTACTGCAGATGGAAGAGTTGATTTTCGTGAATTGGTAAAAGATCTTGCAGGCGTGTTCAAGATGCGTATTGAGTTGCGGCAGATCGGAGTCCGGGATGAAGCAAAAATGCGGGGAGGAATCGGCACCTGTGGGAGAAGCCTTTGCTGCCATAGTTGGTTGACAGAGTTCGAGCCGGTATCAATTAAAATGGCAAAGGTACAGAATCTTTCTCTGAATCCGACGAAAATATCGGGAATCTGTGGGCGTCTAATGTGTTGTCTGAAGTATGAAAACGACGTGTATGTAGAACTGAAAAAAGGAATGCCGGATCCGGGTGAGAGGATAAAAACTCCGGATGGAATGGCTGTTGTGGTTGAAACCAACCTACTTGAAAATAAAATAAAAACCAGGTTGATTTTGGAGCCTGCAAATAAGGAAAAAGAACAGCAGGAAAAGCTGAGCACCGAGTTCTACAATTATAAAAAAGAAGAGATCAAACGCCTTGGCAAAGGCAAGAAGAAAAAGAAAGCGGAAAATGATCTGGAAGAGTTGGACGGCGAGCTTCTGGAAGAAATCAAGGATTTGCTGAAGGATTAGAGAAGATGCTTTACTCTGGAGAACGAATTGATGAGATCGGGTTTTCTGACTTAAAACTGATTCAAAAACCGGAAGAATTCTGTTACGGGGTAGACGCGGTGATACTGGCGGATTTTGCGGCGCGCAAAACGGCGAATCGAATTGTGGATTTGGGTACAGGAACTGGAATCATTCCTCTGATTTTAAGTCATAAGACAAAAGCGGAATCCATTTACGGGATTGAATATCAACAAGAATCCTGGCAGAGAGCAGTGAGAAATGCCGCTCTGAATGGCCTTTCCGAGCGGCTGCATTTTGTCCAGGCAAATGTAGCGGAGTTTGACGGACTGTGTCACTGGGCGGATGCCGTCACGGCGAATCCTCCCTATATGGCAGGGCAGTGCGGGTTGAAAAATCAAAATGAGGCCAAGACCATAGCGCGCCATGAGACGGTTGGAAGTCTGGAGGATTTCGTCATGTGTGCCTCCCGAATCCTGAAGGATCGAGGCGACTTCTACCTGGTTCACCGGCCGGCGAGACTTGTGGATCTTTTTTCTGCGTGCAGAAGCTGGAAGCTGGAACCAAAGGAAATGCGTCTGGTGGCGCCCCAGAAGGGGGAGACTCCGAATCTGGTGTTGCTTCATTGTGTGAAAAACGGAGGGATTGAACTGAAGTTTCTTGAAAATCTATATATCTATCAGGAAAAAGGCGTATATTCCAACGAAATTCAGCAGATTTATGAAAGGTTTACATAATATTGCATATAAAAACGGAAGCGAAAATTCCGATGATATAGCCGATAAGACCGGCGGCAAAGGCATGGCGCATTTTTTTTACAGCAGTGACGCCAAAATACAGCGCCAGCACATAAAATACAGTTTCACAGCTTCCGACCATAACGGACGCGGCCCGGCCGACAAGAGAATCCGGTCCGCAGTCTTCCATGATTCGCTGGGCGAGAACAAGTGATCCGCTGCCGGAGACTGGACGCAGAAGGATCAGGGAGATGAGATCTTCCGGAATCCCGAAAAACTCAAACACCGGTCCGAGAATGGTCTGAAGCCACTCCATCGCTCCGGAGGAGGTAATGGCTTCAATTCCGATGAAAATAGCAATAATGAAAGGCAGGATTTCTATTGCAGTTGAAATTCCATCTTTCGCGCCTTCTGCGAACAGATCGTAGACAGGTGCTTTTTTCTTTAATCCATAGACAATAATGATGGTGATGATTACCGGTATAAAAAATACGGATAAGGTGCTAAGGGCGGTTGACATGACGGGATTTCCTTTCAAATAATTTGCATACCAGGATGGATGCTGCCATGGAGATAAGCCCTGCTAAAATCGATGGAATGATGATACTGCCGGAATCAACCGACCCCAAGTCATTTCGGATTTTTACAACTGTAACGGGAACCAGCTGTACCATGGACATGGTGACGGCGGTGAACATACACATGGCGTCGCTTGCATAGGGGGAATGGCTGTTAGCTTCATCAAGACGCTCCATCGCTTTTAAAGAAAACACTGTAGCACTGTTCCCGGCGCCAAAGATATTTGCGACAAAGCTCATCAGCATGACAGCGATGGTCTGGTCATCCTTTTCGCACGGAAAGAGAAAGTGCATAAACGGATTGACCCGTTTTGCGATTTTTTCAATTAATCCGGATTTTTCCGCTATGTTCATAAGACCGCTCCAGACAGCCATAATACCGATTAGTCCGATGACAAATTCTACTGCCTGTGTGCAGCTTTCCATCAGCCCATCCGTAAAACTTCCAAGGGTTCCGTTAAAGCAGGCAAAGCCGATGCCTAGACATATCATAGCTGCCCAAATGTAATTCATCATTTTTTTCACCTCTAGAAGTAAATCTATTCCTGAATGAGCAAAATATGAGTTGAAACGATATTTCCAAAATTATAAAAAACACTAAGCGGTCCCGGAAGAGATCAGAACTTCGCTTAGTGAAAAAGAAAATCATCAGCAGTTAAGAACTAGCGGATTAAAAGGTAAGCGGTATATGCCGCGTAAAGAAGAATGAAAAGGATTCCCCAGACTCTGCGGATTTCTTTTTTCTGCAGCGCCGGAATCATAGCGAAAAGGCTTACTGCCACAAGAATCGCAGCATCATACACACTGATCCATTCGGTTTTGATCGGGTTGATGGTAACCGAAGCGCCCAGTACAAAGAGCAGATTAAAGATATTGGAACCGATCACATTTCCCACTGCGATATCCGTTTCTCCCTTTAAAGCGGCGGCGATACTGGTTACGAGTTCCGGAAGGGAAGTGCCGATGGCGACAATCGTAAGACCGATCAGGGTCTGGCTGACGCCAAAGGAAGCCGCGATTTCACTGACATTGTTTACGACAAGCTGTCCTCCGGCAATGACAGCGGCAAGTCCGACCGCCGCTAAGATGATGCCTTTTGAGAGGGGGAACTGTTTCGTACCGTCGGCAGGTGTTTCTTCTGCGGGAGTTTCACGCTTTCCCTTGCGGATTGTGGAAATCAAGAACCAGGTAAAGACCGCAAGCAGTGCAATCCCATCTACTCTGGAAAGATACAGGGATGATGAAAAAGGATTGAACAAAGCGAGAACGATAAACAGCGCGGCGGCAACAATCGAGAGCGGGTATTCCTTACGCAGAACAGAACGCTCTACAGGGCGAGGAAATACCGAAGTGTTTCGCAATCGCGGAGCTGCCGTCAACAAAGACATCCGCGCTTTTTACTAACAATACAAACCCAATAATCAGCAAAATATATTCCATTCGTTGCTATCTCCCATTCTTAAGTCTAGTGGAATTATAAGGGAAACGGAATGCGCTGTCAATCTATATGGGAAATTGAAATTACATTTATAAAGGAGTCCGATGCTGTGAATTCTGTAAAAATAAATTTATTTTCAAATGAGTAAAATATGAGTTGAAACGATTTACAATTTATGTAATAATGATTATATTGTTTAATGACCGGAGGTAGGTAAATGGTAGTAACACTTGATTTGAAGACATTGGGGTGGGCGCTTATCATCATTGGAGTCCTTGTCCTGATTGTCTTTTGCATTATCTTTATGAAGAATCTGATTGTAACAATCAAGCATACGAATAAGATTTTAGAGGATTCAGAAAAGATTTCCTCCATAGCGGCGCAGAGGACGGAACAAGTAAATGAATCTGTCGGGGAAGTGGCGGAAGCATTGGGCCAAGTGGCGGAAACAGTAAAGGGGAATCAGAATGTGGTGGCAGCTCTAACCTCCGTCATCAATGCACTGGGGTCTCTCAAAAACCTGATAGTGAAAATGAAAGATCATTAAAACAACTATTTTTTGGGAAGCTATAGCAAGCGAAATTTGCGGGCTATAGGGAAAGGAGTAAACATGAAAGCGACTGGAATTGTTAGAAAAGTGGATGAGCTGGGAAGGATCGTATTGCCGATCGAATTGAGAAGAACCTTAAACATTGAGATCAAAGATCCAATTGAGATTTTTGTGGACGAGGATTATATTCTGTTGAAAAAATATGAGCCATGTTGCATCTTCTGTGGCAGCGCAAAGACGGTGAAGCAGATCAAGGGTAAAAACGTATGCGAAAACTGTATCAAAGAACTGCAGCAGTTGTAGGTTTCTGCATGTGAATATCTGAACCAGAGGACATAGAAAAGCATTGGAGATTATAATCCATGCTTTTTGTCTTTTTTGGAATATTTTACAGAAAGTAGACAAGAATAAGAATGAAGGAAAGAGACAGTCAGAAAATATGTTTTGTTCCCCTTTAGCATGAAACATTTTATGTCTCTTTCTTTTTTTATTATCCTTGAAATAGCAGAGGGAAACAGGTATACTATATTATGAATAAATGTGTTGGAGGAAAGAAGTGGCAAAGTTTTTAGTACAAAAGAGTGGTCCGCTCACAGGGGAAGTCACAATCAGCGGATCGAAGAATGCCGTGCTTCCGATTATGGCTGCAGCACTGCTGACGGAAGAAAAATGTACGATTATGGAAACCCCTGCGCTGCGGGATGTGGATGTTATGTGCCAGTTGCTGGAAAGCCTTGGCGCGGAGGTTGAAGATAAACTGGAAGACAATATTGTTGAAATCGAAGCTAAGACAATTTCGCAGAATGAAGCGCCATTTGAGCTTGTTAAGAAAATGCGCGCGTCAATTTTGGTAATAGGACCGCTCCTTGCTCGTACCGGCAAGGCGGTGATCCCTCTTCCGGGAGGGTGCGCCATTGGAAAGCGTCCCATTGAACTGCATTTGAAGGGACTGAGGGCGCTGGGCGTAGAAATAAAAGAAGAGTCAGGCACGCAGGGACCTCTGGAAGCGAAAGTGGATCGTCTGGTGGGAAACGATATTTATCTGGATTTTCCAAGCGTTGGCGCGACTGAGGTCATTATGATGACCGCCGCGGTTGCGGAAGGCACGACAGTGATTGAAAACGCGGCCCAGGAACCGGAAATTGTCGACCTTGCGAATTTCCTCAATAAAATGGGCGCGAAAATAAAGGGCGCCGGTACGGCTACCGTAAAGATCGATGGCGTGGAAAAGTTGCATGGTGTCAGCCATCAGGTAATTCCGGATCGAATTGAAGCAGGCACGTTTATGGTCGCGTCGGTTATTACGAAAGGAAATATCCTGATAAGAAATATCCTCCCGGATCATGTCAAGCCGGTGACCGCAAAGCTGAGAGAGTGCGGCGCTGAGATTACGATGACAGAGGAAGGTATGATTGTAAGGGGTGACGTAAATCCGATTATTTCTACTGACATCAAAACACTGCCGTATCCTGGTTTTCCGACGGACATGCAATCACCCTTCATGGCGCTTCTGACCGTGGCGAAAGGGCCAAGTGTTGTGATCGAAACGGTCTTTGAGAATCGGTTCATGCATGTGGCTGAGTTTAACCGGATGGGCGCGAATATTAAAACCCAGGGGAACTGTGCGATCATACCAGGAGATAAACAGCTTCAGGGAGCTCAGGTAGTAGCGACCGATTTGCGAGCAGGCGCCGCGGTGGTTCTGACCGGACTGGTTGCGGAAGGCACGACCGAGGTTTCGGATATTTACCATATAGACAGAGGATATGAAAATTTCGTGGAGAAATTTCGCGGATTAGGAGCGACCATCCTTCGTATCGAAGACTAAGATAAGTCTGCATTCTATGCCATAAGGACAGGAGAATGCAGACTTTTTTTCATTCTTTCCGATCTTTTATAAAATATTTTTTTTAAATTTTGCCAAAATAGTATTGACGGCTCGACAATAATGATATATAGTTCTTATTGAGAATAGTTATTGTTAAAAGTAAAAATAAATAATCATTGAGCAGGAGGGTTAACATGAAGGATTTAAAGGGAACAAAGACACTGGAAAACTTATTAACGGCTTTCGCGGGAGAATCACAGGCAAGAAACAAGTACACATTTTATGCGTCAAAAGCGAAAAAAGAAGGGTATGTACAGATCGCGAAGATCTTTGAAGAAACTGCCGCCAACGAAAAGGAGCACGCGGAGCTGTGGTTTAAACACGCGGTAGGAATCGGAACAACGGAAGAGAATCTGATCGCGGCTGCGGAAGGTGAGAACTATGAATGGACGGAAATGTACGCGGAGATGGCAAAGACCGCCAGAGAGGAAGGATTCCCGGAAATCGCCGCTCAGATGGAAGGGGTAGCGGCCATTGAGAAAGAACACGAGGAAAGATACCGCAAGCTGGCCGCCAATGTAAAGAACGGCAAGGTATTTGAAAAGGATGAAGAGGTTGTATGGCAGTGCTCCAACTGCGGACACCAGTTCGTGGGAAAAGCGGCGCCGGAAGTCTGCCCGGTATGCTTCCACGCGAAAGCCTACTTCCAGGTTAAGGCGGAAAATTATTAATAAACGGAATCGAGGCAGAGAAATCTGTCGCTAAGAAGTGAGGAGTCAGGTATATGGCTCCTTTTCTTTTTTTCGAGGAACCGGCAGGAGGATAGTGACGGAAAACAGATCGCTGTTGTTCTGGGTTTGGATGGTGCCGTTATAGCGGCTGACCAGACTGCGTACAATTTGTAGCCCCAGGCCATGCTTTTTTCCGGGAACCTGGCTGTCGGAGAAAGCCGGTATTTTGGCGGCGCTGTTTTCAATATAGTAGCTGAGCCACCCTTTTTCACAGCGCCCTTTCAGAAGGATTTCGCGACGGGAAGGTTCCGAAAGACGCAGGCTGGCTTCGATGGCATTGTCCAGGGTATTGCCGATCAAAGCGCACAGATCCACGGGATCAAACCCCGTATCTTCCGGAAGGTCCAGGAGAAAACGACAATTGATGTCATAGCTGCGGGCGGTATGGTATTTGGAATTTAAAAGAGCGTTGACGGTTTCCTGTCGGCAGAACTGATGAAGATCCGGGGCTATTTTCCGTGAAAGGCTGCGCAGATACTCATCAGCCTGCTGGAGTTTGTTCTGGCTTAAAAGGCTCTGGACGACACTGAGATGGTTTTTCATATCATGACGGAGCTTTCGGGTCTGGAGGTGTTCTGCCTTTAAATCCTCGTAATAGCTATGCTGGGCGCGCAGTACGTCCGCTTCCAGAGCGGCACGTGTATTTTGTTCGATAAAGGCACACAGGCAGCAGATCCCCATATTTGTCAGGATACAGGCCGCGCAGGCGGGCCAGATGATGTAGGTGCGGTATGGGTCTGCCTGCACAATGAGGGTGATAATACCAAGGAATGAGGCAAGGCAGATTACAGAGATTAGAATCCAGATACGGCTGGAAAAGTTTGTGTATGAAGGCCTGAGCCAGCGGGTTGTAAACCGGTAAATCAGCAGCCAGAACGGGATACGCAGAACATAAAAGCACAGAGACAGCAGGGTTTCTTCGGCAGTAGAGAGATTCTGATGAAAAACGTGCAGCCAGATGACATAGCCGGCGTTTTCGGTCAAATAGTAAAAGGCGGTCCAGATGGGATAGAGGATCAGGGTAACAGCGGTTTTTATGAGAATCGGATCGGTACAGAACAGGAACACAGACAGCGCCAGGAACAGGAATATGCCGAGGGTCGCGGTAACTTCTCCGGGGAGAATAATAGGAGAACTCAGGCAGAACAGGATCAGGAAAAATATTATGCGGATGATTCTCTGCGGACGCAGAGTAAGACAGCCGCGGAAGATCCGGTATATCAGGCAGGTACAGATAATCATCATGGGATAGTTGGGAAGGTATTCAGGGCTGAACAATGAAAGGCTCCTTTCTACTCAAGCATATATCTGGCGTAGGTGATGGAAAGGGACTGTTTGTAGGAGCGGCTTACCGGAAGCGCTGTGTTCCCGACAATCGCGCAGTTTTTTTCCAGGGAGTCCAGATATTTTAAATTGATGAAATAACGATTGTGAATTCGCACAAAACAGGAAGGCAGACTGCCTTCCAGATCACCTAACTTCCCGTAAAAAGACTGTGTGCCTTCCGTCGTCACAATATATACTTTGTGCTGTCTGCTGAAAAAATACTGGATCGTATCGAAGGGGATGCGCTGGCTTCCGAATACGGTGTTACAATTAAAAATTACCGGAGCGCGCAGCTGATACAGGCAGTGGGAAGCGGCGTAAACCGGGACGATGTGGATGAGAACGGAAATCTTAAGGAAATTTATGAAAAGCGGCACCGGGTCTATGAGTTCATCCGCGCGTCGGATTATGAAAGGCTGACCGGGCAGAGAGTGAAGGTGGAGCGGGGGACCTACCGCATGATTCAGGGGGCGGACGCGGAGGAAAATCTGTTCTTCCGTTTTGATGATATGGATCAGGTTTATCTGGATCAGGAGGATCGGTTCCTTCCCATGGAATATGCGGGAAATCTGACCTACCAGTCGCTGGTTCAGGGCAGAGGGTTTGATAATGAGGCGCGATATGTGGTAAACGACCGGGATTACCGGGTCATTGCGGAAGGTACAGCTCAGTTTCCGCGTGAAACCCAGGTGTTTTTTGATAGCCGGGGAGGGGACGATCTTGCCTTTTCCGAAGAACTTTATCGTCAGTTTGGAGAATTGATGGCGGAAGATATGAAGGTATGCGGCGCCTATGACGGCTGGGAAAGCCTTCAGGAAGGGGAGGATTACAGTTACGCGGGGATGGCAGTTTATGATCCGCAAAATCCGGTACTTGCGGCGGACTGGCAGTACGAACCTATGTTTCTCCCTCTTGAAGAGGCGTATAGTCTGGCAAGTTACGCAGTTTATCTGCTGCTGTTTTTGTATGTGGCGGCGGTATGCCTTGCGGCTGCCTGCATTGTGGGATATGCCAGGAGCCAGAGCGTGGGACTGTCCAGCGCGCAGGTGTTCGCCGATCTGCGGCGCCTTGGCGCGGATCGAAAATATCTCCGGCGGCTTCTGAAACAGCAGATTCAAAAAGTCTATGTACTGCCGACGATTATCGGCTGCGGAGGAATATGGCTGTTTGAACTGCTGCTGATGAAAATGAATGATGGAAGAATGACAGGAGCGGAGGCGGAAACGCTGCTCCTGTGCGGAGGAATCGCGCTGGCTGCCGCGGCTCTGCAGTATCTTCTTTACCGTTTTTCACTCAGGAAAGTGGAAGGAATGTTAGAACTGAAAGGGTAACTGCCAGGTATAGAAAAACTCTCTGAATCAATTTAAGTTCAGGGAGTTTTTCTATATCATCTGTCTGTTTTTTAGAAAAAAGGGGCAGTACCGTAAAAAATACTACCTATCAAATTAAAAATACTCATTTACAAACTGTTTCAAAAAATATAAAATTAACAATATATTATAAATTTTTTGTGTTTTCTAAAGATGAGAAAGGAGTACAAATGAGCAGACTGGAATTTCAGACCAGAGAGCGGGCACAAATGGTAGTAGAAGGGCTCTATAAGGATTTGGAACGGAGGATTATTGCTAGTCCGCCGGGACAGTGCCCGGTTGATATGGCAGCTTCTTTCCTTAAATTATGTCACGCACAGACCTGCGGCAAATGTGTTCCCTGCAGGGTGGGCATCGGCCAGGTATTGAATCTGATTGACGATCTTTTGGACTTAAGTGAGCAGACATCGTTGGAAACTTTGGATCTGATTGAACGCACAGCTATCGCAATTCGTGATTCAGCAGACTGCGCGATCGGTACAGAAGCGGCAAACATGGTGCTTCGTGGGCTCTATGGATTTCGTGAGGATTACGAGGAGCATGCGCTCCGCAATCGATGTACGGAGGATATTCAGAAAGGCAAACAGCCGGTGCCGTGCGTCGCGCTCTGTCCGGCAGGCGTGGATGTGCCGGGATACAGCGCTCTGGTGCTTGAGGGGCGTTATGATGACGCAGTCAAACTGATTCGAAAAGATAATCCCTTCCCAACGGTATGCGCACTTATCTGCGAACATCCATGTGAGGCGAGGTGCAGGAGAAACCTCATTGACGCGCCTGTCAATATAAGAGGGCTCAAACGGTACGCGGTGGATCATTGCACCCAGGTTGAAATTCCGGAAAAGATGGACCATACAGGAAAGCAGGTCGCAGTGATCGGTGGTGGCCCCAGCGGACTTTCGGCCGCCTATTTCCTGGCAATTATGGGACATGATGTAACCGTATTTGAAAAGCGCAGCCAGCTGGGAGGGATGCTCCGCTATGGAATTCCAAACTACAGACTTCCAAGAGAGCGGCTGCAGGAAGAAATCGATCGGATTTTATCAGTCGGAAGCATTGAAGTCAAAACAGATTATGATGTTGCAGATGAAGCAAATATCCAGGCGATCCGGGAGACGTATGATGCGATCTATATCAGCATCGGAGCGCATACATACAAAGAGATGGGGATTGAAGGGGAATTCTCCAAAGGAGTAGTTCCGGCAGTGGAAATGCTGAGAGGAATTGGAGATGACGCAATGCCCGATTTCAAAAACAAATCCGTCGCGATTATCGGAGGTGGCAATGTAGCCATGGATGTAGCGCGAACAGCAAAGCGTTTGGGAGCGTCCGAAGTGACCATCGTCTACCGCAGAAGGCGAAACGACATGACCGCCTTAGAAGAGGAAATTGAAGGGGCCATCGCGGAAGGATGTGACGTGATCCAACTGAAATCGCCTTCCAGAATCGAAGCGACCAGAGACGGGCATGTAAAAGCCCTCTGGGTCAAACCCCAGCTTGCGGGTGAAGCGGACAGTTCCGGACGGCCGCGTCCTGTGAACGCGCAGGCAGAGGAAGAATGTATTCCATGTCAGATCATTATTTCCGCTATCGGCCAGGATATTGAGTCCCATATTTTTGAAAAGTGGGGAGTGCCGGTTGAGCGAAGGAATATATCCGTAGACAGTTCCGGTCAGATTCGCAACATGGAGGGTGTCTTCGCAGGAGGGGACTGTGTAACAGGACCTTCTACAGCGATCAATGCTATTGCCGCGGGAAAGGTAGCGGCTGCCAATATTGATAATTATTTGGGATATCATCACGAAATCAAGGTGGACGTGGAAATCCCGCAGCCGAGAATTATGGATAAAAAGCCGTGTGGCAGAATGGAACTGCGCCTGCGCTACGCAAGAGAACGGGGCCAGGATTTTCTTGCCATTGAACAGGGAATGAGCAGAGAAGAAGCGGAACAGGAGGCTTCCCGCTGTCTCAGATGTGATTACTATGGATTTGGATCATTTCGAGGAGGGAGAGTAGAAAAATGGTAAGACTGACGATAAACGATCAGATGGTAACGGTTCCTGAGGGTATGACCATCCTGGAGGCTGCCAGAAAAGTGGGGATTGAAATCCCACATCTATGCTTTTTAAAAGGAATTAACGATATCGGCGCATGTCGTGTCTGCATAGTAGAAATGCAGGGGATGGATAAACTGATTACCGCCTGCAACACTCCGGTTGAAGAAGGAATGATTCTGTATACCAATAGTCCGAGAGTACGGGCAACGAGGAAAACAAATGTACAGCTGATTCTTTCGGATCATGACGGAAAATGCGCTACTTGTGTACGGAGTGGAAACTGTCTGCTGCAGTCCCTGGCCAATGATTTGGGCGTACTGGAACTTCCATACGAAGAAATTGCTGAACATAACCGATGGGATAGGAATTTCCCCCTGATTCGTGAAGCTTCCAAATGTATAAAATGTATGCGGTGTATTCAGATCTGTGATCGGATTCAGGATATGCAGGTGTGGAACGTTTCGGGAAGCGGATTTCGCACTACGGTGGATGTGACGGGAAATGTCCCGATAAAAGAGGCCAGCTGCGCGCTTTGCGGACAGTGCATCACCCATTGTCCGGTAGGAGCTCTAAGAGAGAGGGATGATGTAGATCGACTGTTTGAAGCTCTGGCAGATCCGGAAACGGTTACTATGGTGCAGGTCGCGCCTGCTGTGCGGACGGCTTGGGGAGAAGGTCTTGGCTTGAGTCGGGAAGAAAGTACCACAGGAAAACTAATCAGCGCTCTGCGGCAGGTGGGATTTGACTATGTGTTTGATACAGTGTATTCTGCGGATCTTACGATTATGGAAGAAGGAAGTGAGTTTCTGAAACGTTTTCAGGATCGGGATTCTTATAACTGGCCGATGTTTACATCCTGTTGCCCCGGCTGGCTGCGGTTTGTAAAAAGCCAGTATCCGCATCTGGTATCCAATCTTTCCACCGCGAAATCGCCACAACAGATGTTCGGAGCTGTGGCGAAAACCTATATGGCGCAGAAAATAGGAGTGGATCCGGAAAAAATTTTCTGTGTTTCCATTATGCCTTGCGTATCGAAAAAATTTGAATGCGATGTAAAGCAGGTCAATGATTCAGGATATGGAAAAGATGTGGATCTTGTACTGACAACCAGGGAACTGGATCGTCTGGTGCGGGCTGATCGAATTAAAGCCGAAGCTTTGGAAGAGGAAGCATTTGATAAATTTTTCGGAGAGGGAAGCGGCGCAGGTCTAATTTTCGGCTCCAGCGGCGGTGTGATGGAAGCGGCTCTGCGAAGCGCCTACTTCCTGCTTACAAAGAAAAATCCTAAGCCGGATGCCTTTAAACGTATCCGGGGAGAAGAGGGTTGGAGGTCTGCAACCTTTGAAATTGAAGGGGTTCCAATTAATGTGGCTGTGGTAAGCGGATTGGGAAACACCCGAAAACTGCTGGAAGCGTTAAAACGTGGTGAAGTCTGCTATGATTTTGTAGAAATCATGGCTTGTCCGGGCGGCTGTGCAGGAGGAGGCGGACAGCCGATCCAGGAGGGGATGGAACTGGCCCCTGAAAGAGGAACAATCCTTTATGGAATGGATCGTGTAGCACAGCCAAGATTTTCTCATGAAAATAATGCAGTGCTTCTAACCTACGAAGAATTTTTAAAAGAACCCATGTCTGAGCGTGCGCATGAACTGCTTCATACGGAACTAGCAGAATGGGAAATTGAATAAAAGCAAGCTAGAAGTAAACACCCCGGGTCCTCGCGACCGGGGTATTTTTTGGAAAAAAATAGATAATAAAGAAAATAAAGGTTTACTTTAAATGGAAAATATTGTATAATATATAACAAACAAGAGATGTAAATATAACTTAAAGTTTTACTTTTTTCTTGTTTCATAATCAAATTTGTAGTATAGTAAAAGAAAAAAAGAGAGGGGGCGATACCGTGAACGAAAAAATGGATCAAATAACTGTGGGGATCCAGAACCTGAACGAAAAGACGGATCGGATGGAAGTGGATATTCAAAATATGGATGAGAAGACAGACCGGATGGAAGCGGATATTCAGAATCTGAACGAGAAGACGGATCGGATGGAAACGGATATTCAGAATCTGAACGAAAAGACGGATCGGATGGAAGTGGATATTCAAAATATGGATGAGAAGACAGACCGGATGGAAGCGGATATTCAGAATCTGAACGAGAAGACGGATCGGATGGAAGCGGATATTCAGAATCTGAACGAGAAGACGGACCGGATGGAAGCGGATATTCAAAATCTGAATGAGAAGACGGACCGAATGGAAGCGGATATTCAGAACCTGAACGAGAAGACGGATCGGATGGAAGCGGATATTCAGAATCTGAACGAGAAGACAGACCGGATGGAAGCAGATATTCAGAATCTGAACGAAAAGACGGATCGGATGGAAACAGATATTCAGAATCTGAACGAGAAGACGGATCGGATGGAAGTGGATATCCAGAACCTGAACGAAAAGACAGATCGGATGGAAGTGGATATTCAGAACCTGAACGAAAAGACAGACCGGATGGAAGCGGATATTCAAAATCTGAATGAGAAGACGGACCGAATGGAAGCGGATATTCAGAACCTGAACGAAAAGACAGATCGGATGGAAGTGGATATCCAGAATTTGAACGAGAAGACAGACCGGATGGAAGCAGATATTCAGAATCTGAACGAAAAGACAGATCGGATGGAAACAGACATCCGAAATCTGGATGAGAAATTTGATCGAAAGTTTAATCAGGTCATGGCAATCCTGGAAAACGATGTCTGCAAAAAAATTCAGATTCTGATTGAAGGCTTTGAAAGTATGAACAGGCGAATCGACGAAGCTATGAAAATGAAAGAGGAACATAAAAAACTGGAATTCAGAGTAAGTGTGGTAGAATATGAGGTGAAAGGCATTAAGTCGAAACTGCAGCAAGCCTAGTATCCGATACAGCCGCAGTTAAGTGAAAACAATGGTTTCAGGTATCTGTTGCCGGGTGGGACCAGCACAAGACCGCAGAACCGGAAATTTTAAAAGTACCCCCTTTTAAGCAAACATGACAGCAATGGCGTGCTTGCTTTTTTTATTATGTGAATATCGTTCAAAATGCTTGACGGGCATGATTTCAGATGCGGGATAAGTATTAGACAGGATTCGTTTTTTTCTGTATGATAAAAGCAGAAATAAAGAAACTGTATAAGCAGCAAGAGGAGGTACAGGAAGAATGGATATGGAAACAATGAAAAAGGAGCTGGGTGGTGGAGCTGTTTTTGAGACAGGGGATCCAAATACGGCCTTCGCGCAGTATTTTATCGGACAGAGTTATTTAAAGATGCTTACCACGGAAGGCGTAGGGATCGGAAATGTTACCTTTGAGCCCGGATGCAGAAACAACTGGCATATTCATCATAAAGGCGGCCAGATTCTGCTTGTGACAGGCGGCCGGGGATGGTACCAGGAATGGGGGAAAGAAGCCAGAGAACTGAAGGCCGGGGATGTTGTGAATATTCCGCCGGAAGTAAAGCACTGGCACGGAGCGGCAAAGGACAGCTGGTTTTCCCATCTCGCGGTAGAAGTACCAGCGGAAGGCGCGTCCAACGAATGGCTGGAAGCCGTATCGGACGAAGCGTACGGCAAACTGAAGTAATATGCGTTATCCGCTGCTGGACAGCATACGGGGCGCGGTTCTGATCAGCATGATCCTGTACCATGGGGTATGGGATCTGACTGCTTTTACGGAAACATCCTGGGACTGGTATGAGGAAACGCCGGGTTATCTATGGCAGCAAAGTATATGCTGGTCCTTTATTCTTCTTTCCGGATACTGCTGGTCTTTGGGGCGACATCATCTGAAACGGGGGCTTACTGTATTCGGAGCGGGGATTCTGGTATCTCTGGTTACGCTGCTGGTGATGCCGGAGGAGCGAATTTTGTTTGGCATCCTGACGTTTCTCGGCTCTGCTATGCTGATTCTGATTCCGCTGGATCATATACTGAGAAAGGTTCCAGCCTGGGTGGGAATTGCGGGGAGCCTCCTGTTGTTCTCGCTCCTGCGAAATATAAACGACGGGTATCTGGGATTTGGGACCATGGAACTTTTCCGGCTGCCGGAGGTCCTCTACCAGGGGATGGCGGCTACCTGGCTGGGATTTAAAGAAGCGGAATTCTTTTCTACTGATTATTTCTCCCTGCTGCCATGGTTCTTTCTTTTCCTTTGCGGCTATTTTATCCAGAAGGGTGTGGATAAATGGCTGAGAGAAAGGTCTTCAGAGCCTTCCAATATAATGAAACGAGAGATTCCGGCACTTTCCCTTTTAGGAAGACATTCGCTCGAAATCTACCTGATTCACCAGCCGGTCTTAACCGGAATTGTGATGGCATGGAACGCATTTTAAAAGACAGCCCGCTGAACTTCATCAGCAGGCTGTCTTTTTTTCTTAATAAACGATGATCGGTACGCCCTGATTGGCAAGATTGTTAAAGAGTTTTTTGGCAGAAGCGACTGGCATGTTCACGCATCCGTGGCTGCCGCCTCCCTGATAGATGGTGCCGCCAAAGGAACTTCTCCACGGAGCGTCGTGCATTCCGTAGTTTCCATAAAACGGCATCCAGTAGGAAACCGGACTTTCATAGGAAGAACCGTCGGCGTTGCTTCCTTTCAGTACAGCGTCCCGCTCTTTGTAGGTCAGTCCATAGGTTCCTTTTGGCGTATCATACTGGTTCTGGTTTCCGGTCACGACGTCACAGTCTACAATTTTTTTCCCATCTTTGAAATACCAGAGATGCTGTTTGCTGATGGAAATTTCCACGTAGGTATCGCCGATATCGTCTGTCTGGCTGTATTCTGTGAATCCGGTCATCAGCCATTTTGGTTCCCGCTTGACTTCCTTGCCGCTTTCCAGATCTTTAATCAGCTGTTCCGTTTCGTTATCCATACTGATGGCGTAGCCGTAATCTCCGCCGGAAACGCTGATTTTATTGCCGCTCAGGGAGGTAAAGGTTCTGGTCATTCCCAGGGTATTGTATTCCCGCGCCAGCCCTTCCACATATTCCCGGACCGCATCTTCATTGACCGTTACTTTCAGTTCTTTTTCAGACTTCTTTTCACTGCCGTCCGCATCGGTGCTGACACTGTCAATAAATTCGAAGTTATACATTTTTTCCAGATCCTCGGCCGGAATCTTGACTTCCTGGCTGCCGAACTGATAGGTAACCTTGGAATCCAGATATTCTTTGTAAACATTCTGCAGTTCCTTAATCTCTTCACTGTCCGATGTAATTTCCGGCTGTTTGTAAAAGTCGGAAGCGGTATATTCCAGGGAAAACTGACCCTGGGCAACGAGTGAGCTAATCTTTTCCGTCAGCTTGTCGTAGTCGATATTATTGCCGTAGACCTCCGGAATAATTTTAAATTCATTTGTAGAAAGATCGATGGAAGCATTCTTTGTCTTTGTAACAGGCGTTTCCTGCAGATAATCCGCCTGCCGCAGGCTTTTACGGAAACCTTTGTTGACTTTTTCTACTTTCATATTGAGGTCAGCTTCAAAATCCCGTTTGAACAAATAATTGAGCGCCGCGCTGACAAAATGATCCTCCTTGATGGTTTTCAGGCTCTTTTCAATATCATATGTAAAGTTGAGATTGTCGATGGTTCCAAGGGTGCTGTTATCTTTTGTGAACGAAAATGTCCGGCTGTTCCATTCCTCTGCCAATTTTTCAGCCGCCTGCTCGGGTGACAGATCGCTGCAGTCGACCCCATTGATTATACTATTCGAAGGAAGCTGATCGGTTGAAAAAACATTTGCCTGCAGCGTGTGCCACAAGGCGTATCCTCCGCCGGCCAGGCATAGAACGATAATAATTGGAATTAATATTTTTTTCATAGTTGCAAGTACCTCATATATTCGATTCGACACCATATTTTACAATATTTTATTCGTTTTTTGAAGCACTTTTCCTATTTTATGATAAAATAGTAGAAAAGAAAAATTTAGACTTGGATTTGGAGAAATTTATGGGGTTTACACACTTACATGTACATACGGAATACAGTCTTTTAGACGGCGCTTCCAGAATGAAAGAACTGGTGGCGAGAGCAAAAGAACTGGGGATGAAATCCATTGCCATTACCGACCATGGCGTAATGTTCGGGGTCATTGACTTTTATAAAGAATGCCTGGCAAACGGGATCAAGCCGATTATCGGATGTGAAGTCTATACAGCCGCCAGAAGGATGGAAGATAAAGACGCGAATAAAGATAAATACCAGGGACATCTGGTGTTGCTTGCGAAAAACAATCAGGGTTACCAGAACCTGATCAAGATCGTTTCTCTTGGGTTTACGAAAGGATTTTATTATAAACCAAGGATCGACAAAGAAGTTCTGCGCGCCCATAGTGAGGGGATTATCGCCCTTTCCGCCTGTCTGGCAGGGGATGTGCAGAGAAAGCTTTTAAACCGGGACTATGAAGGAGCGAAGCAGGAAGCGCTGAGTCTGCGGGAGATTTTCGGAGAGGAAAATTTTTATCTGGAGCTGCAGGATCAGGGACTGGAAGAAGAACAGCAGATTCTGCCGGATATGATCCGGATTCATGAGGAAACGGGGATCCCCTTTGTGGCGACAAACGACGTGCATTATGTACGCCAGGAGGACGCGAAGGCCCACGATGTGCTTTTATGCATTCAGACGGCTGCCACCATTGATGAAGAAGATCGGATGCGGTTTCCCAATGATCAGTTCTATCTGAAATCCGAGGAAGAGATGCGCCGTCTTTTTGCCGGGATTCCCGACGCTTGTGACAATACAGAAAAAGTGGCTGAGGCCTGTGATGTGACGTTTGAGTTCGGTCATCTTCACCTGCCGGAATTTAAAGCGCCGGAGGGAAAGACAAACCGGGAATATCTGCGGGAGCTCTGCCAGCAGGGCCTGCAAGAACGATATAGTCATGAGCCGGACGCGGACTGGGAAAGCCTGAAGGCGCGGCTGGAATACGAGCTTTCCACCATTGAAAAGATGGGGTATGTGGAATATTTTCTGATTGTATGGGATTTTATCAATTACGCGAAGCAGAATAAAATTATGGTAGGTCCGGGGAGAGGATCGGCCGCGGGGAGCATTGTGTCCTATGTGCTGAAAATCACGGACATTGATCCGATCCGCTATAATCTGATTTTTGAGCGGTTTTTGAATCCGGAGCGGGTCAGCATGCCGGATATTGATATTGACTTCTGCTATGAGCGGCGTCAGGAAGTCATTGACTATGTAATTGAAAAATACGGGGAAGACAAGGTTTCCCAGATCATCACCTTCGGAACCATGAAAGCAAAGGCGGCGGTGCGGGACGTAGGCCGCGTCCTCAATGTGGGATACGCGGAAACAGACGCCATCGCGAAGGCCATTCCCTTTGATCTGAAAATGACCATTGATAAGGCCCTTGCCATGAATCCGGAACTGAAAGCTTCCTATGAAAACGATCCGCAGGTGCGGCAGGTGTTGGATATGGCAAAAGCCATTGAGGGAATGCCCAGACATGCTTCCACCCACGCGGCAGGTGTGGTAATTTCCAAAAAGAGTATCGACGAGTATGTGCCTCTGTATCTGTCAGATAAAGGAATTTCCACCCAGTTCCCCATGACGACCATTGAAGAACTGGGTCTTTTGAAAATGGACTTTCTGGGGCTGCGGAATCTGACGGTTATCCGCGACGCCCTGGAAATGATCGAGGAAAACCATAGCAGAGTCATTGATTTCGCCAAGATGACCTATGACGATGCCAAAACTTATGAACTGATCGCCAGGGGAAATACGCAGGGCGTGTTTCAGCTGGAAAGCGGCGGCATGACGCAGTTTATGAAGAATCTGAAACCGGACTGCTTTGAAGATATCGTGGCGGGCGTGGCTCTTTACCGGCCGGGACCGATGGCGTCAATTCCCAATTATATTGAAAATAAAAAGCATCCGGATCAGATCGAATATATCCATGAAAGCCTGGAGCCGATTTTGTCGGTAACCTATGGCTGTCTGATCTACCAGGAGCAGGTGATGCAGATTGTCCGGGACCTGGGAGGTTATTCCTACGGCCGATCCGACGTGGTTCGCCGGGCTATGGGAAAAAAGAAGATGGACGTTATGCTGAAGGAAAAAGAATACTTTATCCACGGCAAAACCGATGAAAACGGGAATGTGGAAATTGCGGGCTGTGTGCGAAACGGCATTCCGGAAGCCATCGCGGAGGAAATTTTTAACCAGATGGTAAGCTTCGCCGAATACGCTTTCAATAAATCCCACGCCGCGGCTTACGCGGTGATCGCTTATGAGACCGCTTATCTGAAAACCTATTATCCGGTGGAATTTATGGCTGCCCTCATGAGCAGCGTTATGGGAGACGCGGGGGCAATCGCCAAGTATATCCGCAACTGTACGGAAATGGGAATCGAAGTGCTGCCGCCGGATGTCAATGAAAGCGGAAAGAAATTTACCGTAAAGGACGGCAAAATCCGCTTTGGCCTTCTGGGCGTAAAAAACGTGGGAGAAGGCGCCATCGATGCCATTATAAAAGCGCGGACCGAAAAGGGGCTACCGAAGGATATTTTCCAGTTTATCAGTAATGTGGATATTCATGAGGTCAATAAAAAAGCGGTGGAGAGCCTGATTAAAGCAGGGGCTTTGGACAGTCTCAACGAAAACCGGGCGGCCCATATGGCGGTCTATGAAGGCTTGATCGAATCCGCACAGAATGATTCGAGAAAAAATCTGGCCGGGCAGATGTCTCTGTTTCAGCTGAACGCTGAGCAGATGGAGGTGCAGGAAGCGTCTTCCCGCCTTCCGGATGTGGAAAACTTCCCCAAAGAAAGCCTTATCAGCATGGAAAAGGAAATGCTCGGCGTGTATATTTCGGATCATCCCCTGAAGGATTATGAGGATCAGATCCACGATCTGATCGATGTAACATCGGAAGATCTGGTTCACGCGGCAGATCAGGCGGAGGCGGGAGAAACCCCTGCTTCCGGAAAAGTTCTTTTTGACGGCATGCGGGCGACAATGGCGGGAATTATTACCGGGAAGAAAACTCTGGTTACAAAAAATAATAAGATGATGGCCTTCGCGGATATGGAGGACCTTTACGGAAATGTGGAAATTGTCGTATTTCCAAATGTTTATGAGCGCAGCAGCGCTCTGGTACAGGAGGATTCGCTGGTGGTTGTGAAGGGGACCATTAACTTTAAAGAAGGGGAAGTCCCAAAGCTTCTTGCCAATGAAATACACGACCTGAAACAGTCCAGCCGCGAAGCGAAGCTGGCGTCCCATGCTCCGGTCAAAATACGGATTCCGGATAACCTGGATAACGGCCTGGAGCGGATTCGAGATATTCTGGTTGAACATAAGGGAGAAATGCCGGTGATTATTTATCTGGGAAATACCGGAAAGGCCATGAAAACAAAGCCGGATTTGTGGGTCAGCGGCGATGATTCTTTCCGCAGCCAGGTAATCGGGCTGATTGGAGAAGGAAATCTGAAAATGTAGAGGATAAAAGGAGGATACGTGATGAGAAAAATCGGAGTGCTTACAAGCGGAGGCGATGCTCCCGGCATGAATGCCGCTGTGCGCGCGGTTGTGCGGTGCGGAATTGACCGGGGGATGGAAGTCTACGGAATCGAGAGAGGTTATGAAGGACTGATCGAGGGAGAAATCCGCGAGATGACCATGTCCTCTGTAGGGGATATCCTGCACCGTGGGGGGACGATTTTGCGTACGGCAAGAAGCGAGCGGTTTAAAACGGAAGCAGGCCAGAAACACGCTATGAATGTGCTGGAGGCTTTTGGAATTGAGGGGATCGTCGTGATCGGCGGCGACGGATCTTTTCGGGGAGGGCTGGAATTGTCAAAACGCGGAGTGCCGGTTATGGGAATTCCGGGAACCATTGACAACGATCTGGGCTATACGGACTATACGATCGGATTTGACACAGCGGTCAATACGGTACTTTCCGCTGTGACGAATATCCGGGACACCTCTTCTTCTCACGAACGGGCTACAGTCATTGAAGTGATGGGACGCCACTGCGGAGATATCGCTCTGTACGCGGGGTTGACCGGAGGAGCGGATAATATCCTGGTTCCGGAAATGCCGTTTGATATCAATAAGGTGTGCCGGAAGATCATCCAGGGGAAAAACCGCGGCAAACTCCATGATATCATTATGAAGGCAGAAGGGGTAGAGGTGGATACTCAGGAACTGGCCCAGATGATCGAAGAACGGACAGGAAAAGAAACCAGGGTTGTCATTCTTGCCTATCTGCAGCGGGGTGGTTCTCCCACCGCCAAGGATCGGATGCTGGCGAGCCGGATGGGGAGCAAAGCGGTAGAGCTTTTATATGATGATGAAGAAAGCAGAGCCATCGGGATCTGCGGAAGTGAGATCTGCGCTTATGAACTTGCGGAAGCGTTGGAAATGAAAAGTCCGTTTAATACGGAGCTTTATGAACTTGCGGATATACTGTCAAAATAAAAGTGGGGCATCATGGAAATCTGGAATCGGGCATTGGTTTTTATCAAAAGTTTTTTGAAATGGGTTCTGATCGCAGCCCTGGTTGGAGGGATCAGCGGGGCGGTGGGAACCCTGTTTCGCGTAACTGTGGAACACGCGAATCTTCTATGGCAGGCAAACAGATGGCTGGTATTCTTGCTGCCCGCGGGCGGCCTATTGATTGCGGGGCTTTACCGGCTCGCTAAAATGGAATCTTCCATCGGAACGGATCGGGTAATCCGTTCGGTAAGGGCGGAATCGTCGGTTCCGGTACGTCTGGGACCGCTGATTTTTCTCAGTACGGCGATTACGCATCTTTTGGGAGGTTCCGCCGGAAGGGAGGGCGCGGCGCTGCAGATCGGCGGGAGCATCGGCACGCATGTGGGCCGGCTTTTTCATCTGGATGAAAAGGATATGTCCCTGGTAGTCTTAAGCGGCATGAGCGGCGTTTTTTCCGCCTTGTTCGGAACCCCCATCACTTCTGTTTTTTTTGCTCTGGAAGTGATCAGCGTGGGCATAATTTACTATTCCGGACTGGTTCCGTGTCTGGTGTCGTCTCTGATCGCCTATGGCATTTCCGCCATATTCGGCTATGGCGCGGAAATTCAAATGTCTCTTTCCGTTCCAACAGCGGCGCCGGTTCCACTCTTTCAGACAGCGGCGCTGGGTGTGTGCTGCGCGCTTTTGAGTATCCTTTATATTTTTTCTATGGATCAGGCGCACGAGCTTTTTGAACGTTTTTTTAAGAATCCATATCTGCGGATTTTTACAGGAGGCGCAGTTCTCGCGGGGCTGTCCGTAGTCTTTTCTTCCGGGAATTACAACGGCTCTGGCATGAATGTGATTGCTCAGGCATTGGACGGAAACGCCTGTTGGTGGTGGTTCCTGGTGAAAATTCTGTTTACGGCTATTACGCTGGGATCAGGCTTTAAGGGTGGAGAGATTGTGCCGACCTTTTTCATCGGCGCGACCATGGGGTGTTGGGCAGGCGGGCTGCTGGGGCTGGATCCGGGATTCGCGGCCGCGGTGGGTATGGTGGCTACCTTCTGCGCGGTGGTCAACAGTCCGGCGGCGGCGATTTTCCTGGGGATTGAGATGTTCGGCGCCCAGGGAATTATTTACTTTGGCGTCGCCTGCGGCATCAGTTATATGCTTTCCGGTTATTACGGGCTGTACGGCAGCCAGAAAATCATGTATAGTAAGATAAAGGCAGAATATATTAATCGCAAAGCGAAGTAAAGGAGGTTGTTATGAAGATTGCTTTTGTAAACGGGCTTTTAATCGACGGAAACGGCGGCGAACCGGTAAAAGACTCTCTGGTTCTGGTAGAGGGAAAAAAGATTGTATATGCCGGGAAGGAAAAAGACTTTGACAGGGATTACGAAATTCGGGATATTGCAGGAAAAACCATTATGCCGGGTCTGATTGACACTCATCTGCATTATAGTGGAAATCTCAGCGACAACGATACGGAATGGGTGCTGGAACCGATTTTTCAAAAAGCAGTCGTCGCGGTGGCCCAAGCAAGGGAAGCGCTGGAAAACGGACTGACTTCCGTTGGTGAAATTTCCAGGTTCGGCCCATACATACGGGATATGATCGAGAAGGGCGTAATCCCGGGGCCGAGAACGGTTACCGCGGGAATCGGATTTTGCCGGACAGCGGGACACGGTGATTCTCATAAGCTTCCGCTGGAATATAATGAATTTTCTCATCCATGGGCGGAACGGGTAGACGGTCCGTGGGAGCTGAGAAAGGCGATTCGCAGGAACATTCGGGAAAATCCGGACGCGATTAAAATCTGGTCTACAGGAGGCGGAATCTGGCGTCATGATAAGAAAGCGGATTCTCACTATACCCTGGAGGAAATCCAGGCGGTTGTGGATGAAAGCAGTATGGTGGGTCTTCCGGTCTGGTCCCATGCCGAAGGATATGAAGGCGCTCTCAATTCCTGTAAAGCAGGGGTTTCCGCAATTATCCACGGGCAGGAATTAAATGAAGAATGCCTGCGGATCATGAAGGAAAAGGACATTACTTTTTGCCCGACCTATCAATTCTTTGTGGAGTGGTTCTCCGTATACGAGCCGCCCTACAGGCCGATTCACGACCAGTATCCGGGGAATACGACCGCGGAAAAGGAATTGAACCGGATTACCGACAATCTGCTGAACGCCAATAAAAAAGGAATCCGCATCACAGTCGGATCAGATTCCTTCTGCAGCACGTTGACTCCTTATGGGAAATACGCCATTACAGAAATGTACGCGCTGAATAAAGCAGGACTTACCAATATGGAAGTTCTGAAGGCCGCCACGAAAAACGGAGCGGAAATGCTGAAAATCGATGATATCACAGGAACCCTGGAAGCGGGGAAATTTGCCGATCTCCTCGTCCTTTCGGGAAATCCTGCTGAGGATATGAAAGCGGTGGCAACGGAAAATATGGAAGTCATTATGAAGGAAGGCGCCTTTGTAAAAGGACAATAAGGGCACATTTAGACAGGGTAGAAAGGGCAGGCCGCATATCTTGTGGAAACAGGGAAAAAGAGGTTATTGTAAAGTTCAATAATCTCTTTTTTTCGTGAAAGAGATTGGCAAAAAAAATCGAATTCGTTGACATATCAGGCATAATAAGGTAAACTTTACTCAATATTGGTTAGAAATAGGGGAATTTTTTGAAACAGGAGTAATATATTATGTCAACCAATTTAAAAAGCAGATGGACAGCGGCGGTAATTGCGTTTTTTATGCTGCTAACTGTGTTCGTTGTACTGCCTCAGACGGGCACTGCGGATGTTTTCGGGGCTACGAAAAAGGGAACCGTAAAGAAAAGCCGTCTTATTGTAAGAGCGCATGCTGGTAAGACGTACAAAAAACTTGGCACTCTAAAAAAAGGCAAGACGATTACGATAAGGGGTACAAAAAAGGCAAAAAGCGGGAAAAAATGGTATAAAATCCGTTTTAACTCCAGGACAGGGTATGTCTATGGAAACTATGTGCGGGTAAAATCCACTTCCGGCAGCACATCCTCCGGAAAGCTGAAAAGCTACTCCAGTACGAAAAAAGGAACGATAAAAAACGGCCCTTTGAATGTAAGGACGAATGCCGGTACAAATTACCGGAAAAAAGGAACGGTAAAAAAAGGCGCGTCTGTTACTCTGCTGGGTGAAAAGAGATCCAGAAAAAATATCAAGTGGTATAAGATTAAATATGGAAGCAATACGGGATACGTAATGGCGAAGTATGTTACAGTCAAGTCGTCCTCCGCGTCTTCCGAGACAACGGTCAATAAAAAGGCGGTAATAAAGAACGGCCCTCTCAATGTGCGCAGCGGTCCGGGTACCAACTATAAAAAGCTGGGTACTGTCGCCAAAAATAAAACCATTACCGTAAAAAGCAAGAAAAAGAATTCTAAGAAAGAAACCTGGTATAAATTTTCTTATACTTCGAAAAAAAACGGGTGGGTACTTTCTGATTATGTGCGGCTGAAAAGCAGTTCATCGTCTTCATCTTCCGCGGAGGGTTCCAACCTGAGCGACGCGGAATTTGAGACCTGGATGACCAGCCAGGGCTTCCCGTCCAGTTATAAGAGCAAGCTGAGAAGCCTGCATGAGGATCATCCGGCATGGGTATTCAAAGCGCAGAAGACAGGAATAAACTGGTCAACCGCTTTGTCCAAGGAATCGAAAATCGGTATCAATCTGGTAGAGCCGACTTCGCCGTCCTCCTGGAAGTCCAAAGCTTCGGGAGCCTATAACAGCAAGACGGGAAAATACACGACCTTTGACGGCAGATGGAATGCGGCCTCAAAGGATATTATCGCCTACTATATGGATCCGAGGAATTTCCTGAATGATTCGTATATTTACCAGTTCATGGATCACAAATTTGATTCGGCTTCGCAGACAAAGGATACCATCAAGAGCATGGTTTCCAGAAGTAGCTGTTTTATGAATACGAGCAGCTATATTACATACCTTTACAATGCGGGAAAGAAATCCGGCGTGAGTCCGAATGTCATTACAGCCATGGTTATTCAGGAACAGGGATGGAAAGGCGGAACCGGTCTGATTTCCGGAAAATACCCGGGATACAAGGGGATTTATAACCACTTTAACATCGGCGCCTACACCGCAGGCGGCATGTCCGCGACGGAACGTGGGCTCTGGTGGGCAAAAGGCGCCGGAACCGGATCTAAGACCTACGGAAGACCTTGGAATTCCATTGAAAAATCACTGGCCGGCGGCGCGCAGTACTATTCCAGCAATTATCTGGAAAATGACCAGTATACGTATTACACGAAGAAATTTAATGTAATGAACGGAACGAGCGCGGTGGCGACCCACCAGTATATGACCAATGTAGCAGGCGGAGCAAGCGAAGGCAGGATTCTGCGATATGCTTACGAGGCGGATGACGATTATCCGATTGTATTCTATATTCCGGTCTATAACAACATGCCGTCCAAAGCCTGCGCGAAGCCTTGATGACAGGCAGAAAAATTATATGCTTTAAGGAGAATTCATGAAAAGAAGGATACAGATTATAACAGCAGTACTGCTGCTTTTGACCATGCTGGTTCCGGCATCTGTTTTTGGAGCGGATTCCAGCGTGTCCATCACAGGCGGGAAATCCGCAAAAGTGGGTGATACCGTTACAGTGACCGTAACCTATCGGGGAGACGCACTCGGTTATGTAAACGGCCAGCTCACTTATGACAACAGTAAAATGGAATATTTGTCCGGCGGCAGCAGCCAGGGGGACGCGGGGCTTGTGGAGTTGAAGGAATACGCCTCAGATGCCAGCGGAAAACTGTCTTTCCAAGTGAAATTCCGGGCGGTAGATTCCGGCAGCGTGGCTTTGAATCTGGAGACCCTGGAAACCCAGAACCTGGACGGAGATCAGAGCATGGGAACGCCGTCGGCTTCGAGGACGCTGCGTATCACCGGAAGCCAGAGCGCGGCGACCGATTCCAGTCAGGAGGATGCGACCACTGAGCCGGAAACAGACGCGTCAACGGAATCAACGGAAGCTACAGAGACAGGAGAAACCCAGACAACGGAAAGTGAGAGCGGAGAGCCCTCCGATACCGCGGACAGCGGTGAAGAAAGCGGCGTAAATTTTGTAGTTGTCGGCGTGATCGCGGCGGTGATTCTGATTTTAATCGCAATCATCGCAATCGCCCTCAGGCGTAAAGGGAAAAAGTAAAGGAAGAAGCGAAAAGATGCCCGAATCCTTAACCGGAACGGACATCTTTTTTAGTTCCTCTTATCTGCGCTGTCAGCCAGCGGAAGCTTCATCAGGACGGAAAAACCGCCCTCCTTGCTGTGGTCGAAAGAGGCGTTTCCATGGTGCGCTTCCAGAATCTGACGGACGATTAGAAGCCCCAGCCCGTGGCGCTGCGGTCCCGTATTCTCATCACATACCATATAATGAGGTGTGTTCCGAAGCTTATCCAGCTGCCAATCCTCAACGCCTGCGCCGTTGTCGTCAACGCGGATAATTCCCCAGGAGCCGCTCTTTTCGACTGTGATATCGATCCGGCAGCCGTTATCGTTGTGGTTCATACTGTTCTGAACCACGTTTGCGACTGCCCTCTGAAGAAGGGAACTGTCTCCGCGGACAAGGCAGGAGGATAGAGAATCCTTTGTCAGCCAGCGAATCGGATATCTGCCTTCGATGTCATTATTGATAAAATCCACAGACGCCTGTCTTGCGATCGCCACGAGATTGCAGATTTCCAGGTGCAGGGGCTGCATGTTGTATTCCAGCCTGGACGCCAGATTTAAATCGCTGACCAGATCCCGTATTTTTTCGCTCTGTCTGCGGATGACCGCGGCCTTCTGCCTTTGAGAACCGGAGAGGGCGGCGTCTTCTTCCAACTGCCCGGCATACCCCATGATCATGGAAAGGGGTGTGCGGATATCATGGGAAACGCCGGCGATCCAGTTGGCGCGGGCTGTTTCCTTTTTTTTCAGGGAATGTTCCTGGCTACGAAGTTTTTCCGCGGACTGGTTGATGGATGAAGCGAGTTCCGAGAGAAGCCCCCGTTCCCTGACATAAACCTCCTTTCCTTCCGGAAGATCCTGAATTCCTTTGAGAATCGGCTTTACCGAACGGAAGATTCCGGAGGAAGCAAGAAAGTAGATCAGAGAAACGATCCCCAGATTGCAGAGCAATCCAATCAGCAGGAGTTTGGGGAGGTTGGCGATGAAGTTATAATCAAATGCCGGCCACATAAGTTTCCAATAACCTGTTTTGGGTAAACCTAAAATTAACAGATGGTCGCCTTTCCTGCTGAAGGAAGTGGGATAGTCGCAGATATATCCGTTCACTGCTCTGGCGATTTCCGCGGCGGAGTAATGATCGGGAATTTCTTCCGGAAGATTGTCGCTTTCCCAGATGGTATTTCCGCTTTTATCCTCGATGAGAATGGCCCAGGCGCCGTATTCTTTCAGCGTCTTGCGGCCCTCTTCGGACAGACGCAGACCATCAGAGGACGGAGAAAGAGAATCCGCGACTGTTTCCGCCGCTGTCCAGATGCTGCCGCCGCTGTTATGGGAGGCTGTGACGGAGATAAAGAACACCCCATTAAAAATCAGCAGCAGGAACATGGAAATCAGCAGCAGGAGAAGGGAACGCCGTATCAATTTGAGCATGCTTTTCATCATCATTCCTCCGTAATCAGTTTGTATCCCAGACCTTTTACGGTAAGAAGGGAGCGTGGCTTTGACGGATTTTCTTCAATTTTTTCCCGGATTCTGCGGATATGAGCCATCAGAGAGTTTTCATATCCATAAGGATTGTCTCCCCAGGCCGCTTCGCACAGGGCGTCAATGGTGACAATTTTTCCCGCGTTTTGGGCGAGGGCCGAAAGCAGGGCGAATTCCTTGGCTGTCAGAGGCAGCTTTTTTTCGCCCCGCAGAACTTCCGCCCGTTCAAAATCAATCTGGCAGTCCGCAAGGGAAAGCAGCGCTGTTTCTTCTTTATAGCTTCTGCGGAGAATGGCGCTGATGCGGTAAAGAAGTTCCTGGGGCAGGAATGGCTTTACAATATAGTCATCCGCTCCCAGACCGAGTCCCTGCAGACGATCTTCATCTTCACCCCGGGCGCTGAGAAAGAGCACCGGATAATCCCTGGTTTCTTTCAGCCTCTTCAGCAGTTCAAAACCGCTTCCGTCGGGAAGCATTACATCCAGCACCGCAAGATCCGGCGGATTTTTCTGAGCGGATTTTGCGCCTTCCGCCGCTGTTTTCGCTGTAGCGATATGGGTGTAGCCGTCTTCCTTTAAAATCGAAACGACCATATCGAGAAGCTCCTGTTCGTCATCGACCAGGAGAATTTTTTTCTGTTTTAAATAATTCTGATTCATTTTACGCTCCTTTCCTGCCCCTATTATAGTACAAAACAAAGGGTTTGTTCGCGGAGAATGCAAATGTAAGGTAAATGTAAGGCAGGGAGAATGTGCCTGTAAGGACGGCCGATTATAATAGAGCCTGTAAACGGAAAGGAGATGCTGAGATGAATATGATCGAAACACATAATCTGACAAAAGTTTATGGAGATTTTAAAGCGGTTTCCAAACTGAATCTCCATGTGAAAAAGGGAACCGTCTACGGGTTCCTGGGTCCCAACGGGGCGGGAAAGTCTACAACCATGAAGATGTTTTTAGGTCTGACCGTGCCGACCAGGGGAAGCTTTACTATAAACGGGATGTCTTATCCCAAAGACCGGCGGGAGATTCTGCGGCAGACAGGGTCCTTTATCGAATCGCCGGCCTTTTACGGGAATCTGAGCGGGGAGGAAAATCTGGATCTGATTCGCAGAATCCTGAGGCTTCCCAGATCCACGGTGGAGGACGCGCTGGAACTTGTGGGACTGACCGAGCATAAAAAACGGCTGGCGAAAAAATATTCGCTGGGTATGAAGCAGCGGCTGGGCCTTGCGGGCGCTCTTATGGGCAGGCCGCCGATTCTGGTTCTCGACGAGCCTACCAACGGTCTCGATCCGGTAGGAATTCATGAAATCCGGACGCTGATCCGCTCTCTTCCGCAGAAGTTTGACTGCACGGTTCTGGTGTCGTCTCATCTGCTGGCGGAAATCGAGCTGATGGCGGATGAGGTTGGAATTCTCAATCACGGAAAGTTGCTGTTTGAAGGGAGCCTGGACGCCTTGCGCAAAAGCGCCGCCTCCTGCGGACTGGAGGCGGATAATCTGGAGGACACCTTTCTCAATCTCATCGAGGAAGACAACCGGAGAAGGAGTGAGAAAAAATGAGCGTTATCTGTGAAGGAAAAAAACTGAAACGAACCGGATTTGCGCCTCTTTTCGCGGGAGGCGGCCTGCTGGCGGCGGCTGTGCCGGTACTGAATATGGGTTTCCGGGAAGAATTGTACACGGGGCAGAGCGGAAATCCTCTGCATATCCTCCTTGCGGCCAACTGGCAGATGATGGGCATGCTCAATCTGTTCCTGGTTCTCATTGGCGCGTGCGTTCTGTACCATATTGAGTACCGGGATTGCGCTCTGCGAAAAATGGATATGCTGCCGCTGTCAAAGCCGGGGCTCTTTTTCAGTAAGTGTCTGATGCTGTTTGGCGGATGCTGCGGCGCTGTGGTTCTGGAAACAGTTTCTCTGGGATTTTGCATGGGGTACTGGTTTTCTCTGCCTGACGGCTGGGTGGCGGCGCTTTCCACGCACCTGGGGTTTTCTCTGCTACTTCTGGCTCCGGTCGTCATACTGATGACAGCGATTTCTTCCGCATGCAACAATATGTGGGTGACTCTGGGCATCGGTCTTTTAGGGAGCTTTGTGCCGATCGCAGTGGGACAGACGGATTCAGCCCTGATCTTTTTCCCTTTTTCCATGCCGCTGGAATTCCTGCAGGGGATGGATGGGGAAAGAATTTTCCGCCTGGCGCTGGCCGCCTGCGCGGAAGGGATTCTCTTTAGCGGCGCAGCGGTTTTTTATCAGAAGAAAAGGGGGAGTATGTGATGAATTTACTGCTAATTGAGGGGAGAAAGTTAAAACGGTCAAAGCTTTTATGGATTCTTATCGCGGCGATCCTCATTATGTGGATACCCTGCGTTTTAAATGCGGATGTGAATTTTGACATGGAGACGGAAGGAATTTCGCCGGAGAATAATTTCTTTATTCAGGGGTTTATGGGGTTTGCCTGGTTTCTGTTTCCTGCCAGTATTGTGGTCATTACGGTGCTGATCGCCCAGACGGAGCGGAAGAACCGGGGGCTTCTCAAGATGCTGTCTCTTCCGGTCCATCCCGGCGGACTGTGTCTGTCCAAGTTTGTGATTCTGCTGTTTTTGCTGGCAGCGGAGATGCTCTTTATGGTTTTGGGTTATTTTCTGTCCGCTGAGGCTGCTTCCGGGCTGGAACATTATGATTTTTCGGTGGACGTTTCCATGGTTTTGAGAACCGCGGGGCTCGTGTATCTGGCTTCGGTTCCTATGGTGGCTCTGTATTATATGCTCTCCGTCTTAATCACCTCTTCTGTTTTTTCTGTGGGTATCGGTCTGGCCCTGATTGTGCCGTCGGTGCTGGTGATGAATACAAAAGCCTGGTTCGTATATCCGCCCTGCTATCCGTTTCGGATTGTGACCGCCCAGATGCATGATCTGGCGACAAAGATGGGTTCCTTTGATTACGAACTGGTGCCATGGATCCCCGCGGCGGCTGTGATTACGGTTTTGTGCATTGTGATATCCTGTATCTTTTTCGGCAGAGGGGAGGTGAGATAGATGAACGGGAAAGGAATGACGGCTGTCAGTACGGTTCTGATGATTTTTCCCTGGACGCTGCTGATACTGCGAAGGTTCACCTGGGCTCTGCAGTCGCCGGTGGGGGAGATTTTAATCGGCCTTTACGCGGGAATTATGATTCTCGGAGGGATCTTTACCATCTGGGCTTATGCGAAAAAGGGCGCGCAAAACGGTCTGATGAAGGTGTGTACAGTTGTGAACGGACTATATATGGTATGCGGCGCGGCGGCCTTTGTGATGATGAGTGTGTAGGGCCTCTTGTATACACCGCCGTGCTATTTTTTAGATTTGCGTATACAAAATTAGGTGAGAAACTGGGAAAATACAAAAATTGCGTATAAAAACCTCCGGAAACCGGATGCTTTTTCAGGGAAAAGGCTCCTTTTTTCCGGGTTTTAGAGGAATTTTTATACGCAATCTGTTCTTTTTGAAGCAAGGTGTATACCCCGGGATTTTTCGCGCTTTCGCAGAATTACGGGATCTGCAGGATTATTTCAGATTTTCCGGGTTCAGGCATTCCAGCTGGGGGATGACGAACCGTCCGTCTTTGCGGATAAGCACATCGTCAAAGTAGATTTCACCGCCGCCGTATTCCGGACGCTGAATCATGACCAGATCCCAGTGAACTGCGGATTTATTGCCGTTAAAGGCGTCCTCGTAGGATGCTCCCGGCGTCAGGTGGAAGCTTCCGGCAATCTTCTCGTCAAAGAGGGTATCTTTCATAGGATGCAGGATATAAGGATTTACACCCAGAGCGAATTCGCCGAAGTAACGGGACCCTTCGTCGGTGTCCAGCAGTTTGTTGATGCGTTCGTCATTGTTGGCGGAGGCTTTTACGATTTTTCCGTCTTTTACTTCAAAGACAATGTTCTCAAAGGTAAAGCCCTGCTCTTCAGACGGAGTGTTATAGGAAATGATTCCGTTCATGGAGTTTTTTACCGGCGCAGTATAGACTTCTCCGTCCGGAATGTTCCGCTCTCCGCAGCATTTGACTGCCGGCATTCCCTTGATGGAGAAGGTCAGATCCGTGCCAGGGCCTTTGATCTGCACTTTGTCGGTCTTTTCCATCCGTTCCACCAGCGCGTCCATGGCATTTCCCATTTTCCGATAGTCCAGGGTGCAGACGTCAAAGTAAAAATCCTCAAAGGCTTCCAGGCTGGTGTTCGCCAGCTGGGCCATGGAGCTGTTGGGATAGCGGAGAACCACCCATTTTGTTTCGTTTACCCGGTAATCCAGGGTCGGACGGGTCAGCAGGCTGTACATATTCAGCTTTTCCGAAGGCACGTCCGAAAGCTCCGATGTATTGTCACCGGCCCGGACCGCGATGTAGGCCTGCATCCCTTTCATCTGGGCAAGCTGGTATTCATTCATAAACTGAATCTGTTCTTCCTCGCAGCCCAGCATGATTTCCCGGCTGATGGCGGAATCACGGATTTCTACATAGGGGAAGCCGCCGCAGGCGTAGACGTCTTTGATGATCTGGCGGATCAGAGGTTTGCAGCATGCTCCTTCGTAGCTGATGAGTATTTTTTCGCCTTTCTGCAGGTCGCAGGAGTAGCGGACCAGCAGGTCGGACAGTTTTTTGATTCTGGTATCCATAATTTACCTCCCAAGTTTGTTTGATGGTAATTATTATAACCGAAAGGAGGCCGCTTTAAAAGGGGGGCTTTTTTGTCGGCAGGGGATAGGCAGTTATAACCAGCGCGCCGGAAGCTGGGTCTGGTGTTTAGTGTGACCTTTTTCCAGATGAAAGGACTGCGGATACATTTTTTCCATTTTTCTGTGGCCAAAGGACCTTGCGATTTTCCTTGGACACAATGCGGGGGACATCGTGTGGAATTCTCATTCTGAAGAGGAGCAGTGGCAAGCCTGTTTTCTCGATGCTTCTGCAGTTTTTTATGGTATATAGGTGAAGAATGTTGTATCCTAATCTGGAGAGAATAAAGTAACAATCTGGTAAAGGAGTGACGGCTGTGGAAGAAATGGAGAAATATCTGTCAACGATTAAGAATGAAACGCATCGAAAGCATCTGCGTCAGATCTTTGACTGGATCATGCAGAATTTTCCTGAGTTGGAATATAAGACAATGTGGAATCAGCCTGTATTTTTGGAACACAATACGTTTATCATCGGATTTAGCGCCGCGAAGAAGCATTTTTCTGTTTCTCCAGAGGCAAAAGGAATAAAGCGGTTTTCAAATGAAATCAAGGAAGCGGGATATACACAAAGTAAAAATCTTTTCCGAATTGGTTGGGAGGATACGGTGGATTTTCGATTGCTCGAAAAAATTATTAATTTTAATCGAATTGATAAGGCGGAGTGTTCTACGTTCTGGCGCAAATGAAATTGCGGCGATCCGGGAGAAGCGATGCTATTTTCCGGATCGTTTTGTATTGTTCCGATAAGCGTAAAATATTATTCCGATAGCGTTGCTATTGTTCCGATAATATAGTACTATTTGAGCAAGGAGGAAAGCTTATGTATATATCAGTGAAGCAGGCTGCGGAGAAGTGGGGAATTTCAGATAGAAGAGTGCGAATCTTATGTGCGGAAGGGAAAATTCCAGATGTTATCCGTGAGGGACGTAGTTGGAAGATCCCGGAAAATGCAAAGAAACCGAAGGATGGACGATACCGCTCTGCGGAAAGTCTGTTAGAGATGATTGACAGAAAGAAAACAGAATTAGACACCAGGCGCCCGTTGACCGAAGGAGAGATAGCGCGTCTGACAGAGGAATTTGTGGTGGAATTCACCTATAATTCCAATGCGATTGAAGGAAATACGCTGACCTTGCGGGAGACAGATATGGTGCTACGTGGTCTTACGATTGATCAAAAGCCTCTGAAAGATCATATGGAGGCGGTCGGACATAAGGATGCCTTTTATTTTGTACGGGATCAGGTAAAGGAACAGGCGCCATTATCAGAGCGTGTGATAAAACAGATTCATTATTTGGTACTGGCGGATAAAGAAGAGGACCGCGGGGTTTACAGAAGGGTTCCGGTAAGAATCATGGGAGCCAAGCATGAACCGGTTCAGCCTTATCTCATCCAACCGAAGATGGAACAGTTGCTGGAAGCTTATAAAAACAGTACCGAGCATATAATTCCCAGGCTTGCGCAGTTTCATATCGAATTTGAAGGAATTCATCCGTTTATAGATGGAAACGGCCGTACGGGCAGGCTGCTTGTGAATCTGGAATTGATGAAAGCAGGATATCCACCAATTGATATTAAATTTACAGATCGAATTGCGTATTATAATGCCTTTGATGAATATTACGGGAAGCATAATTTGGGCGTAATGGAAAAACTTTTTGCGGGATATGTAAGTGAGAAGCTGGACCGTTATCTGGCGATGTTGTAAAAGAAATCAGCAAAGGAAACTGGTCATTATGAAAAAGAAAACCAAATATTTTAAAGTAATATGCCTGCTGTTTGTATGTATATTGGCCTGCATGATAACAGGCTGCGCAAATCACAGCACGGAAGAAAAGCCTCCTGCAGAAAGCGGTAATAGCGTGGAGTCAGAGAACGAAATCTCTGCTGACATCGAAACCGTGGAGGCAGACTGGTCAGAATATTTTAATGGACGGAATGGAACGGCAGTTATATATGATCCTTCTAACAGACGGTATACGGTCTATAATCAAAAGCTTGCAGAAACCAGAAGTTCGCCATGTTCCACATTTAAAATTATTTCTTCCCTGATTGCGCTGGAAAATGGAATTATCCTGCCGGAAGATTCCACCCGGACATGGAGTGGCGAAAGATTCTGGAATGAAGACTGGAACAAGGATATTGATTTTCGCGAGGCGTTTCGTACTTCCTGCGTGTGGTACTTCAGGCAGGTTATAGATGATATCGGAAAAGATAGGATGCAAAAGGAATTGGAGAAACTCCAGTATGGCAATTGTGATATTTCCGACTGGGAGGGAAGCTTAAATACAAACAATAACAATCGTGCCTTAACCGGCTTCTGGATTGAATCATCTTTACGGATTTCCCCAAAAGAACAGACTGAGGTAATGGAACGCATTTTTGGCGGAAACTCAGATTATTCAGAGGAAACGCGGAATCAATTAAAGCAGGTTATACTGGTGCCGGAGCAGGACAGAGCGGCTCTTTCCATATATGGAAAAACCGGGATGGGAAAAAACAATGGTGTTGTCGTTGACGCATGGTTCACAGGCTTTGCGGAAAGTACAGAAGGTACTATCTATTTTTGCGTGCGTCTTGGAGAGACAGAGGAGCTGGAGGTATCCAGCACGGTGGCAAAAGAAATAGCGATTGAAATTGTGTCGGATTATTGTATTCCGTGATTTATGGGACTGAAGAGGGGTGCGAGGTTAACGCGTCGCCTTTTCTGCTTTCGGGATTTTTTTGGATGGTGTGGCTGGTCAAAGCGTGTAATAAAACAATTTTTTATGGCTTGTGGTTTGAAGATTTCAGAAGCGGCAAAAATTTGAATTAAATTGTTAGAAAAAATTATTTTATTGCCGATGATGTGATATACTAATAAAGTAATGAAAATCAGAGTACGGATGAATGTGGGTAAAACGGAGGAAATTAGATGCGATACCTTTCCGTTAACGAGATAGCGAAAAAGTGGAAGCTATCAGCGAGAAGTGTAAGGAATTATTGCGCTCAAGGGCGTGTAGAGGGAGCATTTCTTACTGATAAAACATGGCACATTCCGGAAGACGCTGAAAAACCGGAGCGTTCCAATAAAAGGAAAAAACAGCTGACGTTGCTGGATATTTTGCGGGGACAGAAATCAAACAAATATTCCGGCGGCATTTACCATAAGACGCAAATTGATTTAACGTATAACTCGAACCATATGGAAGGCAGCCGCCTGACCCATGATCAGACCAGATATATTTTTGAAACCAATACCATCGGAGTGGAAAATGAAGTGCTTAATGTGGACGATGTGATTGAAACGGCAAATCATTTTCGATGTATTGATAAAATCATCGACCATGCAAAAGCTGCTTTAACTGAGAAGTTTATTAAGGAGCTTCATCTGACTCTGAAAAGCGGAACCAGCGATTCCAGAAAAGACTGGTTTGCACTGGGGGATTATAAGAAAATGCCTAATGAGGTGGGCGGTATGGCGACTGTCCTGCCGGAAGAAGTTGCCGATAAGATGAAAGCGTTGCTGACAGCGTATAACGCAAAGGAAGAAAAGACATTTGAAGATATTCTGGATTTTCATGTAAAGTTTGAGCGAATCCATCCGTTTCAGGACGGCAACGGACGTGTGGGCCGATTGATTATGTTCAAGGAGTGTCTGAAATATAATATCGTTCCGTTCATTATTGAGGATAATCTGAAATTGTTTTACTATCGTGGCTTGAAAGAATGGGATAATGAAAAAGGCTATCTGACGGATACCTGCCTGAACGCGCAGGATCGATATAAGGCGTATTTGGATTATTTTAGGATTGCGTATTAGTGGGGGTTATGAATTTGTTATTTGGATTTCTTCTTAGCTATTTTGCAGATGTCCGGTGTGGCCATTTGCCAGATGAAAGAGTAGCGAACACATATTTTTGATTTTTCTGTGTCCAAAGGGCTCTGTGAGTTTCCTGGACACATATTTTAGCCGTATTTTCTTTCTGTTTTGGAAACGGAAGCTTTAATTGGAGATTTATTTGGAACAATTCCGACAGGATTCGATTTATTCCGACAAATTTCGACAAGATAGAAAGTTAGATGAAACGAACTTTTTGTTCCCGTCTGAGAAAAAAGTGGAATTGGGCACAAAGCGGGGATGGGGGAGACGTGTGGAGTTCCATTTCCATTCTGAAGAGGAGCAGTGGCAAGCCCGCTCCTCCTGGTTTTAATTCGCAGATCAACTATTCAGCAGGTTTTTCTTTTTTTGCCATTTCTCGAACTTCTTTGATAGCCTGTTGAACATCCTCCATATTTTTACAGGCCGCAAATTTATCGGCTAATAAGTTTAGAATGACCTCCATTTGTTTATCTGTCATCGGTTCCATATATTCTCCTTTCTCCCGCTTGCCCGAGCAATTGCCAATCGGGATCCCTTTTGACAATTACAGTATAGAATACGGCAAGCAAAATGTAAATAATTTCCATGCAAAACACAAAGCGTTTTTTATTTTCAGTTTAAGCTCGCTCTGGCGCAAAGTCAATGTAAAATTTAGCACAGGCAGTTGGCGAATGGGCGTGGGGCAGATATAATAAGGTTAAAGTTGGAAAATATATAAAATGAATTGCAATGTAGCGACAGGAACATACAGTATCAAGTCGGTTATGGAGTTGGCTGATTTTTATGAGAAGCATTCCGAAAGCCTAGATTTAATACGGGATAAAATGAAAGTATATGATTTGACATATCCGCAGATAAAAATTTTGGATATGGGTTTCTGGCAGTTGGACTATGATTTAAACGTGAGAAATGAAGAATAGGAGTTGTATAGAACATGAAAATACATTATTTTCAGAGATATCATGAAAAAGAAAACGTGGCTACAGCAAATACAATGTTGCTTTTGTCACGCTTATACTCATATTCATCCAATAAGTTTTTTAGATTTTTAAAATCAGAATATTTTGCTGGTTCTTTTGAACCAGAGCTAGTGTTTACTTTGCAGGAAAAGAGCCTGGAAAGTATACCTGATGCGACTATTACACAGGAAGGATTCAAAATTGTAGTAGAAACAAAGTTAACAGACTGGTTTTATTCTGACCAGTTGATGAGACATTTGAAGTCCTTCGGAGACGAAAAAAACAAGGTGATGATTACCCTTGCTTCAGAACCGATGTCAGCAGAAAAACTGGTAGACTTTGAAAAACAGTTAAAGGAATATAATGAGAGCCAGACATACCCTGTAATCCACATTAATACAACGTTTGAAATGATGGCTAATGCGATTAGAGATGTTATTGCTGATCGAGATTATGAAATGCAGGATGTGTTGGACGATTATTTGAATTACTGCTATAAAGATGGTTTGATTCCAGTATCTGATTCTTGGAAATATTTACGTATGCAGCTTGCTGGCACAACTCTTGATTTTAACGTAAATAATAATGTTTATTATGACAATGCTGAACGTGGCTTTAGAGCTCATGATTATCTTGGTTTGTATAAGCAGAAGAGTGTACGTGCCATTGGGAAAATATGCGCACGCATTACTGCTATAGAAACAGAAGAAGGAATTAAATATACACCTGAATTTGGCGAATTAACAGAGGGACGCAAGCAGATGATCGCAAAAGCAATGGCTGATGGTGATTCTCATGGATATGATTTAAGAACTATAGAACATAGATACTTTTTCGTTGAACAATTCTATGAAACAGACTTTAAGAAAATTTCATCGGGAGGTTCTATGGGAACTAGAATATTTGATTTGACGACTCTTTTGGGAACTGAGGAAATTCCGGATGTTGAACAAATTGCAGAATTACTAAGAAATCAAAGTTGGAGTTAATGTGGGAGCTATGGGATAATGGTTTTCAACCCAAGGTTAAAAATATGGGCAGAATGCGCCGTTCAAGAACCACAAACACATTGATTATTGTCTCCGATTCATTTATCATGATAAGCGAATTGGAGATGTTCTTCATTATACCGGTATGGGCAAAAGAGGATGAAAAAAACATTCAAATAAAGCATTTCTGGTTGGCTTTTATATTATGGTTTGAAAATGAGTTGTCAAAGAACAACTCCAATCGGATTCGATTTATTCCGACAAATTTCGATAAGACAGAAAGTTAGATGAAACGAACTTTTTGTTCCCGTCTGAGAAAAAAATGGAATTGGACACAAAGCGGGGGCGGGGAAGCCACGAGGAGTTTCCCTATGCAAAGGAGCGGTGGCAAGCCCGCTCCTTCTACTTTGATGTAAATAGCGATTACTCAATGGGTTCTTTTTTCTCATTTGGAAATTCAATCCCCAGAATTTCCATCAGATTTCGATAGGCTTCCATCTCTGTGCTGCCTCTTTGCGCTTCTTTTATCAGAAATCGCTGCATTTCTTCTTTTGTCATTTCTTCCATTCCGCTCTCCTTTCTCCCGCTTGCCCGAGCAATTGCCAATCGGGGCCCCTTTTGACAATTACAGTATAGAATATGGCAAGTGGAATGTAAATGATTTCCATATAAAACGAAAAATGTTTTTCTGTTTTCAGTTTAAGCTCGCCTTGGCGCAAAGTCAATGCAAAATTTAAAAGCAGACAGTTGGCGAATGGGCGCGGGGAAGATATAATAAGGTTAACCGGACACGGAAATCCGCAGGAAGAGAGGGACCGTCTATGCGCCATATTTTTATCATCAATCCGCTGGCAGGGCAGAAAGGCCGGCAGCGAAAGACCGAAGACGCAATCAGAAACGCCGGCAGGAAGCTGCGCCTTGAACCGGAAATTTATCGGACAACGCATGCCGGCGACGGAGAGCGGTTTGCCAGGCAGGTTTGTGAAGAATCAGAGGGGAAAGAAGCGCTTCGCTTTTATGCCTGCGGCGGCGACGGACTTTTAAACGAAGTTATTAATGGAGTTTATGGCTTTTCTAACGCGGAAGTAGGGTGTGTGCCTCTGGGGACGGGAAACGATTATGTCCGCAATTACGGGCTGCCGGAAGATTTTCTGGATATTGAAGCGCAGCTTTCCGCTTCTGCCGCGGAAAGCGATGTTATCTGCTACACAGTTCAGACGAAGGGTAAAAAAGAGGCGCCCCGCTGCTGTATCAACATGTTTAATATCGGATTTGACTGTAATGTGGTGGATCAGACAGCGAGAGCCAAGAACTGGCCGTTAATAAAAGGCTCCGCGGCTTATCTCCTATCGGTAGCGATTATTCTGATAAAAAAGAAAGGGGCGAATCTGAAAGTCTGTTACGAGGACGGCAGCGTATTCGATGGAAAGCTGCTGCTGATCGCGGTGGCTAACGGATGTTTTTGCGGAGGCGGCGTGAAGGGCGTTCCGCTGGCGAAAACCGATGACGGAAAAATGGATGTGAGCTTGGTGCGAAATGTTTCCAGGAGGACCTTTATCCGCATGTTTCCCAAGTACGCCAAAGGGATCCATCTTTCGGAACCTTCTCTTTCCCATGTCATTGATTACCGGAAGTGCGACAGGCTGGAGATTTTTGCCAACGGCTCCCCGATGCGTCTGTGTACGGATGGAGAAATCACAGACGCGCGGCAGGTATCCTTTGAAATCGCGCCAAAGGCAATCCGTTTTCTGGTTCCGAAAGGGGCGGGCAGTCGGCAAAACGGCAGGGCAAAAGGCGAATAGCCGGAAATCTGTTTTTCGAGGTCTGTTTTTCAGCATGCAGGGGTTTGGGCGTCTGTGGAAACGGTCTCTTGCAGACGGGATAAAAACAACTCCGCGGCAGGAGAGAATACCTGATACTTTTTCCAGATGATATTCAGGCCGGATTCTACCCTGGGAGTCAAAGGGCGGAAACAGAGATTACTGTGTTCCGAAGTGTTGGCCAGCTTGTCGATCGTCACGGCATAGCCCAGCCCGGCTTCCACCATGATCGCCGCGTTATAAACCAGATTAAAGGTAGTGACGATATTCAGCTTGTCCAGATCGTCACCAAACCAGTCGGTAAATTCGTTTCCCGATTGCTTTCGCACGAGGGCCTGACGGGAGCAGATCAGAGGAACCTGCAGGAGATCTTCTTTGGGTATCTCCTTTTTTCGCGCCAGAGGGCTGTCTTTGCGCATGACAACTCCCCAGACATCCGTGGCAGGCAGATTGAGAAAGTCGTACTTGGAAAGGTCTGCAGGCTGAATCAGAAGACCAAAATCCAAAAGGCCCTTGTCCAGTCGTTCGGTAACATCCTCGGCGTTCCCGCTGTAAAGATGAAAGTGAATATCCGGATAAGCGTCATGGAGATCTTTGGCGATTTTCGCGATTAGTTTCATGGCATCCGTTTCGCCGCCGCCGATGTAAATATCCCCGCCGGTGACCTCATCCATAGAATGAAATTCTGCTTCGGTTTTGTCCACCATAGACACAATCTCTTCCGCCCGTTTTCGCAGGCGCATTCCTTCCGGCGTAAGAACCACCCGGTGGCTGAAAAGCTGGTGTCCCAGCTCGTTCTCCAGATCCCGGATCTGACGGGACAGAGTCGGCTGCGTCAGATGCAGGAACTGAGCCGCGGCGGTAATATTTTCTTCTCTGGCGACCGCCAGAAAATAGCGAAGTACACGAATTTCCATAATCGAAAGTCTCCTTTCCGCCACAGGGGGACGGCGCGTGAAAAAGCGTTGTCGTTTAGAAACAACTCATTTTCGAATATGCTTGAGCATTAATTTCAAAAAAAGATTCATTTGTGGTGTCACATATTTATTCCGGTGATATACAATCTGGCTCCACATAATAAACGCAGGACATTCTGTATTCAGAATAACAAGCTGCCCGTTTTTTAGATAATCTTGGACAACGTATTCTGGAAAAAATGAAATTCCCTTATTTTTTAAAAGAAACTGAGTGATTACATCCGTATTTCCCACTTCCCAAAACGGATGGAGTTCATATCCCTTGGAGGCTAAGGATTGTTCCAAAGCATATCGGTAGCTGATTCCCCTTTCTGTAAGATACAGGGGCTCCTGCAACAACTGTTCGATTGGAATTTTCTTTTGGCTGGCTAATTTCGAATCTGCAGAAGCTACGAAAAAAATGTTTTCCGGCTGTTCCAAGAGTTTGATCCATTCGGGGAAGTAGATTTTCTCATCAAGAAAGTAAAGGATGTCAACGTCGTTTTGACGGAGCATATTAAACAGATCTGAAACTAAGGCAGTATGCGTACTGATTTCAACAGAGGGGCAAATCTCGCTAAATTCCATGATGACAGGTGGGAGCATACTAATCACATATGATTCACAAGTTCCTATACGGAGTTTCCCTGAAATTTTTTCCGGCTCCTGGGCAATGCTTTTTGCTTGCGTGACAGAGTTTAATATATCCAGGGCATGAGGCAGCAGTCTTTCACCCGCGGATGTCAATTTTACACGCTTCCCGATCCGTTCAAATAACTGCGCGTGCAGTTCGGTTTCTAACTGTTTGATTTGCATAGTAACTGCAGATTGCGAGTAGCCTAGCTGCTCCGCGACTTTGGAAAAATTCTTTACTTCCGCGATCCTTACGAAAGTTATGAGATTTCGGATTTCCATAAAAGTTCCTTTCAAAAAAATTGAACTATATCATAAAAACCATGAATTTTACAGTGCTTATTTCTTATGGTAGCATTAAGATTGAAAAAAAACAAGACAGTAAATGAATATAGTAGGAGGCATTCGGTATGAGCATAAAAGGAATACAGCAAAATGTTCAAATTGGTGAATTAATGAAAGATTTTGTAGAGCAGACGGTTCAGTTTTATAATACGCTGGATGTACAACCAGTGTATCGTCCCGCTTCAAAAGCGATCTATAAATGTATGGAAGAACAAAGTATTCCTGCGTATGGTCGCCCCGTTCAGGATGTGTACTCTGAAATGCTGCAGAATATTTACACTCATGCCTTTTTGGCACAGCATCCACGCAGCTTCGCCTGTATTCCTTCAACTGCGTCACTGCTATCTTGGATGGGTGATGTAATGACAAACGCATATAATCCTCATGCAAGTTGCCGGATTAATGCGCCGATAGCAGATCTTGTAGAGAAGAAATTGATTCGATGGATGTGTAGTTTAGCCGGTTATCCCGAGAAAAGCGGCGGTCTTTTTGTTTCCGGCGGATCGATAGCGAATTTAACTGCTTTAGCTGCGGCAAGGGATTGTAAACTAACTTATAATGAGCGTAACCAAGCGGTAGTTTATGTGTCAGAACAAACCCATTCCTCTGTAACAAAGGGGCTTCTTATGATTGGATTTTGTAAAGAACAGATCCGCGTAATTCCGACAGACTCGAGGTTTCGCATGGATATTAACCGGTTGCGGGAAAGTATTGGAAAGGACTTGCTGGAGCATCGGAAGCCCTTTGCAGTTATCGCTTCTGCTGGGACGACGAATACAGGCAGTATTGATCCGCTAATGGATATCTCAAAGATCTGCCATAAGTATGGAATGTGGATGCATGTTGACGGAGCATTTGGCGCGTCGGCATTATTATCTGAACAGCTCAAAGATGAGCTTTCCGGTATTGAATACTCAGATAGCTTGAGCTGGGATGCGCATAAATGGATGCTGCAAACTTACGGCTGCAGCGCAGTATTAGTGCGGGACGAATCTGTTCTGATTAAAAGTTTCGCTTCGCACCCGGAATACTTAAAAGACTCTGAAATCTATCCGGGAAGTATTGAGTTTTGGGACTTAGGGCCAGAACTGACACGTCCGGCGCGTGGGTTAAAATTATGGCTTACCTTGCAAGTCATGGGCAGTCGGAAGATGGGTAAAATCATTGAGCATGGATGCGCTCTGGCGAACTTTACGGAAATGCTGCTTCGTGAAAGACCAAAGTGGGAAATTATTTCTCCTGCGCAGCTCGGTATTGTCAATTTTCGCTATGTACCGGATGTTCATGCAAATTCACATGATATCGATACAATCAATTCTGAGATTTCAAGAAAGATTACAAACAGCGGATTTGCTCAGATTTTTACCACGGAACTTCGAGGGAAAAAGGTTTTGCGGATGTGTACCATTAATCCGGAGACAACCCAAAAGGATATTCGCGGTACTGTAAAAGAATTAGAACGGTTCGCGCGCACTTTCTTGATTCTTTTGCTTTTTCCTTTTTTCAACTTGCACTTTTCAAGTGACATAGTTACCGAAAAGTGCGTACTTGCCAAAGCTGCCGGAGGGAGTAAAATAGGAAGCAGAAAAGACAAGTGCGAAGAAAGGATGGGATGAGAATGTTTCAGAAAAGAGAAGTAAGGCTCCCAAGGGGGATTTCCGCGGAAGAACAGCTCAGAGAAGCCTTGGACATGGCAGATGCCGTTGTGATCGGCGCGGGGGCCGGACTTTCCACCTCTGCCGGATTTTTGTACTCCGGAGATCGTTTTTCCGGATATTTTGGAGACTTTGAGAAGAAGTACGGATTTCACGATATGTATACGGGAGGGTTTTATCCGTATAAAACTCTGGAAGAGTACTGGGCTTACTGGAGCAGGTACATTCAGATAAACCGTTACATGCAGGCTCCGAAACCGGTCTACGAAAAGCTGCGGCACCTGTTGGAGGGTAAAGACTATTTTGTGATTACGACCAATGTGGATCACTGCTTTCAGAAAGCGGGATTCGACAGGCAGCGTCTGTTCTATACGCAGGGGGATTATGGACTTTTTCAGTGCAGCAGGCCCTGCCATAAGGAAACTTATGACAACGAGGAAATAATTCGAAAGATGGTGGAAGCTCAGGGCTATCAGATTCTGCCGTCAGGAGAACCGCGGCTGCCGGAAGGGACCCTGGCGAAAACGGCTGTGCCCCCGGAGATGGTTCCGTACTGCCCGAAGTGCGGACGTCCTATGACCATGAATCTTCGTTCAGATGGAAGCTTCGTAGAGGACAACGGGTGGCGCGAAGCTGCCGGACGTTACGAAGCTTTCCTCCGCCGCGTTCATGGGCGGAAGGTGCTTTTTCTGGAGATGGGTGTGGGATATAACACCCCGGTCATTATTAAATATCCATTCTGGAAGATGACCGCCCGGAATCCTCAGGCTGTTTACGCCTGTCTGAATGCGGGAGATAGCGGATGTCCGGAAAAAATTCAAAACCGTTCCATCTGTATTGACAGTGACATCGGAGAAACCCTTGAAAGGCTGCGAAGCCTGGAATCGCTGCGGGGAGGTGTTTCCGCATGAAAAAAATAGAAACGCTTGGGTGGCTGAATCACTGTCTGATTGATGAAATGCCCCAGTACAGAAAGCAGGCGGAAAGCTTTCCGCCGGATGAGGATTCTCAGTGGCAGCTGTTTCGCTCTCTTGTAAATGTCCGTCCTCCAAAAGAAGCCGGTGAGGAGTTCCTGCGGATTCAGGACACGCTTTTGCAGGAGGAGATTGGGGCAAAGGGAATTACAAAAATGGAATATTTGCAGCCGGCGCGGGACGGCCTCTATCTCTGGCAGGGGGATATTACAACTCTCGGAACGGACGGAATTGTAAACGCGGCAAACAGCGGCATGACCGGCTGTTATGTTCCCTGCCACGGGTGTATTGACAATGCTATCCACACCTTTGCCGGCGTCCAGCTTCGTCTTGCCTGCGCAAAGCTCATGGAGGAGCAGGGATTTGAGGAACCTGCGGGAAGGGCGAAGGTTACAGAAGGCTATAATCTGCCCTGCAGCTATGTAATTCATACGGTCGGCCCGATTGTGCGGGGAAAGGTTACGGAGCAGGATCGAACGCTGCTGGCTTCCTGTTACCGTTCCTGTCTTGCGGCGGCTGTGGAATGGAAAATGAAATCCGTGGCTTTCTGCTGTATTTCTACAGGAGAGTTTCATTTTCCAAATGAAGAGGCCGCGGAAATCGCTGTGGAGACCGTAAGGGAAGTCTTGAGAGCGCATCCTGAGCTTATGGTGGTGTTTAATGTGTTTCAAGATCGGGATCGGGAGATCTATGAACGGCTGTTGAAACGGTAAGAATGAATCCTAAAAGTTATAAAAAACAGTGGGGTATACACCTAAGAGAAAAAATTTCGGATTACGTAGAAAACTGGGTCTTTTGGCCCGGTTTTTCAGCGAAAAAAGCAGTAGCAGAGCGCATTTTTTAATGAAATTCTACGCAATCCTTTAATTTTGTCCGAAGGTGTATACTTTTTGTATACGCAATTTCGAAAATCCGCACGACGGTGTATACCCGGTCGCAGGAGACTGCCAGCGGTCAGGTGACGGAGCGCTTCCTGGCTTTTTTTCACATCTCACTCAAAAATGATGTCATATAAACCGGTAAGAATAAATGCTCATGTGCCATAAAATAAAACACATGAATTTGATAGACAACAGCCCACTGTTCCGTATTGAGAAGTTAAAAAAATTTCACATGTTCTATTGACACAGGCAATCTAAAGTGATATATTTATAACAGCAAAAGTTATAAATATATCACTTTGGGGTTGTTATGAAAAAAATAAGTCTAAGAGCGCTTATGTTTGTTCAAGCCATTATTGCCTTCTGCATTCCGGTATACTACCATCTGATGGTGGTTTATAAATTAAATTCCAATGCGCCGGTATGGATTGTGATTATTCTTTTGGCTGTCGTAAGTTGGTTGAAGAAAAATTCTGATGTCATGGACGAGTACGCGAAAAAGACCGTACAAATCGCAGATGCTATCTGCTTCAAGGCTGCCCTCATCTTTATGGGAATTATCATCTTTCCCTTTTTGCTGTTAGATGGCACTTCTCCATATTTAACTGGTTATCTTTTAACTGGCGGTATTTTTATTTTAGTGCTAATTCGAGCCATTGTCTTTTACTGGATTGATAAAAATGGGATGGAATAACGATGTTGAAAACAAGGATTAAAGAATACAGGGGAAAAGAAAATATGAAGCAAAGTGAGTTAGCTGCTTTGATTGGAGTTCGTAGAGAAACAATTGTCCATTTAGAAAACGGACGATATAATCCATCTCTGAAAATGGCAATGGATATTGCAAAAGTTTTTCATACGACGGTGGAGGAGTTATTTGAATTTACAGACTGATAGAATTTCTTTTGTTACGTTATTCCTAAACTAACATTAAAGCCAAGTCTATTTGCTGTTTGGTTTTATTGTACCTTTCGCATCGCAAAACTCTTCGTAATCCATTGGATATATTTGAATTTTCATTTCTTCAATATTCGTTTTAGCGAAAATGCGCATTTGTTCAAAATTATTTTTCTGCAAAATTGACATTTCTTCAAGATTTTGATAAGTATCCTTGGAATCTTAAGTATTCCTACTATCGTCCGATATGGTGAACCTTAAACATGCTGTTATCTATCAGTCGTTAAAGTACGCGGAACATGTAAGGCTTATTCCACGCAACATCGCTACTCGGGACTGGGTGGTGTGCCGCAGGGAAGGTGAAAGTATACACCTGAGAGAAAAACTTTCGGATTACGTAGAAAACAGGACCGTTTGACCCGGTTTTTCAGCGAAAAAGGCAGCGATGGAGTATATTTTTTAATGAAATTCTACGCAATCCTTTAATTTTACCCGAAGGTGTATACATTTTGTATACGCAATTTCAAAAATCCGCACGACGGTGTATACCCGGCCGCAAAGGCGGCCAGCAGTCAGGTGACGGACGCGGTTCCCAACGGTTTCTTTATTTCATCAAAAAGCGAAAATGACACCACAGCGGGTGTCATTTCTTATCTGGCGGAGAGACCGGGATTCGAACCCGGGGCCCGGTGAAGGGCACGGCATTTCGAGTGCCGCACGATCGACCACTCTGACATCTCTCCTAAACGTACTTCTATAGTATAGCGGATCTGTCGGTCGGGTGCAAGTGCTTTTTTCCGCAGAGCAGGCTCCTGGAAAGCAGAAATGTTATAAGGGCAGATCCTTTTCTTTAAACCATAGAATTCCAACCGCGTAAAGCACTGCGGACAGGCACGCCAGAATCGCGAAATCTGCCGCGTATCCGCTTCCTTGCAGAATAGCTTCCGTGTCAAACAGGGTGTTCAGCGTGAAATATTTCAGAAAATCCAGATCAAGAGAAAGCTTCCGCAGCAGGCTGATGACAAAGAACAGCAATGGCAGCCCCGCGCCGAAAGTCAGAGAGTTTCTGGAAGTATTGAAAATACAGGAGGAACAGAAGCAGATACTGCTGACAGCAAGGTGGTATAAAAATGCGCCGGCGTTCATCAGCAAAAAAGTTTCCCGATCCAACGCGCCCGGCTGAAAGGCTTCCGCTGCCAATAGCCCCACCAGAGAGGTCAGTCCCCACATCACAATCAGGGAAATCAGCAGATAAAGGGTGCTTGTAAGGACAATCCGCAACCTGGTAACGGGCGTTGACAGAAATCCGGCAAGACTTCCTTTATCTACCTTTTCCGCAACCAGGCGGTTTCCGGTCAGAATGGAATACACCATGGGAAAGATAATTGCCATCAGGGCATAAAAGGAGTTTGCCATGAAACCAATGAGCGTGCCGTTGCCGGTAAGGATTTGAGAAGCAATGGTTCCGCGGGCTGCCGACTGCAGATCCGTTACCGTTTCCGGTGTGAATACATTTGTCATTACAGTGAGAAACAGACAGAGTACCAGGGTGAAGGCGGCGAGGAATTTCAGGTTGGATCTTGTAAGATGCGCAAAGTAGGGAGCATTAAACATGTTCTTCACCTCCGTAAAACTGCATGAAATACTCTTCCAGCGTGTGTTTTTCCTCTCTCAGAAAGCGCAGGCTGCACTGGGAAAGGGCGCTGATCAGAGGATTGATTTGGGAATCGGGAATGGAAATGGTCAGCTGCAGCGCGTTTTTTGCGCAGTGAGCGTCAGGGTATTGCGTCTGAAACTTTCTTAAATCCGAAATGCCTGAAAAACCGATCTGGTAAGTGGTCATCTGGGAACTGCGCAGCTCATCAATCGTAATATCACGGATCAGTTTCCCGCCCCGCAGGATTCCAACTCTGTCACAGGTTTTTTCTACCTCCTCAAAAATATGAGAAGAAAGAAAAATCGTTTTGCCCTTGTTCTTTTCCTCTTCCACCAGTTCCACAAAACGGTTCTGCATCAGGGGATCCAGACCGCTGGTCGGCTCATCCAGCAGCAGAATATCCGGATCGTGCATAAAGGCGGAAATAATGGCGACTTTCTGCTTCATGCCTTTGGACATTCGTTTTATGAGCAGATCCGGATTTATGGAAAAACGCCGCGCCAGCTCCTGGGCATAGCCAAACTCCTTCATCTTGCGCATTTTTCCAATGAGCTTCAGATAACGGGTTCCTGTCATATCATCGGGAAGGGCGATTTCACCGGGGAGATACCCCACATGGGGCTGAATCGCTTTCTGCCCGCGAAAGCATTCTATTCCCAGAATTTCCGCCCTGCCTGAATCGGGCCTGCAGAATCCCATCAGATGACGGATGGTCGTGGATTTTCCCGCGCCATTGGGACCAAGAAAACCGTACACTTCCCCCTGCCGGATGGACAGAAAAATGTCAAAAATTCCTTTTCCTCCGCCATAATCCTTTGTAAGACTGCGGACGCTGATTGTTTCCATTTCGGTTCCACTCCTTTACATGGTTTCTCGGGTTCTTTGGGAACAGTATAAACCGGGCGGCTGCCGGAATTCAATCAACAATCCGATGCAAAGTGTCGGATTTTATGTTACCATGAAAACGGGAGGAAACAGGACATGGAAAAACGGGACGCGAAAGCGGAATTCCTTACAGCTTTCTGGAAGCTTTATGAAAGAAACGAAATTGAGAAAATCTCAATCCGCGAGCTCTGCCAGGCAGCGGGATACAACCGGACGACGTTCTATGTGTATTACGACGATATTTACGATCTTTTAGACAAAGCGATTGAGAGTATCTTTCTGCCAATCCGGGAAGAGATAATCCGAAGGATCGATTTCAGCCGCGCGCTGCAGGTCTCAGCCTTTGGGGAAATCTTTCTTCAAGCGCTCCGAAAAGAGGACACGCATATTGAACTGCTGTTTAAGCGGCATCATTACCTTCTGCTGGGGGAGAAGCTGAAAAAGGAATGGATGGCGCTGCTGAGAGAAAAGTACAGCGGCAGGGAAGTGGATTTTTCATTCCTGGAGTATCAGCTTTCGGCGTTGATGGGCGTTATAAAATACTGGCTTCAGACTGGAAAAAAGCTGCCGCAGCAGGAGCTTGTAAGGCGAATTTACCGTATTTCGGAAAACGGGGTATTTTCTATTGTGCGGGAGGAACTGGGAGGTAAAAGCGATGTTGAGCATAATCAATCGGAAGCTTCGGGAAATTGAGGAAGCGGAACAGGATGAGTGGAAAAGTGAGAAGTTGGATTGTATCCTTTTTCCTTAAATCTAGCCCTGTGGATACAAAACTTTCCCATTTGCCAGGTTGTATTTCGGGAAAATCTCTGATTTGGCCTGATTTTTAAAAAGGCAGGCTCTGAAACCTACAACTTTTGTATCCATTAAGTAACTTTAGAGGTGCGGGGATACAATTAGGAGGAACCCTGGGATGGAGCCTCTCGTAAAAATAGAAACGGCTGACTTGAGGCCGTTTTTTTGCCCTGATAATTTTGTAAAATAGACCTGTTATAAAGGTATTGAAAAAAATGTAAGTTTCGAACCGATCTTTCTGGAATTTCTTCAGAGCAGTAGCAAATTGCCAATCAGGCATCCTTCCTGTAAAATAAGAGTAACTCTTCTGGCTTATGACGGGAGCATGTAACGCTAGAGTGTGAAAACAACTTAATTGGAGCCATTCTTGACCGCTTCGGGACAGATGTGATCATTCAGAAAACGGATCGGGAGCATTTTCGTATTCGCCAGGAAGTGGCTGTAAGCGGGCAGTTTTTCGGATGGCTGGTGGGACTTGGAGCTGGAGTACGGATTGTATCTCCTCAGAATGTAGTCGACGCTATGGAACATCGGCTGGAGGAGATACTGGGAAGGAGCGAGAGTCCTGTATAGCGATGAGTGGTATTGGCTTATGGAGCTGGGAAGAGAAAACCACATATAGTACTGTGTCAGATAAGGAGGAAAATAAAATGAAATTAAGAGTTTTAGCTGTTTTGACGGCAGCGGTGATGATTTCCTGTGCCATTCCATGGGGAATGAATGCGGAAGCGGTCTATGGTATATCCGGACCCAGCCAGGTGATTGCAGATGAGAATGGCGCGGAAGCAAACTGTAACGAAGTACTATAAAAAGTATAACAGAAAAGCTCTGAAATGGCAGATTCTTAATATAACCGGATTGGGAAACTCCTATAAAGTAAAAGTAAAGGTAACTCGGCCGAATCTGTATAAGACTTCCTATAAAGCTTTTTACCAGTCCTTGAAATATTACTGGAACCATCCGGATATGAGCGTGGATACGGTTGGGGAGAAGGATAAATCAAATTTAACATACTGCTCAGGAAAGGACACAGCATGAACTTACCAGTATCGGAAACATTGGACATCAAATATCTATCCCGGCTGTTTGACAACAAAAGCGAAAGCTACAAGCTGTTCTGGTTTAAAGCCATTATGGGAATTGTCGCGAAAGGGCGGACCTCAGCCAGTTATGAAGAGCTTGTGGATGTTATGATCGGCGAGGCGTGGTATATGGTGACGGAATACCACCTGAACCTGGGTCCGGCCGATACGCTGGAAAGTCTGGTTCATTATCTTTCCAGGATAAGCGGACTGAAATCCTCGGAAGAGAAGGAAACAATCCTTGAATTTGTGCGAAACTGCGAGGATAAAAACGTTTCCAAAATGAAGCGGACGCTGACGAGAAATGTGCCGTACCGGCTGCAGGCTCCTTTTTACAGTGCGCTGCGGGGTCAGGCAGAATGGAAGACTTCGGAACGCAATCTCATTCGGAAAATGCGGCAGGAAAAGCGGCTGATTTATTATATCGGTGAGCTTTCCGGACTCGACACCCGCATTGAAATCCAGGATGAATGGTTCCCTTACCTGTATGAGAATCAGGAAATTCTTTCCGGCTGGATCAACTTCAACCTGATTACTTATCTGCAGAAACGAAATCCGAATGTTCCCGGAATTTCAGATAAGCTGAACGCGCCGCAGGAACGTAAGATGGAAAAGGCTAAGGCGTACTGGAAACTGGTTGCGGAGACTGAGCCTTTGAAAGAAATCTATGGCAATCAGCTGGTCGCGCCGAGAGAAATCTCGCTGGATCATTTTATTCCTTGGTCCTATGTGGCCAACGATGAGCTTTGGAACCTGCACCCGACAACCAAGTCGATCAACAGCAGCAAGGGCAATTTTCTGCCGGACTGGGACAGGTACTTTCATCGGCTGGCCGATGTGGAGTTTCACGGATATCAGTCGGTCTGGAAGTACGAGAAGATTCATCAGGCTTTTGACAAGTGCTGCCGGGAACATGTAAACAGCGCGGACGTCCGGTACAGACTCTATCGGGAAGGGCTGGAGTTCGAGATGTTTAAGCAGACTTTGAAGGAAATTATGCTTCCGGTTTATCAGGCGGCCCACAACATGGGATTTCGGAACTGAGTCTACCGGGAAGCGGATAAATAAACGCTGACGGATGAGGTGTTTGATGAAAACGTTGGATTATTATGAAAGCAATGCCAAAGAGTATTTTAAGAAAACCGTAAATGTGAATTTTGCGGAAACCCGGGCGGCCTTTCTGGACAATCTGGAGGACGGCGCGTACATACTGGATTTTGGGTGCGGCAGCGGCAGAGACGCGAAGGCCTTTAAAGACGCCGGTTACAGAGTGGACGCTCTTGACGGTTCAGCGGAGCTTTGCAGGCTTGCTTCGGATTACGCGAAAATGGAAGTGAAGCATATGCGTTTTACAGACTTTCACGAAAAAGAAACATATGACGGAATCTGGGCCTGTGCGTCGCTTTTGCACCTGCCATATGATGCGTTGAAAGAGGTTGTGGGGCGGCTTTGCGCCGGACTGAAGGAAAATGGGATCTTGTACGCCTCTTTTAAGTACGGGAATTTTGAAGGAGTCCGGGATGGGCGGTATTATACGGATTTTAATGAGGAAAAAACAGAGCGTCTTCTTCGTGAAGTTCCGGGGCTTCAGCTGGAAAAGCAGTGGGTGTCGATGGACGCGCTTCCTGGGAGAGATGGAGTGAGGTGGATGAATTTTTTGGGGCGGAAAAGGTAGAGCGGATGTTGATGATTATCAGAAAAGACAGGCTTAATATTGACGATGTTAGGCTTAAATGCTATAGTTGAACTATGAAAAAACAGACGTTCTGATGCTTCGAGCAGAGAGGATAAATAGATGATTACTGGTGAGTTAAAAAATAAAATAGATAATTTGTGGGATGTATTTGCTTCGGGCGGGTTAGTGAATCCGTTGGAAGTGATTGAGCAGATTACATACCTGATGTTTATTCATGATTTGGATGATGTGGATAACACCAGAGCAAAAGAAAGTGCGATGCTGGGATTGCCGTACAAAAGTATGTTTTCGGATCAGGTGGAAATCGGTGAACGCACAATTGACGGAAACCAGCTCAAATGGTCGGTATTTCGCGACATGCCGGCGGCAAAAATGTATACAGTTATGCAGGAATGGGTATTCCCGTTTATCAAAAAACTGCACGGCGACAAAAACAGCGCGTACTCCAAGTACATGGATGATGCTATTTTCAAACTTCCGACTCCGTTAATGCTGTCAAAAGTTGTGGATTCCCTGGATGAAATTTACAAGTTAATGGCTGATGAAAAAGGTATGGATATTCGAGGGGATGTGTATGAATACCTGCTCTCTAAAATTGCTTCCGCAGGGAGAAATGGCCAATTCCGGACACCGCGTCATATTATTCGGATGATGGTGGAACTGATGGATCCAAAACCTGATGATGCAATTTGTGACCCTGCATGCGGAACTTCCGGGTTTCTCGTGTCAGCAGGAGCGTACCTGAAGGAAAACTATAAAGAAGAAATCTTTTTTGACCAAGAGAAGAAGGATCATTATATGAATCATATGTTCTTCGGATATGATATGGACCGAACCATGCTTCGTATTGGAGCGATGAATATGATGACCCATGGCATCGAAAATCCGTATATTGAGTATAAGGACAGCTTGTCCGATCAGAATATGGATGAAAATAAATATTCGCTGATACTGGCCAATCCGCCTTTTAAGGGAAGTCTGGATTATGATTCCGTAAAACCGGACTTGCTGAAGGTGTGTAAAACGAAAAAAACAGAGTTGCTTTTCCTTGCTTTATTTTTGAGAATGCTTAAGGTAGGGGGCAGATGTGCCTGCATTGTCCCTGACGGAGTGCTTTTTGGTTCTTCAAAAGCCCACAAAGATATACGCAAACAATTAGTAGAGGAAAACCGGCTGGAAGCTGTGATCTCGATGCCTTCAGGAGTATTCAAACCATACGCGGGAGTTTCCACAGGAATCCTTGTTTTCACTAAAACCGGCCATGGTGGAACGGACAATGTCTGGTTCTATGATATGCAAGCAGACGGTCTGAGCCTTGATGATAAAAGAAGCCCTGTCAATGAAAATGATATTCCGGATATTATCGAGCGGTTCCGCAACCGAGATAAGGAAACGGAGCGGGCAAGAACGGAAAAATCCTTTTTCGTGCCAAAGAAGGAAATTAAAGAGAATAACTACGATCTTTCTATAAATAAGTATAAAGAGATTGAATATATTCCAGTAGAGTATCCGCCGACAGAGGAAATTCTGGCGAATATTCGAGGACTGGAAAAAGAAATCCAAGAAAATATGGATGAACTGGAGAAGTTGTTGAAAAAGTAAATTGAGATTTGTAGGGATGAATAGATGCAAACGATGTTATTAGAAGACTGTTGTGAAATATTGGATTCGATGCGAATACCAATAACAGCAGCGAATAGACAAGAAGGCCCATATCCATACTATGGTGCGAATGGAATACAGGATTATGTCGCAGAATATATCTTTGATGACGAACTTGTTCTTTTAGCAGAAGATGGTGGAAATTTTGGTTCGAAAACAAGGCCCATTGCATATAGAGTTTCTGGAAAGTGCTGGGTAAATAATCATGCCCACGTTTTAAAGCCGAAGACTGGGTTAGATGTAGATTTTTTATGCTATTCATTGATGTTCTACAACACTGATGGCTTAGTAAATGGTGCTACACGTCAAAAGCTAACCCAGGCAACAATGCGAAAAATGCAAATACCTGATTTGCCGTTAAAAGAACAGAAAGAAATTGTCAATCAGCTAAATACAATTGTTGCTATCAAAGATATGCGAAATCGGGAGTTACAAAGGTTAGACGAACTAATCAAAGCCCGATTTGTGGAGATGTTTGGGGACCCAATGACGAATCCACATAATTTACCAAGAGTGACTTTGGGATCAGTTTTGACAATCGAGCCGCAGAATGGACTTTATAAGCCTCAGTCAGATTATGTATCAGATAAAACGGGCGTACCTATTCTTCGAATAGATAGTTTTTATGATGGCAAGGTGGTGAATTTTTCATCGTTAAAACGGCTAATTTGTTCAGAAATAGAGCTGAAGCGATACTCACTATATGAAAATGATATTGTTATCAATCGAGTCAATAGCATTGAATATCTCGGTAAGTGCGGTTTGGTTCAAGGTTTAATAGAAAATACAGTTTTTGAGTCAAATATGATGAGATTGCACGTAGACGAACATAAATTGCATCCAGTTTACATTACGAAATTGCTTTGCTCTCAATTCATTTATCAGCAAATTTTAAAACGAGCAAAAAAGGCGGTCAATCAAGCTAGTATCAACCAAAAAGATGTACAATCTTTGGTAGTTTATATGCCACCGATAGAACAGCAGGAACGATTTGCCGCCTTTGTTGCCCAGACCGACAAATCAAAAGTTGCCATACAGAAATCACTAGACGAAACGCAACTTCTATTTGACAGCCTGATGCAGGAATATTTTGGTTAGAAAAGGGGGGAGTTTAATGGCAAAAATGACGGTATACCATGGCAGTTACATGCCGGTTGAACATCCACAAATTCGTATTGGGAGAAATACAAAGGATTTTGGGACGGGGTTCTATTGTACAGTAATTAAAGAACAGGCTCAAAGATGGGCAAGACGCTATGATACCAAAATTGTATCTATCTATGAAGTGCGATTAAATTCCGCTTTGAAGATAAAAGAGTTTAAAGATATGACGGATGAGTGGCTGGATTTTATCGTTGCATGCAGGAGTGGAAAGAGTCATGATTATGACATCGTAATTGGAGCAATGGCCAATGATCAGATTTATAATTATATCTCTGATTATGTAGATGGGGCTATTACCAGAGAACAGTTTTGGATATTGGCCAAATTCAAATATCCCACACATCAAATTAACTTCTGTACCAAAGAATCGTTGAAATGCCTTGAATATAGAGGATTTGAGGAGGTTCAGGAATGAAAGAAAACAATGGAAGAGAAAATCCAAAAGAGAACGATTTGTTTTTTACATGCAGCCTGATTGATTATATTGCCAGGAAAACGAAAAACAAAAGGGTTGATGTTGTGAATCAATTAGGGAAAAAACGGATTGAAAAAATTTATGATCTGGCAGATATTTACCACAGCGATAATATCGAACGTGTCAGTGATGATTTTATCAGTGAAGCAGGAATTGAACCGGGAAACTTTGATAATGTAAAAGAATGTGTCTATACGATCCCTTCGCACTGGGACATCGGGAAAGTATATAAAAGGCTGATAAAAGGTGTGGCAGAGGTTGAAAAGAAAGGGACGATAGAGGCTTTGTGGAATGTCTACCATTCCTTCATCAGCAGGAAAATTGACGACTATAACAGCAGTATGTATTATGAGAACCCATCCTATCTGCTTGAATGCTATTTGGAAAATAAGGTGATTTAAGAACACTTAGTAACGAAGGACAGAGGAAACCTCTATGATGGATAACGGAATAAAGGAAGAAGTCATCAAAGAAATTTGCAATATTGCAAAAAGGCATGATGTCAAGAAGGTTGTTTTGTTTGGTTCCAGAGCGCGAGGTGATTATCATCGAACCAGCGATATTGATCTGGCAGTGACTGGCGGTGAATTTGACCGTTTTGCCCTGGATGTAGAAGAAGAAACCTCAACGCTTCTTGAATATGATATTGTAAGCTTGGATCGTAAGATGCAGCCGGAGCTGAAAGACTCCATAGAAAAGGAAGGTCGAGTTCTTTATGAAAAAGTATGAAAATTTCTGTGCAGCCTTAGCAAATATGGAAGAAATTTATCATTACCAGGAGCCCTATGACAATGTTGTGTTAACAGGCTTGGTAGGGTTGTATGAGATTTGTTTTGAACAGGCGTGGAAAGTTATGAAAGAAATTCTGACGCAGCACGGATATGAGCAAAGCGCAACCGGTTCGCCCAAAACAATTCTCAAAACAGCGTATAAAGCGGGAATGATCAAAGATGAGACTCTGTGGATTCGAGCATTGCAGGCAAGAAACAACGTTGTACATTCCTACAACAGGGAAATTGCGTTGGAAATTGTAAAGCAGGTAAAAGCAGATTTTTATGATATGTTTTGTGTTTTGAAAAAAGAACTTGAAAGATCGTGGTTGTAAGTAAATGCAGAAAGAAAGGACAGGTATCAGGAAAATTTGATATACTTTTCTAAAAAAGAGGTATATCAACATGGAAAAGAAAATTTACAGTGTCCTGAACGAGATGTCTGATTATCTTAATGCAGCACAATTAAAGAAATTGCAACAGGTGATGGTAACATACTTTGCAGAAAACAATTTGGAGATGGAGTTTGTAAGCAATGAAGAATATCTGCAAATGTTTTTAGAAGCAAAGAAAGTGGAAGGGTGTTCCGAACGGACCCTAATTTATTACAAAGCGACCGTTAGTCATCTGTTGAAGAATACGAATGTAGGTATTCGAAAGATTTCAACAGAGGAAATAAGAAAATATCTGTCAGATTATCAGAAACTCAATAAATGCAGCAAAGTAACAATTGATAATATCAGGCGAAATATTTCCAGTTTTTTCTCTTGGTTGGAGGAAGAGGACTACATTTTAAAAAGTCCAATGCGGCGCATTCATAAGATAAAGACGAAAACTCCTGTTAAAGAAATCATTTCTGATGAGAGTATCGAACGGCTGAGAGATGGATGCAAAGAACCGAGAGATCTGGCCATTATTGATTTGCTGTATTCAACCGGCATACGAGTAGGTGAATTGGTGAATTTAAACAGAGATGATATTGATTTTGAGGAACGCGAATGTGTAGTTTTTGGGAAAGGCGAAAAGGAGAGGCGTGTTTATTTCGATGCAAAGGCAAAGCTGCACATTAAAAATTATTTAGAAAGCAGAATTGATAACAATCCGGCATTGTTTGTAACTTTAGACTATCCATATAATCGGTTAAAAATAAGTGGTGTTGAAATAAGACTCCGCCAGCTTGGAAGGAAATTGGATATTGAGAGAATTCATCCACACAAGTTCCGCCGGACAATGGCAACAAGAGCGATTGATAAGGGAATGCCAATTGAACAAGTACAAAAAATATTGGGACATTCACAAATTGATACAACGATGCAGTATGCAATTGTGAATCAGAATAATGTGAAAAGTGCACATCGAAAATATATTACATAAATTGTTTCGTGGGTAGATGTGAAATTGAGATTTGTAGGGGAACAAGAATTTGAGAAGGGAAGTTTTTACGAAAAAAGAAGAACACAGGGATATTCCAATCATCAAACATATATTATTTTCAGGGAAACAGAATATCCCGTGGAAAGATGTCGAACAATATTTAAAGAGATACATAGGGAACTCTGTTATTGTTAAAGAATATCAGGATAGCATAGAAATTGGAAGCGATTTTCCAGATGAATATTCTGCCTCAAATTATACGAAATCCCTGCGAGGCGCGACTGCGAAAGCAAAAGCAAATGCGGCGCAAATAATAGAGGAAATTATCTCAACCGCGACCAACAAAAGATGGAGTGAAAACAAAAAAGAAAAACATAAGCAAGATGCCCGAAAAGGGTGGTATAGATATGATGCTTCCTTTGGGATCGTTGTGCAGGGGAGCAATGAGGGCAATGCCAGATTGAATCAATATCATCATGCTACACTTGTAATAAGAAACGGTCCAACAGGTTTATTTTTATACGATATGATAAATATAAAAAAGAAGCGAGTAAGCCGCTTAAGTCAAATTGACTATACGGTAGAAAACCGCTTCCTTAGTCATTAGAATATCATAACACTACAGAAAAAACAAGTGAATTCATATAAAAACAATTATGAGGAATAGAATGAGAGTGAAACTTGGGGAAGTCTGCGAAAAAAAGACATCCAGATATGCGCAGAAAGATTTAGTTGAAGTAGATGGAATCTATCCAGTTTATGGTGCAAGTGGGTTAATAAAATACATAGACAGATATGATCAGGAAAATGAATATGTTGCAGTTGTAAAGGATGGGGCAGGTGTCGGGAGGACAATGTTGTTACCTGCACAGTCGTCGGTAATAGGGACACTGCAATATATATTGCCTAAAACGGGAGTCTGCTCTAAATATTTGTATTATGCAATTAAGAATATGCACTTAGAAAAATACTATACAGGAGCAACAGTTCCGCATATCTATTTTAAAGATTACCAAAACGAAGAATTTAATCTTCCAGATGAGAATCATCAAAGGGAGGTGATCTGTGTTTTGGATATATTAGAAAATTTGATTAGTTGTAAGGCGGAACAAATTCAAAGATTAGACGAACTAATTAAAGCCCGATTTATCGAGATGTTTGGCGTGTATCCAGACAATCCGATGGGATGGGAAATCTGTACCATAAGAGACATCGTTAAAGATGTTCGCTATGGTTCCAGTCGTCCGGCTGTTGATGGTGGCAGATACCCATATCTCCGCATGAACAATATCACTTATGGTGGTGAATTGGATTTGTCCGATACTAAACGCATTGACATCCCAGATAATGAGTTGGATAAATGTGCTGTCCGTCGTGGCGATGTGCTTTTCAATCGTACAAACAGCAAAGAACTTGTTGGAAAGACATGCGTGTATGATCGGGACGAAATGATGGTACTAGCTGGATTTGTTATTAGAGTGCGCGTTACCGAGCGCGTTTTGCCGGAATTCCTTTCCGCATTCTTAAATACGGATTTTTCTAAACAAATGCTGCTTGGCATGTGTAAAACTGCCATCGGACAAGCCAATATCAACGCGCAGGAAATGCAAAATATTAGTCTCTACCTCCCTCCGATTGAGTTGCAACAGCAGTTCGTTCAGTTCAAGGAACAAGTCGACAAATCAAAAGTTATGCATTAAATAGCAACAAAAACAGAGATACAACGAATGCTATGAATGTAGTCTGCCTGAGTCAAAGCTCATTGATCATATGGAACTTTTAGGTGAATTTGGATATTAAGCGATTGGAAGCAGCTAATTGATGAAAGCTCGTTAAGCGTGTAAGAATATGATATAATAAAGGCATTGAGGAAGGAGGTACCCTATGTTGCGTGTATATTTAGGAAACATGGAACAGGCAATATATCATCCACCCACCTATTTTGACAACCAGTATGAAGATGAGTGGATTACAGATAATTTGTCTGTAGAAATGATAAAGGATGTAGATAAGTCAGAGGTTATCAGCTCGCATTTAATTGACAGTCCCATTCTTGGCCCAATTTCCGTAAAAGATATATCAGGGGGAGTGAAAACTCTGATTTTGATGGCATTTGATTCATCCGACAAAGTATTTAACGCATCTGTCTGTGGGGATAACTGCGCAAAGTGGATTTTGCGAATTGCAAAAAACAGAGATCTGACAATAAACCTGAGACATATTATGGATTTCGGAAAAGACGAATTTGAATTGGAAATACTTAATACAGGGGATACTGTCCGTAATATGGATCAATTTGTTCGGGTTGCAGGAGAATATGTATAGGTGATACATCATGAAAGGAAAATATGAAATCGTTGTAAAAAACAATCGGCTTCATTACGAATTTGAAATCAAAAGGAATATTACAATCCTGCGCGGGGACAGTGCGACAGGAAAAACAACATTGATTAATATGCTGCGGCAGGCAGAAAACTTAGGAAGCTCCAGTGGTATTGATGTGATCAGTAACGCTCCTTGCAGGATATTGGAAGGGCCAAATTGGGAACTGATTCTCGAACATACCGAAGGAACCATATTCTTTATAGATGAAGAAAATGCGTTTGTTTCATCAAAAAAATTCGCTGATAGAATCAAAAATTCGGATAATTATTATGTCCTGATTACCAGAGAAAACTTATATACGCTGCCTTACAGCGTAGATGAGATTTATGGGTTGCATTGCTCTGGAAAATATCATAATACCAAAAAAATGTATCAGCAGATGTACCAGATATATTCTAATCACCAGAGACTTCCTGTGGTGCCAGAAGTACTCATAACAGAGGATTCCAATTCTGGATTTAAATTTTTTAAAGCAGTAGCAACTGAAAAGGGAATATCCTGTGAAAGCGCTGAAGGAAAATCGAATATTTTTCACATACTAGAAAAGATCGGAAAAGAAAAAGTATGTGTAATAGCTGATGGAGCAGCCATCGGTCCGGAAATGGATCGCCTTTATAAGTATGCCTCTAATCGGGAGAATATTTATTTATTTTTCCCCGAATCGTTTGAGTGGCTTATACTAAGTTCAGGTTTGATTCAGGGAAAGGACATTCACGCTGTTTTGGAACATCCTGAAGATTATATTGAAAGCAGAGACTATTTCAGTTGGGAGAGATATTTCTCAAAACTTCTTATAGAAAAAACCAAAGATTCTTATCTGCAATACAGTAAAACAAAATTAAATGAAGTATATCTGCATGAAAAAAACAGGGACCTGATATTAAAAAACTTACAGGGAATTAAACTGGAAAACACACGAACAAAGGAATCCAACAATGACGAATTTTGACTTTCTAAAAAAAGATCCACAATTCAATCCATTTTCCGATGCGGCCATTACAGCCGAGAAGATCATAAGCATTGATACAAGTGCATGTGTGGTAAACTGCCGCAGAGCGATGGAGTTTGCAGTAAAGTGGATGTACTCGGTAGACGATTCTCTTACCATGCCTTACCAGGACAACCTGGTTACCCTGATGAACAGCGAGGATTTTCGCCAAATAGTAGGCTTTGATATTTGGAAGAGACTTGATCTGATCCGAAAAACAGGAAACCGGGCGGCACATACAAATAAAAAGATTTCCTATGCCCAGGCAGAACTCTGTCTGAACAATTTACATATCTTCCTTGATTTTGTAGCGTATTGTTACGGAGAAGATTATGAGGAAACGCAATTTAATCCGCAGCTTCTGAAGGAAAAGGGTTACGAAGAACGCAAAAATCCTGAAATTTTAGAAGTAGATCTCCAAAAGCTGATTGCTGAAAATAAGGCGCTAAAGGAAAAGCTTACTAAAAAACGAGAAGAAAAACAGCAGACCTATGTCCCAAAGCCACTGGAGCAGACAGAATACAGCACGAGAAAATTATACATCGACACTATGCTCCAGGATGCCGGATGGACAGAAGGAAAAGACTGGCTTAATGAAGTAAAGCTGAAAGGAATGCCCAATCAGTCGGAAACCGGATTCGCCGACTATGTTCTTTATGATGACGCACATGTTCCGCTGGCGGTCCTGGAAGCAAAAAAAACCTGCATAGATGTTGCAAAAGGAAGGCAGCAGGCAAAACTATACGCGGATCTTGTGGAAGAAGAATACGGAAGAAGGCCGATTATTTTTCTGTCTAATGGATTTGAGACACGGATCATTGATAATCAATATCCGGAAAGAAAAGTCGCTTCCGTTTATTCAAAACGGGATCTGGAAAAGCTTTTCAATCTCCGGAGGGCAAAGACAAGTCTGAAATATCTGCAAGTTAAAAAGGATATTGCAGGACGATATTACCAGGAAGCGGCAATTCGGGCTGTGTGTGACAGTTTTGATCAAAAAAACAGAAGGAAGGCATTGCTTGTGATGGCGACAGGTTCCGGGAAAACCAGAACTGTCATTGCACTTTGTGATGTACTTCTTACTGCAGGCTGGATCAAAAATATACTGTTTCTGGCGGACCGTACTTCTTTAGTAGTCCAGGCGAAACGGAGCTTTACAAATTTGCTTCCGGATTTATCGGTAACAAATCTGTGTGAGGATAAAGAAAATTACAATGCTCATTGCGTATTTTCTACCTACCAGACTATGGAGCGGTGTATTGACACGATTCAGGACGAGGAAGGAAAGCTGTTTACTTGTGGTCATTTTGATCTGATTATCTGCGACGAAGCTCATCGTTCGATTTATAACAAATACAAGGATATTTTCTCTTACTTTGACGCACCGTTAGTCGGGCTTACTGCCACACCCAAAGATGAAATTGATAAAAATACTTACGAGATTTTTGAATTAGAAAATAAAGTGCCGACCTATGGGTACGATCTGGCACAGGCAGTAAAAGATGGATATTTAGTTGATTATCAGTCTGTCGAATCAAAACTGAAATTCATTGAACAGGGGATTGTGTATGATGATTTGTCCGATGAAGATAAAGAACAATACGAAGATACTTTTGAAATGGAAAACGGTGAAGTTCCGGAAAAGATTGAGTCGTCAGCGTTGAATACCTGGGTGTTTAATGAAGATACGATCAAACATGTACTTCATATCCTTATGACAGATGGATTAAAAATTGATTATGGAGAAAAACTTGGAAAAACTATTATCTTTGCAAAAAATCATAATCATGCAGAGCAGATTTTAAAAATCTTTCATAAGGAATATCCCCATCTACCCGACTATGCTCAGGTGATCGACAACTATATGACTTATGCCCAGAGTGCCATTGATGAATTCTCCAATCCGAAAAAAATGCCACAGATTGCAATCTCGGTGGACATGCTGGATACTGGTATTGATATTCCTGAGATTTTGAATCTGGTTTTCTTTAAAAAAGTTATGAGCAAAGCAAAGTTCTGGCAGATGATCGGAAGGGGAACAAGACTCTGTCCGGGCTTGATCGATGGGCAGGATAAAGAAAAGTTTTATATATTCGATTTTTGCGGGAACTTTGAGTTTTTCCGTATGAATAAAGGAAAAGCAACGGCCAATCGACTGGCTCTGCAAGGTGCGATTTTCAACTTGAAATTTCAGATTGCATATCAACTGCAGGACATTGAGTACCAGACGGAAGATTTGAAAACATTTCGTGTGGAACTGGTTGATGAAATGGCAACCAAAGTCAGACAACTTAATCGTGAAAACTTTGCTGTCCGGCAGCATCTGAAATATGTGGATAAATATGCAGAGCCTGCAAATTATGATATTTTAACCTATGAAGACACGTTAATGGTAAAAGAGGAGATTTCTCCATACCTTTTGCCAGATAAGGATGAAATCAACGCAGTTCGTTTTGATGCCTTGCTGTATGGAATTGAACTGGCTTATCTTACTGGAAAGAAATACACAAAGGCCAGGACGGACCTGAAGAAACGTGTCAGCGCAGTTGCAGGTATTGCCAATATACCGGAAATCCAGGCGAAAGCTGAACTGATTACCACTATTTTAGATACAGACTATTTAGAAGAAGCGGGAATTAATGAATTTGAGCATATTCGGGAAGAACTTCGAAATTTGATGAAATACATCCCAAAAGGAAGAGAGTCCTATATCACGAACTTTGACGACGATATTCTGTCAATCGAGTGGAAGGATGCGGAACTTGACAATGACGAACTGAAAAATTATAAAGTCAAGGCTGAGTTTTATGTAAGACAACACCCGGATCATATCGCCATCGCAAAGCTGAAAACAAATCAGCCTTTGACTGAACTTGATGTAACAAATCTGGAAGAAATCCTGTGGAGCGAGGTGGGAACGAAGACAGAGTATGAAGCAGAATATGGAAACAAGCCCCTTGGTGAATTTGTCCGTGAAATCGTCGGTCTTGATATGAACGCTGCAAAAGAAGCCTTTTCCGAATTTTTGGATGGAAGCGTCCTTGACAGCAGGCAGATCTATTTTGTGAACCAAATTGTAGAGTATATTGTTCACAATGGTATTTTAAAGGATTTGTCTGTCTTGCAGGAACCGCCCTTTACGGATAAAGGAAGTGTTGTAGAGCTGTTTACCGATCTGAACCTATGGAATGGAATTCGAAAAGTGATCGATGGGATCAATGCAAATGCGATTGCATAGAACGGAGGAACCCATGAAAACCATTCAAGTCGTGGCAGCAATCATCACAGATAGAGAACGAATTTTTGCGACCCAGAGAGGATACGGAGCCTTCAAAGGCGGCTGGGAATTTCCCGGCGGAAAGCTGGAAGCGGGAGAAAGTCCGGAAGAAGCTCTGCGCCGGGAAATCAGAGAAGAACTGGAACTGGAAATTGAAATCGGCTCTCTGGCGGACACAGTGGAATACGACTATCCCGACTTTCACCTGTCTATGGACTGCTTTTTCTGCAGGATTAAATCCGGCACGCCGCTTTTAAAGGAACACGAAGCGGCCAGATGGTTGACCAGAGAAAACTTAGACAGCGTAAACTGGCTGCCTGCGGATCAGGATCTGATCAAAAAGCTGAAGAATACCGACTGGAAGTAAAAAAGCCATGAATCCCCAAAAGCAGCGCGTGTACAAATAAGCGGGAAAAAACGTTCTGTACACATCGACACCTATCGCTGTCTCAGGAATTCGTCTGTCAGATGGTCGAAATTTGTCGGTTACAGTCGAATCGCTGCTGTTTATGCATTTTTATCTATAATTATTTTATTTTCCGCAAACCGATCCAGCAGACCCAACTAGAAACGTGTACAGATAATCGATTCATTCGAGAACTGTACACACTTTCGTTGTTTCAAAGGAATTTTCTACTCTTCGGCTGTGTATATACATCCACCCGGGTAAAACCCATCAGAACGGATAAAATAAAAACATTAAAATCACAATTTTCAGGAGGAAATGTATGGTTTACACACCCCTTACAATCAAAGCGATGAAACTGGCCTATGCCGCCCACCACGGACAGACGGACAAAAGCGGAGTGCCGTACATTTTCCATCCGTATCATGTGGCGGAACAAATGGCCGATGAATTTACAACCTGCGTTGCCCTGCTTCATGATGTCGTGGAAGATACAGGTCTTACCTTTAAAGAGCTGGAAGAACAATTCCCAAAAGAAGTTCTGGATGCCCTGCGGCTTCTGACCCATGAGAGGGAAACCGATTATTTCGAATATGTCCGGGCGATAAAGGAAAACCCCATAGCGAAAGCTGTCAAACTGGCGGACATTGCTCACAATTCCGATGAGCCCCGGCTGACCGGCTGCAGAGACGCAACCGAGGAACAAATTACCCACTGGAGAGAAAAATACGCGAAAGCAAAGAGAATTTTAGAGGAATAAAGTTTTTAACCTCAGGAGAGTGACTACATGATTCGAATCGCAGGAAACCATAACACCGCAGTCTGCTACTGCGCGGAGCTGGAAAAAGCGGCGGCAGGGCAGATCCGCGCCGTATGCGACCAGGAAGCGTTCGCAGGCAGCAAAATCCGCGTCATGCCCGATGTTCATGCCGGTCTCGGCTGCACCATCGGCACTACCATGACCATAACCGACAAAGTCGTGCCGGGAATGGTAGGGGTTGACATCGGCTGCGGTATGGAAACCGCGCGTATTGCGGAAGCAGAACTGGATTTTAACCGGCTGGATCGTCTGATAAGAAATGAAATTCCATCGGGAAGGGAAATCAGAAAGACGGAGCACGAACTGGCTTCCCGCATTCCGCTTGCCGATCTGACCTGCGCCCGTCACGTCAACCTGGAGAGAGCGCGGCGGAGCATCGGAACTCTCGGCGGAGGTAATCATTTTATTGAAGTTGACAAAGATGAAAAGGGAGCGCTGTACCTGGTCGTCCATTCCGGAAGCCGGCACATCGGAAATGAAGTGGCCCGCTACTACCAGGAAGAAGGGTTCCGGGCGCTTTGCGGAAACGCCAGATTCCAGATTGACGAGACGATAAAGGGCATGAAGGAGCAGGGGCGCAGTAAAGAAATCAATAAAAAACTCAAGCAGCTGAGAAAGCAGCGCGCGCAGATGACGCCGGTACCCAAAGATCTGGCTTATGTAGAAGGCAGACTGTTCGATGAATATATCCACGACATGAGAATCATTCAGCATTTTGCCGCCATGAACCGGAAAGCCATGATGGACGTCCTCGTCAGAGGTATGGGGCTTTCCGTCACAGAATCCTTTACGACGATTCACAATTATATTGACACCGAGGCCATGATACTGCGGAAAGGCGCGATTTCAGCAAAGAAGGGAGAAAAGGTTCTGATTCCCATTAATATGCGGGATGGAAGCCTGATCTGCATCGGGAAAGGAAACGAAGAGTGGAACTTTTCCGCGCCTCACGGAGCAGGGCGGATTATGAGCAGAAAAACGGCGGCAGACTCTCTTTCCCTGGAGCAGTACAAGAAAGAAATGGAAGGGATTTTCACAACCTGCGTGAACAGGCATACCCTCGATGAGGCGCCTATGGCCTACAAAAGCATGGACGAAATCGCGGGTCAGATCGAACCGACGGTGGCGATCATCAGCCGGATCCGTCCTCTATATAATTATAAGGCTTCGGAGTAGAAGGGTGGGCAGGACGTCCCACCCGTTCGTTTCCACTCCGTAAGGAATTGTGAAACATTTGAATCCCGAAGGCTCCCATGATAAAATAAGGACAGTTCCGTGTAAAACCGCGCGAAAAAACCATCTAAAACAAAAGGCAAAGGAGGGCAGACTTATGCTGCATGAAGTAACATTCCAATCGTTTAACCAAAGAGACACCGTCTATGGATGGATCTACGTTCCCGCCGCAAAGCCGAAAGGCATTGTCCAGCTGGTCCACGGGTTCGGGGAACATTCCAGGCGGTACTTTCATATGATTGTCAAATATCTGGAAGCAGGATACATCGTCGCGGCTGACGATCACGTAGGCCACGGCAAAACCGCCCTGGAAAACAACACCTGGGGCGACTGGGGCGAAGCCGGTCCCCATACCATGACAGAAGATGAACACAGGCTGAAAGAACTGGTCTGTGAAAAATATCCGAAGCTTCCGTATTTCATGTTCGGCCACAGCATGGGTTCTATGATTGCCAGAGACTTTATCGCCAGATACGGCAATGAGCTGTCGGGAGTCATTATCTGCGGCACACCGGGAATTTTCCCCATCGGAGATGACGTCGTCGCGGAGCTGGATCGTCTAATCGCCGACGGAAAAGGGGCGGAATCTGATCCCATGCTTACCGCGAAGCTGATGGGCTGGATGTGCGAGCGGTGCGGAGAAATTAAACTGGGGAACGAATGGATCTGCGACGACCCGTACGTGCAAAAAGATCACGCCGAAGACCCCTTTGACGCCTTTACGAAACCTACCGCAAACCGCGCGCTCCGGGATTTTATCGATATGTTCCGACAGATAAACGGAAAAGAATGGGCGGAAAAGGTGCCGGCCACCCTTCCTGTCTACAACATCGCGGGAGATCAGGACCCTGTGGGGATGTATGGGCAAGGCGTTTACCAGGTATCCAACTGGCTGGCGGAAACCGGACACGATGTGAGGACAAAACTTTATCCGGGATACCGCCACGAAATTCATAATTACGCGGATCTGAAAGAGGAAGTCTGCGCAGGCGTTATCGAATTCCTGGACGGGACGATCCGCAAATACCTTTAAAGGCATGACACAATAACAGAAACACAAAAGGAGAACTTGCATCATGGCAGACATAAAATATGAAATTACAGAAGAACTGGGCGTTCTTTCCGAAAAATCCAGCGGCTGGACCAAGGAACTGAACCGGATTTCCTGGAACGGCGGCGCGGCGAAATTCGACATCCGCGACTGGGCGCCGGAACACGAAAAAATGGGAAAAGGCGTCACCCTTACAGAAGAGGAAGCAAAACAGCTTTACAAGCGGCTGGGCGAATATTTCGGATAGGAGGAGATCTATGAAGCTGATCCATCTTTCGGATCTGCACATCGGGAAACGAGTGAACGAATTTTCCATGATCGAAGATCAGAAATACATTTTAAATCAGATTCTGGAGATCATCCGCAAGGAAGAACCGGACGCAGTGCTGATTGCCGGAGATATTTATGACAAATCCGTCCCTTCCGCCGAAGCAGTGGAAGTGTTTGACGACTTTCTTGTCAGCCTGGCAGAAGCGGAGCTCCCGGTTTTTCTGATCAGCGGCAACCACGACTCGGCGGAGCGCCTGTCCTTTGGCGGAAGAATTCTGGAAAAAAGCCGGATTCACGTTTCGCCGGTCTATCATGGGGAAACCGCGCCGGTTACTTTGCGGGATTCCTGGGGACCGGTCCGCGTTTTTATGCTGCCCTTTGTAAAGCCGTCCCAGGTACGGGCGTTTTTTCCGGATCGGGAGATTGAGACCTATACCGACGCTGTGGCAGCTGCCGTTGAATCTATGGACGTGGACGAAAAGGAACGGAACGTACTGATTACCCATCAGTTTGTCACCGGATCGGTCCGCTGTGAATCCGAGGAGCTTTCTGTCGGCGGAACGGACAATGTGGACGCGGGAGTCTTTGAGGCCTTTGATTATGTGGCGCTGGGACACCTTCACGGCCCCCAGTCCGCGGGGAAAGAGACGGTCCGCTATTGCGGAAGCCCGCTGAAATATTCCTTCTCCGAAGTCAGGCATCAGAAGTCTGTAACAGTCCTTGAGCTGCGGGAAAAGGGGCAGGTAACGGTGAAAACCAGACCCCTGACCCCGCGAAGAGATCTGGAGGAAATCCGCGGAAACTATATGGAAGTGACAGACCGTTCCTTCTACGAAACTCTTGATACCGATCGGTACTTTCATATCATTCTGACCGACGAAGAGGATATCCCTGACGCGGTTGGAAAGCTTCGGTCCATTTACCCCAATCTCATGCGCCTTTCCTACGACAACCGGCGCACCAGGGGAGACAGAGCCCCAGGCGAACTGCGGCCTGCCGGACAGAAGAAATCACCGCTGGATCTATTTTCCGATTTGTACCGGATGCAGAACAACCGGGAACTCAGTCCGCGGCAGGCGGAGTTTATGAAAACACTGATTGAAGAAATCTGGGAGGAAGGGTAAATGAGACCGATTAAACTGATAATTTCCGCCTTCGGCCCTTATGCCGGGGAAACGGTTCTGGACATGGAAAAGCTGGGGAAAAGCGGGTTGTACCTGATTACCGGCGATACGGGAGCGGGAAAGACCACAATCTTCGACGCCATCACCTACGCCCTGTACGGACAGGCCAGCGGAACGACCAGAGACGCCGGCATGTTCCGCAGCAAGTACGCCAGGCCGGAAACGCCGACTTTTGTGGAACTCACCTTCCTTTACGGAGGCCGCGTCTATACGGTCCGGAGAAATCCCGATTATGAACGCCCCGCCAAAAGGGGCGGCGGACTTGTCCACCAGAAAGCGGAGTCCCAGCTTACCTGGCCGGATGGAAAAGTTCTGACCAAAACCAGAGAAGTAACCGCGGCAGTCGAAGAAATTCTGGGAATCGACCGTTCCCAGTTCCGCCAGATCGCCATGATCGCCCAGGGGGATTTTCTGCGGCTGCTTCTTGCCTCCACAGAAGAACGGAAAGAAATTTTCCGCCGGATTTTCCGTACACAGAAATTTGAACTCCTGCAGAATCGGTTGAAAGAGGAGTACAGCCTGCTGGAACACAGCCGGCAGGAGAAAGAGCGCGGTATCCGGCAGTCCATCCGTGAAATTCGGATGCCGAAGGAACGGGAAGAAGGTCTGCCGGAGGATTCCGCGGAGCTTTCCGGGCCGGAAGCGATGGAACTTTTAGAATCTCTGATCGCGGAAGATCAGAACCGCTGTGAGGAAACCGAAAAACAAGCCGAAACAGCAGCAGAGGCGGAAGCGGAAATAAACCGTCTTCTGGGAAAAGCGGAATCAGAGGAAAAAGCCCGCGGGCAGCTTGAAAAACAAAGGGAGGCTTTGTCACAAGAAAAAGCTTCCCTTCAAAAAAAGAAAGAAGATCTGGCACGTGAAAAGGAGCGAATCCCCGAGTGGGAGGCGCTGGGCGCGCAAATCGCGGATATAAGAAGCAAGATGTCCCGTTACGGCGAACTGGAAGAACAGAAGGAAAAGAAACAGAGAAATGAGCAGGCAATCACGGAAACCGAAGAAAAGCGAAGCCGCTTTGAAGCATCCATCCATAGTCTGCAGGAAGCCCTTGAAAAGGGACGGGAAGAGCAAAGAGCCATCGGCAATCCTCAGGCGGAAGGCCAGCAGGCGGAAAACGAGCTTCATAGGAGCCGGGATCGCCTGAAACGTCTGAAAGCCGCTCTCGAAAAACAAGGGGAGTGGAATACCCTGAAGGCAAAACTTGAGAAAGCCCAAAGTGAATACGAACGGGCCGCGGAAAAAGAAGACCGCCTTCATAACCATTACTACAAGAAAAACAGGAGCTTCCTGGACGGGCAGGCGGGGATTCTGGCAAAGGAGCTTACAGCCGGAGAACCTTGTCCGGTCTGCGGTTCCAGAGAGCATCCGCATCCGGCGCGGCTGACGGAAGAAATTCCCGAAAAATCCCAGGTGGAAACCGCGAGAAAAGAATGGGAAAAGGCCCGTCAGCAGGCGGAAAAGGCGAGCGGCAAAGCTATGGAGCTGCGAGGAAAAACGCAGGCCCGGGAGACGGAGCTTGCGGAACTTGGAAAGGAGCTTCTTGGAGCCTGCGGTACGGAGGAGCTTCCTCAAAGGCTTGGGCAGCGGATTCAGGACGAGGAGCAAACCCTTCAAAGCTGGAGAAAAAAAGCGGAGGAAATCGCGGAGCGGACCGCCCGCAAACAAACGCTGGAAGAAGAACTGCCGCGGCAGGAAGCGCTTCTGACAAAGGAGAGGGAAGAACTTGCGGAGCTGGAAAAAGCTGCCGCGGCGTTAAAGGAAAGTGTCCGGCACCAGGAAGAAACCATACAGAGACTTTCCGAATCTCTTGAGTTTTCCGGCGTCCGTCAGGCAGAGAAAGCCCTTCAGGAGCTGGAATCGCAGAAAAATCTCATGAGCCGCGGACGGGAAGCGGCAGAAAACGCTTATCACGAAAGCCAGGAGCGGGTAAGGGCGCTGGAGGGAAAGGTGGAAGCTCTGGAGAAACAGCTGGAACACGAAGAAACAGAGGGCATTCATCAAATTCGGGAGCGGAAGATCCGCCTGCAGCAGGAAAAAGAGCGGTTTTCCCGGGAAATAGGGGAGATCCGCCTGCGTCTTGACCGCAATCAGGAGACCCTTACCCGTCTGCGGGAAGAAACGGAAAGCCTTCAAAAAACCGAGGAAACCTGGAAATGGGTCAAATCCCTTTCCGACACCGCGGGCGGGACCATTTCGGGAAAAGAAAAGATCATGCTGGAGACTTATGTGCAGACGGCGTTTTTTGATCGAATCTTAGAATGCGCCAACACCCGCCTCATGGTCATGACCGGAGGGCAGTATGAACTGAAACGCCGCGCTGCCGCGGAAAATTACCGCAGCCAGAGCGGACTGGAGATGGATGTGATCGATCATTACAACGGGAGCCTGCGCAGCGTCAAAACCCTATCCGGAGGCGAAGCCTTCAAAGCTTCCCTGTCCCTGGCCCTGGGCCTTTCCGATGAAATCCAGTCCAGCGCCGGAGGCGTAAAGCTGGACACCATGTTCGTGGATGAAGGCTTTGGATCTCTGGACGAAGAGTCCCTGCAGCAGGCAGTCCGGGCCCTGAGCGAACTGTCCCGGGGGGACCGTCTGGTAGGCATCATCTCCCATGTGTCGGAGCTGAAAGAAAAAATCGACCGCCAGATTATTGTGCGAAAGGATCGGGAAAAGGGCAGCCGGGTGATATTGCGGACAGACTGAGAGAGCCTGCGTAAGCTTAAAAGGGAGTTCCGTACACTCGCCTCTTCCTGAAAATTTAAAATCGCCTCTACCAAAAACGGCAGAAAAGTGATATGATAAAAGGTATGAAATTATTATAAAAGAAAGAAGACGATAATATGATATATAATAACGTATTAGAAGCCATCGGTCATACGCCGATGATCCGTCTGAACCGCATGAACGATCCGGACAGCGCCGAGGTTCTCGTGAAATTTGAGGGTCTGAACGTAGGAGGATCCATAAAGACAAGAACGGCCTACAACATGCTGCGTGAGGCGGAAAAACAGGGGCTGGTTAACAAAGACTCCATCATTGTGGAACCGACCAGCGGCAACCAAGGCATTGGCCTTGCGCTGATCGGCGCGGTAAAGGGATACCGGACGATCATCATCATGCCGGACTCGGTCAGTGAAGAACGAAGGAAACTGGTGCGACATTACGGAGCGGAAGTGATCCTGATTCACGATGAGGGAAATATCGGCGACTGTATTGACGAATGCCTGAGAACCGCCCTGCGGATGGCGGAAGAAGATCCCAAGGTTTTCGTACCTCAGCAGTTTGAAAACGAAAATAACCCCATGGCGCACCGTCATCATACGGCGCTGGAAATCATGGAGCAGGTGGAAGGGGATATCCACGGCTTCTGTTCCGGAATCGGAACCGGAGGAACCATTACCGGAATCGGAGAAGTTTTAAAAGCCCAGAATCCGGATCTGGAAATCTGGGCAGTGGAACCGGAAAACGCCGCGATCCTGGCGGGAGGGGACATCGGAACCCACCTGCAGATGGGAATCGGAGACGGCGTGATTCCTAAAATCTTAAATAAGGAAATTTATGACCATATTTATATTGTTTCCGATGAAGAAGCCATTGATACCGCCAAAAAACTTGCCAGCATGGAAGGACTTATGTGCGGAATTTCCAGCGGCACCAACGTGGCGGCGGCGCTGCAGCTGGCGAAAAAACTGGGAAAAGGAAAAACAGTGGTAACCGTTCTTCCGGATACGGCGGAACGCTATTTTTCCACGCCGCTGTTTGACGAATAGAATGAACGAAAAGGAACAAAGCCTCGATTTTTTATATAAAACGCTTCCGGAAATTCTGATCCCCTGGTACCTCAAACATGCCAGAGATCTTCCCTGGAGAAAAGACAGAGTGCCTTATCATGTATGGCTCTCTGAAATTATGTTGCAGCAGACCAGAGTGGAAGCGGTAAAAGGGTACTACACACGGTTTCTGAAAGAATTTCCGACTATCGCAGATCTCGCCGAAGCGGATGAAGATCGGCTTCTTAAACTGTGGGAAGGGCTGGGGTACTACAACCGAGCGCGCAACTTGCAGAAAGCGGCAAAAAAGATTATATCGGAAAACAACGGCGTATTTCCCTCCGAATACAGTGAAATACTAACGTTGCCGGGAATCGGCGAGTACACGGCGGGAGCCATTGCCTCCAATTGTTTTGACGAACCGGTGGCAGCTGTAGACGGAAACGTACTGCGGGTGATTTCCCGAATCACCGAAAGCTATGAGGATATTCAGAAGCCCGCTGTAAAAAAACAGGTAAAAGCCCGTCTGGAAGCGGTATATCCCAGGACCAGATGCGGAGACTTTACCCAAAGCCTGATGGAGCTGGGCGCCATTGTCTGCGTTCCTAGCGGTGCTCCCAAATGCGGCGTCTGTCCGATGGAAGATTTATGCGTCGCGCACCGGCATGGAACGGAGCAGAAGCTTCCGGTAAAAAATACAAAAAAAGAACGAAAGCAGGAAGAACGTACGGTTTTTATCCTCCGATGCGGAACGAAAATCGCGGTAAAAAAACGGAAAAAGGAGGGCCTTCTTGCCGGTCTGTGGGAGCTCCCCAATATTTCGGAGAAGAAAACAGCGAAAGAAGCTATGGAGATCCTGTCCGAATGGGGCGTCAGCCCTGTCTCTCTGAAAAGGGAAGCAATTCGCAAACATGTTTTCAGCCATATTCAATGGAATATGACCGGATTTTATGTGGAGTGCGGCCAGGAAGCTCCGGAAATGGAATGGGTCTGCAAAAACGAACTGGGGGCTTCCATCGCGCTTCCCACCGCATTTCGGCAATTTCTGGATGAAGATTTTTTTCAAAATGTTTAAAATTTCTTTAAGAGGGTATTGAAAGGAAAGACCTCTATGTTATAATGGGGAGAATTCAATAAAAGTGTTGCTACAGGGGGGGAAAAGTTTTGACAGTAACGAATGCAGACAGAAGACGCGCCAACCGTGAGGCTCGTCTGAAAAGAAAGAAAAAAATACACAAAGTTCTTACCGGAGTACTGCTTGCTATGTGTGTGGTAACAGCAGTCATTGTGATCGCGGCGCTGTTCTCAGGAGATGCCTACAATGATGAAGACAGCTTTAAGGCTTATGCATCCGAATATTTTAAAGAAGTGGATGAAACAAAAAATGTAGGGCAGCCACAAGAGCTAGTAAAGTTTGGAACGCCTCTTTCAGCGGCTATGGAATACCCGATCACCGGTCAATCCTCTATGGATGGATATATCCAAGGAATCGCGGAAGCTCTAGTCAATCAGTTTGAGACCGATCACAAAGGCGCGGGAAAAGAAGATACAATCGCCATGCTGGTAGATTACGATTCTTATAAAACGCAGCGGGCGGCAATAGGGCTGGTATTTTCTGAGGAACAGAGGAAAGCGGATAAACGTCAGATGACGCCTATTTCCTCCAATATCTACACTTACAATTTCTCAACGGATACTGGAATGCCGCTCACCGCGATTCAAATTTTTAATCCGGACTATAAGGACTTCTGTTCCCAGTATATGACAAAGTATTTTAAAGAAAAATACCCGGACCAGCTGGTAAAAAGGTATCAAAATGCTTTATCTAATGCGGAAGAAAATTTTAACAAATTTGTGCTCACAGAAAAGGGCGTAAAATTCTACTTTGACGCGGGGACGGTTGTAAATAAGGAGGAAGGTCCCATCGCGGTGGAGGTAACGTACCAGGAACTAAAAGGCGTCATCCGTGATCAGATTGAGATACGAGCCATTGATCCATCCCGGCCAATGGTGGCACTCACCTTTGACGACGGACCGTTTCCTAAAACAAGTAACCGTATTTTAGACTGTTTGGAAGAATACGGCGCTGTTGCCACATTCTTTGAACTGGGACAGAATGTAGCGGCCTACCCGGAAGTAGTCAAAAGGGAAGCGGAACTGGGAATGGAGATTGGAAGCCACAGCTGGTCCCATCCGGATTTAAAAAAGCTAAAACCAAAGCAGGTCAGGAAACAAATTGATAAAACTAATAACGCGCTGAAAAAAGCCTGTGGACAGACTGCGTCTGTTTTTCGGCCTCCGTACGGCAATAACAGTAAGGCGGTGGAAAAACATGCGAAAGCGCCGATTGTTCTATGGTCTGTAGATACACTGGACTGGAAGAGCCGAAAAGCGAAAAGTGTTATGAAGGTAGTTAAGGGCGTTAAAAATCTGGATGGCAGGGTAATTCTGATGCACTCCATCTATGATTCTACTGCTAAGGCGGTAGAACAGATGGTGCCATGGCTGCTAAAAGAAGGCTATCAGCTGGTAACCGTCAGTGAGCTTTTACAATATCGGTATAATGAAACGCCCAAAAACGGTAAATTTTATGGATATGATTATTTTTACCTTAAATAATAAACACCTGAAAAAAGATCCCGCGGGATCTTTTTTCTATTTGGTTTAATCTCTTTTTACCCCTGATTTATTTCAAGTTTAATTTCTCTGTTTAATATAATGGTGTAAGAAAGTTGTAAGAAATCCTTAAATGGTTTCTATCTTGACAATTTCATCCCAAGCACGTACACTTGAACAAAGCAAAGAGATCGTGTTCTTTGCGAATGTGTAAAGTGTGAATGTAAAGAAGGGAAGTGAATAACATGAACATCTTAAGACAGTTATCTTTTTATGCCCAAAATCATGGGCAGAATATAGCCGTCCGCTATCAGGACCGCTTTCTTACCTATAAAGAGCTGGATGATTATTCCGGACGTCTCGCAAATTACATCCAGAACCAATGCAAAGACAATAAAGCTCCAGTTGCTGTGTATGGTCATAAAGATATCTATATGATCGTCTGCTTTCTCGCGGCTGTAAAATCAGGAAGGGCTTACTGTCCGCTGGACATTTCCATTCCCGACAGTCGTATTGAAAGTACCATCAAAGCCGCGCAGCCGTCTTTGATCTTCGCTCTGGAAGATACCTCCGCGGATCTCGGCAATGCTGTTTCTCTGGAAGATACCATTTCTATAATTCAGGAATGGGAAGAAGCGATTGATGAGAGCTTCTGGGTAAAGGGAGAAGATATTTTTTACATCATTTTCACATCTGGAAGTACAGGCATGCCAAAAGGCGTTCAGATAACCGCAAACAATCTGAATCATTATCTGGAATGGTCCGTGGGACTTGGAACTCCTGTAAAAGATAAAATAGGGAAAGTATTTTTAAACCAGGCTCCCTTTTCCTTCGATCTGTCAGTTATGGATCTGTATACCTGTCTGGCCTGCAGAGGGACTCTATATCTCCTTGATAAGGAAACACAGATGGACTTTAAAAAACTGATGCCTGCTCTAAAAGAGTCGGACACTGCGATATGGGTTTCGACACCTTCTTTCGCGGACATGTGTCTGGCGGACAAGCTGTTCGACAGCCGACAGATGCCGCACATAGAAGCTTTCCTGTTCTGTGGGGAAACTCTGACCAATTCCACAGCGCTCAAGCTGATGGAACGTTTCCCAAAAGCTGTGATTATGAACACATATGGACCGACAGAATCTACAGTCGCTGTCACAGAGGTGCATGTAACGAAAAAACTGGCAAGCAGGATCTGTCCGCTTCCCTGTGGAAAACCAAAACCGGGAACCTTTCTGGAAATCCGAAAATCGGACGGTTCTAAGGCCTCTCCATGCGAATCCGGAGAAATTATCATCGCCGGCGACACGGTGAGCGCGGGCTATTTTAAGAGGGATGATTTAACGGAAAAAGCGTTTTTTAACCTGGAAAAAGAGGGAAAATCCTATCGGGCTTACCGTACCGGCGACAAAGGTTATTTGGACGATGACGGAAATCTCTATTATGAAGGCCGGATCGATCTACAAATTAAACTGAACGGTTATCGCATTGAATTAGAAGATATCGAAAAAAATCTGCTGCAGCTGAAAGAAATTTCCCACGCGGTAGTAGTGCCGAACAGGAAGGACGGTAAGGTTCGGAGCCTGACAGCCTTTGTTATGGGAGATGCAAAACCTTCCAATCCGACACTTTTTTCGAAATCCATGAAGGAAAAGCTGAGAGAATATCTTCCTTCTTACATGATTCCGAAGAAGATTATATTCCTTAACCAGCTTCCTATGAATCAAAACGGGAAGGTAGATCGAAAACAGCTGGGAGGACTTGTATAATGAGTTTTTTTGGAAGTATTTCCTTTTTCCTGCTGCTAATATTGGTTTTTATTCCAGCCATTGTACTGGGATTTACCGGTAGATCCCTTCAAGGATACCGGACGGCAGTTTCCATACTGATAATCGGCGTTGTCTTCTGGCCGGATAAAATACATCTCGCTTATTTGATTGCATTTTATCTGCTGGAATTTTTCCTGATAAAGCTTTATTTAAAACTACGGCTTTCCCAGGGAGAAAACAGAAATACGGCAATTTACCGAAGTTTTCTTTTTCTTGTTATCCTTCCGCTGATTCTCTGCAAAATTTCAGAGATAGCGGGAGGAGCTTCCTTCAGTCTGTTCCAGTTCCTGGGGATTTCATATCTGACATTCCGGGCGGCACAGATCATTATCGAAATCTACGACGGGATTATCAGGGAAGTGAAGTGGCTTGATTTTACAGACTTTCTTCTCTTGTTTTCTACATTCAGCTGTGGCCCCATTGATCGGAGCAGGAGATATCTGGAGGATGGAAAAAAACGTTATACCAGGGAAGAATATCTGGACCTTCTTGGAAATGGGATTTTAAAATTTTTAATAGGGGTTTTATATAAATTTGTTCTGGCGGCTCTGGTTCACAGGGGAGTCGGATTCTTTCAGGATCCACAGAGCTTTCTGGAATATGTCGGGTACAGCTACTGTTATGGAATCTATCTGTTCTTTGATTTCGCAGGCTACAGCCTGATGGCGATCGGTTCCGGCTATCTCTTCGGGATCCGAGTTCCTGAAAATTTCAAACGGCCTTTCGCCAGCGTTGATATGAAGGATTTCTGGAACCGTTGGCATATGACGTTATCTTTCTGGTTCCGTGATTTCCTATTTTCACGGTTTATGATGCTCGCGATCAAAGGGAAATGGTTTACGTCGCGGCTGACAGGCGCCTCCATCGGCTTTATTCTCAATATGGCTGTTATGGGGGCCTGGCATGGGCTCACAGCAAATTACCTGCTCTACGGTCTTTACCATGGAGTACTCCTGGCTCTGACGGAAATATATCAGAAAAAGTCAGGATTTTATAAAAGAAATAAAAAGAAGATTTGGTATAGGACTCTGTCCTGGTTGGTTACCATTAATCTGATTATGTTCGGTTTTCTCCTGTTTTCGGGAGCGCTGATATAAAAATTTTAAAAGTGAGGTGTATTTAAAAATGGAAGAAAGAGTATTAAATCTACTGGAAGAAATTTGTGAAGACGATATTGTAAGAGAAGATCGGAATCTGAACCTGTTTGAGGAAGATCTGCTGGATTCTCTGGCTTTTACAGAACTTCTCGTCGCTATAGAGGACGAGTTCGGGATTGTGATTTCTCCATCAGAAGTAGAACGCAGCGATGTGGAGACGCCGGCAAAGATCATCGCTCTGATTCAGTCCAGGAGTTAGAACCGTGAAAAGGGTAACTGCGTTTCTGATCGCCTTTATTCTGTTTTCCGGAACGGTGTTGGGGATCCATACGCTGATTGATAAAAAAGCGCATTTTGATCCCCATTCTTTCGGAAGCTGGATCAGCTCCTACAAATTTTTCGCGACAGAAGAAATCAAAGAGAATATGAATGAGAATACCATTCTCACCTTAGGTTCTTCTGAGTTCCGGCATGGAAAAAAGATGGCCAGTCATCCGGCGAATCTGTTTAAAGATAATGCCCTAAATATGATGATGGTTGGAGCCGGGTATTATCAGTCTCTTTTCCATGCTGTAGAGTTGTCTGCTCTGTCAGATGGCGTAAAAAATAAAAAGGTTGTGCTGATTCTGTCTCCTCAGTGGTTTACCAAAGAGGGGGTTCTTGCGCCGGCTTATGCCTCCCGTTTTTCTGACGAGACATTTGTAGCCATGCTTCAGAATAAAAAGCTTTCACAGAAAACAAAGGACTATATGATACAGAGAAGCAAAGCTCTTTTATCTGGTGATCCCCAGACAAAAGAAAGAGTGGAACGCTATGAAAGAGTTTTCCTAAACAAAAATCCCAGTTTTTACGATCGGCAGTATGTCCGTTTTTACCGAGGATTTCTCGCCGAAAAAAGCAAAGTAGGTATCGCGGCCGCGGCTGCTGTAAAAGGCGTGGAACCCTATAATCCGAAAAAAAGGGTACAATCGAAAGAGCCGGATTGGGCTGCTTATAATGCCATTGCCCGCAAAGAGGGACAAAAAGGCTCTAAAGACAATCCATTTTATGTCGCCAATCGCGTTTACAGGAAAAATATTCTTCCAAAACTGGATAAAACAAAAAATTCCTCAAGAAACGCGTCTTACGCAGAGTCTCCGGAATATGACGATCTCCGGTGTTTTCTAAATGTCTGCCGCGAAACGGGAATTCAGCCCATGTTGGTGCTGATGCCAGTCAACGGCTACTGGTACGACCACATCGGATTCCCCAAAACAGAAAGAAATGCTTACTATAAAAATATTCGAAAGCTTGCCGCAGAATATGGAGCGGATCTCGCCGATTTTGCGAAAGACGAATACACTCGTTATTTCTTTTTAGATAAAGTTCATCTTGGATGGAAAGGATGGTTGGATATCAATGAAAGCATTTACCACTTTGCGACAGAAGCTCAGACAAAGTAACGTCTGGAGCTATGGAAAATATGTATTGCTCTTTTATGGGCTGATGATGGCAATTTACGGCTACTTTATGCTGGCGAATCTTTCCACAGCGCCCAAATTCATTTATGCGCAGTTTTAAGAAAAACCATCGGGCAGATGGCCTTTAGGCCGTACGCCTGATGGTTTTTCAGTTACCGGGTGTTCTTTCATTATCTCCGACCTTTCTCTTATGTGATGTTGAAACTAAGATACTTCCTGTTTGTTATCAAAATTTTTATAAAATGTTTGGATTCTGTTAATTCCGAAAAGGACCGTTTCATACGTAAATATAGAGAAGTACATATATCTTGTGGTTTACATAATATATTATCAAAACTATAAGAAAATCCCCATGTAAAATATGGTTCTTAGTGCTGAAACTATTGAATATTTCTTGATTCCTATTGTATAATAAAATCGTTTTCATATTAATATCTGGTTATTATTTATAAAAGAGGTAAACATAATGAGGAACAGAACGAGAATTTTCAGTTTAGCAATAGCCGTGTGCATGCTGCTGACGGTCTTTTCTTTCGCGCCGGCCGTATTCGCGCAAGAAGATGCACCAAGCGGTGAGCAGACTGAGCAGACACAAATAAGCGCTCCGACCGAACCGGCAGCCGAGGCAGAGCCAGCAGCAAAAATGCTTTCGGAAAATGAGGAGGAAGAGGTTCCTTCCCAGGAAGAAACTGAGGTTTACACCATCCGAACGGTACTTGAGGAGGGAAGCGGCACTATCACCGTAGACAAGCAGGAAGCAAAGCAAGGGGAAATCGTATCTTATACAGTGACTCCCTCTACTGGCTATAAGCTGCTTTCGGTCACAGTAGGCGAAGATAGTATTGCGGTAGAAAACTCTTATACAGCCCTCTCCGGCACCTTTACAGCAGAGGCTGATACAATCATATCAGCGAGATTCGCGAAACTGAGCACCTTTAAAATTACAACTTCCGTAAATTCCTCTTCAAGGGGAACCATCACTGCCTCTCAAAATGTGACAGAAAACGGCAGTGTAACGATTACCGCCAAGGCAAAAAGCGGATATTATCTTTCCGACCTGCAAGTGGACGGTAAATCAGTGGGAGCAAAAAGCACATACACTCTCAACAATGTTACAAAGGACCATACTGTAAAAGCAATTTTCTCCGAACAAATAAAAATCATGCTGGACGCCGGCCATTACGGAAAATATAACCGCAGTCCGGTTTACTCCAGTTACTATGAGTCCAATATGACATGGTCTTTACATAATTACTTGAAAGAAGAGCTTTTAGAATATAGTGGGTTTGCGATAGGCGTAACCAGGAAAGATCAGAAAAAGGATATGAATGTTTACAACCGCGGCACTGCTTCCAAGGGATATGATCTCTTCCTGTCCCTTCACTCCAACGCGGTATCCTCCAAGTCTACGGATTATCCTCTGATTATTACACAGAAAGGAAATACCGGGGACAAGCTTGCCAAAAATCTGGGAAAAGTGATCGAGGATACAATGAACACAAAGCAGGGCTATAAGGTATGGCAGAAGCTGAACAGCGACAACAAGACCGAATATTATGGAGTATTGAGAGGTTCAAAGGCTGTAGGGACAAAAGGAATGATTGTTGAGCATTCCTTCCATACGAACCTGGCAGCCGCAAAATGGCTGTCCAGCAACTCTAATTTGAAGAAAATGGCAGAGGCAGAGGCAGAAGTCATCGCGGATTACTACGGAATGACCAAGGATGGTTCGGGAGCTATAATTGATTCTGACAATTCCTCTTCTTCAAACACAAGCTCCAGCAACAGTTCTTCTAAAATTGTAAGCAGCTCACAGAAGGTGAAGGTTCTGGTAGGCAGTCTGAACATGAGAAAGAGTTACAGCACCAGTTCGAAGTCCATGGGAAAGGCTAAAAAAAATAAAGTATACCAGCTGAAAGCCAAGACCAAGGATGGTAAATGGGGACAGCTGAAGACAAACGGATATTGGATCTACCTGAAAAACGGTTATACGAAGGTTGTAAGCAGCAGCTCATCTTCTTCGGTAAAGACAGTGAAATCTTCGCAGAAGGTGAAGGTAGTCCGCAGCAATTTGAAATTCCGCAAAAGCCCAAGCACAAAGGGAAAGGTTCTTGGAAAGGCAAAGAAAAACAAGACCTATCGGCTGAAAGCGAAAACCAGTAACGGCAAATGGGGACAGCTGAAAACCAACGGATACTGGATTTATCTGAACTGGACAAAACCGGTAACTTCCACGAAGATCGTAAAAACTTCCAAGCGGGTACGGATTAAAGTAACCAGCCTGCGTATGAGAAAGAGCTGCAGCACCAGCTCCAGAACTATGGGTAAAGTGAAAAAAAACAAAGTCTATCGGCTGAAGGCCAAGACCAGCAATGGCAAATGGGGACAGCTGAAGAGAAACGGCTATTGGATCTATCTGAAAAATGGCTATACAAAGACTGTATAAGGAGCGTGAACTGAATTGAAGTATGCGGCTAGAATGTTCAGTCTGGTAATCTGTGTGGTTATGGTTGCAACAATGTTTTCTTTTGCTCCCGGTGTTTTTGCGGCGGAAAGCGGAGAGGAACCAGCAGAATATCAGATAAGCGTCATTCCCAGCGCGGGAGGAACCGTTTCTGTCGATCCGGAAACGGTAACGGAAGAGACTGCTGCAAAGGGTGTCAAAGTGATTGTTACGCCGGACAAAGGCTATGGCGTTTCCTCTATTAAAATAAACGGGGAGGCGCCGGACACTACGGTAAGCGGACCGGTTTCCTCAGGCAGTTCTTTTGTCTGGACCATTTATCCGCAAGAAGATACGAATGTTCAGGCCGTTTTTCACAAAAGCAACGGTTATGTCTTCGTTATGCTGGATGCCGGCCACTATGGAAACGTAAACCGCAGCCCGGTTTTAAAATCCTACTATGAATCTCAGATGACCTGGAAACTGCAGAATTATCTGAAGCAGGAATTGGAAGAATATACAAATGTAGTGGTTGATACTACCCGAAGCTCTCAGAGCAAAGATATGGGAGTGTACGAACGGGGTACCTCCTCAAAGGGATATGATCTGTTTCTTTCTCTTCATTCTAACGCCACCAGCTCCAAGTCCACGGACTATCCTTTAATCATTACTCAGAAGGGCAATACAAAAGACGCTCTGGCCGTTATGCTGGGGCAGATCATTGAATCCGTCATGGATACAAGGCAGGATTATCAGATTTGGCAGCGGCTGAACAAAGATAACAAGACGGAATATTATGGAGTACTGCGGGGTTCGAAATCAGTCGGTACTAAGGGTATGATTCTGGAGCATTCTTTTCATACGAATCTGACTGCCGCCAAGTGGCTGTCCAGCAATTCCAATTTAAAAAAAATGGCAGAGGCCGAAGCTGCCGCGATCGCTGTTTATTATGGACTTTCCAAGGAAGGCAGCAGCACGATTCCCCTGAAAAAACCCTCTCTTCGCATTTACAATACCGATTATCGAACTCTGACGCTGAAATGGGGTAAATCTGTGGGGGCACAGGGGTATGTTATCTATCGCAGCAGAACAAAGAACGGAACGTATAAACGGGTAAAAACCGTCAAGAGCGGTTCCACGCTGAAATTCATCAATCGAAAACTTACCTGCGGAACAACGTATTACTATAAAATTCGCGCTTACCGAAAGTTCGGAGGGACAACCAGATACAGCAACGATTCCGCAGTGAAAGCAATGAAAGTGCGGCCGGCAAAACCATCCGTCGGCATCCGATCTGGTAAACGGAAAATTACAGTAAAATGGAAAAAAGTTACCGGAGCCACCGGATATGTCGTGTACCGCGCCAAGAAAAAGAACGGGAAATACAAAAAGATCCGGACACTGAAACGTTCCGCCAGAAGTTATACCAACACCGGCATAAAGAAAGGAAAGCGGTATTATTATAAAGTAAGAGCTTACCGAAAAGTAAAAGGCAAACGTATTTACAGCGAATACAGCCGGACCATAAATAGAAAAGCCAAATAAATAAAAGAAACAATAACAAAAACTGCCGCAGGGATATTCTTCCAGTGCGGCAGTTTTCTGTTGTTATTGAATCAGGCCGTAGTCCTTCATCTGCGTCATAATTTCATAAAGGGAAAGGTTCTCCGCCTCGCACAGCGGCATCCGGTATTCAGGCTTTATCTTATCCATCATAGAGAGAGCCGCTTTAACCGGAATGGGATTCACCTCAATAAACATGGCGTCAATCAGCGGCTTCATAGCAAGCTGCATATTTTTCGCCGTTTTTACATCGCCCTTGAGGTATTTGTGAATCATACGGCTGGTATCCGATGGAATCACATTGGCTACCGTAGAGATGGCTCCCACGCCGCCTACGGAAAGCAGCGGCACAATCATATCGTCATTTCCCGAGTAAAGAGCAAAATCTTCGGACACATATCTCGCGATTTCTACAACCTGGGACATGTTGCCGCTGGCTTCTTTTATACCGCAGATATTTGGGTGTCCGGACAGTTCCTTTACAGAAGAAGGACTTATGTTAACACCTGTCCTTCCCGGTACGGAATAAAGGATCATCGGGATATTCACCGAATCCGCGATTTTCTCATAGTGTTTCACAAGTCCTTTTTGTGTGCATTTGTTATAATAGGGCGTAACCATCAGAAGGCCGTCCGCTCCTATGTTTTCCAGCGCCTGCGCCATAAATACGGCGTGGGCGGTATCGTTGCTTCCGGCGCCTGCGATAACAGGCACTTTTTTCTTTACGGTCTTCACCGTAAATTTTACAGTACGGATATGTTCTTCATCATTAAGTGTTGATGCTTCTCCCGTGGTTCCGCAGCTTACAACCGCGTCAATACCGGAAGAAACCTGCCAGTTCAAAAGACCTTCCAGTCTGTCGTAGTCTACCTTTCCTTCCGAAAAGGGTGTTACCAGGGCTACGCCAGCACCTTTAAATAAGGTCACGCCGCATCATCCTTTCACTTAATTTATTTGATCAGTTCCTCCGCGATCTGAACCGCGTTTGTAGCGGCGCCTTTGCGGATATTGTCCGCCACAACCCACAGATTAATTCCGTTGTCAACCGAGTAGTCTCTGCGGATACGGCCGACATACACTTCATTCGTGCCAGCGGCGTCACGCGCCAGGGGATATACATTATTCGCCGGATCGTCCTGTACAATGATTCCCGGCGAACTTGCCAGAAGCTCCCGTACTTCGTCCACATCAATCGGGTTTTCAAACTCAATGTTGATGGACTCACTGTGGGAATCGAATACCGGAACGCGAACCGTTGTTGCGGTTACCTTGATATTATCATCGCCGAGGATTTTATGAGTCTCGTTGATCATCTTCATCTCTTCTTTCGTGTAGCCGTTGTCAAGGAACACATCAATATGGGGCAGACAGTTCCCCGCGATAGGATGGGGATAGGCTTCACATTTATCGTTGCCTTTCAGCCCTTCGGATAAGTCGCTGATTCCCTTAACCCCGGAACCGGAAACCGCCTGATATGTGGAGTAGATGACTCTCTTGATCTTATATTTATCGTGAAGCGGCTTCAGTACAACCATAGCCTGAATGGTGGAGCAGTTAGGATTGGCGATAATCCCGTGATTCCACTCAATATCAGCGGGGTTTACTTCCGGTACAACCAGAGGAACGTCTTTATCCATTCTCCAGGCGCTGCTGTTGTCGACAACCGTTACACCGTGCTGTGCCGCAATCGGCGCGTACTTTTCGCTAGTCGCGCCGCCGGCGGAAAAGAGAGCGATATCGATATCCTTATCAAAAGAGTGTTCGTTCAGCTCTTCCACAACATAGTCTTTTCCTTTAAAGGTGACGGTTTTTCCGGCAGACTTGGAAGACGCCATCATGTATATATTTTCAAAAGGGAAGTCCCTTTCTTCTAATACTTTGAGGAACGTAGAGCCGACGACCCCAGTGGCGCCCACAATTGCAATGTTCGGTTTTTTCTTCATTTCTTTTTTCCTCCTGAATGCTTAATGTCCTTATTGTACCACTTCACACTGTGCTTTGTAAATTATCAGTTCCGATTATTTTCAGGAATCTATAATGTCAGTATACGCAGATTGGCCCGCCGGAGTTCCTCTTTCTCGGTGAAAATAAAAATCGATCGAAAGGTTGTCCATTTTTGCGGAATGTTTTCGTAAGAAAAACAGCACATTCCCTGGCTTTGTGGTATAATATAATTTGATTTTTTCTGCGCAAAACGCAGGGATAAGGGGTAAACGATGACAGAAAAAAAGCGTAATCCGGGAAAAGCCGCCGGTTCGAAAAAGAAAAATACGGGAAGCCGCAGGCAGGCCGCTTCCCAAAAGAAAGCAATGGATCCGAATTTGAGAGATGAAATCTGGGCCATTCTTATTATCGCGCTGGGAGCCTTTCTCGCGGTAGCCTTTCAGACTCATGCGGCAGGAGCGGTAGGGGAGGCCTTGTCGGATTTCTTCAAGGGCTGCCTGGGCGCTATCGCCTACGCGTTTCCATACTATCTGATCCTATACGGAATTTTATTATTTGCCAAGAAAACCATTCATATTGGAAGAAAAGCCCTTTTCCTGCTGTTTATTATTCTGCTGATGGCGGCATTTCTCAACTCCGCCCGTTTTCTAGACCCACAGGTTCTGGGATTTGGACTTCCAGACGCGGTAGATTACTACCATGACGGGATCCTGCTGGACAGCGGAGGCCTGCTGGGCATGTATATCGGCAGCCTGATTGTAAAGGCCTTCGGGATCCCAGGACTTTACATGATTGCGGTGGTGGTGATTATCATCTGCCTGCTGCTCATTATCAACACCCCGGTCTCTCGATTCACAGAGCGCGCCGCGGAAAAAAGAAGAGCCAAAAAGGAAGCGGAGCTTGATGAGGAACTGGAGGAATCCCTCCCTTCCGAACCCGTGTCCAAAGGAAAAACAACGCCGATCCTTATGGACAGCACAGACAGGTCTGCGCTCGCGGAACGGGAGAAACGGCGCGTGCCTCTGTGGGAACGCCTGAAACGGGAGCAAAGCAAGTCCCAGGAGGAAACCTCTTACACACCGGGACGAATTTCCAGCGGACAGAAACAGATTCTCGCTTATATGGAAAACGATGATCTGTTTGGAGGCGAAGCGCCGGCCGCTTCCGGATACGGGCTTTCGGACGAACCCCCGCAGACGGACGGATACGGTATGCAGCAAAGCTTTGGACTGGATGGACATGTCCCCGAGCCTGAACCTGGAAAGGGACTGATCGAGGAAGGCAGTCACAGCGCGGGCCGATCGGATTTGGAACCGGAAGACGATCTTTCCCAGGAAATTTCTGAGAAAACCTCCGCGGCTGTGATTGCCGCGAAAGCCTACGAACCTGAAAAAATGACAAAAAGCCAGGCTGCAAAGGCTTCTCTTTCCCCGGAGGAAATAAGTGAAAATTCTCACCCTATCGCGGACTACCGTTTTCCCCCGATGGATCTTTTGAACAAGCCAAAGCTCCGAAAAGACCGGACCGGAAGCTCTGAACTGCGGGCGAAAGCCATGAAATTGGAAGAAACCCTCCACAATTTCCGTATTGACGCGGAGGTGGTGCAGGTTACCCAGGGGCCGACGGTTACCCGGTACGAAATCCATCCGAATGTGGGAGTAAAGGTGAAAAGCATTGTCAATCTGGCCGATGATATCGCCCTGAATCTGGAAGCGAAAAGCATCCGTATCGAGGCTCCGATTCCGGGGAAAGCGGCAGTGGGGATTGAAGTGGAAAATGACAAAGTGAATATGGTAACGATTCGGGAGATGATCGACTCCCCCGAATTTAAACAGGCGGAATCAAAAATCACCTTTGCCGTAGGAAAAAACATTGAAGGAAAGGCGATTGTAGCGGACCTCAAAGGAATGCCCCACCTTCTCATCGCAGGCTCTACCGGTTCCGGAAAGAGCGTGTGTGTCAACAGTATCATCACCAGTATTCTCTATAAGGCAAGACCGGAAGAGGTCAAGCTGGTACTCATTGACCCGAAGGTGGTGGAGCTGGCCAATTATAACGAAATCCCTCATCTGCTGATCCCGGTGGTAACAGATCCGCCGAAAGCGGCCGCGGCCCTCAACTGGGCGGTAGCGGAAATGGAAAAGCGATATAAGAAATTCGCTGAAGAAGGGGTGCGGGATCTGGCTGGCTATAACGAACTAGTGACGGAAAGAGGGGAGGAGGATTCCTTCCTTCCGCAGGTTGTCATTATTATTGACGAGCTGGCGGATCTGATGATGGCGGCTCCATCTCAGGTGGAGGAATCCATCTGCAGACTGGCCCAGAAAGCCAGAGCCGCGGGAATGCATCTGATTGTCGCTACCCAAAGGCCGTCCGTCGACGTCATTACCGGCGTTATCAAGGCCAATATTCCGTCCCGGATTGCCTTTGCCGTGTCCTCCCAGTTTGACTCGCGGACGATTCTGGATATGGCCGGCGCGGAAAAGCTGGTAGGAAAAGGCGATATGCTCTTCAGCCCCATTGGAAGCGGAAAACCGATGCGGGTGCAGGGCCCCTTTATTTCGGATCAAGAGGTGCATAAAGTAATTGAGTTTGTGAAAAGTCAGGTGGAAAAAGCCGAGTATTCCGAAGACGTTATCGAAACCATCGACAAGGGGGGAATTCAGGAGGCGCCTGACGACGCGGACGAGCTTTTGCCGGATGCCATCGAAATGGTAGTCGCCGAAGGCGGAGCTTCGGTTTCCATGCTGCAGAGGCGATTCCGCGTAGGTTACAACCGGGCGGCCAGAATTGTGGAACAGATGGAAGCAAGAGGCATCGTCGGACCTGCCGACGGAAGCAAAAAGAGACAGGTGCTGATGACAGAGGAAGAGCTTGCGGCTCTGAGAAAAGAAACGGAGGATTTAAAAGAAGGATAAATGAACATCTATATGGAAACACTGGGCTGTCTGAAAAACTTTAATGATTCGGAAACAGCGGCGGGGATTCTGGAACACGCGGGGCACCGGATCATCCGCTCCCCTGAGGAAGCGGATGTGGTGATTGTCAATACCTGCGGTTTTATCAACGACGCGAAAACCGAGTCCATTGAACGGATTTTTCAGATGGCGGATTGTAAAAAAGAGGGCGCGGTTCTGGCAGTAACGGGCTGCCTTTCCCAGCGTTACGCGGACGAGCTTTATGAGGAAATGCCGGAGGTCGATCTGTTTTTGGGAGTAAACGATTATGAACGGCTTCCCTCGATTCTTGAAAATTTTACAAAAGGAATTCGGAAAAAATATCACAGCGATTACAGCCGGATCTACGCGGAATCACCGTTCCGAAAGCTGGCGGACAATCCTTATACCGCGACTCTGAAAATTGCCGAAGGATGCAACAATGTATGCGCTTACTGCGTGATTCCAAAGATCCGTGGAAAATACCGCAGCAGGACCCAGGAAGCCATTCTTTCAGAAGCCCGGATGCTTGCGGAAAATGGGTGCAGGGAGCTGATTCTCATTGCCCAGGACGTAACAGCCTATGGCATGGATCTTTACGGCGGATATGTGCTTGCTGATCTGCTTAGAAAGCTGTGCCGCATTGAAGGAATCGCCTGGATCCGTTTGATGTACTGCTATGAGGATCGGATTACCGACGAACTGGTTCAGGTGATGAAAGAGGAAGAAAAAATCTGTCCTTACATCGATATTCCTCTCCAGCACATCAGCGACAGCGTATTAAAAGCTATGAACAGGCGCTCCACTTCCGCAGGTATCCGAAGAACCATTGAAAAACTGAGAAGGGAAATTCCGGATATACACATCCGGACTACCTTTATTACCGGTTTTCCCGGGGAAACAGAGGATGATTTTGAAGAGCTTCTTTCTTTCGCAGAGAACACTGGATTTGAACGGCTCGGCGTTTTTACCTATTCTCAGGAGGAAGGAACGCCGGCAGCGGAAATGGAAGATCAGGTGGACGAGGAAGTCAAAGCCCAAAGACGCGACGCCATCATGCGCGCCCAGCTTGAGATTTCTCTGAAATCCAATCAGGCGAAAATCGGGAAAACCCTTACGGTTCTCGTGGAGGAAAAGGACGAAGACGGAAGTTACATCGGACGGACCGTATGGGACGCTCCGGAAATCGACAACGCGGTACTGTTTACCTCGGATCGGAACTTAACGCCGGGAGAGTTTACAGACGTTGAAATTACAGATGCTTTTGATTATGATCTTGCAGGCAGGGAGGTTTTAAAATGAATTTGCCAAACAAATTGACGCTTTTACGAATTATCGCCATTCCGGTTTTTATTGTAGTTTTGCTGCTGGGTTACCGGTACACGGCTACTATTATCTTTATTGCCGCCGCGCTGACGGACATGCTGGACGGACACATCGCCAGAAAATATAATCTGGTTACCAACTTTGGAAAACTGATGGATCCGCTGGCGGATAAACTGCTGGTTATGGCGGCTCTGGTCTGCCTCGTTGAGCTGGGAGACGTGGCCGGCTGGATGGTAATCGTTATTTTAGCCAGAGAATTTGCCGTAACCGGTCTCAGACAGGTGGCCGCATCAGAAGGAATCGTCATTGCGGCGGGAACAACGGGAAAAATCAAGACCATTACCCAGATGATCGCCATTCCTCTGCTGCTTCTTGACAACTGGCCGTGCCGCTATATCGGCGTGCCGCTGGATCAGATTTTCCTCTGGATCGCGGTGGCTATGACCATTATCTCCGGCGTTGAGTATATTGTGAAAAACAGACAGCTGCTGTCCATGTAGAGGGCAGGGAAAGAAGGAGTATTATGAAATCCGCAATCTTAAGTGTGGGAACCGAACTGTTGTTCGGTCAGATTACAAATACGAATACGGTTTATTTATCACAGCAGCTGAATCTGCTTGGTTTTGATGTGATGTATCATCATACGGTAGGGGATAATCCGGGACGTCTTGAAGAAATGATCGAAATGATTTTTAAAGACTGCGATTTAATCCTTACAACAGGCGGTTTGGGGCCTACACAGGATGATCTGACAAAAGAGATCGTCTGCCGGGCCATGGAGGATGAGCTGGTTCTCCATCGCGAAACCATGGATAAGCTGGAAACCTATTTTAAAAAACAAAACCGGGTTATGACGGAAAATAATAAAAAGCAGGCCTACATGCCGTCAAGGGCTGTGGTCTTTGACAATGACGCGGGAACCGCACCCGGCTTTGCCCTGGAACATCAGGGAAAAACCATTATCTGCATGCCGGGACCGCCCAGGGAAATGACACGCATGTTCCAGCGCAGAGTGCTTCCTTATCTTGAAAAAAAATCTGAAAGCACCATCGTTTATCGCATGATCCGCACCTTCGGCATCGGAGAGTCCATGCTGGAAACAAAACTGCTGCCTCTCATCGACGGACAGACGGACCCGACTCTGGCCACCTATGCCAAAGAAGGGGAATGCTGTCTGCGAATCGCTTCCAAACGGGCGACAAAAGAAGAAGCCGCTAAGGCAGTTGATGAGATGCTGGAAAAGGTAAAAGCGTTAATCGGAGAATATATCTATAGCTGTGATGATGAAGATTTGGTGACGGTAGTAGCCAGAAAGCTGATGGAAAAGAAACTGACTCTTTCCAGCGCCGAATCCTGCACCGGAGGTATGTTTGCCGCCGCCATGACGGGAATTTCCGGAATCTCCCAAGTGTTTGACCGCTCCCTTGTAACCTATAGCAATGAAGCGAAAATGCAGGAGCTGGGAGTTCGGGAAGAAACGTTAAAGGCCCACGGCGCGGTCAGTGAAGAAACAGCCCGTGAAATGGCCGAAGGTCTGCATCGGGTCAGCGGAAGCGATATCTGTATATCTGTTACCGGAATCGCGGGGCCGGGAGGAGGCAGTCCGGAAAAGCCGGTAGGACTTGTGTATATCGGGGCCGTTTATCAGGGGAAAACGGTATGCAGAAAAATTCAGATGCGAAACGTGAACCGCAACTGGAACCGTAATTACGCGCTGCTTTCCATGCTGGATTTAATCAACAAGCTGGTCTAGCGTCCTGCTGGGGACAACCGCGGCCAGGGCGGCGGGTATACACCGGGAGGCAAAAAGAACGAATTGCGTATAAAAAACGGGAGGTTCCGGGGGTTTTAAGGTCATTTTCGCCCCAAAAACAGTCAGAAAATGTATTTTTTATACACAATGTCACTGATTTTCTTTCCTGTGTATACGATTTGTATACGCAATCTGGAGTTTTTTCATGTAGGTGTATACGAGCAATTTTTCATGCGGCAAAGGCTTGACTTATATGTAAAAAAATGGTAATATTGGACCAGAAATAAACTTAGGTATGCTGTAAAAAAATCCTGCGAGAAATTTTTCTTGACGCGGCAGGAAGTTTAGAGTATGATAAAACAAAACGAACAAACGTTCACATAATTGGAGGTAGGGAATTGGCAGTCAGTAAAAAAGCGGCATCAAAAGCGGTGTCAACAAAAGATGATAAAGAGCAGGCTCTTCAGGATGCTCTTAACCAGATACAGAAAGAATTTGGAAAAGGGGCGATTATGCGCCTTGGAGATGATTCTGCGAAAATGGATATTGAGGCAATTTCTACAGGCTCCATGAGTCTGGATCTGGCAACGGGAATTGGCGGCATTCCAAAGGGAAGAATTATCGAAGTCTTTGGACCGGAGTCTTCCGGTAAAACAACTCTGACGCTGCACATGATTGCGGAGGCGCAGAAAGACGGAGGAAAGGCAGCTTTCATCGACGCGGAGCACGCGTTGGATCCGGAGTACGCTAAAAACTTGGGCGTTAATGTAGACGAGCTTTTAGTATCTCAGCCGGATACAGGTGAACAGGCACTGGAAATCTGCGAAATGCTGGTCCGCAGCAGCGCGCTGGATATTGTCGTTGTAGACTCGGTTGCGGCTTTGGTTCCAAAAACCGAAATTGAAGGAGGAATGGGAGACAGCCATGTAGGACTGCAGGCCAGACTTATGTCCCAGGCTCTCAGAAAACTGGCGGGATTTATCAACAAATCCAAAACAGCCGTAGTCTTTATCAACCAGCTGCGTGAAAAGGTAGGGGTCATGTACGGAAATCCGGAGACGACTACAGGCGGAAGAGCGCTGAAATTCTACGCGACCATGCGTATGGATGTGCGCAGAGTGGAAAGCATTAAATCCGGAGATGACTTTTTAGGAAACCGCACAAAGGTTAAAATTGTAAAAAATAAAGTGGCACCGCCCTTCAAACAGGCCGAGTTTGACATCATGTATGGAGAGGGGATTTCCAAAGAAGGGGATGTGCTGGACTGCGCCATTGAACTGAAGGTAATCGATAAAGCCGGATCCTGGTACAGCTTTGAAGGCGACCGCATCGGGCAGGGCCGTGAAAATGTAAAGAAATACATGCTGGAGCATCCGGAAATGATGGAACGTGTTGAAGAGCTTGTCCGCGATACGCTGAAAAAAGATTCCGACAAGACAGACCGTTCCAGTGAAGAAGATGAGAAAGAGGGCGACCTGTTTCCAGATGATTTTGAAGTGGATGAAGACGGCGTAATTATTGAATAAAACCGCACTTTCCGGAAATCCTAAAAAAGGAAGCTGCGGCAAATACACAGCCGAAAATACTAGAAACAAAACAGGTGTCGGAAGCAGGTGAGCGCATCGGCTGTACGGTACCTGTTTTCTTTTGAGAGGCAGGAGGAACGGATATGGAGAGAGGTAAAAGGATCGCGGTTGTAACCGGCGCTTCCAGCGGACTGGGGCGCTGCTTTGTACGTCGGATTCAGGATATGGAGGACGTGGAGGAAATCTGGGTAATTGCCCGGCGGGGGAACCGGCTTCGTGAACTGGAAAAGCAGGGGAAGCTTCCGATACGCGTCCTTCCCATGTATCTTACTGAAACGTCCAGTTTTCCCTATTTTCAAAAATTACTGTCCGAGGCGAAGCCGAATTTGAGGATTCTGATTAACTGTGCCGGCTTCGGAAAAATCGGGAGTTACCGTGATATTTCCGATTCGGACTGTATGGATATGATCGATCTGAACTGCCGCGCCGCGGTGATGATGACACGGCTCTGTCTGCCCTGGATGGAGTCCGGGGCGCGGATTCTGGAAATTTGTTCTACTTCTGCCTTTCAGCCATTTCCCTATCTGAATATTTACGCCGCCTCCAAAGCATTTCTTCTGCGCTACAGCAGAGCGTTGCGCTGGGAGTTGAAAGGCCGGGGAATTCATGTAACGGCGGTCTGCCCTTACTGGATTAAAGATACCGAATTTATTCCCGGAGCGAAAGAAACGAGGAACGGACAGGCTATACGGCATTTTCCACTGGCATCGAAAAGCGAGAGGGTTGTAAATCGGGCGCTCCGCGACAATCGAGCCGGTCTTGCGGTTTCGACGCCGGGACCGATCTGTTTTCTCCACCGGATTGCCGCCAAATTTATTCCCCATTCGATTATGATGGCTCTGTGGGAGGGCATACGAAAGATTTAAAAAGATAAAGCGAGGTTATTATGATAAGCAAAGAAATTCTGGAAATCAAAAAGCAGTTTACACCGGAAAACTGCGCTATTACCCGGATGTGCGGGTGTTATGTGGATCACGAAAAAAATCGTAAATGCGAAATAAACCGGTCTTTTCTGAGCCTTCCGGAGGAGGAAGCCTTTAAATACTTTGAAATTTTCAAGCAGACACTTACAGGGACCCTGGGGAAAAAACTGATTAACATGGAATTTCCCCTTCACCAGGAAGAGGCGGGAGGCACGCAGGAATTCCTTTATCGGCTGCGAAACAGCAAGCTGGAGGATGAAGCTCTGATCGACGAATTTTACAACAAGATTATCGACAACTTTGAATATGGAGAGAATTACTATATCATTTTGATTCACGCTGTTTATGATGTGCCGGGCAAAGCTTCCGACGGTTCCGAGATGTTTGATGCTTCGGATAATGTTTATGAGTACATACTGTGTAGTATCTGTCCAGTTAAATTGTCAAAAGCCGGACTTAGTTATGATGTGGATCAGAACTCTATCGTCGGCCGCAATCGAGACTGGGTGGTGGATCCTCCGGTGAAGGGATTCCTGTTCCCGGCATTTAACGACCGGACCGCCGATATTCACCAGGCCCTCTATTTCACAAAAAAACCGGAAGAACTGCAGCCAAAACTTATCGAGGAACTGCTTGGAAGCGATATTCCTCTTTCCGCGGAAAATCAGAAAGTAACCTTTAATGAGATCCTTTCCGAGACCCTGGGCGAAGAGTGTAACTTCGAAATGGTACGCTGCATCCATGACAATCTGCAGGAGATGATCGAGGAAAATAAAGAAGAGCCGGAACCTTTGGAACTGGACAAATTTGATATGCGTCGGCTCTTAGAGCAGAGCGGCGCCTCCGAAGAAAAACTTGAAAAAGTGGAAACTGTCTTTACCCAAACTGCCGGCGAAAAACGGCGGTTAATGGCTGCTAATGTAGCAGAAACGAAAAAATTCAGCATCGAGACTCCGGATGTTGTCATTAAAGTAAGTCCGGATCGGGCGGATCTTGTGGAGACCCGTATTATTGACGATCGAAAATGCCTCGTCATCGCCATCAATGATCATGTGGAAGTCAACGGACTGGACATTGAAATGGATGGTACAGATGAATAGCTGAATTGCAATCGGCAGCGAAAACTCGTCTTTGGTCCGGCTGATTTTATCAAGGATCCGATCACGCGTTCCTGCCATCGGGGAATAGAATTACTGTTGCGCGAAAGAGAGATCCTGTCTGCACCTGCAGACCTCCGTTATAATGCTGCGCAAGCTCCTTTACACTGGCAAGTCCTTTCCCGTGACCGGGTTCTTTCTTTGTAGATGCGGGAAGTCCGTTTTTCTGCATGGAAATCGAATCGGAAACCGGGTTTTCCGTCTTAATAAGAAGGGTATTTTTTACCGGCATGCAGGTCAGATGAATTTCCGCGTTTGGAATTTCACGGCAGGCCTCGATAGCGTTGTCCAGCAGGTTGGACAGAATCCGGCAAAGGTGGCTGCTTTCTACAAAACAATCCTCTTCCAGACGAACCCGGCAGTCAAAGGAAATACCGTACTGTTTCATTTTACGCTGCTTTACAAAGAGCAGGGCGTTTACAATGCGGTGCTCGCAGTAAGATATGGTCCGCAGCTTCTCCAGCTCTTGCGGAAGGGGCTCCAGCATTTTTTCTGCGCTGGAATAATCACGGCTTTTCAAAGACTGCTGTGCCTGGGAAAGGGATTCGACCAGATCCTGCTTTGTCTGCCGCAGGTTTTCCCCATAAGCGGAAAAATTCTCGTAGAGTGAAAGCTGCATGGACAGCTGGGTTTTGTAGAATTCAGCGGCAGCTTCCAGTGCTGTCTTTTTATTAATACCGTCGATAACGTAGAAGATCGCCAAATCCGTACAAAAGCATAGCAGAGCCGCAAAGATAAAAAAAACGAGGAATTCCTGAGGGATAACCTTTCCCATGCCTACAGGAAAAGTGAAGAGAAGAAAAAGCTGAACAATCATAAAAAGAATCAGCAGGTTCCACCCTTCATTTCCCTCAGCAGAACGGTTTCTGATAAATCGAGTAGTCACCAGCATAAGAAAAAAGTAGCAGATCATGCCCAGATACTGTGTAACCAGAAATTCCGGGGTCAGCTCTACATCTACAAGAATCGGATCGAAAAAATCGAGGATTGCAAGTGGGAAGGCAACTAAAAATACACTTAAATACTGGAGTACCGCGCCAGCCGCAAAAATCAGTAATTTCTTTACAAGAGAATCTTCAAAAAAGAAATGTAGCAGTAATATATTTTCGATTAAAGCAATTATTGTTCGCAGAGGGTGGCCCTCAGCAATTTCCGCGATATCGGCCCAGTCCAGAGCAACCAAAAGTACAGGGACAAACAAAGAAAAGAACAAAAGAAACCGGATTTTATGCCGGCCAGACAGGGTAAAACAGCAAAACAAACCGGTGATTACCGAGTTTAATGTGGTACATAGCAGAGTCAAACAATAGATCAACATTCTCCTTTTCCTCCTGTCTTTTGAAATAAAGCAACCGATACCAGAAACATACTGCTTTTTTGCTCAATACGAAGTTCTCCATGATACCGATCTACGATCTCCTTTACACTGGCAAGGCCTTTCCCATGACCAGGTTCTTTCTTTGTAGATGCGGGAAATCCGTTTTTCTGCATGGGAATCGAACCGGAAATCGGGTTTTCCGTCTTAATAAGAAGGGTATTTTTTACCGGAATGCAGGTAAGATGAATTTCCGCGTTCGAGATTTTCTTACAGGCCTCGGTTGCGTTGTCCAGCAGATTAGAGAGAATCCGGCAAAGGTGGCTGCTTTCTACAAAACAGTCCTCTGCCAGACGAACCCGGCAGTCAAAGGAAATACCGTACTGTTTCATTTTGCGCTGCTTCACAAAGAGCAGGGCGTTTACGATGCGGTGCCCGCAGTAAGATATGGTCCGCAGCTTCTCCAGCTCTTGGGGAAGGGGCTTCAGCATTTTTTCCGCGCTGGAGTAATCACGGCTTTTCAAAGACTGCTGTGCCTGAGAAAGAGATTCAACCAGATCCTGCTTTGTCTGCCGCAGGCTTTCTCCGTAAGCAGAAAAATTCTCGTAGAGTGAAAGCTGCATGGACAGCTGGTTTTTGTAGAATTCAGCGGCAGCTTCCAGCGCCGCTTTCTTATCCACTTCGCTGATCACATAAAAAATTGACAGATCTGCAGCCATGCAAATGACAGCCAAACGGATATTTTCATAAACGGTCTCCGAAGACAGATCGGATTCTGTACCAAGAGCATAGCAGAGCCCCAGAATAATCTGTACGATCATAAACAGGCAGAGCAGTTTCCAACCCTCATGATAGATTGCGTTTCTTCTTTTGATCAATGCCGCGGCCAGAAAGATGGACAGCGCATATGCAAATGTCGTCAGATACTGCGCAATTAAAAAATTCGGCGTCAGCTCTGTCTGAGGAATTGATGCTTCGAAAAAACCGCTTTTAGCGAGAGGTACGGAAATAAGGAGATTGCACATCTGAGAAAATGTAATACCAACTGCGAAAATTACGATTTCCTTGACAATGGTTTCCTCAAAGAAAATGCGAATCAGCAGAAAAGACAAGAACATAGCGCTGAGGGAACGCAGAATATGTCCTTCTGTAATTTCCGCGATATTCAGCAAGTCAAGCGGAAGCAAAACCGCGGGAACAGACAGCGAAAAAAGAATGACGAAAAGGACCTTGCGCTTTCCTGTCATCGTCAGACTGAAAAAAATAGCCAGAGCAGTATTGCTCAGGGTCGTACAAAGTACAGTTAATCCATACAGCAACTGTCTTTTCCTCCCTTCATACGAATTGAAAACAAATTGACTGATACCGTGAACTTATCCGTATCCGCCTCAATCTTCAGAGTCCCATGGTATTTTCCCGCAATTTCTTTGACACTGGCGAGGCCTCTTCCATGTCCGGGGCCTTCTTTTGAAGAAAGCGGAAGTCCGTTTTTATGAAATCGGATCACATCAGAAACCGGATTCTCAGTTTTAATAAGCAGGGTATGTTTCACTGGCATACAGGTGAGGCGGATCTCCGCATCTGGAATTTCACGACAGGCCTCGATGGCGTTGTCCAGCAGATTGGACAGAATCCGGCAGAGGTCGCTGTTTTCCACAAAACAGTCTTTTTCCAGATGAATGCGGTAAACCAAGGAGATGCCGGATTGCTTCATCTCCCTGTGTTTCATAAAAATCAAGGCGTTTACGATACGGTGCCTGCAATAAGATACAGTCCGCAGATGTTCCAGCTCTTCCGCGAGAGGCTCCAGCTTCCAGCTCCGCTTTCTTGTCCATTTCCCTTAAAATATAAAATGCCGCTATATCCGCAAGGATACAGCAAAAAATCAGCATCGCAAATTTCCCGCTTTCTGCTAGTTCACATAAATCGTATCCTGTACCACATCCTGCTCTCTGCTTGAAAATTTACTTGTCAGCAGGAACTTTCCTTCCGCAAAGGTTCCGGACAGTTCAGCTGCTGAAGGACCTTTCTTCATACAGCTTTCCAGTTTGCTGGAAAAGGTTTCACAAAGCTGTGGAAGATCCGCGGAGATGGTTTCTGGAATGTCCAAATTCCTGCAAGTAAAATCAATCCCCTGGGATTCCATTTTCTGACCGCAGATAAAAATCAACGCATTGAGAATTTTATTCTCGCAACATTCAATCTTCTCAAGTCTCTGAATCATATTCTGTATTTCATCAGCCAGTTCCTCTGCATCCTGGTAATTCTTCTGTTGCAGAAGGTACTGAATCACACTGATTTCATTTTTTAAATCGTGTCGGATATGAGAAAGTGTCACGTCATATTCCGAAAGCTTTTCGTAATGCTTCAGCTGAATATCCAGCTGTTTTTTATAAAAATAGGCTTGTTGTCTAAGCTTTGATTTGCGCCCGATTTCCTTGAATGCTTTGAACACATAAAAGTCAGCGACAATGCACATGACTCCAGAAGCAAGACAGAACCACAGGATAGGGAAATCGATATTCCTGTAAACGCGGATCAAAAGAGACGCCATTAAAAGTATTTGTGTAGCCACAAATAAACTGAAAAGGGCTGTGTTCTGGAGTGTCATTTGCTTTTTCCGAAATTTGTAAAAAATAAAAGCTGCGCTGAAAACCAGAGTGCAAACAAAGAAAAAAGTAAGCTGTATAAGCAGATAATACAATTCTTTATGGATATCATCACCAATACCAATTGTATCGGTATAGCTTTGCACTTGCTTTGCAAAGATCATATAAAAAATCAGCACGGATGCCAGATACAGGCCCAACATCCAAAGGGCAGCTTTCATCTTTTTTCTCAGAGGATCGGAACAGCAGAAAAATAACGCGCAAAGATTAAAAAACCAGACAATAGCAAGAGATGCCAGATCCTCCGGGATCCGCAGCAGCACATCCGGATACAAACCCGCCAAACAAAAAACAATTGGTGGTAAAACAAAAAATATCGCGGGCAGCCAGACTTTTTTCGGCCTGAAAAACTCTTGAAAAAAAATCAAAAAAATACTGTTGGTAAAAACGCTTGTACAAATAAGAAAGAACTGCAAAATAAGGATCTCCTGTTCACTATATAAAAATACGAGTAGGAAAAGTTTATCATCATAAAAATAAAAAATCAAGTATAAAAATTAACTTTAAAAAAACAAGAGCTATTTATAAAAAAAGTCAAAAAAACTTTCATTCTGTTAACCTATGTTAATGCATACTCCGAAAAAACAGGATATAATAAAATTATATGTCCATTTTAGGGCTACAGGGAAAGCAAATCACTTATATAGAAAGAGTTGGATATTTATGCAAACTAAAACAGTGCCCATTCCTATATCTGAATCTTATACGCTACTGGAGGATACCGAGCGCGGCAGCACAATTTATAAAGCCTACCACAACCAGGAACAGCAGCTTGTTGTCCTGCGGAAATTAAGAGAAACAGATCAGGCGATTTTCCGTGGGACGCGGGAGGCAGAATTCTTCAGACATCTGAAGCATCCACATTTACCTCAGATACTGGAATTCATAGAAATAGACGATGAACTTTATGTAGTCACGCCTTTTATTCCCGGGAAGTCCTTTCAGCAACTTCTGTCAGAAAAGAAATGTTTTTCCGGACAGCAGCTTCTGCTTTGGGGGATGCAGCTCTGCAGCGCATTGGCCTATCTTCACTCGCAGAAGATTTTCATTCATAAGGATATTCAACCGTCTGACATTCTGCTTACTCCGGAAGGCAGCATCTGCCTGGTGGACTTCCGTGTTTTTCTTTCCCCCGGCAGAAGGCCGGTTTCTGAACTTCGCAGCAGACGTTCGGATATTTACAAAATAGGAACATCTTTATATCATCTGGCCTTAGGAGAAAGGTATTCGCCCCTTGAACAAGACAATAAGATGGATGAACTGGCCCGGATATTGGGAGCGCCGTTTGCCAGTGTAATCAAAAAAGCCACTGACAGGAATCCCTCAAAGCGTTTTCCCAGTGCGAAAGCAATGCTTAAATCCCTGAAAAGCATCCCCAGGCAGGACAGACGTTACTGCGATCTGCTCTACGATATCAAACCGGACAGATAATACCCTATTTGTTACATTTCACGGTTCATTTTTTACATTATGGCACAAAAATACCCGAATTAAGGTAGAATATGGATACTCTCTTTAAAACACAACAGAAAGTGGAAGTCAGATGGATAAAAGAAAATTTTTCAAGGATATTTTGAATATACATGACGAAAGAATTCTAAAAAAATTCTGCAGGTTATCGGCAGTAGAAACATATAAAAAGGGGACGTACCTGATTACAAAAGGAGAATCGCAGGGAAGTCTCTTTTTTTTGGTCGAGGGGATTCTCCGGGGCTTTTGGGGGAATCCGAAAGGTAAGGAAGCTACAGAATGTTTTGTATTTCGTTATGGACAGGCGGCCCTCGGGAGTTACCGCCTGGATCAGCCGCCCGCTGTCAATGTTGCGGCAGAGACAAATTCCACCATTGTAAAACTACCCAAGCAGGCTGTAGAAGAGTTACTCCTGCAGCACACAGAGCTCGTATATGTTTATAATGAGCTTTTAATTCGTGAAATGGAAGAACACCAAAATATTAAACACGCGATTTATATGCTGAACGCAAAGGAACGATATAATTGGTTCCTGCGTGAATATAAAGATCTGATTGATCGCGTCAGCCACAGACATGTCGCCTCTTTTCTGAATATGACACCTGTAACGCTCAGCAGGCTGCGCAAAGAATTCCGGGAACAGGAAGAATAACAACAGGATAGATTGTTCTGCCAGATTCTCCATGTTATAATAATTCCAGCATCAAAAACATATTTTCAAAAAAGGAGTACAAGAATATGAAAAAAAGGATTTTGGCTCTTGCAACTGTGGTTCTGATGATTTTTACCGTTCCGCTCTATAGCTTTGCGGAAGACGGTACTCCTGCAGCCTCATACCGTCAGGATGGGGAACAGACACAGACGGCAAATGAGTTTTTTTATGTAAAGGGGACTCTCGATTATTCGGAAGCTTCCGATGTACTGACCATCGTAAATAAAGAAAGAAGGGCTGCGGGGCTTCCTGCTCTGACTATGGATGTGGAACTTCAGCAGGCCGCCATGCAGCGCGCTGCGGAAGGAGCTCTCTATTTTGACCATGAACGGCCGGACGGCACTATGTGTTATACTGCTTCTTATAAAATATCCGGTGAAAATATTGCGATTGGCCAAAGTAGCGCGAAGAGAGTTATGGAAAGCTGGATGGAATCTTCGGGACACCGCGCGAACATTCTGAACAGCAACTATGTTTCCATCGGCATCGGCTGCTTTCGCCAAAATGGCGGCCCTCGCTGCTGGGTTCAGGTGTTCGGATTCCAGGACGCAGATGTGATCGCTGCAGGAAGAGGTGTAAAACAGGCTACTTTGACGGTACAGGCTCTTCCCGGAAGATTGAAAGCCTATCGGGATTCCGGAACAATTGTCGTTTCAAAAGGAGGAACAACATCTTTTCCTCTTTATGTAAGAAATCCAAAATTCGGTCTGGTATCCATAAAGTTGCAGCCCCGGACATTCAACTGGAAGAGCAGCAATGCCAGAGCAACGGTCAATTCATCCGGCGTAATTAAAGGGAAGAAAACGGGCACCGCGACCATCAGAGCAACCCTTCCGATCAGCGGGCAGACCATTTCCCGAAAGATATCTGTAAAAAAAGCGCCGAAAAAAGTAGTTCTGCGGTCCGTAAAAGCTGGAAAACGTACCCTGACAGTTACATGGAAACGAAACAGCGCCGCATCCGGCTATCAGGTAATGATCGCCAGAAACAAAAAATTCACAAAAGGAAAAAAACGGGCAACCATTTCCAAAAATCGTACTACCAGCAAAACCTTTAAAAAGCTGAAACGAAAAAAAGTTTACTATGTGAAAGTAAGAGCTTATAAAAAAGCAGGGGGCAGCAAACTTTACGGATCATACAGCAAGGTAAAACGAGTAAAAGTAAAATAACTTCTGGACTAAAATCTACAAAAAATCCTTTGACACAGCCCGTCCCTCATGGTATCATATAACAATGTAAGCCGCACAAACTGGGCCTTTTTAAAGCTTCAAAAGCTGCCCACGCTGGCGAGACTGGATAGAGGAGGAGAAAAAAAGAACAATGTACGCAATTATTGAAACAGGCGGAAAACAGTACCGTGTTTCCGAAGGCGATCAGATCCGTATCGAAAAAATTAAAGCGGCTGATGGCGAACAGGTAAAATTCGACAAGGTACTGGTTCTCGGCGAAGGCGCTGAGGCAAAGGTAGGCGCGCCTTATGTAGAAAGCGCAGCTGTATTTGGAGATGTAATCGAAACCGGAAAGGGTAAGAAAGTCATCATCTTCAAGTACAAGGCTAAGAAGGATTACAGAAAGAAGCAGGGTCACAGACAGCCTTACACACTGGTTGAAATCACAGGAATTTCGGCTGACGGAACTGCTCCGGCAAAAAAAGCGGCTCCTGTAAAGGAAGAAGCTCCTGCGGAAGCGAAAGCGGAAACCGCGGAAACAGAAAAAAAGCCGTCTTTGAAATCCATGAAAAAGGCGGAACTGATTGAATTTGCAAAAGAAAACAACATCGAGATCGATGAAAAGGCAACTAAGCCGGTTATTCTTGAAGCAATCGAAGCTGCAGTAAAGTAAATTCCAGATAAATTAGATAAAAAAGGAGGTGTCTGGTCCATGGCAAGTAAAAAAGGTGTAGGAAGCTCGAAGAACGGCCGCGACAGTGAGTCGAAACGGTTAGGCGTAAAACGTGGAGACGGTCAGTATGTAACTGCCGGCAGCATTCTGGTAAGACAGAGAGGAACTAAGTTCCATCCTGGCAACAATGTTGGAATCGGCGGAGACGACACATTATTTGCGAAGATTGACGGAGCTGTAAAGTTCGAACGTTATGACAAGAAGAGAAAGCAGGTAAGTGTATATCCAAAAGAAGCTTAATTGAATTTAGAAGACTGCTGCGTGAGCGGCAGTCTTTTTTCTACGGAGGATAAATCATGTTTGTAGATAGAGCGAAAATAACCATCCGTTCTGGAAAAGGTGGAAACGGAGCCGTATCTTTTCGCCGGGAGCCTTACGTTCCGGAGGGAGGTCCTGACGGCGGAGACGGAGGAAAGGGCGGCGATGTCATCTTTATGGCCGACAACAGCCTGCGCACGCTGATGGATTTTCGATATAAACGGAAATACCAGGCCGAAAACGGACAGGACGGCATGAAAAAGAAAAAATTCGGAAAGGACGGAAAGAACCTGATTATCAAAGTTCCGCCGGGAACCGTGGTTATTGACGAAGAGAGCGGTCTGGTTATGAAAGATCTGGTGGAAGCCGGCGATTCTTTTGTGGCCGCCAAGGGAGGAAAAGGCGGAAAGGGAAATGTTCATTATAAAAATTCTGTACGCCAGGCTCCCAATTTTGCGGAAGCCGGAGGTTTCGCAAAAGAGCGTTCCGTCATTCTGGAAATGAAACTGATTGCGGATGTCGGACTCGTAGGCTTTCCCAATGTTGGAAAATCCACTCTGCTTTCGGTAGCAACCAGCGCGAAGCCCAAAATCGCGGATTATCATTTCACGACCATTGACCCGAATCTGGGAGTTGTTCAAATTTACGATACGAGTTTTGTTATGGCGGACATCGCTGGAATCATTGAAGGCGCGCACCAAGGGGCAGGGCTCGGTTTCCGGTTTTTAAAGCATATCGAACGGACGAAAGTACTGATCCATGTAGTTGATGTTTCCGGCAGCGAAGGACGGGATCCTCTGGAAGATTTCGAGAAGATCAACAGCGAACTGGAAGCTTACAATCCACGCCTTTTAAAAAAACCGCAGATTGTCGCCGCCAATAAAATGGATATGGTCGACGAGGATGGACCGGAATACAAACATTTTAAAGAAGCAATCGAAGCAAAGGGCTACAAGGTATTCCCGATGTCCGCGCCTTTGAATCTTGGCGTAAAAGAAGTTCTGGCAGAAGCTGCCTTCCAGCTTGATCATCTGGCACAGGAACCTGAGGAAGAAGAGTATGTGGAGCTGTTTGACTTTGAAAAAGACGATCAGGATCCGGATTACAGGACAGTATATGTTGAAAGAGAAGACGAGGCGTACGTCCTGACTGGAAAACAGCTGGAAAAAATCTTTAATTCCACTAATTTCAATGATTCAGGATCTCTCCGCTATCTATACAAATATATTGAAAAAAGCGGAGCCATGGATGAACTGAAAGAAATGGGAGTAGAAGAAGGCGATACCATCCGCATCTTTGATTATGAATTCGAGTATTTTGATGAATTTTAAGAGTTGATACGAGAAGAGAGGAAAGAATATGGCCAATCATACAAAACAGCTGCTCGCAGAGTCATTAAAAGAACTTTTAACACATAAACCCGTTGATAAAATTACAGTAAAAGAAATTGTGGCAGGATGCGGTGTAAACAGACAGACTTTTTACTACAATTTTCATGACATCTATGACCTTATGGAGTGGATTCTTCTGGAAGACGCCAGACAGATTATTGGAACCGACACAGTCTGTAAAGACTGGGTGGAAGCGATGAGCAAGGTTTTCAAATATCTGCAGGATAATGAAGACCGCACCCTAAACGCTTTCCATTCCATGAGCAGAGCCTCGCTTCGCAACTGTATCAAAAGCGTATTCTACCCCATTATGGAAACAATCCTAGACTCCCAGCCAAATGCCGGAAGACTCTCTTCCGAAAACAGGAAATTTCTACTGGATGTGTATGTACTCCTGCTGACAGGCATTGTTATCGAGTGGATTGAAGGAGGAATGCGCGGTGATTATATGTTTGAACTTAACCGCCTGAAAAGGGTAATCGACTGTACCGCCACGCATCTAATTGATGAGTTTTCTATGACAATCTAATCGTATAGAATATTCAGTATTTTTATACAAAACCCCTGAAATGTCGGAATTTTGACACTTCAGGGGTTTTGTATATTCCTCCTGTCTGAAACTCCCCCTATAATGAAATGAGCACGTTCAGGAGGGAGTTTTGTATGTTTACAAATCATTTAAAAAAAATCGGGTTGGAAAAAGCCTACGACTATATTGAAAAGAATCCGGAACAGAATATTCCAAAGCTGATGGAATGGGTTGACCGTTTCGCGGGAAATGGTGAAGATTCATTCCCAGCTCAGAGGAACGCAATCCGCAAGGTCGTCAATGATCCGGAATCCAACTGGTATCAGCTGATTATGCGGGTCGTTAAGGAAACTGACAAAGAGGTTCTAAAAACAATTTTTACCAATTTTTTCATAAACGGCAATCTGATTGGCTGGAAGACTCAGGAAGAATACCGAAAACGATACCATTGTAACATCCCGTGGGCGATTCTGCTGGATCCCACCAGCGCCTGCAACCTTCACTGCAAAGGCTGCTGGGCGGCAGAATACGGAAATCAGCTTAATTTAACTTTTGATGAAATCGATGATATTATCGCGCAGGGTAAAGAAATGGGGGTATATACATACATTTATACCGGAGGAGAGCCTCTTGTGCGCAAGCGCGACCTCATCGCCTTATGCAACAAACATTCAGACTGTGTTTTCCTTTCCTTTACCAACGCAACACTCATTGATGAGACTTTTGTAAAAGAAATGCTGCGGGTGAAGAATTTCATTCCCGCAATCAGTGTAGAGGGAAACCGCGAAAGTCACGATGCGCGCCGTGGAGAAGGCTCCTTCGACCGGGTTGTACACGCAATGAATCTTCTGAAGGAAAACCGGCTGCCATTTGGAATTTCCTGTTGCTATACCAGTGAAAATTTAAGCGTCATCAGCAGCGACGAATTTTATGATCAGATGATCGAGTGGGGCGCTTCTTTCATCTGGAATTTCCACTACATGCCGGTAGGAAATGACGCGGTTCCCGAGCTGCTTCCATCTCCGCGGCAGCGAGAATTCATGTATCATCAGCTCCGCAAGTTCCGCCAAACAAAATCCATTTTCGCGATTGACTTCCAAAATGACGGAGAATATGTAGGCGGCTGTATTGCGGGAGGAAGGCGATATCTTCATATCAATGCCAATGGAGACGCAGACCCTTGTGTATTTATCCATTACTCCAACTGTAACATTCGGGAGCATACGCTGCTGGAATGCCTGCAGTCGCCGCTCTTTATGGCCTATCATGATGGACAGCCGTTCAATCAGAATCAGCTCCGTCCATGCCCAATGCTTGAAAATCCGGAAAAACTGCGGGAAATGGTCAAACAAACCGACGCTGTCTCCACGGATCTGGAAAGCCGGGAGGATGTGGATCATCTCTGTTCCAAATGTGAATCTTATGCGAAAAACTGGATTCCTACTGCGGAAAAATTGTGGAAGCTGAGTCCGAAATCCTGTAGAAACACGGACAAAATCGCAAAATAAAAGAAACGATTCCATCTCTCAAAGGAAAAGGAGAGACTCTGCAACAGTTCTTTACAGACTGGGCAGAGTCTTTTTTCGTCTTTTTTACTGCTGTCCGCATAAAATAGAGCAGGAGGAATCATTATGTGGAAATCAAAGCTTTTTAAGCAGACCGGAATCTGCCTGCTCATCGTTCTTGCTTTTTTTGCCGCGCAAAAATCCAATATTCCGCAGCTAAACCGCGGAAGTGAGGCAGCAGTCGCGTATCTATCCAAAAACTATACAGTCAGCGATGTTCTAACCTTTGCCAGAGACAGCGCGAAAGCAGTCGCCAAAGCTCCGGCAGCCGTGACGAACGCAGTGCTATCTGCAGAGGAGGGATCCCGATACGGGGAACCGATTGATGACGTAAAGAATGGAGAAACGGTCACGGTACATGCGGTAGCTGCAGGTACTGTCTCCGCGGTAGGGGAAAATGAAAAAATCGGAAAGTTTATAAAAATTCTTCACGGTGAAGACGCCGAAAGCATTTATGGAAATTGTGAAGAAATTCATGTTAAGGAACTGGAACGGGTAAAGAAAGGTCAGGCCATTGGGACTTTCAAAAAAGAAAAAAACACGGAATTTTACTATCGCCTTTCTGAATTAAATTAAATTTCCAAAGCCGTGAAAAAGCACTGTGCAGGCATGTCAAAATTCCGGATCTGTGGTATAATAATCTGAACGCCTGCGCAGGCGTTTTAGGAAATTTCAGAAAGAAAAGGATGAGATTATGAAACAACAACATCCGGACAGGCAGGAATGTCTGCGGCTTTTAAAAGAATACGGCACGCCGGAGCATGTCATCCGCCACTGTATGGCAGTCGCGGATACCGCTGTACGAATCGGAAGAGCCCTTAATGAGCACGGATATCATCTGGATCTGGAACTGATCCAGGCAGCTGCCTTGATCCACGATATTGCGAGAGTAGAAAATGAACACTGGGAAAAAGGCTACCAGATGGCGCGGAATCTCGGTTATAATCAGGAAGCGGATATTATACGAGTCCATATGAATTACTCGCCCTTTTCTCCGGTCGAACATGTGACGGAAACCGATCTGGTCTGCCTGGGGGACCGGACAGTCAAAGAAGACGAGTACGTGGGACTGGACAGGCGTATGGAATATATTATTGAAAAAGCAAGAAAGCAGGGGCATCCGGAAGCGGAAAAACGCATTCTGGAAAAAAAGCAGGAAGCGCGGCTTCTGCTGGACGGCATTGAAAGGACGATTGGGATGACAGTCGATCAACTGATGGAAGGCGGACAGACGGTGATATAATGGAAATTAATAAAGAACTGGACAAGCTTTTAAAACAAGTGGAAAAGCCTGCCCGTTACATTGGCGGCGAAATTCATTCCGCAGTCAAAAATCCGGATCAGGTAAGACTGCGGTTCGGTTTTGCGTTCCCGGATACTTATGAGATTGGTATGTCCTACATGGGACTTCAGCTGCTCTATTCCATTCTGAATCAGGATGAGGATATCTACTGTGAACGTGTTTTTGCTCCTGCCATGGATATGGAGGCCCGCATGCGCAAAGCCGGGATGGACCTCTTCACGCTGGAAACAAAAACATCGGTAAAAGAACTGGATTTTCTGGGTTTTACACTCCAGTACGAACTTTCTTTTACAAACGTAGTCAATATGCTGGATTTGGGGAAAATTCCCATTCTGGCCGCAGAAAGAAAAGAAGAGGATCCGCTGATTATAGCGGGAGGTCCCTGTGCCTACAACCCGGAACCTCTGGCGGATATTGTCGATGTTTTTCTGATCGGTGACGGGGAAGAGCTACTCCCGCAGGTTGTAAAAATGCGGAGGGTCGGACAGTCAAAAGAAGAATATCTAAAAGAGATCTGCAGCCTTCCGGGAGTTTACATACCGCGTTTTTATCAGCCCGAATATAAAGAAGACGGTACACTTCTCCGAATGAAACGGCTCTATGAAGGCGCTCCGCAGCAGATCCGGCGGGCGCTGGTTCAAGATCTGGATGGAACGCCTTTCCAGACAGAGCCGATTGTTCCCTTTATTGAGACGGTACACGATCGGGCCGTAGTTGAGACTTTCCGTGGCTGCACCCGCGGCTGCCGTTTTTGCCAGGCAGGAATGATTTACCGGCCGGTAAGAGAGCGAAGCCTTGAGACCATTCGTGAACTGGCGCGAAAACAGCTGGACAGTACCGGACACGAAGAATTATCGCTGCTGTCCCTTTCCACCAGCGACTATTCCCGCTTTGAAGAGCTGGCTCTGGATCTGATGAATACCTGCAAAGAGCGGAATGTTTCTCTGTCGCTTCCTTCTTTGCGTCTGGATTCCTTCTCCTTTAAGGTACTGGAAGAAATTCAGGGATATAAGAAATCCGGCCTTACTTTCGCGCCGGAAGCGGGGAGTCAGAGACTGCGGGATGTCATCAACAAGGGAATTACAGAAGATGATATTTACCGTTCAGTGCGTGAAGCCCTCAGTCTTGGATGGAACCATGTAAAACTTTACTTTATGATTGGACTTCCTACTGAGACGGAAGCCGATCTGGATGGCATCGCGCAGATCGCTAAAAAAATAAAAGAAATCAACTACGAACTAAAAGGACGAAAGGGCGGCCGTTTTAATGTGACAGTCAGCGTTTCCAATTTCGTACCCAAACCCCATACCCCGTTTCAATGGGAAGGACAGGATACCGAAAAATCTTTCATCCAAAAACACGACTACCTTTCCAGACAGCTTTCTGTCAAAGGAATCACATTTAATTACCATGACACGGAAATCAGCGCTCTGGAAGCGGTGTTCGCAAGAGGAGACCGCCGGTTGGGACGCGCGCTGATCCAGGCCGTCAAATTGGGCTGCAAATTCGACGGCTGGTCGGAGCATTTCAATGCGGATCTTTGGAAACAGGCCTTTTCCGATACCGGAATTGATCCGGCCTTTTACAACATCCGTCGCCGTCCTTATGATGAAGCCCTTCCTTGGGATCATATTGATTCCTTTGTTTCCAGAGACTATCTGATTCGGGAAAACGAAAAGGCGCTTAAAGAAGAAACCACTCCAGACTGCCGGAAAGAATGTAGCGGCTGTGGAATGAACAGACATGCGAAATGTATGCCGGAGGACAGAATATGAATCGATATATAATTAAATTTTCAAAAGAAGGAGTCATCTGCTATATTTCCCATTTGGACACTCTGCGCCTTTTTAAGCGGGCGTTTAAACGAGAAGGCATCTGTCTTTCCTATTCCAAAGGATTCAATCCCCATCCGAAAATGGGATTTGCTCAACCGCTCCCTCTGGGATATTCCAGTGTATCGGAATATCTGGAGTTTGAGACAGATATTCCCTATCAGCCGCAAGAGTTGGCGAAAGCTCTGAGACGTCAGCTTCCAGAGGGGATCCGTATTTTCTCCTGTGAAAAGGGAGATGACTCCAAAAAGAGTCTGGCGGCCAGGACAACAGCAGCAGAATACATTATTGCAATCCCCGCGGGAGAATCCACCCCGCGCAAATCCGCAGCAGATTTATGTGAGGATTTTCTAAAACAAAAGGAAATCCGGGTACCTAAGAGACAGAAGAAATCAAAGGAAATGAAAGATATCAATATACGAGATAAAATCCGGAGCATGAATATCGTATCGGTAGGAGAAAATCTTCTGGTTACCGCTCTGCTGGACTCAGGGAGCGACTCCAATTTGAGTCCGGAGCTCCTGATTACCGCGCTTGTGCGGTTTTGGGGCCTTCCGGATGAACGTTCGGATATAAGCGTTATGCGCACAAAACTGAGTTTTCTTTAAGATAGATAATTTGTAAAAAAATAACAGTAATATATTGACATTTCCTCCTGGCGAATGTAAAATAATGTAAACATTCAAGAAAGGAGGATTTCCAGATGAAGCAATATCTGAACAAAGAATTTCTGCTCAGCAACAAACAACTTGTAATAAAAGCAACTGCAATTATCGTTATACTTGCGGTTGCTTTTTTTGTCTTTCTTGCAGGAGACGGGGAACAGGACGTTGGGGAAGATATCCTTGTTTCGTCCGGACAGGAAGTTTCTTTGGAAAGCGAACCCCAAAGCGCCGAAAGTGAATCTGCTTCCATTATTGTCGACGTCGGGGGCGCGGTACAGGCTCCCCAGGTAGTAGAGCTGAGAAGCGGCAGCCGGGTTGCGGACGCGATTTCCGCTGCGGGCGGGCTGAGAAAAGACGCGGATACGGCCGGAATCAACCAGGCAGCGCTCCTTACAGATGGGGAAAAGGTCTATATTCCGAAAAAGGGAGAGACTGCCGCATCAGCCCTGGAGCCTCTCCAGCCACAGGAAGCGGCAGACTCCGGATTTTCCGCAAAAGTCAATATTAATACCGCTACTTCTGAAGAACTTCAGACTCTGGACGGAGTAGGACCTGTAACTGCTGAAAAAATTCTTAGCTACCGCAACAGCAACGGCGCCTTCCAAAACATTGAAGAAATCAAAAATGTAGATGGAATTGGAGATAAAACTTTTGAAAATTTAAAGGAACATATTACAGTTTAGGGGGATAAGATATTATGAAAAGGATTTGGCAAAAGGGGATTAGTCTGTTCCTGGTTATCTGCTTCGCTGTTTCTCTGTTTCCTGCGCCAGCCTTTGCCGCATGGCAGCATGGAGATAAAGGAAACGCGGATTTTACAAAGATTCTGATTGGGAAAGACGGAAAAGAATATTACATAAACGAAGATGTAAAGACTGTATTTTACAGCAACAATGGAAAAAAGACCACAAAGTCTGGAAATGGAAGGAAGAAGGTTCGTTGGCGCTATCTGAAAATCAGCGACACAACCGATAAAGGATCAAAGTATGGTTATTGTGCGGAATTCGGCGCTTCTTTTAGCGATCAGGCGAATTATAAAGCCTCCGATTCGACGAAAGGGAAAAATCTGTTTAAAGCACTGCCTTCCGACGCGCAGAAGATTATCGCCGCAGCCCTTTGTTATGGAAGAAACGGATCGCGAAAGGTACCGGTTTCCGGAACAAATGATGCGGATTATTACTTTGCAACTCAGGTTCTCATCTGGGAAGCACAGCAGGGACTGCGGACGATTACCAAAAAAAACGGGGCTGTAACAGGTACGAAGCTTGCCGCCGCTCACAGCATGCCTGCCAAACATATGCAGAAATTCCTTGCAGGAAGGCCTGCGGAAAAATGTTATAACTGGTTGGTGAAAAAAGTGAATGAGCATTTGACTGTCCACAGCTTTGCTTCTGAGACGCAGGCTTCCGCAAAAGTCCATAAGATGCAGTACAACAGTCAGACCGGAAAATGGGCGGTGACTCTGACCGATTCCAACAAAAAGACAAATGGTATCACCCTCAGTGACTCCAGGTTTAAAGTAACAAAAAAACAGTACCAGTACACGTTGGAAAGTTCCGAACCTTTTACTACCGCCCTGACTCTGACTGTAAAAAACGATATTTCAGGCGGCAGCGCGTCCGGAAAGCTTCTGGTCTGGAACTGTACGACAAACGAGGACTATCAGGCAATGATTATGGGTTCTCTGGATCTGTCTTCTTCGTATCTGAAAGTGCAGACGGAATCCAGACCGAATGTAACCATTGAAAAACAGGACGCGGAAACCGGACTTCTCATTACTGCCTCTCCCGCGGTTTACAAAGTTTTAGATTCCGGCGGGAGAACTCTCATCGAAAACCTGCGTACCGGAAGCGATGGGAAAGCCGTTATCAAAGAAGAACTGAGCCCCGGCACCTACCAGCTTCAGGAAATTCAGGCGCCGGATGGATACCTGCTGAACAAAGAACCGCTCACCTTTACCGTATCCGATACAGATACCGTTGTTCAGCAAAAAGATGCCCCGCAGAGAGGCATTTTAAAAGTCACGAAGCAGGGAGAACGATTCGTCCCGCAGGACGGAAAGATGGTACAGGAATCCATACCCCTGGAAGGAGTGGTCTTTGAAATCCTAGCCGCGGAGGATATTATTACAGCAGACGGAACCGTCCGCTTGAAGGCCGGCCAAAGTGCGGGAACGATCACTACCGACGCGGAAGGAAAGGCAAATTCGGGGGAATTATATCTCGGAAAGTATAATATAGTGGAAAAGGAGGTTCCGGAAGGATATCTTCCTCCAGAAGAGCCGATTACTGCGGAACTTCATTTTGCCGGGCAGGAGGAAACCCTTGCGATCACCGAAATTGCTGTGACAAATCATCAGGAGGCCGGCGAAGTCCAAATTGAAAAGACAGATGTCTCTACTGGCCAGCCTCTCCCGGACACCGGTATCGAAATCCTCGATCAGGATCAGAAGGTCCTCCTGCAGACAAGAACGAATTCGGACGGAAAAGCATTCTTTGAGAACCTTCCTGTAGGGAATTACTATTTTCGGGAATTCGACGCGCCAGAAGGATATCAAATTGACGAACGGCCCTATCCTTTTGAAATAAAAGAAAATGGCGAGATCCTGAAATGTGAGATGACAAACCAGAAGGAGGAAATAAAAAGGGAAGAAGCCGCGCCGACAAAACCGGAAAAACCGAAAAAAATGGATCATTCTCCCCAGACCGGAGATTTCTCTTCCTTTTGGATCGGGATATTGATCTTTCTCCTCGCGGCTTCGGGCGGAACTATTTTTATTTTGATTCATAGACGAAAGAGGTATTAAATTCTAATTATTAGCGAATACTACCAGTTGAGGTGGTAGTATGTTTAGTAATCAGAAAAAGGGATTTATTAAAAGTAAATGGTTTTATGGATTGCTCATTCTGTTCCTTTTGGCCTTTGGCATCTGGGTCAACTACGACGGAAACAGCCAGAATGTCAATACCGTTACAGAGGTAAGCGAAAAAACACAGAATCAGACACAGGAAAGCCAACCTGTCGTCGACAGTCTGGATCAGGAAACGACCGAAAAAGAATCTGAAAATGAAGCGGCACAGACAGAAGAAAAGCAGCAGACCTATTATCTGATTAAAGAAGTGGAGGATGTTGTAAAAGTGTTTTATTGTGATGAAAACGGCCAGGAGGATCTATATCAGATCACAACCGTTCCCTTTCAGCTGCTGAGTACGGAAGATCAGCAGCTCCTTTCGGAAGGAGTCCGTGTGGAGGACGAGAACGAACTGGCGGATTTTCTGGAAAACTTTGATAGCTAGGAGGCTCGAAGTCAGAAATGAAGAGCGCGTTCAAAAAAGGAGGCCTGATTTTCGCAGGACTCCTGCTTACCATTATTCTTGTAGGCCAGCTTACGGAAGCGCCTCAGAACGATGCGGCCAGTGTAGATGTAGTCAGCGAACGGGTCCTTGTTCCCGGCGGACATTCTGTTGGGGTTAGGATGGACGTAAAGGGAGTTCTGATCGTAGGACTTGAAGAAATCGAGACAGCAGACGGCGAACGGATCAATCCGGGGATCAAGGCAGGACTGCAAATTGGAGACATGATCCTGGAAATTAACGGAACAAAGGTTTATAAGGCTTCAGAGGTTCAGGAAGTTGTTAATGAGATCCGGGGGGATGTCAATCTCAAAGTAAAAAGAAAAGAGGACACTCTCAATATCCGGCTCACTCCGGTACTGGCAAAAGAAGATGGTCTATATAAGCTGGGCGTCTGGGTAAAAGATAAAACCGCAGGGATTGGGACTCTGACCTACTACGATCCGGTCAGCCAATCATTTGGAGCTTTGGGGCATGCAATCGTGGATCCGGAAACAGGATCAGTACTTTCCGTTGACAAAGGGCAGCTTCTTCAAGCTCAGGTTCAGTCGATCCAGGAAGGCGAGGTTGGAACACCCGGAGAAATCAGAGGCGTTTTCTATGAAGCTGAATCTCCGCTGGGAGGGCTTGAAAAAAATACATCTTATGGAATTTTCGGCAATGCTTATCATCCCATCGAAAACACTTTGTATGATAAACCTCTTGTCGTTGGGACTCAGGATCAGGTAGAAAAAGGGAAGGCCTATATCCTGACTACTCTGGATGATAATAAGCTGCAGCGATTTGAAATCGAAATCGAAAGAATCGATCATCAAAAAGAGCCGTCGGATAAAGGTATGATTATCCAGGTGACCGATGAACGTCTGCTTGAGAAAAGCGGAGGTATTGTTCAGGGAATGAGTGGAAGCCCGATTATTCAAAATGATCGGATCATCGGAGCTGTCACACATGTATTCGTCAATAACCCTCAGAAAGGGTACGGAATTTTTATTGAATGGATGCTGCAGGAAGCAGCTTCCTGACACTGAAAGACTCCGGTTTTGGACTACAGAATTTGTCGAAATACAACTCAAATTGACTTTCTTTTTTCATTGCTATTTTTACAGGATACTCTAAAATGGTATATGGAACAACAATCCACAAAAGAAAAAAAGAGGAAAAATACTTTTCATGCGTTATTTGAGAAAAGGAGGTTTTCAATGAAAAGAATTAAAATCGGTATTGCTGACGATAATAAGGACTTTTGTGACATACTTTCGGATTTTTTCCATGATAAGGAGGAAATTGACGTCTCGTTTATCGTAAATGACGGAATTAAGACGATTGATGCTGTAAAAGAACATCTGCCTGAGGTTTTAGTTCTTGATATGATTATGCCTCATTTAGACGGGCTTGGCGTCCTGGAAGAGCTTAATGCCATGGAGCTGCCGATTTATCCCCGCATTATTGTCCTTTCTGCAGTAGGGCAGGAAACCATTACACAGAAAGCGATCCATCTGGGTGCGGAATATTATATTGTCAAACCCTTCAGCTTTGACATTCTTTTAAAAAGAATTCACCAGCTTTCCGGAAACGAAGTCCGCGAAGAAGGAAAAATCAGCTTTGCCAGAGCAATTCTGAACAATCAGGAGTCAAATGTCCACGAGGATTTGGAAATCGATATTACAAACATCATTCACGAGGTAGGCGTTCCCGCGCATATTAAAGGCTACCAGTATCTCCGGGACGCGATTACTATGGTTGTAGAGGATATGGATCTGTTAGGCGCTGTAACAAAAGAATTGTATCCTGCAATCGCACAACGTAATAATACAACGCCAAGCCGTGTTGAACGGGCGATCCGCCACGCGATTGAAGTGGCCTGGAACAGAGGAAAAATCGAGACCATCAACAGTCTCTTTGGCTATACCGTCCAAAACGATAAAGGTAAGCCCACCAACTCTGAATTCATCGCCATCATCGCAGACAAGCTGCGTCTTGAGCGAAAAGTCGGGTAGGGCGGTAGACAACATCTCCAAAAATCCGTATAATACAGAAAGAGGAAATCGGAAAAAAGGAGAAAAGCGATATGAAAATTACAGCAGTGCTGGGAAGTCCCAGAGAAAACAGCGTATCTACGCGAATTGCAAAAAAAGCGCTCCAAGGAGCGCGGGAAGCGGGACATGAGGTAAGGCTTTACCATATTCAAGATATGGAAGTGATGGGATGTCAGGGATGCGGATGCTGCAGGAAGCATAACACGGACTGTGTAATTGAGGATGACATGGAATCTTATTTTCAGGATTTGAGAGAAAGTGGGGCACTGATTGTAACTTCCCCCAACTACTACTCCCAAATAGCGGGCCCGATGATTACCTTTATGAACCGGCATTACTGTCTTTCCGACAAGGAAAGAAAATCGAGACTACAGCCAGGCGTCAAACTCATCGGTATTTTTGCCCAAGGGGCGCCGGAAAACTATGAAAAGTATCAGGCCAATTACGACTGGTATCTCAACACATTCCTATCCAAGGATATGGAACTGGCAGGAAAAATCATCGCAGGAGGGGACAGCGATCTCAGCGAAGATGGTGAAATTATGAAGCGCGCCTGGCAAATAGGAAATTCCCTGTAAAGAACCGGCGTATACCGTACATAGAAAAAGAGCTTTCTAAAGCAGCAAATCCTTTCGGTTTTCTGCGCTGGAAAGCTCTTTCTTTGTTCCTTCTATTTATTTTCCCGGTCAGCGGTACTTCCGTATAATAATACTGGAATTCTGCCCTCCAAAACCAAGGGCGTTGGACATTGCCGTTTCAATGGCAGATTCTCTGGCCTGATTGGGAATATAATCTAAATCGCATTCCGGATCCGGCGTCTGATAGCCCAGTGTCGGCGGCAGGATTCCCGTACGAATGGCCTGGATACAGGCGATAGTTTCGGTAATGCCTCCCGCGCCCATAAGATGTCCGGTTGCGCCTTTTGTTGAACTTACCGGAGGCGGATTCTGCCCGAACACCGCTTTGATTGCCCTTGTCTCAATCGGATCTCCCAGCGGTGTAGACGTTCCGTGAGCATTAATATAACCGATGTCTTCGGGTTTCATCTCCGCCATAGAAAGAGCCAATCTCATACAGTTAATCGCTCCCGTTCCCTCCGGATCCGGGGACGTTACATGGTACCCGTCTGATGTATTCGCATAGCCTGCCAGCTCCGCGAAAATTTCCGCGCCTCTCTGCAGGGCATGTTCTTCCGATTCTACAATCAGCGCGCCGCCGCCTTCTCCCATAATAAAGCCATCCCGGTCCGCGTCAAAAGGACGGCAGGCAGCTTTTGGATTATCATTGTTTCTGGACAGCGCCTTTGCCTGAGCCAGACTGCTGATCGTAACTTCGCACAGGCCGTTTTCTCCTCCCATGACGATCATGGCGTCTGCCTGACCCGCAAGAATCATAGTTCCTGCCATAGCCAGCGCATCCCCGCCGGAAGAGCAGGCAGTATTAATGGTATAGCTCGGCCCATGAATTCCCTTTGCAATAGAAAACTGAGCAGCCGCCAGGTTCCCCAAAATTTTAGGCACAAATCTTGGACTTACCTTTTTGGCTTTTCCCGAAGATAATTCTTCCTGAGTCTGAGCTGTAGCGGAAGTCCCATTGAGAGCTGTCGCCATAACGATTCCAATCCGCTGCGATTCCTCTTCTACAGGGAACCCGCTCTGCTCCAGAGCCTCTGTTGCCGCCGCAAAAGCGAACTGTTGGAATAAATCCATTTCGCGAATCAGTTTCGCGGATATATAATTTTTCGGCTCAAAGTCCTTGACTTCAGCCGCAATCTGTACCGGCAGATTCGAAGCGTCGAACCGCGTAATGTGATCAACGCCGCACTCGCCGTGAATTAAATTGTTCCAATACTTGTCCGTTCCTGTCCCGATAGGAGTTACCGCTCCCATACCGGTTATAACCAGTCTCTTTTTCATTTATTTTCCTCCAGTTATAAACTACAATCCTTAATATTTTACCACATTTTCAGTAAAAATCTATAGTCCGGTTGACAAAAAAAGTTTAATTTTATATACTAAATCCGCAAAGAGGCGGAATTTCCGCCCTAAAAGGAGGTCAGGAATGTTTGAACGTTTCTACCTTTTCGGCAGAAGTTCTCAACCTGTTTGAAAGCATGCATTATAACGTAACACATTATAGAAAGAAGAGAAGGCAACATGCTGGAAAAAGAAAAAATTGATCGGATCAACGAACTTTCGAAAAAGCACAAAGAAGAAGGTCTCACGGAAGAAGAACACAAGGAAAGGGAAGCGCTCCGGGCCGAATATCTGAAAAAATTCCGCGAGCATTTTCGGGGTCATCTAGATCGAATTAAATTTGTAGAAGATATGACGGAAGAGGAAAAGGCGGAATACAACCGCACTCACGAAAAAAAGATAAAATAAGACACCGGGAAACGACAAACACGCCACATTCTTTATTATATAGTAATTAATAAAGAAATAGATGGGGTGTGTCTTATGTACAGAAGAAAAAACAAATCTTTTTATTTGCTTGGTTTCCCTGCTTTGGCTGTAATTTTTTTCAGCCTTTTAACAGGGCTGTCGGAGCCGGAACCAGACAAGGCCGTTCAGTCGCTAATAAGGGAACGGACCCGCATTCTGATGAGTACATCGTCCGGGCATCTTCGTCCAGCCGCGGCCGAACACAGGCTGCGGCAGATCGAACAGGACGCTGTGTTGGAGGGCGATCTTGCCAGTCTGACAAAAGCTGCGAAAAACACGCAGCTTGGAAAGGGCGGAGAAAAAGGGCAGTTCTGTTTTATTAAGTTCAAGGAACTGAAACGCAAGAAAACCATGTTTGAATACATAACCTATGAAGCCAGGATTCAATGGGATATCGGCGCTTCCATATGGTCAGGCATCTATAATATCGCGATTCAAAATGATGCCGGCAGCTTTCGCCTTACTGTATTCGAACCCGTTTATGGTTCTTCCTACGGAAAATCAAGTGAATATGTTTAAAAGCCAGAAAAGATTGGTATAATGAAAATAAGGTACAAAAAAAGGGGAAAGGAGCACAAAATGCGACAGGTTTATTTAGATTATTCAGCAACAACTCCAGTAAAAAAGGAAGTTCTTGATGCGATGCTTCCTTATTTCTCGGAATTTTACGGAAATCCGTCCAGTCTGTATGCCATCGCAGGCGAACCAAAAGAGGCCCTGGCAAAAGCAAGAAAGCAGGTCGCGGATCTGATTGGCGCGGGGGAAAAAGAGATCACTTTTACTTCCTGCGGAACAGAGGCGGACAACTGGGCAGTGATGGGGGCCGCGGATGCTCTGAAAAATAAAGGAAATCATATTATTACCACGAAAATCGAACATCATGCGATGCTTCACTCCTGTGAATTTTTGGAAAAACACGGGTATGAGGTTACTTATTTGGATGTGGATTCAGAGGGACTGGTGGATCCCGCGGCGCTGGAAGCCGCAATTACGGATAAAACGATCTTAATCAGCATCATGTTTGTAAACAACGAGGTGGGAACGGTTGAGCCGATAAAAGAGCTTGCCGCCATCGCGAAAAAGCATAATATTTTGTTTCATACGGACGCTGTACAGGCTTTGGGAAACATGGAAATTGACGTCAAAGAGCTGGGCGTGGATATGATGTCTATGTCAGCCCACAAAATTTACGGGCCAAAAGGGATTGGCGCTCTATATATCCGTAAAGGTGTGCGAATTTCTAATTACATGCACGGCGGCGCCCAGGAAAATAAAAAGAGAGCCGGTACGGAAAATACAGCCGGAATCGTAGGCTTTGGAAAAGCCGCGGAACTGGCCCGTATCCATCTTCAGGAGCATATTCAACATACATCTTCTCTGCGGGACTATTTAATTCAGCAGGTCCAGGAGCAGATCGATCATGTGTATGTAAATGGCTCCAGGGAGCATCGGCATCCGGGCAACGCCAACCTCACCTTTGAGTTTATCGAAGGGGAAGCCATGCTTCTTTATCTGGATATGAACGGAATTGCCGTTTCCACAGGCTCTGCCTGTTCGTCGGCTTCCCTGACACCGTCTCATGTGCTTTCCGCTATGGGCGTTCCGGTAGAGCGAATTCATGGAACTCTGCGGCTCACAGTTGGCGACATGACGACAAAAGAGGATATCGATTATGTTGTTTCAACCCTGAAAAATGTGGTAAATAAATTAAGAGAAATTTCATCAGTATCAAGTAAAAAGGGGTGGTAATCATGGCAAACATGTATAATGATAAAGTAATGGAACATTTTATGAATCCGCACAATGTAGGAGAGCTGGAAAACGCAGATGGAGTTGGCACTTATGGAAGCCCTGTATGCGGCGACATGATGCAGATTTCTATAAAAGTTGAGGATGACAAAATTACCGATGCAAAATTTAAAACCTTTGGCTGCGGTTCCGCGATCGCTTCCTCCAGTGTAGCGACCGATATGATCATCGGTATGACCATCGATGAAGCGCTGGAACTGACGAACAAACAGATTATCAACGAGCTTGGAGGTCTTCCGGCAGTCAAAGTACACTGCTCGGTACTGGCGGATCACGCTATCAAGTCGGCCATTTATGATTACGCGCAGAAAACCGGCAAGACCTACAAAGGCCTGGAAGGTTTTGATCCGAACGCGGACGAGGACGATCATCACGATCTTCCAGAGGATGAATAATATGGACAGGTCTCTGGATCGAAAAAAAGTAATATTAGGACTGAGCGGCGGAGTAGACAGTACTACCGCTGCTTTGTTGTTGTTGGAAAAAGGATATCAGGTAACCGGTCTTTACTTTGATGTAGAGCAGCCGGAAAATAAAGAGGGAGCGGCGGCGGCCAGACGGGCGGCGGAACAACTGGGCATTCCTTTTCTCTACCGGAATATCCATGAAGTATTTGAAAAAACGGTAATTCATAATTTTTGCCAAGAATATCAGTGTGGGAGAACACCGAATCCATGCGTTGTCTGTAATCCCGCGGTCAAGTTTCGGACGCTGATTGAAGCTGCGGACAGGGAAGGCGCCTTTTATATCGCAACCGGCCACTACGCCCGGACGACGCGGCACGCCCGGCTTGGCTGGAGCATCCGAAAGGGTGAAAGCGAGAAGAAAGATCAATCTTACATGCTTTACCGCCTGTCTTCCTCTATCATTGAACGCCTGCTGCTTCCTTTAGGGATACTTCACAGTAAGGAGGAAGCCAGAGCTGCCGCGCGAGAAAAGAATTTGTTTAACGCCGATCAGAAGGACAGCCAGGAAATCTGTTTTCTTCCTGAAGGGGAGACTTATGCGGACTACCTCCTGAAACGCGGTGTCAACCCCAAACCTGGGAATTTTATTGATAAGGACGGCCATATTCTGGGGCAACACCAAGGGCTTGTCCGCTATACCATCGGCCAAAGAAAGGGACTTGGAATCACCTTTGGAAAACCTGTATTCGTCATTCGGATGGACCCGGAAAACAACACGATTACGCTTGGAGATAATGAGGATCTTTTTTCCCGGGAAGTTATCTGCGGAAACAGTTTTTTCCCAAATTCCGCTTCCGGACAGCTTCCGGACTTTCTGGAAAACGCCGAAGTTACCGCGAAAATCCGCTACGCGGCAAAACCTGCTTCCGCCAGACTCCACACTCTTCCTGACGGGAGGATTTCCGCGGTCTTTGATGAAAAACAAAGAGCCGCTACTCCGGGACAATCCATCGTGTTTTATTACGGAGACTGCGTCGCAGGCGGCGGCTTCATCGAATAAAAGACAATAATTATTTTATGTAAACTATAGAAGAATAATCGCTCTTACCGGGCACACAGGCGCACAATACCCACAGGTTATGCAGACATCGGGATCCACCTGTGCCAGCCCGTTTTCATTCCAAAAGATGGCATGATTCGGACATCGCTCTTTGCAGGCTCCACAGCCTTCACAGTCGCCCTGATCAATGCGGATTCGCTTTTCTGAAAGATCCGGGCGATACTCCTTGGGCAAGGTACCATCCGCGTATTCTCTAATACGATCCACTTCTTCTTTTTTCCCAAAACCGATCATAATAGAGTCAATTCCGGGCAGACTACGAACATAGTCCAACGCTTCCACATAGGAACCTGTCAGATTTCCCCCGCCGAAGGCCTTCATGGCGAACACGCCTTTCCCCGCCTCTGAACAGGCCCGGATGGCAGCCGCCATCTCTTCTTTTGTTCCCGGACCGTCTCCCTTTCGGATCCCCAGACTCTGAAAATTAATCAGCGGAAAGAGGACGTCGGCTTCCGGCGTGCTCGCGATCCTCTGCGCCACATCGACATGGTGCGTGGAAACGCCAATAGCTTTTACAAGTCCCGCTTTTTTCATATCCTGCAGGCAGCGCCACGCGCCCGCGCGATTCTCCCAGTCTGGATCATTTCGCACTTCATGGAGCAGAAAGAGATCGATCTGCTCAAGGTCCAGTTCTCGCAGCGCTTCCTCCACCGCGCTGCGCATCCCGCTGTAAGTAGGATCCAGACATTTGGAACAAATAACCGGGTGAACATCTGTCTTTTTTAAGGCTTCCCTTATGTAGGGATACGTTTCATAATACTGAGCCGTATCCAGAAAGTGAAGTCCGTTCTCCAGTCCGTAACGGATTAACTCCGCTCCTTCTTCCAAGGGAAGATCCAACTGCGAACTGCCAATCGTCATAACGCCAAATCCAAATTCACTGACTTCAATGCCTGTATTTCCAAGTTTCTTTTTTTTCATAACAACCTCTTCAAAAATGTTAACAATTTCCTCCTCATTTTATATCACAGCAGACATCCGGATTCAAGATCGATTGCCTAAAATCCCGGAAATTCAGCAAGCAATTGCCAGCATAAAGTTTGCGTTTCTTCGGGAATACTAAATGAAGAACGAAAAGAAAAAGGAGGAGAAAAAATGGGAAAAGTATGCAATACAGCTATCGGAGCTGGAATTGCCGGAGCAATCGTAGGCGTCTGCGCCTATTCGTTTATGTCCCCTAGGGATCAGAAACACATTCAGAAGGGGCTGAAGCACACCGTAGACGATTTAAAAGACATCGCGGATCGAATGACGGAGGATATGTAAAATGGGAATTCTGGAAGAAATGGAAAAAGACAAATTGTGGAACCGCATGCTGGATATGCAGATTGTGGGCATGACCAGAGAGGATCTGGAAAACGACAATGGGATTGTTAGTGAACTGGCCAGAAAGCTATAAGGAGCCATAGTATCAAAATGCCGCCGTTTGCCTTTTTTCCACGGCGGCATTTTTGCGCCTTGTTTGTTTGCACAGGTAAAGTCTCCGTGATATAATAATCGGAGCAAACAAAGGAGGAAAAAATGAACGTAACAGAAGCAATTCGCGCAAGAAGAAGTATTCGAAAATATAAAAAAGGAACCGTTATTCCGAAAGAACATATTGAACTGATCTTAGAAGCCGCGATGATGGCGCCCAGCGCCGGAAATACCAGGCCTTGGGAATTCATTGTCATTGAGAACCGGGGGATTTTACAAAAGCTGACGGAAATTAATCCCTATTCCCGCATGCTGAATACCGCCTCAGCGGCAATTCTCATTTGTGCCCGCCCGGAATTGCAGAGCGGCATCTGCGATGGTTTTTGGCCTCAGGACTGCGGCGCCGCGGCGGAAAATCTGATCCTGCAGGCACTGGAGCTGGGGTACGGCACATGCTGGTGCGGTATGTACCCTATCCAGCACCGGGTACAGAAAACACAAGAACTGCTCAATATCACCAGTGTCCCTTACGCAGTTATTGCCCTGGGTGTACCGGATCAACAGCCTCAGGCGAGAGGGTACTATGATCCGGGCAGAGTTTCCTATATTAAGTAATAATGAACAAACCGGCACAATCATAGAGGAAACGGTAACCGCTATTAAGCGTACATAGAATGTATTGAAAGATCTCTTTAAATAGAATATAATATGGAGTAATTGTTTAATCATTGGGAGGATTTTTACTATGGAAAAAATGGGACTGAATGAGATTCGTCAGGCTTTCCAGAGCTTCTATGAATCAAAAGGTCACTATAAAAGAAAAAGTTTTTCTCTTATCCCGGAAAAGGACAAGAGTCTGCTTTTGATAAATTCCGGTATGGCACCATTAAAACCTTATTTCGCAGGTCTTGAAACCCCTCCATCCAAACGGATGACAACCTGTCAGAAATGTATTCGTACCGGTGATATTGAAAATGTTGGCTACACCTCGCGGCATGGTACTTTTTTTGAAATGCTGGGAAGTTTTTCCTTTGGCGATTATTTTAAGAAAGAATCCATTACCTGGGGCTGGGAGTTAATGACTCAAGTTCTCAAACTCCCTGAAGATCGTCTCTGGGTTTCCGTATATGAAGAAGATGATGAGGCTTATGACATCTGGAAAAATGTCATAGGTTTTCCAGAAGAACGAATCGTTCGTCTTGGGAAAGATGATAATTTCTGGGAAATTGGAACTGGCCCCTGCGGACCATGCTCCGAGATATACTATGATCGGGGAGAAGAGTACGGCTGTGGAAAAGAAGACTGCAGACCCGGCTGTGACTGTGACCGTTATATCGAATTCTGGAATCATGTATTTACACAGTTTTCCAGAGATGAAAACGGCAACTATTCCGATCTCGCTCACCCGAATATCGATACTGGAATGGGGTTGGAACGGATCGCCACCATTATGCAGGGCGTAGATTCCATATTTGATGTTGATACAGTCCGCTATATACTGGACAGTGTTGTAGAACGTTCGGGAGTCGCCTATAAAAGCGGAAAAGCGGATACAGATGTTTCCATCCGTATCATTACCGATCATCTCCGTTCTATGACATTCATGATCGGAGACGGTATTATCCCAAGCAATGAGGGTAGGGGATACGTGCTCCGCCGCCTTTTAAGAAGAGCCGCGCGGCATGGCAAGCTTCTTGGTATTCAGGGCTCCTTCCTCTCGGATCTTTGCGCGAAAGTCATTGAAATTTCCGGAAACGCTTATCCTGAATTAAAAGAAAAAGAGGATTATATCAAGAAGGTCATTGCTATTGAAGAATCCAAATTCAGCAGTACAATTGATCAGGGCATGAGTATTATTGAGGACTATGTATCCCAGATGAAAGCGGAGCATAAGACGCTGCTTGAAGGGGAAAAGGTATTCAAACTCCATGATACTTATGGCTTCCCGCTGGAGCTGACTCAGGAAATCCTGCAGGAACAGGGCTGTGAAGCTGACGTCGAAGGTTTTAAAAAACATATGGAGCATCAGAAAGAGTTGGCCAGAGCCGCGCAAAAATCGAAAGAGGATGCCGGCTGGGAGGAGGCCAACGCAGACTTGGATCTGGGAGAGAGAACAACTTTCACCGGTTATGAAACACTTTCTGATACAGGTACAGTTACTTTACTCTTTGCCGGAAAAAATCCGATCGATGAGCTGAAAGAGGGAGACACCTGTATGGTTGTCCTCAATAGAACCCCGTTTTACGCGGAAAGCGGCGGACAAGCCTGTGACCGGGGAACCATTTCCACCGACGCGTTTGAAGGAGAGGTTCTGGACGTTTCCAAGAAACAGAATGTATTTGTCCATAAGGTGAAGGCTGTTTCCGGAACGCTCCGTCGGGATGAAACCGTGCATTGCCAGGTAGATCTGGAAAACCGCAATCATACGGCACGTAACCATACGGCAACTCACCTGCTTCACGCGGCACTGAGACAGGTACTCGGCGAGCATGTTCAGCAGGCAGGTTCCAGCGTTGCGGCAGACTCTCTGCGCTTTGACTTTACCCACTTTGAGGCCATGACGAAGGATGAACTGCTGAAAACGGAGGCCATTGTAAATCATCAGATCTCCCGTTTTCTTGATGTATCTACAAGAGAAATGCCAATTAAGGAAGCGGAAAAAGAAGGGGCGATCGGCCTGTTTAGCGATAAATACGGAGATACAGTCCGAGTGGTTTCCATTGGAGACTGCAGTAAAGAGCTGTGCGGAGGAACCCATGTGGCAAACAGCGGCCAAATCGGGGTATTCCGTCTGCTTTCTGAATCTGGCGTCGCTTCCGGCGTTCGCAGGATCGAAGCGATTACCGGAGCATCCGTTTTAAAGAAGCTGGAAGAAAATGAAAGAATTCTTTCTGAAACAGCGGAACTATTGAAAACAAACTCGTCTGGTCTTGTGAACAGAGCCGTGGGACTGACCGAGGAAATACGGGCGTTAAAAAAAGAGGTAGAGGAATTTAAAAAGAACGCTATGGGCAGTGCGCTCGATCAGATGTTTGCGGAAGCAAAAACGATTAACGGAGTTACTCTCTTAACTCGTTCTTTTAAGGATTATGCGATTGACGATCTGCGGAAACTGTCGGATGATGTTAAAAAGGAGCATAAAAACACTGCCATGGTTTTTGCCGCGCAAAATGGAAGCAAAGTTACATTCCTTGTTTCTCTAACTGACGATCTCCTTGATCAGGGTTATCACGCCGGCAAAATGATCAAGCAAATCGCAGCTGCCGCAGGCGGTGGTGGAGGCGGAAAAGCAGATATGGCCCAAGCCGGCGCCAAGGATCCTTCCAAGATCCCGGATGCCTTTGCAATGGCTGAAACACTGCTGTAAAAAATGTGTAAGAAGAAGATTAAGTCTTTGTAAAATTACGTAAAAGTTCTTGTACTTCATTGTATAAAAGTGTATAATCAATAAAGAAGATAGATAGCAAGGGAGGTACATACATGGACAGACAAACAAGAATGTACGATAATCTGGATAAATTAGAACAGCGCACAATTGAAGAAATCCTGACCATTGTATATGACGCGCTGGAAGAACGGGGATACAATGCAATCGACCAATTAGTGGGCTATATTCTGTCAGGCGATCCTTCCTATATTACCAGTCATAACAATGCTCGAAATATTATCGGACGCATTGAACGCGACGATCTGGTGGAGGAACTGATCAAGTCCTATCTTCACAAATGAACAAAAGAAGAATGAAAGAAGAGCGGGCCATATATTTTTAGGTCCGCTATTTTTCTGTTATGGGAATCCTTATAACAGAGAGAGGAGTTTTATGCAGAAGAAAATCGCGCTTGATGTGGGGGATAAAACAATTGGCGTTGCTGTCAGCGATCCTCTGCTGATTACCGCGCAGGGAGTTACAACAATTGAACGGATCGGCATCCGAAAAGACGCTGGAAAAGTTATGGATCTGATCAAGGAATACGACTGTGATACCGTTGTAATCGGTCTGCCAAAAAAATTGGACGGAACCGACAGCCCTCAGACGGAAAAAGTATATACATTTAAAACCATGCTGGAAAATAAAATGAGAAGTTCCGGTATGAGCCATGTAAAGATTGTCTATCAGGACGAACGCCTGACTACCGTAATGGCGGAAAAAGTCCTGATTGAAGGCGATGTTAGTCGAAGTAAACGGAAAAAGGTAATCGACAAGCAGGCTGCTGTGCTGATCCTGCAGAGCTTTCTGGACTCGCAGCAGACCCCTTGTTTATAGAGTTATTAAAGAAAACAGGAGGCAAAAATGAATATCAGAAATCAAATTGTACTAAGCCAGGTTATGCTGCCAAATCAAGCCAATGTGGCTGGCAATGTTCATGGCGGAGAAATCATGAAACTCATGGACTCCGCGGCCGGAGCGGTAGCGATACGCTATGCGAAGGAAAACTGCGTTACGGCCAGAGTAGATGAACTGGAATTCCATCTTCCGATCTTTGTAGGAGCACTCGTCACATGCACCGCTTCTATTGTATATGTCGGAAGGACCTCAATGGAAGTCCTCGTAAATGTAGAAGCAGAGGATCTGGTATCTCATTCCGGCCCACAGAAAGCTTTGTCCGCATACTTTACAATGGTCTGCATGGGCAAAAACGGAAGGCCGCAGAGCGTACCGGAATATACACCGGAAACAGATGATGAAAAACGGCTGTTCGAAGAAGTAGAAAAAAAGAGAGCGCTGAGAAACAACTAATCATGTTCACGGCGGAGGGGTTCTAAAACTTTTGATACCTCTGCCGCCGCAATTGTTACACGCTACACAAAAGCAAGCTGCGGCAACGCAGCAATTACTATAAAACAGAAGAGGAAATAACGATGTATCAGACAGCCAGAACGAAGCACCACCTTTTTTTTATTTCAGTGTTGATGCTCCTGTGCCTTTTCCTTGCTTCCTGCGGCAGCGATCAGAAGACCGGTGGAAACAACGCAATCGCAGGCACCTGGGAAATGACTGAAATCTCAAGTGGAACCAGCCAGATGAGCGCCGAGGATTATATGAAATCTGCTGATGTGGAAAAAGTGCCTGTCCTCAAATTTGAAACAGACGGATCGGTCACGCTTGATGTAGACGGGGACTCCGGTACTGGAACATGGGCGGAAGAAAACGGCAATTATTCTATAACTTATAAAACCGACAGCGAGGAGCATACCCAATCTGTGGATATGGACGGCTCCATGTTAACAATCAAACAAAATGGCTATACATTAACCTATGAACGTCAATAGTAAGAGGAGGTTTTTTAGCATGCAAAAGAAAACAAAACATTTTATAACGTTTACGCTACTCGTTATGCTGCTGGGCTGTATGTTATTACTATCTGCATGCGGAGATTCCAGCGATGATCCGGTTGTGGGGACATGGGAAATGAGTAAAGTAAGCGCTCTTGGCCAGGAGATGTCCGTCAAACAATTCTTAAAAAATACAAATACTACAGAAACTCCTAAAATTACGTTTAATGGAGATAATACTGTCGATGCGGATATGATGGGAACACAAGGCAAAGGCGAATGGGAACGAAAAGACGGCGCCTATATTGTCACAGATGATACCAGCGCGGAACTCAGCTTTGAATTAAAAGACGACACGCTCAGTGTCGAACAGGGTGGCGCGACATTGGAATTTGAAAAACAGGAACAAAATTAAAATAGGATAGACGTAACTATTCCGAAAACATAAATTTTCGGAATAGTTAATAGGACTTATAAAGAAAAGACGCCCTCAATGAGGAACCATCGGGGCGTCTTTTCTGTTCGTTGTATCATATAATATTGGTTTAGGGAAATAATTTGCTACATTAATTCCAGTCTTGTTAGACTAGAGGTTATTTACGGGGATTTTCAAAACTTGACCTGCCTGAAGTTCCGATGCGGAGATATGATTATGTTCACATATCACATAAACGGATTCCCGTGGATCCATATCGGCAGGCATATATTCGTCTGCAATTTGCCATAACGTATCACCAGGAAGGACTTCTACCTGAACGTACTGCTGTTTTGTCGATCCCTCTGCATTATTGAAGCCAAAGACCGTAGTAAACACTCCAACAAGAATAAGCAGCGATAAGACGATAAAAATCGTAAATCTACTTCTGGATTTCACGTAATATCTTTTTCTGGTTTTACAGGTATGAGTAGTTGCCATCATGATTTATCCCTCCCTTGATATGTTCCTGTGTATGAAACGCATGAAACATTTGTTCGTTCTGATATTCTTATCATACACGAACATTCATTCTTTGTCAAGAGAAAAATAAACATTTGTTCGTATTTGTTTGGAAGATTTATACCGATTACAGTTTTACGAACATCCAAATAATCATTGCGCAAAGGGCAGCAACAATGATCAGATCTGTGAAAATTGAGCCGGCAGCGCCGCCTGCTCTGCCCTTTTGTCTAATGGTAAAAAGTTTTCCTAAAATAAGGAATACAATACCGACGGAAAGCATCAGGGTTTCCCATGGCTGCTGCATCGGCCTTCCAACGGACTGCTCCATTCCGATGGGGATAAGTACCAAAACAAGGGCAATCCCATAGAAAATAAAATTTAATCTCTGTTTCATAATGTATCACTTTCTCTTTGCTAGGCCCTTCGCCCGCTATTTATAAAGCCGATCATAAGCTTTATCCATCCAACCGGTAAGACGCTTTCTCATAATAATCCCCACTACGCACAGAACTACAGCTACCGCAGCAACCACAATGGCGCCAGTATAATTCCCAGCTTCAATCTGTCTGCCAATCAGAAGACTTCCCATCATTCCCGGGCTGCGCCCTACAAGAGAAACGGTCAAAAACGGTTTGAGTTTCATCTCGGAAATTCCAGCGGCATAGTTACATAGATCCTTTGGAACCCCGGGAATCAGAAAAATCAAAAAAACAATGACAATTGCCTTCTTACTGTTTAGCTTATGGATAAATTCGTTAATCCTGGCTTCTCCAAAAATCAGATGCATGGCGTCCCGCCCTAGAAGCTTGGCGAGATAATAGGTCACCACCGATCCGATCGCCGCGCCGATAATCGAATATAAAAAGCCCAGCCAGAACCCATACATATATCCCGCCGCAAATTGGAGCCATTGGCCCGGAATCACACAGATAATAATCTGAAGAATCTGCGCTCCAATATAAACAAGAATACTTTCCGCATGGTAATGCTCGAACAACGCGTTGACATTTTCCATACTGGACATACTGTCGATAAGCTGTGGCTCAAAAAAGTAAATATACAGCGGCAGCCCGATAATAATCAAAAGCAGCAGCGCGAATTTCAAAATCGTACTGATGACTTTGATGCGTTTATGAATTTTATCTTTTCTATGCTTGTCCATATCCAGCCACCCTCTCTACCCAAATTCCCTTTTGAAAACTACAGAGAAATTAAATTCTGTTCATATAAAGCCTGTAAAGCTTTAATTACCCCAAATTTAGAATGTTCATAAGTAAGCCCGCCCTGGAAATATACGATATAAGGCTCACGAATAGGCGCGTCCGCGCTTAACTCAATGGAAGATCCTTGTATAAAGGCTCCCGCTGCCATTACTACTTGATCATCATATCCCGGCATATCCCATGGCACAGGCTTCACATGCGCGTCAATCGGCGCAGCAGCCTGAATTCCTTCACAGAACGCAACGACTGCTTCCGGGCTTCCCAGTTTGACAGCCTCAATAATATCGCTCCGCTTTTCTTCTGCTTTTGGACACACATCAAACCCCAGATTTTCAAAAACCTTGGCACACAGAGCAGCCCCCTTAACTGCTCCATTTACTGTTTTGGGCGCCAGGAACAGCCCTTGGAACATTGTTCGTGTCTGTCCGAACATCAATCCGCATTCTCCGCCGATTCCAGGGGATGTCATGCGATAAGAAATATCATCGATCAAATCCTGCCGTCCGGCAATATATCCTCCTGTCAGCGCCAGCCCGCCTCCCGGATTTTTAATGAGAGATCCAGCAAGAACGTCCGTTCCCACTTCGGTTGGTTCTTTCACGTCGAGAAATTCTCCATAACAGTTATCCACCATACAGATAATATCCGGATTGATTCCGTGGACAAAATCAGCCCACTCCTGGATCTGCTCAATGGTAATCGCCTTTCTCCATCCGTATCCGGTCGCGCGCTGTACCGTCACCATGCGAGTCTTTCCCGTAATCGCTTCTTTCAAGGCTGCCAAATCAATCTCTCCTTCCGGTGTCAGTTCAATCTGCTGATAGCTGACACCGAACTCCTTCAGAGAGCCCTTGCCTTCACCCCGGATTCCGATTACTTCCTCCAGCGTATCATAAGGGGCTCCTGTACAGTAGATCAGTTCATCGCCGGGACGGAGAATCCCCGTCAGTGTTAAAGTAAGAGCGTGGGTTCCATTTACAATAATCGGTCGTACCAACGCCGCCTCTGTCCGGAAAATATCCGCGTAAACCCGTTCCAGAGCTTCTCTTCCCGCGTCATTATATCCATATCCTGTATTCCAGGAAAAGTGCATATCACTGATTCGATTATTCTGAAACGCAGTCAGCACTTTATACTGATTATAAGCCATAATATCATCAAGGCTGTCAAACTCGCCGCGGATATCGGATTCCGCCTGTTCGATCCGGTCGAGTACCTTTGGAGAAACGCCCAGTTCCTCCGATAATAGTTGATATGTGTTCTTTCGCATTTCGTTCTCTCTCCTAGGTTTCCGTAATTTGCTCTTTGTTATTCCGCAGCCGCTTCTTTTTCTGCTCGTTCTTCTGCCCTTGCTTTTTGATCCGAAAGCTGGCGTTCAAAGAATACATGCGGGTTGGATAATTCCAAAATAAATTGACCGGATGCGGTTCCATAAGGATGCGCGTCAAAAAAAGCGTTAAACTCCTTCTTGTAGTTAATTTTCATTTTTTTCAGCAGCGTTTTCCGGTCTATCGTGGTTTCTTCCTGCCATGTTAAAACCGGAAATCCATTGTTAACCCCGTGCAGGCCGCCCTGATCGGGGCGATATGCGCTGCCCAGCGCCGCCGCCATATGTGTGCTTCTCAAATCTCCGGAAAGTTCTACCGATGCCACATTCGAATAATTCTTTTCTCCCTCTCCATCTTTTTCTTTCCCTACCGCGACCGGCGCAGATTCGTCCAGGTAATAATTATTGCTGATATAGGTCTCAATGTTTGCGTAATAATTGGCTGTAAAGTTTCCAAGAACACCGCCGAGATATTCTCCGTTCTTCACAGCGCCTACATTATAGCAATTTCTCAGGCGAACTCCGTTCTCCCCAATGCTTCCGACGATTCCACCGACATAATTCGCAAGCGAAGACGTTCCTTTCACTCCGGAAACCGTCCCTGTATTGTAACAGCTTTCTACGGTAGAACCAGAAGCGTTGGTATAGCCGACAATTCCACCGGTACATTCATTGTTGGAGCGAATAGACCCGGTATTGTAACATTCCCGAATCACGGCGTCTCTTGCCACCGATCTTCCCGCGACCCCGCCGGTTCCATAAGTTCCTACGCCACGCCCGGAAGAAGATATGGTGCCGGTATTGGAGCACTGGACCACAGATCCATTCCAGTTTTCTCCGACAACGCCGCCGACTTTTACGGTCCCGCTGACATTTCCTTTATTATGGCAGTCTTCAATCCGCGCGGACGTGCTCTGTCCCACAATGCCACCGACCTTGTCCCTTCCGGAAACGTTCATATCAACTGTGCAGTTTTCCACAGAAGAATCCGGAGCCATAACAGCGGCAAGACCTCCCACAGTACTTGTCTCTGTTTCAATACTTCCTGACAGATTCAGATTTCGGACCGTTCCTTTCAGATAGCCGAAAAATCCCTGATTGTCATCACTGGTTTTTTCAATATGAATTCCCGAAATTGTATGTCCATTTCCCTCAAAAATTCCCTCAAAGGCGTAGATATCCGAATATCCAATCGGGGTCCAATCCTTTGTCAGCTCAATATCATTCATCAGCTTTATCGTAATCCCCTTAAATGTATAGACTTCATTTACCTGCCAGTTAAATTCTCTTGTGCTGACCAGTTGAGAAAGCCCCATAAGCTCCTCTTCTGTGGAAATTTCGTATTCCTTGCGCTGATCCTCCGGATCGAACCAGCGAGTATCTGGCTTTCCGTTTTTGATTGCCTTGTCTTCTTTCAGTTCTTGCTGAAATTCCCAGTCATACTGAAGGGGCTCCACTTTTTGTATGAAGGAATAATCAACTGCAGAGACGGGGGACACCGATATGAAATTTGAGATAAACAGCGACGCTGCAAGCACACAGAATATTTCCTTCTTCTTCATTTCCTTACTTATTTCCTTTCCAAATGATCTTACCATTAAATTCTTATCTATATTATGAATTATTTCTTATCTTTTTCATAAGGTTTTCCCTCTTTTTTTCCGGAACGCTCCAGTTCCCATTCCATATCGCGCACCAGATCCCGTTTGACATTCATCTTATGAGCCGCGTAAAGCTGGGTTGTTGTCACCTGTTCGTGATCCAACAGCGCCTGAACATCATAAATCGAATTTCCCCGTCCGATCAGACTGGTTGCCGCGGTGGCCCTCAGCTTGTGGGGGCTGTACCCCTTCTTTCGGGAAGTCGAAAGACCGATGGATGTATACTTTTTCACCAGTTCCCGAATCTGCCGCTCTGTCATGCGCTTTCCCTGGAGGGAAAGAAACAGCGCGTCCCGATTTTCCTCGCTTAAGGTTTCATCTCCCGGCCGTTCATTTTCCAGATAATCCTGGATCACCATGGTGACCGACTGATTTAGAGGCATAGTGGATTCCTTTCCTCTCTTTCGGTAGATGAGGAATTCTCCCCGTGAAAACTGAAAGGAAGATACATTCAGCTGCTGCAGCTCTGATAACCGAAGGCCGTAGGTCAGAAACAGAATCAGAATCGCCTTATCCCGCTTCTTCGTTTTTTCCCAGTATTGCCGTTCCTTTTTTGTCAGATGGCTGCCGGTGGAGACCGCATCCAGCATAATCATAACCTCATCATCCTGCAGAGCTTTAATCTCACGCTCCGAGGCGCCTGGCACCCGAATCGGATCAAACCCGTCTGTAATATTCTTTTCCAATTTCTGATCCCGGTAAAGCTGTTTGAATAAAACAGACAACGAAGATTTTTTCCTTGCCAGAGTTTTATTGCTGTTTTCAAAGGCAACCGTAAATCCATCCTTTTCCACTTCATAATGCCTGCAGTAATCGAGGAAGCTGTTGACATCCGGAGCCGTTATCTGAGAAAAATCGTTTAGAGTAATATCCCGGACACATTCCGCCTCCGTCAGCGATGTCTCGTCAATCAGATACTGGCAGAAAAAACGAATATCATGCAGATACGCGAGCCTTGTCATAGGAAGCACATTACTCCGCAAATATGTGAAATATCCCTTTAGAAACGAAGGAAGCTCTTTCTCAAGTTCCCGGCACTGGCGGATAATATCCTGTTCTTTCCGAACAACATTATCAGGCCGCCCGCTTCTGTTATAAACTTTTACGTCCTTACCTTTATCCATGCCATCATATCCTCAATTGCCCTTTCCCGACTCTCATAGCAGGAAAGGTTAAACCATTTTATTTTATCATATCTGCGGAACCACGTTAACTGTCTTTTTGCATAATGTCTTGTATTTTGCTGTATTTTTGCGATGGCTGTTTCCAGATCCCATTTTCCGTTTCGGTATTCAATGAGTTCCTTGTATCCGATCCCCTTCATAGAAATATGTTCCTCTGTCAGACCCATAGCGAGCAACCTGTCCACTTCTTCTAAAAGCCCCTGTTCCATCAGGAGCAGCACCCGCCGGTTGATTCGATCGTAAAGCTCCTCTCTGTCTCTGGTAAGGCCGATAAGGAATGGATGGTAGTCCGGGCAGGGCCTGTTTGCTTCGGAAAAGGGGCGTATCCCTTGCCCCGCGGTCTCCGCCGCCTCCAAAGCCCGGATAATCTTCTTCGTATTATTGGGGTGGATTCGAGCCGCTGCCTGCGGATCCTTCTCCGCAAGCATCCGGTGCAGGACCTCTTTTCCTTCCCGCTGTGCAATTTCCTGAAGTCTCTCCCGATAGCCGTTATCCGCGGGAGGCGCGCTGAAATCCATCTCATAGAGGATCGAGTTCAGATAAAGGCCCGTACCTCCTGCCAGAATGGGAAGTTTGCCTTTTTCATAAATCTCCTGAATTGCCTGTTTAGCCATCCTCTGATACTGTACCACGGAAAAAGGAGTCCGAGGATCAATTTCATCTACCAGATAGTGCCGTACTTTTCGCCGTTCTTCCTCAGACGGCTTGGCGCTCCCAATATCCATGAATTTGTAAAGCTGCATAGAATCACAGGAAACAATCTCTCCTCCGAGACGTTCCGCCAGCTGGATAGCGTATTCCGTTTTTCCCGTAGCCGTAGGGCCTACTACCGCGATTAAGTCCTTCATTTACACCCTCTTAAACATCTTTTCAATTTCATACTGCGTCATTTTTATAAACGTAGGCCGTCCGTGGGGGCAGGAAAAGGGATTTTCACATTGTTTCAATTCCTCAAACAGACTTCGAATCTCCTCGTCCTTCAGATAGTCGTGCGCCTTCACAGCGCTCTTGCAGGATCGCATGATAATTTTTTCGATCGCTGGAAGATTATCTATTTTTATTCCTGCCGCTGCCTGTTCGGTAAAATCCTTTAAAAACCGTTCTGCTTCCTCCAGTTCCATAAAGGCGGGGATTCCCTTTATCCGGTACGTCCTGGGGCCGAAAACTTCCGCCTGGAATCCCATTCTATTCAAATGGGGCACCCAGTCATCCTGGGATTCGGCTACATCGTAGGAAACATTCAGCGTAATGGGAAGCATAACCGGCTGACAGTAGGTCTCACTCTGCCGGTACTGTTTCATCAGCTTTTCAAAAAAGATCCTTTCATGAGCAGCGTGCTGATCAATGAGATAAAAGCAGCTTTCATCAACGGCTGTAATATAAGTGCCAAAGATAGATCCGGTGATGGTAAGCTCATCAAAATCAAAGGGAGCAGGCGTCTTTGGCAGAATAGTCTCCGAAGACTCTACAAAAATATCTGCCTCCGGCGATGGCTTGACCTGATATTCGGCCACCGCTTCTCTCAGCTCTGGCTCCCGCCTGTCTTCTTCGTTTCTTATATTTGACAATAATTTTTTTATGTTAACTTGTTCCTCTTCCGGAGGAACCTCGGCTTCGATTTTATCCGCGGCAGCCACCGGCTCTGGAGCGGCAGATTCCCTTTTCGCAACCGTCGGTTCTGGAAAAGGTCTTCGAAAGAGCATTTTTTCTTTTACTTCTGGGATGGATTCTTTTGAAAGAAGCGCTTCCCTCAGAGACTTTCTTATAAATTCTGTTACAAAATCCTCATCGTTAAAGCGGATTTCTCTTTTATTAGGATGAATATTGACATCCAATGAATCCGGCCGGATCGCCAGAAATAGAAAGGCTATGGGAAATCTTCCCTCAAAAAGCTTATCCGCGTAAGCCTGGCTGATTCCCTTCTGTATCACTTTACTGTCCACAACTCTGCCGTTGACGAAGAAAATCTGCTGCTTTCTTGTCGCCCGGCTCTCTCCCGGGTTTGAAATATAGCCTTCCAGTCTCAGGTTCCCTTCTTCAGCCTGTACTGGAATCAGTCCATCGCCCAGCTCTCTGCTGAATACCGTCAGAATGTTCTTGTATCGATCCCCTTTCCCGGGCGTAGAAAACAGCATGTTGCCGTTGCTGATCATGCGGATACGGAGATGGGGATAGGCTAAAGAAATCTGGGAGACGAATTCAATAACCGCGCTGCTTTCTCCTGCGTCCGATTTCATAAACTTTCGCCTGGCAGGGGTATTATAGAATAGATCCCGTACAACAATCGTCGTGCCGCCGGGACATCCTGTAGCTTCCCGCTCCGCAATGCTGCTTCCTTCGATTACAAGGCGTGTTCCTGCTTTTTCTTCCGCCGTTTTCGTTATGATTTCCGTTCGGGAAACAGCGGCAATACTAGCGAGGGCTTCACCGCGAAATCCCAGCGTTTCAATACTTTCCAAATCCTTTGCCCGGGAAATTTTGCTGGTGGCGTGACGCAGGAACGCAATTTCCACCTCATCGCTTTTGATTCCGCAGCCATCGTCTGTTACACGGATATAGTTTTTTCCTCCCTTTTTTATTTCAACTGTAATACTCCGTGCTCCCGCGTCAATGGAATTTTCCACCAGCTCCTTTACAATGGAAAGAGGCCGTTCAATTACCTCCCCTGCCGCGATTTTATCCGCTACTTCTTTTTCTAAAACATGAATCATCTTTCTGTTACTCCTCTGCCGCCGCCTTTAACTCTTCCAAAATCCGAAAGGCCTCTGACGGAGTCAGAGTCATCAGATCCAACGCTCTCAATCTTTCCACCACAGGATTCGGCGCAAACCCAAAGAAGGAGATCTGCTGTTCTTCCAAAGCCTCCGCTTCCGCCTTTTTCGAAGGCGCAGTACCCGAAAAATTTGGATCCGGAGCAGTAATTCCTTCTTCCAATTCTTTCAGCTTGACTTCCGCTTGTTCCAAAAGAAGCTCCGGAACGCCCGCCAGTCTCGCCACATGAATACCATAACTGCGGCTGGCGCTTCCTTCCACAATCTTATGAAGGAATACCACATTTCCGTTTTCCTCGGCAACATCCACATTGAGATTATGTACCCCCTTCATCTTCCCTTCCAGAGCCGTCATCTCGTGATAGTGAGTCGCGAAAAGAGTCCGGACCTGTTTTTTGGTATTGCACAAGTATTCGGCGGCAGCCCAGGCAATGGAGAGTCCATCGTAAGTACTGGTTCCTCTGCCGATTTCGTCTAAAATAATCAGGCTTTTTTCTGTGGACGCGTTGAGAATGTAGGCTAATTCGCTCATTTCCACAAAAAAGGTACTTTGTCCCTGAGCCAGATTATCCGAAGCGCCGATCCTGGTAAAAATCCGATCCGCTATGCCGATGCGGGCAGTTTCCGCCGGCACAAAGCATCCGGCCTGAGCCATCAGGACAATAAGCGCGGTCTGTCGCATATATGTAGATTTTCCCGCCATATTTGGACCAGTAATCAAAAGCATACTGCAGTCTTTCCGATCCAGCCATACATCATTGCTTACAAAAATTCCGTCCCGAATGGTCTGTTCAATTACCGGGTGTCTTCCCTTTTCGATTTGAATCTCATCCCCGCAGTCAATTTGCGGCTTTACGTAATTATTTTGCTGGGCCACCTGGGCAAAGCAGGCCAGTACATCCAGAGCTGAGACAGCGGCGGAGGTTGTCTGAATTTCCCGAATGTGTTGTTGTATTTCCTCCCGCACAGCAGTAAACAGTTCATATTCCATCTGGTTGATTTTAACCTCGGCATTGAGAACCAGATTTTCCATTTCCTTTAATTCCGGCGTAATGAATCGCTCACAGTTGGTAAGCGTTTGCTTTCTCACATAATTATCCGGAATCATATCGTAATAAGATTTGGTAATTTCCAGAAAATATCCAAAGACCTTATTAAATCCCACTTTAAGGTTTTTGATTCCCGTCCGTTCCCGCTCGCTGTTTTCCAGCTGCGCAATCCAGTTCTGCGCGTCCCGGATAGAGAACTTCAAATCATCGAGTTCTTCCGAGTACCCTTCTTTTATAAGTCCGCCTTCTTTCACGGTAAAAGGGGGATCTTCCACAATCGCCGTATCGATCAATTGGTAGACCTCTTTTAAGTCCCGCACCTCCCGGCCGAGCCGTTTCAGCAGCGCGCTGTCCGTTTCCTCCAGATCTCCCTTAATTTCAGGAAGCACAAAGCAGGAGTTTCGCAGGGCGATGAGATCTTTACCATTAGCGCTGCCGCATGCGATCCTTCCGGAAAGACGTTCAAAGTCATAGATCTGTTTTAGATTTTCCCGCAGATTGTTGCGCAAAAGCAGATCGTCGACCAGCACTTCTACCGCGTCCAAACGTTCCTGGATCTCATCAGCGTTATTCAGCGGTTCCCGAATCCACTGCTTCAGCCTTCTTCCTCCCATAGCGGTGCTGGTTTTATCCAGAACTCCAAGAAGCGATCCCTGCACCTTTTTTTCGAAAAGAGTTTCCGTCAATTCCAGATTTTTGATGGTCGCCTTGTCCAGCGCCATATGGGTCCCCATCTCGTAAAGGTGCAGCCATGTAATATGCTCTAGGCTGTTTTTCTGGGTTTCATGAAGATACAGGAGCATAGCCCCCAGGGCGAAAAGGGCGGCGCTTTCTTCTTCCAGTCCCAGACCTAAGAGCGCCTTCACCTTAAACTGGCGCAGAACCGCGTCCTGCACTGCCCGTTCCTCATAATAATCCGCGGACAGCGGGTTGAAATAAGCCTCGGTAATCCGCTTGACTTCCTCTGTATCCAATGTGCAGTCCTCGTTAAACAGGATTTCCCTGGCTTTTATTTTTACCAGTTCATTCAGGAGTGTCTCAAAACTGTCTGCATCCTCCCCGCGGGAGATTTCTGTCGCGTAGATCTCCCCTGTGGAAACATCACAGTAAGCAAGCCCGGTCCGTCCATGTCTACTGAAAAAAGAAGCGATATAATTGTTTTCCGTTTCCTTCAGCATATTCTGACTGATGACTGTCCCGGGAGTAATAATTCGGATCACTTCTCTTTTAACAATTCCTTTCGCTTGAGAAGGGTCCTCCGTCTGTTCGCAGATCGCGACTTTATATCCCTTTTCCACCAAACGCGCAATATAAGTATCCGCGGAATGGAAAGGGACCCCGCACATAGGCGCCCGTTCCTCCAGGCCGCAGTTTTTTCCCGTCAGCGTCAGTTCCAGTTCCCTGGACGCGGTTTTCGCGTCTTCAAAGAACATTTCATAAAAGTCGCCCAGCCGGAAAAACAGAATACAATCCTGATAGTCTTCTTTGATCTTCGTGTATTGCTGCATCATTGGTGATAGTGCCATTGTTTCTCTAATTCCTTTCCTTTTGCGATATAAAGCGCCCTGAGAAGCGATCGAACCTCTCAGGGGTTTTCCTTCGGAGAAGCGTTTCTCCGGAAATTTATGTTTCCTTACCTTCTGTTATAAGCCTCCAGCCCCAGGCGGATCAGCTCCACACCTCGGGCCATATCTTTCCTGTTAAGAACATAGGCGATACGCATTTCTTCTTTTCCCAGTCCCGGCGTAGCGTAAAACCCTTCGGCAGGAGCAAACATCACCGTTTCTCCCTGATCATCGAACTCGGTGAGAAGAAACATAAGAAACTCCTCTACATTATCCACCGGAAGCTTGGCCGTCAGGTAAAAGGCTCCTCCCGGTTTTTGGCATACAACCCCGGGAATCTTCATCAATTCTTTATAAACAACGTCTCTTCTCGCCTCATATTCTGCCCGGATCTCATCATAATAAGATTTAGACAGCTTGTACAAAGCTTCCGCACCAATCTGTTCTACTGTCGGCGAACACAGTCTGCCCTGAGCGATTTTCATCAGATTATCAAGGAGTTCCTCGTTCTTTGAAACAATACATCCGATCCTCGCGCCGCAGGCGGAAAACCGTTTGGAAACCGAATCAATAATAATAACCCGATCCGCCAGTTCTTCCGCCATGCCAAAGGATGTGGCCGGTCTTCCGTCATAGGCGAATTCCCGGTACACTTCATCGGCGATAATCCACAGATCGTGTTTTTTGGCAATTTCGCCGATAAGCCGTATTTCTTCCAATGTCAGCACATTTCCGGTGGGGTTCCCCGGACTGATGCAACAGATCGCCCTCGTTTTCGGCGTAATAGCCGCTTCTATTTTTTCCGCGTCCGCGTAATGATACCCTTCCTCCGGAGTCGTAGTGATAGGGACTATCACCCCATCGGCCATAGTCACAAAGGTATGATAGTTGGTATAAAATGGTTCCGGAATCAAAACTTCGTCTCCCGGATTCAAAAGAGAGATAAAGGTCATACTAAGGGCTTCCGATCCACCGTTTGTGACGATAATGTTTTCTCTTTCGTATTCCATTCCGTATTGTCTGAAATAGCCGGAAATCGCGTCCTGAAGCGCCGCGACGCCTCCTGATTCCGCATAGGCAATCACCTTTTCATCAAAGGCGCGAATCGCCTCCATAAAACATGCCGGCGTTTCCACATCCGGCTGCCCGATATTCAGATAATATACCTTCTTTCCAGCCTCGTTTGCCTTCTGCGCGATGGCATTAAACTTGCGGATCGGCGAATGCTCCATCGCCAGTACCTTGTTCGATAATTTCATTTCTCTAGCCTCCCTTTCTTTTTATTCGTTTCCCTCCAGTTTTCTATGAGACTCCTCTACCACCGACGCGATCTCCGGCAGCGGATCTTCCGGAGAAGTCTTTTTCAGATACAACAGGTACTCAATATTACCCTTGGCCCCCCGTACCGGAGAATATGTAAATCCATGGGCGAAAAGACCGTTTTCCGCTCCATAGCCGATTACCTTTTCCAGAACCTCCTTATGGACTGCTCTGTCCCGCACAATTCCTTTTTTCCCCACCTGCTGTCGTCCCGCCTCAAACTGAGGTTTTACCAGGCATACAAGGCTTCCCGTGTCGGAAAGGAGCTGAGCGGCTACCGGAAAGACCAATTTGAGAGAAATGAAGGAAACATCGATGCTGATAAAGTCCAACCGCTCCCTTCCCACGGTGTCGATATCCAGATAACGCACATTGGTCTTTTCCATATTTACCACTCGTGGATCGTTTCGCAGCTTCCAGTCCAGCTGTCCATATCCTACATCAATGGCGAATACTTTTGAAGCGCCCTTCTGCAGCATACAGTCTGTAAATCCACCTGTAGAGGCTCCAATATCCGCGCATACCGCGCCATCCAGATGAAAAGAAAAGTAATTCAGCGCCTTTTCCAGCTTCAGTCCCCCTCTGCTTACATAGGGACACAGATTTTCTTTAATCTGTATTTGCGCCTCTGTATCAACTGCGGTTCCCGCTTTGTCAATTCTTTGTCCGTCTACATACACGAGCCCCGCCATAATCGATGCCCGAGCTTTTTCTCTGGAAGCAAAGAGCCCTCTCTCTGTAAGAATGATATCAAGCCTGTTTTTCAATATAATTCCAAATCCTTTCCGCAATACTTTCCGGGTCCAGCCCGTATTTTTCAAACAGCTGTCCGCAGCTCCCATGTTCAATAAAGCAGTCAGGCCAACCAAAGTTCAATACTTTAACAGGAGATTCCATAATGGCGGCGGCCAGATTTTCACCAAATCCTCCAGTCACTACATTATCCTCCAGAGTCACAATCAGTCCGGTTCTGCCTGCGGAAGCTTCAATGGCCGGCTGGTCCAGCGGACGTACAAAGCGAGCGTTCACAAGACCTGCATCCAATCCTCTTTTTTCTAACAGTTTGCAGACTTCAAGACCTGTAGAAACCATATTGCCGACTGCCCAGATTTCCAGATCTCTGCCTTCCTTCTGTACAAGGCTTCCCGCAATCGGCTGATAAAAATCCAGCTGTGCTGCTTCCCCTCGCGGATAGCGGATGGCACAGGGTCCTTCCAGCGTTAAAGCGTATTCCAACATAGACTCCAGCTCATTGCTGTCCGCGGGAGCCAGGATCGTCATATTCGGCATATGGCCCAGATAGGAAAGATCAAACATCCCATGATGAGTTTCCCCGTCCGCGCCGACAATCCCTGCCCGGTCAATGGCAAATACAACGGGAAGTTTCTGAAGGCAGACATCCTCCATAATCTGGTCATATGCCCGCTGAAGGAAAGTGGAATAAATGGCAACTACCGGGCGAAAGCCTCCCGCGGCCATTCCCGCCGCAAACGTAACCGCGTGGGCCTCCGCGATTCCCACGTCAAAGGTTCGTTTCGGATACTTCTGCTTAAATTCTTTCAGACCGGTTCCCTCCAGCATAGCCGCTCCTACCGCGACAATTTCCGAATTTGTCCGCGCCAACTGCGACAGCTTTCTGCCAAACACTTTAGAGTAAGATAGCTCTGTTCCGCTGCTATGCTGTTTTCCGGTAGTCGGATCAAAAGGCCCGGTTCCGTGGTATTTGCTGGGAGTTTCTTCCGCGCTGCGGTATCCTTTTCCCTTTTGGGTAATGACATGGAGAAAAACCGGCTCATCAACCTCTTTAACCAGTTCCAGTGTCCGAATCAAGTCCTCCACGCTATGTCCGTCAATAGGACCGAAATATTTAAAACCCAACTCTTCAAACATAATTCCATCCAACACCGCATATTTGAGGGAATCCCGCATGTGCTGCATTCCCGACACCACGCCTTTGCCGATGCCCGGGATTTCTGCAACATTCTTTTTTAATTTCTGTTTGAATTCCGTATATTTCTGTGAGCTGCGGAGTTTTTCAAGGTACCGCGACACCCCTCCTGTATTAGGCGCGATAGACATCCCATTATCATTGAGAATGACGATCATTTTCGTCTTAGACGCTCCCGCGTTATTCAGCGCCTCATAGGCAAGCCCCCCGGTCAGTGCTCCGTCTCCAATAATAGCCGCAATATTGTAGTGCTCTCCTCTCAAATCTCTTGCCGCAGCCATCCCCGCGGCTATGGAAATAGATGTACTGCTGTGCCCGGTATCAAAGGTATCATATTCACTTTCCTTTACCTTTGGAAAGCCGCTCATTCCTCCGAATTTCCGCAGGTTTTCAAATCCTCCCGCTCTTCCCGTCAGAATTTTATGAACATAAGACTGGTGACCTACATCCCACACCAGCTTGTCCTTTGGCGTATCAAAGACTTTATGAAGGGCGATAGACAACTCAACAACGCCCAGGTTCGACGCCAGATGTCCTCCTGTCTTTGAAATATTGGATATTAGAAAATCCCGAATCTCATAAGAAAGAAGATCCAGCTCTTTGATCGACATGTCCTTCAAATCCCGCGGAAAATCATATTCCACTAACTTTTTCATTCCTATCTGCCTCTTGTCGCTAAATCCTTTGCTAGTTTCACGAAAAATTCCGCGTTGTCATAATAAGACGCTAATGCGTCAACCGCTGTTTCTGTCAGCTCCATCAGTTTTTTCTGCGACGCCTCCAGACCGTAAAGAGCCGGGTAAGTGGACTTTTTCTTAGCCTCGTCCATACCTGCCTTCTTCCCCATTTCTTCCTCACTGCCGATCACATCTAAGATATCGTCTTCAATCTGGAACGCCAGCCCCAGATTTTCCGCATAAATGGTAAGGTTTTCCAAAGTTTCCGCGTCCGCTCCGCCAAGCTGCGCGCCGGCCCGTACCGCAGCCACAATCAGAGCCGCTGTTTTCGTCAGATGAATATAATCCAGCATTTCTCCGGAACATGCCCGGTCCTCGGATTCGATATCCGCGACCTGACCGGCTACGATTCCCCTGCATCCGGACCCCTTAATGATTTCATTAGCCGCCCGGATCCGTTTTTTCAGCTTATCCTCATTATCAAAATAAAGGAACAGGTCCTTTGTCATCGCTTCAAATGCCGCTGACTGCAGGCCGTCTCCCGCCAGGATCGCCATGGCCTCTCCGAAAATAATATGATTGGTCGGCTGGCCCCGTCTGAGCTGATCGTCGTCCATAGCCGGAAGATCGTCATGGATCAGCGAGTAAGTATGAATATACTCGATGGCGCACGCATAAGGGATCGCCTCCTCGATCTTGCAGCCCGTAAATTCAGCTGCCGCCAGAAGAAGCATCGGACGGATTCGTTTTCCTCCGGCAGTCAAGCTATATTTCATAGACTCATAGAGGGTTATGCTTTTGTGGTCGATATCGGGAAGATAATCCAGAATATGATCTTCGATTAGATTTTTGTATTTTTTCCGCATTAGTTCAGGCATTTTTGTGTTCCTCCTGTTTACTTGGAATAGGTTTCAATTTTTTGTTTCGCACTGTTTAATATTTCGCTGCACTGCTTATAATATGCAATTCCTTCTTCAAAGTTTTTCAGCGCTTCCTCCAGTGTAATATTTTCCCTTTTCAGATTTTCCGAACTTTTTTCAAGCTTTTCCAGCGCTTCCTCAAAAGTCATTTTTTTTTCCGTCATTGTTCTCCCCTCCTTACATCCTCTGTGATGCAGTCAACCTCTCCGTCTGAGAGCGCAACGATCATTTTGTCTCCCTTGCGGATCTGCCCGGCTGTTTTTACAAATCTGCGCCCGCTGTCCAAAACAGCGCCGTATCCCCTTGCTAAAATCGCCTTCGGATTAAAAGCCTCCAGACTTTCCCGGAGCAGCTGCAGCTTCTTCTCATAGGCCTCTGTCTGCCTGCGTATACTGTGAAGGTTTTCCGTATGGATCGCTTCAAGCCGCATCTGCTCAACGGTAATCCGGCTTTCCAGATCCCGTTTGAACACATCCAGATTCAGTCTCTCAAGATGCATGCTCCGATATTTAAGTCCGGTTTCAAACCCACTCTCCAGGTGCTGTTTTAAAGTTTCGATATACCCTTTCAATTCTTCAATATCCGGAACCGCCATATGGGCGGCCGCGGTCGGAGTTTCCGCCCTGCGATCCGCCACAAAATCCGCAATGGTAAAATCCGTCTCATGTCCTACGGCGGAAATCACTGGAATTTTTGAAGCGTAGATGCTGCGGGCCACAATTTCTTCATTGAAAGCCCATAGTTCTTCCATGGCGCCTCCGCCCCGTCCGGTTATAATCGTATCCATATCCGGCCACTTTTCATTGATATCCGCAATGGCATGGGCAATTTCCCCTGCCGCGGAAGGTCCCTGAACCAGCACCGGATAAATCAGCACATCCACATAGTTATTCCTGCTTTTTATGATTTTCAGAATATCCCGTACCGCCGCGCCGGTTTCCGAAGTAACTACCGCGATCTTTTCCGGAAAAAACGGAATTTCCTTTTTATGCTCTTTATCAAACAATCCTTCCGCCTCTAATTTTGCCTTCAGTTTTTCAAAGGCAATCGACAGATTTCCAAGTCCCGCCACCTCAATGTCCCGGATATTCAGAGAATAACTCCCGCCCCGCTCATAAAGGTAGATATATCCGCTGGCTGTAATCTCCATACCTTCCGAAAGCTCATAACGAAGATTCTGCGCCCGATCCGCAGGTAAAAAGCAATTTAACCTGCTGCCTTCATCTTTCATAGAAAAATACACATGCCCGGAACCGTGAAATTTCAGATTGGAAATTTCTCCGATTACCGACACATTTCCAAGAAGGGGATCTGTCTGAAGGATTCGTTTGATATATCCGTTGAGCTGAGACACTTTTACTGGTTTTATCGCCATATCCGTCTTCCTCCAAGCAGCGCTGTTCCTACCGCGTTATCCTGGGAAAGCTCCGGCCGTCCGAAAGCAATCTCAATAGACGAACGCTCAAAATACTGTTCCAGTCTCCGGCGAACATACCGGCTGGATGAAACGCCCCCGGCGAACATAACACTGTCCAGACCGGTCTCGTCTGCCGCCTTTTCTGTGATTTCGATCAGAATTTTTACAAATTTATCAAATAGTTCCCGCACAAGGCTCTCCTGCCCGGTTTCATTCTTCCTAAGTTCTTCCAGCTTTCTGCCGCATTGCGTTTCAATACCGGAAAGGTTAAACCAGAGACCGTCGGCAGGAATTTTTTTTAAATCCTGAGAAGGGCTCTCCGCGGAAACTGCCATATGGTCCAGACTTTCTCCTGCCGGAAACGAAAATCCCATCTTCACGCCAACCCGATCCAAAACCTGTCCCATGGACAGATCTTTTGAGCCGCCGATCTTTGTCAGGCTGCCGGGCTCCACTTTCAGAAGTTCGCAGGTACCGCCGGAAAGATGATAGCACAAAAAAGCTTCCTTTTCCGCGAATTGGCTGTAAGCCCGGATGGCCTCAATATGTCCTTCCTGATGGGAAAACATATAATGGGGCACCTGCAGCGCCGCCGCCACTGCCTGTCCGAATCCAATTCCCGCTTTAAAAACAGGCATATAGGACCCTTCTACCGGCCTTGGACGATCCGAAGTACAGACAGCACGAATATCCCGGTTGCGCCCATCCGACAGAGCTTCCTCCAAAAGAGGCGGCAGATTTTCCAGATGCTGAAAAAGGGCGTCTGACTGTCTAAGCCCTCGTTCGCCCTGTTTTACACGCAATAATTTTCGCAGATCACAAAGGATCTTTTTTTCAGAATCAACAACAGCAACCGAAGTCTTATAATTGCTGGTATCAATTCCCAATATCCAATTCGCTGTTTGGTTCATCTTTTTTCTTCACAATCTGTCCCAGGATTCCGTTTATAAACCTGCGGGATTCATTTGTACTGTATTTTTTTGCCAGATCTACCGCTTCATTAATGGCCACCGCGTCGGGAATTGCGTCCATATAAAAAATCTCTCCCAGCGCCAGTCTGGCGATGGCAAGATCCACTTTCGCCATGCGCTTGGTATTCCACTTAGAGCTGATCGCGTTCAGTCTTTCATCGATCTCGCCGATATGATCCGCTACCGCGTCGGAAAGCTGATCCGCGTATTCTCTCTGACTGTTTTTCCGAAAATTAGCCTCAAGATAGCGCTCCCGGCACTCCCTGCTGTAGTCGCCCTGTATGTCCATTTGATAGAGAAGCTGCATAATCCGTTCTCTCGCCTCTGTTCGATTCATTTCTCCTAAGTCTCCTCCTCAGGCATGTGAACGCCCTGTACGTGAATATTAACAGCGGCAACAGGAAGCTCGGTCATGGACTCCACTTCCTTTTTCACATGCTCCTGAATCTCCCACGCGACGGACGGAATGTTCACCTGATAATGTACAATTACGAATATGTCTATGGCAGCGCCATCTTCGCCCTGTGAAACTTTGACTCCCTTGGAAAGAAGTTCTTTTCCCAGAAGATTTCTGGAAAGTGTATTGGTAAACCCGCCTGCCAGCTCCGCGACCCCATCGGTTTTCAGGGTAGCGTTGGCCGCGCAGACAGCAATTACTTCATCGGAAATTTTCAAGGTTCCGGCCTTTTGCTCATTTGCCACATTCATTTCTTTACACCTCAGGGTTTATTATATCAAATTTACCCTTTCATGACAATGGTTTTAGAACCTGCTTTGGATGATGATGTCCGGAGCTTTTCTGCCTGTCTCGCGCATGACCACATCGCAAATCTTCGCCACATCACTCTGATTCAGATCCTGCTTGTCAACCGTTACATTTACTCCGCTTTCTGTGATCAAAACCAGACATTCAGGCAGCCCTTTTGTGCGGATGGCGTTTTCCACATTCTGTTCCTGCTCCATGTATTCGAGAAGCTGAAGCTTCTGCTGGGTCGCGTTTTCTTTTTCCGAGCTGCCCTCCGCCGTATTTTCCGCATCTGTCAGCATAGAAATAACTTCGTTTCGATCCATATTGATGGTTGCTCTCATTTCTTCAAAATAAGTGTCGGAATTTTCCAGATCACTGACATCATCCGATGTTACCAGCTCGGAATCTTTTTTGCTGCTTTCTTTTTGAGAATCCTTTTGCCCATGTTTGGAAGCCTCGGTTTCCTCCTGTACATGAATGCTGTCCACAAGTACGTCCCCATCGTGTTCGGGAATCGCCTGATTGCTCTTTACCGCGTCCGGTGTTTTCAGCCCGCCTCCCGCGGCTGCCAGAATTCCGATACAAAGGGCAAAGACGCAAACTCCTCCCAGCATTTTTTTATGTCTTTTAACCCGCTCCCAGAATGTATGTTTTTTCATTTTTCCTTTCCTCCATTTTCCTGATTAGCATTATCATCTTTTTCAAAGACCATTACACTGGATACGGGGATATTAAAAACAGCCCGTACCGCATTTACCAGATTGTTCTGGACAACCGGATCGCCGGCGCCTTCTGCTGTGACAATTACTCCCGATATCTGATCGTCTTCCCCGTACTGAAGCATAACGTCCACCTCTCCGACTCCTTTCATATCTGTCAGGATCGCGCAGAGAGCTTCCTCTGTTCCTCCGTCTTCATCCAGAATCTGTTTTCGTCCGTCTTTGCTTTGGGTGAACACATCAAAGGACAGCAATGCGACCGACAGGATGATCAGAACCGCAATGATCTTGATGGCCAGATCCTTCATTTTCGGATCTTTTTTTAATTTCTCAAACATCTGCTTCCTCCTTACTATATATATTTTTCCTGCGCCGCTCTTATTCCAGCAAAATCAGCAGAGGCGACAGAATCGTCGCCATAATGACCAGAGAAAAAATAAATTTGATATACTTTTCCATTCTGGAGGTCGGCAGCAGCATCTCGATAAAGGTCAGCGCCAGAATCAGAATAAAAATATTTTTTACCCATTCCTTCATTACTTCCATAATGTTCCTCCCCCAATGCTGATGATAATTGTGAGAAAGATCAGAAACATCAGCGCGCACAGCCCTAAAACGACGGCCATTGTAATGACCGCGCTGCCCATTTCATTCAGACTGTCCGCGATCTGTTTGGTGGCAATAGGCGCCGCCAGTATGGCAGTCAGCTTGTAGATTACCGCTATGGCGAGGATTTTCAGAACCGGCGCTGTTAAGAGGCACAAAATAATAATGATTCCTAAAACCCCAATTCCGTTTTTAATCACTGCTACGCAGCTCAGTACCATATCGATGGAATCGGCGGCAAAGCCTCCCACAATGGGCACGAAATTATCCACCGAGTACCTTGCGGTATTGACTAAAAGGCCGTCCGCCGTCTTTGTCACCAAACCCTGGATGGCCGTCAGCCCCGCGAAAATCGTTACGGCAAGCCCGGTAAAAAAGACTGCCGCTTTCCGTAAAAATACTGCCAGACGGCTGACGTAGTCCTTTTCTGTAAGGCTGTTAATCAGAATGAAGATGCTGGATAAAAACACCAGAGGCAGGATGAACTTCTGCAGGGCCGTATTAAACGCAGTAATGGCGCCTAATATGACCGGATTCAGAATTCCTCCTGAGGAAAATCCGCCCATGCTGATAATCAGCGGAATCAGAATCGGCAGCAGAATCTGCATGGTCTTTGTCATAATTTCCAGAGTCGCCAGGCAGGACTCGTAGGTTACCATAAAATTTTTCAGGCACAGTGTAATGACAAGACAGCTGCAGACTACGGTACCCAGAGTGGAAACCGGTTTGTCCCCAAACGAACTCGAGAAGTTTTTTAGAAGACCGATGACAATACACAGGCTGATAATTTCCACTCCCAGAATCAGTCCGGCTTTTACTTCATAAAGAAACACGTCTAAAAGGTTTTGTATAAGAACTTCCGAGTCAAACAGAGGCTTTCCGTCAATAAAACTCTGGACAATCTCATCGGTTGAGACAGCGGAAAAAATCCCATTGCTCTGCTGCGCCGCGTCTTCCATAATCTGTTCCAGCTCCGCCAGATCCAGTTCTTCCATTTGTTCTTTTATGATCGAATCGTAATCCATCAGGGCGCCTCCTTTACAGGATAGAATTGATCAGTTCCAGGATCGCGAATAGAATCGGCATGGACAAGTAGAAGATAATAATTTTTCCTGCCAGTTCCACTTTGCTTCCGATGGCCCCTTCTCCCGCGTCCTTGCACAGCTGCGAGGTAAAATCCGCCAGGTACGCGACTACCAGGACTTTTACGATGATCGGGAAAAAATCTTTTCCGTAGGTCATCTGCCCGTAAATGTTCTCCAGGAACTGAAAGACCGCAGTCAGTTTGTCCAGCGCCATAAGGAAAATCACCATCACAGTGGCTAAGGCGACATAAAGAGACAATTCGGGCTTAAAATGTTTTACAATGGAGGCCATGATGACTCCGCCTATGGCTATGGCAGCGATTTTCATAATTTCCACAGGCTGTCCCTCCTAAAACTGAAAAAGTGTCCGGACTGTATCGAAGAATTCACTGATCATCTGCACGACCAGGAAGAGCACAATGACGATGCCCGCCAGGGTCGTCATCATAGCCTGCTCTTCCCTGCCTGCCCGCAGCAGAATCTGGTTGAGCACCGCGATCGCGATCCCGATCGCCGCGATTTTAAAAATAATATCAATATCCATACTCATGGCTTTCTACTCTCCTAAATTAAGATAATGGCAATGACAACACCGATGGAAAATCCGAGTCCCCTGTACATTTTCCCTTTGGTTTCCTTTTCTTTCACCGCGGCTTCCATTTGTGTCTCCAGTCGGGTTTCGGCAAGGGAGAACATGGACGCCTGCCCTCGCAGATCGCTTTTTCCCAGCTGCAGTCCCAGATCCGAAATGATGATCCGGTCTTCATCCCGCAGGCAGCTGCCGCTGTAGGCGCGGTCCAGAGCCTGGTCCCAGCATTGCTTCAGATTCAGATTTTCTTTCATAAACCGGCTGCATTCCCACAAAAGATCCATCGCCCGGTTGTCTTTGTAGGAACCGACCCTCGCAAATACCGCGGGGAGCGGATCCTTCAGATAGCTCATTTCCGTCTGCAGAATGCGGATCATCTCTTTCAGATCTCTGAGTTCTTCCAGTCTCTGACTGTAGACCTGAGCTTTCATAATGCCAAGTCCCCCGCAGGAGAAGATGATAATAAGACACAAAAAACCTTTAAACATGGAGAACCTCACGGATCGTTCCGGTCCGGGGATCGTTTGTCAGGAAAAGAATCCTGGAAAAAACGCCCCTCTTTACAATCGGCCCGAGATTGGAAGACAGCACATCATCGTAGTCTCTGCCATGAATGGTTGTAAGGATTGCCACGCCGGCGCAAAGGGCGGTTTCAATGGCGTCAATGTCTTCTTTTTTTCCGATTTCGTCGGTTACAACCGCGTCCGGCGACATGGCGCGGATCAGCATAATCATCCCTTCCGCTTTGGGACAGCCGTCCAGCACGTCCGTTCTCGGCCCGATATCAAAAGAGGGCTTCCCCATATAAGTTCCCGCGATTTCCGATCGTTCATCACAGAGGCCGATTTTAAATCCCTGATAGCTGAGCGCTCTCATCAGATCTCGCAACAGTGTCGTTTTTCCGCATTTGGGGGGTGATACAATCAAGGTATTCTGAAGTCTTCCCTCCTTATCCAGCACATGAGAAAGCACCCGATCAGCTACGCCGGTAATCTCCCTGCTTCTCCGCAGATTGAGGGAGGATACCTCTTTAATCAGGGTTACCTTCCCACGATCCAAAACCGCGCGGCCGCATATCCCAACCCGGTGTCCGCCTTCGATGGTTATGTAGCCCTTTGCCAGTTCTTCCTCATAGGCATAATAAGAATAATCCAGAAGATTATTTAAAATCGTATCCAGCTCCTGTCTGGTGACCATGGCGTTTTTCTTAAGGGCTACTACAATTTCCTTGTTCTTTGAAATTACGCGCACATCGCCGCGGACCCTGAGCCTTATCTCTTCCAGGCCGGCAAGCAGCGGCTCGGGAAGTTCCTGAATCGGTATTCTTATCCGTTCCGGAAGTTTATTTAAAATCTGCTCTAAGTTGTTCATTCAAACACCCCTTTTCCCTTTTGTTTATACATCTTATTCCGTGGACAAGGTTTTATGCCTGCTTTTTTTGCCGGGCCAGCGTTTAGGATTTTATAAATATCGGGAGTTTTTTTTGCGCAAAAAAAAGAGCCGCAGGGGATGAGTTACGTTTCATCCCCTACAGCCCTGTTTTTTCGATAAACCTTTCTACTGCGCGCGAACAAATCATTGAAATCTTCAGCCCAGTGTCTCGCCGCGCGAACAAATTCTCATAATACTGAAAGGAGTTGCGTTTTGGAGCCTAAAAGCCCCTCTAACACCTGATTTTCGAGGCTTGGGAACAGATTTTATCTAAATTTAACCATTTCATTACAACATATGTCAACAATCCGCAATCCTGCTTTTTTAAAGCGCAAAATGTTCGCGCAGCTGCATGTATTGTTCAGATATCGAAACGGTTTATACCCGGGTAATGGCCTCACCCTTTTTTACGATACATCCTTTCTTGAAAAAGCAGATTCCATAAGACAAAACCGGACGATATCCATCCGCAAGCAACGGCTCTGCGTAATGGTTTTCTTTAATCTGGGTGAGAGCTTCTTCACACTTCGCTTCCATCTCATCAAATCGTTGGGCGATTTTCACTTCCAGTACCATCGCTTTCCCCATAAACTTTTTTTCTTTCAAAAGAAGATCCGGCCGTCCGCTCCCGCTTTCCCTGTCAGACTGAACCTGATAGTTTCCCGCTCCTTTCAGAAGACCGGCCAGAAATCCATGATAATAGTTTTCCGCGTAATCAAAATAACTGATGGTATCCATAAGTTGTTCTGAGAGAAATTTCCCCGCGGTTTCACAGTCTCCGTTCTCCAGGGCTTTTATCAGGACGCCCCGATCCAGATCCGCAACTTTATGCTCAAACCATTTCAAGATACTCTGCCTGTAAATTCCCCTGACTTCATTGTTTGGAATTGCCATTTGAAGATAAAGGCCGCTGTCATCCTGTCTTTGTCCGCAGGATTTCAGATAGCCGGTAAAAAACAAAAAATTCCAGAGGTTATCCCTCGAACTGTGTATCTCATCATAAGTAATCTCTTCATGGATCGGTTTTTCAACCGTATCTCCTTCCATAAGGCGTTCAATCTCACTTCTGGTCTCTTCATCCGCGTTTTCAATCATCTGCCGGATAATATCATTTGAGGATGTATTTGACCAGTACGGGCGCGGAAAAGCCCTTGAATCTGCTTCTGCGTTTTTTACATAATTGACAATACTCCACGGATTATAGATTTCCCGCGATCCGAAGCAGTAGCCGTCGTACCATGCTTTCAGTTCCGGATATTTTTCCGATAGACCGCAGGAATGCAGCATGGCTTTCACCTCGTCTTCTGTAAAACCGAAACAGGAGTCGTACCGATGGCTGAGAACGGAGTGGATTTCCAGATTATTCAGTCCGGTAAAAATGCTTTCCCTGCTGATCCGCAGACAACCGGTGATGACTGCGAATTCCAGGAAGTTATTCGTCTTCAGCGCTGATTCAAAAATGGATCGCAAAAAAGCGACCATTTCTTCATAAAATCCTTCCATATAGGCGTTTTCCAGAGGTACGTCGTATTCATCAATAAGGATAATCGCCTTTTTTCCGTGCCAGTTGTTCAAACACTTGCACAGGAAGTGCAGCGCGTCAAGATATTCTTCGTTTCCGCAGGTTCGTTCCATAATCCGCCAGTAACTGTCTTTTTCCTCTTTTGAAATGCGATTTCCGTCTAACACATAGGAATGTCTCCGAAACTCTTCGGAGATCTGTTTTTTCAGCATGGCATAGGCGTCTTCAAATTTTTTCTGTTTGGCAGATTTCAGCGACAGTGAAATTACAGGATATTGCTGCTGATGCTTCTGATAGGATTCCCTGCAACGGGAAATCGCCAGGTTTTTGAAAACCTGGCGGTTGTCGATTCTCTCACCATGTATATTGCGTTCATCCTCAAAAAAACGGCGGATCATACTTAAATTCAGGGTTTTACCAAACCGACGGGGACGGGTCAGCAGCGTCACCTTCCCCGCGCTGTCCAACAACTCCCGGATCATCAGGCTTTTGTCCACATAATAAAGACCCTTTTCAATAATTTCTTTTAAATCCTCGTAACCTACAGGAGGGATCATTTTTTTCATTGGCCCGTTCCTTTCTGGCGTCTTTGTGTCCCGCGCTTTTTAGTCTTCTGACGCTTCCTCAGCCTTTTCTTTCTCTTTCTTCTCTTTTTCCCGTCTTTCTTTTCGCGATTCTTTCTCTTCGCTTTCGTCTTCCTCCGGCTCCTCTTTTTTCGGCATAATATACAGCTTGACCTTTTCAATCCGGCGATCTTTTACGGATTCAATGCGGAACACATAGTTTTCATACTCTACCACCCGTTCCTCATCCTCGTCCTCATCCGGAATTTCTCCCAGAATGTCGATGATAAAGCCGCCGATGGTTTCACTGTTTTCCGATTCCAGATCTGTTCCCAGTTCCTCGTTCAAATCATCCAGATCCGTAGCGCCGTCCACGATATAGGTATGATCGTCGATCTTCTCGATTTCCGGCTCTTCCTCGTCGTATTCGTCATCAATATCGCCCATGACCTCTTCCACAATGTCTTCCATGGTAACAATACCGGAAAAGCCTCCGTATTCGTCGATGAGGATCGCGATCTGCTGCCGGGTCTTCTGCAGCTCGTAAAAGAGGGCGTCAATATTTTTCGTCTCCGGCACAAAGAACGGTTTGCGGATAATGCTGGCAATGTCCACATTATCAAAGCCCTCCTCCCTTGCCTTGATCAGATAATCCTTGATGTTGAGAATTCCGATGATCTTATCACTGTCGTCATCGTAAACCGGGATCCGGGAGTAGCGCAGTTCCATCAGCTGATCGATATATTCTTCCATGGGATCGTTGATATCAATGGAGAACACTTCCGTTCTCGGCGTCATAATTTCATAGGCCAGCTTGTCGTCAAATTCAAAGATACTGTTGATCATCTTCTGTCCTTCTTCCTTCAGCACGCCGCTTTCCCGGCCCACCTCCAGCATAGACATCACTTCATCCTCGGAAAACTCCTCATCATCCATATCCACCTTCTGTCTTGTAAGCTTCAGCACCGCGTTGACCGAAGCGGAAAGAAACCATACGAAAGGTTTTGAGATAAACGCGATGGCGTTAATCGGACGAACCACAAACATGGCGATGCTTTCCGAATGTTGAAGCGCGAGTCTCTTCGGGTACAGTTCTCCCAGCACCAGGGTTACATAAGACAAGATTATGGTTACAACTACAACTGCCACTTCCGTTGCTACGGACTCGGCAATTCCGATGCGGATCAGCACGCCCGCCATCCGATCCGACAGACCTACCGCCGCCGCCGCGCTGGATAGAAATCCCGCCAGCGTAATAGCGATTTGGATCGTTGATAGAAAGGAATTAGAATCTTCCAAGAGTTTCTGCACAGCGGCGGCTTTTTTGTTTCCTTCCTGCGCCAGAACTTTAATTTTATTTTTATTGACAGAAACGACAGCCATTTCCGCGGCCGCGAAAAAGGCATTGATTAAAATTAAGACAAATAACAGTATAAATTGGACCGCTAACGGCGACCCGGGGTCAGAACCTGACATTCTTTATTGCTCCTTTCGTTTTCGTAACATAAAATTTTCCGAAACAGGACGTTCCATTTTAATCTGGAGAATCTGCTGCGGATGAGGCGCCGACTCGATGGGATTTCCTTCCTCATCTAAAAGCACCTCCAGTTTTTGAGAAAAATAATCTGTGTAAGGGCCGAACACTTCAATTTCCTCCCCTACGGTCATCTTATTCCTCTGTTCCACAACCGCCATCTTTGTATCCGGATCATAACTCCTGACTACGCCGATAAAGCTATACTCTCTCGTATATGCGCTGGTCTGGTAGTTCTGATCTTTGTTGGTCGGCTGATTAAAGTAAAATCCGGTTGTAAATTCCCGGTGGCTGACTTTTTTCAGTTCGCGCATCCATTCCTCCCGGAATACATAGCGCTGTGGATCTTCGTAATAAGCGTCAATGGCTTTCCGGTACGCGCCTACAATCGTCGCGACATAAAAGCTGCTTTTCATCCTTCCTTCGATCTTGGCAGAGGCTACCCCTGCGGATACCAACTCCGGAATGTGCTCAATCATGCACAGATCCCGGGAATTGAGAATATAGGTGCCGCGCTCGTCTTCCTCCACCGGGTAATATTCGCCCGGTCGCTGTTCTTCCACCAGAGCGTATTTCCAGCGGCAGGGATGGGCGCACTGTCCCCGGTTGGCGTCCCTCTCGATCATAAAATTGCTCAAAAGACATCTCCCGGAATAGGAAATACACATCGCCCCCTGCACGAAAGCCTCAAGCTCCATTTCCTCCGGCAGCTTTTGCCGCAGCAGACGGATTTCTTCAAAGGTCAGCTCTCTTGCCAAAACGATCCTTTTTACGCCCTGCTGCTGCCAGAACCGGGCCGTCTTATAATTGGTCATATTGGCCTGGGTGGAAAGGTGAATTTCCGCCTGAGGCATTACCTCCCGGATCATCAGCATAATACCTGGATCCGACACGATGAACGCGTCTATATCCAGGGCCTTGATTTTAATCAGATAATCCTCCAGAGGAAGAATATCCTCATTATGCGCAAAGATGTTCAGCGTCAGATAACAGCGGACATTCCGCGCGTGGGCGTAGGCAATCCCCTCCTCCATCTGCGGGATTGTCAGATTTCCCGCGCCTGCCCGCAGGCTGAACAGCTCGCCGCCAAAATAAACGGCGTCCGCTCCGTAATCCACGGCTGTTTTCAGTTTTTCCAAGTCTCCTGCCGGAGCGAGTAATTCTATTTTATCCATTCTATCCTTTCAAAATACTGATGGAAACCCCGTCCCCCACTGGGAGGATCGAAGTGTCCGCGATTTGTGTTTCCGACAGAAAAGCGAGGAATTCCCGCATTCTGCGGATACTGGTCCTGAATTTATTCTTTGGATCATATTCTTCGGAAACCGTCGTGCCTCTCATCAAAACATTATCACAAAGGATGATGGCTCCGGCGCCGCATAAAGGAACCGTTTTTTCCCAGAAGGTCCGGTAATGGCTCTTTGCCGCGTCGATAAAAACTAAATCGTAAGGTTCCGGAGCATTCCTGAAAAGTTCCCCGTCTAAAAGTTCCTGAGCCTTTCCCTGCAGAACCTGAATTCTTTCGTCCAGTCCCAGCCTACGAATATTGCTCCGCGCGCGCCGCTCCATCCCGGAATCGGATTCGATGGTTACAACCCGGCAGTTTTCACAGGCCAGGGCCATACAAGCTGCCGAATATCCGACCGCGGTGCCGATTTCCAGGATTCTGGATGGCCGTTTCAGCCGGATAAGGGAAAGGAGCAGCGTCTCCGTATCCCGCAGGATAATCGGAACATGCTCCCGTTCCGCGGCTTCCCGGATCGCCTCCAGTTCCCCATTCAGAGGCCGGTACAACCCGTTGATATAATCTGTAACTTTGTCATTTATAATATTCATGGATATTGCTTTAATACCATCTGTTTTCTTCTACGACTTTCTGATGTTCTTCGTAGGTTTTTGAATACAGAACGTCTCCGTCTTCCGTCGCGAAGAAAAACAGATAGTCATTTGGTTCATAATTGATACAGTCCTCCATAGTCCGTTCCGGCACCGCGCAGATTGGCCCTACCGGAAGTCCCTTGTACTTATACGTATTATATTTGGAGTCCACCTGTGTATCGGCAATTGAAACGTTTACGCCGGTTTTATCCAGCGCGTAGTTTACCGTAATGTCGCTCTGGAGCGCCATATTCTGATCCAGACGGTTTTTAAACACGCCCGCGATCATAGGACGGTCATCCTCAAAGAGGGATTCCCGCTCCACAATCGACGCGAAAGAGAGGAACTCATGAACGCTCATATCCAGTTTGTTGGAGATTTCATCCTTCAGTGGAGTCAGAACCTCATCGGTCTTGTCCAGCATGGAGGCGGTAATCTCCTCGATATCCGGATCTTCGCTGTCCAGGAAATACGTTTCCGGATAAAGATATCCTTCCAGCGGGTATTTAATGTCTTTATTCAAAATATCATCGGTCAGGAACCAGTACTGATCGATCAGCTTATTCAAATAATCGCGATCGGACCATTTTTCAAGAATTTCCTCCTCTGAAAGGCCGGATTCTTTGGCAATGGCCTCCGCAGCCTGCGGAATCGTAGCGCCCTCAATTACAGTGAACTTTGACTGGGAAATATATTTGGGGTTTCCCGTATTCATAGCGTCGAAGATTTCTGTCAGCGTCATGCTTTTGTTCAGAATATAGGTATTCGCCTGAATCTCTTCCGGCGAGGAAAGGCGGACAAAAATTTTCCCGCACATGGTATTGTTGACAAGCCCCGCCTCATCCAGCTGATTCAGAATCTGCAGCGCGCCGGTTCCCGGCTCAACCGTGATCTGAATTTTTTCCTTATTCCCCGGATCAGCCGCGGAAATGCCATGTACATAAAAAAACAATGCTCCGGCCAGAACAATCACTACCAGGAGCAGAATCAGAAGAAGCGTCTTCATTCCCCGCTTCTTTTTCTGGCTCGTTTCGCTCATTTAGTTTCCTTTCTTCTGCAATCGTTACTGGATACATACAAAGGGACGCTGCCACGTCCCTCTGCCTTCAGTGCCCTTATTTGGATCGTCCCAGATACTCTCCGGTTCTTGTGTCAATCTGGATGGTTTCGCCTTCTTCAATGAAAATAGGAACGTGAACGACCGCTCCGGTTTCCACGGTGGCGGCTTTGGTTACATTCGTAGCGGTGTCGCCTTTTACGCCCGGCTCCGTTTCGATAACCTTTAAGTCCACAAAGTTGGGAGCTTCCACAAGGAAGGCGTTTCCTTTATAAAATTTAATGGTTGCTTCATCATTTTCTCTCAGATATTTCATGGCGTCCTCTACCTGTTCGTAGGAAAGCGGAATCTGATCATAGGTTTCCGGATCCATGAAGTAGTAAAGTTCTCCGTCATTATAGAGGTACTGCATGGTCTTGGTTTCGATATGCGCCTTCGGGAACTTGTCGTTCGGATTGAACGCTTCTTCCCTGGTAGCTCCGGTAAGAATGTTCTTGTATTTAGTTCTTACAAAAGCGGCACCCTTTCCCGGCTTTACATGCTGAAAGTCTAAAACAACATGCGGCTCTCCGTTAATTTCAAATGTAATGCCTTTTTTAAAATCACCTGCGTAAATCATAAATTTCGACCTTTCTTATTATAGTATTATTAATTCTTTTTCAGACTTAGTTGTATTTATTATACCAAAGTCTGTTACGATTGCCAAGTCCTCAATGCGTACTCCGAATTTTCCCGGAAGATAAATACCCGGTTCGACGGTGACCGGCATGTATTCCGCCAGTACTTCCTCACTCTTTGTGTTCAGCGTCGGCGATTCGTGAACTTCCGTTCCCACTCCGTGACCGGTGCCGTGAATATAATACGCTCCATATCCGGCCTCTTCGATGATATCGCGGCATACCTTGTCTACGTCAAAACAGCGTACTCCCGCCTTTACCGCCTCAAGTCCCGCTTTCTGCGAACGCAGAACAATATCGTAGACTTCCATCTGCTCATCGGTAACCGCGCCCATGGCTACGGTTCTAGTCATATCGCCGCAGTAGCCTTCCACTACCGCCCCCATATCAATGGTCACCAGATCGCCTTCCTCAATGACCTTATCCGTAGGCTCTCCGTGGGGGAATTCCGTACGGCTTCCGGATACACAGATGGTAGGAAAAGACAGCCCTTCCGCGCCCAGCGCCAAAAGCACCCTCTCGATTTCGTCCGCTACCTGAATTTCCGTCATCCCCACCTTCATAAACTCCAGGATATGGGAGAAACAGATGTCTCCCATGGCTTCCGCCTTCATGATTTTTAAAAGTTCTTCCGGAGTCTTTATCATATTAGTTGCCATTTGCAGCATCACCGCCCATTCCTTTAATCCCCAGGTCGATTACTTCTGACAGAATCTGATATACATCATTGATCATCAGGGAAAATCGCATTTCACACTGCAAATATTCCGCTGCCAACGGGTCCTGCGCCAGGATGGTGTAAAGGCTCTGGATCTGCGCCATTGCCTCCTGATCCATCTGCTGTCCCATCATCTGTCCCGCCTGCAGGGCAAGCTGCTTGGATTTAAAGTCATTGAGACTCGCTTCCAACTGAGGATTTTCCTTTACTTTTTCTTTGATCGCCTGATACTGCTTGTACTCTTCCGATTCCCGAATCGCCTGAGTCAGCTTGTGGGCTTCATCATATACATTCATTTCTTATACCTCCAAAAATATCGGCAGAATGACCGGGCTTCTCATAGTCTTATTGTAAATAAAGGTTTTCAGCCCGTCTCTTACCGCGGTTTTCATCGCGTTCCAGTCTCGTACATTCTTCCTGCAGCACCGCTCCAGAATATCAGCGGCCAGATCGCAGGCTTCATCAATCAGCTTTTCGTTTTCACGCACATAGACAAATCCTCTGGATATAATATCCGGTCCGGAGGAAACCCGGTTGTTTGCCCGGTCGATGGCGGCAACCACGATGATCAGTCCGGATTCGGAAAGGAGCCTTCTGTCCCGCAGGACGATATTCCCCACATCTCCGACCCCAAGGCCGTCTACCATGACACCTTCCGCGTCGGCAACGCCTTTTACAATCTTCGCCTGTCTGCGGTTGACATCCAGTTCGTCTCCGTTTTCCAGGATGAAAATCCGATTTTCCGGCATACCCAGGGACTGAGCGATTTCCGCGTGCCGTTTCAGATGCCGGTATTCTCCGTGTACCGGCATGAAAAACTGCGGCCGGATCAGCGAATGCATCAGCTTCAGTTCTTCCTGGCAAGCATGACCGGATACGTGAGTATCGGCGATATCCGAATAAATGACCTCCGCTCCCTTTTCAAAGAGGCGGTTGACAACATTGGATACGGTTTTTTCATTTCCCGGTACCGGCGTTGACGAAAGGATTACCATGTCCCCTTTCTTTATTTTCACAGCCTTATGCTCCGAGGTTGCCATCCGCGCCAGAGCCGACATAGGCTCTCCCTGGCTTCCTGTGGTGATAATAACCAGTTCCTTGTCCGGGATGCTGCGGATCTTGTTAATGTCTACCAGTACGTTGGCGGGGATTTTAATGTATCCCAGCTGCTGTGCCAGTTCCACCACATTGACCATACTGCGGCCCGAAACCGCTACTTTTCGTTTGCACAGAACCGCGATGTCAATGATCTTCTGCAGTCTGTGAACATTGGAAGAAAAAGTAGCAATGATGATTCTCGTCTGGGAACGACGGAAAATTCCTTCCAGGGTGCGCCCTACCACCCGTTCTGATTCTGTGTAGCCTTTTCTCGTCGCGTTGGTGCTGTCTGCCATCATCAGCAGCACGCCCTTTGAGCCCAGCTCCGCCAGCCTGGCGAAGTCCAGGGTCTCGCCGTCTACCGGCGTATAGTCGATCTTAAAGTCGCCGGTGTGGAAAATCCGACCTGCCGGCGTATTGATGCACAGGCAGATAGAATCCGCGATAGAGTGGGTGATGCGGATGGTTTCCACTTCAAATACTCCGAGCCTGAATTTCTGTCCCGCTTTGATTGGATGAAGCCTTCCCTTCAGACCATGCTCCTTGAGTTTGTTTTCGATCAGACCCAGAGGAAAACGCGTTCCGTAAATCGGGACATTCAGTTCTTTCAGAAGATAAGGAATCGCCCCGATATGATCTTCGTGTCCGTGAGTGATAACCATTCCCTTGATCTTTTTGCGGTTCTGAATCAGATAGTCAAAATCCGGAATAACCATATCAATGCCGAACATATCGTCATCCGGAAAAGACAGACCGCAGTCGATAATCAGGATCTCATCCCTGTACTCTAAAACCGTCATGTTTTTTCCGATCTCTTTTAATCCGCCAAGTGGGATGATTTTAATCGGCGCCCCGCCCCGGTTATTGTTTTTATTCTGTTGTTTCGTTCTCATTTATTTTCGTTCTCTCTTCTTTCTTTTCGTTTTTCAAGAAAAGCTGAGAAATGTTATTTTACGACAATATTAACAAGTTTTCCTGGCACTGCAATTACTTTTACAACGTTCTTGCCGCTCGTTAATTTCTGTACTTTTTCATTTTCCATAGCCAGCTTTTCCAGTTCGTCTTTTCCAAGTCCTGCCGGTATATCCATCTTTTCTTTTACTTTTCCGTTAATCTGCACGACGATTTCAATGGTATCGCGCACCAGCGCGCTTTCGTCGCATACCGGCCAGGCTTCGCTATAGATAAAGGTGTCGTGTCCCAGATGCTCCCACATTTCTTCGCAGATATGAGGAGTAAACGGAGACAGTACCAGCACCAGGTTTTCGATCGCTGCCTTAAAGAGCCCCTGGTTGATGGTTCCTTCTTTGTATTTATACATTTCGTTTACCAGCTCCATAATCGAGCTGATGGCGGTATTAAAATTAAATCTTCCGCCCACATCATCGGATACCTTTTTGATGGTATAGTTCATAGCGTAGGCAAGCTCCTTATCCGCCTTGTTTTCCAACTTGTATTCCGCAGGCGCGTTTTTGCATTGTTCCGCGAATTCAAAGACCAGCCTGTGTACGCGGTTTAAGAAGCGGTAGCTTCCCTCTACGCCCTTGTCGGACCAATCCAGTTCCCTTTCCGGAGGAGCCGCGAACAAAATGAAAAGCCTCGCCGTGTCCGCGCCATATTTTTCAATGATTTCCGCTGGGCTTACGACGTTTCCGATGGATTTGGACATCTTCTTGCCATCTTTGATTACCATGCCCTGGGTCAGCAGGTTGATAAACGGTTCCTCGGTATTGACAAGTCCCAGATCGTAAAGAGCCATCTGGAAGAACCGGGCGTACATCAGATGCAGAATCGCGTGCTCCACGCCGCCGATGTACTGATCCACACTCATCCAGTATTTCACCTTGTCCAGATTAAAGGCTTCCTTGTCATTTTTAGCGTCGCAGTAGCGCAGAAAATACCAGGAAGAGTCCAGGAAGGTATCCATGGTATCCATTTCCCTTCTCGCAGGCTTTCCGCACTTCGGGCAGACCGCGTGGGCAAAGGTCTTGCTGGTGGTCAGCGGAGATTCACCCTTTCCGGTAAACTCTACGTCCGTCGGCAGCAGAACCGGAAGGTTTTCTTCTTTTTCCGGAACCCAGCCGCAGGAGTCGCAGTAGATCATCGGAATCGGAGTTCCCCAGTACCGCTGTCTGGAAATCAGCCAGTCGCGAAGGCGGTAATTAATGGACTTTTTGCCGATTCCCTTTTCCTCCAGATAATCGATGATTTTGACGATCGCTTCTTTGTTGTTCATGCCGGTAAACATTTCCGAGTTGATCATATTGCCTTCGGCAGCAAAGGCTTCTTTCAGGTTGTAAACGTCGATCTCCGGATCGTCCGTATCCACAACAGGAATGATATCCAGTCCGAACTTTTTGGCGAACTCAAAGTCTCTCTGGTCATGGGCCGGTACCGCCATAATGGCTCCCGTTCCGTAATCCATCAGAACATAGTCGGAAATATAGATCGGCACTTTCTTTCCGTTCACCGGATTGATCGCGTATCTTCCGATAAATTCACCGGTCTTTTCATTTGTCGTGGAAGTCCGTTCAATGTCGGTCATGTGCTGCACCCTATCCAGATACGCGGCCACTGCCGGCTCGTACTGTGTTCCCGCGGTCAGTTCCTTCACATACGGGTGCTCCGGCGCCAGAACCATGTAGGTTACCCCATAGAGGGTATCCGGGCGGGTTGTGAAAATATCCAGACCCTTGTCAAATCCCTCAATCTCAAAGGTGACTTCCGCGCCGATGCTCTTGCCGATCCAATTCTTCTGCATAGTCTTGACCTTGTCCGGCCAGCCCGGCAGCTTTTCCAGGTTGGAAAGCAGACGTTCGGCATAATCGGTAATTTTAAAGTACCACTGGGAAAGTTCTTTTTTCCCTACTTCCGCGCCGCAGCGTTCGCATTTTCCGTCTACTACCTGTTCGTTGGCAAGCACCGTCTGGCAGCTCGGACACCAGTTTACCGGGTTTTCCTTTTTATAGGCAAGGCCCTTGTTGTAAAACTGGATAAAGATCCACTGCATCCATTTGTAATAATCCGGGTGACAGGTAGCCACTTCCCGGTCCCAGTCATAGGAAAGCCCCAGCTCCGCCAGCTGATCCCGCATTTCGTTGATGTTGTTCCAGGTCCATTCGCTGGGAGCGGCGCCGTGCTTGATGGCAGCGTTTTCCGCGGGAAGGCCGAAAGAGTCCCATCCCATAGGATGCAGTACATTAAAACCCTTCATGGTTTTAAATCTGGCAATGACATCACCGATGGAATAGTTCCGCACATGCCCCATATGTAATTTTCCGGACGGGTATGGGAACATTTCCAGAACATAGTATTTTTCTTTGCTCTCATCTTCTGTTGTCTTGAAGATATCGGCATCCTTCCATTTTTTCTGCCATTTCTTTTCAATCTCAGCAAAATCGTATTTTTCTATCATCTTAATCCTCCAGGTTTAAAAATTCGCAGTCTCCCCAGACTTTTTCGATATTATATTTTTCCCGCATCTCGACGGTCAGCAGGTTTACAATAATATCACCGTAGTCCATCAATATCCAGCCGGAGGTCTTCTTTCCCTCAATGCTTTTTACAAAGACGCCCTCTTTTTCAAACTGCTCTTCCAGTTCGTCGCACAAAGTACCGACCTGCCGCTCGCTTCCGCCGGAAGCGAGTACCATATAATCGGCAAAGGCTGCCTTGCTGCCGATATGAATCGCTACAATATCTCTGGCTTTCTTGTTGTCCAGGACGTTTGCCGCAAAAAGTGCCATGTCCTTACAATCCATTTTTTTCTCCCTTCTTTTTTAAATCCTCTCGCGCTTTTATCGTATCTTCGTGGAGAAACAATCCCCTTTCTTCTATATACCGGATGGAACGTTCCATCGAAAGCAGACAGGCGTCATCCAGCGAGGTTTCCGCTCGTTTTCTTATCTCTTCCACCCCCGGATAATTCCTCCCCGGCTCGATAGCGTCGGCAAGATAAAGCACCTTTTCCAAAAGAGACATTCCTGCCCTTCCGGTGGTATGATACCTTACCGCGTTCAACAGATCCGGATCGGTAATACCGTAATCCCGTTTCATAATCTTTGCCGCAATCGGTCCGTGAGCCAGATTAGCGTTGTCCAGATAAACCGGATCCATCTCCAGCTGCCGTACGTACATATTCAGCACATCGACAGGCGTACTGCGGAACATATCGTGAAACAAGGCCGCGAGCTTTGCTTTTTCCCGATCGCATCCGTACTGCCCTGCCAGCTTCTGAGCCGTATGGACGACCCCGTATACATGTTTTCTGCGTTTCTCCGACAGATTCTTTTTAATATAAGTCTCAATAGAGTCCATGTTCTTCAATGTACCTTTCTACTGCTTCCGGAACCAGACCGGACAGACTCTTTCCTCCTTCCAGCCGATGCCGGATTTCGGTGGCGGAAATATCCCGCTTCCGGTTTTCGATTTTTACAATATCTGTATTATAGACGGTTTTAAGACGCTCTATACACTGGTCGAGTTCCGCGTCCCGGTACCCAGGACGTGAGCCTACCGCGAAGGAATAATTTCGGAGCATCTCTTCTGCGTGTTTCCAAGTGGAAACCTTCAAAAACGCGTCTGTTCCGGTGATAAAATACAGACAGGATTTTTTTTCCAGCCCTTCCTCCAAAACCATAGCCCGCAATGTTTTATAAGTGTAGGAAATACTATCATGCCGCAGCTCGTAGTCAGAGACCTCCAAGCCTTTTATCGGGGCTGCCGCAAGCTTCGCCATTTCCAGCCTGTAATTCCCTTCGGTTATCTGTTTATCTAATTTGAAAGGCTGCAGCCTGGCGGGAATGAGAATGACCTTAGCAAGCCCCGCCTGCTCCATGGCATCCTCCGCCAGACCAATATGTCCGTTGTGTATGGGATCAAAGGTCCCGCCTAAAATTCCGATTCGTTTCATTCCTCTGTCTTTTCAAGCCGGATTCCCAGTTCCGCCAGCTGCTCTTCGCTGACCGGCGAAGGCGCCTGGCTTACCATGCACTGAGCCGCCTGATTCTTTGGGAAGGCGATGACTTCCCGAATGCTGCTCTGGTGAGTCAGCAGCATTACCAGCCGGTCGAGGCCGTAAGCAAGTCCGCCGTGAGGCGGCGCGCCGTATTTGAAGGCTTCCACAAGGAACCCGAACTTTTCGTCAATTTCTTCCTGGGATAATCCCAGCACTCTGAACATTCTCTCCTGCAGATTCCGATCATGGATACGGATACTGCCTCCGCCCAGCTCCACGCCGTTTAACACAATGTCATAGGCCTGCGCCTTGACACTTCCGGGATCGCTTTCCAGCCGATCCAGATCCTCCGGATTCGGAGACGTAAACGGATGATGCTTCGCGTGATACTCGCCTGTTTCCTCATCGTACTCATAGAGTGGAAAGTCCACTACCCAGAGAAGGTTGTACTGGTGATCGTCTAAAAGTCCCATTTCCCCGGCAATGTGGCGGCGCAGGAATCCTAAGCTGTCGAAAACCACTTGTTTTTTATCAGAAATGATCAGAATCAGATCTCCTGCCTTCGCCTCAAAGACATTCGCGATCTTTCCCAGTTCTTCCGGGGAGAAGAACTTGTTTACGGAAGAAGCGATCTTATCTTCTTCTATCTTGATCCATACCATGCCTTTGGCGCCGTAACTTTTTACCGCTTCCGTCAGTTTGTCGATTTTCTTTCTCGTATACTGAGACGCGCCTCCGGTAATACAGATTCCCCGCACATCGCCTCCCGCCGCCAGGGCGTCGGTAAAGACTTTGAATTCGCATCCGGAAACAATATCGTTTAATTTCTTAAGCTCAAAGCCGAACCGGGTGTCCGGTTTATCGCTCCCGTAGCGTTCCATGGCTTCCTGATAGGAAATCCGCGGAAAGGGCGTTTCAATCTCAATGTTCATCAGTTCTTTAAAAACCCGTTTCAGAAAGCCTTCCTGAATCTCGATGACATCGTCCTGATCCACAAAGGACATTTCCAGGTCGATCTGCGTAAATTCCGGCTGCCGATCCGCGCGCAGATCCTCGTCACGGAAGCATTTTACGATCTGCATATACCGATCCGTACCCGCAACCATCAGCAGCTGCTTGTACATCTGCGGTGACTGAGGCAGCGCGTAAAAGCTTCCCGGGCTTACCCGGCTGGGAACCAGATAGTCTCTCGCCCCTTCCGGCGTGGATTTGATCATCATAGGCGTTTCCACTTCCGTAAATCCCTGGCTGTCAAAATAATCTCTCGCCAGCTTGGTCAGCTTGTGGCGGAAGGTCAGGTTCTGCTGCATTTTATGCTTTCTCAGATCCAGATACCGATATTTCAGACGCAGATTGTCATCTACGTTATCATCGTCTTTAATGTAAATCGGCGGCGTATCCGCTTCCGAGTAGATTACCAGATCCTCCGCGAACACTTCAATCCCGCCGGTAGCAAGATCCGGATTTTTGGATTCCCGCTCTTTTACGATCCCCTTTACTCCCACAACGTACTCGCTGCGCAGCCGGTCCGCCTTTTCAAACAGCTCCTGAGGAATTTTATCGTTGAACACAACCTGCACGATTCCGGTTTTATCCCGGATGTCGCAGAAAATCAGGCCTCCCAGGTTTCTTCTTTTCTGTACCCAGCCGTTCAGCACAACCTGTTCCTCAATGTTTTTTTCCGTCAGAACCCCGCACATGTGGGTCTTCTTGTAAATATCGCTCATTCTTGTCTCCTAATTTATCAGTTCCTGCAAAATATTGTCCATATCCACTTCCCTCTGCTCCGAGGTCGCCATATCCTTGATGGACACTTTCTTTTCCGCCAGCTCGTTTTCTCCGATTACAACGGTTTTCTTGGCGTGAATCCGGTTGGCGTATTTGAACTGTCCCTTGATATTTCGGGCAAGGGAGTCCATTTCCGCCCGCACGCCCTTCTGCCGCAGCTGGTGCAGCAGCTTAAGCCCGAAGGCCTTTGCTTCATCTCCCATGACCGCGATGAACACTTCCGTCGTGTCCGGCTCAGGAATCTCGATTCCGTTTGCCTCCATGGTAAGGAGCAGACGCTCGATTCCCAGACCGAATCCTACGCCGGGAATTGGCGGTCCTCCCAGCTCCTCCATCAAATGATCGTATCTGCCGCCTCCACAGACGGTTCCCTGTGCCCCGATACTGGTCGTAACAAATTCAAAGGCAGTCTTTGTATAATAATCCAGCCCTCTTACGATTCCCGGATTAACAACAAATTCAACCCCCATGCTGGTAAGATTTTTCTGAACCTGCTCAAAGGATTGTTTACAGTCATCGCACAGATAATCGATCATCAGCGGCGCGCCCTTTACAAGCTCCTGGCAGACCGGAGATTTACAATCCAAAATCCGCAGCGGATTTCTTTCATACCTGTCTTTGCAGGTGTCGCAGAGTTCATCGTATTTTGGACGCAGAAAATCCCGCAGAGCTTTTCTGTGAGCTTTCCTGCATTCCGGACATCCTACACTGTTGATTTGCAATTCCACGTTTTTGATCCCCAGTTCCTGCAGAAAATCGTTGGCAAGGCAGATGACTTCCGCGTCCGCGATCATATCGCTGGTGCCGAACACTTCCACGCCGAACTGGTGAAAGGCCCGCAGACGGCCGGACTGAGGCTTTTCATAACGGAAGCAAGGGGTGTTGTAATAATATTTGGTGGGCTGCACATCGGCATAGGCTTTGTGCTCCACAAAGGCGCGGGCTACCGGAGAAGTCCCTTCCGGTTTCAGTGTAATGCTTCTCTTTCCGTAGTCCTCAAAGGTATACATTTCCTTCTGTACAATATCGGTGGTATCGCCTACGCCTCTGGCGAACAGTTCCGTATGCTCAAAACTCGGGGTGCGGATTTCCGAAAATCCATACCTGCCGCAAAGATCCGCGAAGGCTTTTTCGACATAATGCCATTTGTACACCTGTGACGGTAATATATCCTTTGTACCTTTTGGTGCGCTCGTTAACATGATTTACCTCCTGAATAAATTCTTTCTCTTTCGCTCCAGCATTTCCTCAATGCGTTCTATATAAATCTCATAATTTGACACGTTCGGCACCCGCTCCAGCCGGTTTTCCCGCGGGTAATACACTTTTGTGATTCCTCCGGCGCCCAGGGCGATAATGCTCTGCGCCTCCTCCATAATGCGGACATTATACACGCTCATGGAATGATCCCGGCAGTATCCCAGATTTTCCGTACTTCCCGCCGTATGCTTCTGGCGGTACAGATAATAGGGGCGCCAGCCCTTTTCCGTAAGAAAGGCTCTTGCCTTTTCCAGCATTTCTTCGGTCTGCTCCTGAAACCGGTAATGAAAATGCTCATCCATCTCTTTCAGCCTGGAGGAACGTTTGACCGCCAGGGTGTGGAGAGTGATATTATCCGGCATAAGCTCCGCTGTCTTCCGCAGAGAGTCTTCGAAATCCTCTGTGGTTTCTCCCGGAAGGCCGGCAATCAGATCCATATTGATGAGAAAGCCGCCTGTTTTCCTCGCGGCCGTGAAGGCCCGCAGGGTATCCCGGGTACTGTGGGAACGTCCAATGGTTTCGAGGGTTTTATCGTGCATGGACTGCGGATTAATACTGATCCGATCCACGCCGAAGGAACGCAGGACTTCCAGCTTTTCCTGCGTCACCGTATCGGGTCTTCCCGCTTCCACAGTAAACTCCCGAAGCCGCGACAGATCAAAGTGGGTCCGGATCTGGGAAAGCAGCCTTTCCAGCTGTCCGGCGTCCAGGGAAGTAGGCGTTCCACCTCCTATGTAGATCGACTCCGCGAAAATCCCATCCCGGCGCATATTCCTCCCGACAAACGCGATTTCCGAAAACAGCGCCTCCAGATATCGCTCCATCTCTTCCGGATCTGCCTGATTTGACGTAAAGGAACAATAGAGACATCTGGTGGGGCAGAAAGGAATGCCGATATAGATTCCCGCCGATTTTTCCTCCGGAACCCCAAGCTCCCTTTGCTGATCGCGGTAAAGCCGCAGCAGAAGCTCTGTCTTTTTCTTGTTTACATAATATTTTTCTTGTAAATAGTTTTCCGCGGCCTCTTCGCTTCCCAGCTTCCGGCACAGCTCTCCAGCCAGTTTTACGGGACGGATGCCTGTGAGAATGCCCCACTTTGGCCGTAGTCCGGTCTGCTGGTTCAGATACTGGTAAATCTGCCGCTTGACCTCATCTTTATCGCCTTCTTCCCGGAAAATAACCGCGTCTTCCGGGATCTCCGCGTCGCTGTCCGTAAAGATCCGGTACCGGGAAGGAGGGAGAAACAGTTTAATCAGTTCCTCGTAAAGATTCCGATTTTTTACATTTTCCAGTTTAAGGGCGTACAAATGGGTTATTCTCCTTTTCATAGCCGATTGTGGTCGGTCCCATGTGGCCCGGCAGAACCTGGGTGTCATCCGGCAGGACATACAGCTTTGTGCGGATAGCCTCCGCCAGATCGTTAAAGGAGCATCCCGGGAAATCCGTTCTTCCGATGGAAGCGCAGAAGAGCGTATCGCCGCTGAATACGACATTGCCGGTCACGATGCACATACCCCCCGGAGAATGGCCCGGTGTATGAAGGAATTTCAGTTCCATGTTCCCCACCTGCAGCGTATCTCCATCGTTTACCGTAATGTCCGGGGTCAAGGTGACTGCCCCGCCCATCATAGTACTCATATTCGCTGCCGCGTCCGCCAGCATCGGCACTTCCGCGGCATCGGCGACCAGCTTTGCGTGAGGCAGCTCTTCCTTATGCTGCTTTACGCCTCCGATATGGTCACTGTGACCATGGGTCAGTATAATATATTCAATGTCAAGCCCTTCGCTTGCGATTCTCTGTGTCAGCTGCGGATTATATCCGCCCGGATCTACAATAAATCCTTTTTTCGTATCTTCGTCAAAGGCCAGATAGGTGTTTACTGCCAGCGGTCCGCTGGGCATATTGATGATCTTCATAAATCTCCTTCTCCTTAGAATGTTTTTTTGCTGTCCAGCAAAATGGTTACCGGACCATCGTTATAAATTCGAACGAGCATGTCTGCCTGAAAGACGCCGGCTTCCACAGGAAGTCCCTGCTGCTTCAGAAGCTCCATAAATTTCTGATACAGGCGATCCGCCTCCTCGGGAGGCGCCGCTTTCGTAAAGCTGGGGCGTTTGCCTTTTCGCACATCTCCCAGCAGCGTGAACTGGGAGATTGCCAGAATCTGTCCGCCTATATCCTGTACCGAACGATTCATCTTTCCGTCTTCATCCTCAAATACGCGGAGCCCTGCCACTTTTCCCGCGATGTATTCCGCGTCCGCGTCTATATCGTCCTCCGCCACTCCGAGAAGGACGACAAGTCCGTTCCGGATCGCGCCCGTTACGTTTCCGTCTACCGTGACATCTCCTTCTGTAACTCTCTGCACAACTGCTCTCATCTTTATACTCCTGCTTTTATATTTCCCGCTGATTTCTACGGCTTTGTCCGGAACACATCCGAAACGCCCGGTACGCTCCGCAGAGCCCGCAGAACCTTCTCGATCTGATCCCGGCTTGATATGGAAAGAGTCAGCGTGACATTGATGGTCTCATCTTTACTGCTCTTGGCGTTTACGCCATCAATATGCACGTCCATATCTTCACAGACTCTGGAGACCGCCGAGAAGAGTCCCTTTCTGTCTCTGGCGATCACGCTGACATCTGCCGTATAAGTCTGATCCAGCTTGTCCCCGTCCCAGCGCACCTGAATAAAGCGGGCTTTCTCTGATTCCGGAAGGGACGTAATATTCGGACAGTCGGTTCTGTGAACCGAAATTCCCCTGCCCTTTGTGATAAAGCCGATAATATCATCTCCCGGCACCGGGTTGCAGCACCTGGCAATGCGGATCATCAGATTATCCACGCCTTCCACAACGATCCCCGCGTTTTCTCTGCGCTTTCGATCTTCTTTTATCCTGCGCTCATCCGGTTCTTTGCTGGCGATCTGTTCGTGCTGTTCCCGTTCCATCTGTTCCTGCTTTTCTTCATTGTAATATTTGAAAAGCAGTGTCCCCACCTTGCTCTGGAAAGCGCCTCCATGGCTCAGCTGGCTGTAAAGTTCATCCTGGTTGTTCAGATTCAATTCCTTTACTGCCCGGTTGACAAAGGAATTTTTGAGGACATCTTTCGGCTCATATCCTTTTTTGCGGACATATTTGTCAATCGTATCCTTTCCCCGATCCACCGCGTCTGACTTATTCTCTTTTTTCAGCCACTGTCGGATCTTGTTTCTCGCCGTACTGCTCTTGGCGATTTTCAGCCAGTCAATGCTCGGACCCGCCGCGTTGGGGGAAGTGACGATCTCTACGATATTTCCGTTTTCCAGGGTATGGTCGATGGTCACCATTTTGCCGTTCACCTTGGCGCCTACACACTTGCAGCCGATATCCGAATGGATTTTAAAGGCAAAATCCAGCGGCGTGGATCCCGCGGGAAGCTCGATGACATCCCCCTGAGGGGTAAACACAAACACCTGGCTCGCGAAAAGATCGACTTTCAGAGTTTCCATAAACTCTTTGGGATCGTTCATATCCTTCTGCCATTCCAGCGTCTGCCTCAGCCACGCCAACTTGACCTCTTCTTTATCGTGAGTGATTCCCTCTTTGTATTTCCAATGGGCCGCGATACCGTATTCCGCGATTTTATGCATTTCATAGGTCCGGATCTGGATCTCGAAGGGGTTCCCTGTATCGCCGATTACCGTCGTATGCAGAGACTGGTACATATTCGGCTTGGGCATGGCGATATAGTCTTTAAAGCGGCCGGGAATCGGCGTCCACAGAGTATGGACAATTCCCAGCACCGCGTAGCAGTCCCGCACATTTTCTACGATAATGCGCACTGCCGTCAGATCAAAAATCTCATCCAGCTGTTTGTGCTGGTATTTCATTTTCTTATAAATGCTGTAAAAATGCTTGGAGCGTCCCATAATATCATAGTGGATATGCAGATCCTCCAGCGCTTCTTTAATTTCATCAATTACTTGGCGTATCGCGTCCTCCCGCTTTTCTTTTCGTTCGCTGACTTTCTCCACCAGCCCGTAATAGGCTTCCGGATCCAGGTATTTGAGAGCAATGTCCTCAAGTTCGAACTTCATGGCGTAGATTCCCAGCCGGGCAGCCAGAGGCGCGTAAATTTCCAGCGTCTCCTTGCATTTGTCGATCATCTTCTGCTCGGTCATGTAATTGATCGTCCGCATGTTGTGCAGGCGGTCAGCCAGCTTAATGATGAGCACACGAATATCCTTGGACATCGCAAGAAACATTTTTCGCAGATTTTCCGCCTGGCGCTGTTCTTTACTTTCGAATTTTAGAGACCCCAGTTTTGTGACGCCGTCCACCAGAAGTTCCACCTCTTCGCCGAATTCTTCTCTTAATTCTTCCGAAGTGTAAGGGGTGTCTTCCACAACATCATGCATCAATCCCGCGACAATGGTATCCTCGTCCATACCCAGGTCAGCAAGAATTTCCGCTACAGCCAGCGGATGAATCAAATAAGGTTCACCTGATTTTCTAAGCTGCCCTTCGTGCATTTCTTTTGCCTTGTCATAGGCCCTGCCGATCAACTCCAAATCATACTTCGGATTATAATCGGCAATGGTTTGTAAAAACTCTTCTCTGCTCTTCATGTACCGTCTTTTTTCCTCACAACATCATAATTATTATACCTGCGCTCCATCCGGATATTTATTGGCCTGTTCTTTTTTCTTTTTCTCTTCTTTCTTCTTAGCTCCGTTCTTTGGACTGCGCTTCCTCGCCCTTTTTGAGAACTCATAGTACAGCGGGCTGCAGATTGTGATGGAAGAACATGCTCCCGCCAGTACGCCGACCATCAGCGGCAGAGTGAATTCCCGCACCGCCTCTCCGGTCAGAATCATCAGCGGCACCATAACGATTAACGTCGTAAAAGAGGTCATCAGAGAACGTCCCAGAGTCTGGGTAATACTCCGGTCGATCAGTTCTTCTGTGCCGCCTTTTCTGGAATACCTCAGATTCTCCCGGATACGGTCAAAGACTACAATCGTATCATTGATGGAATATCCCACTACCGTAAGTATGCCCGCAATGAACGGGTTATTTACCTGTACATGGAAAATCGCGTAAAACGCCACCACGAGAAGCACGTCGTTCAACACGCCCAGCAGAGCCGCGCCGCCGAATTTCCATTCTGAAAACCGGATTCGTATATAGATCAGCATACACAGCGCGGAAAGCAGAATCGCTAAAATCGCGTTGTTGCGCAGTTCTTTCCCGACAGACGGGCCGAACAGCTCCTGCGCGATGACATCATCGTCGGTTATTTCAAAGTCCGCTTTCAGCGTGTCCAGAACTTCTGTCCGCTCATCGGAGTTCAAAGCTTCCATCGTACGAATGACAATTTCCTGGTTATTCTCCCCTGAGTAAATAATCTCCGGATCCAGATTGTATTTTTCAATGGACTTTTCCACATCCGAAACCGCTACCTGTTTTCCCATATCCACCTGAATCATGGTTCCTCCGGTGAAATCAATTCCGTAATTCAGTCCCCGCACTACTCCGAATGCCAGTCCAACTACCATAATAGCGACTGTTACAATGTAGAAAATTTTCCTGTGTTTTATAAAATGAAGGTCACGCTTAATCTGGAAGGTCGTCGTATTGTCCGGCTTCACTCCGTAAAGTCCGCGTTTCTGGAAATGCTTGCTTTCGGAAATAATCGCCATATAAAGGTGAGTAATCAGAACCGCGGTAAAGATGCTGGCTAAGATACCGATCATCAAGGTCCACGCAAAACCTTTGACGGTGCTGGTTCCAATCTGATACAGGATAATCGCCGCGATAAAGGTTGTTACCTGAGAGTCGATGATTGTACTCATAGCGCGCTTGAATCCGCTCTGTACCGCGGATCGGATGCTCTTTCCTTCTGTCATTTCCTCCCTGATTCGTGAGAAGATCACGACATTCGCGTCTACAGCCATACCGATGCCCAATATGATACCCGCGATTCCGGGGAGCGTCAGTACGCTGCCCATGAGCGCCATTACATTCAGCATGATAAGGATGTACAGCATCAGGGCGATATTCGCGGCAAGTCCCATAATCCGGTATCCTACGAACATGACAATAAAGATCAGGACAACGCCGATGGCTCCCGCCAGAACACTCTGTTCCAGAGCATTAAATCCGATTCTGGCGCTCTGCACGGAAGAGTTAACCTCAACCAGCTCGACAGGAAGAGATCCGCCTCGAATCAGCGCCGCCAGATTCTGAGCCTCCTCCTGGGAGAAGCCGCCGGAAATCTGGCAGACACCGCCGGAAATCGGTTCGTCAACAACCGGCGCGGAAATAATCTGATCGTCTAAGATAATCATGATCGCCTTGTTGCTGACACCCTCTGTCGCGGATGTAACCGATCCGCTGTAAGCAGTCTGCGTAGCCTCCGCGAACAGATCCGCACCTTCACTGTCAAACTCCAGATTTACCGCGTAGCCTCCGTCATCCGCGGTTCCCGTGTTCGCGTCTTTTACATTGCTTCCGTCCAGAACAATCGTTCCGTCAGCCAAAGCGAACTGCAGCTGCGCGGTCCGTCCGATCTGTTCGATGGCTTCCTCCGCGTCCTCTGCCCCCGGCAATTCGACACGAATCCGCTTCTGTCCCTCTACCGTAACAACTGGCTCCGCCAGCCCCATTTCGTTGACACGTTGCTCAATGACCGCCTGAGTCTGGTTCATCAGATCCGTCAGTTCCTCTCCTTTTAAGTCGGTCTGCGCTTCCATTACGACATAAACGCCGCCTTTGATGTCCAGACCCAGTTTAATCTTGTCTTTTGTCGGTTCCATCACCGATCCCAGTCCGAAAAGGGTCACATACCATCCGAACGCAATCAGCAGAATAACCAGAATAGCTAAAACTCTTTTAAGCGTAGTGTTCATTTTGTCCTCCAGTGTTACCTTATGTATTCTTTTATTTGACAACATTTCTGCCATTTTAAACTACAGTCATAATATTTTACTACTTTTTTACTGTTTTCACAAGGGCAAAGCATCCGCTTTTCTAAGGTTTTCCGCCTTTCTCTCTTATTTTTTTATGTTGGCGCCAAAGATTCCGCCCAGGGCCCCTGCCGCGATGGGAATCAGGTATGCCGGACGCAGCATTCCGACTGTCGGCATCACGGAAAAAGCAGCGCATACAGCTGCCAGAATTACGCATATCAGAACCACTGAAACGGAAATTCCGCTGATCAGCCCGGCTTTCCGAAAGGTGCCGGCAGTATAAAGTCCCATGAAAAAACAAGCGATCGATATCGCCGCCACCAGCCAGTAAAAATTCCACCTTTCCGGAAACGGTGTAAATCTTAAAATTACAGCCCCGGCTCCGGTCAGAAGACCAAACAGCAGAAGGCTGATCAGGCCTCCCTTGCAGATCCGCATCAATTTGTCCATCGGATAACCTCCTTCTTCTTTCTTTCATCAGTATATGAAGGTAGAAACAAATCAAGAACTCATCCAAAAATATAAAAAACACACCATGCGAAATGATGTGTTTTTCTTCCTATCTCTATCAGGCCTATTTTTTCTCTTCGTCAGCATTTTCTGCCGCTTCATCGGAACCATTCTCCGGCTGCTCCGTTGGAGTTTCTTCCTTTGGTGGTTCTTCTGCCGCTTTTTCTTCCGGCTTCTTATCTTCTTCAGCCGGCGCCTCTTCCTCAGCCGCAGCCTTTTTCTTCAGCCTTCTCGGCATTGCCTTCTTTGGAGATTCTTCCTCCTCTTCTTTCGCGGAGGAGGAAACGCTTACTTTCTTTGTCGGTTTCGCGTTTTCCACTACTTTGGAAACAGACCATCTCATGATTTCAAATTTCACTTTGTCAGCTCCAACCTGAATCACCAGAGATTCATCCTTTGTCTTTACGACCTTTCCGCAAATTCCGCCAATTGTGATAATTTCATCTCCTACGCGGACATTGCTTCGCATCTCATTGACCTGCTTTTCCCGTTTTTTCTGAGGACGGATCAGCAGGAAATACATGATGACCAGCAGCAGAACTAAAGGCAGTAACGTTGCTAACATGTTTCCATTCATAAAAACAGAGCCTCCTTAAAATAATTTACTTCATTTTGTATCATCCATTAAATGGTGCCGGCGATGGGGGTCGAACCCATACGGTGTTGCCACCACGGGATTTTGAGTCCCGCACGTCTGCCAATTCCATCACGCCGGCGCAATGATGTCATTATAGCATAGCTTTCGGCATTAGACAAGAAGTTGTTTCCAAATTCTCGGCGAAAAAATGCTTAATCTGCTGATTTATTTTATTTTCACCGTAATCCGCGAGCTATAGCCGCCGTAAAGCTTCTTTCCATTCTGACTGCGATAAGCCCGAATCCGGAATGTGTACTTCTTCCCTTTTTTCAGTTTTGCATTGATATATTTTGTCGTCGCTCCTTTTTTTACCGTGGAAATCCGTTTAAAGCTTCCTTTGGCTTTATCCGCCCGGTAAATCTGATACCCACTCGCGCCGGCAATCTTATTCCATTTCAGCACAGCCCTTTTCTTTCCCGCTGAAACAGAAAGCTTTGGCGCGGCAAGCTTCGGCTTTGCGGTATTCTGTACGCTTCCCAGAAGCGTCCGCAATCCGGAAAGCTCCGCCTGGGCGGTATCTCTTGCCAGATCCTGAGCGCTGAACAGCGTATATCCCGCCCATCCGCTGTTTCGCAATATCTGAACCTGTTCTTTCAGATTTGTAGATTTCTTCTTCCATCCCGGATCATCGCTGATCGCGGTTCCCGTACGGTAAAGAGCCAACCCGGCATATAGTGTAACCTTTCCCGAATTAAGAGAGCTCCACTCCCTTACTCGATCCGAAAACATCGCGCGGTTTCCCGCGCTTCCATATTGGTTTGACCAGTAAATCTGCGGCATCAGATAGTCCACATATCCTTTTTGTGACATCCACGTATCAATATCCGCGCCGGAAAGCCGGCAGTTTTCTGTAGTCCCCTGAGGGCTGATGCCGAAATCCACCGACGCCTTTTTGCTTTTCACCTCACGGTAAACCGCGCGAACCATAGTGTTCACGTAGCTTTTCTTTCGTTCCGCGGATGGTTCCTGCCCTCCCTGAACCGTAATCGCGCCGGACACATCTTTATACCCTGTTTTCGCGTTGTAGAAATAATCGTCAAAATGGATTCCGTCAATATCATACGCCATCACTTCCGAAACCGCGGTTTTAACCCGTTCGGTCGAGGAAGCCTTCGCCGGATCCAGATAATATTCATAGTCCAGACGATAAGGATTCATCCAGGCATGAAGCTCCATCCCTCTTTTATGCGCCTCCCGCACCATCAGCTTCAGAGGATCATAAGCGGAAGAAACATATTGATTTCTCCGAAAAACCTTTGATGGATAAATGGCGTCATCAAAAGCTCTAACATGAAGAAACACCGTATTCACGCCGTTTTCCTCTGCCTTATCCAGAAATTTCTGCGCGTTTTTTACAAAACCACTTTCGGAAGACGCGTTCAATCCAAGCTTTGGAAAATCAAAGACAGAAACCCATATTCCCCTTAGCTCTTTTTCCGCGGCAAAAGCAGTTCCCTCTCCATAAAAAGAAAAAACAGTCTGTCCCAGAAAAAGCAGCAGCAGTATTACAAAACTCCCAATCCGTTTCAACATTTCCACTCTTCCTTTCGTTTTCATTCTCCCATCCATCCGCGGGTCCTGTGGTAATCATACCCCATCCGGAAGCAAATGAAAACTGGAAATGTTTAGTCCTTCGCGTTCACACCCAGACTGTCAATAATGGTAATAACAAGCCCCCGAATACTGTTTTCCGTCGTCCGGTACGGCGCGATACGAAGTGTATAGTGGCGTCCATTCATGGAAGTTACCTCACGATCGATCGGTGCTAAATTTTTCAGCACCTCCTTGGAATCACTAATAATATCCTCTTCGGGGAAGCTATGGGCAAAAATCTGAAACGAGCGGCCTACATCATGCTCCATCAGCTGAAACTCTCTGCCTACATATTCGGTAAACTTTCGTATATTAAGGTCGCTGTCTACAAACAAAATCCCGATCATGGTGGAGGAAAGGAAGTTGGACAGATCATTGGTGAGCATCGTCAGCTCATCCAGCTTTTGCTGATATTCGGTATTAACCGTATACAATTCTTCATTGACTGACTGCAGTTCTTCGTTCGAGCTCTGCAGCTCTTCATTGGCGGTTAACAATTCTTCGTTCGCCGCCTGCAGTTCTTCGTTTACCGTCTCCAGTTCCCCAATCGTGGATTTTAAATCGTTCTGCGATTCCTGCAGCTCCTGCTCCAAATCGGCGATACGCCGGGCAGCCGTCGTATCCACATCATACTTTTCTGTTACCCCGTCTATTTCCATCTTTTTGTTTTCTACAAAAAGCACCGCGATCAGTCCGGAGTCGTCTTTTCCACGTCCCGAAACCGGGCTTACGGTCAGATCAATGACTCTGCGCCCAGCCGGACAGTCTACCACAATGCCCGTATAGGTTACCGCTTTCTGCTCTGTCCTGCACCGGTTCAGCGCGGTAGAGACAACCAAACTCAGATCCTTGTTGATAATGCTAAACAGATTAAAAGTCGCCCTGCCCGGCGCAATCGAAATATAGTCCGAATAGTTTCCAAAAAAATGAATTACATTATTGGATCCGTTTACCACAATCGAAGCAGGAAGGAACCCTTCTAAAAAGTTCATATAGGTGGTCTCCGGCATGTAGCTTCCGGCGTTTCGATCCGGCAGGCTGACCATCCTCGGAGAAATCGCCTGGATGTTGGGTATATTAAAAGCAGGCGGCCGGAACTCATCCGTTTTTCCCTCTCCTTTATGTACATATATTTTTTCCGCTCCGCACAACACCTGAAATACATTGGAATACTCTCCGGCAGTCTCGCTTTTTCCGAGGAAAAGATATCCTCCTTTTTTCAGAGCAGAGTGGAAAATCGCAAACAGAGATTTCTGCAGGACCGGCTGAAAATAGATCATAACGTTTCTGCAGCTGATCAGATCCAGCTTTCCGAACGGAGGATCCGAAAGCATATTATGGGGCGCGAAAATAATCATTCGCCGAATCTCTTTTGAAATATGATACTGTTCGTTTTTCTTAGAAAAATATTTTGCCAGCCGTTCACTGGATACATCATCGAGAATATTTTCTGAAAAAACACCCTTGCCCGCCTGCTCAATCGCTTTCGTATCCACATCGGTCGCGAAAATTTTAATATCACGCTGCGCGTTCAGTTCTTCCAGTACTTCATGGAACAAGATCGCGATCGAATAAGCCTCCTCTCCTGTAGAACACCCCGCGCTCCATACGCGGATCGGCTCCTTTTCATCCGCGTGTTCCACAATCGGATAAATTACGTTATATTTCAGCTTCTCAAAAAAGGAAGGATCGCGGAAAAAATTCGTAACGCCAATCAGAATTTCCTTTACAAGCACCCTTACCTCTTCCGTGTCAGCTTCCAAAAGGTTCACGTACTCCGCAAGGCTCTTACTATGCGTTACAACCATTCTCCGTTCAATTCTGCGCAATACGGTTGTACGCTTGTAATTGGTAAAATCAATGCCGCTGACCTTTTTCATAATCGTATAAATCCTCGTAAAGGATTCCTCATCTGAGAAAAGGTTCTCTTCGCCTTGCGTCTTCACAATCGTGGGATAGTTGGAGAAATTGAGAATCTCGTCCACAATGTCATCCGGCGACAGTACAAAATCCGCGAGTCCGGTATTAATCGCGCTTCTTGGCATTCCATCGAATTTAGCGGTCTCTGGCTCCTGAACAATCACAAGTCCGCCGTGCTCTTTGACCGTTTTGATGCCTCCCGTCCCATCCGAACCGGTTCCAGACATAACAACGGCAATGGCCCTGTCTTTCTGTTCCTCGGCCAGGGAGCTAAAAAACACATCGATGGGATGATTGAGAGTGCCGTTTACAAACTCCGTCAGCAGAAGCTTTCCACCTTTCAGGGTCATATTGTTTTTCGGTGGAATCAAATATACGGTATTCTTATGAATGGACATCTCATTTTCCGCCTGCATTACCTTCATTTCCGTATGTTTTCCCAAAATATCTGCCATAAGACTGCGGTAATCGGGGGAAAGATGCTGAACGACAACAAAGCTCAGCCCGCTGTTGCTTGGCATATGCTGAAAAAACTGCTGTAGAGCCTCGAGCCCGCCGGCTGACGCTCCGATACCGATAATCAGCGGCTCGCCCTTCTGACTGCTTTGGTTTACCGCATCTGCGCCATTTACAACTGCCATCGTTTAATCTCCTTTCTCGTGTTTCTTTTGTGGTTCTCTTAAATATTGTTCTTCAAATTTAGCGGGAGACAACGGTCTTGAGTAGTAATATCCCTGTCCGTAAATACACCCCGCTTTCAGTAATGCCTCCTTCTGCCAGCTATTTTCAACTCCTTCCGCGACACAGGACATTCCAAAATCCCTGCATATATTCACAATATCCTTTACAAGAATCTGGCTGATTTCATTGTCCGGCAGTTCGCTGATCAGACTTTTATCCAGTTTAATCGTGTCAAAGTTTATATTACTGAAAATCGATATATTGGAATAATGGGATCCAAAATCATCCAGTTCAAAACGTATTCCAAACTCGCGGAATCGATCAATAATTGAAGATAGCGTAGTTTTCTCAATATCCCCTGCTGTTTCCGTGATTTCCAGGGAAATTCGATCTGTAGGGATATCCGGATAATGGCTCTGTATCGCCAAAATCGAAGCCAACGCGTTCGGATCCAGCAGAGTATGCCGTGAAATATTTACAGACACTCGAATCGGAGGCATTCCCTGAGACTTCCATTCACTTAGTTGCCATAAAACCTGCTCCAGCATATAGAGATCCAATTCCCGGATCCTGCCGTTATTTTCCAAAGCTTCAATAAACGTAGCCGGCGGAATCAAGGTTCCGTCCTCTTCAATTTCACGTACAAGCGCCTCCGCCCCGGCAAGACTGCCGTCCCGCATATCGATTTTGGGCTGAAAATAAGCAATAAAGCTCCTTTTTTCGATAGACGTTTTGGGAACCGTCCCAAGGTTATTTAAAAAGACATTCCGTTCATTTGTTCCTGTTTTAATGGTTTCACTTCGCATGATAGACTGTGCTTCGCGTACCAGATTTTCTCCGAAAAAGATCCCCTCCGACCAAGTATATCCAAGCCTGAATACACCAGGGCAGCGCCGCTCCAGTATCGCTCGAAGCCTACCGCAGCGTCCGATAAACGCTTCCAAAATCGAATCCGGGTAAAGAACTACAAATTCCGCGTCCCAGGTCCGGAACTGATACGCTGTTCCGAATACCGAGTCCAACGCTTCCGCAATTTCAGAAAGCAGCTTACTGCCATAAGAATACCCTTTATCCGCGCTAATTGCCGAAAAGTTAGGAACATCCAAAGATACGGCTCCCATTGAGCTGTAAGTTTCGGAATTCATAGAATGAATCGTTTCCATATAAATGCGCAGATTCGGCATCTTTTCCAAAAGAAGTTTTCCATCCGCGCTTTTCTTTTCTTCGATTTGGTGCAGATCGGACCACAGGCGTTTTTCCTCCTGGATGATGTACGGCGTTAATTTTTCCAGCAAAACAGTTTCTTTCGAGTGTTCCCTCCCGTTTTCAATACAGATGAACTGCTCGTCCTCATCCCCCAGATTTACCGGAAAAATCGTAAAATTCCAAAACTCTGCTTTCTCTGGTATGTCCTCTTTTTGTCTTCGGATAAAAACAGGAGCGCGTTCTTTCACACAACGCTGCAGCAGGGGTATCCGCCTCATCTGGACATCCGTCATTACAGATTGAATACTGTGCTTTCCCTGTCCCAGCCATTCAAAGGACATAGAAACCACATCTTGGTCTTTCGATCGCTTCAAAATGTAAACTCTCTCTGCCTTATAATACATCCCGATTCCACGGAGCGCGCTTTCGATGGAGGCTTTCGCAGAATCGGAAGAAAGCAACATCTCCGCAACACAATAAAAGGCAGCTTTCTGTTCTTCTGCCGATAATGGTCTCTCTGTTTCTCCAGGAAGAACGAAAGCGCTGTCTTCAGACTCTTTTCTCAAACCCATATAAATCCATTCGTCCTCAACATCCGGGAACGCAACTGTATCCATCGCGGCTGTTTTCCAAAGTTCACAGAGATAGCTTGCCCGTAGAATCATCCGCTCATAGTTTGCGTCTTCCAACTTTTCCGTAACAGCTCCAGCTATAAAACGGACAGCGTCCAGCTTTGGAATCTCAGTCATAACCATTCGGATATAGGAAAAAGCGTCTTCAACTCTTTTTTTCACTTCAAAGCGAGAAGCAGAGTCCGGGAAAAATACCGCCGCAACGTCCTCCCTGTATTCCCCCACGATACACTGTGTTCCAAGAGCAAAGGATAACGCGACGGAAAAGGAACGACGGATCTGCCCAATTGCCTGATCCGTTTCCGCAGACAGACTATCCGCTCCCTGCATACGGATCAGCACCAAAGTGCAACTCTCACCGTTTTTCTCACGGATAAGGCATTCCGCAAGTTCTTTCATTGTCTGCGCATCATAAAATCCGCTGACGGGCTCCCTCACAACGCCTGTTTCCAGCTTTCTTTCCCATTCGTGCCGCTTCTGCGTATCTACAAAGCAACAAAACATGCCAATGTCCCGGCTATCTGGATTACAAGCCAGATTCACGGTATACATCATCCAGCGGATATTTCCTCCCGGATCAACCCACCTGCATTCTTTTGAAAACCAGCGCTTTCCCTGTTCAAAGGCAGTCAGCAGATTTTCACGCTCAAACTCCCGCTGAAAAGCGCTGCCTTCTGCTCTCAGGAAAATAGAAGAACTCCAGCTTCGGATAAGTTCCATATATGAGTTCTGTCCTTGATTCGTACGATCCATTCCTCCTACCCAGAGGTCTTCTATCTCATCTGTCGTAAGGTTTACCCGAAGTTTTACAATGAGATCATGGCGGATCGCCTCCGGAAGGGGACGCCTTGGAAAGGGGATAAAATGCATTCCGGAAGTATCCGGCATCTTTTCCCGAATACCGATCGCTTTCACCGCAACGCCCTCTGTGTCATAGATCATGCGGTAGGAAAGGGAAATCCATCCATACTGATCGTTTCCCATATTTCGCATAATAAAATTTCCGTACCCCTCTGCCTTTCCATCCAGCAATTCTGCCGCGAAACCGCGGAATTTTTTTAACGAACTGGGATGAACAAGCCCCTTTTCAAAAAAGGCGTCCGGGAAGTTCTCCAGAACCAACCTTGTTTCCGATGAGTACGCGTCCATGGAAAAAAGGGTGAAGGTTTTTGACATAAGATCGAGCTCCCATAAAAGATGGGGAGTTTGTCCAAACGCAATCCGAAGACGTTCATTACTCTCTCTTAGCTGTTTTTCCGATTCCACAAACTCGGAAATATCGGTAGACATTTCCAGTACTACCGGAGCGTCACTGAGAGGATAGGCGATCCTGACGGCCCGGACACGGCGCCAGATAGAACCTGTTTCTGTTGAAACACAGTGCATATGTTCAATTACTCCGGATTTTTGAACTTTGCTTCGAAGTTTCCGTTCATATTCCGCCTCTTGATCAGGGAAAATTCCGATTTTGTTCAGATCGCACGGAAGCTTCATCTGACTTTTATCCATTCCGAACATTCGAAAAAATCCAGGATTTGCGTATAGAATTCGTATCCGGCTGCCGAGCTCCAGCAGCGCGGCTCCGCCTTCCATATAGGCAAGCAGGGTGCGAAGAGAGATAATGCTAGGCGGCACCTGCAGCTCGCTTTCCAGTTGTTTGTTCAGAGAGGAATCGTCAGAAAGAATGTAAAAGTTCCGTTCCCCTCTTTTTTTGGCTTCGAGCAGCGCGGCTTCCGCCCGGCTGTACAGTTTTCTAAACTCCGGCTTACGCCTTGAGGACACGCAGGCCCCAACGCCTATCGTCACTTGAATTGTTTGATTCTCTTTTGTTTTTTCTATAAACTGCAGCTCACTGCAAAGGATGCTGGCCTTTTCGCAGACAATGTCCTCTGTAATTTCTCCAGAAAGAAATACGAGAAACTCATCTACGCCGATTCTGCCAACCAAGTCCGTTGTGCGAAAAAAAGAAGGAATCGATTGTCCTACACGGCGGATCACCTCTTCTCCAGTTTTTTCGCCAAGGGTATCGTGTATTTCTCTGAAATTATCAACATCGATCATAAAAAGCGCGCAGACCTCATCGTTAGCCTTTGTTTCTAAAAACGCTTTAATACGGGACTTAATTTCTTTACTGCTCAAGAGCCCCGACAGTTCGTCTTTCATTTCTTCATCCTCTACGTATCCATAGGTTTACATTTTTTTGTATATATTATATATTTCGATCTATTATACAACATTATGTAATAAAATTACAATATCTGCGTACAAAAAGTAACCGATTTGACTCCTTTTTCAGTCAACCATAAGGCAAAAATTGCGCCAGACCAGATCCGTTCGGTTTCTTTTTTTACAAAAAATAAAAAAGATAAGATCGTTTCTTATCAAAAACAATCTCACCTTTTATTTCTTTGGTGCGGCTGATGGGACTTGAACCCATACGGTTGCCCACACGGCCCTCAACCGTGCGCGTCTGCCGATTCCGCCACAGCCGCTTATTTCTGCCACTTTTCTTCAGCTGACTTTTACTATTTTAATCGCAATTTCCTGTTTTGTCAATCGAAACTTATTAAAAATTTGAATTTATGTATTCGCAATTAAAGATTCTCCGCTTCTATCAGCTCCGCAAGCTGCGCAAGCAACGCTTCTTTGCTTCCGGAATTATCCACAATCCGATGGGCTCTTTCTTTTTTTTCTTCATCCGCCATCTGATTTTGGATCCTAGCTCTCACCTCTTCCGGATCCATTCCGTCCCTTTCACATACCCTGAGAATACGAAGCTTTTCATCTGCTGTAATCAGCCAGACCTGGTCGCATTTTTTTTCCAGTCCGGTTTCAAAGAGCAGAGGAGCATCCACGATGATTCCCCTGCCTTCCCCGCTCTGAGATTCACTGATTTTTCTTTCAATCTCATCAAGGATATGCCCGTGCATAAGACCGTCCAATCGGCTCTTTTTTTCCTTGTCTGAAAAAACGATTGCGGCAAGAGCTTTTCGATCCAACGTCCCATCATCCTTTATGATTCCGCTGCCAAAATTCTTTTCAAGTTCTTTTAGAAGAAGCGTTCCCGGCTCTACAATTTCACGAGAAATCCGATCCGCGTCAATAATTGAGAACCCCTGCTTCCGAAGATATTCGGAAGCTGTGGATTTTCCTGTCCCGATTCCGCCTGTCAGCCCAATAACTCTCATCATTATACTCTCCTGATCTACTTTAAATCATACCAACTGTCGCCCTGGTTTAAGTCCACTGTCAGACGGGCTTTCAGCTCAATTGCCTTTTCCATATTCTCTACCAACAGCTTCTGCACCGTCTCCTGCTCATCTCTGCAGGTGTCAATAATCAATTCATCATGTACCTGAAGGATCAGTCTGGATTTCAGTCCCTGCTCCTTCAACTGCCGATAAACGCGGATCATCGCCAGTTTAATAATATCCGCCGCGCTTCCCTGAATCGGACTGTTCATAGCCAGTCGTTCCCCCACTTGGCGCACCATATAATTCGAAGCGGAAATTTCATTGATATACCGCTTTCGTCCCATAATCGTGGAAACATAGCCCTGCTCCTTGCAAAGCCGCACCTGTTCATCCATGAACCTTTTTACCGCGGTATGCTTTTCAAAATAGGCTTTAATATACGCGTCCGCGTCTTTCCTTGTAATATGGAGTTCTGAAGAAAGACCGAAGGCGCTCATTCCATAAATTACGCCAAAATTGACTGCTTTTGCTCTGCTGCGTTCTTCCAGTGTAATTTTCTCCTGGGGCACGCCAAGCACATTCGCCGCCGTGGTCCGATGAATGTCCTCTCCATTGTTAAAAGCCTCTATCAAAACCGGGTCGTCTGCCATATGGGCCAAAACACGAAGTTCAATCTGAGAGTAGTCCGCGCCGATGAGAATATGCTGCGCGTCTGTCGGAACAAAAGCCCGGCGGAGCTGCCTCCCAAATGCCTGTCGAATTGGGATATTCTGCAAATTAGGCTCCGTACAACTGATCCGCCCCGTAGCCGTTACCGTCTGATTAAAATGAGCGTGAATCCGATCTTCTCTGTCAATCAGAGGCAATAACCCTTCGATATATGTGCTGTTGAGCTTCGTCAGCGTCCGGTATTCAAGGATACACGGCACAATCTCATGCTCGTCTATAATCCGTTCCAAAGTTTCCGCGCTGGTGGAATATCCACGCTTCGTCTTTTTTCCCGCCGTCAGCCCCAGCTTTTCAAAGAGGATCGGACCCAGCTGCGCCGGAGAGTTGATGTTGAATTCCTCGCCCGCAAGATCATAGATCTTTTGTGTCACAACTTCTACCTGCTTTGTAATAATTTCTCCCAGATCCGTCAGTTCCTTTTTATCTGCCTTCACTCCATCCCGTTCCATGGCGGCCATTACCTCGATCAGCGGAAGTTCTACTTCATAGAGGACCTGTTCCAAATTTTCTTCCTTGATTTTTTCTTCCAGAATAGGCACCAGGTTCATAACAACCGCACACCAGCGAAGACCGTACCTGGCATACTCCGCTGTCAGATCCTGGAACAAATCCACCTGGCTTTCCCCGCTGAAAAAATCTTTTTCGTCTTCAAGACTCTCATGAAAATACTCATACGCCAAGGTTTTCAGGTTATAATTGCTTCGTCCGGATTCCAACACATATTGTCCTACAGCTGTATCGAAGAAAGTGTTACACTCGGTAAGGCCATGACGCATCAGCATATAATAATCATCTTTCAAATCGTGACCCGCAAAGCCGGGCTGCTCCCTGTTCAGGCAGGACACAGTCTCTTCCAGCATTTTAGGCTCTTCACAGTTAATATAGTAGAGCTTCTTTTTCGTCGACAAAATACAGATTCCATAAACTTCCGGTTTTTCAATATGACTGCGGTCCCCCAAAACCTTTAAAAAGATCGGCGTTGTAAATTCCAATTCATTCAATTCTTCCGGCGTACGAAGGATCTGAAGCTCAATTCCTTCTGTGTTGATTTCCGGCACAGTTGCCGCTTTCTGTACCGCCGACTTGTCCATTTTTTTCAGAAAGCTGTTAAACTCAAGCTTCGTATAAAGCTCTATCAAACGATCGTAATCCGGCTCTTCCATGCGGAATTCGTCAAAATTAATTTCCAGCGGCACATGGGTATTAATGGTAGCAAGGCGCCGGCTCATTACCGCAAGCTGCGCGTTATCCTCAATTTTTTCTCTCATTTTTTGGCTGGAAATCTTCTCTGTGTTAGCCAGAAGGTTATTCACGCTGCCATATTCGAGAATCAACTTTTGGGCAGTCTTTTCTCCTACTCCCGGAATTCCCGGAATATTATCCGACGCGTCTCCCATCAGTCCCTTGAAATCAATAAACTGCTGCGGCGTAAACCCATATTTGTCAATCATCGCCTGCTTGTCGTAGGTCTCAAACTGGCTGATCCCCTTTTTGGTGATAATCACCTTTGTTTTATCGGTAGCAAGCTGCAGCTCATCTTTATCTCCGGTGATAATCAGTGGTTCCAGCCCCTGTTCTTCCGCCTCCCTGGCTACAGTCCCAATGATATCATCCGCTTCAAATCCTTCCATCTCCAGGATCTTGATATTCATAGCCTGCAGAATATCTTTCAGGAGCGGCATTTGCATAGCAAGCTCCGGCGGCATTTTTTTCCTGCCGGCTTTGTAATCTTTATATTCTTGATGACGGAACGTTGGCGCCTTCAAATCAAAGGCTACCGTAAGATACCCCGGTTCATAATCTTTTTCTATTTTCGTAAGCATATTAAGAAATCCGAAAATCCCCTGCGTATAGATACCGTCCTTTGTGATCATCGGCTGCCGCATCGCATAATACGCTCTGTTGATCAAGCTGTTTCCATCGATAATAACAATGGTCTTTTCCATATTCCGCTCCTTTTAATTTATCTTTATTCCCTTTTTCGCTAATAATTTATTATATCAGAAAAAGAGACTGTGTACAGAATCTTTTTCTGGTTCCGACTCCACAAAATTCCCCTCTTTGATAACAGTCCACCCAATGATATAATAAAGAAAATAAAATTCAGCAAAGAAAGGATATTACAAATGAGTACACATATCAACGCGGCAAAACTCGGTGATATTGCGGAAACGATCCTGCTTCCCGGCGATCCGCTCCGCGCAAAATTCATCGCGGAAAACTATCTGGAAAGTCCAAAACTTTATAATGAAATTCGAGGAATGCTTGGATATACAGGAACTTACAAAGGAGTCCCGGTTTCCGTTCAGGGAACAGGAATGGGAATGCCTTCCATGGGTATTTATTCCTGGGAACTGATTACTGAGTATAAGGTTCAAAATCTGATTCGGATCGGCACGGCAGGGTCTTTTCACGAGGACATTAAAATTAAGGACCTTGTAGTGGGAGTGGCCGCTTCGACGGATTCCAATTACATTCACGCGTTTAATGTTCCCGGGACTTACGCCCCTTGTGCCAGCTACAAGCTGCTGTCTAAAGTACGGGACGCTTCCGAAAAGCTGAACATTCCGTTTAAAGCGGGAAACATCGTTTCCTGCGACGTTTTTTATGAGTTTGGAGACTGGTGGAAAAAATGGGCGGACATGGGAATTTTAGCTGTAGAAATGGAAGCTGCCGCCCTTTATATGAACGCGGCTTATAACCGGGTCAACGCGCTTGCTATGATGACCATCAGCGATCACTTTGTAACCGGTGAACGCTCCACTTCGGAAGAGCGCCAGCAGTCTTTTACAGATATGATGGAGCTGGCATTAGAAATGGCTGTCGATCTGTAGCCCAACCGCCACTTCCCGGTTTTCATCGCCTCCAAATTGTGGTATACTAAATTCAACACCGAAACAAAGGAGGATTCTTCATTGAAGATACAGGAATCGGCTGAAAACTACCTGGAAGCCATCTTAATGATAAAAAAAGAAAAAGGGGAAGTACGTTCCATTGACATTGTAAACCGGCTGAATTTTTCCAAACCCAGCGTCAGTGTGGCAATGAAGCAATTGGAGCAAAATGGTTATATTGAACGGGATTCCGCTGGACATATCTCTCTGCTGCCTCCAGGGCAAAAAATCGCGGAATCCATTTATGAGAGGCACGATACATTGACTAAGGTTCTCATCCGTCTCGGGGTCAGTCCGGAAACAGCCCGTCAGGATGCCTGCAGGATTGAACATCATATTAGCGATGAGTCTTTTGAAGCCTTGAAACAGCACTGTAAGGATATTTTATAAAGTAGGAGGCGGTCTTTTAAGGAGCCGTTCTATACGAAAAAAAGAGGATCTTTCGATCCTCTTTTTACGTTCATATCGTTTTAAGCTTCGGAAGAAACAACTTCCTTGCCGTTGTAGTAATTGCAATTTGGGCAAACTCTATGTGGAAGTTTAGGCTCATGACACTGCGGGCAAATGGAAAGACCCGGCGCAGTCATCTTCATGTTCTGTGATCTTCTTTTGTCTCTTCTTGCTTTTGACGTTTTCCTCTTAGGTACTGCCATTTCTACACCTCCTTTTTGCTCATTTGTGTAAACTCAGTTACAACTTCTCAATTATATAGTCCGGCGGACAAAATGTCAACCGTTTAATTGCCATTCTTTTCAATCCTTCTGTTAATTTACGCAATTACACGCGCGGCTGGCAGAGTCTGTATGTATCTCTGGCAATCATCAATTCTTCATTTGTCGGGATCAGAATGATTTTTACTCTGGAGTCGTCTCTGGAAATAATCATTTCCTTACCTCTTACTTTGTTCTTTACAACGTCCAGCTTAATTCCCAGGTTACCCAGGTCGTTACAGATGATGTCTCTCATGGAAACGTCATTTTCACCAACGCCGGCCGTAAATACAATCGCGTCTACGCCGTTCATTTCCGCAATGTAAGCGCCGATATAGAATCTTACTTTATGAGCGAATACTTTGATCGCCAGCAGCGCTCTTTCGTTTCCTTCCGCAGCCGCGGCTTCCAGATCACGGAAGTCGCTGGATACGCCGGAAATACCCAGTACGCCGGATTTCTTGTTCAGGATTTCGTTGGCTTCACCCTGCGCCAGATGTTCTTTCTCTCTGATATAAGTAACGATTGCCGGGTCGATATCTCCGGATCTTGTTCCCATTACCAGACCTTCCAGCGGAGTGAATCCCATGGAAGTATCGATACATACACCGCGCTTGATGGCGGATACGGAAGCCCCGTTACCCAAATGGCAAGTAATGATTTTCAGATCATTGATGTTTACGTTCAGAATATCGGAAGCCCTTTCCGCAACATATTTATGGCTGGTGCCGTGGAATCCGTATCTTCTGATTCCGTACTTTTCATAATACTCATACGGGATTGCGTAAATATAAGATTCTGGAGGCATAGTCTGATGAAATGCCGTATCGAATACCGCTACCATCGGAGTATCCGGCATCAGTTCTCTGCACGCCGCGATTCCCAGAAGATTCGGCGGATTATGCAGCGGCGCAAGTTCTACGCACTCTTCCAGTGTCTTCAGTACCGCGTCGTCGATTACAACGGATTCCGCGTATTTTTCACCTGCGTGTACAACCCGGTGTCCCACAGCGCCGATTTCACTCATATCTTTTACTATGCCGTGATCCGCGTCAACAAGGGCATCCAGCACATGACCGATTGCGTCCTTATGATCTGCCATCGGAGTAACCAGTTTAAACTTGTCCATTCCGATCTTTTCATGAGTGATTACAGATCCTTCCATACCGATCCGCTCTACGAGCCCCTTTGCTTCCAATACTTCATTCGTCATATCAAGTACCTGGTATTTCAGCGAAGAACTACCACAGTTGATAACTAAAACTTTCATTCCATCTTCCTCCATACTTTTATGATATTTTCTGCATAACCTGCATGTTCAAAACAACACCATCTATTATAATCTTCTTTTCACAGTTTTTCAAGGATTTTCAGGCAGTTTGCCAAGGCTTATGCTTTTTCCATATAAGGGCGCGTCACGTAATCGCAGTGCCTGTATAGTTCCATACCTGTCAGAATATTATAAATGTCTCCCGCCAAGATATCGTACTTCAATATTTCCGGCAAAGAGGCTTCTTTATTAATATTGGTAAAAACGGGAATTTGTCCCTGCTTCTTTATTTGTCGGATCACCTGCTTCCCCTTTTCGCCCGCAGCCAGCACCCTGGCGTAAAAACAATCTTCAAAAGAGGAAAGGCCCATTAGCATCTGGCACAGGATCCGGCGGATACGAGTTTTCGGATACCTCTTTGTCGCGATGCCCTCTACAAATTCTTCCAGACTGCGGCAGATACGAACCTGTGATTTCATCCGGTTTTCCAGGCCTTCACCCACAGAGAGGATCTGGGAAAGCTCTTCGGAAGAGCTTCGCAGCACAAGGCTCCGGATCAGCTCAAAGTAACCCTTCACTTCCCTCCGACAGGCAAAAGCTTCCTCCACCTGGGGCGGTACGCAGTTTTTGCGTTCCTCAGCCGTCAGTGTATGACGGATTGCCGACGCGCTGGCAATGTTTCCTGCCGGTCTGGCGTCAAAATATCCGGTTCCCTTTCGATTTACTATAATTGGTTTTATGTTACTTTTTTGATTTTTTAACTGTTTCAGGTACTCCAGAGCAAGAATATTATTGGGCGTTTTGGATAAATTCGCGAAATCCGGCCCCAAACAGGCTTCCACAGAGCGCTCTCTGGCCCGGGCATAGGAATAACCTTCCGCCAGAAATTCCTTGAAACATTCTCGAAATTCGGCAGTTTCCTCCGCAAGAAAACCCGCCAGGCGCTCCATCTCAGGCAGGCTGCCATGCTCCGCGCCAAATCCAATATGAGTCACGCATCCCAGCCTGTCCAAAATTCCGACGCCCCCTCTGGCAAAGGCTTCGGCGCTGTTTACCGCATAGGCAAAGGGCAGCTCCAGCACCAGATCCGCTCCGCACTGAACAGCAAGCCGGCTCCTGGTCCATTTATCGAAGACAGCAGGCTCTCCCCGCTGTGTAAAATTTCCGCTCATAACAACGACGCAGGCCTCCGCTTCCGCCAGCTTTTTGCACTGCTTAAGATGATATAAATGTCCGTTGTGAAACGGATTATATTCCGCGATGATTCCTACAATATTCATGGAATTATCATACCACACACAGGGTCAGAAAGAAAGCGATCAGACCGGCAAAAATACTATGAGTCAGTTTGGTAAGCAGAAAATACGGCAGGGGCACACCCGACCCGGACAGCATACTCATAGACTGGCCGATGATGGACAGTCCTCCCCAGGAAAGAATCATGGCCGCCAGGATGCAGATCCATTCAAAAGAAAGTCCCGCGCACTCCGACAGCGCGCCGCAGCCTACGGTCATTTCAAAGAATCCTTTGGCAGCCGCTTTTGCCGGCTGGTAGGGAATCCATGAGAATGCTCCGCTCATATGAAGCAGATCCGTCAGGAACATAAACAGAACAATGTAAGCCAAGATCACAGCCAGAGATTTAAAGGCCGACAGAATCGCTTCGGTAAACAGCTCCAGCAGATCACTGTTTTTTCGTTTTATCGGACGGGCAGATGACCGTTCTCCTCCGGAAAACAGCAGCGAGTAAAAAACACCGTTGATCATCGCTCCCAGATAGTGGGCCGCCGCGATTAATACTCCGGCAGAAGCGGAACCCAACATCCCTACCCCGACTGCTCCAATCATAAACGTGGGGCCGGACGTGCTGCAAAAGCTGATCATCCGCTTGGCTTCCCGGGGAGAAATTACATTCTCACGCCTCATATCCCCGATGATCTTCGCTCCCATGGGATAGCCGGACAGCACGCTCATGGCAAAGGGAAAGAGACTGGGTCTTATCAGACTGACCGCCCCCATGTAGTTCAAAAAATTCGCGCAGATGAAAAAGGGCAGCAGCGCCGGAAGCACGCTGGTAACCCAGAGGGAAATCCCCTTCTGCGCGGAATAGACAGCCACAGATGGAAACAGCACCATAAAAAGGCAGCAGGCCGATGTAAGAGCGCCCGCGATTATGAAATTCCGTTTTTTCCGCTTCATAAACATCTCCATGATTCATGGTATTCCCAAAATCATGGAGATATGTTCGAAAGATGAAATTATTTTTTCATATCAGGTTACATGGAATAAAGCAGTTTTTTTCATCAATTGGGATCACTTCCTCGCACATGCAGATAATCCCACCGCAGCCGCGCTGCTGTTTTGTTTTATCAAGCAACGCATATTTCTTAATCTCTCTGCGATCCGGATTCGCGGACTTTTTAATTTCCAACGGATGAACAAACCCGTTTTCTTCCACGATCACATCAATTTCTTTGGCATTGGAATCCCGATAATAGGTCAGGTTGGCCTTATCTGGGGAATAGGCAAAATGCTTCAGCAGTTCCATTACTACATAATTTTCAAAATAATGTCCACTTGCGGCTCCATGCAGCAGAGTATCTCGGGTAAGCCACATAGACAGACTGGCACACAAGCCGGTATCACAAAAATACAGCTTCGGTGTTTTGGAGAGCCGCTTCAGTTCATTATTTGCAAAGGGCGGCAAAAGACGGATAATCCCCAAACCCTGCAGAATCCGCACCCATTCCTTTGCGACTGGCTGCGAAATTTCAGCGGCTTCCGCCAACGTCTTATAATTCACCTGTTCTGCCGTTAGTGCCGCACAGGCATTGAGAAATTTTCGGAACCGTACCGTATCGGTAATCCCTCCTTCCTCCGCCACATCGCGCATTAGATAGGTTTCAATATAGGAGTTAAAATATTCCTGATGTTGTTCGGCATCGGCCTGCAATGTATCCGGCATTCCCCCACGCCATATATGCTCAAACACATCCTCAATATCATTCTTTTTCTTCGCAACCGACTGTCGCTCCAAAAGACAGGGAAGGGAAAAATCCAACTTATTTGAAAAACGCTCCCCATCGACTTCCGATTTAGAAAGACTGTATAATTCTAAAATCCCAACTCTTCCTGCCAGAGTTTCACGGATCTGCCTCATCACATTGTACTGCTGAGAACCGGTCAGCCAGAACAATCCCCGTTCTTCCGTTTCGTCACACATAATTTTGATCTGTTCGAACAATTCCGGCGCTTTTTGTATCTCATCAATGATAATCGGCGGCTTGTAGGTCTGAAAAAACAGAACCGGATCCGTTTGGGCAAGTATCCTGGACATTGTATGATCCATGGTGACATAAGTTCTGTCTTCTCCCTCAGCCAGATGCTTTAACATCGTCGTTTTTCCTACTTGACGCGCGCCTGTTACAAGAACTACTTTAAAATAATCCGCCATATGCAGGAACTTTCTTTCCAGTGCACGTTCAATATATACCATAACACAGCTCCTCATTTTTATGAAAATATAAATTCCAATTTATTTTATCCTGATTTTTTTTGCTTGTCAATGGTAAATTCCGACAAACTATCGGTTATCCACTTCGTGTGAAAGCCACAGTTCACCCTCCATATTCACCCACACCTTGGCTGAAAGCCCATACCGCGGGCGAACATTGCTGCCTAAAGCAAGTGGTTGTTCGCCCACAGCTGCTGGCAGGAAGGCCTGGGAGCAAACATTGGTGTAAACACAGGTGGGTTGTTTGCCCGGAGACTTAAAATCTCCCTCTTTTCTCCGCGAAATTCACCTTATTGGAAGCAAGCGGGCAAACAAGTCGTAAAAAAACCATAGGATGTTTACCCTCATGGCAGCTTCAGACGACTTCCGGGCAAACAGCACCGGGAGAAAAGGCAGGATGTTTGCCCGCGTTTTCTTCATCAAATATAATCCCCGGGCTTTATTTCAAAATCAGGACCATATACAGATTAAATTTTACACATCACACTCATAACGGGTTATTAAATATTTCCCCTCTTTCGTCTTTTCCAGCGTAAAGATTGCGAATAAAAGATCCGGATCATAAAGTTCCACACATACTCTTACTTTATTCGGGCCTTCCTCATAGCAGGTATCCATGAAATCTCTATTTATCATATAAAAGGTCAATCTTTCATAAAAATCATCTTCTTTAAGCTGTTTCTGGCATTGTATTGTGGCAATGTCTTTTATATTTTCATTTCGCATCCACCCATACTTGATCCGCAAAGCTTTTTCTACCGTTTTTTTAATCTCATTTCTCTCTTTTATATCACTTCTCTTTCCTGTTGTAGAGTATAGGAAAAAGCATACGAATGCTAAAATCACTGCCATGATGATGATTAATATTCTTCTTGTTTTTTTCCTCATAAATCCCTCCCTGCTTGAGTTCTGATGATGATTTATACCATACTAAATCCAACCCCTGACATATGGAATATTTTACTGATAAGCACTACCAAACCGTGCATAATAACCGGAGAAGCACTCAGAATGATGATGACAAAGATGATATAGCCTGAAATGGAGAGTTTATCACCGTACCTTTTCTTCGCAGCCGCAATGACGATTGCATTAATAACAATTATCAAAAGTAATCCTATCATTAATCCTGCCCGGTCATAATTTCCCATTTCTTTGAATAGCAATGAAAATCTCAATTGAGAAATAATCCAGAAACTAATAATGAAATTCAGGAGCACAATAATCGGTACAACTTTTCTATGAAATGTATGCATTGGATTTCCCCCTGCGACAATATGCCGCCTATTCGATTGCGAAAACCAGTGACAGGAAGCTTCCCAGAGCAAATGGGATTACAACCGTTATTGCTACCAGGTAAAGAATGCCAAGCCCATCTTCTTTCATGAATTTATCATGTATACGCCAGCACAAATAAATCAACGCGCTTATTATTAAAATGTTCATGAGAAAGTAAACATACATCCATATGTCATATACATAATAAAATAAGCAATTGAATGTACCGGCAATAACACTGCCGATTGTAAGCAATGCCGTAGAATACTCCTTAAAAACAACAGATTTATTTTTCATCGCAGCTTTTCCTCCTCTATAAGGTCCACATCTACTTCTTCTGCTGATGCACAATTTTTACTTCTTCCGCAAAGCTTCCATCCTTATTCTGAATAGTACAGGAATCAGCTCCGTCAATGGAATCTTCCTTTTTTAAAACTACATTCCGAGGTTCTACAATATTATTGTCTTTGCCGAGTTCAATCGGACACGCATGAATGGGAAGCAGACCTTCCGCGTTGTTAATAATAATCGTGCCTTCGCCCGCCAGATTGATGGAAAGCTTTTTTCTTGCCTGTATTTTTGCTGTTAATGAAATATCCGTTCCTTCTGTGCTGTTTTCCGCGTATAATCGCGAATCCCCCACGATTTCCATATTACGAAAGGATTTAAAATATCCTCCTCTCACAACTACATCTTGCATAACAAGATCCTCATGGGTTCTCACTCCATCATCCAGGTTTAAAGATGCTGCGGCATCTGCGCCCTTTATTAATACGCTCCCGGCACTTGCAATTTCCCGCAATCGGTTTTCCCCACGAACTGTGATTTGAAATTCTTTCGATTCCGGATTCGGCGACAAGTGATAGAATTACGCCATCCTTTTTTATAAGAATGCGATGTCCATCTTCTTCCCAGGAATCTTCCTGTTCTGTAGCGGAAATATGAATCCCTTTGCAAACGTCATTGGTATCTCCTCCCGCACAGGCAGTTACGCTCAGAAGGACAAGAATCACCATGCAACAAAATAATTTTCTTTTTAACATTTTTACAGGCTCCTCACGCTTTATCATTCTATGGCAGACATGTTTGAATCCATTTTTCACAGGCATTCTGGATTTTTTTCGCATCCTCTTTTTTCGTAATCAGGTTGGTTATGGTTTCAACAGCTCCATGTTATCTTTCAGTTCCATTTCTTTCGCATAATCATATGGTGTTTTTCCATCCCCATCCTTGATTTGAATGTCTCCGCCATTTTCAATCAAAAATTTCAGAATATCAACGCTTGGACTTTGCGCGGCAACATGCATAGGCGTATAATCACAATCCACATCCGCTATAATAGCGTTAATCGCAACCCCCTGCTTTACCAAATACCGCACACTTTTCAAGTCACCAATCGCAATCGCATTTTCCAAAGCAGAACATCCTTTCGTGCTCAGATCCACCTTCTGTGTTTTTAATTCCTTCACAATCTGCCGGATTAACGCGTCATTCCTCCATTCAATGGCTCGTTCCAGAGTCGTTACAGTCGGTTTTGCCCCCTCCGCAAGCAGCCGCTCCACATGCGCTTCGGATGCCTCTTCCAGAACGCCGTCTCCCTGATTTTTCACATCATAGGGTATGTCTCTTTTCAATAATTCCTGAAACACACTCTCGGTACAATCCGTATAGGCTGAATAACAATCCCATTCTGTCGGCTGATAGCCTTCCGCGAGAAGACACTGCACAGATTCCCGACTTCCAAAACTGCAGGCCGCGCTCCAGGTCCATTTTGGAAGGCGTTCTCTCCCCTGCATCAGAAGATTCAGGTTCTCCTGTTTTCCTCCAATCGCGGCATAGGTTACTGCCTTATATCTGGATTCTGTAGCCTTTTTTTCCGGATCCAGTCCCTGTTCCAGAAAAAATTCCACCGCTTCCTTTGAGTTGCAAAGAGCCGCGATATGCAGCGGAGTCATGCCATAATCATCTCGAATATGAAACGAATAGCCTTCTTTTCGCATGGTTTCTAAAGTTTTCACATTACAAAACGCGGCGGCAAACAAGGTTACATCCTTTTTATCTTTCTCAGGTACCCTTCCCTCCTGAACTGATTTCCGCAGGATTTGATCTTCACCGCGAATCGCTGCTTCCAGCGCGGAACTCTCCCCGCTTGATATCTTTTGACTCGTCAGCCATTCCAGCATCGGCGGAGCATACCAGTACCTCCATTCATTGTTTAAAACAGCATGCATAAGCTTGTCTGAGACTTCCGCGCCGGCCGCAAGCAGACACTGAGCCCGGCGCTTCGCGTCCGCCACACCGGGATGTACAAAAGCAAGAAACTCTTCCAGCGCTGGCTCTTCCCCCATATTCGCGCTACTTCCCCGTTTTATCAGTGCTTCTGTTACGCTCAGGCTTCGATTGCATACTGCTTCTGTCAGATAGAACCAATCTTCCTCCTTTTCCTGCTCTATCTCCACGTTTCCCTTTTCCAGCAGTTCTTGAATCACCCGATCATCGCTGCCACTGAAGGCAATCGCCAGAGCGCGCTCATCTTTGATTCTGAAAGGCGTGCTTTCAGAATAACCGAGTTTTCCCAGATCCAAATCCGGCTCCTGACGAAGCACTTCCCGCACACCTTGCAGATTGTTTCCCGTTACCGCTACATACATCTTCCACTTTTGTCCCTCTTTTTGCAGAAACCCGCAGCTTGTAAGGGACAAAAGGAGCACACTTCCAGAAAGAGCAATTGTTATCAAACGTTTCATTTCTTTTCCTCTTCATAATGCTTTGCAGCTGTCTGTTTCTATGAGAAATTATTTTTTCTCATATCCTATTCATATGCTTCCATGCCCTGATTACGCCTTTTCTCTATAGCCATTACAGACGCACTATTCCCGGATTCTGAGCTTTTTATATCCGCCTTTCGGATGTTCTGAGAAAAAAACAGGCGTTGAGCGTCGTTTAATGTTTGGAACTTTTTCTTCGATCAGCCAAAACAGTTCTTTTTTTATCAATGTTGGTCGAATATTTCCAATACATTCATAAGCTTCGTTCACCCAGGCAAGTTGTTCAATCCCCTCTTTATTTAATGTCATCTGGTAAACTTCGAAGTCTCCATTCAGATAAAACTCCCAGTCCGGCATGTAATCTTCACCCTCATCATCATCCTCCTCATCATCAATATCACTGTCTTCTGGCTCATCCCACACCCACTTTACATAGCCGGTATCCGCATCCTGCAGCCATATATGTTCCTCGGGGTTGCCAAAAGGCATAAAGCTTTCCGGCGGCAGAACATGATCCGCACCCCATAATCTCCAGGCAATCGGATCGTCAGGGTTATTTTTTGCATAGGCCGGGCGAAAAAATTCTTTTTCTATTCCGCAGGAAATCAGATACTCATATAGTTGTGGTGACAGATAGCTTTCAAAATCCGGCGTATTCGCTCCGGCCGGCCGCATCGCAAATTCTTTCCCTGTATTCGCCGGGAGTTTGATATAAATAGGGGCTTTTGGATGCCATTGACCCAATACCGAACTGACCGTTTCCAGACAGTCATACTTTTCTTCATTCCATCCATCATAATAATAGCACTGTTTCATAAACGTCAGAATAAATGCCTCCGCTTTAAAAAAGTCTTCCTCATCGTATTCTATATTTCCATATACTACAATATCAAACTGTTCCTTATACCTCTCATGGAATCGCCAGAAGTCCTCATATTTCCCATCCTTGCTTGTGATTTTATAACCATGCGGCCGTTTCCTCCATACATGGTATTTCTGAAATTCTTCATCAAATGCATCCACAATTCTTCTATCCGATTGTGAGAAATTTTCCATTTCTTCATCATCCAGTACGCCTCTGGGTCTTATTTCAATATCAAGACAAATATGCATCGCATCTCCTCTCAGTGTGAACTCCCAGGGAAGTTCTCTTTACTTTTTTACTACATAGGGTCCTGACACGTCTGCTCCGCTGTCTACCTCCGTCATATCGGTTCTTCTGGTTCAGAATGGCGGTTCTGCCTTTCTTCTTCTCGTAGCCGTTCAGACGGTTTGGTACGTTTTTTCATTCTCAATCAGGCATAACAAAAAATACAATCGCTAAGATCAATAGGCATGTCAACAGGGGATTTTGTATACTTAACTCAAACACACGTTTTAAAATATAACGTATCAAATTCTTTTTGTCCCCTGAATATTTTTCTTTTTTAACCTTTTTGACTTCTAAAATAAAATCAATCATCAAATAAGAAATTAACAGCAATAAGACTATACTTTCAATTATCATCTTCATTTCTGCTTACCTGTGTCTGCTTTTTCACAAAACAGTTTTTTTATACGGTATCTTATGAAAACAAAACTCAGTCCGGCAGCACAAAGAAAGGCCCCTATCATAACATACCGTGCGTTCAAATTCTGCCCTCCTCCTGATTGCAGATACCAACTCCATAACCGGTTGTATAAAAACGTAACCATAAAAATATTAATCGCACAAACCGCCCACCATAAATAATTGTAAATCAAAACCAATGACAAGGAGAGGAACCAAAACACCAGAACTGTCGTTTCCCGCAGGAAGAACTCTGCCATATTAAGTTCCCCTCCCAATAGAAAAAGTTCCCCCACCACAAGAGCCGCCATGCAAATCAGATTGCTTGTGTAAAGTTCCGCTATCATAGTGCTTTCCCTCTTAGCTCTTGCTTTTACACGCTCAATACTTTTAAACTGTAAAAATGGTGGAAGTATTCCACATAAAATAAATACCCAGTAATCTCCTTCTACCGTCATTAATCCCACGTCAAAAATTTTACAGAAAAATATATTGTTACATCCAAACAGCCAAACAAATTGCATAATTGTCAGTGGATTCCATTTTTTGAAAATCCGCTCAGATGAGTTGCTTCTCGACTTTGTTTTCATAGCTTCTTTTCTGTGTGCCTTTCTTCGTGTAATGTAAGCATGCTATACTATCCTCGGATCATTCGCACAGTACGCATACAGATGCAGCGCCCCCGGCTCCGCTGTCCATCTCCATTATACCGGTTCTACGGGTTCAAGAAAATCGATCCAGATCTACCCATTGGATCTTTTCTGCTTCAAAGATCAGCAGCTGCTTTGTCTCTTTAAACAGGACATGTCCAAAAGGGAGTACGGCATCCAAAATTGTACATATTTGAAACCGGTTATTTTTTGTATCAAGGACCACAATTTTTTTATCAACGTAGAACAAAATTAATAAGTTGTAGTCCTCATAATAACAAATTTCAGATGGGTAGTCTTTCATGGGTGCCTTTATTCTTTCGATTAATCTGAAGTCTTGATCCAGGAAAAGATAATAAGATTGAAAAAACCCATATTCTATTGCCAGAAAGAACTTCCCTTCCGGTTCGCCATAGCATAAATTTCCCGACTTTTTGGTCTCAGCCGCTGATAATTTTAAAATTTCAATATCCGTATTAAATAAAAATTGTTCTGACTGATAGTGCCGCTGTTCAATCTGCAAATCATTTGATTCGCTCCTCGGTTGGTAAAAATCTCCTTTTACAATTTGTAACCCATGCTTTTTATCAAAAAGGATTGCATCGTCCTCTTCTACTGTAATTATAGTCTCTGTCGCACCATTTTCCGTATCACATAATACTACTAAATAATCACCCCCGAACAGCAGCACGACCAATAAAAGTAAATTTATTCCTACCGAATAACACTGTTTGATTTCCCACTCTTCCTCGTCTGTTAATTCCGGTTCCAATACCTTCAAAACTCGAAAGGTCTCCAGGCTAAAGATCTTAATTGCGTCCACTGTGTAGCAGTATACCATATCTTCTGAAAGATTCAGATCCATTCCCAGAACATGTCTTATACTCAGTTTTGTGATTGGCTCTAGCGTCTCCAAATCATAGACCACTACTTTATATTCCTCTGCAACAATCAGATAATTTCTCTTATACGAAATTATACCTGACAGTCCCGGGATATTCATTTGATATTTCTTTCTCGTCATCGTTTCTTGCCGTTCTCCTTACTATGGACAAAGATTCTTTTCAGGGTAGGCACAAGATCGATTAAACACCAGAACACCACCCCTGACAAAATAAGAAGTACACTCAGGAAAGCGTCATCTTCCGGTCTGAAAGGGAAACGTAAATTTATCAGGCCAACGATTATAACCGTTGCTGCTACCGCGCTTATAACTCCTGCGTAGTTAATATTTTTAAAAAAGAATATCACTCTGTATGATGCCACTGTTGCAAACATAGGTGGAAAAATATAGCCTTGATAACCTATTTCAGAATACCCATAGTAGGGGTAAAACAAAAACGAACCTATCTCTGGTATTTTAGAAATAAAGTATTCAATTACGCACAAGGCTATATACACTCCCATATATGCAGACACGGCTGATAAATAGGCACATACATGTTTCCTGTTAAATGCTTTTTTAATGTCTTTCATGCGTACCTCCTAAAAGGCTCATTTTCTTAATTCAGACATTCTTTTCTTCATCTCCGGGGGAAAGTATTCTTGAAAAGTATACGTCCCCCGGACATTACTATCTAAATTATTGCCATTGGAATGTTCTTCTTTCGTTTACTTGAATAGTAAAAATTAAAATTGGATGGGCCATACCCAACTAATTTAGTTTTTAGTATTTTTTCATACCTTTCCCTAAATTTTCCTTTTTTCGTATAATATCTATTTCTAATATAAGATGTTCCTCCTAGTTTAAACCCCCTTTTCAATTTTCCGTATAACCATGTGGGATAGTTAATAATTGTATTGATAAAATAGGATAGCCCCGCACTTCTAATTTCCTTCTTAAGGACTTTTATCAGTTGTTTCTTGCCTTTTTTTCTTACTTTCCAAAAAGCTTTTCCCGTGCTTATCCACCCTAAGGCAGATAATGTTTTGTCAATTCCTAATAATAGAAAGTATGTGTTTCTACATTGATTTCTCGTATACGTTCTAATAAATGCATGTCCACTCGGATCCACATAATTCACCGGATTATTCGCACAGTACGCATACAGATGCAGCGTATCCGGTTCCATCTGTTCCCCGCGATATGTATCTTGCGTCAGGAATCGACCATCTTCCGGATCATAGAACCTGGCGTTATAGTAATACAGCCCCGTCTCTTTATCATACACCTGTCCGGTATAGCAAATCTCATTATCAAAGCTTTCCCCTATCCGAGCGGTCGTATTCCCGAATTCATCATATTCATAAGCCGCAACGACTGTTCCGCTATCATCAATCAGACTGGACGTACTTCCGCGAACATCCTTGTTGTATAGATACCAGGCTTCGCTGCTTCCTGTGCCTCTGGCTGTCGCGATTACATTGTCTTCCAGTCCCAGCAGGTTGAAACTGTCTCGCTGGTTCGCTCCATCTGTCGTATACAACACCTTGCCGTCCTGATAATAGTAGTTCCGAACGCTGCTTTCCTTCCCTTTCGTCTCTTCTTTCCGAATCCGATGTCCCTCTCCGTTATACCGATTCTTCTGATTCAGGAGGGTGGCTCCGTCTTTCTCCTTCTCGTAGTCGGTCAGACGGTTCGCCGCGTCGTAGATTATGGAAATCTTCGTTTGAGCTAGGAACATTTTTTTTGCTCTCCGACAGATCTATTCCCTTCCTACAATTTTAACTTAAGACGATTTCCGCAGAAATAAAGTTTCTAGTTATAATATCGGGTATATATGCTGTTACCACAAATACTATAATTATACAAAAAACTTGCAGTACTTTCTTCTTTCCGCTTATCGTCCGATCCGTTAACACAAACAAAAGATTTGTAAACATCATAAGACATAAAACAATGTACACAACTACATTCATGATATCAAGTAAATACGGAACCGTTATCAACCTCTGTATCCAATGGAGATATTCGGATATCAATTCAATGCAAAGATAGCCAACCGCTACCCCTACAATACTTCTAATTGTTATGATTCTTTTCCATCCGTTAATTTTAGGCGTACTCATGCTATACAACACCTGCCCTTCTTCTTTTCCCAGCAAGTCGGTTAGTTAAAATCTCCCCATTTCCATTTTTTATACTTCTTGTAGCTTACAGATTTTTTCCTATACTTAACCATAGGTTTTTTATTCCCCCTAATATTTATATCCAATATCATAACGCTCCATGGATACATTCCACTAGAAACTCCCGTAATCTGCCATTTCCAAATGGCTAAAGCAGCTTGTATATTTACCACATTCACATACTTACTCTGTGGCTTTGTTTCATTTCGAAAAATCTTAGTAATTCGAAGAAAGGCACTCTTTTTTGAAACTTTGGCATCTTTATATACAATTACTTGCTTTCTTTTTTTACTTTTCCACCATTCAAACTTTACTTTTAAAGTTCCTTTGCCTCTTACTTTATAAGTTATAGTTTTTTTGTGCCATGTGGGAACCGAACTATGCCCACTCGGATCCACATAGTTCACCGGATTATTCGCACAATACGCATACAGATGCAGCGTATCCGGTTCCATATTTTCCCCGCGATACGTATCCTGTGCCAAAAATCTTCCGTCTTCCGGATCATAAAACCTGGCATTGTAGTAGTACAATCCCGTCTCTTTGTCATACACCTGTCCGGTATAGCAAATCTCAACGTTCGCTCCGCTCTCTCCTCCGCAGACTTCGTCTGCTACGCTGTCCGTTTTGTCGGCACCGCTAAAGCGCTGGACAAAAAGGCATTGTCAAAATCCTCTCCAGCCCGTATCGTCGTATTCCCGAATTCATCATATGTATAAGCTGCAGCAGCAATTCCGCCATCATCGATCAGGCTGGACGTGCTCCCGCGAACATCCTTGTTATACAGATACCATGTTTCACTGCTTCCGGCGCCTCTGGCTGTCGCGATTACATTACCTTCCCGGCCAAACAGGTTGAAACTGTTTCGCTGGTTCTCTCCATCTGTAGTATACAGCACCTTGCCGTCCTGATAATAGTAGTTCCGAACGCTGCTTTCCTTCCCTTTCGTCTCTTCTTTCCGAATCCGATGTCCCTCTCCATTATATCGGTTCTTCTGATTCAGGAGGGCGGCTCCGTCTTTCTTCTTCTCGTAGCCGGCCAAACGATTCGCCGCGTCATAGGTCATGGAGATCGTTTCTCCACTCGCACTGCTCGTTTTTCCGGTCTGATTGCCGTTCCGGTCATAGGTATAGGTTTCCGTAGCGCGCACCTGCCATTCTCCCGTATCATCCTGTTCCTCCGTTTCTATCAGGAACAGCTGATTCAGCCCGTTATAATGGTAATCCAACAACAGGCCTTCCGGTGTCAATTCCTTGTCACGGTTCCCTGCCAAATCATAGGTGTACTCAGTCGTTTCGCTGCCTGCCCCTCCTTCCGTATGATTGATCACTTCCGCTTTTGTCAGCCTTCCGTTCTTATCGTAAGTGTAGTTTTTGTGCAGTCCAGCTCCTTTCCGCCCGCTGTCGCGTAATGGCTGATAAGCCGCTCCTGAAGGATGTTGCTGTTCTTGTCATAGGTATAGCCATAGGATTCTTTCACTTTTCCGTCCTTGTTTTCCTTTATGGTTGTCACCGTTTCTCCGTTAACCTATCATGGGTATTGCCCACATATATGTTATCACGACCTCATTTTTCTTTCACCTCTAGTCGCAGCAATGACACTTCCCTCTAATCTGGAGTTTTTTATATCCACCTTTTGGATGTTCAGAGAAAAAGATCGGTTCTGAATACTTTTTAATCTCAGGAACCTGCTTGGCAATCATCCAGAAAAGCTCTTTGTTAATAATCGTAGGACGTATATTTCCTATACACTCGTATGCTTCGTTTACATAAGTAAGCCTTTCCATCCCCTCTTTATTCAATGTCATTTTATATAGTTTAAAGTCTCCATTCATGTAAAACTCCCAATCCGGTATCTCCTCATCCACGTTCTCATCCAATTCATTCCATATCCACTTCACATAACCGGTGTCCGCATCCTGTAGCCATATCTTTTCCTCCGGATTTTCAAAGGGCATGAAGCTTTCTTGCGGTAAAACATGATCCGCTCCCCACAGCCGCCACGCAATCGGTTCATTCAGATTACTTTTCGCAAAAGCCGGCCGGAAAAATTCTTTGTCAACACCGCAGGAAAGCAGATACTGGCGTAAGGCCGGTGAAATATAATTTTCTCCATCCGGAGTATCTGCTCCAGCCATACCTTGGACAAATAACCTTTTCGTTTTTATTGGAAGCTTGAGATAAATGGGAGGTTTCGGATGCCATTGTCCCAGTGCCGGACTGACCGTCTCCATACAATCGTATTTTTCCTCATCCCAATCATCATAATAGTAACATCCTTTTTTAAAAGTCAGTAAAAATGCATCAGCAGCCTCCAAATCTTCCTGCTCATATAGGATATATCCTGTGATAACAATATTCAGTTTCTTTTTATGTTTCTCATGAAAGTTCCAAAATTCCTCATAATCCTCATCTTTCGTTGTGAGCTTGTAACTGTATTGCCGTCTCCTGCGAACATGATATTTCTGAAAACTCCCTTCAAAAAGTTCTACGATTTTTCTTTCCTCGCTTGAAAATCGATCGGTTCTATACCACTCTTCATCCTCCCAGTCTTCCTCCTGTTTCGTTCTCAACTCAATGTTTAATTCAATGTACATCTTCTTTCCTCATACTACAATATATTTATAGTTAATATCCCTTACAGCCAATCTGCCCTTTATGATAAACACCATTGCATTCTTCTAGCACCACTGAATCAATTGAAATACGCCTACCCATCTCATTTCAGATTGAACTGACAACGGAATACTAATAGCTGATACAATCAGCGCAATCCCCCCAATAATAAAGGGGCCTCCCAGCCTGTTTTTTAGTCGAAAAGAATGGAATAACCCAAAGCCTAACAGAAATATCCCTGTTCCTGTCAGTATATAGTTTGGCAAAACTCCGCCGGCTGTCAATAGTATGACAGGAATCGAAAGGATTTGGAGAAAAATCCCTGCTTTTTCTCCTGCCTTTATTTTGACGCCCTCTTTTCTATACTCTTTTATCTTTCCGCCTATTAGGAATATTGCGAGTATCATCATTGTAATTGCTATCAGCTTACAAAACCATGAAATGAATAAGGCTGACAATGGCAACATTGCCGGATCTTCCATATATATTATTACAGGTTCCAATTCCCAATAGGTTAACCCAAATGACAGCAGGCTGCCTATCAATAAGGATATACCTACCAATCTAAAGTTATTTACTCTCATTTTCTCTTTCCTTTCCTGTAAATTGTCTTTTGCTCATTTTACAGACAAGGGTGGATACAATTATTACTGTACCCATAGTAATACACACAGGCGCAACCATGTATTGAGGAAAACGATCAATCCCTGCTTGAAGCAACTCGAAAATCAACATAATAACATTCGCCGCTAAAACAGCTATTACAACAAACAACCAACTTTTAAAACAAAGCTCTTTTTTGCGTTTGTACAATAAAACAGGCATTAAAAAGGCTAAAAGGTAATGCAATCCATAGCAAATCAGCTCAACAATAATCAATAAAAATTGGCCCCACCAATTATAGGCTCCGCTGAAGCTGCATATATTTTCAGCATATTTAAAAATATTCATAAAAATTATATTTATTGTCGGAATTCCCCAAAACAAGCATGCTTTCATTAAGCCACTCCTCTCATTTCGCAAAGGGGCTTATATTGTTGCTTACAATATTTTATGTACCTATTTTGCTATCGCTTCACATTCACTTCATAAATTCTTTTCACTTTCTTCACATTTATATTATCTGATAATTCCGTTAATTTGGCAACCCCTAAAGTTTTTTTCTCTGATTATTTTTCAGTTCTCTCAATTCCTGTCCAAAAGATGCGCAAACATCCTCTGCTAAATTCCACAGTTCTAAAAAGTAGTTGCAGTCAATCTCTTCTTCTGCAAGAAATGTTTCTTTAATGACAACAATCATCCCATCATCTTCTACCAGGAACCCTTCCGACTTTTTAAAGTGATTTAATCCTGTAGACATAATACTTCATTTCACGCTTCATATTTACCCTCCCCTTTGTTGGAAAGCCCCTACCGCGGGCGAACATTGCTGCCCAAATCAGGGAGATGGTTGCCCACGGCTTCTGGCAGGAAGGTCTGGGGGCAAACATTGGTGTAAACACAGGTGGGTTGTTTGCCCGGAGACTTAAAATCTCCCTCTTTTCTCCGCGAAATTCACCTTATTGGAAGCAAGTGGGCAAACAAGTCGTGAAAAAAACAGAGGATGTTCGCCCGCAGATCAGCTTCAGACGACTTTCGGGCAAACAGCGCCGGGGGAAAAGGCAGAATGTTTGCCCGCGTTTTCTTCATCAAATATAATCCCCGGGCTTTATTTCAAAATCAGGACCATATACAGATTAAATTTTACACATCACACTCATAACGGGTTATTAAATATTTCCCCTCTTTCGTCTTTTCCAGCGTAAAGATTGCGAATAAAAGATCCGGATCATAAAGTTCCACACATACTCTTACTTTATTCGGGCCTTCCTCATAGTAGGTATCCATGAAATCTCTATTTATCATATAAAAGGTCAATCTTTCATAAAAATCATCTTCTTTAAGCTGTTTCTGGCATTGTATTGTGGCAATATCTTTTATATTTTCATTTCTCATCCACCCATACTTGATCCGCAAAGCTTTTTCTACCGTTGCTTTTATCTCATTTCTCTCTTTTATATCACTTCTCTTTCCTGTCGTGGAGTATAGAAAAAAGCATACGAATGCTAAAATCGCTGCCATGATGATGAGCAATATTCTTCTTGTTTTTTTCCTCATAAAATCCCTCTTCCGCAATTATTTACTAAGGTTAATCAAATTCCCCATTTTCCCATTCCCCACGCGCAAAAGGACATCATTAGCGATGTCCTTTTTTCTCTATCTTTATTTTTTTACCCTTTCACGATTTCCGCTCAGTCACGTTCCGAATCCGGATCCTCTTCATTTTCCGACGGCAGGATCTCATCCTGTCCACTCTCGGTGCGGTAAGCCATTTCTTTAATTTCATTTCGATTGCTGGCAAGAGTTTCGTTAATATCGTTGAACGTTTTCTCAATGGTTCCGAACATGTCCCCGAAATACAAAGCGTTGAGATGCTCCATCTTTTCCTGGAAATTATAGAGGATGCTGTCCACATAATCATAGGTACTCATCTTAAGCTGTTTGGCGGTTTCCTCGGTTACCCGCATCAGCTCGTCCGCTCTCAGCTTTGCCTTAACGGTGATATCGTCATTTTCCACCAGGGCTTCCGCCTGCCGCTTGGCATCGGCGATAACCGCCTCATATTCCTTCTTCGCTTCCGCGATAATCCGTTCTCTCTCGTTTTTAATCCACTGGGCCTGCTGAATTTCATCCGGCAGCTCCAGCCGGATTTCCCTTACGATTTCCAAAAGTTCCTGCGCATCGACCATGATTTTTCCTGTCAACGGAAATCCTGACGCGGTATCTACGATTTCTTCAATTTCTTCTAACAGATCTAATACCTTCATTCGTGTCCTCCCCTAAACCTTTCTTTTCTTATCCATATATTCTAAAATGATTTCCGGGATCAGTCCGTCCACGCACCCGTTCAGAGAATGTACTTCCTTAATCATACTGGAACTGATAAACGAATACTGGGGATTCGTCATTAAAAAGATCGTTTCCACATTATCCCGGTAAAGTCTCGCGTTCATCTGCGCCATCTGGATCTCATATTCAAAATCCGTAGTAGCACGAAGGCCTCTGACTACTACGTCAAACTTGTTTTCATTTACATAATCCGCTAAAAGCCCGGAGAAATGATCCACTTCCACATTGGGAAGATCCTTCGTCGCCTCACGGATCATCTCTTCCCGTTCCTCCAGTGTAAACATGGATTTCTTGGAAGGATTGAAGATCACTCCGATCACCAGTTTGTCGTACAGCTTTGACGCTCTTGTAATAATATCCATATGTCCGTTTGTCAGTGGGTCAAACGAGCCTGTGTAAATGGCTTTTTGCTTCATGTCTTCTATCCTCCGCCTGTCTGAGCCTGTTCTATATCGTATTGTATCACAAGACCCCCGCCGATATCAACCATAGATTGATATTACAACGGTTCCGTACTTTTTTTCTTTGATTTTCTCAAAGCCTTCCAGTTCCTCCGGAAGCTGCTCTTCCCTTCTGTGTTCCGCTACAATCAATCCGTCCTCTGCCAGGCACCCGTATTCCCGAATCAGCGAAAAACATTCGGGCAGCAACCCCATCTCATAGGGCGGATCCAGAAAAATCACATCCATCCGCGTCCCCAGCCTTCCCAGAGTCTTCCGGAAATCTCCCGCCAGCACGGTGGATTTGTCCTGCGCCCTGCAGTAAGCGATGTTTTCCTTTATCAGCTTTAAGCTGTCCCGGGAGCTGTCCCCGAACCAGCAATGCCTGGCGCCTCTGCTCAGAGCCTCAAGCCCCAGATTTCCGGTTCCGGAAAACAAATCCAGCGCGCGGATTCCAAAGAGTCCTATCTGGCTGTCCAGCATGCTGAACACCGCTTCCTTTACTTTATCGGTTGTGGGCCGGATTCGCTCATCCACAGGGGTATGAAGCCGCCGCCCTTTATAATCTCCTGCTATAATTCTCATTGTTCTGTCACCTCTTAGGGAATTATTTTATCATATTCTGTAAAGCCTTTCCACAAAAAGAAAGGCATCCACCAAGGAAAGTGTTCCAGTGGATACCCTTCAATACATCTCAGAATTAACTTATTGACAGCACATGGTTATTTTCCGGCCATCTGCTGTTCTGCCATCTCAACCAGCTTCTTTGTCATATAGCCGCCGACATAGCCGTTCTGTCTTGCGGTCAGGTTGCCCTTATCGGTCTGCTCATAGTCGGACAGTCCCAGCTCGTTTGCGACTTCCGTCTTCAGGTTCTTTAACGCGGGTTTCGCGTTTGTATTCATCTTATCCTGTAATGACATGCTCTCTTACCTCCCGTGGTGTTATTTTCCAGACATCTGCTGTTCTGCCATCTCGACCAGCTTCTTTGTCATATAGCCGCCGACATAGCCGTTCTGTCTCGCAGTCAGGTTGCCCTTGTCTGTCTGATCATAGTTGGACAGTCCAAGTTCATTGGCAACTTCTGTTTTCAGGTTCTTCAACGCGGGTTTCGCGTTTGTATTCATTTTATCCTGTAATGACATGTTATCTCACCTCCTGTACGCTATTAATTTAACCTGGGAGAAAGAAAGTATGTCATGTAATAATTGCTTTACCTTCCTGCTTTTGGCAAGCTACAGCCTGAGGGAAAAGTCTTCGCCGAAAAGCTTGATTACACGCCTTCTGAGACCGCTGTAGGTTTCACTTTCCAGCAGCGGATCTTCTTCTGTAATCCGCTGGGCTTCCTGTTTTACGTCATTTAAAATTTTAATATGCTTTGCCAGATCCGCCAGCAGCAGATCCGGAACGCCGTGCTGCCTGGTGCCGAAAATCTCTCCCGGTCCCCGCAGCTTTAAATCCTGTTCGGCTATGTAAAAACCGTCCTGGGACTCGGCCATGATCTGCGCCCTCTGCTGGGCGATCTCCGAAGGATTGTGGGAGATCAGAACACAGTAGGAACGGTGCGACCCTCGTCCTACCCGCCCCCGCAGCTGGTGGAGCTGGGCGAGTCCGAAACGTTCCGCGTTTTCAATCACCATAACCGTGGCGTTGGGAACATTGATGCCCACTTCGATGACAACCGTGGAAACCAGCACCTGGATCTCATTGTTATAAAAACGTTCCATAATCCCGTCTTTTTCCTGCTGTTTCATGGCCCCGTGCAGCAGCGCGGTCTGAACGCCTTTGAACCGTCCGCTCAGTTCCTGATACAGCTCTTCCGCCGATTTCACATCCAGCGTTTCCGATTCGTCGATGAGCGGCGCTACCACATAGGCCTGCCTTCCTTTCTGAAGTTCCTTTTCCACAAAATCATAACAGGCGTTTCGCTGACTCTGATCAATGGCGCGGGTTGTAATTTTCTGCCTTCCCGGCGGAAGCTCGTCAATGATGGAAATATCCAGATCTCCATACAGGATCACCGCCAGGGTCCTTGGAATCGGCGTCGCGGTCATAACCAGCACATGAGGGTTTTCCCCTTTTTCGGAAAGAGCGGTCCTCTGGTTGACGCCAAACCGGTGCTGCTCGTCGGTAACGACAAGTCCCAGTTTGTGAAAGACCACATCCGGCTGAATAATCGCGTGGGTCCCGACTAAAATCTGAATCCTTCCCTCCGCAAGTTCCCGCAGCGTTTCCCTTTTTTCTTTCGAGCCCATGCTCCCGGTCAGAAGGCCGACTTTAATCCCGTGGGAAGCGAAGCTTTTGGAAAGGCCGCTGTAATGCTGCTTTGCCAGAATTTCCGTAGGCGCCATCATAACGCCCTGAAATCCGCTTTTTACTGCTTTGTACAGGGCAATTTCCGCTACCACCGTCTTTCCGGATCCTACATCGCCCTGCACAAGCCGGTTCATCACATTTCCGGAAGAAAGATCCGAAAGAATTTCTTCGGTTACCCGCTTCTGGGCCGATGTCAGCTGGTATCCGAGGCCCATGATATACGCCTCTGCCTTTTCGCCGGGGCTGAACACAATTCCTTTTTTGCCGGAGGAAGAAGCGTTTTTGGCCGCTAAGAGGCCGGTCTGCAGGGCCAGAAGTTCATCGAAAATAAGCCTGTATTTTCCCTGCAGCAGCGGTTTTCGATCTTCGGGGAAGTGAACGTTGGCAATGGCGTATTCCAGACTGCAGAGCCGGTTGCGGCTGACAAGATCCGCGGGAAGATATTCTCCGATTTCTCCTGCCGCGCTGAGGGCTGTTTTCTGCCAGCCGCGCATCTCCTTCTGCGTCAGTCCCGCGGCAAGAGGATACACCGGAAGAATCCCCGAAGACTCTCCCTGCTCCTGTTTCGAAAAGTCCGGATGGAGCATCTGCATCCGACCCCGGTTCACCGTCGGTTTTCCGTAAAAATCATAGACTGTCCCGATTTTAAAGGAATCGGCAAGATACCCTGCCTGAAAAAAAACGATCTCCAGCTTTCCGGTGGGATCCTTTACAAGAAGTCTCAGATTCTGCCGCCTTCCTCTGCGGTAGGGATCCTTTACCACCAGTTCCACTTCCGCCCGCACCCGGACCGGCTGCTCCTGTTTCAGCTGGGAAATCGGGCAGATGCTCCGCCGATCCTGATACTCTCTGGGGAAAAACATCAGAAAGTCGCCTATGGTCTCAATCCCCAGACGCTTTAGCGCGGCCTGCTTTTTCGGGCCAACCCCTTTTAATACGCTTACCGGATCCTTTAACTGCATCTATCTCGTCACCTCGATATGTCTTGGAGCAATATGCTTGGAAATCATCCCTGTCACAACAACTGCCACGCTGTTTGGCTCCATAGCGGTCATTTCCCGTACCCGCCTGTGAATTTCATCCACCAGCTGGTTGGTCACGCGGGTGATACTGGTTCCAAACCGCAGAACGACAAAAATACGGATATCCAGTCCCTGTTCCGTAAGGTTGATCTCCATATTGCTGATTTCGTCCATTCCTCCGATTTTGGAAACAAGGCCCGGCACTTTGCCTTTATGGTTGGAAATGATCACTTTTCCTTCAAATTCGTCAATGACGTCTGTAATGATTTTTCCAATCACGGATTTTGTAATCGTAATCGTTCCGAATTCCGTTTCTACTGTAATCAAAATTCGCTCCTCCTGATAGTTTTATCTATTTTAACATAATTAAACGTCTCTGCACAATCTCCGAAAGAAAATCATAATCTGTAAAAGGTGATGCTATGAATCGGAATAAATGTAAGAAACGTAAACATAAACGGCCTCCGTGCCGGCACGATGTCAAAGATATGGGATTCGTGCTGCTTGTGTTCGGAGTTGTCACAATCTGCGCCTTTTTCCTCCCGGTAAAAGCGTGGATTCTGCTGCTGGGATGTCTGCTGCTGTTCTGTGGAATCCGCCTTTACTGTAAATGAAAAGACCCGCCGCTTGCGGCAGGTCTTGCTTTTTTCATTAAATGGCACGGTTTACTTTGTTTGACCGGATGCATCTGGTACAAACTTTGGCTTTTCTTACTGTTCCGTTTTCTTCAATCCGGATCGTCTGAATGTTCGCGTTCCATTTTCTTCTTGTGTGTCTGTTGGAATGAGACACATTATTTCCGGAAACCTGGCCTTTGCCACAAATTTCACATTTTCTTGACATCTACCGCACCTCCTTTAAGTATCTTAAGCTTTCGCATGATTACAAATTGATTCGAGAGCACTCGAACAAATGACATTATATCATACAGAAATCCTCTGTACAAGTTCTTTTTTCGCCTAACTTCCGCTTTTTTCTTCTTTTTTCTCCCACAGAACCAGCCTTCCTTCCTTTCTGGTGGCGTTCAGATCGATAATCCGCTGGTTTCGGCTGCCCCGGAACGCTAACGTCAGATCCTTTTCCTCTTTTTTAAAGGGCCCGTCGATTAGCAGCCATGTATGTGCCAGGAGCCGGGCTGTATCCTCGTCGGTTTCGGCTTTTTCCCGCAGCTGTTCGTATGTATATCCGGAAAAGGTTACAATATCCAGACCTCTTTTTTCCACCTCCTCCGCCAGATCCGCAAAGGCTCCGGCCTGGCAGAAAGGTTCTCCCCCGGAAAAGGTTACGCCGGAAAGAAGAGGATTTTTATCGATTTCTTCCAGTATCCGCGAAAGAGCCACGTCCTTTCCTCCCGCGAAATCATGGGTCTGCTGGTTGTGGCAGCCCGGACAGTGGTGGGGACATCCCTGGCAGAATACCGTAAAGCGGAATCCCGGTCCGTCTACGATGGATTCCCGGACGATTCCCGCCAGCCGGATCGTGCCTGCCTGACTCATATCACCTCATACCCTTCCGCCACGTCGTGTTTGACGCGGTCCTTTTCCTCTGCCGCTTTGGCGTTATTAAAGCGGTCCACCGTACCTACCAGATATCCGGTGATTCTGCGGATACGTTCGAATCCTTCGTCCCCGTCATCTTCTGTTCGGTGGCAGTGCGGACATTCGTTATCAATAATACCGGTATATCCGCAGACCGGATCCCGGTCTACCGGGTGATTGATGGAACCGTATCCGACTCCGCTTTCCTTCATGCAGCGGACAATGCGCTCAAAGGCGTCCAGATTTTTGCACGGATCTCCGTCCAGTTCCACATAGGTAATGTGCCCGCCGTTTGTCAGAGCGTGATACGGTGCTTCCAGCCGGATTTTGTCGAAAGCGGAAATGTTGTAATATACCGGGATGTGGAAGGAGTTGGTATAATATTCCCGATCCGTCACACCCTCAATCACGCCGAACCTTTTCCGGTCAATCCGCACAAAGCGGCCGGACAGTCCCTCCGCCGGCGTCGCGATCAGCGAATAATTGAATCCGGTTCTTGCTGTGGCCTCGTCCATACGCTTTCTCATGTACCCGATGATTTCCAGGCCAAGGCTCTGCGCCTCTCTGCTCTCGCCGTGATGCGCGCCGATGAGCGCTTTCAGAGTCTCCGCGAGTCCGATGAATCCCACCGTCAGGGTTCCGTGCTTTAAGACCTCCGCCACCGAATCATTGGGCTTCAGCTTGTCCGAATCCAGCCAGATGCCCTGACCCATAAGGAACGGATAGTTTTTCGCCTTCTTGGACGCCTGAATCTTGTAGCGTTCCATCAGCTGATCCACACACAGGCTCAGCTTGCGGTCCAGATCTTCGAAGAACAGATCAATGTCGCCGTGGGCCTTGATGGCGATTCTCGGCAGATTGATCGAGGTGAAGCTCAGATTTCCTCTGCCTCCCACCACCTGCCGCTCCGGATCGTAAGCGTTGGCCATAACTCTTGTACGGCATCCCATGTAGGCGGCTTCTGTATTGTGATCGCCTTCTTTATAGAACTGCAGGTTAAAAGGCGCGTCAATGAAGGAGAAGTTCGGAAACAGTCTCTTTGCCGATACTCTGCAGGCCAGCTTGAAGAGGTCGTAGTTGGGATCTTCCGGATTGTAGTTGACGCCTTCCTTTATTTTGAAAATATGAATCGGGAAAATCGCCGTCTCCCCGTTGCCCAGTCCCGCTTCTGTGGCCAGCATAATGTTCTCCGTTACCATCCGCCCCTCAGGAGACGTGTCCGTACCGTAATTGATTGAGGAAAACGGAATCTGCGCGCCCGCCCGGGAATGCATGGTATTCAGGTTATGAACAAAGGCTTCCATAGCCTGATAGGTGGCCCGCCGGATCTCCTTGTTGGCGTATTTGGTCGCCCGTTCCTGGAGACGTCCGATCTCCTCTTCCTCGCAGAATTCTTTCAGATATTCCCGCTCTTTTTCCTTATATCCGTTGTCATCGGCAAGAATCGGACAGATCCCCTCTTCCTCTTCGATGCTTTTTCCGATCTCCATGGCTTTGTCCACGCCGTTGTCAATATCGTAAAGAATGTCCAGCATCTTTCCTACATTTTTCCAGTACAGTTTTTTAAAGGTTTTTTTCACGCCGTTTGCCATGCCGTAATCGAAATCCGGAATACTCTGTCCTCCATGCTGATCGTTCTGGTTGGACTGAATCGCGATGCAGGCCAGAGCCGCGTAGCTCTGAATATCATTAGGTTCTCTTAAAAAGCCGTGGCCTGTGGAAAACCCGCCTTTAAACAGCTTTTCAATATCAATCTGGCAGCAGGTTGTGGTCAGAGTCAGGAAATCCAGATCGTGGATGTGAATATCTCCTTCCCTGTGGGCTTTCGCGTGCTCCGGCTTTAATACAAACATCTCATAAAACTGCTTTGCTCCCTCGGAACCGTATTTGAGCATGGTTCCCATGGCGGTATCCCCGTCAATATTGGCATTTTCTCTTTTGATGTCGTTTTCCGCCGCTTCCTTGAAGGTCAGATCTTCATAAATTTTCATCAGACGGGTATTCATATCCCGCACTCTGGTCCGCTCCGCCCGGTACAGAATAAACTCCTTCGCCGTACGCGCGTGTCCGTTTTCAATCAGGACCTTTTCCACCGCGTCCTGAATCTGCTCTACCGTAGGCGTATCGTTGTGACGGATTTCCGCCAGGTAAAGCTCTACCTGCCTGGCCAGATACATGGCCATATCCTTATCTTTTCCGCCTAATACTTTCGCCGCTTTATAAATCGCGTCCGCGATTTTGTTGACGTCAAAGTCAACCGTCCTGCCGTCTCGTTTAATAATCTTTTTAATTGAATCCATACTGTATCCCCTTTACAAAGCGACCTAAAAAACGCCGCTATCGTCTGATTTCAACACTTCGCGCCCACACTATATCTAGTGGTCTCTGGAAGTGGTACATAAAAATTATACATGGTTTAGATCGGAAGTCAAGACAGAGAAGCAATCTTTTTTCCTATTCTTCATCCGCAAATAACAAAAAAAGACTGCCGGGCTTGATTCCTCAAACGCGGCAGGTTTCTGATCCTATCTTGCTTTCTTTTCTGTTATCTGTCGTGAACCCTCTCGAAGAACTCAGAGCGCAGCATAGACATTAAATGAAGGTCATAATACTTTCCGTTTTTCTTGGCGGCGTTTCTCGCGGTGCCTTCACTCTGAAATCCCATTTTTTCATAAAGAGCCGCGGCAGCTTTATTTCCGGTATAATAGTCCAGCGTTACCCGCTCCATATGCAGGAACACAAAGCAATACTCCAGAAGCTCTCTCATAAGCTCTTTTCCGAATCCGACTTTCCGGTTTGCCTCCCCCGCGATATAAAGTTTTGTAATATCAAGGGAGTCACTCTTCGGGTCCATCCTGCTGATACAGATTCTTCCGATAGGCTGCTGTATCTCCTTTTTCACTACGGTGAACTGCAGTTTCGCCGGGTCTTGTTTATCTAAAATCCACTCCTCTACGATCTCCGGATAGGAACGGTCATCCTCATAGCTGAGAAACCTGGTCACCTCCGGATCGGTTTCCCACCTGGCGAAAAATTCGCAGTCTTCGAAAACGGTCTCTCTGATGATCAAATTTTTTGTCTCCATATTGCCTGTTTCCCCCTCAAAGGAAATTGTTAAGATTTCGTGAAATCTCGTAAAAAGCTCTACCTTTGTAAAACACTATATGCTATTATTATATAGGATTTTCAATAATAAACAAGGAGAAATTCAAATTATGAAGCGATTTTTTCCCATCTTACTGATTTCGGCATTTACTGCCGTTTTTCTTCTTTTTACAGGCTGCGGCAGCCAGGGAGAAGAAAACGAAGTTTCCATAAAAGACCGGATGGATCAGAATTATGAGCAGATTACACAGGCGTCGGAAAACGCCGAAACCTTCCAGGTGATTGCGGATTCACTTTCCTCCTGGGCAAAGGAAAATAATCTGACCGTCAAATCATCCGGAGAACAGTATATCGTTTTGTCAAAAGCCGCGTCTTCCGGTTATGAAGACGCGGAAGATTTTACGTTCCACGCCAGCGTGTCACTGGATACGCCGGAGGAGAAAAGCGAAGATCTGCAGAGTGTATCTGCCGTCATGACGGCCTTAAACGGCGCGCGGCAGCATGGGGAACTGACCGGGATCATCACCTTTGAAAAGGAAGGAAGACCCATTGGCGCCAGCGCTTTGGGCAAGGAGTATCTAAACACGGATAATTTCATCAGTGTGAACGACGGCAATTCCACAGAGCTCATTAACAGCATCGCGGCGTCTTCCAATATAATGGCCTCCAAAGAATTGGACATGGTTTCACCCCGGTACACAAAGGCGTACCGGATCGTTTTAGACGGGACCCCTTATAAAAGCCCTTATGAACACCGCGGCGAGTATCCCAACGCCATAAAGACCATCGGGGATCTTTTGGCCTCCTGCCAGAGTTCCGGAGTTCTTTTTGAACTGGCGTCCTTTAACGGCGGGACAGATGTGGATCTGTATCCGCGGCGGGCGGAAGCGGCGATCGTTTTGCAGGAGAATGATGTGACAAGTTTTACCAGCCGATTTGAGAATTCTTATGAAAATGTAGCGGAATATTATGAAGATCTTGATGAATCGTTTGAATATACCATGACGGAAATCGATCTGCCGGACCGGGTCATCGCGGATGACGATACTGCTAATATTGTCAGCCTGATGTACACCATTATAAACGGCACCTATTACCGCTCCGATGATGATGAGGTAACCGCCTTTTCCAATATCGGAAAAATTTCCACGAAAAACCGCTCTTTCCGGATGCAGATTAACGCCAAAAGCCTTGAAAATACCATAATGGATGAAATGCATACGGTCTTTGAGACAACCTGCGGGCTTTGCGACGTCAATTACAGTGAGCTGTCCACAACCGGGCTGTGGTACGTCTCACCGGAGACTCCTCTAATCGAAGCGTTGAGCCGGGGAATGAACACAGAGCCCACCGGAACATTGGAAAACAAGGCAGCTTCGGTCTTTCTTGACAAGAAAGAAGACTTGAATCTGGTTGTATGGAACACGGATATTGAGGACGCCGAGGATAATCTTTCCGTGATACTGGATTATATGGCAAGCTTTGGGGAAGAAAACCAGCAGTAGTAGCCGCGTATACCGGCTCCGATCAGAAAAGTGCGATGAAATTGGATACGGCTCCCGAAGGAAGATAATTGACAAGATATTCCCATATATACAGAACCAGCGTCGCCGCGAAGGTACTGACTGCCGCGATGATCGGGCTTTCTGTCAGACTGGAAAAGAACATTCCCACCGCGATAAACACGCATCCCATCAGAAAGAACTGAAAAATAGACGCGTAGTCAGACTGCAGGTACGCGTTCCCCTGCATTTTGATAATCAGAGGAAAAAGACAGAACAGGAGATTCGGCAGCAGATATACCGTTACCATCGCCAGGTACTTTCCTATTACAATACTGCTGATTTTTACCGGAGAAGTAAACAGCAGCTGATCCGTTTTGCTCTTTCTCTCCTCCGCGAAGCTGCGCATGGTCAACACAGGAACGAGTACCAGCAGAACCAGCATAATCGAAGACAGCGTATAGGAAAAATACGGATATCCCTGACTCAGATTATAAATCATAAAATAGACTCCGGTAAATGTGACCAGAAACGCAATGAGAACATATCCGGTCATGGATCGGAAAAAGGAGCTAAGCTCTTTTTTGTAAACGGCTCTCATGACGTTTTCCTCCTTCCTGAATCAGTTTCAGATAAACATCCTCCAGGGAGCCGTTATCTTCATACAGCGAAAGCAGCGGGCACCTGCGCTCGGCGAAGGCAAAAAACAGCGATTCCCGAATATCGGCTCCTTCTTTTGGTGTAAGCTTTACTTCGTAGTGATCCTCTGCTTTTCTGCTGAACTCGGAATCCTCGATACCGCGGACGTCTGCCAGAATCTGTTTGATCTGATCCAAGGTTCCCTTTACCTCCAGGCACAGCGTATCTCTGCCGCTGAAGAGGCGCTCCAGGTTTTCCGGCGTATCCTGGGCCACCAGTCTTCCTTTGGCGATGATCAGAATATAATCGCACAATTCCCGTACTTCCGCCAGGATATGGGAGCTGAGAATCACTGTATGGTTCTTTGCCAGGCTCCGAATCAGCTGACGGATTTCGATAATCTGCTGGGGATCGAGCCCCACCATGGGTTCGTCCAGGATAATGGTTTCCGGAAAACCTAAAATTGCCTGCGCCAACCCCACACGCTGCCGATACCCCTTGGAAAGATTGGCAATCAGCCGATCCGCCATATGGGACAGCTTTACTCTGCTCATAATAACCTCCGTCTGGATTTGGCGTTCTTTTTTGGGAACGCCTTTCAGTTCGGCGGTAAAAAGAAGATATTCCCTCACCGTCATGTCCATATAAACCGGAGGAAGCTCCGGCAGGTAGCCGACGGATTTTTTAAATTCTTCCGGGTTTTTCAGAATATCATATCCGTTGACCGTCACACTTCCTTTTGTCGCCGCCAGATATCCGGTAATGATATTCATGGTCGTGGTTTTTCCCGCGCCATTGGGACCTAAAAAGCCGTAGACTCTGCCCTTATCAATGGAAAAGGTCAGACCGTCTACGGCTACATGGTTCCCGTATTTTTTTACCAGTTTTTTCACCTCTATCATCTATCGTACCCTCCTTCAGTTATAGTTTAAAGTCTCGTCTCAAGGGTACTATGGGATTGTCAGCGCGGCCGGAAGAATCCCGGAGCGGTCTCTGGTTTTTTCATGGAAAAAACTTCATGCGTTCATCCTGTTTTCCTCGAATTACTCAAAAAACAGTCACAAAAAACCACGGCGCCCGCCTTCTTCAGGCAGCCCGCGCCGCGGTTCGTCTTTCTTTGTCAGATCGCTTTACAGGTCATAGTACATGTCGAATTCCATCGGAGTCGGCATCATGCTCTGCTTCTTCGTTTCCGCTCTCTTGTTAATCAGCCAGATTTCAATCAGCTTTTCCGGGAAAACTCCGCCTTCTGTCAGGAAGTCATGATCCTCTTCCAGCGCATCCAAAGCTTCATCCAGCGTTCTCGGAAGACTCTTGATCTGCTTCTTTTCCTCATCGGAAAGATTATAGAGGTTAAAATCGTAAGGTCCGTATCCCTCCGCCATCGGATCGATCTTATTTTTGATTCCGTCGCATCCCGCCATCAGGATCGCGGACAGCGCGTAGTAAGGATTGCAAGTTCCGTCCGGATTGCGGATTTCAAACCGTTTTTTATCCGGATCCTTCGCGTAAGCCGGAATCCGGATTACCGAACTGCGGTTAGCGGTGGCAAAGCCGATGGTAACCGGAGCCTCATAGCCCGGCACCAGCCGCTTGAAGGAATTGGTGCTCGGATTGGTAAAAGCACAGAGCGCGCGGATATGTTTTAAAATTCCTCCCATAAAGTGCAGGGCGGTCTGCGAAAGCTGGGAATAGCCGTTTTCATCGTAAAACAGCGGCTTTCCGTCTTTGAAAAGCTGCATATGGACATGCATGCCGTTTCCCGCCTCATCGAAAATCGGTTTCGGCATGAAGGTTGCCGTCTTTCCTTCGGCAATGGCTTCATTCTTAATCAGATATTTGGTCATCATGGTCTTGTCCGCCATTTCCGTTACAGTACCGAATTCCACTTCGACTTCCAGCTGTCCCGGACCGCCGACTTCATGGTGATGGTATTTGACGCGGATCCCCTGATCCTCCATCAGCATGCAGACTCTGCTTCGGAAATCATAGAGCACGTCCTGAGGCGGCGCCATATGGTATCCTCCCTTGTGGGGCATCTTATATCCCAGGTTGAAATCTCGATCCTCTTTGTTCCATTCCGCCTGCTCCGTATCAATGTAAAAGCTGGATTCATTGGGCGCTGTGGAATAGCTCACATGATCAAATACGTGGAACTCATATTCAGGCCCCACTCTCATTTCATCGGCGATCCCCGTCTTTTTCAGGTATTCCTCCGCGTGCTTGGCAACGTTTCGCGGATCCTGATCAAAAGGACGGTTATTTGGTACATCGATGACATAGACGTCTCCGATCATCGCCAGGGTGGGAATTTCCATGAACGGATCCACATAAGCGGTCGACAGATCCGGAATGAATACCATATCGCTCTTTTCTACCGGAGCAAATCCATAGTTGCTTCCATCAAAGCCGATTCCGCTTTTAAAGGTGTCTTCGGTGAAGCGATCCGCCGGAATCGTCAGATGACGCCATCTTCCGTTCAGATCGATCATCATGAAGTCCACCATCTGAATATGTTTTTCTTCCATAAAGCGTTTTGCTTCCACTAATGAGTTAAACATACACAATTCTCCTTTTTATGCTTTTTCAAAAGTCAGAGTTTTCTGTCTGACCGATGTTTTTATTATACCCTGAGTTTCCGACAGGCTCAAGGAAAATCTTTACCGGGGCCGTAAAAATACCGCACGGTTCGCTCCGTACGGTATTCTTGCTTTCATTATTTTATTGCTGCCGCATAGGAGTTTTTGACAAATCCATTTCCGCGACATGTACAATTTTTGTCTTTTTCACAACTTTGCGTATTATGTACAAAGCAACAAAAATCGGAAGTCCGATGTAGGCAACTAAAATTCCATACCAGTCGATACCGGAGGATGTAAAGGCATAATATCCCTGTCCCAAAATGACCGCTGTGCAGATAATCAGCGAATACCAGGTTCCAAATGGATAGAATTTGCTCTTATACTTCAGCTCGTTAATATCCCTTCCCTGAGCTTTAAACCCTTTCCGGAACCGGATATGGCAGATACAAATGCCAAACCAGGTCAGAAAACCAGTAAGTCCGGTAGCGTTATACAGCCAGGTATAAACGACACTGTCGCTGTCCAGGGAAGTCAGGAAGCACAGGCAGGCCGTTGCCGCGGTAAACAGCACCGCATAAAGGGGCACCCCTTTTTTGCTGACCTTCCCCAGCGCCTTCGGCGCTTTTCCGGATTCTGCCATGGAGTACAGAAGTCTGCTGGCAGAGTAGAGGGTCGAATTTCCGCAGGAAAGAATGGAAGTCAGGATGACCGCGTTCATAAAAGAAGCCGCCGCCGCAAGACCGACTTTCTCAAAGATAATCGTAAACGGGCTGACCGCTACATTATCTACATCCGCGTTCAGAAGATTCGGGTCCGTATATGGAATCAAGGTCGCGACAATAAAAATCGCGCCGATATAGAACAGCAGTATTCTCCAGAACACACTGTTGATGGCTTTGGGAACCGTCTTTTCCGGGTTAACGCATTCCCCCGCCGCGATGGCTGTGGCTTCCACGCCAACAAAGGAAAAACCGGCGACCATAAAGATACTAAAAATGGCAAAACCTCCGCCGACAAAAGGCGCTTCTCCGACCGTCCAGTTTTCAAATCCTACTGTATCGGAGTTAAAAATCCCGAAGATCATCAAGACACCGATGACCAGGAAAATAATAATCGTTACAACCTTAATTCCGGCGAACCAGAATTCCGCTTCACCAAAGATTCCCGCTGAAAACAGATTTAAAACAAGCAGCAGGATAATCGATATTGCGCTCCACATTACCGACGAACTGTCAGGGAACCAGAATTTCATAACAATGGCGGACGCTACCAGTTCCGTTGCCAGCGTCATAGCGCTGCAGTACCAGTAATTCCATCCCATGGCAAAACCGAAAGCCGGATCGACATAATCAGTGGAGTAGGTTTCAAAGGCTCCCGGAACCGGCCGATATGTGGCCATTTCTCCCAGAGCCGTCATAATAAAGTAAATCGCGATTCCAATCAGCCCATAGGCAACCATAGAGCCGCCTGGTCCGGCGGTACTGATGGAGGAACCGGTCGCTACAAAAAGTCCGGTTCCGATGGCGCCGCCGATGGCGATCATATTCATCTGTCTGGGCGAGAGTTTCCTCTGAAGCCCACTCTCATCTTTTCTTTCACTCATTTTTTAATGTTCTCCTTTCGACTGGCAGCTCATTACTCTGTCAGCAACGGATTCTCAAGAAGCAGAGAAACCGCCTTGTTTATGATGCGGGGCGTCCTCTCATACAGGTCTTCTTTGCATACCCGTTCTGTAAGCTTGTGAAAGTCCTTTCCCCATGGCCCGATATTCATACAGGGCATCGCGATCTTTTCGATAGCTTCTACAGGAATCCTGTAAAAGTCCCCGAACAACGGCATAGAATTCTTCAGGGAGTCCAATGTCTTCGCTCCGTCTTTAATGCTGGTATAACTGAGATCGGAAATCCCCGTATAAAAATATTCACGCGTATAATGCTGTCCGTACTGCCGGGTCGTATACGCGTCCAGCTGTTCCGATAAAGACGCCACTTCCGGCGCCAGATCGGTAAAATACAGATTTGAGACATTCGGATAATACGGCGGGATCAATCCGTAAACCACCCTCGGCGCCAGATCGCCGATATAGTCGAAGACAAACTCAACCAGCGCGAAGTTGCTTTCAATAATGTTGATGCTCCCGTCTTTCATCTGTTGAGACAGGTATTCTAATTTTCTCTCATATTCCGCTTTAAAGCGCTGACCATGAGCGGAACAAGCTTCTTCGTACAACCGGGCGAAATCCATAACCTTTGTTTTCCATGGAAGCCCCTTTGCCACCGGCTCGGCCACTTCGGAAAAGCGGTTGTAGCTTTCGTTCATCTCGCCGATAATTTTATCAAAAGATCGGACGCAGATCCCTTTCACCTTTTCCATTACCTCCGCCGGGCTCTGATCCAGTGTCAAAATACTGAAACATCCGGACGCGGACAGCGGCATGGAAACATCATACTGCTTTTTGCTGTCCTTCAGATATAGCCAGGTCGGCGGCGGAGCGCTCTCATTGCCTACTACATCGGAAAAGTCCATATTCAGCTCTGTGCTCCGCACAATTTCACTCATCAGGTTCAGCGGGTTAAAGCCTTCAAATACCTTTCCGATATGAGAAAGATACCCTCTCACATAAATAAACGGCATGATCTTTCCCACCGATCCTTCGGAAAAAATTCCCTGGGAAAAATCCTTTCTCTGATGAGGTTCCGAGTTAATCATAATCTTGTAGTTCAGCTTGTACCGATCTTTCAGCTCTGCCAGAAGTTCTACGCCTGCCCGCATTCCCGCGGAGAGGTTTTCTTCATCCGGAACCGCGATGACAATCACATTTCCCCTGAAGTGTTCCATTCTGCTATAACGCTCCAGAAGAGCCAGCTGAATCGAGCCGCCGCCCTTCATATCCGCTCCGCCCCGTCCGAAAAGGAAGGTTCCCTCTTCCAGATCTTTTTTTGCGTCTTTCGGAAGAGAATCTCTGATTTTCATCAGTTCCTCCGCCAGTTCGTCCGGAGAAAAGGCATAGGATTTCAGCAGTTTAAAATCCTCAATTTCCACCACATCATTGTGGTGGACGAACACAATCGTATCGTCTCCCTCGCCTTTCACCATTCCGTAGCAAACCGCCCGGTCAAAAGGGTCTCCCGGGATGGACCAGGTTCCAAAATGCTCCGGATGCTCCCTGAAATACGGAATTTTAGACAAATGATCCACCAGGAACTGTTCCGCTTCTTTTTCCCTCTCCGTATAGGTGAAGCTCTGGGTCTTCATGTAGCGGTATAAAATGTTCTGTATATCCTTTTCAATCCCCTGTAAAATTGTATGTCTTTCACTCATCTTGTTTTGTTCTCTGCCTTCCCTTATTTTCTGCACAGCGGGCAGGTCAGGCAGGTCGGCCCTCCGGTCCCCCTGTAAGACATCTCTTTTCCTTCGTAAGTCATCACTTCCACACCTAGCTCTTTTAATTTCGCCTCTACTTTCGGGCATCCCTTGATCAGGATTACTTTTCCCGGCTCCAAAGCCAGCAAATTTGTTCCCAGATAGTCGTACTCATCGTCGTCTGCTTCGATCAGCGTGATTCCCCGGTCAATCAGATATTCGCGGAAAAATACCGGCATGAATTTGGAATAAACCACCGCCTTGTCCGTATCTACAAAGCTGATAATGCTCATCAGATGCAGGCACGCGTCTTCTCCTTCGCCATGGGGCATTGGCACAATGATATATTCATCGATGAAGTCCTTTGTCAATTCTTTGAACTGGCGGATTCCTTCGTCATTGGTCCGGTATCCTCTTCCGATGGCAACCGTCCTTTCGTCAATCCACAGCACATCTCCGCCTTCCATTTTTCCCGGCGGCTCAATCCGTCCCAGAGTGGGGATCCCGATTCCCTCCAGAAACTCTTTTGTCGCTTCCCACTCTCTGCCGCGAAGCACCTTGCCCATAGGGAAGTAAATCGCTCCCTTTTTGGTGATTTTCAGCGGGTCGTGGGTGTAAATGGAATCCAGGCCAGTCCGGTCATCCTGGGGAAGATAGTAAACGTTTTCTACATTGTCGGTAATGTACTTTTCAAATACTTCATATTCTTTTAAAACGGTCTCATAATCCGGGCAGCCGAAGTATTTGAATTCCTCCCAGGTTTTGTCCAGATTTTCCTGGCTGATAAAGGCCTGCTGCGGCCGTTTGATTAAAATTGATTCAATTTTTTTCACCATTGACTGACATCCATAATCCATAAGTTTTCCTCCTGATTCCTGCCGCCTTCCGGCAGCCGTTCTGTTTCATAGTGTAATAATTATAGTAAGCAAAATTCATGCCAACGTGCTTTTCCCTCGTTTTCCAGCTGGTTTCCCTTGCAATCAGATGTTTTCAGAATCTTATTCACTTTCTGTATAATACGCAAAATTTTTTTCTCGACCTCGAAATCGAAAGAAATTTTGCATCTTGCGCAAAATTTCTTTCGCCCTATTTCTTTAATCCGTATTTGCTCAGTTTGTAGCTCAGAGCCTGCCTGCTGATCCGCAGTTTTTCCGCTGCGGCCGTCATGCTGGGCGCAGTTTTGCACGCCTGCCGGATCAGTTCTTTTTCAAAGCTTTCCACCATTTCCGTCAGAGAATGTTCTCCGTCCGGTTCCGGGATACTTGCGGAAAGCTCCGGTTTCACCGCTTCGCTGACCTGTTTCTTCTCATACAGCAGGGTGTCCGGAAGTTCCCTCATGGTCAGTTCCTCCCCCTGCGCCATGTTGAATCCGTATTCAACCACATTTCGCAACTCCCGGATATTCCCCGGCCATGAATAGTTTAGCAGCATTTTCTGCGCCAGTTCGCTGTATCCGCGGATGTGCATACCTCTCTGCCGGTTGTAAATTTCAATATAATGCCGGATCAAAACCGGAATATCCTGTTTTCGCTCCTGCAGCTGCGGCAGTCGTATTTCGACGACGCCCAGCCGATAATACAAGTCTCTTCTCAACTCTCCCGCGCTCAGAATATCTCTGGTATCGCGGTTGACCGCGGAAACGATGCGGACATCGATCTTCCGTTCCCGCTCTTCTCCGATCCTGCGAATTTTCTGTTCCTCCACAGCTTTCAGGAGTTTTCCCTGCAGGCTAATCTCCATAGAGTTCAGCTCGTCCAGAAACAAAGTGCCCCGGTCGGCCAGTTCAAAGAGCCCCCTTCTGTCCTCCGCTCCCGTATAGCTGCCCCGCGCGGTTCCAAACAGTGTGCTTTCCAAAAGGCCCATGGGAATCGCCGAACAGTTCTGCGAAACAAAGGGACCGTCCGCCCTCCGGCTGTGGCTGTGAATAGACTGAGCCGCCAGTTCCTTTCCGGTCCCGGTATCCCCGATGAGCATCACCGGAGAGCCGCCTTCCGCCGCCCGTCGGATCTGCTGCTTCACCTTTTTCATATAAGGATCTTCGGTAATCAGATCATCCAGGCAGTAAAGCCGGTCTTCCTGCAGTTTCGCGTTTTGCCGCTTTTGGATATCCTTGCTGCGGGGACTTCCTTCGGGATCTAAAAGGATGACCCCTTCCACCGCGCCGATGATCTTGTTTCCCAGTTCAATAGGATATGTGCTGCAGGAAATCGTCATGGTCATTCCATTCCAGTCTGTCACGGTTTGTATTTCGTCTACAATCGGCTGCCCGGTTTTCATCACGCGGAACATCGTGCTTTCCGCTTCCGTCAAATCCGGATATACCTCCAAAAGGTGCCTTCCGGTATATCCTTCATTTCCAATCGAACACTTTCCCGCGTCAATCACAGCCGTGTATTCGATAATCCCTTCCCGGTTTGTAATCATAATCGAATCCACACTGTCGTATATGTTACTCAGTTGTTCCAGACAATTTCCAAACATAAAACCCTTTCCGCTTCCATCTTCCATTGCGTTCTTCTGATTTTCCGGCTCTGTTTTAAGATTTCTGCTCCTCTTTTATTATACAAGGCAGCACCCGCATTTTGCAAGACGCAGTTGGATTTGCTCTTTTTCTGCCGAAAGCCCGTTCAGCCGCAAAGGAATACTTTTATAATCCGATCGACCATCTTTCCATTAAAGGATCCATCCGGCGCGTTTGCTGTAACCAGCAGCCTGTCAAAAAGAAAAATACCGTTTTTCTGATACAGCTTCAGCTTCCAGACAGCTGATTCAAAGTAGTCCTCATCCTCCAGCATCCCGAAGTGTTCCCAGTAAACCGGGATATTCCGATAAGGGTCCAGCAGTTCAAAATCCGGATGAATGACGTGTCCCCCCAGTCTCAGCTCCTGGTCATAGCGAAACGGAATTCCGTTTGCCTCCAGGGAAGCCGCGATAATCAATTCACCTTTTGACTGGACACGTAATCCTCCCGGTGTGATATGAATCTTTTTCTCCGGGTTTCGCTGCTTGTCGCGCCGCGTATTTTTAAGCCACTGTATCTGGTTTTGATTCCCTGCCTCCCAGAAGCAGCGGTTCGGCAGAGGCCGGTACGCTCCGGGCAGGCTTGCCTGAATCAGATTTGGATCGTAGCTCTGATACCGCCGCAGGAACTTCTCTTCTGCCTGAATATTTTTCTGGAAGATCTTCATGCTCTCTTCCAGAAACCGTCTGATTTTCAAGGCTTGCACATATTCCTCGTTCTTCTTTGGAATATACATCTGGCACCGCGCTCCGTCATGAAAGGTCTGCTTGTAAAAGTAATGCTTCCCCTTCTTTTCTTTCACGCAAAGCACACCTTTCGGCAGTTCCTCGCATTCGCGCTGGTATCTGCCCAGCAGCTTTCTCTGAAAATCGCAATCTGCCTTTACCTGCGATACTATATCATACATGATGCTCCTCCTGTCCTCATTTTATCTTTCTCAAATCCCATACCCTGTCTGAAGCTGGTGGTGCACACCGTTAATGCTTTTCTTCAAATTGCGTATAAAAAGCTCCCATTTCCGCAGATTTTCTCGCCAGATTCCCCGTTTTTTAGGTCTTTTTCCTCTGGTTTTATACGCAATTTCTAAATTTCTTCTCCCCGTGGGCACCGTTTGTATACGCAATTCGTCAAAAATACACCGCCGTGTGCACCCCAGCTCTGCTCACCCCGACACCGCGAGTTTATCATCCTTATTTTACACTATATGTAATAATATGTAAACATATTTGTAAAAAAATTCCTGCTGCACAAAGAAGTTAAACGCCGGTGCACACCGTTGATGATTTTCTTCAAATTGCGTATAAAAATCTCCCATTTCCACGGATTTTCTCGCCAGATCCCCCGCTTTTCGAACCTTTTTCCACTGATTTTATACGCAATTTCAAAATTTCTTCTCCCTGTGGGCACCGTCTGTATACGCAATTCGCCAAAAACACACCGCCGTGTGCACCAGGCCGCTCCACGCCCCGGCCGCCGCCCCACTACAAAAGCCGCCCCAACCGGGGCGGCTTTCAACTGCCGGATTACCGCAAAATCTTTATTCTGCCATCTTCGGAATCCGTTCCGCGATAACGTTCATCAGGCTGTCCGTGCAAGGCAGCGGATCTACGAATTTGCTGTCGCATGCTACAACAAAGGCCGCGTCTTCTGTTGGCGCTAAAACGCCTCCCAGCACTTCGCCGACTTCCGCGTACTTGTATCTCGGCAGAAGATCATCCATTTCCTCGGAAATATCAATTTCATCTTCCCAGCCAAAGTCCACCTCATAAACATGAGCGATTTCCGCGGCGATTTCCCAGTTATTGAAATCCACTTCCTCGACAATCGCGCGCTGTACCGGCTGCAGTCTCCGCTCGGTATTCGTATAAGTACCGTCTGTATTGGAAAAGCCGGTAGCAGGAAGAACTACATCCGCTTTCGCTGCCGTCTGCGTCATATGCGTATCGGAAACCATCAGGAACTCAAGACCGGAAAGATCCACGTTCGGTTCCTCACCGAAAATCAGCAGAGCCTTGACTCCTTCCAGCGCTTCCGCGCCCGCGTGAATTCCCAGATCCACAATACCCTGAGAATTGTTCTTGGCCTTCACCTGAACGATACCGTCACGCGGGGAACCAATATGTCCGGACAGAAGGGCAATATCCGCAAGGAGAGAAGCCGCCTCTGTCGTAACAAAGTTCTGCGTGAACACGATCATCGCTTTCTTCGCGTTTCCGTAAAGTTCCGCCACGCCTCTGCAGTCATCACAGGTCGAGGCGTCCGCAAGACTTTCCTTAAAGGCTTCAAATCCTGCGACATCCGAAGTCTTTCCTGCCTCCAAAAGCGCTTTGGCAACACCGCGGAAGAAGGTCAGTTCATTTTTCGTGTAAATCACTCTTTCCGCGAATTCAAAATGCTGTTCGTAGCCTTCCGGATTTACCAGGATTACCTTGGCGCCGTTTGCGGCCGCCTGTCTCAGCTTGAGCTGCATCACCGGATTGGAAACCGTGTCAAATCCGGCCGCTAAAATCACATCCGTAGAAAGCAGCTCGTCAATGGTATTCGGAGAAGCGTCAAATCCCAGTACTGGCGCAAGGCCGCTGGCCCGGTTGTTAAAGCAAAGGGTCTTCGCGCCCATAACATTCGCCATCTTCTTCATGGCGTAAGCTTCTTCATTGGTATAGCGATCGGAAATCGCCACCGCTACCGCGTCTTTTCCGTATTTTGCCGCGATGGACTGGCATTTCTTCGCGATCAGCACAAAGGCTTCGTGATAGTCCGTCTCGCGGAATCCGTCCGCGTCTTTAATCAGCGGGTCTACCAGTTTATCTTCCAGCAGGGCACAGTCGAAGCCCCACTTTCCTTTTCCGCAGGCAAGCCCTTTATTAACCGGGCCTTCCTTATCCGGATTGGCTTTAATCAGCATGTCGCCGTAGCTTTCCAGCAGCAGGCTGCAGCCTACCGAACAATAGGAACAGGTGGTTTCCGTCACGTCGTTTTCCAACGGAACTTCTTTGACCATCGTAGTTCTCTCCTGCAGAGCGCCGGTCGGGCAGACGCTGACGCACTGTCCGCAGGACACGCATCCGGACTCTACCAGCGGCTTTTCAAGAGATGGTTTCACAACCGTATCAAATCCTCTGTTTACAAGGCCCAGCGCGCCGATACCCATCACTTCATCGCAGACTCTTACACACAGCCCGCAAAGAATACATTTATTCGGATCACGGACGATGAACGGGTGATCGTCTTCAAATTCGATGGTATTTTTATCCCCTGCCAGACGATCCGGTTTTACATCGTACTGGTTGGCAAGGTCGATCAGTTTACACTCAAAATAATCGTGGCATCCGCATTCCAGACAGCGGTTTGCCTCTTCTTCCGCCTGCTCCTCGTTAAATCCTGTGATTACGACCTCTGTAAAGTTGTCTTTTCTCTCTTCCGGAGAAAGAATGTCATACTTCGGACGGCACTGGCGTTCTCTATCCTCGAAGGTTTTTTCCGTAATATCATCTCTGGTTACCACATACGGTTTTTCGTACTTAACAGCTTCCCCGTTGAGATAAGCGTCGATTACGCCGGAAGCTTTCTTCGCGTCCGCGATGGCTTCCACGGCGATGGAAATTTTATCATTTCCGCAGTCACCGCCCGCGAACACGCCCGGCATACTGGTCATAAACGTATCCGGATCATAAGCAATAGCGTTCTTTCTTGTTTTATCCACGTCAAACATGCTGGCGTCTACCGCCTGGCCGATAGCGAGGATCATAGTGTCGATGTCTATGGTTTCTGTCTTTCCTTCTACCGGAATCGGTCTTCTTCTTCCGGAAGCGTCCGGCTCGCCCAGCTCCATGATCTGCAGCACAACCTGTTTTACATGGCCGTTTTCATCGGCAATCACTTCCAGCGGGTTCGTCAGATTTTTGAAGATTACGCCTTCTTCCTCCGCCTCTTCGATTTCCAGCATATCCGCAGGCATCTCATCCTTGGTACGTCGGTAAATATTATAGACTTCTTTGGCTCCCAGTCTTACCGCGGTGCGGCAGGCGTCCATAGCCGTGTTTCCGCCGCCGACGATAGCAACCTTTTCGCCAAGCTCAATTTCTTCATTTCTTACTACTTTTCTCAGGAAGTCAATTCCTCCGATTACGCCTTCGGAATCTTCGCCCTTGCAGCCCACGCCGGTGGACACCCATGCTCCGATTCCCAGAAGTACTGCGTCAAAATCACCGCGAATAGTATCAAACGGGATATCCACGCCGACTTTTGTATTGGCGATAATCTCTACGCCCATTTTTTCAATGGTGGCGATTTCCATATCCAGAACCTCTTTTGGCAGACGGTACTCCGGAATCCCGTAGCGGAGCATGCCCCCCGCTTTCGGCATGGCCTCGAAAATCGTAACTCCATGACCCATCTGTCTTAAGAAATAAGCCGCGGAAAGTCCCATTGGGCCGCCGCCGATAACCGCCACGTTCTTTCCGGTGTCCGGTTCACATTCCGGCAGGAACACCTCATCCTCCATCAGATCCTGATCCGCGGCAAAGCGTTTGAGCATCTGAATGGAAATCGGCTCATCGATCAGGCCTCTGCGGCACTCATCCTCACAAGGATGCGGGCAGACCCTTCCCAGAGAAGCCGGAAGCGGAATCTTATCCTTAACAAGTTCCAGGGCCGCTCCGTATTCGCCGTTTGCGATCAGCCCCACGTATCCCTGGCAGTCGGTCTGAGCCGGACACGCCAGCACGCAAGGAGGACGACAATCTCCCACATGATTGGAAAGCAGCAATTCCAGATTCGTCTTTCTGGATTCGATTACCCTCTTTGTATTCGTGCGGATCACCATATTCGGCGCTATCTCCGTAGCGCACGCTTTCAGAAGCTTTGGGTTTCCTTCCGCTTCGCACATACACAGCCCGCAGGAGCCGTAAATCTTCGTGCGCTCGTCAAAACAGAGAGTTGGGATAAAGATATCATTTTCTCTGGCGACTTCTAAAATCGTCTGACCCGGAAGGCCCAGGACCTCTTTTCCATCAATATTTAATCTAAATTTATTCATAGCCTAAAACTCCTCCCCTCTTACTCTACTGTAATGGCGTCAAACTTGCAGCTTTCCAGACATCTGCCGCATTTCACGCACTTATCCTGGTCAATAACGTGCTGTCCCTTGACTTCGCCGGAGATCGCACCGACCGGACATTTTTTCGAGCAGAGAGTACATCCCTTGCAGGCGTCTGTAATCTCATAAGTAATCAGAGCCTTACAGGATTTTGCAGTACACTTTTTCTTGTAAATATGATCTTCGTATTCGTTTCTAAAATATTTGAGGGTCGTCAGCACCGGATTCGGCGCAGTCTGTCCCAGTCCGCAAAGAGAGCCGTCTTTAATTTTAACCGCCAGCTCTTCCAGCAGTTCAATATCACCGTCACGGCCTTTTCCTTCTGTAATCCGTTCCAGTATTTCCAGCATCCGCTTGGTCCCGATCCGGCAGTAATTGCACTTACCGCAGGATTCCTTACGGGTGAAGTCCAGGAAGTATCTGGCCATGTCTACCATACAGGTTGTCTCGTCCATGACGATCATACCGCCGGAGCCTACGATCGCGCCGGTCTTCGTAATATTTTCATAGTCAACCGGCGTATCAATAAGGCTTGCCGGAATACAGCCGCCGGAAGGGCCACCCATCTGAACCGCCTTAAATTCCTTATCGTTTTTAATTCCGCCGCCGATGCCATAGATAACATCCCGCAGAGGGAGTCCCATAGGAACCTCTACCAGACCGCCTTTTTTAATCTTTCCCGCCAGGGCGAATACTTTCGTTCCCTTGGATTTTTCGGTACCCATGGCGCCGAATGCCGCGCCGCCGTTATATAAAATCCACGGTACATTGGCCAGGGTTTCTACATTATTAATATCCGTCGGCTTCTGCCAGTAGCCTTTGGCCGCCGGGAACGGAGGCTTTAACCTCGGCATTCCCCGTTCTCCCTCCAGGGAAGCGATCAGAGCAGTTTCTTCCCCGCACACGAAGGCGCCGGCTCCTGCCTTGATACGGATGTCAAAGTCAAATCTGCTTCCAAACAGGTTCTTTCCCAGGAAGCCCTTTTCTCTCGCCTGATCCATCGCGATCTCCAGTCTGTGGATCGCCAGAGGATACTCGGCCCGGCAATAAATAATACCTTCGTTGGCACCCATGGCATAACCCGCGATGATCATGCCTTCCAGCAGAGAGTGAGGGTCTCCCTCCAGCACGGAACGGTCCATGAAAGCGCCCGGATCTCCTTCGTCCGCGTTGCAGACCAGGTATTTCTCATTTCCAGGGCTTTTTTTCGCCGCGTCCCACTTGAACCAAGTCGGGAATCCCGCTCCGCCTCTTCCTCTGAGGCCTGAAATTTTAATTTCCTCAATGACTTCTTCCGGCGTCATGGATGTCACCACTTTTTCAATGGCCTTATATCCGTCCGCCGCAATATATTCCTCTATTTTTTCCGGATTAATCAATCCGCAGTTGCGCAGTACAACGCGCTGCTGCTTTTCAATAAACTGCTGATCTTCTTTGGAAATCGCGAGGCTTTCTACCGCCTGGCCCTTTTCCAGATGGTTTTCCACGATTTCCGCTACACGTTCAGGTTGGATTTGGACATACCGGGTCATTTCCCCATTGTCCTCATATATATCAACGATCGGTTCCAAATAACAGGTTCCGACACAGCCTGTGATATCGACAGCTACATCCAGATTTTTTTCCGCAATCTGCTTTTCAAATTCCGCCGCTGTTTTCTTCGCGCCGGTGGCAATACCGCAGCTTCCTTCTCCTATTATTACCTTCATGCTTTTCTCCCCTTCCTACGCTCTCTTCCGGATCTCTGCCAGTACATCCTTGACAGAGTCTTTTGTCAGATTTCCATACGTTTCATCACCCTCGGCGCTCTTTATCATCATAACCGGAGCCAGGGAGCAGCAACCAAGACAGGCTACATTGTTCAGCGTAAAGAGACCATCTTCTGTCGTCTCTCCATCCTGGATATCCAGATATTCGCAAATAGACTCTTCAATGGTATCCGCGCCGTTTACGTGACAGGCTGTACCCTTGCATAACATAATCAGATATTTTCCAATCGGTTTTAATCTGAATTGTGAATAGAAAGTGGCAACGCCATAAATTTTAGCCGGCTTGATACCTGTAGCCTGAGATATGTAATGAATAGCATCCATGGAAAGATACCCGTAAATATCCTGGGCTTTCTGAAGAATTGTGATCAGACTTCCGGGAACCTTCGCATACTTGTCCAGTACCGGAGCCAATTCTGTAAACTGTTGATCTATATGCCCGTGACCACAGCAACAACCTTTTTCACTCATGTTGTAAATCCTCCTAAAAATGTTTCATGTTGATGAAAACGAAACAGGTAATGCAGATTTCTGCCCGTTTCATCTACGAAGATCCGCACTTATTCAGCCGCCTTTATAAAGCACGAATCATTTGTATTGTATCAAAGTTGAGACAAAAGGTCAATCGAAACCTCAAAATATACAAAATTGTTGAATTTTTTCGATATATATGAATTTTTTAGATACCAGAGAACGGTTTTTATGATCATTCAGACTTGTTTTTCATAAAAAAGGCATGCCTGCCGATAACTGAGCAGAAGAGATAAAATCAGAGCTGCGGCGGGGATCAAAAGCCATAGAACACTGTTTTCTTCCGTCGTAAAGTTCCCACGAAACATCCAGGAATCCGGAGCCTTTATCTTCTGCCATACTGCCAGATGAATCCCTGCGCAAATCCCCAGACTGCCCCCGCACCATAGCTTCCACGTTCTCTTCGAACGTATAAAAATCAAGGGCACAAAAGAAAAAAGCATCATGATAATCATCATAAAAACATAGAGGCTGGAAAAAATCAAGAACCATCCTCTTTCCGCCCTATTAAACTGAACCACTAAAAGTACAAAAGAAGTAATCCCCGCCAGAATCAAGATATAACTGATCAGGATCGCGTAAACATACTTTACCTGTATCCTTTTTGAAAAGGTTTTGCAAAATACAGAAAATGAGTTGCGATCGTCCCGGCAAACAAGATACAAATCAAAGACTACAATTGTCCCGTAGATATAGAGAATTCCAATTATTCCAAGCCCACTCCCCGCAGCGATCCATATGGTAAGCAGAATGGAGGCTACCGCCCATATCGCCCATTTTGCCGGAAAATCGACCTTTGTCCAGTGATTTTTTTTGATTTCTTTGTAAAACAATTTCCACGCTTCAAAGAACCTTTTCCCAGTACAAAAATTTTTCATAGCTGCTCGCGCCCGGCCTTTCCTCCTTCATCTTCACACACACCCACTTTCCTATTGCCTTTCCATTTCTTTAAATCGATTTCCATCACAAAAAGAGATGATATCAGAAGCGCCGCCCCTACATAGGCTCTAGGAGTCAACACTTCTCCCGCGAAAAGAAATGCCACAATTCCCGCGAAAACGGGCTCAAGCGTAAAAATAACACCTACATGAGACGCGCTGGTATACTGCTGTGCCAGTGTCTGCACAATAAAAGCAAGTCCGGTACAGAAAACTGCAAGAAACGCCACCGCTCCCCAGATAGGCCCGCTTCCCGGTAACCGCGGCGTTTCACACACAAAGGCCATAGCCAGATTGAATAAGCCCGTAAACCCCAATTGAAAAACACCCATTTGAAAGGCGTTTACCTGCTCTTTTTGAACCGCGCTCTCTGTTATCAATAAATCTACCGCATAGGCCAGAGCACATAAAATACAGAAAAGATCTCCTAAAGCTGGCTTAAGCTGTTCGTTCAGAGTCAACAGACCGATCCCCACAAGGCATAAAAAAAGTACAATTGCAAGTTTTTTGTCCGGAATCTGCTTTTTAAAAAGGAACGCGAGGATCGGGGTAAACACGACTGTCAAAGCGCATAAAAATCCGGAATTGGAAAGACTGGTGTACATGACTCCGAAAGTAGATCCTATATAAACAAACGTCAAAGCGATCCCCACAAGAAAACTATATTTTAGCGTAGTCCGATTTACGGTTTTAAGCTTTGGAAATGTGAATAAACAGGCAACCAAAAATGCCCCTAAAAACCGAATCGCGTTTAATGTAAATGGTTCCAGAGATGTAAGGCTGAGATCCGTCAGATAATAGGAGACACCCCAGCAGAGAGTTACCAGAACCAGCATAATATCCGCTTTTACTTGTTTTGTCATTCATACACTCCGAGATTAAGTTTTTTCCGTTCTGGCGTCAGATTTCCGCGATAAAAAGTTCCAACGCAAGACCCGGCTCCAAGAGCCCGGATTTAATATTTCCATCAATCGCATAGGCTCCAGATAAAACATGTTTAAGCCGATCAGTCGAGTATTTTTCTGTAACACTCATAGCCTTTTTTATCCGAAACTCATGAATACCAAGCTGCTTTTGCATCTGGGAAAGTCCCATACCCGCCTCTCTCATTTCTTTCACTTCCAAAATCAGCTCCAACTGAGAAGAAATCAAGGCCAGCAACCGAAATACTCCCTCTCCGCTTACCATAAGATTATGCAACAGGCGATACGCCTCATCTTTCCTATTTCTGCTGACCGCGTCCAACATGGCGAATACATTTGTCTCAAGATTTGTAGAAATCGTAAGAGCTACGTCTGAAGATAAAATCTCATCCCCATTGCTGTGCGCGATAATTTTTTTTATATCATTTTCCAGATTATATAAATTATATTCAATATCTTTATTTCCATAACCGCTGTCCTGAATCAGCAAATCAATAACGGAATTCCGGCAAAGCTTCCCCGCCCCTTTAAACCGTTTCGCGATAAATGACCGAAGCTGCGCGCCGCTTAAAGGCCCAAAGTCATAAACCTTCCCGTATTTTCCTACAGCAGTCTGTATTTTACTCCTCTTTTTATTCTTCCCATCCGGCGCCTGCGCCGTGATAATCAAAAGGCAGGTTTCGGGCAGCTGAGAAATATAATCTAAGAACTCCTTCTCGTCGTTTTCGGAAAATCCTTTCAGCTTCTGTCCAAGCGCCGGCGGGAACTCCGGCAGCAGTACAACCCTCCGCTCCGAAAGCATACTGAGCGTCTCACAGCTTTCTTTAATTTTATCCACCGTTAATCCCGCGCTGTCCAGCTTTGTAAAGTCCAAACTCTCGCAGGCCTTATTGATAAAGGTATCAATTAGCTGTTTTGCGGCCCATTCCACTAAGTACTGTTCTTCTCCACAAAGCATCACCACGTTTGGAATGGCTTTCACCTTCAAATCCTTCCCGATCGTCTGAAATGCATGTTCCTTCTTTTTTCCACTCTGATAAGCCGCCATATACTCCTCTATTCAATCAATTTATAGATACGAATCCCTCGACCATCTTTTTCCACAAAAATTCCCACAGCGCCGGATCTATCGTTTCTGTATATCATTATACCTCTTTGCCGGCATTTTTCAATAACTGTCTCCGAAGGATGTCCAAAATTATTTTTTCCCACCTGAAAAACCGCTAGTTCCGGTGAAACCGCATCTAAAAAAGCATCGGATGTACTGTATTTGCTGCCGTGATGGGCGACTTTCAGAATATCACAAGAAATCTGTTCCTTTAAGGCCGGATCCGCTGCCAGACGGGTTTCTCCCTCCTGATCGATATCACCTGTAATCAAAACCGAAACTCCCTTATACCGCAGTCGCATAATCATACTGGACTCATTTTCCTCTTCCTGTTTTTTTATCAGCTCCTGATATTCTTCCACTGTCCTGCGTTCAGGCGCTAGAATGTCCAAGAATACTTTATCCCCCAACTTTACGCTCTGTCCCCCGTATAAATAAATCAGTTCCGTCTTTCCCCCTGTTTCCCGGCAAAGCTCTGGTTCCAGAACTTTGTTCGCTTCATAAACTCCGATCTGCTTTACCATCCCCTCCTTTGCCAACTCTCGGATTCCTCCATAATGGTCCTCATGCAAATGTGTCACAAAAGCGGCTTCTACCTTTCTCACCCCATTTTTTAGAAGATACGGTTTCAGCGTATTTTTTCCTACATTATATTTGGCGCTCCCGCCACCGTCCAGAAGATAGTTTTTTCCGTCTGGTGTTCGCACATGGATACAGTCCCCTTGCCCTACATCAACAAATACAATGTCCGATTTCTCGAATCCCGTATTCGTCAGGGGCGCCAGAGTGAAAGCCAGTAACCCCACAAGAGCGGTACAAACGACAATCTGTCTGTACTGCTTCCTCAGAAATAAAATCCTTCCCTTCTCGGACACGTAAAAAAACAGAATCCCATAATAACCTATGAGAAAGGGAACAGACGGACTTACTACATCCATCGCAGTAATTCCATCACCATAAAAAAAGCCATTGACTCCGATCAGAATTCTGCATCCGGCCCCCAGCAGCTCAGCGCCTGCCGAAAACAAACTATCGGAACAGTAGGCAAGGGGAATCAGAACAATCCCCATCGGCAGCAGCAGGCCGGACAGAAAAATAACCGGCACATTGGCGATAAAGGCTCCAAAGGAAATATAGTTAAAAAGATACGCTGTATAAGGGAGCATCCCTGCCTGAATCACGATTGACGATAAAAATACTCCCTGATACAACGTTTTCGCGAAAGGAAGAATCACACCAAGAGAGGCGATAGCCAGAAATGACAGCTGAAAGCCCGCATGAAAAAGCTGAAATGGGTTGCTGGCCAGCATCAGAATAAACGTCGCAGCCGCGGCGGAAAGCAGATCGTAGCGCCTGTGTAAAATCCCCGCTCCAAGATGCAAAGCGATCATAACCGCAGCTCTGACAACGGAAGGAGAAAAATCCGCTAAAGCTGTATAAAGCAGCAGTACCCCGGAAACGCTGAAATAAAACGCCACCCCTTTTTTCCCTCTCCACAAGAAGGAAAAGAAGCTGTAAAGGATCCCTACATGCAGACCGCTGACCGCCAGGATATGGGCTGTTCCGTTTCTTTGAAAATCCTCATAAAGCTCTTCATCCAGGGTGGATTTATCGCCAAAGACCATAGCGATTCCGATTCCGCTCAGCTCAGGCTCAAGGCTGGCTTTCAATTTATCCGAAAACGTGTTCCTAATATCGGACACCACCGTTCTATAAAGACTTGTCTCTCCTTCCTGTGGCTGTATCTCTTCTATGTTCATCATCATCTGAATGCCGCAGGATCGAAGGTACAGCCGGTAATCAAAACAGCCCGGATTCCTCCGCGTCTGCGGCAATGAAATTTTCCCCTGAAAATCCGCCCATTGCCCTTCCTCTAAAGTCTCTTCCTCCCATCCCCCATAATAATTGGCTAAAATCCTTCTATCCTCATTCTCAATCGTGATGCGGACGGAGCTTTCCCGCTTTTCAATTTTATCCGCATAACCAGATATCCTGACCTTCTTCCCTTCCTGACCGCAAAGCGGATCCGGAGCTTCGATACAGCACTGCATATACATACCTCCTCCTGACCAGATGCACATGGCGGTAAACAATACAGCCGCAGTCTGCCTGCCCTTTCCCTTTAGCGCGGCAACCATTTGCAAAGTCGCAGATACCGTAAGTACAAGGCACCATATTAGTATGGTGGTTTCCAGTATGTAGGCTGTGCCGATTCCGCCTCCAAAGGAAATGGCAGCCACAAGCGCAGGGCGTCTTAAAGAAATATGCATAGGTCTCCTTTCTTTTTTTTACATTATTTACATTTTATTACATTTGTCAGGAATTTTCAATCTTTTTTCTTAAAAAAGCTTATGGAAATCTTAAAGAATCCCAGAAACCCTTTAACTTTTCTGTTTTTCTGTGGTATAATAATTCCGCCTTTCAGATAGAGGAAACCATGCAGTGCCTCTGCTGAACATAAGAAAAGGAATTACAGGTTACAGGAGGAAAACATTTTGGCAGATAAATTCAAAAAAAATTCAAATTCTGATGATATTAATGATTTTTTCGCCGAATTTGACAAAATTGATTCAACAGCTTCTTCTGCCCCGAATTCTTCACGAAGCTCCGGCAGCGCGCCTTCGCGCTCATCCCGTTCCGGGCAGAAAACGCAGTCCAGAGGGAATGGAGCCCGCCCGCCTGTTGGCACAGCCCAGGGGAAGAATGCCGGAAAGCGCGGCAAAAAGAAACGGAAAAAACCGGTCAGCAAAAAGAAAAAGGTTTTAAAAATTATAGGCTTTGTAATCCTTGCTCTGATTCTGGCTGTTGTGGTATATGTAGGAGTTCTGATTCTGACTGCAGATACCCACAATATTGACGCGGACAACATTTATACAAAGCTTGCCCAGCGCTCCACCATCTATGATGATCGGGGAAAAGAAGTTGAAAGTATTTACTCAGAAGGAGGAAACCGTTCCAATGTGAGTTATGAGGATCTTCCCGAAGATCTGATAAATGCCATTGTTTCCATTGAAGACCGGACATTCTGGGATCACCACGGTTTTAACTTTGTCCGTATTATGGGAGCGATCAAAGACAGCATTACCGGAGGCGGACAGATCAGCGGTACCAGTACTCTGACCCAACAGCTTGCCCGTAATGTCTATCTGGCAGAGCAAAAGAGTACGCGTTCTATCAGCCGAAAAGTTCTGGAAGCTTACTACGCGGTTCTAATTGAAAAAAATCTTACCAAAGAGCAGATCCTGGAAGCTTATCTGAACACCGTTTATCTTGGGTACAACTGCTATGGTGTGGAAGCGGCTTCACAAGCCTATTTTAACAAAAGTGTCAAAGATCTGGATCTTCTGGAATGTGTAGCTTTAGCTTCACTTCCTCAGTCACCGGATGCGTACGCGCTGGTAAAATCCTATTCCGCAGGTACAGCTGACGTATCCAAAAAAGATGTTCTTGACAGCACCGACAGCATGACATACGTTTATAATGGTGAGGCATCAGCAGACAGACGTGAGCTTACCCTTTCCAACATGGTAGATCAGGGATATATCTCTCAGTCTGAAGCGGATAAGGCTCTGGATCAGAATCTGAAGAAGAAGATGGACATCAGCGTAGATAGCGGTAATGACTTCTCTTCTTATTTCATGGATTTCGCGGTCGACCAGATCCGGGAAGATATCATGGAAGAATACGGCTGGTCGGAAGAAGAAGCCGATTACATGATTTACAACGGCGGTCTGAAAATCTACACTACTATGAACCGCAAGGCCCAGAGAATTGTAGAAAAAGAATATGACGAAAGCTCTAACTTCCCAAGTGTTACAGGAACCAGAAAGGACAGCGACGGAAACCTCCTCAACAGAGAAACCGGCAACATCCTGCTTTATGATTATGATAATTACTTTAACGGAAAGAATCAATTTGTCCTTTCCAAAAATGAATACAAGGAGAACAGTGACGGCAGCGTTACCCTGTACGAAGGAAAGCGCCTTAACTTTTATGATACAACTGTAAATGGAAAAGCAGATGTAAGCGTAGAGTTTAAAGGTATGTACCAGGAAGAGGATGGCAGATTCTATACAATTGAAAACGGCGCTCTCTCTATTCCGCAGGGATATAAGAATAAAGACGCAAAAGGAAACTGCATCATCTCCGCGAAGTTCTTTGAAGATTATCCGGATTTCTTTACCAAGAAAGGCGGCCGTCTGATCGTGGACGAGCAAAACTATTCATTAAAGCAAAGGGTTGTACAGCCCCAGTCCGCGATGGTTATTACCGACTATAAGACCGGCGGCATCAAGGCCATGATCGGAGGAAGAGAAGTTACCGGAAGAATGCTTACCAACAGAGCCACATCTCCGCGTCAGCCGGGATCCTCTATCAAACCGCTTGCGGTATATTCCTCCGCGCTTCAGAGCTCTTACAATGCGGAGGCCAGCGGAGAATCCATGAATCTTTCCTCCTCTGATGGAAGTTCTTGGGGCGAATACATTACCGCAGGCAGCGTGATTAACGATGCGCCGATGACAGTAAACGGTCAGACTTGGCCGAAAAACTGGTATACGGGTTACCGCGGACGCATGACCCTTCGTACCGCTGTACAGCAGTCCGCTAATACCTGCGCGGTAAAGACCTACCAGCAGATGGGTCCGGAATTCCCGGTTTCCCAGCTGAAGAAGATGGGGATTACCACTGTTGTAGAAGACGGCAATACCAACGACCTGAACCCCGCGGCACTGGCGCTGGGCGGTATGACCCACGGAATTTCTCCTCTGGAAATGTCCGCGGCATATGGAATCTTCCCGAATGAAGGTACGTATACAGAACCGGTAGCTTACACGAAGATTACAAACAGCAACGACGAAGTGCTCTTCGACAAAACGCCTGCCACGGAGGAAGTTCTGAATGAAGGAGTTGCCTTTATTATGACGGATATCCTGCGCAGCGTTGTTACAAATGGTCTCGGAAGCACGGCTTCCTTCAGCGGCCAGCCTGTAGCAGGTAAAACCGGTACGACAACGGACAACTTTGACGCTTGGTTTGTAGGTTTTACGCCGCAGTATTCCGCAGCCCTCTGGATCGGGAATGACGTGAATATCGAGCTGACGGAGGGTTCTGCTTCCGCAGCCCGTTTGTGGAGAACCATCATGAGTCAGGTATGTGAAGGTATGGATTACGGAGAATATCCGGAGCAGCCTGACAATGTAAGCCGTATCAATGGGGAATATTACACCGATGGAACTTACTCCGGAGTATCAAGGCCATCCTCTTCCGACTCTAGCGATTCTGATGAGGAAGCTACAGAACGAGAGACTACACGTGAAGTGGAAAGACCGTCTACCCGTCAGCAGACTGAACGGCAGACAACGGAACGGCAGACAACGGAGCGGCAGACACAGCCGACAACACAGCAGCCGACGACACAAGCTCCAACTACATCGCCTCCTCCAACGGACAGCGGCGGTGACGGAGAGGATTAATAACACAAAAAAAAGGGATAATGCGAATCTATGCATTGTCCCTTTTTCTGTTCCGTCTTATTTATTCTTATCTTTATTTTCATCGGATTGACTTTGGATTAAACACCAGCGCCACCACATATCCCCAGGCAATAGCCGCGGTAATTCCCCCGGCTGCAGCCTTAATACCGCCGGTAATCGCTTCTAAAAGACCCTGCTTTGCCCCTTCCATCGCTCCTTTCGCGAGCGTATATCCAAATCCGGGGAGCGGTACTTTTGCGCCACTTTGCGCCAGCTGAACCAGCGGATCATAAAGCTGCAAACCCTGCAGCACAGCCCCGGAAACAACAAGAAGAACTAAAACCCGCGGCGCTGTCAGCTTCGTCACATCCATAAGAATCTGGCCTATAACGCAGATAGCGCCGCCTATTAAAAATGTATATACATACTCCATTATTGATGCACCTCCCCGATTTCCAAAGAAATCCCATGGGCAATTCCCGGAATGGATTCTCCCTGAAAGGGGCTGATCGTCGATAGCAAAGCTCCCGTGGACATAATCAGAACACGATTTAACTCCCCCTGCTGCATTCTTTTATATAGATATCCGGCAAACACGCTGGCTGAACAACCGCAGCCGCTGCCTCCGCCATGAACATCCTGCTCTTTCTCAAAGATCATCGCGCCACAGTCATCGTAACGGTCTTCAATTTCCTTTTTGGGGATTCCGGCATCCTGCAAAAGATCCTTTGCAATGTCCTTTCCAATATATCCCAGATCCCCTGTTAAGATCAGATCATAATCCCGCAGACTTCTTCCTGTATCCTGAAGGTGATTCAAAAGTGTATCCACTGCCGCGGGAGCCATAGCCGCTCCCATCTGGTTCGCGTCTTTAATGCCGGCGTCGATCACCTTTCCGATCGTTCCAAAAGTGACCTGTACTTCTTTTGCCTGCCGGGTGTTTCCCTCTTCATCAGCAATCAAAGAAGCCTCCTTTTCACTGCCGCAGGATAATACCATCGCCCCCGCCGCTGTAGCTGTCCATTGAGCAGACGGGGGCCTCTGATTTCCATGTTCCAGAGGCATACGGAACTGCCGCTCCGCCGTGCAGTAATGGCTGGAAGCCCCGATGATAACGTTATCGCTGTATTTTCCATCTGTCAGTACTGCTCCCAACATCAGCGATTCTGTCATAGTAGAACACGCGCCATAAAGTCCCAGGAATGGAATATGCAGATCTCTTGCCATAAAAGATGAAGACATCAACTGATTAAGAAGATCCCCGCTCAGAATCGCCCCGATATCCTCCTTATTCTTTCCTGCTTTCTGCATCGCTTCCATCATGGCGGTTTTCAGCATTTTGCTCTCGGATTTCTCCCACGTCTTCTCTCCGAAAGTATCATCTTCCAGAATTGTATCAAACCAGCTTCCCAGCGGTCCTCCGCCCTCTTTTGTTCCCACAACCGCGGCCGCGCTGAGTATCCTGGGTCGGTTCGCAAATACAAGTGTCTGATTTCCCTTTTTATTTTTAACCATGCTGCCTCCTAGAATTTTTCTATCAACCAATAGATAACACCAATGACCGCGGATACAGAAATGCCGCAGACCAGAACTGGTCCTGCCAGGCTAAACAGCTTGGCGCCTACGCCAAGAACAACCCCTTCTTTTTTATATTCCAGCGCGGGCGCTACCATAGAATTGGCAAATCCTGTAATTGGAACAATAACCCCTGCTCCTGCAAACTTTCCAATCGTATCGAATACGCCAATTCCTGTAAGCAACTGAGCGGTCATTACCAGCAGAATCGTTACATAAGTACTCGCGGAAATCTCATCAAATCCATTTCGAATAAACCACTTTTCCAAAAGCAGCGCTCCAACACAAATCAAGCCTCCTACAACAAACGCCTTCAGACAGTTCTGAACATATTTCGGCTTCGGCGTGAACTCGCTGGCATACTGCTCATAGGCTTTGGCCACTTTTTTCTTTTGTTTCTTATTGCTCTTTTCTTTTTCGTCCATGAATTCTTTCCCTCCAGTTTCCTTTTTATTATTCCCAATTCAAAAAAAATATGTCATAATATCAAAAAAGAAAAGTAACGAGGATTTTTTATGAAAACAGCAAATTTAATTCTGGCTTCCGGTTCGCCGCGAAGAATTGAAATGATGAAGCAAAAAGGATATCATCCGGCTATTCTTCCTGCCGAAATCGAGGAAACGCTTCCCTTTCCCATGAATGGAGAAACCTCTGTTATGTATCTGGCCTGCAGAAAGGCTCTTTGGACAGAGTCCGCGCTGACAGACGCGCAAAAAGAATCCGCTCCTGTCATTATCGCCGCTGATACCATCGTTTACAAAGACCGGATCATCGGAAAACCCGCAGATGAGAAAGAGGCCTTTGAAACCTTATCCCTCCTCCGAAACAACTGGCATTATGTCATCACCGGAGTCTGCCTGCTGCAGGCTGGACAGCCTCTGCGGCGGCTTTTTTATGAAAGGACGAAAGTATATTTCCGCGACTACACCGAGGCCGAGCTGTCCTCCTATGTGAAAACAGCAGAACCCTATGATAAGGCAGGCGGATATGCCATTCAGGGTACATTCGGCCAGTATGTGGATCATATTGAAGGAGATTATGAAAATGTCATCGGCTTTCCCTGGAGCCGCATAGAAAAAGAACTGGAACGCTTTTAATGTCCAGTTCTTTTTTATCATTTCCTATCGTCTGCAAATTATCGTTTTAGTCTTACCTTTTTTACTTTGCTGTATTTTCCGTAAACCTTTTTCCCCGTAGAATCTTTTTTATAGGCCCGCACCTTTACATAATAGGTCCGGTTCTTTTTCAGGCGAGTCAGGGTTTTCGATCTAGATGTGGTGGTTTTATATTTTGTCTGCTTCTTTTTAAATTTCCTGCTTGTGGAATACGCGATCTGATAGCCTTTGGCTCCGCTTACCTTTTTATAGTATACTTTCGCTTTTCTCGCGGAGCGCCGCTTCAGAGATTTAATGGAGGCTCTGCTGACCTTCACCTTCTTCCATTTGGCGTATAAAGTGCAATTACCTCCACCCAATGTATAGACCCTGGATGTAAAGTTACTGTTCCGGTACCACCCTGAAAAAGTGTAATTCCTCCGCGTTGGATTCTTCAGTGTCAGTCTGCCATAGTAATAGGTGGAATTCAGCGAGCTGTTTTTCCCTCCGTTAAGCCGATAAGCGACTGTATATACGCCCCCTTGCATAGAAACGGCCCGGTACGCATTAACTATTCCATATCCTGAATTGGAATCCCATCCTCTTCCGTAAATGTCCGTAGCTGAATGATAGAGAATATATTTTACTTTGTTGACGGAAATCCCCGGTTCTGCCGCATACAATAGCGCCGCAGTCCCTGCCACCACCGGGGATGCCATAGACGTTCCGGAAGCCTCTATATATCTTCCATTTCTATAAGTGCTGAAAATCGCTTCTCCCGGAGCGGAAATATCTTTTGCGGATCCATAATTTGAAGTATTAGCTCTTCTATTGCCTGACGTTGTCGAAATCACACTGATGCACGCATCAAAATCCGCAGGATAGTTGGTCACTGTATTATTGTCATTTCCCGCCGCGCATACAACGGTCGTACCCTGGTTTACCGCATTGTTTACCGCGTTTTCTAAAAACACATCATCAATGGTCGCGTAAGGACTCGCATAGCCGGCACTAATATTAATAACTTTTGCCCCGCTTTCCACTGCGTACTCGATCCCAGCGATTATATCTGTTGTATACGCATACTCACCTCGAAAGATATCCACTACAAACATTTCCACGAATTCATTGGAAGCTCCACTGGCGACACCCGCAACTCCCGCACCGTTATTGGCAGTCGCTCCGATGATTCCTGTGACATGAGTTCCGTGTCCATTTTCATCACCAGTCAGGGAACGAATATTACCATCTGATGTATCTCTGCATAAATTTTTTAAAAGGTTTGCCTGCAGATCCGGATGTCCCAGATCCACGCCGGTATCCAACACCGCCACTCTCGCTTTTTTCGCAGGTTTTGTTTCCAACACATCCCAGGCTTCTTTTGCCTGAATTGTATTCAGGTGCCAGAGGGATCCCCGGTAAGAATCATTCAGGCTCGCGGTGGTGGAAGTTGTCTTCGCGGAGCTCTCCGCCAGCTTATACTTATAATTCGGCTGCGCATAGGCCACGTCCGGATCCTTTTGGTACTCGGCCACCGCCTCTTCCACATCCTGTTTCTTCGGAAGTTCCACCAATCCGGTCACTTCCTCCTGGGGAGTGTTCAAAACGGTCAGCTCTTTTCCATCCTGCTGATCCACCACTTCCTGGGCTTCCTTTTTATTCACATCCTCCTCAAAAACTACAAGAATTTCGTCCTTCGCGTAATCACCTTCCAGCGAAGCTTCCTGCTGCTCACCCGCATACGCGACGCCTGTCTGCATTCCCGGCACAATCGTAACCGCTGCCAGACAAAAGGCAATCGCCAACGCTGTAATTTTCTTCATCTTCATCTCCCCTGATACTCTCCTTGCAATATCTTTTTTGTTTTTATAATTATATCAACAATTGATAATTTCGTCAATTAAAGCGATACAGCTTCCTTACAGATTCCATGTCCCCCTACCAAGATCGGCCAAAAAGTGGTATAATGATTCAAGAAACAATTTTTAGAAAAGGACTTAAAAAAATGGACACAACAACCTTTATTTCCGCCTTGGGAGTGTTTGCTGCCATGGCGGGCATGGCAATTCTTATCTTCAAGCGGGTTTCCCCGATTCTGATTGGCCCTATGGCAGCCATTCTGGTTTGCCTCACCAGTCAAATCCCAGTATTTAAAGGTGTAACCGAGACTTACATGTCCGGTGTCACAGACTTTTTTCTATCTTATTTCTTTATCTTTCTTCTGGGAAATATCTTTGGAAACCTGTATCAGAACTCCGGAGCCGCCTCCAAGATCGGATCGATTATTTCCCGAAAATTCGGCGCGAAAAACTGTATGCTGGCATGTATGCTTTCCGCCGCGATTCTAAGTTACGGGGGGATTAACAGTTTCGTTATCATTTTCTCCGTATATCCTATCGCGCTCAAGCTCTTTGAGGACGCGGACTACCCTACTTATCTGCTGCCCGGAATCGTCTGCGGCGGTATGTGGACCTTCGCCATGACCGGACCGTTTACACCGCAGATTCCCAACATTGTTTCCATGCAGTATTTGGGAACGCCTTCCTACGCGGGACTGCTTCCCGGACTTTCCGGCGCTCTGGTTATGGCCGTATCGATCGTGTTATTCATGAATCACCAGGGGAAAAAAGCAAAACTGCGGGGCGAGCATTTCCAATGGCCGGAAAGTGTGAAACGGATCGAGGAAGAGGAAAACGCCCCTAACGGAATCGTTTCCATCATTCCCATCGCCTTTGTTCTGATTGTCTTTAACGTGACCAAGCTGGATATCGTCATCTGCCTTCTGATGGGCATTGTTCTCGCCCTGATTTTGTTTTTCCCTTATCTTCCCAAGTCGGAGATGCTGGAAATGTTCAACTCGGCAGCCCTGTCCTCGATTACAGTTATCCTCAATACTGCCGTCATTGTAGGCTTTGGCTCTGTCGTAAAGGAAACCGCATTTTATGAGTTCGCGACCCAGATGCTGCTTCATTCCGACGCGAATCCGTATGTGGTCGCCGCTGTCGGCGCCAATGTTTCCGCGGGTATCCTGGGATCGGCTTCCGGCGGAATCGCCCTTATGTACGAAACTCTGGGAGACACCTTCCTCCATTACGGAGCGCAGGGTTACAATCTGGAGTTTATACACAGGCTCTGCGCCGATGGTTCCGGAGGTCTGGATTCGCTGCCCTGGAACGGATCGATTGTCTCTGTGTTCGCCATCTGCAATACGACTCATAAATTATCCTATAAATACAATTTTGTTACATGCCTGGTAATACCCATCGCCGCTACCTTCCTTGTAGCCCTGCCGCTGTGTATTATCTTTGGCTGAAAAAGGAGGCTTTCCAATGTCCGATGTTTTATATGAAAAAAGAAACCATACCGGAATTCTTACCTTTAATCGCCCATCTTCCCTGAACGCTCTGTGCGAGAGTTTCATGAAGGAAATCCGGGACGCGCTTGAAAAAGCGGAAAAGGACCCGGAGCTTCGCGCCCTGATTCTTACCGGATGCGGAAAGTCATTCATCGCGGGAGCGGATATCAAAGAGATGTATGCCAAAGACGCGGATTCCATTTTTGCGTGGTCCGCCCTTGGCAGTGAACTGAATATGAAAATAGAGACCATGAAACTTCCAGTCATCGCTGCTATCAATGGCTACGCTCTCGGCGGAGGTCTGGAGCTTGCTCTTGCCTGCGACATTCGCATTGCTTCGGAAAACGCCAAAATGGGCCTGCCGGAAACCAGCCTGGGTGTCATCTGCGGGGCAGGCGGAACACAGCGTCTTCCCCGGGTGATTGGAGAATCCGCCGCCAAGGAGCTGATTTACACCGCGAGAAGAATCGACGCGCAGGAAGCGCTGAGGCTGGGACTTGTAAGCCGCGTTGTTTCCGCGGAATCTCTGATGGAAGAAGCCTTGCGCCTTGCCGAATCCATCGGAAAGAACGCGCCCATCGCTGTCCGCAGCGCGAAAGAAGCGATCCGCTTCGGAAGGGACGCAAGTATCGAAGAAGGATGCCTTTTTGAGCGGGAAGCGTTTCGCGTTTTATTTGAAACGGAGGATCAGAAAACCGGTATGGGCGCTTTTATTCGAAAAGAAAAAAATGTCGTATTTAGGAACAAATAAAAAAGAAAGGATCTATCATGTCTGTTACATTTATTAACGCAGCCGAAGCCGCTGACTTAATTCAAGATCGTTCAACTGTCGCTATCGACGGATTTATCGGTTTTTGTCTGGCGGATGATATTCTTACTGCCATTGAAAAGCGCTATATCCGAGAGGACCATCCGCGGGATTTGTCGGTCGTAAATGTCGCCGGGCTTGGCGGTGACGGTCAGCAAAGAGGAATCAACCATTTTGCCCACAGAGGCCTGATGCGCCGTTTTCTCTGCAGTAATCTGAGTCTGGCGCCAAAGCTGTACCCCCTTATCATGGATAATGTGTTCCCGACTTTCATGATGCCCCAGGGGGTTCTCTCCCATATGATGCGTGCCATCGCCGCCCACCGCCCCGGCATCATCAGCCAGGTTGGAATGAAAACTTTTGTCGATCCCCGCATTGACGGCGGAAAAATCAACGACGCGGCGAAAGCTTCCGAAGAGGAGATTGTACAGCTGCTGAACCTGAATGGGGAAGAGTATCTCTTTTACCCGGCTTTCCCCCTGGACGTGGCGATTATTAAAGGAAGCAAAGCGGATACAAAGGGAAATATCTCCGTGGAAAAAGAAGCGCTCCACATTGAACAATTTGAAATGGCCGCTGCCGCGAAGAATTCAGGCGGCATCGTTATGGTTCAGGTGGATGAAATCGTAGAGCACGGGCAGCTCCATCCCCAGATGGTAACGGTTCCTTCCGCTCTTGTTGATTATGTGATCCTGGGCGATCCGGAAAACTCAGGCCAGCACTTCATCGGGAACAGGAAACCGGTTCCTTCCTGGTGCGGCGATGAAAAAATCCCCTTCGACAATATCGAGAACCTTCCCTTTGATATTCATAAAGTCATCTGCCGCCGTGGTATTCTCGAGCTTCATGCCGGAGACTTTATTAATCTGGGGATTGGAATCCCCATGGGCATCTCTGAAGTCCTCAATGAAGAAGGGCTTATTGAACAAATTTCATCCAGTATCGAATCCGGCGTAACCGGAGGCGTCCCGGCACCCGGTATCGCTACGGGCGCCGCCTATAATCCGGAAGCGATTTTAAAGCAGCCGGATATCTTTGATTTTTACGACGGCGGCGGTATCGACTTCGCAGGACTCGGCGCGGCGGAAATCGATCGGCATGGAAATGTCAATGTCTCCAAGTTTGCCGGAAAAGTGACAGGACCTGGCGGTTTCATCAACATTTCCCAGGGAGCGAAAACCGTCTGCTTCCTCGGTACTTTTACAGCCGGAAAAAGCGATATCCGAATTGAAGACGGCCAACTTCGGATTATCAAAGATGGTCCGTATATCAAATTAAAAAACGATGTGGAGCATATCACCTTTTCCGGTCATTACTCGCGGGAAAAGGGCGTACAGAAGGTGTTCTATATAACAGAGCGCGCGGTTTTCCGCCTGACCGACCAGGGCCTCACCCTTACCGAAATTGCTCCCGGCGCAGATCTGGATCGGGATATTCTGGGGAAAATGGAATTCCGACCCGCGATTTCCCCGGATCTGAAACTTATGAACAGAATTCTGTTTCTTCCGGAGAAAATGAATCTGAAATTATCCGAGCAGAAATAGAACCGCAACGCTTCTCTACTCGTTCTCCTCATCCAGCTGCTCATAGATCGTGTATCCGTCTTTTCCGTACTGAAATTTCTGCACATACAAGGCCCTGTCCGCCCGGCGGTAGAGTTCGCTGAATTCTTCGTTTCCATACCCCTTTGCAATTCCGATGCTCTCGGAGGTTCCTGCCTTCCCTTCCCGGACAGGCAGGATCTTTCGGGCTTCCTCACAGATCTTCGCGGCTTTTGCTTCCAGAATTTCATCGCGGTTCCTTCCAGTATAGAACACGCAGAATTCATTGCCGCCCATTCGTCCAATAATATCGTCTTCGCAGAACACGAATTTTAAGATTTCCGCGGTCTCGTTAATCTGTTTGAACCGATCCAGGTCGATCATAAAAAACGCGCCGTTCATTGGCATAGAATAAAGTTCGATTGCCAGTTCAATCTTTTTACGCGCATTCGCCCGCCTCCACCGGCACAGAATATCGATCAGTTGAGAGATAGTCCTCAAATTCCCCTTTCTCAAGATCTACTTTATATGTCGCAATGATATTCTTCTGCATGATATTGGAGAACTGTTCCTGTTTCCGGTAGGTTTCAATCTCATCCTCTGCAAAAGAAAGAGGATAGGCATCGATTTCCTGAATATCGACAGACAGTGGCGTAGCCTGCACCATATTGATCTTCCACTCCCCATTGATTCTCCGCATGCCGGCGCATTGTCCGATATGGCTTTTCCGCTGTCTGCCCCGCGTGATTGTTGTAATGGAAACGGTCGCGCTGATTCCCGCGTAATCCTCCCCATAATAGCGGATCTGCATATTGCTGTACTGAATTACCGTCTTTGTATCATCCACATCGTTTCTGGTATTCAGCAGAATCGGCCGCAGATCTTCTCTGCAGCGCACGATTCCCTGCGCTCCCATTCCGATTCCCATCACATCTTCTGTAAAAAGCTGAATGACTTCATCAATGTTGTGAGTAATCAGGCTTCCCTCAATAAAAGCACAAAAGCACGCTCTAATCCGTTCCTGTTCTGACAATAAAAGCACCTCCCCTTTATAACAAACCCCTATGCAGCTTACTCTCCATCCGCATAGGGGTTCACTTCAAAAAGTCATCTCAAATCATCATCCGCTATACGGCGCCGCTGTTTTGTTCCCTAACCGTTTCATTGATATGATACCGGCTTTCGCCATATTTTTTTGGCAGGATGTTTAGTGCGATAAACAGCAGTACCAGTGACACAGCCAGCGTAATGACGGTGCTGATTCCAAAACCGAGTTTTCCAGTAAGGCCTGCGATAATATAACCGATCAGACAGCATACCGCAACCGTCGCCGCATAGGGCACCTGTGTTCCTACATGCTGCAGATGATTGCACTGCGCGCCGGTAGAGGCCAGAATTGTCGTATCGGAAATCGGAGAACTGTGGTCGCCGAATACAGATCCCGCCAGAGTCGCAGACAGGGTCGTAATCAGCAGTTCTGGCGCAGCGATTTCACAGATCGAAATAATAATCGGGATCAGGATTCCGAAGGTTCCCCACGCAGTACCTGTCGAGAAGGATAAGAGGCACGCAACAATGAAGATCAGCGCCGGAAGAATCCAGACCGGTACGCCGGAAACTTCTACAAGATGCGCCACATACGGCCCGGTTCCCAAAAGATCGCGGCATACTCCGCTGATGGTCCATGCCAGAGTCAGAATGATGCAGGCCGGAACCATAGATTTCACTCCAGGACCGATGCAGTCGAAAAATTCTTTGAAAGTTAATACTCTCCGAAGCATAAAATAAATAAAGGCGAAAATGAGAGCGCAGAAAGCTCCTAACGCAAGAGCCGATCCCGCGTCTGTATTTCCGAACGCGTCAAAGAGAGACATTCCTTCTCCCGACCAGTATCCGCCTACATAAAGCATCGTCAGAACGCAAAGAACGATCAGCGCGCAGATCGGAATAATCAGGTCGATGATTTTTCCTTTGCTTCCTTTTATCTGCCTCAGGAACTCCTCTTCCATATCCTCGATTTCTTCTCTGCCCTCATTGATACCCTTTGCCGAAAGGGCTTCTGCCTTGTACATCGGACCGTAATCCGCATTCTTTTTGATTGCAATATAGAAAATCATAACAAGAGTCAGAATCGCATATAAATTCATCGGAATCGATTTTAAGAACGCTGTCATTCCGTTCATTCCCGCAGACTCCGGATAGTAAGACATGATCGACGCGGCCCAGGATGAAATCGGCGCGATAATGCAGACCGGCGCTGCCGTCGCATCGATCAGATACGACAGCTTTTCTCTCGACATCTGAAACCGATCCGTTACCGGACGCATAACTGTACCAACGGTCAGACAATTAAAATAGTCGTCAATGAAAATAAGCACTCCGAGCACACAAGTCGCGACAGACGCGCTGCGTTTGCTCTTCAATTTTTTCACTGCCCATTCTCCATACGCCTTTGATCCACCCGCTTTATTGACAAGCGCGACCAGAATTCCCAGCAGGCATAAAAACAAAATCATACTGGTGTTTTCCGCCAGCTTGCCTCCCATTAAATTTACTGTGTTATCAAAGATTCCTACAAATCCGTCACCATGCGCGAAAGAATAAATAACGGTTCCGGACAGGATCCCCAATACCAGAGAAAATACGACCTCCTTTGTGATGAGCGCGAGTACAATCGCCACAACAGGGGGCAGTACTGAAAGAAGCCCTACACTGACAGCTTCCCATTCCATAAGTAAAACCTCCTAACAAATAAAAAATGATGTATTGGCATACATCATCTATTCTATCAATATGGCGATCACTTGTAAAGTTCTTATCGACAAAATTATTGAAATTCTAGTATTTTCAGCGCTAAACAGCAAACGCGCAGCCGTTTTTGATGCTGCGCGTTCTGTCTGTTTTCCTGTTTATTTTCTGGCTTCATACATCAGGTACATGATATCCTGTGTAATCGCGGCTCCCGCAATGGCGGTAATGTTGCTCGGATCTTTATCCGGCAATACTTCTACCATATCCGCAGCAACGACTTTGATTCCTCTCAGCCCTCTCAGGACCTTCCGCACAAAGTCAGAGCTCGGTCCGCCGATAACCGGGGTTCCTGTTCCCGGAGCCGCCGCCGGATCCAGAGCGTCAATGTCAAAGGTCAGATAAACCGGCATATCTCCTACGATCCCCTTGATTTTTTCCGCCAGTTCTTCCGGCTTCATGTCCAGCGCGTCCATGGAATGAATCACATTGTACCCGCATTCCGTCATTTCGGTCCGGATGAATACCTGAGCCGAATGAGCCGGATCGATGCATCCTTCTTCCTGCAGATCATAAGCGAAGTTGGCGTGGGACAGATTCCTCGTTCCATCTGCCTTTGTCTCACTCTTTGTGCTGTCCTGATGAGAGTCAAAATGGATTAACGCCAGTTTTCCAAACTTCTCGCTTGCCGCTCTCACCGGTCCGTACGGAATCGTATGATCGCCTCCAATGGTCATCAGGCTGCATCCGGCATCCAGAATTTTTTTCGCATGTTTGTAGGAATCTTCCACCATGAATTCCGTTGCTTTCGCTCCAACCCAGTAACCGACATCGCCATAGTCCACCACTTTCGCTTCATCCGCCAGTTTGTACTCCCATGGATATTTGAAGCAGCAGGCGATGAGGCTCTGTTCTCTGACCGCTCTCGGGGCAAAGCGCGCTCCCGGCCGGAAGGTCACGCCGCTGTCAAAGGGCACTCCCATAACAACAATGTCCGCGCCTTCTACATCCTGTGTAATCGGGCAGTGGTTCCAGCTCGGAATTCCAGCGTAATGCAGATGTTCTTGTACTTCGTATTTCATTTTCCTTTTCTCCTCTCTTTTCACATTTCATTTAATTATTATCTTCTTTAAACCATTTGAACAGGCCGATCAACATGCCGATAATGACAAACAGGAATGGCACGGACAGCACAATACAGATGGTTTTAATCGTATCAAACGGCGCTCCGGCAAACATGATGGAAAGCGGCACCAAAGCCAGAACAACGCACCATACAAGACGGAATTTGGAATTCGGATTCCCGTTTTTATCCAGTTTCTTTGTAGCGGAAGCCGCCAGGGTAAAGGATGCGGAATCCAGTGATGTCGCCAGGAATCCCAGCGTCACCAGTGTAAAAATAATCGGAATAATCATGGTGCCCCCAGGAAGCTGCTCAAACAGTTCAAAGAGACCTGCCTGTGTATCGGCTGCCTTTGAAAGCTCATATGTTCCGCTCAATTCCGCTTCCATGCCAAAGCTTCCGTTTACTCCAAACATAATCCAGGTTCCGATGCTGATTCCGCCAAGACAGGTCAGAATCATCTCCCGAATCGTTCTGCCCTTTGAGATCTTTGTAATAAAGATTCCCATTAAAGCCGCGTAATTCAGGGCCAGAGTAAACAGGAAAATGGTGTTCAGTTCCGGGAATCCCGACTCCCGAATCGGATCGGTAAACAAACTCATATCCACATAGTTGCTAATCATGGTGCCGACACTTTGTGTGAAGTTTTTCCATATAAACTGTGTCGGTCCTGTAATGAAGATAAAGGCGATTAAGAAAATAGCGGCATACAGTGTCCAGTCGCTCAGTTTTTTCATTCCCCGCTCAATTCCAACAATGGAAGTAATCGAAAATACGACGGCTACCAGAATCAGTACAATTACATTTGTCGTAAAGGTTACTTCAATGCCGAAAATCTTTCCAATCCCTGCGCTGATCAGCGGAACACCTACTCCCAGGGAAACTCCCATTCCTCCTACAATACTCAAGATTGTGAGGGCGTCAATTAGCTTTCCAAGCTGTTTCTTATACTTGAAATTTCCAAGCATCGCTTCGCATACTGCGCTGACTCTCAGAACCGGAACTTTTTTCACATGATACGCATAAGCCAGAGAAACTGCAGTCAGCACAAAGATAACCTGCACACTGAACCCCCAATGGAAAAACGCATAAGAAAGGGACATCTCCGCCGCTTCCTGCGAATAAGGCTCAATACCGAAGGCCGGGTCCGCATAGTAAAAGGACCACTCTACAAACGAATAGTAGGATGCGGTCGCAGCCAGAGCCGCGCACATCATCATTGCAATATAACTGAACAGGGAGTATTCAGGTTCTCCTTCTCCCAGTTTAACATTTCCATGCTTGCTCAGCGCCAGATACAAACATAAAAACAAACCAATAAATACAAACCATAAAATCGGTACTCCCATTACCGATGTAACTGCATTAAATACCGCGTTTACTGCATTGAGGGTCGCCTCTGGTTTCAGGCACATAAAAAATACAAAGATGGCAACAAGAATAATACAGACAATGGAAATAGGTTTATCAATAATTGCTTTGTCTTTTATCTTGCTATTTTGCTTCTCCATAAACAACCTCCTAGTGTTTTAAGAAATAACAGAATGAATTATCGGCATGCCGCCTATAATTAACGCAAATCCCATGCCAAAACAAAAAGCTGAAAATTTCAACCTTTTTATCCATTGCAAAACCACTGATTATTCACATCCGAATTATGTTCCGCAAACGCTTTGTAAAATCAGCCTTTTTCTCCATATTCAATTTCGAATATGTCATTCATTTTTGAATATTTTCTCCTTCTATGCGGTCCCCGGCTTCTGGCAAATAAAAAAGAGCAATTTTTTAACTTGCTCTTTTTTATTTGCCAATATACTTTTGTATTTTCCGGTAAGCGGTTGGCTGGCTGATTCCCAAGGCTTTTCCAACTCCGATGCTGCTTCCGTATTTTCGATAAGCATCTCGGATCAGCTCTCCTTCAAATTCCTCAATCGCCTTGTTTAAATCATTTACGTCTCTTGTCTGTTTTTCTTCTTCCTTCAGCACCTCGGCCGGCAGGACCTCCCTTTGGATCTGATCTCCCTCGCTGGTCATCAGCGCCCGTTCTACGATATTGGAAAGTTCCCGCACGTTTCCCGGCCAGCTGTAGTTCACAAGCGCTTCCAGCGCATGCGGCTGAAAGGATTTGTGCAGTCCGTATTTCTCGTTATTTTTTTCTGTAAAGTAATCGATCAGCGGAAGAATGTCATCTCTTCTCTCACGCAGAGAAGGGATTTGGATCTGAATGACATTCAGCCGGTAATACAAATCTTTACGAAACAGTCCCTTCTTCGCAGCCTCCTCCAAGTTCCGATTCGATGCAGTAATCAGCCGAAAATCAACTTTAATTTCTTTCGTACCTCCGATGCGTGTAAGCACTTTATCCTGAATCGTTTTCAGCAGCTTTGCCTGCAGACCGAGCGGCATCTCTGAAATCTCATCTAACAGCAGTGTACCTTCGTTGGCCAGTTCGATCAAACCAACTTTCCCATTCGGTCCTGCGCCGGTAAAGGACCCTTTTTCGTATCCGAACAATTCGGATTCCAGAAGGTGCTCTGGAATTGCCGCGCAGTTAATATCGATAAACGGGCCCTTTCTCCGTTTGCTCTGCTGATGCGCAATTTTCGCCAGCATTGTTTTTCCGACTCCCGAAGGTCCCAGAATGAGGATATTCGCGTCAAAGTCCGCGATTCTCCGGATCGTCTCCAAAATATGCTCCATTTCTTTCGAATGTCCGATCACGCCGTTTTCCAGGGCTGCTTTCTGACGAAGCTGGTTAATCTCTTCTGTATACTGCCCGATCTTGTTTTCCAGCTGAGAATACTGTTCCTGCAGTTCCATCATTTCCGTTATATCCCGCGAATAACTCACTACTAGCCGAATCCGGCCTTTTTCATCAAAGACAGGCGTTGCGGTTACTACGATGTTTCGTTTCCTGCTGTTTTTCTGCTGCATGGTGATTTTTTCTTTTTTCTCCAACACTTTCGCGATCACCGAAGGTTTAAAAATCCCTTCCGCTTCCAGTTCATACACACTTTTTCCTACTACGCGCTCCTGATCGACGCCGTACCGTTCTTCAAAAGCCGGGCTCACCCGCAGCACCACGCCTTCTCCGTCGGAAATCAGAAGGTCGTCATGAATCGCATTAAAAATCGCGTCAAAATGCTCTTCCAGAAGCTTTGTTACCGCCTCCCGTTTTCTCATGTTCCCTCCTTTTACAGACCTTGTTCTTCCGCCCTGTCAATAGCGCTCTTGATGGTCTCTGCAGAAGATTCTTTTCCGTATTCCTCCACTTCTTTCTTGTTAGCCGGACCATGGGTCAGACAGCCGGCGCCGCCGATGCACCCGCCGGAACAAATCATCCCTTCAATAAAATTGTAATCCTTCATCAGCCCCTTGCTGGCCCGCATGAGAGCCGGTTTGCATTTATCCACGCCGTCGCAGACAATCGGATTGAAGACAAATCCTTCCGGATTCAGTTCTTTGACTGCTTCCTCCACAGCTGCTGTCACACCGCCGCTTCTTGCGAAAATCCGTCCGAAATAGGACGCCTCATCCAGCGATGTCTCCGGCAGTTCTTCAACGATAATATCCTTACTGTCAATCAGAGCCTGCAGTTCTTCAAAAGTCAGAACATAGTCAATATAATCCTTTACATGATCCTGCTTAATTTCTGCTTTTTTCGCAGTGCATGGCCCGATGAACACAATTTTCGCGTCCGGATCGTGTTCCTTAATAAATTTCCCCAAAGTTGCCATAGGCGAAAGGTTGTGGGAAATATGATCCGTCAGTTCCGGGAATCTCGTCTTTATGTACCTTACAAAAGCCGGACAGCAGGAACTCGTCAGAAAATCCTTTTCAATCAATTCCTGCGCTTCATCATAAGCAACCATATCGGCGCCCAGAGCGGCCTCCGTCACCATATAGAATCCCAGCTCCTTAATAGCGGTAACCACCTGTTCCAGCTTCGCGTAAGTAAACTGACTGGCGATCGCCGGCGCCACCATAGCGTATACTTTGTATTTTTTATTATCTTCACTCTCTTTAATCGTATGAATGACATCCACAATGCTGGAGACATCCACGGTCGCTCCAAAGGGGCACTGGTAGACACACGCGCCGCAGGCGACACACTTGTCATTATCAATCTGTGCCTCCCCTTCCTCTGCCATACTGATAGCGTCAAACTTGCATGCACGCTCACATGGTCGTTTAAAGTTCGCGATGGCGCTGTAAGGGCAGACGTCCGCGCATTTTCCGCATTCCACACATTTGCTCTTATCAATGTGCGCCATCTGCTCATCATCGAAATAAATCGCGCCCAGCTTGCAGGCGTCAGCGCATCGGTGCGCTACGCAACCACGGCAAAGATCCGTAACCGTATGCCCCGCCTCCGGACATTCGTCACAGGCAATATCAATAACCTGAATTACATTCGGATTATCTTTATTTCCGCCAAGAGCAATGCGAATCCGTTCCGCTACAATGGCCCTGTCTTTATAAATACAGCAGCTCATAGGCGGTTCGCCCTTTTTTACGATTTCATTGGCGATCTCATTAAACACCGCAAAAGAATCGTTCCCCAACCAGGTCTGATAAGCAACCTCCATCAAAACTTTGTATTTCAGTTCCTGTACATTTGTATCAAAAATTCTCATGTTTACCACCTTTTACTCATTTTTTAAATCCACAGATTGTTTTTTCTTTAACAATTTATAATCATTATATCATGACAACACAAAATCTGCAAGATAGTTTTAACATTTTATGTTCATACAGCAAATAAATACATTTTATTTCCTTGCATATTGAGCGCCTAAGCTAGTCAGCCCCTCACTCTCACCCTCACTCTCACCCTCATTCCCAATCCCCGGCCCGCATCTGCGCCAATATGCAAAAAGACGCAGCCCATTTAAGAACCACGCCCTTTTGCATTGTATATTCGTACCTTTATTTATTTTGTGGAAGCATCGTATAATTCTTCTGCGTTATCCCATTCCGCAATGATTTCCGGAATTACTTTGTACAGGTCGCCTACGATACCGAAGTCCGCAACTTCAAAGATCGGAGCATCCGGGTCTTTGTTGATTGCAACGATGATATCGGAAGTCTGCATACCTGCCAGATGCTGGATAGCACCGGAGATACCGCATGCAAAGTAGATTTTCGGTTTAACAGTCGTACCAGTCTGTCCAACCTGATGAGAATGATCGATCCAGCCAGCGTCTACTGCCGCACGGGAGGAACCAACAACTCCGCCAACTTTATCAGCGAATTCTTTAATCAGTTCGAATCCGGACGGATCACCCAGACCTCTTCCGCCGGAGCAGATGATGTCTGCGTCTGTCAGGGAAACTAATTCCTTAGCGGACTTAACGATGTCTTTGATCTGGATTCTGATGTCGCTTTCCGAAATCTGCGGCTTGTAGTCAACTCTTTCGCCAGTTGCGCCTGCAACTCTGTCTCTCTTCTGCATTACGCCAGGTCTTACTGTGGACATCTGCGGTCTTGTCTTCGGGCAGATGATAGTCGCCATCAGGTTACCGCCGAATGCCGGACGAGTCTGCTTGATTCCAGTGCTCGGATCGTTCGGATCCAGAGTGGAAGTGTCCAGAGTTGTGTTGTTCTTCGCGTATTCAATGTAGCTGGAAACTTTGATGTCCAGTCTTGTGCAGTCCGCAGTCAGACCGGTGTTCAGTCTCGCCGCTACTCTCGGAGCCAGGTCTCTTCCGATGTGAGTCGCACCGTAGATAACCAGTTCCGGTTTGTATTCTTCTACCGCGTCAACGATTACTTTTGTATAACCGTCTGTTGTGTAGTTCTTAAGGAGCGGATCCTGAATCATGACAACTCTTTCCGCACCGTATTCATAGCATTCCTGTTCCAGATGATCGATTCCGTCACCAACCAGCAGAGCACAAACTTTTGTATCTTCACTGATTTCTTTCGCCAGTCTGCGGCCTTCGCCGATCAGTTCCAGAGCAACATTCATCAGTTTGCCGTTTCTCTGTTCCGCAAATACCCATACATCTTTGTACGCGCTCAGATCAACCGCTGCATCATCACCAGTCTTTTCGATCGCATCGAACGGACATGCTGCGATACACTGGTTACAAGCTGTACATTTTTCATTGATAACAGCTACTTTGCCGTCCATGTCAATCGCATCGAACGGACATGCTTTCAGACATAATTTGCAGCCTTTACATTTATCTTTTATAACTTGAATAGCCATAGTATTATTCTCCTCCTCCTTCTTAGATTACATGTTTGCCTTTAAGACCAATCAGCAGGTTCTTAGCAATATCTTTTTCTGTGTCGCCTTCAACCAGAACGCCTTTGCCCTTTGGCTTCGGTGTGAAGGAACGGAATACGTTTGTCGGAGAAGCGTCCAGACCTACCGTGTTCAGGTCTACTTCGATATCCTTCGCGTTCCATACCTTGATATCTTTTTCTTTATCAAAGATTCCCTTCAGGGACATGTATCTCGGAGTGTTTAATTCTTTAATCGCAGTCAGCATGCACGGAGTCTGAATGTTGATTACTTCATATCCGTCTTCCAGCTGTCTTTCAACTGTGATATCCTTCAGATTGTCCGCGATTTCAAACTTCTGTACGTATGTAACCTGCGGCACATCCAGCTTTTCAGCCAGCTGCGGACCAACCTGAGCAGTATCTCCGTCGATCGCCTGACGTCCTGCGAACAGCAGATCGTAGTCGCCAACTTTATGTACAGCGGCAGCCAGTACATTGGAAGTCGCCCATGTATCGGATCCGCCTACTGCTCTGTCACTTACAAGGATACCTTCGTCAGCTCCCATAGCCAGAGCTTCGATCAGCAGATCTTCCGCCTGCGGAGGTCCCATTGTAATAACTGTTACATGAACATCATCGAATTTATCTTTAATTTTCAGCGCTTCTTCTAAAGCATTTGCGTCGTCATGGTTTAAGATACTTGGAACACCATCTCTGATCAGAGTACCGGTTTCCGGATTGATTCTGATTTCGTTTGTATCTGGAACCTGTTTTGCGCATACAATAATTTTAAATGCCATTTCTATTTCCTCCTTCTTCCTTATTTTCCAAGCACGGATGCAGCGATAACAATCTTCTGAACTTCAGAAGTTCCTTCGTAGATCTCAGTGATCTTCGCGTCTCTCATCATTCTTTCTACCGGATAATCCTTCGTGTATCCGTATCCGCCGTGGAGCTGTACGCACTTGGTTGTTACATACATCGCAGTCTCAGCAGCAAACAGTTTTGCCATAGCGGACTGCTTTCCATAAGGAAGATGCTTTTCTTTCATATCCGCAGCCTGGTAAACCAGCAGTCTTGCAGCTTCAATTCTTGTCGCCATTTCCGCAACTTCAAATCTCAGAGCTTCCATCTGGGACAGCTTCATTCCGAACTGTTTTCTCGCCTTCATGTATTCAACCGTTACGTCGAACGCGCCCTGCGCAATACCCAGAGCCTGAGAAGCGATACCGATACGTCCGCCGTCCAGAGTGGAAAGCGCTACTTTGAAGCCCTGTCCTTCTTCACCCAGCAGTCTGTCTTTCGGGATTCTGCAGTTCTGGAAAATCAGTTCTGTTGTGGAGGAAGCGCAGATACCCATCTTGTCCTCTGTCTTACCGATGGAGAATCCAGGATCGCCTTTTTCCACGATGAAAGAGGAAATGCCTCTAGTTCCCTTTGATTTATCTGTCATAGCCATTACTACAAAGGTATCAGCGTATCCGCCGTTTGTAATAAATACTTTGGACCCATTCAGAACCCATTCGTCACCTTCCAGGACCGCTCTTGTCTGCTGTCCGGCAGCGTCTGTACCAGCGCCCGGCTCTGTCAGACCGAAAGCACCCAGTTTTCTTCCTGAGAGCAGATCCGGAAGATATTTTTTCTTCTGTTCTTCATTTCCCCAGTTGAAGATCGGCCAGCTGCACAGGGAAGTGTGCGCGGAGCAGATAACGCCTGTTGAAGCGCATACTCTGGACAGTTCTTCTACTGTGATGGCATAGGAGATGTAGTCTCCGCCGGCGCCTTCATATTCTGTTGGGAACGGTACGCCCAGCAAACCATACTTAGCCATTTTTTCTACGGTTTCAACTGGAAATCTGTGTTCCTGGTCGATGTCTGCTGCGATTGGCTCAACTTCGTTCGTAGCAAACTCTCTTACCATTTTTCTTACGAATTCTTGTTCCTTCGTGAGTTGAAAGTTCATGTAAATGCCTCCTTAAATTATTAATAACGGTACGTGGTCGGTCTATTAAAATTGTCCGCGTTTTAATAGTCACTTTGTTACAAAAGTAACGACCATACACTCCTATTAGACCATATTGTATCAATTATTGCAAGTGGTTTTTTGCCCTTTTCTCAAAATTATTTAGCCCTTTTCCCGTTTTCAGACTTTTCTGTTGTATACAAGAATATTCCTGCTTCTAAAAAACACCGACAAGACATAAAATTGACACATGCTTGTTTTTTCTTTCTCTATTATTTGTACTAATTTGCTTTTTGGGAGCCGTTTTGTAGTATTTTTAACAAATCCCATCTGTTTTTATTTTTTGGCTGATAAAATTCGATCGGAATCAATGTTTTTTCACTCTGAATTTGTTGTTTCCAGTTTCTGTTTTTCCTTTACAAAATTGATTTTACACCATTTTTACGCCATTTGTGAGCTCTTATGTCACCTGCTTCAGTTTTCCTATTTCTTCTCTAACCATATCTTCATTTACAATGTGTGTATATCTATCCATCGTAATACTGATATTCGAGTGCCCCATGATATACTGAGCAAATTTCATATTCATGCCACACTTTTCGGCGCTATAATGCCATGGATTTTCTCGTTTATAGGTTGCTCTCCTGCTTCTCTGCTCTTTCCAAAAAAAGAACAGCCCCTCAGAAAACATTTTGCTTCCTAAGAGACTGCCTATAAAAAAGTGTTGAGTGGCTATTAATTATCTCACTTTGACTTTTTTAACTTTACTGTAAGCACCGTAAATCTTTGTCTTACCGACTTTCTTGTATGCACGGACTTTCACATAGTATGTTTTTCTCACTTTCAGCTTTTTGATAGTCCGTTTCACCGTCTTGTTTTTGCTGATGGTGATGTTCTTTTTGCCTTTTTGAACTTTTTGTTCTGGGCGTATGTAATCTGATAGCCGGTCGCTTTCTTATCCCGTTTCCAGCTTACTCTATTACTATATCACTGTTTCCCCTTTTCTTTGTACTGATTTTGTCTAGCGACTTTCTTTGCTCTTGGTTAATCTGTTTCCGTTCACCTATTTGTATCTTTACTATATAATATCATCAGGGACAGGTAGTTCCTCACTATACATAGGGGAAATCCATTTAAGTATAGCGAGGTTTCGAATTGAATCTGCAAGTTCAATATCTCTTTTATTTTTCCACCTGGGTTTCCAATTTATTACATAATCAAAGATATCTTTTTCTGACACGGCATCACTATGAGAAACTAAGTCTCTGTAAGAAAAAATTACTGTTGAAACCATTTCTGCCTGACTTGTTCGTTTTATACGAGAAAAAAGGTCTACCGTTTTTTCAACCGCATTCTTTTCTTGAACATCAAAATCTGTTTCAATAAATTTAAAGTTTTTCGTTACCTGCATCTCAACCATTTGACCGATATTTTTTTCAATAATAAGATTCGCATTTGAAAAAACTGTGATAGCACTATCTACTTCTCTGCAATATGGACCATATAATCCTTTGTTAAATTTAAAACCGGTATCAATCCCACAATCTGTCAGGATGTAACAGATTTTCTGCATCATCACTCTACCAACATGGAAACTATATTTTCGCTGGTTTATACGGTTAATAGTTTCTAAAATAAGCATCCATTTCGGATTAAAATATAAACTTTTTGTGCCTAAAACCTCGCTTGGTGAATGGACTAAATTCGACTCCAGGAAATCGCGTGTTAGTTGGTTTGTTTTTGTACCAAACGGAGCATAAATTTCAACCTCAATCGGTAAATCTTTAAGCCAATGATACATGATTGGGCCAACAAGTTCCCAATTTAAACCACCATTACCACATCCAAGGGGTGGAAAGGCAACGGATGATATATTTAATTCTTTATAATTATCAACAAACCATTTTAATCCCTGGACAATATAGGAAAGCTTCGAAGGTGAGCGCCAGTGTTTTTTTGTTGGGAAATTGATTATAGAATTTCCCAGTAAATCCTGATAGTAATAAGGTTTACCAGGCTGTAGGTTGCCTTGTTCACAGAGTTCGGCATATTCTTTGAACATATCTGGATATCGTTCTTTGAACTCTTTTGCGATACCTTTCCCCATTACACCCACACAATTAACTGTATTAACTAATGTCTTTTCTTTTGCTTTTTTCAAAAGCATCGTCATCGTTCCAGTCTCTTATATATATTATCTCAAAATCCAGAGCGGTTTCCATCTCATTTGGAGCAATAAATTTTGCATAGTTTCTAGGATAGTGTAAAATAATTGTGGAATTTTTGAGAGAGAAATAAAAAGAGACAGTTCCAAAATGATAAAATAGTTTTCACCACAAAAACTCACGAAAGGAACTGGTCTCTTATGGAAACAATTATACAACAAATCGCAAAAAAACTCATCAACAAAATATTGGAGAAAGCATATTCCGGAGGGATTTCCGATATCGATG
>NZ_JACRYT010000002.1 GCF_014333425.1 Zhenpiania hominis | reverse complement strand
TCACATATAATCATGTGCGCCCTCATAGTTTCAATGGGTATCAAACACCATATCAAGCTCGAATTGCATAAATCGATATTTTTTAGCCATAAGTGTTACAAAAACGCTTGACCACAACAACTCTTAAGCACACCCTCGGAGCTTCTTCAGATTGCTGAGCCAGCAGACAAGAATGGCGGCGGGAACGGTGACAAGCAGAACCGGGTAAAACCAGTGGACGTCCACGCTTCCCATGAGAAACCCGCCAATCACCGGTCCGAGGGCCATTCCCAGATCCAGGCCGATGTAGTAGGTGCTGTTGGCAAGACCCCGTCTGGCTTCTCCGGCAAGAAGGATGGCGGTGGACTGGCAGACGGAACACATGATGCCGTAACCGCCGGCCATAAAGATTGCTGCCAAAAGCATCTCCAGATTATTGCGCATAAACGCCAGGAAAAGAATTCCCGCCGCCGCACAGGCGGATCCGGCAAGGAGAAAGACTTTAAAGGGAAGCCGGTCGAACAGACTTTTCAGCGACAGACGCAGAACCAGCAGCGCGATGGCGTAGAGGGGGAAGAACCAGCTGACTGCCACGTTGATCTGCCGCGTTTCGGTGTAGGTTACAAGAAAGGACTGGGTCGCGCAGTAGGGAATGGAGAACAGCGTGATAATCAACGCGATGGGAATCACCTTGCGGTCACAGATCTGCAGACTCCGGGAAGAAGAGCTTTTTTCCCGCGATCCTTGTTCCACGGGAAGTCCCTTGTCTTTTACAAACTGGATAATCACAGCGGTCAGCAGCGCGAAAATCATTGCCAGAACAAAGGCTGCCCTGTGTCCGATGGTCTGATAAACGCGGATGCCTATGGCGGGAGCGGCGGCCATCGCCAGAGCGTTCATGGTTCCGTAAAGTCCCATACCGGAACCGATTTTTTCTTTGGGCAGCATATTGGACATCCAGGTGGACATGCAGACGGAGCAGCAGGCAAATCCTACGCCGTTGACGATTCTGGCGGCCACGATCATGGCGGGACTGACGGCGAAGATGTAGCCAAGACAGGCGATCGTCTGTAGTAATCCGCCGGCAAAAGATACTTTATATTTGCTGAGCCTGTCTGCCAGATTTCCGACAAAGGGGCGGCAGAACAGTGCGCACAGATTCATCAGGTCGCCGATGGTTCCCATCAGCGCGGCGCTGGCGCCAAGGCTCCCTGAAAAACCGGTAATCAGCGGCGTTACCAGCATAGGACTGGCAAAATAGAAAAAACTCGCTATGAGAATGAAAAGGATGTCCCTGCTGTAAAGTTTTGATTTCATTCTGTCACCATTCCTTTCTCATTTACAGTATGCGCGATAAAGAAAAGCGCTCCCTGCGCGTTTACACCTTTCGGGCGGCTTCTTTCAACGCGTCCGGTTCATTGGGAAGGGCTTCTTCCACAACCTGTTCCAAAAGAACGTTCAATATCCGGCCGATCTCCGGACCCTGGGGAATCCCCAGGCAAAGCAGATCCTTCCCGTTGATTGCCAGATGGCGAAGAGAAAAGCACTGATCTTCGGCCAGGACTTCTTCCATTTTTTCACGAAAGGCTGAAATATTCGCGACCCGTTCTTCCTGATAAAGGGGGTTCTGACTTTTTACATCCGCCAGCTCCAGTTCGATAAGGAGGCGCAGCCGTTCCTCTCCCAGCTTTCCGAGAAGCCTGCGGGCCTGTTTGCTGTCCGGGCGGAAAACGATACTGTGGCTGCGGATAACGGCCAGTACGGTTTCCTGCGTATCGTTATCGTATTTCAGCCGCTTCATGGCCTGGCCCGCCAACGCTTCACTCAGAATTTCATGCTGATAAAAATGGCCGCAGCCGTCCTCGTCAACCGTCATGCTGTCGGGCTTTCCGATGTCGTGGAAAAAGGCGCAGAGGCGGAGCAGCGGTTTGCCCGGTATCTGGGAAACCGCGCGCACGGTATGCTCCCATACTGTGTAGATATGATGGCGGTTTTTCTGATCCAGCCCGAACATCGGACGGATTTCCGGAATAAAATGGGCGATGATTTCCCGATAGTCTCTCAGGGCTTTTTCCGCTGCCGCCCCGCACAGCAGCTTGTCCAGTTCCATTCGCATCCGTTCCGCGGCAATCTTATCCAGTAGGGGACAGCACTGGTAAAGGGCCCGATCCGTTTCCGCATCAACCCGAAAACCCAGCTGACCGGCAAAGCGGACGGCCCGCATAATGCGCAGAGCGTCTTCACGGAATCGCTTCTCCGGTTTCCCCACGCATCGGATGCTCCCTCGTTTTAAATCCCGCGCTCCGCCAAAGGGATCCACCAAGCCTGTTTGGGGATGCCAGGCCATCGCGTTTATAGTAAAATCCCGTCTGCTCAGATCCTCCCGCAGATCGGAGGTGAACAAAACCTGATCCGGATGGCGGCTGTCCGAGTACTCGCCGTCAATTCGGTAAGTGGTAATTTCAAAAGGCTCTCCTTCCGCGAGAACTGTGAGAGTCCCGTGTTTCACTCCGGTTTCAATGACGCGCAAATTGGAAAAACAGCGTTTCATTTCCTCCGGAGAGGCGCTGGTGCAGATGTCCCAGTCGTTTGGCGCGCGACCCAGAAGCCCGTCGCGGACGCAGCCCCCGACGATAAAAGCTTCGTGGCCATGAGACTCTAATTGGCTGATAAGCAGCGCGGCTTTTTCCGGCAGTCTGATCATGATTTTCCCCTTTCTTTTCCTCTTCCTTTTTATTCTATCACAAATGCGGTATAATAGAGAGAAATCTTGTGTTACCGCCTGCGGAAAGGAGCTTTTTTATGAATCAGCAGACAGTTTTGGAGTTTTTAATGGAGCATGCGGCGCGAAAGCCGGTGTCTTTTCATATGCCGGGCCATAAGGGATCGGCCTTATATCGCAGATTTGGATATGGCGCGTTTCTGGAGCGTTTTATGGATTGTGACATTACGGAGATTCCGGGCGCGGACAACCTGTTCCAGACGGAAGGAGTCCTGAAAGAAACGCAGGAGCGTTACGCAAAGCTCTATGATGCGGAACGGTCGTATCTTTTGATTAACGGAACCAGCGGCGGCATCCTTGCCTCCATTCTGGCCAGCGTGCCGGAGGGGGGAAAGCTGGTTATGGCGCGAAACTGCCATAAATCGGTGTTCAATGCCCTGACGCTGGGGAATATCCAGCCGGTGTACGCGTATCCGGAGATGATAAGGGAGCACGGCATTCTGGGTGAAGTAACGGCAGGGGAAATAGAACGAACTCTTTTGGAGCATCCGGACGCCGCGGCGGTGATCCTGCCAAGCCCCAATTACTATGGAATCTGCAGCGATATTCAGGCGATTGCGAGGATTGTCCACAAGCACGGAAAAATTCTGATTGTCGATCAGGCCCACGGCGCTCATCTGAAGTGGCTGAGCAGGAAAGAAAACGGAGGCGCCGGACCGGTATGCGCCGAAGAAGCGGGGGCGGATCTGGTCATCAACAGCATCCACAAGACTCTGGCTTCCTTTACCCAGAGCGCGGTTCTCAATCTGAACTCGGACCGGGTCGATCGCTATGTGCTGGAAGACAAGCTCCAGGCGGTTCAAAGCACCAGCCCTTCTTATCTGCTGATGGCTTCTCTGGATATCAGCGCCCGGCTTCTTGAGGAGCATGAAGCTGTATTGATGAAGGAATGGAATGAAAATCTGCGCTTTTTCTATGAAGAGGCAAAAACGATTCCCGGTATCCGGCTGATAGAGGGGATGGAAAATCTGGACGCCAGCAAAATCAATATCAACACCGCGGGCCTGGGAATTTCCGCGGCAGAGCTGGAAAACAAGCTAATGGAGCGGGATATTTTTTCCGAACTGACGACGGGAAACATTCTGATGCTGATGACCGGAATCGGAAACCGGAGGAGCGACTTTGAGCGGCTGCTGGCGGCGCTGAAGGAGATTGGACAAGACGGTTCTCACCAGAATGCGCCGGCGGCAGGCGGAAACGGCGGAAGAATGCCGGTCAGGGCAGAACTTTTCCCGGTTCCCAAAGAAAAAGAACGGATTCCTCTTGAGGAAGCGGAAGGCCGGATCTGCGCGTCCTCCATTATTCCATACCCGCCGGGAATCCCATTGATCTGCCCCGGAGAAAAGATGGCAGAAGAGGATATCGCCTATATCCGGGCTTTGCGGGAAGCGGGAGAAAAGGTGATCGGCGTGAATGAAAAGGGTGAGGTTACCGTGGGGACTGCAGCGCGCTCAGCAGCTTCCCGGCGTGGACCTGCCCTGTGAGCTTCCCGTCCCGGACGACAATTTTTCCATTAACCAGGACGTTTTTGATTCCTTCCGGAGGTCCGTCAGGCCGGCCCATGTTAGAAAAGCGAGAGGTGTCCCTGAGATTCTGAACATCAAAAATTACCAGGTCCGCGTCGTTTCCCGGTTTCAGGTTTCCTTTGTTTGAAATGCCGAAACGGGACGCGGGTCCCAAGGTGATTTTATAAATTGCTTCCCCCAGGGAAAGAAGCTTTTTCTGACGGACGTATTTGCGGGTTAACTTGGGAAATGTTCCGGCTGTTTCGGGATGCCCGATGCCCTCATAGACCGGGCCGTCACCGGCGTTGGTCGAAACATAAACCCAGGGCCGGGCGAGAGCGATTTCGGCAGCCTTCTCATCAAAGGCGAAAACTGTAACCAGTGTGTTTGGAAATTCTTTCCGCAAAAAATGAAAGGATGAGGGGGAACAAAAATTTCCATTATAAAATCCGGAAGAGATTAATACATCCCGGTAGGTAATCGTCTGTCCGTAATGCTTTTCCCAACCCGGATCTAAAATGGACGAGCCAATGTAAGTGGGAAAGGCTTCGTAAAGCCCGGTATCGGCAGTGATGTTCAACCCGCCGGAAATGGCCTCGGAAAGCAGGGAAAGGCACTGACGCATCAGGTCCAGCGTGCCGGCCATGTACATTAAATGGAGAATGTGAATGGATGCTCCTGACGTTCGCGCGATTTCCAGCGCCTCCTTTAAAGCGTCGATTACTTCAATTCCATCCTTTCTCAGATGGATCAAGACCGTTTTATGATAGGATTTCGCCAGGCTGGAGAGCTCCAGAAGCTCTTTTCGGGAGACGCCGGGAACCATTTCCAGACCAAAATGCAGGCCAAAGCTTCCGGATTCGAAGAAAAGCTCCGCCAGCCGGATCATTTTTTGAATTTCCCTGTTCGTTGCCGGAGCGTAAGGGTTGGACAGGCCAATAGCGTGCCGTAGGGTAAAGGACTGGGAGAGAAAAAATCCGTGATTGAGCAGGAACCCTTCTTCTGAGATTTTGTTGATTAGCTTGCCGTCGAAGTTGCGTTTTCCACCGATGGTGGTGGTAGCGCCCTGAAGGACCAGCTGTCTGGCCGTGAGAAAATTGCAGTCAACATGGGAATGAAAGTCAATAAATCCAGGAGAAACAACCAGCCCGGAAGCGTCGATTTCCGTTTCCCGGCTTTGGCTTTCCGGCGGCAGAGAACCAAGAAAAGCAATCTTCCCTTCTAAGATTCCAATGTCGGATTTTGAAAAAAGAGGTTCCGGCTCAAAGGTCAGAACCGTACCGTTGCGGATAATGAGGTCGTAATGATGCATTGCTGTGACTCCTTTTTGCGGAAATCCTACTTTTTACCGGACAGATAGCTGTATACGGTAGAGCGGGAAACGTTCAACTGCCTGGCAGTTTTGCTTATATTTCCTCCATTGCGGTCAAGGATGAAGCGGACATATTTGCGCGTTGCGGCGTCCAGTGTTTCCTCACCGATACGGAATTCAAATCGTTCTATTTGGCTGGGGTGAGATTCATAGGCTTCCACCAGTTCCCTGGATAGATCCTGTGGGCGGATTGTATGTCCGTCGGACATAATGACGGCGCGCTCAACCGCGTTGGAAAGCTGGCGCACATTTCCCGGCCAGTGATAGCTCTGAAAAATATCCATAGCCTCAGGGGCTATCTGGATATTGGAATTCAGGCTGTCCGTGGTTTTGATGATATGGCGGATTAAAAGCGGAATATCTTCTTTGCGTTCCCGAAGAGGCGGCAGCTGGATATGAAACACATTCAGTCTGTAGTACAGATCTTCCCGAAAGGTACCAGCGTCTACCGCTTCTTTTAAATTGGCGTTTGTGGCGGCAATCACCCGCACGTCCACAGGCAAGGGTTCTCTTCCTCCTACACGGAAAATGCAGCCCTCTTGGAGAACTCTTAAAAGCTTTACCTGCATATCGAGGGGCAGGTTTCCGATTTCATCCAGAAAGATGGTTCCGCCGCTGGCTTTTTCGATCAGCCCTGCTTTTCCCTCTTTGCTCGCGCCGGTAAAGGCGCCTTTTTCATATCCGAAGAGCTCGCTTTCAAACAATTCGTGGGGAATGGCCCCGCAGTCAACAGGGAGAAATGGACCATTCTGCCGACTGCTGTCATTATGAATCGCTTGGGCGAACATTTCTTTTCCGGTTCCGCTTTCCCCGGTTATGATAACGCGGCTGTCAAAACCGGCCGCCTTTTTGGCGATTAAGACGGATTCTTTAAAAACAGGGGATTCTCCGATTAAATTCGAAAAAGAGTATTTAGCGGCGGAATGAATTTTGCTCGCCATTCTCTCAATGGTCTGGAGTTGTGTAAACTTTAGCACCTGTCCGAAGGGAATTTCCGATTCATTTCGTACCTTTTCATAGGAAACCAGGCATTTATAGGAGCGATCCGCGCCCATGAGGATAATCTGGCTGTCTTTCAACTCCGGATTACGGTCCAGTACGTTTCCGAGAGGGGGCCGGGTGTTTATGACTTCGTATAAATTTCTGCCGATGACCTCGTCTTCCCCTTTCCCGAGAAGTTCTAAGATCGCGTTGTTGGCCTGAAGGATCCGGGACTCTTCAATATATAGAATTCCATCAGGAATCATAGACAACAGAGTCGAAAGTTGGTTGTTTCTTTTTTTGAAATCGCGATTGATCTGGTCAATATAATACTGTTTTTCCACCGCTTTTGCCGCGAGATGTACCATCCCCAGAGTGTGTTCGTTTGCCAGTTCGTATTTGCCGGCGATGCTCAAAACACATAAAACTTCCCCCTCTTGTGTACAGACAGGAGAAGAGGAACAGGCCCAATGATGGAAAAGCTGTCTGTAGTGTTGACATCCTGCCAGCTGAACGGACTGTTTTCGCATGATGGCCATACTGATACTGTTCGTTCCGGCCTTTTGCTCGCTTCTGTCTGAACCGGGGCAGGTGTTGGTTTTGCGGCAGCTGATTTCCATACGCTCTGAACAGAGAGTCTTTAAAATAACGCCTTCCGGATCGGAAAAAATTACCACAAATTCATCCTTATTGACGATATCAAACAGGAGAGTCATAAAAGGTTGAACAATGTTAAGGATGTATTGATTCTTTCGCAGGCGTTCCCGCAGATTTTTATCGCTGACCACCGGAGGCTTCTCTTTGGAAAAGGGATCCATTTTTAGCGCCGCGCATCTGCGCCAGGAATCATAGATGGTGGGACTAATTACGTTTTCCATGATTTCTCCGTGCTTTACATATTGAATCCAGGCGTTTTCATAAGACAGAAGCTTGACATCAGCGGCATATAAATAAGGATTCAGTAATTCCATATGGCTCTTCTTCCTATACTGTTTGCAGGCCCTGATACTGTCCGAATTCCCGGATAAACAGGGAGACAATTTCATAAATCGTTTCTGCTTCAAAAGGCTTCAGCGGAATGTCGCAGTAAGCGGGGGGAAGTTTGATCCAGACGTAAGAGCCGGCATAAGGAAGAATGCTTACAAGCAGCCGATTCGCGTCTTTTGCGTAATCCAGCTCAATGGTGATGAGATCCAGCCGCTGGCATAGCGGAAGCAACTGATCGTTAAACTCCTCCCATTCATTTAAAAAATGGATTCTATCCTGAGCCCCTTTTTTATCTGCCCGCCAGACCAGACGACTGATGGTTTTGACTCCCCGGAAAGAAAGCCGCGCTTTCCATGACGTTTCCATAACAATGTCTTCCAACTCCAATGTAATTCGCGTAGAAAACACTTTCGACATGAATTTGGAGTCCTCATAATACCGAATGTTTAAAGACTGGCCCGATTTCAGCCAAGCATAATACTGATCGTTGTACCTTTCAAATTCTCCGAAAAATTTTTCCAATTCCCCCAACTGACGCTCCATCATAAGCTCGGTTCTTTTTCTTACAATCTGCGGATCCAGCAGTTTTTTCTTTTTCATCTCATTTTCTCCTTATAATCAATCGCAAAAGGCACCGGACGTGATAATAGTAACCTTATAATGCAAAATTTGTACCATGCCGCCAGGAGCGCGGCGGTTGAAAAACGGGTGGAGGGCTGAAAACAAATAACTGACAGGCTGTCTGAAATTTGTTCAACCTTCCGCCTGATGTTAAAAATATTTACACGTTTCGGAGACTAGCAAAAAATCCGGATAAGAAAACGGCTAAATTTCTGTTCAAATATTATACACAACATAAAATATGTATCAATTCCATACATATGTGTCAGTGAAGCGATTTTTTACGCGGCAAAATTGCCTAAAAAACAGACAACGGTGTTTTAGGGGCGGGAAAGACGGAAAAATCTGAATCTGAATTTTCTGCCGTTTTGGGAAGAGCCGCCGTTCCGAACAGCTTTTTTAATTGGCATCTTCTTTGCAATTATATAGGACGTATACAAAATTTTTTATGATTGAGCTCAATATTCAAACGAAAGGAGACGAAATGACAACCAACAATCAAGTAACTTTAAAGCGGGCATTGGGATTCTGGCAGTGCTTTGGAATCTCAGTAGGCCTGGTAGTCGCGGCGACGACCGTCGTATCCTTATGCAACTATTTTGGATCCGTAGGTCCGGCATTTATTATCCCGGCGGGAGTGGCGGCCTTTACCTGTATTCTGGTAGTAATGTCCTACGCGGAACTGTCTTCGGCGATTCCCGGAGCGGGGATGGTCGTAGACTATACACTGATTGCCATGGGAAGAACCATGTCGATTTTTTCCATGCTTGCCGGATATATTGTTCTAATTTCCACTGCGGGCGCCTGTGAAACATTTATAGCAGGTATGTGCGCGGAAGAACTTTTTGGAATTCATTATAAAGTATTCGCGGGGATTTTGGTAGCATTGTTCCTGATTATAAACCTGGTTGGCGTAACCGCTCTGGGGAAATCCCAGATCGTGCTGACTACAGCCAAGATGGCTACCTTAGCGGCTCTTGGTATTGGCGGATTGCTGCATATATTCACAGCTTCCGATCCACAGCCGGTGGAATTCGCTCCGTATGGATGGGAGCCGGTTCTTACGGCGATGGGCGGAGGCATCTGGCTGTATATTGGGATTGAATATGTGTGCCCGATGTCAGAGGAAGTGATTAAACCGGAAAAGAATATTCCTAAGGCCATGATCGCGGGAATTATTACGATCTTTGTAGTTGACATGCTCTTTGGAGAAGCGTTGGTGCGCTATGTGCCGCTAGATATAATCGCTACGTCAGATGTGCCGCAGCTGGTAGGAGCGGAAGCAATGTACGGCTTCGCCGGATTTACGCTTCTGGCGCTGGCTACCATCTGCTCCGGCGCGAGCGCGGCTAATTCCCATATGGCGGGAGTTCCGAGAATGCTCTACGGCCTGGCGAGAGAAGGCATGCTGCCGAAAATTTTCGCTTACATCCACCCGAGATTCCGTACTCCGTGGGCGGCGATTTTCCTGGCAGTGGCGTGTCTGTCCATTCCGTTTTTTATCAACGTGGACATCAGTTCCATTATGACCTTCATTTCCATGGCGTGCGTGGCATGGCTGTGTTCTTACATTATTGTACAGATCGACGTTATCATTCTCAGAAAGAAAATGCCGAATATGCACCGTCCGTTTAAGACGCCGCTATATCCGCTGCCTCAGATTATCGGAATTCTGATCTGTATCTGGGCGATTGTAACCCAGGCGACATCCGCGTTAATCGGCGCGGGGGTTATTCTTGCGGTATTTTTCCTCTACGCGGTAATCTGGGTGAAATTCGTAATGAAGAAAAACTGCTTTGAAGCGGTTCCGGTTGAAGAGGTAGAGCATTTGAGAGATAAGATTAAGTTTGATGAGTAATAAGGAGGAAACGATGGCAGCTGAGGTAAAAACTTTTGATTTTGAATTGCCGACCAGAATTCGATTTGGCGCGGGTGTTGTTAAAAGTGTGGGCGAAGAAGCGCGCTCTCTGGGGGCGGAGCATATTCTGATTATAACGGATCCGGGGATCGTGAAGGCGGGAATTGTTGATCGGATTCTTGAGGCGCTGAAGGAAGAAGGCTATGAAAACACAGAAATCTTCGATGGGGTAGAACCGAATCCCCGCGATACAACTGTGCACAAAGCCTATGAACTGGCAAAATCTCTGGGAACGGATTTACTGATTTCCGTCGGCGGAGGAAGCTCGATTGATACCGCCAAGGCAGTCGGCGCGCTTTTGGAGCATGGCGGGCAGATTAAAGACTACGAGTTTACCGACGCGGAAGTTCTGACAAAACCCATTACTCCGTTGATTGCGGTTCCCACTACTGTAGGTACGGGCAGTGAAGTAACCTGCTGGTCTGTAATTACAGATACCGAGCGGCATTTTAAAATGACCGTGGGAGGCCATTTTGCCTTCCCGAAAGTGGCCCTTGTGGATCCGGAGCTGGTCGCGACTCTCCCGGCAGGGATCGTTGCCTCAACGGGAATGGACGCGCTGACACATGCCATAGAGGGGTATACCGCGAATTCCAGTGAACCGGTTTCGGACGCTTACGGCCTTTATGCCATTGAGCTGATCGCGGGTAATTTAAGAGAAGCGGCGCTGACTAACAGCAAAACGGCGAAAGCCAATATGCTGCTTGGAAGTATGATGGCGGGAATCTGTTTTGGCAGTTCCAATGTAGCGGCGGTACATAGTATGGCGGAGGCTCTGGGCGGGCTGTATGACACGCCCCACGGCATTGCCAACGCCATGCTGCTGCCGATTGTCATGGAATTTAACTATGTGGCGGATTATGAAAAGTTTTCCAGAATCGCCATCGCCATGGGAGAAAAGGCGGATGGCTGCACAAAGGATGAGCTGGCGCATAAGGCTGTGCTAGCGGTGAAAAAGCTGAACCAGGATCTGCGAATTCCAAAATTAAAGGAGATCGGGGCAAAAGAGGAGGATTTTGAGCGCCTTGCCGCCGCGTGCACAGAAAATATGGCGACGGGAGATAATATAAGAAAAATCAGCTACGATGATTTTCTGGAGCTTTATAAAATCGCTTACACTCTTTAAATTTTTATTAAAGTTATTGTACAAACGATCCTTTCTGCTGATTTGGGGTATAATAAATTCGAACAATCACTATTTCAAACCGGCAGTCGGCGACTGCAGAAAGGAAGGAACCATACGATGAAATTAAGCGCGAGAAACCAGTTAAAAGGAACAATTGTGGATATCCAGAAGGGCGCTGTAAACGGGATTGTAGTCCTGGATATTGGAGGCGGGAACAAAATCAGCTCCACGATCTCCATGAACGCCATTGAGGAACTGGGACTGGAAGTAGGAAAAGAAGCGTATGCTGTGATCAAAGCGACCTCTGTAATGGTTGGCGTAGATTCGTAATGTTTGTTCAATTACAAAAGGGGAGTCCTTACGGGCTCCCTTTTCGCTTGCGCTGCTGTCGCTGCTTGCTGCCTGCCCGGCGCCTGGCGCCTGGCGCCTGGCGGGGCAAAACGTGTACAATTCCGAGAATCGGGGCAGTCTGGACACGTTTTTTGAGCCCTGAATATTTATGAACGTGCTCTGAGAGGGAAAACGGCGAGAAATAAGATGGATTTTAAGTGTTTTTTGGGGTCAAATGCGCCCGGGCGGATTCTGTATCAGAAAAAACGTGTCCGATTGGGACCTGAAAAGGTATCTGCACACTTTTTGGGGAAATTTGGTTGGTGTATTTATTAATAATAATGAATATTAGAAATCCAAAAGACCATCCACAGAGAATCGTTGTTTTGATATAAAACAGTTTAATTTCAGCGTTTCCCGCAAAAGCGGGGATGGGACAGGTAAAAATAAGATCGTTTCAGCGGATAGAAATCTTTCTCAAACTATAGTAAAATAGCAATATCTTCTTTTTTACCGAAATTGCGAATCTTAAGATATAGGAGGAACGAGAACAATGAAATTCAACTTCGCGACCATTCATGTGGCAAATTTAGAAGCTTCCATTCGCTTTTACGAAGAAGTAATCGGACTGAAAGTGGCGCGCCGTTTTCCGGCGGGACCTAATATGGAAATCGCCTTTATGGCGGAAGCCGGCGGCGCGGCGGAAATTGAGCTGATTTGTGATAAGGGGGCGGAACCTCCCATTTACGGAGAATGGCCGTCTCTGGGGCTTGCTGTCAGCGACCTTGACCAGGCCATGGAACAGGTGAAAAAACAGGGAGTGGAAATCGTGGCAGGCCCGATCCAGCCCAACCCCAGCACTAGATTTTTCTTTATCCATGATCCGGACGGCGTGAATCTGGAAATCATCGAGCAGAAATAAGAAAGGAACCGACGGATGAAAATTATATTGACCGCGGGCGGCACCAGCGAACGAATTGATGATGTGCGCTCGATTACCAATACTTCCACAGGGCGCCTGGGGCATGCTATTGGAGAGCAGTTTCTCAAAGCCTGTGGAGAGGAACTTGAAACCCTTTATTACCTTCACGGTCTGCGGGCAGTACCGGTGGAAGGACCCAATGTGACGCCTGTACCCATTGAAGGCGTGCGGGATCTGGAAGCGGAACTGAAGCGTATTCTGACCGAGGAGAAAATTGACGCCGTGGTTCACGCCATGGCAGTCAGCGACTATATGGTAAAGGAAGTTACCACCCTGGAAAAAATTAAATCCGGGGACAGCAGCCGGCTGGAAGGAAACAAGATCAGTTCCAGCATTGAGGATTTGACCATTATTATGCAGCGGTCTCCAAAAGTCATCAGCGGCATCAAAAAGTGGAGCCCGGATACCGTGCTGGTAGGTTTTAAGCTGCTCAGCCATGTGCCTCATGAGGAGCTGATTCAGGTGGGGCAGGCGCTTCTTCAGAAAAATGACTGTACCTTTGTGCTGGCCAACGATCTGGCGGAAATCGGAGGCGGCAGGCACCGTGGCTATCTGATTCACAGGGACGGCAGTTATGATACGATGGAAACAAACGAAGAAATCGCGGAAAAAATTGTCCAGCGGGTGCGTCAAGAAGGAGGGAAACAATGAATGTGTTATTAGGTGTCACCGGGAGCATCGCGGCTTATAAGGCGGCGGAGATTACAAATCGGCTGACAAAAATGGGGCATAATGTGGACGTGCTCCTGACGGAAAGCGGCAGCAGATTCATTACGCCGCTGACCCTGCAAACTCTGAGCAAAAATAAGGTCTACATGGATATGTTCGAGGAAATTGTTCCCAGTGAGGTGAAGCATATTTCCCTGGCGAAAAAAGCGGATCTGGTGCTGATCGCGCCAGCGACCGCCAATATTATCGGCAAGATCGCCGGCGGCATTGCCGATGATTTTCTTTCCACCGTTGTAATGGCGGCGGCGAATCATACGCCGGTTTATATCGCTCCGGCTATGAATACAAATATGTATGAAAATCCGATTGTTCAGGAAAATATCGAAAAACTGACACGCCTGGGATACCATTTCATCGAGCCGAAAGCGAGCCTTCTGGCCTGTGGAGATCTGGGAAAGGGCGCCCTTGCGGATGTAGAGGACATCATCAAAACCATTACAGAACATGAAATTTAGTAGCAAATGGAATTTCGCGCATTTTGTTACCTTTGAAAAGTGTTGATAAATTGTTTCCGAGGTCAAGCGGACTCTGTCCGCTGCTGAAGAGCAAGAGTGATGATATGGTGGAAAAAGAGCCCTTTAGCGGAAAATACTGCTTTGGGGCTTTTTTCCTATGTGATGAAATAAGGGTTGGGGATTGAGAGCTTACCGCTGATGCATCCTTGTGAACGGAGATTTCGCGCGCAGGCACCGCTTGCAAAAAGGAAACCATTGAAACAGGCGGCATTATCTGATAAAATCAGATAGATCGATATGAACGAAAGCAGTGTATAAAGGAGATACAAGAATGATACATTACCAGAGTACAAGAGGAAGCAAATATATAAAGACATCTGCCCAGGCTATCATCCAGGGGATTGCGGAAGACAAGGGACTGTATGTTCCGAACGAGATCCCAAAGCTTCCGTTTGCCGTTGAAGATATGGTAGGCAAGCCTTATCAGGAAGTGGCGTTCCGCGTGATAAAAGCATTTTTCGAGGATTACACAGATGAGGAAATGCGGGCCTGTGTAGAGGGAGCGTATGACAGTAAATTTGAAGAAAACGAGATTGTTCCGGTAGTAAAGGCGGGGGACGCGTATTTCCTGGAACTTTACCACGGAAAAACCGCGGCGTTTAAAGATATGGCGCTTTCCATTCTTCCCTATCTTCTGACAACTGCCATGAAGAAGGAAAAGGAAGATCGGAAAATCTGTATTCTGACCGCTACTTCCGGGGATACTGGAAAAGCGGCACTGGAAGGATTCGCGGATGTTCCGGGAACGGAGATCATCGTATTCTATCCAAACAAAGGGGTCAGCGAAGTGCAGGAGCGCCAGATGGTTACCCAGGAAGGCGATAACACTCACGTATTTGCCATTAACGGAAATTTTGACGACGCCCAGACCGGCGTAAAGAAAATTTTTAATGATGGTCAATTTGCTGAAAAGCTTTCCAAAATCAACTGCAAGCTTTCTTCTGCCAACTCTATCAATATCGGAAGACTGGTTCCGCAGGTGGCATATTATGTGTATGGTTATATCAAGCTGGTGGAACGGGGAGAAATTAAGAACGGCGACAAAATCAACATCGTTGTGCCGACCGGAAATTTCGGAAACATTCTGGCAGCCTACTATGCGGGACAGATGGGTATTCCGGTGAAAAAGTTCATCTGTGCCTCCAATGAAAACAAAGTGCTGACCGATTTTATCAATACGGGAACTTATAACACCAACCGGGAATTTTTCCTGACAAACTCCCCGTCCATGGATATTCTGATTTCCAGTAATCTGGAGCGCCTGCTTTATCATCTGAGCGGACAGAACGGCGAGGAAATCAAAGAACTGATGGAAAGCCTGGAAAAGAACAAAAAATATACGGTAAGCCCTAAAATCAATTACGCGCTGGACGATTTTTACGGAGGGTACGCGGATGTAAAGCGTACCAATGAGACGATTGGCAATATGTACAGAAAGCACGGCTATCTGATGGATACACATACCGCGGTTGCTTATCGGGTTTATGAAGATTATATTGCCTATACCGGCGACAAGACGCCAACGCTGCTGGCCTCCACGGCAAGCGCTTACAAATTCGCGGACAGCGTCGTTGAATCGATTGGTCTGGAAAAGGGTGAAAACGGCTTTGAATCGGTGAAAAAGCTGTATGAAGAGACAAAAGTCCGTGTTCCGGCAGGACTGAAAGATCTGGAGAACAAACCGGTGCGTCACCAAGGTGTATTGGATATTGAACAGATGCCGGGGGCAGTATACGACTGTCTGAAAAATGAATAGAAAAAGCGGGAGCTGTCTGCGGGCAGCTCTTTCCTTTTGCGATAAAAAGAAAAAGAACGCCGAAGAAATCGGCGCTCTTGCAGAGGAGTTAGAGTGCAATTGTTTTGCTTTCGCCAGTCGTCAGATCTGCGATAACCGCTGTTCCGCCTTTGACCGCGAAAATCTCAAATTTACCGGGGCGAACCATCTGGGCGAGCTGAGGCATCATTTCCAGGGCTTTCTCTGCCGCGTCCTGGCCCTGGAATTCCGCTTTTCCGCGGATCCGGATAAATTTGGTTCCATTGGCTGCGGAAATTTCAACGTTAGGATTTGCTTTCAGTTCTTTCGAGGTGGCTTTTTCGTCTGCCGTGCAAAAGCAAAGGCTGCCGTTATAGATCATCGAAAAACCCTGTGGCCGCACATAGGGCTGATCACCTCCGCAGGTAGCGACAAATGAGGTTTTACACTCTTTTAAAAATTCCATGATTTCGTCCATTGTTCTCACTCCTTAAATTTGGTGTTGTAATGGTAAGGTTTATTGATATAATTATATTATATAATCAGTAAAGTACAAGTACGCAGTATTTTATGATTTAATATGATAAGACTGAGTAAAGGAGGATGAAAATGGAACATACGCAAAGTACAGAAAGCCTGCTGTGCCCGTTGCGCTACGCTTTAAGTTTAATTGGAGGCAAATGGAAGCTGCCCATTCTATGTATTCTGGCTGACGGAAAACCAAAGCGCTATGGCGAAATTAAGAAGAGAATTCCGGAAATTACTAATATGATGTTATCTCAGTCTCTGAAAGAACTGGAAAATTGTGATATGGTCAGGCGCAAGCAGTACAGTGAGATTCCGCCCCGGGTTGAATACACACTGATTGGAGATATGAGCGAACTTCTACAGCCGCTGATTCTGCTGGCAGAGTGGGGAACGAAACATATGGAAGAGAGCGGTAAGGGATGCGCGGCGTGTGCCAGCTGTAAAGAAAAAAATGTAAAAGACAGGTAAAAAGTACGTAAATTTTGAGATAGGGTCATTGGTGAAGCGCTTTCTCTCTGCTATAATGGAAGCCAGAAGGAGAATTAGGGAGGTGAGAAAAATGGAAAAAGTAATGGAAAAACAGAAGCGGATCGCATTGATTGCCCATGACCATTTGAAGGATGATCTGGTAAAATGGTGTGTGGAAAATAAAGAAGAACTGAAACGGCATTTCCTTTCGGGAACTGGGACGACTTCGCGCCTGATTGCGGAAGCCACTGGTCTTCCGGTGAAATCTTACAAAAGCGGTCCTCTGGGAGGAGACCAGCAGATTGGAGCGAGAATCGCGGAAGGGGAAATCGATATGATGATCTTTTTCTGGGATCCGCTGGAAGCACAGCCCCATGATCCGGATATTAAAGCCCTGCTTCGAATTGCTGTGGTCTATGATATCCCAGTGGCGACTAACCGGGCAACAGCTGATTTTCTGATGAATTCCAGGTTTATGAACAGGGAATATAAACATACGCTGCAGGATTTTCAAGCGCTGACGGAAAAACGCGCGGAAACAATGAGAAAAGAATTTGCATAAAATAAAAGTTGTGCTTGCAAAGTACTGGGTTATGTGGTAAATTATTAAGTGCGCCAGGTGTTTATAAGGATGCCTGGAAAAGCCTTTGGAGGATTGACCGAGTGGCTAAGGAGCTCGCCTGGAAAGCGAGTAAGGTGTAACAGCCCCGCGGGTTCGAGTCCCGTGTCCTCCGCCAGTGGAACGTTGAAATTTCGACGTTCCTTTTCATTTTTTTGCAATTGACGTAAATTTAAATCTTTCTCGATATACCTTTTCAATGACAGAATCAAACGCTTTTCTGAAATGACTGTCTGGATCTATTTTCTCGCATTCTCCGGAAAGCTCCTGTAGAGAATCCCAAAGTTCTTCAGGATACAAATTAACGATAGTTTCGGTGTAAACGATACCTGACGGTGGAGCAGGCAAAGCGGCTTGCAATTGTTCTGGGAACCAGTACGGATTTCCTGTTTGGGTTGACGGACATAAAAACACCATATCCCCGTAGTGATGCATTCCGGAATGTGTTAGAATAAAGTTACTTGAAAATGGTGAAATATGTTTGCAAGCGTATATTTGACAAGCGTTCAGGAATATACTATAATGCCAGTAGGCAAAAGATATGAGTAGTCCAAATGGACAAAAGCGAAACCCCAGTAGTGCCAGCTACTGGGGTTTCTTCTCTTTTTTCGGTTGAGCATCCGAGGCTAGTTGTCTTTGTCATTTCCATCTAGCCATTTGACAAGATAGTGGCAAACTATTCCCGCCCCAATGGAAATCAAAAAAGATATGAGAATTTCCAAATGAACAACCCCCTTTCTGTTGCCAGATTGGGAGAGACAACGAATTAATTATATCACCAGGTCTTTGATTGCGGCAATATCTGAGAGAATCTTGTGGTGTAAATTTTGGTGTGAATTATTTTTTTGTTTTCTCCCTGTCTTGATTTGTTTCAGAGATGAAAAGCGCGAAACTTTGGTCGATTGGTATGGATAAGCAAGATTGAATTAACAAACAGGAAGTAGTACTATTAAATAAGACATCTGCGGAATTAGAAGAAGCCAATGCAGCGCAGGCAAAGCGGCTTGCAATTGTTCTGGGAACCAGTACGGATTTCCTGTTTGGGTTGACGGACATAAAAACACCATATCCCCGTAGTGATGCATTCCGGAATGTGTTAGAATAAAGTTACTTGAAAATGGTGAAATATGTTTGCAAGCGTATATTTGACAAGAGTTCGGGAATATACTATAATGCCAGTAGGCAAGAAGTGAGATGATGTGCATTTGCACACAAAGCGAAAACCCCAAGAGTGGCAGCTCTTGGGGTTTTCTTTCAGGCTTAATTGTTGTCGCTATCTCGATCAAGCCATTTGCAGATATAGTGGCAAATTATACCTGCTTGGATCGAGATAAGAAGTGAAATAATGTATTGCATCTGCACACCTCCTTTCTGTTGCCAGATTGGAGACGACAACGTATCAATTATATCATTTGGGATTTACTTCCAGCGACATTTGGGAGTATGAATATGTAATATATTTACATATAGTATGAGTAAAAGAGTGACATTTTGTATAAAATCGTGAACAAACAGGGCAGAAAGGAGGGATATAGAAGAAAACGCAATTTCACAGCTCTGGACAGCAGAAATTTTTATTTATAATCCAAATTAGCCCCTTGAGATTTCACCACCTTCCGAGAGGCGTTATCGGGTGTTATTAAAGCCCCGGAAACCCTTGAAAATACGCCAATTTATCCATGCGAAGGCGTTATAGGCTGTTATCGAACATTACCGCATTTTTATGGCCTCACGGACGCTCGTGAGGGAAAAATTAAGGGCAAAACACAGGGAACGACAAGAGAATGAAGTGGCAAAGAGAACTGTCGTGATGTGTGCCAGGCTCCGCCGGAGCCTCCCCTGTGTGAAGCTGGACAACTGAATATAGCGGCTCTTGTGAGCCGATGGATTGACGGACATTAGTGTTTCTGCTGGTGTCCGTTTTTCTATGCCCAAAATCAGATGCGAAAGGAGGTTCCGGGCTGGGCCTCCTTTTTGTGTCTCAATGGAGGTGAGAAGCATTGAGCGACAAGCCCGCGTCACCTGCCAGGGGACGAAAGAAAACCGCCCCGCCTACCCAGCAGCCACCCCAGGAAGAAGTGGTGGTCCGCCTGCCGCTGACCGACCTTCACCCATTCCCGGACCATCCTTTTCAGGTGCGGGACGATGAGGAAATGAAGGAGACAATCCAGAGCGTCAAAGAGTATGGCGTGATTGTCCCCGCCATTGTGCGGCCCCGCGAGGAAGGCGGCTATGAGATTGTGGCCGGACACCGACGCAAATACGCCTGTGAGCAGGCCGGTCTGGATACCATGCCGGTCCTGATCCGCAACCTGGACCGGGACGCCGCCACCATCATCATGGTGGACAGTAACCTTCAGCGGGAGAACATCCTGCCCAGCGAAAGGGCTAAGGCATACAAGATGAAGCTGGAGGCCATCAAGCGGCAGGGCGCACGAAACGATTTGACTTCGCCGAAAATTTCGGCGAAGTTGAGAAGCGATGATGAGATCGGCCAGCAGATGGGTGTCAGCGGCGATACCGTCCGCAACTATATTTCCCTGACGAACCTGGTCCCGGAGCTGATGCAGATGGTAGACGAGAAAAAGATTGCCCTCTCACCCGCCTACCAGATTGCGGCTCTCAAGCCGGAGGAGCAGCAGATGCTCGTCACCACAATAGATTACGAGCAGGCCACCCCGTCACTCTCCCAGGCCCAGCGGATGAAGAAATTCAGCCAGGCCGGGCGGCTCAATGAGGACAGTATGCTGGCAATCATGTCCGAGGAAAAGAAGCCGGAGAAATTTAGTCTGACCTTTGACGGGGACCGCATACGCAAGTATTTTCCAAAATCCTATACGCCCCTGCAAATGGAGAACACCATCATCAAGCTGCTTGAGGCATGGCAGAGGAAACGCCAGCGCAGCCAGGAGCGATAAAACCGAATACACCTAACCCGCCGGACAATCCATTTGCCCGGCCTTTTCATTTTCACAAGGAGGTATCCATGTATATCAACACTTTCAAATACACACCGGCAGATGTAGACTGCAAACTTTGCACCGAGTATGTCAAGAAATTTGGCTGCACCGCCTGCGGCTGCCCCTGGATGGCCGAGCGCATCGAGGCGGGCGTTGTGGGCTATGCAGAGGTGGTCCGGCAGATGTTCCCCCACGATAAGCGCCTGATGGCCCGCCTGGAACCGCTGATCCGGGATTTCCCCGGTATGCTCTGGAAGGATGAACGCCACCGGCAGCGTATGGAGGCTGTGAAAATCCACCTGGGCCATAGCAAGCGCCGGGACACGCCTGCTTTCTTTGCGGTCATGTTCCTGTTCACTTCCGATGAGGACATTTACCGCCGCGCCGGAAACTGCCTGTGCAGGCGGGGCGCGGAGTTTGACTATGCAAGGCTCCATGAGATTTCGCCCCATGACTACACCCTCTATATCGCTGCGCGGGGCATCTACACCAACGCGGGAGGACTGACAACCCGTGACCTGGCGGATGCCGAGGTTGTGGACGCTGCGGCGCTCCGTATGATCGTGAACGCCCTGCTCATCGCCCGGTATGGCTGTGCGGTCCTGGATATTCACGAAAGGGGGCGCAAGGCATGAAACCTTTGCATCTCCCGCTGGAAGGCCACGACCTGCTGGCTGTGGAACGGTTCAAGGACGATACCCGACACATGGCTGAATTTCTCATTCTGTCCACCCACTGCCCCCTGGGGCGCAGGGGCCAGTATAAGCGGCTGTTTCTGACCGAGGACGAGTATGCCCGGATGCGGTCCCTGGAACGGCAGGGCCAGCTTCAGATCCGCCGCCACGCTGCAATCATCGAGGGGCATATCCTGCCCGACAAACCCAAAAAACGCCGCCATTGATGGCAGGCGCACCCATAGGAGGATTTAAGTATGGACGCTTATGAAGCATTGAAAGAAACCTTTGACGATCTGTTTCAGCAGGCGGTGGAGGAAGGCTGCTACACCGAGGACGAAGCCGCCGAGCTGGTGGAAAGCCTGGATATTTACAGTCTGTTGCAGGTGGTCCGCCACAATGCCACAACGGTGTATTCCTACATCACCCAGGGCAGGCAGGAACGGTCCTTCAACTACCGGGGCGAGGACCTGTTCCGCCAGAAAGCCACCCTGCTGTATGAGGAAACCGACCAGGTGACAATGGAGATCGTGGTGGCTACCCGCACCTTGGAGCTGTGGCTGCTGGAAGATATGTCCTTGGCGGTTGTCTCCTGCGTGAGCGTGAACTACGACCATGACGGTTACATCACGCAGTACCGCACCATCAAGGATACGCCGGTCATGGACAGCGAGCTGTGCCTGGACCTGGGCGAGCTTGTAGAGGACTTAAACGGGCTGTGCGGCCCGGTGTATGAACATACCCAGCCGGTCTATGAACCGTAACCAGTAAGGCGGCTGGCCCCAGGGCCGGGCCGCCCTTTCAGAATGGGAGTGATGAATATGGCAGTTTTTCGCGTAGAGCGCACACGGGACTACACCGTGATGAGCAACTACCACCTGAAAGATACCGGCCTGACCCTGAAAGCCAAGGGGCTTCTCTCCATGATGCTCTCCCTGCCGGATGAGTGGAATTACACCACGCGGGGCCTGGCCTCCATCTGCAAGGAAAGCGTGGAGACGATTGGCAAGACCCTCCGGGAGCTGGAAAGCGCGGGGTATCTGACCCGAAGGCAGCTTCGGGGCAAGAATGGCCGGATCACCGATACCGAGTACACCATCTTTGAGAAGCCGGTCAAGCCCCAGCCGGAACCGGCCCAGCCAGATACGGCTTCACCAGGTACGGAAAACCCGGATATGGTAAATCCAGATATGGAAACACCAGATATGGCTGTACCAGATACGGAAAACCCGCCGCAATTAAATACTAAGAAATCAAATATCCAAAAATCAAATACTCATGGATCAAATACTCATTCATTCTTTCCTTCTGCGCCTGCGGCGGCAGAGACGGACGGACAGACGGAAGTGATGGAGAAACGAGAAGAAATCAGGGATCAGATTGAGTACGAGCATATCTGTAATTCCCTGAACCGGGAACAGATAGACGAGTTCGTGGAAATCATGCTGGAAGTGGCGCTGACCAAAAGCCCCACCATCAAGATCGGGCGGGATGCGGAATATCCCACCGCCTTTGTTCAACAGCGGTTTGCGAAAATCACCTGTTCCCACATCGAGAAAGTGCTGGATGGCATCCACGAAAACACAACCCGCGTCTGGAACACCAAGGCATATCTGATGGCGGCGCTGTTCAATGCACCGTCCTCTCTGGACAATCACTACACGATGCTGGTCAATCACGACCTTTACGGAGGCGGCTCATAAGGGCCGCCTTTTCTGCACCCCGGACATGGGGAGAAAGGAGTTTTGCATGAAACGCCCGCTTGCGTATATCACCGCCCATTGGGGCGACAACGAGTTTGAGAACACCGAAAACGCCGCCAAATACTGCCGCCTGGTCTACGAGGCCGGATTTTCCCCGGTCTGCCCGCTTCTGTTCCTTCCGCTGTTTTTGAAGGACAGCATCCCCCAGGAGCATAAGGACGGGATCGACATGGCCCGCGACTATCTCCGCCGCGCTTCTGTGCTGGTAGTCTGCGGCGGTACGGTGGATGAGGCCATGAAGAACGACATCGCCGTAGCCGAGCGGCTGCGGATCACCGCCACCACCCTGGACGGTATTTTGACGGTCAAGGGCCAGGGCCGCGAGGATGGCGGCAAAAAGGGAGCCTGACCCATGCGGGGGAAATACCTGCTCCGTCGTCTGGTGGTCCCGCCTTAGACGGGGCCGCCGCTTTCATCCTGACAGAAGGGAGTGATTTTGATGCAGGAAGAAGTGGAAAACAGGACATTGACGCTGACGGTCAATGCCACCAAGTTCACCGGGCGGGTTCTGAAAGCGGCGCTTTCCAAGTACCTGGCCCACCGCAAGAACAAGAAGCTGCAAAAGAGCCGGGACAGCCCGGACGATGTAAAGCCATACGGCAAGGTCAGCATGGAGGACCTGAAAAAGCAGTACGGCGACATGAAGGAGATCGACCTGCAAGACAAGGGGCTTCGGAGTTTTGACCGGATTGCCCGCGAGTACAAGGTCCAGTATGCAGTCTATAAAACGGCAAAGGGCCAGTATCAGATTTTCTTCAAGGCTCCCAGCGAGGCGAGTATGAACGCCGCCTTCCAGAAGTATTCCAAGAACCGGCTGAAAAAGGAGCAGCGCCGGGAGTCTGTGCTGGGTAAGCTCAAGAAGTTCAAGGAGCTGGTGAAAGCCCCGGTTCCGAACCGTGAGAAACGGAGGGAACAGGAACGATGAGACAGCTTGATTTGAAAAAACTTCTGCTCCCCAACCTGCCCTATCTGCTGATCGGCCTCTATGCCACCAAGCTGGGCGAGGCATGGCGGCTGGCTCCGGGTGCGGACGCTTCGGCCAAGCTGCTGGGCCTGATGGATGGATTTGCCGCCGCTTTTCAGTCGGCGCTCCCCAGCTTTCACCCGGTTGACCTGCTGGTGGGCCTCTGCTGCGGGGCTGCCCTGCGGCTGGCTGTTTACTTCAAGGGCAAGAACGCCAAGAAGTACCGCAAGAACATGGAATACGGTTCGGCCCGCTGGGGTACAGCGGAGGACATCAAGCCGTTTATGGACCCGGTGTTTGAGAATAACATCATTCTCACCCAGACGGAACGGCTGACGATGAACAGCCGCCCCAAGGACCCCAGGACAGCCAGGAATAAGAATGTTTTGATTATCGGCGGATCTGGAAGTGGTAGAAGGCTCGCACCTGACCCTGCATGGGGTACGGGCCGATTGCCGTCTTAACCGAAGCCAGCAAGTAAGTTAAGAGTATCAGCGCGGAAGAAATCTGGAAGGGTTTTGCAGTCCTGACCGGAGTGGAAGGCCCGCCTTAAAAAGCGGGACACACGCAACGCATAGGGCTTGAGCCTGCCTTGCAGAATATAACAGCCCCACGAGGCCGCGCTGCCGGCTGGCCTGCCGGATACGGCAGGGCAAAAAGATATGCTATGCTGGGCGTGAATGGACACGCCGCTGAAAATGGGCGAAAGCTCCAGAGGGGCCGATAAAAAGCGGCCCGGTAATCACATCAGAAAACACGCTTCTGGTTGAAACCCAACCTGATGCAGTGTACTTCCAAGACCTATCCGACCTCTTTTGTAGTCACCGATCCAAAGGGCAGTATTCTCATCGAGTGCGGGAAAATGCTGCAAAAGTTCGGCTACCGCATCCGTTTCCTGAACACCATCAACATGAAAAAATCCATGCACTACAATCCCTTCGCCTACATCCACTCGGAGAAAGACATCCTGAAATTGGTGACAACGCTGATTGCGAACACCAAAGGCGAAGGCAAGGGCGGGGACGATTTCTGGGTCAAAGCCGAGACGCTGCTGTTTACGGCGCTGATCGGCTACATCCATTATGAGGCCCCAACGGAGGAACAAAACTTCTCCACCCTGCTGGAAATGATTAACGCGATGGAGGTCCGGGAGGACGATGAGGAATTTGAAAACCCTGTGGATTTGATGTTCAAGGAGCTGGAAAGCCGCCAGCCCGGACACTTTGCGGTGCGCCAGTATAAAAAATACAAGCTCGCCGCAGGTAAGACAGCCAAAAGTATCCTTATCAGCGCGGCGGCCAGGACCTCTATTTTTGACATTCAGGAGGTCCGGGACCTGACCGCCTATGACGAGCTGGAACTGGACACCCTCGGAGATCGCAAGACAGCGTTGTTTTTGATAATGAGCGACACCGAGGACAGTATGAATTTTTTGATCGCTATGACCTACTCCCAGCTTTTCAACCTGCTGTGCGAAAAGGCTGATGATGTGTATGGCGGCAGGCTGCCGGTCCATGTGCGCTGCCTCATAGACGAGGCCGCCAATATCGGGCAGATCCCCCGGCTGGAGAAGCTGGTCGCAACAATCCGAAGTCGTGAGGTATCCGCCTGCCTCGTCCTCCAGGCACAGAGCCAGCTTAAAGCGATTTACAAAGACAACGCCGACACCATCATCGGAAACATGGATGCCACGGTATTCCTTGGCGGCAAGGAACCGACCACCCTAAAGGAACTGGCGGCATCCCTTGGGAAAGAGACAATCGACACCTACAATACCGGCGAAAGCCGTGGGCGGGAAACTTCCCACTCTCTCAATTACCAGAAGCTCGGAAAAGAACTGATGAGCCAGGATGAGCTGGCTGTTATGGATGGCGGCAAGTGCATCCTGCAACTGCGCGGCGTAAGGCCGTTTCTTTCGGATAAGTTTGACATCACCAAACATCCGAACTACAAATATCTATCCGACTACGACAAGAAAAACGCCTTCGACATAGAGCGTTTTCTGTCTGCCAGGCTCAAATTGAGGCCGGACGAACAATTTGCAGCCTATTCGATTGACCTGTCCGGGGACGAAGCCGCCGAGGAAACCGGCGGCTGATTACCTTCGAGGAAAATGTGTGCCTTCCGTAATCAATCAAAAATCAATCAAATTTTATGGAGGTACATTATGGAATTCTTTAACTCTGCTGTGGATGTTCTTCAGACTCTCGTGATTGCCCTGGGCGCTGGCCTTGGTATCTGGGGCGTGATTAACCTTCTCGAAGGCTACGGCAACGACAACCCTGGTGCAAATGCTCATGTACGGTAAAGTATCACAAGAAAATTATGTCGAATTGACAGCCGCCTCCGCTATACCGAATAAGGAAATAAAGAGTCCTCAAATTTTGCGCTACTAAATGAAGACGAGCGGAAGTAATCTCCCGCTCGTCAGTAAACTTAACTATGCCATATCAATCCCGCTTCTTTCCCGCCACCGGCACTAAGAACAGCGCGGGCAACAGCAGGAAAGCGGTACAGACCAGCCCCCAGGGTATGGACACCTGCTGGGCTACCAGCCCCACAATAGGCCCGCCGATGATCTGCCCGAAAGAGTCCAGCTGTCCGCTGGTGGAAAAGACTGTGGCGCGCATTTTCTCATCCACATGGTCGTTCATCCAGGCGGCCAGCACAGGCTCCTTGATGGTGCGCATAAGCCCCGCCAGCAGGAACACCAACAACATGAACCAAAAGCTCCGCCCCACCGCGAAGAGAACCAGGCACAGGATATACCCGGCGCTGGTGGACATGACCACACTGGTTCGGCTGACAGTCCCTTTTTTCTCCATGCGGGCGATGAGCAACTGAGAAGCCAGAATACCTAAGCCGCTGCCGATAAGACTGATAACACCGAACCAAGTGACGCTGTTCAGCGGCCCGATAACGGGTATTACCGTGTCATCCAGAAAATGAGCGGTGGAGAGCCGGTCAAAGCCTTCACTGGCAAGTCCCCCGCATAGTGTGATTGCTAAGAGCGCCAGCAACACAGGTGCGCCTTTCACAAAGCCCAGGTTGAGCTTGAACAGGCAGACAAAGTCTTTAAGCAAGCCCTGCCGTTCCTCAATAGCAGGGGAGAAGTTGGTTTCTGGCATGATGCGAACCAACACCAGCCCCAACAACAAGCACAAACTGCCCCCCAAGATGACAGGCATTTGCAGGTTTATGTTTCCCAGCAGTGTGCCCAGCACCACGCCCAGAACGCCGCCGATTTGCCCCATTTGACTGCCCCGCAGGAACACCTTGTCTATGGGTTTGTCCTCTTCCTCCGAGGCAATCCACGCCTCCAGAGCGCCGGTGATGAAGGTATCACCGCAACCCCAGACAACCTGGGCCAGCAGAACCGGCGCGAACCACGGTAGCGCACCCTCCATCAGAAAGCCCAGGCCGTAGAGGAACATTCCAATCAGCACCGAGCGCCGACGGCTATACAAATCCGCCACCACACCGGTGGGTATCTCGAACAGAAAGCAGGAGGTCTCCAGAACCGTCCCTACCAGGACAAGCTGGAAAGCATCCAGCTGCACCACCTCCAGGTGGTACACGATGGAAAGCACTGTGGACATAGAAACCGCCAGGGAAAAGACAAATCGGAACAGCAGGTAGACAGAATATGCCTTTGAATTTTTAGCAAACATGAAGTTACATTCTCCTTTACGAATCAGTGGGTTGTTTTGTGAAACAAGCCCGACTGCCGCGCAGGAAGGGCAAACTTCTCAGCCCTTTCTAACAGTGATTTTAGAAAAGGCCTCCTATAAGTGCCCAAAGCGCCGTTAAAAGACTTGTTTCTGTTTTTGCAGTTTGCCATATGAATACCTCCGATACTGAAATTAGAACAACATGGCTGTTCTTCTTCGCGATATTATAGCAAATGGGCTTTGTGTTGTCAATGTAAAGAGAAGCGAGAGCGAGAGCGAGAGCGAGAGCGAGAGCAAGTTTCTACCACGGTGCCAAAATCCGCAATTCTGCGGTTTTGCCCCTCGCGGGAAACTTGTTGGGGAGTGCCTTCCCCAAACCCTGCTTTGCGCCCTTGCGGGCGAAAAAACTGAAAACAGTTTTTGTTATTTTCCAAAAAGTTGCCCAATGGGAGAAGTAGAGAGTTTTTTACCCCAAACGCAAAAAAATTTTTGTTATTTCCCGAAAAGTTCAGCAATGAAAGGGGTAGAGAGATTTCTCCGCCCAAAGTAGAAAAAAGTTGCCCAATAGGAGGAGTGAGGGGAAAAATTCTCCGCCCAAAATCCGAAAAAATTCAGCAATAGGAATAGTGAGAGGAGGTTTTCAGCCTATGCCGAAGCGATACAACACACCCCACCGCAGCCGCGTTGTGAAAACCCGGCTGTCCGAAGATGAATACGCCGACTTCACAGCGCGGCTTGCGCCCTATGGTATCAGCCAGTCCGAATTTCTCCGGCAGGCGATACGGCGCACCGCCATACGCCCCGTTATCCATGTATCAGCGGTCAATGACGAGCTGCTTTCCGCTGTCGGGAAACTCACAGCCGAGTACGGCAAAATCGGCGGCAACCTTAACCAGATAGCCCGGTGTCTGAACGAGTACGGCGCACCCTACAACGCGCTGTCCGGCGAGGTACGCGCCGCCATAGCCGACCTTGCCGCCCTCAAGTATGAAGTCTTACAGAAAGTAGGTGACGCGGTTGGCAACACTCAAGCATATCAACTCTAAAAACGCCGACTACGGAGCCGCCGAACAGTATCTGCTGTTTGAGCATGACGAGTTTACCATGAAGCCCGTCCTTGATGAAACCGGCAGGCTTATCCCCCGCGAGGACTACCGGCTGTCCACGCTGAACTGCGGCGGGGAGGATTTTGCCGTTGCGTGTATGCGGGCAAATCTCCGCTATGAGAAAAACCAGCGGCGGGAAGATGTGAAAAGCCACCACTATATCATCAGCTTTGACCCACGGGACGGGCCGGACAACGGCTTGACCGTAGACCGGGCGCAGGCATTGGGCGAGAAGTTTTGCGCCGAACATTTCCCCGGCCACCAAGCCCTTGTATGCACTCACCCGGACGGGCATAACCACAGCGGCAATATCCATGTGCATATCGTCATTAACAGCCTGCGGATTGAGGAAGTGCCGTTCCTGCCCTACATGGACAGGCCAGCCGACACGAAAGCCGGGTGCAAGCACCGCTGTACCGACGCGGCCTTGCGCTACTTCAAGTCCGAAGTCATGGAGATGTGCCACCGGGAGGGGCTTTATCAAATCGACCTCTTGAACGGCAGCAAGAACCGCGTCACAGACCGAGAGTATTGGGCGCAGAAAAAGGGACAGGCCGCGCTGGATAAGCAGAACGCCCCCATGATTGCAGGCGGTATCACGCCCCGGCAGACCAAGTTTGAAACGAACAAGGAGAAGCTGCGGCAGACCATACGCGCCGCGCTGTCTGCGGCGGCCTCATTCGAGGACTTTTCCTCTCTGCTGCTGCGGGAGGGCGTGGCCGTCAAGGAGAGCCGGGGGCGGCTTAGTTACCTCACGCCAGACAGGACAAAGCCCATTACCGCCCGCAAGCTGGGCGACGATTTTGAACGCGCCGCTGTCCTTGCCGTTTTGGAACAGAACGCCGCCAGAACCGCAGAAAAGGCCGCAGCTATATCCAGTACGCCGCCCTCTATCAAAGACCAACTGCGGGCAGACAGAGCCGCCCGAACCGCCCCGAATGTGCAGCGGCTTGTGGACATTGAGCAGAAGAAAGCCGAGGGCAAAGGCCGGGGCTATGAACGCTGGGCGACCATGCACAACCTCAAACAGATGGCCGCGACGCTGAATGTGTATCAGGAATACGGCTTTACTTCCCCGGAGCAGTTAGAAGCCGCCGTTGATACTGCCTATCAGGAAATGCGCCAGACCAGCGGCGAACTGAAAGCACTGGAAACGAAGCTACAAGGGAAAAAGGAGTTGCAGCGGCAGGTGCTTGCCTACGCCAAGACCAAGCCCGCCCGCGACGGGCTGAAAGCGCAGAAATCCGAGAAAGCCCGCGCCGCATACCGGCAGGCGCATGAGAGCGACTTTATCATAGCCGACGCAGCCGCCCGGTATTTCAAGGCGCATGGTATTACCAAGCTGCCCGCCCGGAAAGCGTTGCGGGACGAGATCGAGCAGCTTGTTTCCAAGAAATCCGGCCTGTATAACACCTACCACGAACAGAAACAGCGGTATGCGGAGTTGCAGACCGTCAAGCGGAACATCGACCAGATTTTGCGCCGGGAGGAACCCCGCCGCAGAAAGGAGCAGAGCCATGAACGATAAGCTGCCCCGCATGGACTACCGACAGCACCGGCGGGCGCGGCGGCTGGTGCATGAGTGCTGTAACTACGATGGAGGGAACTGTCTGCTGTTAGATGACGGGGAGCCTTGCGTGTGCGTCCAGAGCATTTCCCTTTCCCTCATGTGCCGGTGGTTCCGTGTGGCTGTCCTGCCCCTTGACGGGGAACTGGCCGCAGCCCTCTTGTACCGGGGGAGCCGGAAACGGTGCGCCGTCTGCGGCGCGGCCTTTGTCCCCAAATCCAACCGGGGAAAATACTGCCCCGACTGCGCCGGACGCATGAAGAAAATCAAAGCCGCCGAGCGAAAACGGAAACAAAGGCATAAATGTCACGCTTTAGAGCCTTTCAAACCCGCATAAATCAAGGCTTTTTTCGTGGGTGTCAAAGGGTGTGCGATACATTTATCCTTTTCCTCCGGAAACGGCGTTCTAAATGCGTACAAACCGCCAAAATCAACCCGAACACAGGGAGGTGATACTATCGCTGATTATATCACGGCAGACACGAAGCTGCCCGCCTATCTGCCCTATCCCCGTTTCCTGTTCAAAATGGAGATTTCCCAGACCGCCAAGCTGCTCTATGCGCTGCTGTTAGACCGCTCCACCCTCTCCCAGAAGAACAAGTGGCAGGACGACGAGGGCAGGATTTATATTATCTATCCCATCGCGGAGATAGCCGAAATACTGGATAAAGGCAGCACCACCATAAAGGGGGCGCTTAACGAACTGGACATGGCGGGGCTTTTGGAACGGGAACGGGGCGGCTTCTCCGCACCGAACCGGCTATATGTGAAAGTGCCGCGTGTGCCACAGGTACAGTTTTCCGACCAACTGATGGCCGGAAGTCCGCCCCTCACAGAGCCGGAAAACCGACCTACTGATGGTCAGAAAACCGACCTTATGATGGTCGGAAAACCGTCCCCTAACCAAACTACTATAAACAACCTTACAGAGAACCAAACAATGGGAGCGAGTGGGGAGCCGCCCGCAGCTTTTGGCAGATACCAGAATATTTTTCTGTCACAGACCGAATACGACGAGTTGCAGGCAGAGTACCCCGACAGGCTGGAACGGTTCATCGAGGAATTGAGCCAGTATATCGCCGCCACCGGGAAAGATTACCGCAACTATGCCGCCGCTGTCCGTATGTGGGCAGACCGGGACAGAAAGGGAGCCGCAAAACAGGGCGTCCCCGATTACTCATTCAAGGAGGGAGAGAGCCTATGAACACCACATTTTCAGAAATGATTGACAGATTGACCGCCACCACCCCGGAGCAGGAGGACTACACCGGCGAGGACGGTTTACTGTACTGCGGCAAGTGCCATAAGCCGAAAGAAGCCTATTTTGCGCCGGACAAGGCCGCTATCTTTGGCCGTGACCGCCACCCGGCAGAGTGCGACTGCCAGAGAGCCGCCCGCGAGGAACGGGAAGCCGCCGAGAAACGGCAAAAGCACCTTGACACCGTAGAGGACTTGAAACGCCGGGGCTTTACCGACCCCGCCATGCGGGACTGGACTTTTGAGAACGACAACGGCCAGAACCCGCAGGCAATCCGGGCGCGCAACTATGTGAAGAACTGGGAACGGGCTTACGCCGGGAATGTGGGCTGCCTGTTCTGGGGGAGCGTCGGCACCGGCAAGAGTTACCTTGCGGGCTGTATCGCAAACGCCCTCATGGAGAAAGAAATCCCCGTCTATATGACGAATTTTGCCCTTATCCTCAATGACCTTGCCGCCAGCTTTGAGGGCAGGAATGAATATATTTCCCGTCTTTGCCGCTATCCGCTGCTAATCCTTGACGACTTCGGTATGGAGCGCGGGACAGAATACGGGCTGGAACAGGTTTTCCATGTGATTGACAGCCGTTACCGCAGCCGCAAGCCGCTGATCGTCACGACCAACCTCACGCTTTCAGAGTTGCAGCACCCAAAAGACACCGCCCATTCCCGGATTTATGACCGGGTGCTGGAAATGTGTCCCCCGGTGTGCTGTACCGGCGGCAATTTCCGCAAAAAGGCCGCACAGGACAAGCTGGGGCTTTTGAAAGAACTGATGAACGAGTGAAAGGAGTATTGCCTATGGCAGATAACAAGCAGCCCGACACCCGCACCGCCCGCCGCCCCGACTGTGTGACGGAAATCCGCATGGGCAATTCCGTCCTTGTCGTGTCCGGCTATTTCAAGAAAGACACTACCACCACCGCCGCCGACAAAATGGCGCGGGTACTGGAAGCGGAAGCCGCTGCTACACAAAAACCGGCGATTTGACAAGCTGTAAAGAAGCAGATTTGACACTTTTGCCGCTATACAACCAGCCCTGTTCCGTGGTACAATGAAACCACGGAATAGTGGGGCTGGCTGTCGGAAACGGAGGATTTTATGTTAAGACAAGCCACCCAAAACCTCATTACCGCCCTTTATCCGAGATTGTCCCATGAGGACGAATTGCAAGGCGAGAGTAATTCCATATCGAACCAAAAACGGATACTCGAAACCTTTGCAAAACAGAATGGCTTTACCAACCTGCGCTGGTACACCGACGACGGCTATTCCGGCGCGAACTTTCAAAGGCCCGGTTTTCAAGCCATGCTTGCAGACATTGAAGCCGGGAAAGTGGGTACGGTCATCGTCAAGGACATGAGCCGGTTAGGGCGTAACTACTTGCAGGTGGGATTTTACACGGAAATGCTGTTCCCTCAAAAGGGAGTGCGTTTTATCGCTGTCAACGACAATGTGGACAGCGCAAACGGCGGCATGGACAACGATTTTACCCCTCTGCGAAATCTGTTCAACGAATGGCTGGTGAGAGATACGAGCAAGAAAATCAAGGCAGTAAAACGAGCAAAAGGCATGAGCGGCAAGCCCGTTACCAGCAAGCCGGTGTATGGCTACCTCATGGACGAGGACGAGAACTATATCGTTGACGAGGAAACCGCGCCGGTAGTCAAGCAGATATACCAGCTTTGCCTTGCCGGGAACGGCCCGACCAAGATTGCCCGTATGCTTACGGAGCAGCAAATCCCCACGCCGGGGACGCTGGAATATCAGCGGACTGGCAGCACACGCCGCTATCACCCCGGCTATGAGTGCAAATGGGCGACAAATACCGTTGTCCACCTGTTGGAAAACCGGGAGTACACCGGCTGTCTGGTAAACTTCAAGACGGAGAAGCCCTCTTACAAGACCAAGCACAGCGTAGAGAACCCCATCGAGAAGCAGGCCATTTTCCCGAACCACCATGAGCCGATTATCGACACGGAAACATGGGAGCGCGTGCAGGAGTTACGCAAGCAGCGCAAACGCCCGAACCGCTATGATGAAGTGGGGCTGTTCTCCGGTATGCTGTTCTGCGCCGACTGCGGCCATGTGATGTACCAGCAGCGGTATCAGAACAAGAACCGCAAGCAGGACTGTTACATCTGCGGCAGCTACAAGAAGCGCACCCGCGACTGTACGGCGCACTTTATCCGCACCGACCTGTTGACCGCCGGTGTCCTCTCCAATCTCCGGCAAGTGACCGAGTATGCCGCCAAGCATGAGAGCCGCTTTGTGAAGCTGCTTATCCAGCAGAACGAGATCGGCGGCAAGAGAAAGACCGCCGCAGCCACGAAGCAGCTTGAACAGGCACAGGAGCGCATTTCTGAAGTGAGCCGCATAATCAAGCGGCTGTATGAGGACAATGTGAACGGCAAAATCAGCGACGAGCGTTTCATGGAACTGTCGGCAGACTATGAGCAGGAACAGCGGGAACTGAAAGACCGCGCCGCCGCTTTGCAGGAGGAACTTTCCAAGTCGCAGGCCGCCACCGTCAATGCGGAAAAGTTTATGGGTATCGTCCGAAAGCACCTTGCCTTTGAGGAATTGACCCCCACCCTCTTGCGGGAGATGATTGAGAAAATCGTCGTGCATGAGTGCAGCTATGACGAGAACGGCACCCGCAGGCAGGACATTGAGATTTATTACAGCTTTGTCGGCAAGATTGACTTGCCCGAAGCCTAACGCCCGACCTATCCGACACAACGCGCGAGTGCCGGATAGGAACGGCAAAATTTTTTACACTTCTATTACTTCTTTATCGCACATCAGTAAAATCCCAGGGCATGAAGCAGCTCATGGCTGGCGGCGGCGTTGCCCTGATCGGTATGCTGCTTGTTCCGCAGCTCACCGGGCTTTTCGGCTAATCTGTCACCCCAAAACCCCAGCCCCTCCCGTCCTGCGCGGGAGGGGCAGAAAGGAGGGTAAACCCCTATGGATTTTCTGTGGGATGCCATAACCGAATGGCTCAAGGAGCTTCTGGTGGGCGGTATCACGAGCAACCTGTCCGGGATGTTCGATTCCGTCAACCAGAAGGTGGCTGAAATCTCCGGCCAGGTGGGTATGACCCCCCAGGGCTGGAATGGCAGCATCTATAACATGATCCACAACCTTTCGGAGACGGTCATTGTCCCCATCGCCGGAGTGATTTTAGCGTTTGTTATGACGCTGGAATTGATCCAGATCATCACCGACAAGAATAACTTCCACGAGATCGAAACAGCGGTCTTTTTCAAGTGGATTTTCAAAACTGCCTGCGCCATCCTGATTGTCACCAATACCTGGAACATCGTCATGGGTGTGTTTGATGTGGCGCAGGGCGTTGTCAATCAGGCATCCGGCGTTATCATTTCGGATGCCAGCATCGACATCAGCTCCGTTATCACCGATATGGAGAGCCGCCTGATGGAGATGGAGCTGGGGCCGCTGTTCGGCCTGTGGTTTCAATCCCTGTTTGTGGGCATTACCATGTGGGCGCTCACCATCTGCATATTCATCGTCATTTATGGCCGGATGGTGGAAATCTATCTCGTGACCTCTGTGGCTCCCATCCCGATGGCGGCCATGATGGGCCGGGAATGGGGCGGCATGGGCCAGAACTACCTGCGCTCCCTGATGGCCCTGGGCTTTCAGGCATTTCTCATTATTGTCTGCGTGGGCATCTATGCGGTCCTGGTGGAGAATATCGCCCTGGATGATGACATCATCGGCGCAATCTGGAGCTGTGTGGGCTATACGGTGCTGCTGTGTTTTACCCTGTTCAAAACTGGAAGCCTCGCCAAGAGTATTTTCTCGGCGCACTAAATCGGGAGGGAGGTTTCTAAATGGCTTATGTACCAGTACCAAAAGACCTGACCAAAGTAAAAACGAAGGTCATGTTCAATCTCACCAAGAGGCAGCTTGTCTGCTTCGGGAGCGGGGCGCTTCTCGGCGTGCCGCTTTTCTTTCTGCTCAAAGGGCCTGTGGGGACCAGCACAGCGGCCATGTGCATGGTCATCCTCATGCTGCCGTTTTTCCTGCTGGCGATGTATGAGAAGAACGGCCAGCCGCTGGAAAAGATACTCCGCAACATGATCCGGGTGTGTTTCCTGCGGCCCCGGCAACGGCCCTATAAAACCAAGAACTTTTACGCCGTTGTCATGCGGCAGAACCAGTTAGACAGGGAGGTGTATCACATTGTCAACGGAAAAGCGAAAACTGACCCGCGCCGAGAGAAAACTGATCGAGGCCGCCATCGCCAGGGCGAACCAGACCGATAAAAAGCAGCTTTCGGCGCAAGACAGCATCCCTTATCAGCGGATGTTCCCGGACGGCATTTGCCGTGTCACTGATACCTTTTACACCAAGACGGTCCAGTATCAGGATATTAACTACCAGCTTTCGCAGAACGAGGATAAAACCGCCATCTTTGAAGGCTGGTGCGACTTCCTCAACTACTTCGACAGCTCCATCAAATTTCAGCTTTCCTTCCTCAACCTGACTGCCAGCCGGGACAGCTATGCGAACAGCATCAACATCCCACCCCAGGGCGATGAATTTGACAGCATCCGGGCTGAGTACACGGAAATGCTGCAAAACCAGCTTGCCAAGGGCAACAACGGCCTTATCAAGACCAAGTACCTGACTTTCGGGATTGAGGCGGCCAGCCTGAAGGCGGCAAAGCCCCGTCTGGAACGCATTGAGACGGATGTGATAAACAACTTCAAGCGGCTGGGCGTGGTGGTGGAACCGTTAAACGGCAAGGAGCGCCTGCGGGTGCTGCATCAGATCTTCCACATGGATGGACAGGAGCCATTTCAATTCTCCTGGGACTGGCTGGCCCCATCCGGCCTCTCCACCAAAGACTTTATTGCGCCCAGCTCCTTCTCTTTCCCCAACGGCAAGACCTTCTGCATGGGGAAAAAGTTCGGGGCTGTCTCCTTCGTCCAAATCCTCGCGCCGGAGCTGAATGACCGGATGCTGGCGGATTTTCTGGACATGGAAAGCAGCCTGATCGTGAACCTGCACATCCAGTCGGTGGACCAGGTGAGCGCCATCAAGACCATCAAGCGCAAGATTACCGACCTGGACCGGGCAAAAATCGAGGAACAAAAGAAAGCGGTCCGAAGCGGATATGACATGGATATAATTCCCTCCGACCTTGCCACTTATGGGACGGAGGCGAAAAAGCTCTTGCAGGACTTGCAGAGCCGCAACGAGCGAATGTTCCTTTTGACCTTCCTGGTCCTCAACACCGCAGACAGCCAGAGGCAGCTTGCCAATAATGTGTTTCAGGCCAGCTCCATCGCCCAAAAGCACAACTGCCAGCTCACCCGGCTGGACTTCCAGCAGGAAGAAGGGCTGATGAGCAGCCTGCCCCTGGGCTATAACCAGATCGAGATACAGCGGGGCTTGACGACCTCAAGCGTCGCTATTTTTGTACCCTTTACCACCCAGGAGCTTTTCCAGGATGGCAAGGAGGCCCTGTATTATGGGCTGAACGCGCTCTCCAACAACCTCATCATGGTGGACCGAAAACTCCTGAAGAACCCCAACGGATTGATCCTCGGCACACCGGGCAGCGGCAAGTCCTTCTCGGCAAAACGCGAGATTTCCAATGTGTTCCTGGTGACGAATGATGATGTTCTGATTTGTGACCCGGAGGACGAATATGCCCCGCTGGTGATCCGCCTGGGCGGACAGGTGGTGAAGATTTCTCCCACCAGCAACCAGTATGTGAACCCAATGGACATCAACCTCAACTACTCGGACGATGATAACCCGCTGGCTTTGAAAGCCGACTTCATCCTCTCCCTGTGCGACATTGTGGTGGGGAGCAAGGACGGATTGCAGCCGGTGGAAAAGACCGTCATTGACCGCGCGGTGCGGAATGTGTACCGGCCTTATCTGGCCGACCCGGACCCGGAGAAAATGCCTATCCTGCAAGACCTCTATGACGAGCTGCTGCGCCAGCCGGAGCCGGAGGCCAAGCGCGTGGCGGCGGCCTTGGAGCTGTATGTGACCGGCTCCCTCAATGTGTTCAACCACCGTACCAATGTGGAGCTGACAAACCGGCTGGTCTGCTTCAATATCAAGGAACTCGGCAAACAATTAAAACAGCTCGGTATGCTGGTCATTCAGGACCAGGTGTGGAACCGCGTCACCGTCAACCGGGCGGCTGGCAAGACCACCCGCTACTACTGCGATGAGTTCCACCTGCTTTTGAAGGGGGAACTTGCAAGCTGGAGCGTGGAAATCTGGAAACGCTTTCGGAAATGGGGCGGCATCCCCACCGGGATCACCCAAAATATCAAGGACCTGCTGGCCTCCCGCGAGATTGAGAACATCTTTGAGAACAGCGACTTCATCTATATGCTCAATCAGGCATCCGGGGACCGGCAGATATTGGCGAAGCAGCTCAACATCAGCCCGCACCAGCTTTCCTATGTGACCCACTCCGGCGAGGGCGAGGGGCTTCTGTTCTACGGGAATGTCATTCTGCCTTTCCTGGATCGGTTCCCGAAGGACACGGAGCTGTACCGCATTATGACCACCAAGCCCCAGGAGGTATCGGCATGAGGCAGGAACCCCGCTTACAGTTTACCAAAGAGGAACGGGCTGCCCCGGCACTGGAAAAGCCCATCCGCAAGGCAGACCGGGCGGCGAACAAGGCAGAAAAAGCGCGGGCGAAAATCCCTAAGAAGAAAATCCGCTTCGAGGAAACGGTAACGGACCCTGCCACCGGCAAGACCGTCACCCGCCTGCGCTTTGAGGAAGTGGATAAGAAAAAGCCGCCTTCCAAGCTGTCCCATGCAGTACGGGATGCGCCTGGGAACGCGGTTCTCTCCAAAGTACACAAGGAAATCCGGGAGTCCGAGGAAGATAATGTGGGCGTGGAGAGCGCCCACAAGATGGAAGAAGCCGCCGAAACGGGCGGGCGCATGATTGAGAGCGCCTACCATTCCCACAAGCTGAAACCTTACCGGGAGGCCGCCAAAGCCGAGAAAAGGCTGGAAAAGGCCAACATTAACGCCCTTTACCACAAAAGCCTGCGGGATAATCCCCAGCTTGCCAGCAATCCGCTGTCCCGATGGCAGCAAAAGCACGCCATCAAAAAACAGTATGCCGCTGCCAAGCGTGCGGGCCAGACCGCAGGCAGTACCGCCAAAGCTGCGGAACAGACGGCAAAGACCGCCAAAACCGCCGCCAAAAAGAGTGAACAGGCGGCACAGTTCGTCTGGCGGCACCGGCGGGGCTTTCTGGTGGGCATCGCCCTGGTGGTGATGCTCTGTTTCCTGCTCAACACCATGTCCTCCTGTTCCATGATGTTTGAAAGCGTGGGTTCCGGCGTTGCCGGTTCCACCTATCCCTCCCGCGATGAGGATATGCTGGGGGCCGAGGCCGCCTACGCGCAGATGGAGGCAGAGTTGCAGGACTACCTGGATAACTACGAGGCAACCCATGACTATGACGAGTATCACTTTGATCTGGATGAAATCGTCCATGACCCCTATGTGCTGATCTCCATTCTCACCGCCTACCATCAGGGGGAATGGACCCTTGCCGAAGTGGAAGGAACCCTCTCCATGCTCTTTGAGCGGCAGTACATTCTCACCGAGGAAGTGGTGGTGGAGACACGCTACCGTACCGAAACCTCAACGAACCCGGAAACCGGCGAAACCACCAGCGAGCAGGTCCCTTACGATTACTATATCTGTTATGTGACCCTGGAAAACTTTGACCTGTCCCACCTGCCTGTCTACATCATGGGTGAGGAACAGGTGAGCCTCTACGCGGTCTATATGGCAACGCTGGGCAACCGGCCCGATCTCTTTGAGGGCAATCCCAACGCCTCCAACAGCGGCAGCCTGGAATTTACCGACTATGACATTCCCCCGGAGGCCCTGGAAGATGAAACTTTCCGGGCCATGATTACCGAGGCGGAAAAGTACCTGGGCTATCCCTATGTGTGGGGCGGCAGCTCTCCCAGCACCAGCTTTGACTGCTCCGGCTTCATTTCATGGGTCATCAATCATTCCGGCTGGGATGTGGGGCGGCTGACCGCCAACGGCCTTTTGAACATCTCCACCCCTGTTTCCCGTGAGAACGCCCGGCCCGGCGACCTGATCTTTTTCCAGGGGACCTATGACACCGCCGGGGCCTCCCATGTGGGGCTGTATGTGGGTGACGGAATGATGATCCACTGCGGGTCCCCGATTTCTTACGCAAATATCAACACCTCTTACTGGCAGCAGCATTTTTACACCTTTGCGAGACTGCCGTAACAGAAAGGAGCTTTTGTATGAACGCCAAAATCAAGAAAATCAATGCCGAGTATGAGAAGAACGCCGCGAAGATCGCGGAGCTTCAGGCCCGGCAGAAGGAACTGGACAAACAGCGCACCGAGCTGGAAAACCTGGACATTGTGGGCATGGTCCGCAACATGGGCATGACGCCGGAGGAACTGGCGGCCCTGATCGAAGCGTCCAAAAACGGCCAGATGGCCCCTGCCATGACGGAGAAGGAGGAAACCGGCGATGAAGAAAACTAAATCTCGTATCCTTGCCAGCTTTGTGGCCGTGATGCTCTGCTTCACGGCTTTTTCTACGGTGGCTTTTGCCAATGGGAACGACCCGGAGGCAAAGCCGGAAACCACGGCCAGCACCGAACAGGCCGAGGAAACGGAGGCCCCCACCACCGGCGGCATCGAAGATACTGCGGATGCAGACGAAAATGCCTCTGATACGGCAGAAGCTGAAACCATGACCGAGGAAGATGTGGCCAAGCTGCTTTCCTCCCTGTTCGGCTCCCAGATGGAAGTCACCACCACGGACAGCGGCCTCCAGATCACTTCCAGCGGCGAGGCGGCCAGCACCAGGACCGGGACCGTCACCACCAACGGCGGCAACCTAAATGTCCGCACCGGCGCAGGGACCGACAATGCCGCCATCACCCAGCTCCCCAATGGGACCGAGGTGGAGGTGATCGGCACCGAAGGCGGCTGGGTGAAAATCCTCCTGCCGGAGCGCGAGGGCTATGTGTGCGGCGACTACCTCACCATCAGCGATGCCAGTACCGGCGATGGCAGCTTTTCCCTCTCTCTTGGAGAAGATGAACTTTCTTCCCTGATGGGACTGCTTGGCGGCGGGGGCGGCAGCGCCCTGACCCCGGACGGGAACCTGACCCTGATTGACGATTACGGCAGCACAACCGGCAGCGGCAAGCAGTTTATCACGCTGGAAACGAAAGCCGGGAATGTCTTTTACCTGATTATTGACCGTGACGATAAAGGCGAAGAAACGGTCCACTTCTTGAACCAGGTGGACGAGGCGGACCTGATGGCCCTGGCCGATGATGGCGAACCGGCCACCTGTTCCTGTACTACCCGCTGCCAGGCCGGAGCGGTCAATATGAACTGTGAAATCTGCGCTTCGGATATGACCGCCTGCGCTGGCCCGGAACCAGAGCCGGAGCCGGAAGAAACGCCTGCCGCCGAGGAAACCGAACCAGCGCCGGAGGAAGAAAGCGGCGGCATGGGCGGCCTGCTGATTGTCTTGCTGATCGCGGCCCTGGCGGGCGGCGGCGCGTTCTACTACATCAAATTCATCAAGAATAAGCCCAAGACCAAGGGCGACACCGACCTGGACGATTACGACTACGGCGAGGACGAGGAACCTGCCGGGGAGGAAGATCTGGACGAGGACGCAGAGGAAGAAATGGACGATGAGTTTACTATGGATGCGGAGCCGGAGGATGAGAAGCTATGAGATATTTCACCGACAACCCTCTGGAGCGCATGATGATGCAGGTCCCCCGCCAGGAGCGGGGGCCTGACCTGTCCCGCCCGGCCAAAGGCCATCCCTGCCACGGCTGCAAACGCTACGGGGAGGGCTGCATCCTGCCCTGTTACCGGGGTGTGATGGAACCGGCGGCGATGAAACCCAAAGAAAGGAGCGTGAACCCATGAGCCGACTTGTGATCGCAGAGAAGCCCTCCGTGGCACAGAGCATCGCCTCTGTGCTGGGGGCGGGGAACCGAAAGGATGGCTACCTGGAAGGCGGCGGGTATCTGGTGAGCTGGTGTTTCGGCCACCTGGCGGAGCTTTCGGATGCCTCTGCTTACAACCCGGACTATGCCAAGTGGCGCTATGAGGACCTGCCGATCCTGCCGGAGAAATGGCAGTATTCGGTGGCCGCCGACAAGAAAAAGCAGTTTGACCTGCTCAAAAAGCTGATGGAGCGGTCCGATGTGACCGAGGTGGTGAACGCCTGCGATGCCGGGCGTGAGGGAGAGTCCATCTTCCGCACCGTCTACAACCTGACCGGCTGCAAGAAGCCCATGCTCCGGCTGTGGATTTCCAGCATGGAGGATGCCGCCATCCGGGAGGGCTTTTCGTCCCTCAAACCGGGCGGCGACTATGACGGGCTGTATGCGTCCGCCCTGTGCCGGTCCAAAGCCGACTGGCTGGTGGGTATCAATGCCACCCGGCTTTTCAGCGTGCTGTATCACCGCACTTTGAACATCGGGCGGGTGATGTCCCCAACGCTGGCCCTGATCGTCCAGCGGGAGGCCGAGATCAGCGCCTTCAAGCCGGTTCCGTTTTATACGCCGGTCCTGGACTGCGGAGGATTTTCTGCCGCCGGTGAGAAATGCGCCGAGAAAGCGGCGGCCCAGGCGGTGGCGGATGCCTGCAAAGGCCAGCCCGCCCTGGTCCAGACTGTGGAGCAGAAAGAAAAATCGGAAAAGCCGCCTGCCCTCTACGACCTGACAACCCTCCAGCGGGACGCCAACCGGCAGCTTGGCTACACAGCCCAGCAGACCCTGGACTATCTCCAGGCATTGTATGAAAAGAAGCTCTGCACCTATCCCCGCACCGACAGCCGGTATCTGACCGCCGATATGGAAGGGACGGTTCCGGCTCTGGCGGCTGCGGCGGCGAAGATCTGCGGGGTGGCTGTGCCGGACACCGTTCTGGCCGCCCAGGTATGCAACAGCGCCAAAGTCACCGACCACCATGCCATCGTCCCCACCGAGGGAGCTGGCCGGGCGGATGTGGAGGCCCTGCCTGCCGGGGAACGGGAAATCCTGCGTCTGGTGGCGCGGGAGCTTCTTTGCGCCACCGGCTCCCCTTACCGCTACCAGGAAACGGCTGTCACTCTGGACTGCGGCGGGAACCAGTTTTTGGCCAAAGGAAAGGCCATCACCGCTCCGGGCTGGAAAGCCTATCAGCGGGAAAAGGCAGACCCGGCAAAAGAAAGCGTCCTACCGGACGGACTGACAGAAGGAATGACGCTCCCTGTCACCGCTGTCACCATCAAGGAGGGCAAGACCACCGCCCCCAAGCACTACACCGAGGATACGCTGCTCTCCGCGATGGAAACGGCTGGCGCAAAGGATATGCCGGAGGATGCGGAGCGCAAGGGCATCGGCACACCGGCCACCCGCGCCGGGATATTAGAAAAGCTGGTGTCTACCGGCTTTGTGGAACGCAAGAAGCAGAAAAAGGCCACCAACCTTATTCCCACGCAGATCGGCGTTTCCCTGATTACCGTCCTGCCGGAGCAGCTTCAATCGCCGCTTCTGACTGCGGAATGGGAACACCAGCTCAAAGAGGTGGAGCGCGGTGAAGTGAAGCCCAGCGCCTTCATGGACGGTATCTGCAATATGCTCCGGGACCTGGTGGGGACCTACAAGGTGATTGACGGTTCCCAGGTGCTTTTCCCCTCTGACCGGGAGACGGTGGGCAAATGCCCCCGCTGCGGCGGGGCTGTCACCGAGCGCAAGCAGGGATTTTTCTGCGAAAACGCTGGCTGCCGGTTTGTCCTTTGGAAAAACAGCAAGTTTTTCACCGCCAAGAAAAAGAACCTCACCAAGTCGGTGGCCGCCTCTCTCCTGAAAGATGGCCGGGTGAAGCTCACCGGCTGCTATTCGGAGAAAACCGGCAAGACCTATGACGCAACGGTGGTGATGGAGGACACCGGCGAAAAGACCAACTTCAAGCTGGTGTTCGGGAATGGATAAGCCCCGCATGACGGAGGGCCAGCTTCGGCGCGCCCGAAAGCTGATCCGCCGCCTGTGCGCCAACTATGACGAGGGAAACTGTCTGGCCCTGGATGAAGGCGAGGGATGTGTCTGTGTGCAGAGCATTTCCTACTCCCTTCTCTGCCGGTATTTTAAGGAGGCGGTCCTGCCTGCGGATGCGGAGCTGTGCGCGGCCATCGGCCAAGGAGCCGATGATCTGAAACGCTGCCGGTCCTGCGGCAAGCCCTTCCAGGCCAGAAGCAACCGGGCCTTGTACTGTCCCCGCTGCGCCGCTTTTGAACAGCGGAAGAAAACCCGTGAACGGGTGCGCCGCCACCGGGGGCAGATGTAACGCTTTCGGGGCCGGAAAGCCCAGGTATTTCAAGGCATTTCCGGCCCCGTTTGTGCGTTGCCGTATGTTTTCCCCTTTCCCCCTCAAAACCGTGTTTGAAACCGTTACAAAACCAACGCCAAGCTGTTTTCGTCCAGCAAGTTTACAATTCATCTATTCCCAAAGGCAGCCGGTCATAGTATAATAGGGTCAACGACAAATATACTTTTAGGGGGATATAGCAATATGAAAAGCAATAGATACTTAACTATTGGCTTATTAACAGGATTTATTGTCGGTGGTTGCATAGGTGTGTTGGCATGGGCGTTTTTGCAAAATCTTTTTGCTATTCCTATTTGTGCAGGTATCGGAATGTTGATTGGAATTGTTATAGGTACATTGATTGATTATGAAAAAAATAATCATCAAGAGAAATAGCAAAAATGTATAATGCCTTAAAGGAAAGATCCTAATTTATCGTGCTATCCATCATCGGGCCAACCTGATCTGAACTTTCAAAACTGAATACCAGCCGCCACCGGCGGCACCACCGAGCAGGAAATCAAAACGCTTTCCTGCTTTTTTCATGCCATTTTCAAGAAAGGAGCTGAAATCTCATGGCTGATAAGCCCACCAACAAGGAACGCCTGAAAGACCTGGGTGAGAAGATCGAGGCAGGCATCCGGGAAGTGTTTGACAGCGGCAAGTATGCTGAATATCTGAAAGTCATGTCCCGCTTTCCCACCTACTCCGTCAATAACCAGATGCTGATCCGCTTACAGCGCCCTAACGCGACTAAAGTGGCCGGTTACAACAAGTGGCAGCAATTTGAGCGCCATGTAAAGCGGGGCGAACATGGCATTACGATTATTGCCCCCACACCTTATAAGAAGAAAATCGAGGAACAGAAGCTCGACCCGGACACCAAGGCCCCGGTACTGGACGCCAACGGCAAAGTGGTGATGGAGGAAAAGGAAATTGAAATCCCCACCTTCCGCCCCATCAAAGTGTTTGACTACGCACAGACCGAGGGAAAGCCGCTGCCCCAGCTTGCCGCCGACCTGTTCGGGAATGTCCAGCATTACGAGGCTTTCATGGAGGCCCTGCGGCGCACTTCGCCGGTTCCCCTGACCATCGAACCGATGCAGGACAACATGGACGGCTTTTTCAGCCCCACCGCCCAGCGCATCGCCATCCGGCAAGGGATGAGCGAGGTCCAGACCGTATGTGCCTGCATCCATGAGATGACCCATGCCACCCTGCACAACTATGAAAAGCAGAGGGTGGAGGCCGCTGCCGGGGACCCGTCCAAGGAGCCGCCCAAGCCCAAGCCGCACCAGATCGAGGAAATTGAGGCGGAAAGCACTTCCTACATGGTCTGTCAGTATTTCGGCATCGAAACCGGGGAGAACAGCTTCGGCTATGTGGCCTCCTACTGCAAGAACCGGGAGCTGTCGGAGCTTCGTGCCTGCCTGAATACCATCAACAAAACTGCTGGCAGCATGATTGCCGGTATCGAAAAGCACTTTGCCGAGGTCTGCAAGGAACAGGGCATTGACCTGTCCGAGCAGAAAAAAGAGCCGGAGCAGACGGTCCCGGCTGCGGAAGAACCGGCAGCGGAGGAACCCGCCGCGCCGGAGCTGGACCCCATCGACCAGCTTGCCTCTGACATCGACCAGTTTGCCTTTGAGTTTGACCCTTATGAATACCGGGACCAGGTGGAGGACCGGGAGGCTGCGGTGAAAGACCTGGCGGCTTCTCTCCGGCATGGCGGGGCGCGTGGTGTTCAGGACTGGCTCCAAAGCGTACTGGATGAAAACGAACCTGGGGAAGATACCGCAAAGGCTGCGGAGCTGATGCAGCGGCTGGACCAGCTTGCGCCTGAGCAGGAAAAGCTGCTGCTTCTGGATGAGGCGGTGTATCTGCATCTGCAAACCACCGAGGGCGGCTATGACTACACCCTCTATGACAAAGACACCCTCCGCCAGATGGATGGCGGCCAGTTGGACGCGCCGGAGCTGCCCCTGTCCACCGCCGCCCTGGAAATCTGTGAGATGCACGACCTGGGAGGCCAGTCCATCAAGTATGCGCCCCTTGCCATGATTGAAACCTTGCAGGAGGCGGCCTATCAGCAGATGCAGGAGGCAGCGGCCCAGGCCGCCGCCCCGGAAAGTACCATGCTGCCGGATGCCCCGGAGCAGGCGCTGGATGAGTACCCCATGCCGGACCCGATGCTCACGCTGGATGATCTGGAAAAGTGCGGCTACCGGGACGGGGATATGCTCCCCCTCTCCAAAGAGCGGGCGATGGAGCTTTACGAGCGGGATCTGACGGTGTATGCGGTGGTGGATGGCGGAAGCGCGGAAATGCTGTTTGACCGGGAGGAATTTGACACCCAGGCCGCCGGGACCATGTATGCCGTTTCCCGCGAGGAATGGGAGGAAAGCCCGGAGTTCGATGCGCGGGTGCAGGACCGCCTGAACCACCAGGAAGAACGGGAACGGGCATTTCTTTCCCATGAGGGGGACTGCTTCGCCATTTACCAGGTGGCCGAGAATGACCCGCAGAGACTTCGCTTTATGAATATGGACTGGCTGAACGCCCATGACCTTTCTGTGGAGCGTGGCAACTATGATCTGGTCTATACCGCTCCGCTCCCGGAAACCGGCAACATTGACGGGCGGCTTCACAAGCTGTTTGAACAGTTCAATTTTCACCGCCCGGCAGACTTCCACAGCCCATCCATGAGTGTCAGCGACATCGTTGCGATAAAAAGGGATGGCGTGGTATCCTGCCATTACTGCGACAGTGTTGGCTTTCAGGAAATCCCCGGCTTTCTCCCGTCCAATCCGCTGAAAAATGCGGAAATGACCGTTGAGGATGATTACGGCATGATTGACGGCATCATCAACAACGGCCCCAAAGCAACGGTGGCGGAGCTGGAGGCGCAGGCAAGAAGCGGACAGCCCATTTCCCTGATGGACCTGGCAGATGCCGTCCACCGGGAGGAACGGGACAAGAAAAAATCTGTGATGGAACAGCTCCGGCAGAGTCCGAAACAGGAGCGGAAAAAGACGGCGCCCAAAAGGAGCGCGGAAAGGGAGCTTTGATATGAACAACTTTACCTTTGAAGAAATCAACCTGATGTGCATTTACAATTCCGGGGACGGGACCCGCCAGGAGCTGATCGAGGCCCTTACCGAGATGCGCGGCTACCTGGGCGCAGATGAGACGGAGCTTTTAGAACTTACCGACTCTGCCCTAAAAAAGCTGTCCGCCATGACCGATGAAGCATTTGCCGAGCTGGAACTGTACCCGGATTTTGACAGCGAGGACAATGCCTATGATGAGTAACCTGGAATTTTATTCTGCGATGGCCAGCTACACCGCCACACACCTGACGGATAGCTGGCAGAGATGGACGGCATTTCTCACCACCGCCTCCCGGCTGTATAAGTACCCCTTCCACGAGCAGCTTATGATCTTCGCCCAGCGCCCGGACGCAACGGCCTGTGCGGAATATGACCTCTGGAACGACACCATGCGCCGGTATGTGCGGCGCGGCTCCAAGGGCATCGCTCTTGTGGACAATTCCCGCGAAAAGCCCCGGCTTCGGTATGTGTTCGACATTTCCGACACCGGCCTGCGGAAAAATTCACGCCATCCCTTCCTGTGGGAGCTTCGCCCGGAGCATGAGGCGGCGGTGGCCCAGGCGCTCACCGAGCGGTTTGGCGCGCCGCCGGAAAACAACCTGGCGGAACAGCTTGAAAGCATCGCGGCCCAGCTTGTCAGCGAGTATTGGGTGGAACACAAGCGGGACATCCTCGACATCGTTGACGGGAGCTTTCTGGACGGCTATGATGAATTTAACATCGGAGTGCAGTTCAGAAATGCCGCAACGGTCAGCATTACCTACTCGCTGCTGTCCCGGTGTGGATTGGAGCCGGAAGGCTACTTCGACCATGAGGACTTTTTAAGTATCTTCGATTTCAACACCCCGGAGGCGGTGGCCGCCCTGGGAACGGCGGTCAGCCAGAGCAACCAGCAGGTGCTGCGGCAGATCGGCATTACCATCCAAAACTATGAACGAGCCAAATTCGCGGAAAGGAGCGTCACACATGGAGAACAACCTGACTTACACCAAGAACGGAGATTATCTGATCCCCGACCTGAAGCTGGAAGAAACGAAACCCCTGGGCCGGTACGGGAGGATGCGCCGGGATTATCTGAAGGAGCATCGGCCGGTCCTGTTCAACGCCATGATGGTGAACGGGAAACTGTACCCGCACCTGAACGAGATCGAGCAGACCATGAACCGGCGTCTGGAGCAGATGATGCCGGAGCTGATGCAGGCAGCGGGCGTGACGGAGGAATTGAAAGCCCGCGATCCGATGACCTGGGTGGGGCTGATGAACAACTGCAAAGCCCAGGCGGAGGAAATCCTTCTGACGGAGCTTATATACAGCTAACCCTGTTCCCCTCGGAACAGGAACAAATACGGCGGATTGATGAAGGGCCAGGCGTTTTTGCGTCTGGTCCTTCTGCTGTCCCGGAGCCGGAACCGGCCCCGCCAGCACCGGCGGCCCCTCGCCGGGCGCTTACCCAGGCCGACATTGATGCCGCCATCCAGGAATGGAACGGCAATATCGAAAGCAAACACGCGGTTGCCCGCTATATGAAGGACCATGCCCGTGAAAAGGACACCGCCGCCTGGCTGCGGCAGGAATACGGCGATGCGCTGCCCGCCTTTCCCGTCACAGCGGATGGCGCGGCGGGCGATGTGCCGTGGCCCAAAGTACAGCGCCGGATCGCCCAGCTCATCAAGGAAGATCGGTTCTATACCGAAGTGGAACAGGATCGTTTTGACAACATCGACCCTATCGCCATCCGGGAGGCCCTGGCCGAGCGCGGGATCGTGGACGGCCAGGTGGCGGACCCGGAAAAGCTGGACAATGACCCTTTCATCCAGCAGGTGATGCAGGATGTGGAGACCATCGCAGCCGAGGAACGCACCGAGCCTGGGCCGGAGCCGCCTGTGTCGGACTTATCCGGTCAGCCTGTCACCCGCGAGGGAGACACCATTACCATCGGGAACGGGGAGCCGACCCATGAGATCGACATTACCGTTTCCGATGAGGAATACGAGGCCATCCAGCAGGCCATCCCAGAGGAAAAGGTCTATGACCCTGCCGCGCCGGTCTACCATGAAGGCGATACGGTCTACCTGGAAAATCAGGAGTACCAGATCACGGAGCTTCGGGAAGATACGGTACAGCTTCTTCCTTCCGGTATGGCTTACCCCATCTTCCGGGCCGAGAGCCGGGAGCGGTTTGAGCAGCTTCTGAAAAACGACCTGAGAAACGGCCCCATTACCGAGTTTCTTTCCACTGACCCGGAGAAAGCGGACCAGGACCTGCGGGAAGTGCTGACTTCCGGCCTGTTTACCTGGCAGGACAAGGAGTACATTTCCCGCTGGCTGCGGGATGGCGAGGGCAACACCAAAATCGCCAAGCGGCTTTCTGAGCTATATTCCGGGCGTGTGGAGACGATGGACCTTGCGACCGGGGATATAGCGGACTACCGCACCTTCACCACCAGCGTTGAGGTGGAGATCCTGGATCATGAGGAACGAAAACTTGCTACCCTGGCATACCGCTGGGAGGAACTCACACCGCTTCTGCGGGGGCTGTATGTGAAGGAGCAGGACGGCTTCTTTCAGGACCCGGAAGGCTTCGCAGAGCGGCACACACCTCCCCTGGAAGGAACCCCGTCCTACCAGGTGGGCGACCCTGTGACGCTCCCTGCGCCCGACCACCCCATCACCGGCACGATTGATGCCATTGAAGATACAACGGTCCGCATCTACACCGGGCCTTATGCCTGGAGCTATGATGTCATCAGCCGGGAACAGTTTGAAACCTGGCTGCGCCAGGATGAACGAAACGCCGGACTGTTCACGCCGGAGGAAAAAGAAAACCTTGCGCCGGAAATTACTTCTGAGCCGGTAACGGTCTATCCGGGGGACAAAAACGGACTTCCCTATGATGTGGTGGTGGAACGGCTGCGCGTAGATGAGCCGGAACCCACGCCGCCGGAACCGGCCCCATCTGCGGAGCAGACTGACCATCAGGAAAACACGGACCAGCCCCGCCGAACCGGGCAGAACTTCCGCATCACGGACGATCACCTGGGGGAAGGCGGGCCGAGGCTCAAATATCAGGCCAATATCACCGCCATCCGGCTGTTGAAGGAGCTTGAAGCGGCGGGCCAGCAGGCCAGCCCGGAACAGCAGGAAGTGCTGTCCCGGTATGTGGGCTGGGGCGGCGTGCCGGAGGCTTTCGACCCGTCCAAAACTGCCTGGGCCAAGGAGTATGCCGAGCTGAAGGAGCTTTTGACCCCGGAGGAATATGAGGCGGCGCGGGCCTCCACCCTGAACGCCCACTACACCAGCCCTATGGTGATCCGCGCTATTTATGAGGCCGTGGAGCAGATGGGCTTTCACAGCGGCAACATTCTGGAACCGTCCTGCGGCGTGGGCAACTTCTTCGGGATGCTCCCGGAGAGCATGAGCGAAAGCAAGCTGTACGGCGTGGAGCTGGACAGCATCACCGGGCGTATCGCCCGCCAGCTCTATCCCAATGCCCGCATCGAGGTCAACGGCTTTGAGAAAACGCAGTACCCGGATGGCGTTTTTGACCTTGCCATCGGAAATGTGCCGTTTGGCAACTACCGGGTGAGTGACCGGCCCTATGACCGGCACAACCTGCTGATCCACGATTACTTCTTTGCCAAGACCATCGACAAGGTGCGGGCAGGCGGTATCATCGCCTTTATCACTTCCAACGGCATCAGCGGCGGCACGATGGATAAAAAGGACGCGCACGCCAGAGAGTATATGGCCCGGCGCTGCGACCTGCTGGGCGCGGTCCGCCTGCCGAACACCACCTTCCGGGCCAATGCCGGGACAGATATTGCGATGGACATTGTTTTCCTGCAAAAGCGGGAGGTTCCCCGGATGCAGGGCGAGCCGCTGCCGGAATGGGTGGAGACAGACCTGTTACGCACAAACACTTATACGGATAAGGACGGGCGGGAACGACACGACCATGTGACCATGAACCGCTACTTCCGTACCCACCCGGAAATGGTGCTGGGCGACCTGGATATTGTGACCGGGCCGTTTGGCCCCCAGCTCGTCTGCAATCCGAGGGATGGCGCAGACCTGGAACAGCAGCTCCGTGAAGCGATGCAGCATATCCAGGGCCGCTATACCGAAGCCGAGCTGCCGGATCTAGGCGAAGGCGAGGACATCGACACCTCCCTCCCGGCAGACCCGGATGTGAAAAACTATTCTTACACGGTGGTCGATGGCGCGGTGTACTACCGGGAAAACAGCCGCATGGTGCGCCCTGACTTAAACGCCACCGCCGAGGCCCGCATCAAGGGGCTGGTGGAGCTGCGGGACTGTGTGCAGCGGCTCATCGACCTGGAAATGAACGCCGCCATGCCGGATGCCGCTATCCGGGAACAGATGGCGGAGCTGAACCGGCTCTATGATGCCTTTTCTGCCAAGTACGGCCTTATCAATGACCGGGCGAACCGGCTGGCCTTTGCCGATGACAGCAGCTATTACCTGCTCTGTGCGCTGGAAGTGCTGGACGAGGATGGCAGGCTGGAACGCAAGGCGGATATGTTCACCAAGCGGACCATTAAGCCCCATGAGGCGGTGGCCTCTGTGGACACCGCTGCCGAAGCCCTGGCAGTCTCCATTTCGGAGAAAGCCTGTGTGGATATGGGCTATATGGCTTCGCTCACCGGCAGGACCGGGGACGAGCTGGCCGAGGAACTGCGGTGCGTGATCTTCCAGGTGCCGGGGATTACGGAGCCGGACGGAACGCCCCATTATGTGACCGCCGATGAATACCTGTCCGGCAATGTCCGGCAGAAGCTGCGCCAGGCACAGCGGGCGGCAGAGCGCGATCCGGCGTTTTCCGTCAATGTGGAGGCGCTTACCGCCGCCCAGCCCAAGGACCTGGATGCCTCTGAGATTGAGGTGCAGCTGGGTGCGACCTGGATTGACAAAGAATACATCCAGCAGTTTATGTACGAGACTTTTAAGACCCCGCCCTATCTGCGGGATGTAATCGAGGTGAAGTATGTCCCTTACACCGCCGAATGGCAGGTGACGGGGAAAAACTCTGTGGGCTACAACAATGTGGCCGCCTACACCACTTACGGGACCAACCGGGCCAACGCCTATAAAATCCTGGAGGACAGCCTGAACCTGCGGGATGTCCGTATCTATGACACGGTGGAGGATGCGGACGGAAAAGAGCGCCGGGTATTAAATGCCAAGGAAACCACCCTGGCCGCGCAGAAACAGCAGGCCATCCGGGAGGCATTTAAGGACTGGATTTGGAAGGACCCACAGCGGCGGCAGGCATTGGTGCGCCAGTACAATGAAGAAATGAACAGTACCAGGCCCCGCGAGTATGACGGCAGCCATATCGTCTTTGGCGGCATGAACCCGTCCATCACCCTGCGGGAGCATCAGAAAAACGCCATTGCCCATGTGCTGTACGGCGGCAACACGCTGCTGGCCCATGAAGTGGGCGCGGGCAAGACCTTTGAGATGGTGGCTGCCGCGATGGAGGCCAAACGCCTGGGGCTGTGCCAGAAATCCCTTTTTGTGGTCCCGAACCACCTGACCGAACAGTGGGCTTCGGAGTTCCTGCGATTGTACCCCTCGGCCAATATCCTGGTGACAACCAAAAAGGACTTTGAGAAGCACAACCGCAAGAAGTTCTGCGCTCGGATCGCCACCGGCGACTATGATGCCATCATTATCGGACACTCGCAGTTTGAGAAAATCCCCATCAGCAAGGAACGCCAGGAGCGGCTTTTGCGGGAACAGATATGGGAAATCACCGAGGGCATCTCCGAGGTGGAGTCCAGCGGCGGGGAACGCTTCACGGTGAAACAGTTGGAACGGACCAAGAAATCCCTGGAGGCCAGGCTGGAAAAGCTGCAAGCGGAAGGCCGCAAGGATGATGTGGTAACTTTTGAACAGCTCGGCGTGGACCGGCTCTTTGTGGACGAGGCGCACAACTACAAAAACCTGTTCCTCTATACCAAGATGCGGAATGTGGCGGGCCTCTCTACTACGGACGCGCAGAAATCCAGCGATATGTTTGCCAAGTGCCGCTATATGGATGAGATCACGGGCAGCCGGGGCGTTATCTTTGCCACCGGCACGCCGGTTTCCAACAGTATGACGGAGCTTTACACCATGCAGCGGTATCTTCAATATGACCGGCTTCAGGAGCTGGGCATGGCGCACTTTGACTGCTGGGCCAGCCGCTTCGGGGAGACAGTGACCGCTTTGGAGCTTGCCCCGGAAGGGACCGGCTACCGGGCCAGGACCCGCTTTTCCAAGTTCTTCAACCTGCCGGAGCTGATGAACCTGTTCAAAGAGATCGCGGACATCAAGACCGCCGACCAGCTCCATCTTCCCACCCCGGAGGTGGAATACCACAACATCGTGGCCCAGCCCACCGAACATCAGAAAGAAATGGTGAAGGCCCTCTCCGAGCGGGCGGCCAAAGTACACGGCGGAAGCATTGACCCCAGGGAGGACAATATGCTCAAGATTACCAGCGATGGCCGCAAGCTGGGGCTGGACCAGCGGATCATCAACCCGCTGCTGCCGGATGAGCCGGGAACCAAGGTCAATCAGTGTGTGGATAATATCATGCAGATCTGGCGGGACGGGCAGGCTGATAAGCTGACACAGCTCGTTTTCTGCGATATTTCCACACCCCAGGCGAGTCCCGCCAGAAAGGTGGCGAAGGCACTGGACAATCCGACCCTGCACGCCCTGGAAGATGCGGTGCCGCTGCCGGAGCCGGAACCGGCCTTTACGGTGTATGAGGACATCCGGCAGAAGCTCATCGCCCAGGGGATGCCTGCCGAACAGATCGCGTTTATCCATGAGGCCAATACCGAAGTGCGGAAAAAGGAGCTGTTTTCTAAAGTCCGTACCGGCCAGGTGCGCGTTTTGCTCGGCAGTACCCAAAAGATGGGAGCCGGGACCAATGTGCAGGACCGCCTTGTGGCGCTGCATGACCTGGACTGCCCCTGGCGGCCCGGCGACCTGGCCCAGCGGAAGGGCCGCATTGAGCGCCAGGGCAACCAGAATGAAAAGGTCCATGTATTCCGCTATGTGACCGAGGGGACCTTTGACGCATACCTCTGGCAGACGGTGGAGAACAAGCAGAAATTCATCAGCCAGATCATGTCCTCGAAATCGCCGGTGCGAAGCTGTGATGATGTGGACGAAACGGCGCTCTCCTTTGCCGAGATCAAGGCCCTGTGCGCCGGGGACCCCCGCATCAAGGAGCGCATGGACCTGGATGTGGATGTGTCCCGCCTGAAACTGATGAAGGCCGACCATCAGAGCAAGCAGTACCAGATGGAGGATAACCTGCTGAAATACTTCCCGAAGCAAATCGAAAAACACAAAGGCTTCATCAAGGGGCTTGAGGCAGATATGGGAACACTGGCCGCCCATCCCCACCCGGCGGACAGCTTTGCCGGGATGGAGGTGCGGGGCGATACCCTCACCGATAAGGAGAACGCCGGTGCCGCCCTTTTGGATGCCTGTAAGGAAGTGAAAAACGCCGAGCCGGTCCAGGTGGGAAGTTACCGGGGCTTCGCCATGTCGGTGTCCTTTGATGCCTTCCGCCAGGAATATACCCTGCAACTGAAAGGCCAGATGACCCATCAGGCCACCCTGGGCGCAGACCCGCGCGGCAACCTGACCCGCATCGACAATGCCCTGACGCAGATGCCCCAGCGGTTAGAAAGCGTGAAAGCCCAGCTTGATAACCTCTACCAGCAACAGGCCGCCGCAAAGGAAGAAGTCGGCAGGCCCTTCCCTTATGAGGATGAGCTGCGGGAGAAATCGACCCGGCTTACAGAGCTGGACACACTGCTCAACATTGACAGCAAGGCCCCCGGCCAGCAGGAAACCATCGTTGCCAAAAGCACACGCCCCTCCGTCCTGGAGGGGCTTCGCCGTCCCATGCCGCCGAGAGCGGCAGACAAAAAATCCAAAACCCATGAGGAGGTGCGATAACCATGACACAGGAAGAAATGCTGACAGCCCTTTATGAGAAGATGGCTGCTGAACAGGACAAGTACCGCGACTGGCTGAAAGGCCAGCCTGCGGCGGAGGTCCTGAACCATGCCTACGAGTACACGGTCCGGGAGGACATCGTGATGTGCATGGAGGAATTGGAGCTGACCGAGGCCCAGACAAAGGCGCTCTTGGCTTCACCCACGCCGCTGGCCGATGTTTACAAGGACTTTGAGAAGCTGGAAACCAGCTACATGGATGTGATCCGGGACACCATCGAAACCAGGGCCAACGAGCTATATCAGGCCCAGGAAAAACTGAAAAACATGCCCCTCTATCCCCATTCGGCGGCGTATGCGTCCGAGCATGGAGAGATGGAACAATACAACGCTTCATTTCAGGCAAGTCATGCCTGCAAGGAGGCCATCGAGCAGGCAATCAGCCGCCATTACAGCAATAACCGTCTGGATGCCGAAGCCGCTGTGAACGATGTATTAGAACAGTTCGGGGCGGACCGGGTACAGTATGTGCTGGCCAACACGGTCCGGCATAAGGAATGGGATGGGCGCATCTCCCGCGACAATAAGGCATGGGCCAGCACGATGCCCCTGCCGGAAGGCAGTCCCCAGGACCGGCACAGCGAGTATCTGGTGGTGGACCGCTGCAACCCCGGCCTGACCGACCTGTTTCTGAAGCAGGTACGGCAGCTTGCCGGGGAACGGGAAAAGCCCTCTGTCCGGGAGAAACTGCAAAAGGCTCCGGCGGCTCCCCGGCGCTCTGCCCCGGCCAGGAAGAAAGAGGCGGAGCGTTGATATGGCGAACCGGGAACGGGAAATCCAACTGAAATTCCGCGTCACGCCGGAGGAAAGGGATCTGATCGAGGCAAAGATGGCCCAGCTCGGCACACAGAACATGGCGGCCTATCTGCGGAAGATGGCCCTGGATGGGTATGTGGTCCGTCTGGAATTGCCGGAGCTTCAGGAGATGGTATCTCTGCTGCGCCGGAGCAGCAACAACCTAAACCAGCTCACCCGGCGCGTCCATGAGACGGGGCGCATCTATGATGCCGACCTGGAAGATCTGCGGCAGGGACAGGAAAAGCTGTGGGAGGCGGCGGAGCATATCCTCTCGGCATTGGCGGCCCTGAAATAAGGGTGCGGGGCGGCGGCCAGAACTTTGGCTTGCCGCCCCGCTTTCTTTTTTGGCCGCATCCTTGCAAAAAGAAGCTGGGGCCGCTATGCTGAAATCAGAAACGAAAACAGCGCACGAGGTAAAGGAGCTGATTGCGATATGCTGACACACGAAAAAGTGCTGAAGGTGTTCGGCCCGTATCTGGATGCCGACCCTGACTATGAGGTGGTAAAGACCAGCCGGGGCTATACGCTGCTGGCCTGGAACAACCGCCGGGAGGAATGGTTCAGCGCCGAGTTCTGCAAGACCCCGGAGGACCTGCGGGATGCCCTGTTAGATGCCTATGTGAATTACCTGGAATATGTTGTCACCGATGAGGACCGGGACCCCACCGAGCAGGAAATGCGGGAAATCCAAAAGAAGCGGCAGGCGATGTATGAGGAATGTATGAAGGAGGGACTGTGATGAGATTGATTTTGAAGATTTTGGCCGCGCCCCTGGTGGTCGCCCTGACCCTGTTCGTCTGGATTTGTACCATTCTTTTGTACTGCACCGGCATGGTCCTTGGGCTGGCCGCTTTGGTGGTGGCCCTTTTAGGGGTGGCTGTGCTTGTGACCTACTCCCTGCAAAACGGCATCATCCTGCTGGTGATTGCCTTTCTTATCAGCCCGATGGGACTGCCGACTGTAGCGGCCTGGCTGCTTGGAAAGGTCCAGGGCCTACGGTATGCAATCCAGGACCGCGTTTATAGGTGAACACACCGCCTGGATATGGTATAATCGGAACATGGAAAGGCGGTGGCGGCATGGGGGCCAGCAACAAGGTCTGCCCGGTATGCGGCAGGAAAATGAAACAGCAGTTCATCGGCTTGCAGCACTGTAAATGCGGCATAAGCTGGAAAAAGGACATTGGATTTTTTGAGCGCACCAGCGACATGGTGTTTGCTCTGGAACGGCGGGCGGAGGGCAAAAAGGTAAAACAGATTCCCGTGATCCGGCGCAAAGACTGAACAGAATACCATCAACAAAGGCGGCCTGCAGATGCAGGCCGTTTTGCTGTGAAGGGAGGTTTTTTCATGGCAACCACGCGGCTCATGCCCCTGCACACCGGCAAAGGCCGGACGGTGGGGACGGCCATCAGCGACATCATCGACTATGTTCAAAATCCGCAGAAAACAGACAACGGCAGGCTCATTACCAGCTATCAATGTGACAGTCGAATTGCGGATGCGGAGTTCCTTTTCAATAAGCGGCAGTATATCGCCGCCACCGGCCGGGTACGGGGCGAGGACGATGTGATTGCCTATCATCTCCGGCAATCCTTTGTCCCTGGTGAGATCACGCCGGAAGAAGCAAACCGGCTGGGCTGCGAGCTGGCGCGGCGTTTCACCAAGGGGAAACACGCCTTCATTGTCTGTACCCATATTGACAAGAAACACATCCATAATCACATCATTTTCGATGCCACCGCTCTGGACTACCAGCGGAAGTTTCGGAACTTTTGGGGCAGCACCCGCGCGGTCCGGCGGCTCAATGATACCATCTGCATAGAGAACGGATATTCCATCGTAGAGAACCCGAAGCCGCATGGAAAGAGCTATAACAAGTGGCTGGGTGATCGGGCAAAACAATCCCAGCGGGAGACGCTGCGGGTGATGATCGACCAGGCCCTGGAGCAAAAGCCCGCCGACTTTGATGCCTTGCTGAAGCTGCTGGAAGGGATGGGCTGCGAGGTGTCCCGCCGTGGGCAATCGTACAGCCTCAAAGCGCCTGGATGGGACAATGCTGCCCGCATGAGTAAAAAGCTGGGCAAAGGGTACAGTGAAGCCGAGCTTCGTGCGGTTCTGGCCGGAGAAAAGGAACATACCCCCACCAGGGCCACACTCCACCCGGAGCCGAAACAGGCTGTGAGCCTGATGGTCGATATTCAGGAAAAACTCCGCGCTGGCAAAGGGGCCGGTTATCAGCGATGGGCCACCGGCTTCAATCTGAAGCAGATGGCGCAGACCATGAATTATCTCTCCGAGCATAAACTGCTTGATTACAAAGTGCTGTCTGAAAAGACAGCGGCAGCCATCGCCCGATACAATGAATTGTCCGCGCAGATCAAGGCGGCGGAAAAGCGAATGACAGAGATTGCGGTTCTCCGTACCCACATCATCAACTACGCCAAAACGCGGGAGGTCTATGTTGCCTATCGCAAAGCCGGGTATTCAAAAAAGTTCCGCGCCGAGCATGAGGCGGACATCCTTTTACACCAGACCGCAAAGAAATCATTTGATGAGCTGGGAATGAAAAAGCTCCCCACCGTCAAGAGTTTGCAGACGGAATATGCGGAGCTGATGGCACAAAAAAAGGCAGCCTATTCCGGCTACCGAAAGGCCCGTGATGAGATGAAGGAGCTTCTGACCGTCAAGGCCAATGTGGACCGCATCATGGGCTATGAGGAAGAAAAGCAGACAGAGAAAGATCACACCAAAGAACGATAAGCGACTACTCTAGGATGTAACGCCGCTCTCCAGGCCCTTATGAATATGATGATCCTATGCTAAACTTCGCGGCGGCTTTAGGAGGGAGCCGCCGCGAAGCAAGAATAGCTAATGCCCAATGGAATTATGTTGGCAAGGCAATTTTGACCTCTAACCCATGCGGTTTTGTTTCCGAAAAATGTATTTTCCCTTGATGTGCCTTTACAATCTGACGCACGATTTTCAAACCCAATCCATGCTCTGTATCGCCGTCACTTTTTTGCGAGCTGGAAATATCTTCGTTGCTGTTCAGCGCGCTCAGTTGAGGCTCACTCATGCCATGTCCATTATCAGAAACAACGAAAACGCAACTATTCTCATGGATGCCTACGGAAAATTCAATCTTACATCCTGCCGGATTATGGACAATACTGTTGCGAATTAAGTTTCCCAGCATCCGCTGCAACAGCAAATTATCCCCACTAAGTTGTATGGTTTTCCCCGGCTGCTCTTCATAAAACTCTATCTCAAACTGCTCTGGTATGCCGTCATTCAGTATTCCGCTTACGACCTGTCTTGCCAGTTCCACGGCATCAATATTCTGTTTGTGAATTGCCTGCATGGAGTATTCTAACTTTGTTGTCAAGTTCAAATCAGATACTAAATTTTTCAACTTTTTGCTTTGACTAAGAATAATACCAGCCTGCTTTCTGGTTTTCTCTGGCAGGTCGAGCGTTTCTTCAATTTCGCTTGCATAGCCCAAAATCATAGAAAGAGGAGTGCGTATATCATGAGAAATTCCCCTGATCCATTCCGCGCGCGTGTTGTCCTTTTTTAATAGATACTCGCCAGCTTTATTTAAGCCAGCATTGATTTCTGCTAATTCTCCGGCTTCCTCCAGATGGACAGGCTTCCCGGCTGAAAGATGTCGTATGCCATTCAAAATCGGTTCCATAGCTTTTTCAACTCGATGGATATTTCGGATAAATAAATACAGCATCAATAGGATGTTAATGCAGATAGCCGCTAAAAATCCATACGCAATCGGCCCAACATACTTGGCTTTGATTGAAATGTAGTAATTTGTTATATCTCCCGGTGGAAAGCCAACCACCAAAAGGCTATCCTGTCGGTTCCAAATATTAACTGGATAATCGTTAAGATACCAGCGGCTAAACATGGCAATGTCCATAGACGAATAATGATATGGCAATTCTTCTGGCAGGTTTTCTTCCCAAATGACCGCACCATCCCCATCCAAAATCATAGCCCATGCATTTGCCTTATTTAGCATTTCTGTTGCCTGTTCATCCCCCACAAGTTGTCCATCTTTCAAAGTGATATGATTGGAAAGATTTTCAATGGGAAAATTTGAATCTGCAACATTTTCCAAATAAGCAACTGCTAGATACGAGCCAACTAACAAAACATTAACAGTCAGAAAAAGGACTACAATGCCAATCGAAGAAAAAATATAGCGCCGAAAAAATCGTTCTGTTGCGTTCATGTTTGCGCCCCCTTTATATTCAGGCGATAGCCTATTCCCTTGATTGTCACAAGCGCAACTGGCTTTGAGGGATTTTCCTCAATCTTTTCCCGCAAATGCCGGATATGAGTTGCCAATGTGCTTTCATATCCTTGCCAGAAGTCACCGCAAATGGCCTGACACAAGGAGCCGGTAGTAACTATACGGCCTGCGTTTTCATATAACTTTTCAAAAAGCTGAAACTCTTTGGCTGTCAATGAAATGATTTCCCCATTACGTTGCACGATTGCTTTTTCCAAATCAACGGTTGCAGCGTCCAAAAACACCTTGCGCTCTTTTTCCGGGTAGACTCTTTTTAATATAGCCTGTACTCTGAATAGCAATTCTTTCGGCAAAAATGGTTTCAAAAGATAATCGTCTGCACCATTTTCAAAACCCATAAACTTATCCTCTGCTTCGCCACGGGCTGTCAGCATTAATACAGGGATTTTGCTTGTCTTTCGGAGTTCTTTTAATATAGCAAATCCATCCATGCCCGGCATCATAACATCAAGGATCATCATATCAGGCATTTGCTCTTTACACATTTTTAATGCAGCTTCGCCAGAGGAGGCTGTCAATACCTGTGTAAATCCTGCTCGCTCAAAAATGGACTTTACCATTTCCAGTAACTCATATTCATCGTCCACTACAAGAATCATTCTATCGTTCATAAGGAACCCCCTTTGTGTTCTGTTCTTATTATACTGCAAGATGTATAGATTGCCTATTCTGCCTTTGAAATCTCAAAGCAAACTCAAAGTTGCCTCAAAGTTATCTCAAAGTTGGTGTGATATGCTGATTATGAAATAAAAAAGGAGGCGCAAGCTATTATGAGTGATTACATTATTGAAACGCATGATCTGACGAAAAGATACGGCAATCAGATCAGCGTTTCCCATCTGAATATTCATGTGAAAAAGGGCCGTATCTATGGATTGTTGGGGCGCAACGGTGCAGGTAAGACCACGACAATGCGTATGCTGCTGGGACTGACAGCCCCCACGTCCGGCGAGGTAACAATTTTTGGGAAACACTTTCAGGGCAACGAAAAGAAAATCCTGCCCCGGATTGGCTGCCTGATTGAGTCACCCGGCTTCTATCCCAATTTAACGGGAACAGAAAACTTGAAAATTTTTGCTACTCTGCGTGGTTTGAAAAATCCAAAGTACATTAAAAACGCTCTGGAGCTTGTCAATCTGCCTTACCGGGATAAGAAGCTGTTTTCACAATACTCCCTTGGTATGAAGCAGCGTTTGGCAATCGCATTAGCTGTCATGCACAATCCTGAATTGTTGATTTTGGACGAACCAATCAACGGCCTTGACCCCATCGGCATTGCCGAAGTGCGAGATTTTATCCGGGAATTGTGCGATGCCAGCGGTAAAACCATTTTAATTTCCAGTCATATTCTTTCGGAAATTTCTTTATTGGCAGATGATGTTGGCATTATTGACCATGGAAAGCTGCTGGAAGAAGAAAGCCTGAAAGAGCTGGAGGCTAAAAACGCCAAATTCATCCACTTCTGCGTATCGGATGCACAAAAAGCCGCGCAAATTATTACTACAACATTTTCCAGCAAGGATATTCGGCTTGCAGATGCCAATAATCTATATCTTTACAATACGACTCTGCCGGTAGCAAAGATTAACCGTTCTTTTATTGAGGCTGGCATTGACATTCAGGAGGCCCACCTCTGTGAGGACACTTTGGAGGACTACTTCAAAAAGATAACGGGGGGTGAAGGGATTGCTTAACTTGATTAGGTGTGAGTTTTGGAAACTGAAAAGAAAAATGTTCGTACAGTTGGTATTAGCAGCATCTTTTTTGTTTCCTATCCCTCTGACCGCCATTATCTATTATCTAAACACAGCCCAGGATAAATATGCTACGAAAGCCGCAGCTTTTGATGCTCTTTGGCAATCTGTGATAGGGTTCGGTATGCTGTTGCTTCTCCCTTGTATTTTAGGAATTGTTGCGGCCCTCCTCTTTTTTATGGAACGCGATAACGATACCTTTAAGAACCTGCGGACAATCCCAATAACAAGTTCACAGATGGTCGTTGCAAAGTGTATTGTTTTACTTTTGTTTAGCGTTGTATTTTGTATATCTTCAACCGTGGCATCTATACTTTGTGGCTTTGCTTTTTTTGGAGTAACAGATGTTCTGTTTAAGATACTGTTTTCTGCTGTTTATGGATTGTTAATTGCATTTAGCGCATTGCCATTGGTATTGCTGATTGTATTCTTCAGCAGATCCTATATCTTTTCTATTATGCTTTGCGTATTTTACAGTGTATTCAATCTGCTTGCTACATTTTCTATGACAGCACTCCCGAAATGGCTTGTGCTTACCTTGCCCACACCGAGCATTATGATGTGGGGAACGCAGCAAATGGCTTCTCGCATTGCTGTAAACGACACAGAAGATTTGCAGAATTTCATTCAAATGGGGCTAATTCCTTCCACCCCTCAACTGATTATAACTTTGGGGCTAATTGGGGCTGTTTCTCTTCTTCTGGCGGTCTATCTTTATAAGAAAAGGAGTGAGTGAAATGGTGACAATTATAAAAACCGAGTTTATAAAACTGAAAAGATACTTCATTATCTGGATTGGCGTGTCCCTCATGCTTCTCACGGTCTTGTTGACTCTGTTTACTACAATGGCTGATGATGGAATGACATGGGATTACCAATTTCTTTTTGAACAGGTGGTCAAAAATTTTGTAACGATGATATTTCCAATGTGTATTACGCTGATTAGCGGGTATATGATCTCTCGTGAATATACAGATGATACATTAAAAAATATTGAAACATTACCTATTTCGTTCCAAAAACTTTTGGCAGGCAAATTGATTGTTTCCGCAATACTGTCTCTTTTTTTAGGAGCCGTATGCTTTGCCTTCACAGTCATTGCGAATTTTATTATGGGATATGAGGGAGTTTCTTTAGTCTCTGCACTTACCGGACTGGTGCAAATGACATTGTTAGGCTTTTTTCTTTACTTGACGATGCTGCCGATTATTGTCCTTACAAGCCGGCAGAGGAGCAGTTTCCTTGTCGGGGTTATTGTAGCCTTTGTATATGGCTTCATAGGAATGTTCGCAAATGGAGCGTTGGAATCCATCTATCCAGTTACTGCTGCGCTCGGTCTAATCAATTATCGTTCTGGAACAGAGGGCGTTATGTGGAACAAAGGGCTGTGTCTCATTAGCGTTCTAGCCATGTGCGCTATCGGCATTGCGTTTATGTTTATAAAACCAAAGCCTGAAAAGAAAGAGGTTAAAAAAACAAATCGCCCAGCACATAAAAAGGGTTGGTAAATGAAAGAGAGGTAAACTTTATGACTTCTAAGAAAAAGATTGGAATTGTGCTTGTTATTGCTGTGTTGGCAATCATCTTTATGACCGTAGCTTTTCTTACTACGCAAACCAATACAGACTACTATACACAGATTGATAATCGCTGGGTAACGGATATTGCACCGCATGGTGCTATGAACTATAAATATACATTGGTTGCCTATGATGATAGCGGGAATGCGAAAGATATTACTTTTGAGACAAGTAAAGTTCTTACAGATGATGCGTACCTATGCTTGAAAGTGGCTCCCATTAGAGGGGTTGTAACATGGGCTGAAGTACAGTTTGATGAATTGCCTTCTGCTGTTCAAGAAAAGTATAATGAGTAACCTTTTAGGACGACAATAAATACCGAAAGTGTGGTGAGTGTGGCATGAAAAGGCTGAAAAAACTGATAAAACGGCTCTTTCTTTTGACAGTAGTTGTAATTGTCATTGCTGGTTGTGTACTAGCTGGAAGCGGCTATAAAATGTATCGTGACGCACTCAATCACCAGGGCCTTGAAAGTAAGGTTGCCGAAATTCAGTCTAATCCCAGCTATACTACATTGTCTGAAATGCCAGAGCTATATTTGGATGCAGTGGTTGCAGTGGAGGATCATCGCTTTGAACAGCATTTAGGGATTGACTTAATTGCAATAGGCCGGGCTGCATGGAATAACCTGACTTCATGGAGCTTGCGGGAAGGCGGAAGTACCATTACCCAGCAGCTTGCCAAAAATATGTATTTCACACAGGAAAAGAGCTTCATCCGAAAGATTGCTGAAATGTTTATGGCGTTCCGGCTGGAAAGCAGCTATACAAAAGATGAAATTTTAGAGCTGTATCTTAATTCCATATATTTCGGTGATGGCTATTACTGTGTTCGAGATGCCAGTCAAGGATACTTTGGGAAAGACCCCATTGATATGACGGATTATGAAAGTACCCTGCTGGCGGGTATTCCTAATGCCCCGTCTGTTTACTCGCTGACAGCAAATCCCGACTTGGCAGAACAACGACAACAATATGTTATTCAGCAGATGGTGAAATACGGATATATAAGCGAGGGTGAGGGGAAAAAAATTATTGCAGTAAGAGGATAATGGGAAAGGCGGAACAAAAGAAAGAATGAAAAAACTGCTTATCGTAGATGATAACTTAGATTTTTTGGGCTTTTTAGTTTCTATTTTGAAACAGCATTTTGAAGTTTATGAGGCATCAGGAGTAAAAGAAGCCTTGCAAGTGTTGGAAAATACCGAAATTGAAGCAGTCTGCGCTGATTTCAATATGAAGGATGGCTCAGGTTTAGACTTACTTAGAGAAATACGGCAAAAGAATTTGACTATTCCATTCCTGCTCATGTCCGGTGATGATACGATGCTCGAAAAAGAGACTGAGCATTATGGCGCAGTGTTCTGTTGCAAAACCGATTATGACTTCATTGCGAAAGTAAAAGCATTAGCAAATCCCGAACCCGAAACATAATATTTTAATCATCTGCCGGACGACGGCAAAAGAAAAAAAGCCGTCGTTCAGCAGACAATCATCATGCCATAATTCTATCGCGGCGGCTTTGAACAAATCAGGGCCGCCGCTCTTTTGTACCCTCGAAGGAATGACGACCACAAGCTAAAGATCACGGCGGCTTTAGGAGGGAGTCGCCGTGAAGCGAGAACAGCTTCGACATAATCCGGCAGGAATTTACCTGCCAAAAAAAGTCTGTCCCCGGCAGCGGGGACTTATACCCAAGAAGATGAACTATACCATGTAGGCAAACAGCAAAGCACACCAGAAAGCGTCTGGCTGGCGTATGACCAGTCAGGCGTTTTCTGTCGTATCCTGCGGTTCTCCATAGGGTGCCGATCTCCGCCGTCCCCGTTTCAATTCACCCGTTAACCCCTGAATTGAAATGGAGGACAAATATGTTCAATAAGAAAAGTGAATACGCGCAGAATAAACGCGAGAAAGATAGCATCATCTACATAAGTGTGAATGGACGCATCCGGCTCACCCGCGCAGACTTTGCCAGCGAGGAAGAATTTCTCCGCTGGAAACAATGGTCCGATGAGGATTATTATGAGACAGAACGCCGGGGGCGCGGCTACTATGACAATGGGGTTCCTTTGGACGAAAACATAAGCGCGGCAGGTGCGGTGGCGTCTGCGGAGGATGAGTATTTCCGTGAGCAGATGGCTGATGAAATCGAAGCCACTCGGAAGGCTCTGTGTCAGGAGCGCATGGCCAAGGTGAAGGCACTTCTGACCGCCAGGCAGTACCGCCGGATCTGGATGTATTTGGCCGAAGAAAAATCCATCACAGAGATTGCCAAGGCTGAAGGACTGTCTAAAGCCAGCGTATCTCGTTCTGTTGCTGTGGCGCTTCGTAAGCTCCGCAAACTGCGCTAAACAGAAAAAACTATACACAAGTGCTAATGCCGATAATCACCTAATGAATTGAGCTTTACGGGAGGGAAAGCCTTTGGTGGCTTTCCCTCTTGTCTGCTCATCGGCGCAGGACGGGAACCGGGTCAAGAGTGCGAAGCACCGCCCACCGGCGACTTGCTCTTGATGCGGTTTCTGTCCTGTGCTATCCATCGCCTGGGCGATTGAAAAAGCGTTCTATCAGAACGCGCAGCCAGCTCCAAAATGGAGCTGTTTATGGGGGCTTGGGGGCAGCGCCCTCAACAAGCAACCTGGGATCTTCGCACCAGCGAAAATCCCAGGTTTGGCCTCGGTGGGTCCCACGAGGCATTGCTTGCCGGTTTCTCGTACCCCGTATTTATGCCCTTTCGGGCGGTATTTCTTCAAATGAGAAAAGAGGACGCTTACACATCCTCCTTCTCATCATCCGCATCTTTCAATTTGATGGCTCCGTCAATGACACCTTCCACAATGGGCAGATACTTCTCCGGGCAAAGCTGTAATTTGTGGCTTGTCCGTTGGCGCTGCTCACTGTCCTCCCGAAGCAGCTCCGGGTTGAAGTAGCGTTCTGCGGGCAGCTTGCAAATGCGGATGAGCTGCATCACAACCGGCACGCTCGGTATTGTGCCGCACAGCTCAATATTTGCAAGATAGCGCGGGTCAATGCCGACCTTTTCGGCCAGCTCCCGGCGGGACATTTTCACAGCTTCACGCGCCTGCTGAACATCTGCTCCGAAAGTTTCAAATCCAGGGCAATCTTTTACATTCGGCATATCACATCACCCTATTACATTCTATTGTTCATAGGATGTGCTGGGAATGATGTGATATGTGATTTAGGTTCATTTTATAATTCGTTCTCGGAGAAAAATTGCAGGATGGAGGCGGCGGGTGTCACCGAGAAACTGAAAGCCCATGACCCCATGCGCTGGGTGGTGCTGATGAACACGCTGAAAGCGCAAGCGGAGGAAATTATAGAAACGGAATTGATATATATTTAGTATAGGCAAAAGGCCGAAACACAAGCATAAGTGTTTGCTTGTATTTCGGTCTTTCATTTTGTCAATCCCACCCGTTGGTCTTGTTGCGATATTCGGATGGCGAAAATCCTGTTTCTTTTCTAAACCAATCTGAAAAACTCCCTTGATTTTTGAACCCTATGGAATGGGCAATTTCATAAATACTAATCCCTGGATGTTCCAGTTGTTTTTGCGCCTTCTCTAAACGCATTTTTTGAATATAATCAGGGATGCTTTCGCTATAAACCAAACGAAAGAGATAAGAGAGTTTGTTTTTATTGATATAAAAAATCTTGCCTAACGTTTCAAGTGTAAGGTGCTGATCGCAATGGTTTTGCAAAAAGGCTGCTAAACGATGTATCATGGCAATCGTATCTTCATCTAATGCTGATGTATCAGGAAATACCTTTTGCTGTTCTTGCTGTATCTGTATCAACGAAAGTAATTCCAGTACCTTGCTCTCAAAATAAAGTCCGCCGTATTTAGCCGATGGGTTGACGCGACAGATTTGAGCGAACAGATATTCAAGCTCCGGCATCGTTACCATACCAGCCAATCCTTCAACAGAGTGGACAAGCTCCTGATGGTCTACTGAAAAACATTTCGGGAGAAAGGAGCGAAAATATCCCGGCAGCATCGTTACAGATACACAGCGCATTGTACCGCCCTCGGATATTCCAGCACGAAACCTTGAGGCGTTGTTGATATAACCGACCAGATGATTTTCTGTCCGTACACACCGGGCAGAATAAGAGGCCACAGTGTTCCCTTGAAAATGGGGTACTAATGGCGGCGCATAATTGCCTACTGCAAGGAAAGAAGGGTGTTCGTAATTTAATTCTACTTCTTTCTTGAAAGTCAAATCAGCGATTGTAACCGCACACAAATCACGAATTGGTTGCACCCAATAATATCCCTCCCCCACATCCGGCGCAGGACGATAAGTGATGCCACTGCCTTTGATCTGATTGTTACCAGAAACAGGGCGTAAAGATATTTGTCTGAATTGAGGTTCAAATATCTGCTCTATGATATTTTCCAAAAGTAATACCCCCTTTTTTCGGCTTCTGGCACGAACCTTTCGGCTGTCAGCACAAAGACCGTCAACCATATTGAACAAAGTATAAAATGACGCTAATGTAGAGATAGGTTAGCGATGTCTAACCAATAGAATAACACAAATAAAGAAAAAATGCAAATCGCATTTGGAAAGGGGTGTCCATCTATGGCACAAAAAAAGCAGGCAAGTGGAATATCACGCCTGATGCAATTTGCAGGAACAAAGAAATACTTAGTTTTTCTTTCCTGCGTGTTATCTGCAATCAGTACGGTTCTTTCGCTTTGCCCGTTCATTTGGCTTTGGTTTGTAGCAAGAGAAATATTTACCGCTCTTCCTGATCTCAGTCAAGTTTCTATTTCTGCTCTGATGCAATATGCGTGGCTTGCTGTGGCATTTGCTGCGGGTGGTTTTTTACTCTACTACATTGCGCTGCTTTGTTCCCATCTGGCGGCTTTTAGCATTGCAAAAAACATGAAAATGACCGTTTTACAGCACCTGACGACATTGCCTCTTGGATTTTTTGGCAGTCAGGGCAGCGGCAAGATCCGCAAAGTGATTGATGAAAACTCTGACTCCACAGAAGCGTTTATCGCTCATCAGTTACCAGATTTAGTGGGAGCATTTATTACTCCTTTTGTTATTTTGGCGTTTTTGTTTATTTTTGATTGGCGGCTGGGCCTGCTTAGTTTAATTCCTCTGGCTTTGGGTTTTGTCGTGCAGGGCGCTGTCATGGGAACTACCGCTCCAAAATACATCAAACAAGTGCAGGATGCAGGAGAAACAATGAACCGCGAAGCTGTCGAGTATGTGCGGGGTATTCCTGTTGTAAAAGTATTTCAGCAGACTATTTATTCTTTCAAAAGTTTTTACCGTTCCATTCTGAACTACAAAGAAAACATCACTGCCTTTGCTCTCGTCTGTGAATGGCCTATGAGTATTTTTTACGCGTTAATCAATGCGTCATTCTTACTTTTAATTCCGTTTGGTCTGCTGTTCCTTTCCGGGGCCGCAGATTATCGGGGGTTTGTGATTGACTGGCTGTTTTATATTCTGTTCACGCCAGCCTGCGCAGGAATGATTAACAAGATCATGTATGTGTCCTCTTATAAAATCGCGGCAGAAGAAGCCGTCAAGAGAATTGATTCCCTTTTAGGTGAAAAGCCGCTGGACAAAGCAAAACAGCCGATGGTGCCTGATGGGAATGACGTTACTTTCTCCCATGTCACGTTTACTTATCCGGGAGCACATACACCTGCGTTAAATGATTTATCATTTGAACTTCCGGCCGGAAAGACCTATGCGCTTGTGGGAGCATCCGGCTCTGGAAAAACAACAGCAGCGAGTCTTATTCCACGGTTTTATGATGTGGACGAAGGCAGTATTAAAATAGGCGGTGTAGATGTTCGGAATATCTCTGAGGAACGTCTTTCGGAACAGACTGCATTTGTACTTCAAACAACACGACTGTTTAAGGCCAGTATTTTAGAGAATGTCCGTATGGCCCGTCCCACCGCAACAGAGGATGAAGTCCTATCAGCACTTCATCAGGCACAATGCGATGAGATAATTCAGAAATTTCCGCAAGGTATTCATACAACTATCGGAACAGAGGGAGTCTATCTTTCTGGAGGCGAGGTGCAGCGGCTTGCTTTGGCAAGGGCTGTTTTGAAAAATGCACCAATCATCATTTTAGACGAGGCAACTTCCTTTGCGGATGCCGAGAACGAGTACCAGATACAAAAGGCATTTGAGCATTTGATGAACGGTAAAACGGTTCTGATGATTGCCCATAGACTAACTACGGTTCAAAATGCGGATTGCATTCTTGTTATGGATGATGGGAAAATCGTTGAAATGGGAACACACGAGGAACTGCTAAAGTTAGATGGTGTGTATGCAAAGATGTGGCGGGAATATCAAAAGTCCGTTACATGGAATTTGGGAAAGGAGGTTGCGGCTCATGCTTAAACGATTGTTTGCTCTTAGCGATAAAGGAGCGGCAGACTTAAAAAAGGGCGGTGCTGCCTCCGCGTTTTCAAGTCTTAGTCTGTTTGTGCCGATGGCACTGTGTCTTATGCTTTTGCAAGAAATTTGTAAGCCCCTTTTAGGCGAAAAGGCCGATAGTCCTAACATTTGGCTCTATACCGTTCTTGCAGTAGTCAGCGTTGTTGTCATTTTCATTGCGAATTTTATTGAATATCGCTGTACCTATATTGCAGCTTATGAAGAGAGCGCGACACGGCGTATTACTTTGGCAGAAAAACTCCGCAAACTCCCGCTGTCTTATTTTGGAGAACATGACCTTGCAGAAATGACAACTTCCATGATGAGTGACTGCAATGAGTTGGAACGGACTTTTTCTGGTGCCATACCAAAGATGATTGGTTCCATTATCAGTATTATTCTTATTATGGTCGGGTTGTTTGCTTTTGACTGGCGTATGGCATTGGCATTGTTCTGTGTTGTACCCGTAGCATTACTGCTGATCGTGGGCAGCAAAAAGTTGCAGGACAGAATGGGAACCAGAAGAATGGAGGCGAGGCTTGCTGCTGCCGATGGTATTCAGGAGTTTTTGGACAACATTGCAGACCTTAAAACCTGTAATCAAACAGAAAAGTATTTGACAGAACTTGAAACAAAATTACAGGATGTGGTTAATGCCTCTGTCAAAGTAGAGCTTACTTCCGGCACGTTGCTGACCTCTGCTCAAATGCTTTTGAGACTCGGTCTTCCTTTGGTTATTTTAGTGGGAACTACTTTGTTGATCGGTGGTGGTATAGATTTCTTTACCTATTTACTGTTTTTGCTGGCAGCATCAAGGGTATATGAACCACTAAGCGGCGTTATGATGCAGTTGTCTGAAATCTTCAACGCCAATCTGCAGATCAAGCGTATGAAAGAAATGGAAAGCCAGCCGGAGCTGTCTGGAACAGATAGCTGTGCGAATAAAGGATATGACATTACCTTTGACCATGTTTCCTTTTCCTATCAGGACGGAGAAACTGTTCTGAAAAACGTGAGCTTTACAGCAAAGCAGGGAGAAGTAACAGCCTTAGTCGGCCCATCTGGAAGTGGTAAAAGTACCGCCGTAAAGCTGGCAGCCCGCTTTTGGGATGCAACGGGTGGAGAAATCCGACTTGGCGGCATCAATATCAGGACAGTTGAACCGGAAACGCTGCTTTCCAATTACTCGATTGTTTTTCAGGATGTAGTTTTGTTCAGCGATACAATCATGGAGAATATCCGTATTGGCCGAAGAAACGCCACGGATGAAGAAGTCATTGCGGTTGCAAAAGCCGCCTGCTGTGACGAGTTTGTATCTCGTTTCCCACAAGGGTATCAGACAATGATTGGAGAAAACGGTTCTACCCTGTCCGGCGGTGAACGTCAGCGTATTTCCATTGCAAGGGCATTGTTAAAGGATGCTCCTGTTATTCTGCTTGACGAGGCAACTGCATCCCTTGATGTGGAGAATGAAACCTCTGTGCAAAACGCAATCACCCGGCTAACGAAAGGAAAGACGGTTCTTGTTATTGCACATCGTATGCGTACTGTTGCTGGTGCAGATAAAGTTGTTGTTCTGGAACAGGGAAAAGTTGTTCAGCAAGGTGCGCCTTCCAAACTCATAGAGGAAGATGGATTATATCGCCATCTTGTAGAATTACAGCAGCATAGTCAAACATGGACAATAAACACAAAAAGTCAGGAGGATTGATTACTATGAATACGAAAACGGCTCGGATTGGAGCAAAAGACCTTGTTACAGTTGGCATTTATTCAGCCATCTATCTTGTCATTACCTGTGCGCTGGCTTTTTTAAGCCTGATTCCAATTATGTATCCGCTAATGACGATTATCTGCCCGATTGTCGGAGGCATCCCCTTTATGCTCTTTCTGACGAAAACAAAAAAATTTGGCATGATTACCATTATGGGCATTTTGATGGGCCTTGTCATGCTTTTGACTGGTATGGGATATTGGAGCCTTATTACAGGAGTAATTGCTGGACTTTTGGCTGACCTTGTATGGAAAGCTGGAAGATATTCCAGCGCAAAAATGAGTATCGTAACAAATGGAGTATTCAGCCTTTGGTATATCGGCAACTATATAGCGGTATTTGTAACCAGAGAGGCTTACTTTCAGCACGCAGTTGAAAGCTATGGTCAGGCATGGGCCGATACGATTCAAACTTACCTGCCAAATTGGATGGCGGTTGTGCTGTTAATCGTTTGCTTTATCAGCGGACTTGTGGGTGGTTTGATTGGAAAGAGCCTGTTGAAAAAGCATTTCAAGAAAGCAGGAATAGCATAATGTCCTGGGAATTGCTGAGCGCCTCAAAAAAAACAAAGGGAGTTACTCTCGATCCACGCACAAAACTAATTGTGTTGATTACTATTTGCTTTCTGGTTCTCGGCGGCGAGGGCGGCGGTCTTGCGTTGGTTACAAAGCCAATGCTGACCGCCATCCCCATTCTGCTACTTTTCTGTTTTGGAAAAAAGAAAGCGGCTCTCGTTTGCGTGATCATTTATGTGACCTGCTATCTTGGGGAACAGTTTGTTGTGCCTGTGACTACCGGGGCTACAAATTTTGTTTTGCTCTTTTTGTGCGGCTTTATTTCCCGTGTGTTGCCAGGACTGGCAATGGGATATTACACCGTTCGTACAACAACAGTCAGTGAGCTTGTAGCCGCCATGCAACGTATTCATTTGACGGAAAAGCTGATTATTCCTCTGTCTGTTATGTTCCGCTTTTTCCCCACAGTGGGCGAGGAATACCATGCGATTGGTGACGCTATGCGGATGCGGGGGATTCGGTTTGGCGGGAAGAAAACTGTCAAAATGCTGGAATATCGGTTTGTCCCGATGATGATTTGCTCTATTAAAATTGGTGAGGAATTGTCTGCGGCGGCTTTAACCCGCGGACTTGGAGCGCCAGTACGTCGTACTAATATCTGCAAGATCGGGTTTAAGGCATTAGATATAGTTCTCATTACATTTTGTGCTGTGCTTTTTATTCTGACCATCTTACGGAAAATTGGACTGCTGGGGGTGTTGGCATGATTGAATTTCAAAATGTTTCTTTTGCCTATGAAAACGGCGATCATGCCGGGCAGCTTCATAACATCAATTTTACGATTCCGGACGGTCAGGTTGTCCTGCTCTGCGGTGAGTCAGGCTGTGGGAAAACCACATTGACCAGGCTGTTAAACGGACTTATACCAAACTATTATGAGGGACGGCTTGAGGGGAGCGTTTTTATTGATGGGAAAAGTATTGTAGAAAAACCGTTGTACGAAATTGCTTCTCTGACAGGCTCGGTATTTCAAAATCCACGGAGTCAGTTTTTTGCCGTTGATACAAATTCTGAATTGGCTTTCGGATGTGAAAACTTGGGGATAGCGGAAAATGAGATTATCGCCCGGATGAAAAGAACAGTGGCGGAGCTGCATATTGAAACGTTGATGGACAGAAGTATCTTTGCGCTTTCAGGAGGAGAAAAGCAAAAAATAGCTTGTGCGTCGGCAGCCATGATGGAGCCGGAGGTTTTTGTATTAGATGAACCATCTTCCAATCTGGATATAAAATCTATTCGTGAACTTGCAGAAGTTATTACACTTTGGAAAAATCAAGGCAAAACTATTTTAATTGCTGAACACAGACTAAGTTATTTAATGGATTTGGCAGACCGCGTTCTTTACATGAAAGACGGACAGATTGAGAATGACTTCTCAATAGCTGATTTCCGAAAAATCCCCCCGGATGAAATATCGCGTATGGGACTTCGTTCTCTTTACCCGGTGACATTCCACAATCATCACACTTTTACAGCAAAGAACAAAGACGAAATCATTTTATCCGATTTCCGATTTGCGTATGCTGAGAGTTTAGTGTTAAAAGTTGAACATCTTGTAATTCCACAAGGCAGCATTGTGGGGGTTATAGGCAATAATGGCGCAGGAAAAACAACTTTCGCCCGTTGCTTATGTGGTTTGGAAAAAAAGGCATCCGGGGCAATTACGATAAAGGGGAAAACTTACTTACGAAAAAAACGTCTCAATCAATGTTATATGGTGATGCAAAATCCAAGCCATCAACTTTTTACAGAAGATGTGTTGGATGAAGTTCTTTTGAGTATGGATGGAGACGAAGAAGAAAATCGGCCAATAGCAGAGAAAATTTTATCTGATCTAAATTTGACGCCATTTACTGAACGGCATCCTATGTCTTTGTCTGGTGGTCAGCAACAACGAGTGGCAGTAGCCAGCGCTGTGGCATCTGGCCGGGAAATCATGATTTTTGATGAACCGACCAGCGGATTAGACTTTCGCCACATGGAGGAAGTCGCAAAGGTGCTTAGAAAATTGCAAAAAGCGGGAAAAACATTGTTCATTATTACGCATGACCCGGAATTGATAGAAAGATGCTGTGATTACTTCATTTTCATTGAAAATGGAGAAGTGAGTTGGCATGGCGGCTGGAATTTGCAAAATAAACAGCAGTTAGAATTATTCTTCGGGCCACAAAGGAAAAGGAGATGAAAGATGAAACTTCATGCGTCCGGGGAGGACTACCTGGAAACCATCCTTGTTCTCCAAAAGAAACTCGGTATGGTACGCTCCGTAGATGTGGCCCGGCACATGGAGGTGTCAAAGCCCAGCGTGTGCCATGCAGTGGCTACTTTGCGGGACGGCGGCTTTCTTACGATGGACGAAGATCACTTTCTCCATCTGACCGATGTGGGCCGCGAGGTTGCCGAAAAAATCTACGAGCGTCACTGCTTCTTTACCGAGCAGCTTATCGCCGCAGGCGTTGACCCCAAAACTGCGGAGGCCGACGCCTGCCGGATTGAACACATCATCAGCGACGAGAGTTTTGACCGGCTGAAAGAGGCAGCCGAACAAGAACAGGACTGAACTAAATAATTGAGACTATCCTGCCCCGGTAAACGGGGAAAGAAAAAAACCGTTGCTGGGGTAGGTAGTTTCGTGCGCCCATTACATAACTTTATCCTGGCGGCGGTTTTGAAACACATTTCAAGGCCGCCGTTCTTCATGCCCTTATGAGGATGACGACCCTGTGCTGAATGTTACGGCGGCTTTAGGAGGGAGCCGCCGTGAAGCACAGAGGGTTTCGACATAATTCGGCAGGAATTTACCTGCCAAAAAAAGTCTGTCCCCGGCAACGGGGACCTATGCACAAGAAGATGAACTATACCATGTAGGGAAACAACAGAACACACCAGATAGCGTCTGGCTGGATTATATCCAGTCAGGCGTTTTTTGTCATATCCTGCGGTTCTCCGTAGGTTGCCGGTCCCCGCCATCTCCATTTCAATTCACTGTTCACCCACCACCCCCTGAATTGAAATGGAGGACAAGTATGTTTGATAAGAAAAGTGAATATGCCCTGAACAAACACGATCAGGACAGCATCATCTACATAAGCGTCAGCGGACACATCCGGCTCACCCGCGCCGACTTTTCCAGCGAGGAAGAATTTCTGAAATGGAAAGCCTGGTCTGATGAGGATTACCACGAGAGAGAAAAAAGCGGCCGCAGCTTCAACGATAACCGTGTGGATCTGAATGAGTGCCTGGATGTGATCGGCACAGTCCAGTCCGCAGAGGATGAATTTTTCTCGAAGATCATTGAGGCTGATTTGCAGGCCGTAAAGAAAGCTATGACGGAGCGGCGACTGGCTGCACTCAGGAGCATTTTGAACGCCAAGCAGTACCGGCGTATTTGGATGTACTGTGCCGAAGAAAAGTCCGTTACGGAGATTGCAAAGCTCGAAGGAGTAACGAAAGCCAGTGTTTCTCTCTCCCTTGACGGGGCGATGAAAAAAATCTCAAAAAAGTTTGCGAAAGCTCTTAAAAATACCTAACAAATGGCCTTAAAAAATGTGATAGGTGAAGGACACATTTTCCTCACCCTTCACAGAACCATGACAACTGAATATACGGTATTGCAGGTACGAAACCCGCGTGATGAGCGACATAAGGTGCGCCGCCAGGACGATAGCTTCAAGGAGGTGATGGGACAAGCTATCCGAGCGATCAACGCATACCTTAGACTCGGACAGGCACTCCGGGCGCGATGACAGCGCGGGGGTTAAAGATACTTTCTCACGACCTCCCACAGACTTGAGGGGGAACCCTGCGGCACACGCTTTGAACGATGCTGCGGAGTTATGACAGCCCTGCCAGGGGCGGCCTGTAATATCCCCACCGCTGGGGATGCGTGGCAAATACAGCGGGCTTGAAGTTACTGAAAAGTCAAGGCAGCCGCGCCGAAGTGCGCCGTATGTTACAACGGCTCCAACCAGATCGGCGCGGCTGCTTTTTTTGTTCTCGAAGGAGGCGAACAATTATGACTTCAAATTCGCCTGTTTGTTATGCGAATATCCCGTCCGGAACTTCCGGGCGTACTCATACAGAAAGATACTCCGCTGTTCAGCCTGCGGGCTTTGGTAAGATCGGCATGACGATTGAAGAAGCTGCCGACTATACCGGCATTGGGCGCAACACCCTCCGCCGCCTCGTGGATTGGGGAAAAATCCCGGTCCTGCGGATTGGGCGTAAGTCCATAGTCCGTGTGGATGTGATTTGCTGTTTTATGCAGATCAACGAGGGCCGCGACCTTCTGGACCGCAATCAGGTCCTTGCAGTGGATTGAACATAGAAACTTTTGATATTTAGCAAGCGGTATGTTTGATAGATTGGCCACCCTTTGCTATAATCAGGGTGACACATCACTACGGTTCCGTTTGCCAGCATAGAAAGGAGTTTGCTATGGCAAAAGGATCTGTAAGAAAGAAAGGAAAGAAGTGGTACTATCGCTTTTATGTAGAGGATGCCAGCGGCAACCGCGTTCAGAAGGAATTTCCGGGAACGGAAAGCAAGAGTGAAACCGAGTCACTGCTCCGCAAGGCGATGGAGGACTATGAAACCAAGATGTTTCTGGCGCAGGCCAAGAACATCACTTTGGGAGATATGCTGGATATGTGGGTGGAGGAAGAACTGAAACCCGGCTCATTGAGTGATGGAACGGTGACAGCCTACATCAACACTGTTTCCCGCATCAAGAAGCATCCCATTGGAAAACGCAAGCTCAAGACGGTAACTTCCGACCATCTGCAAAGCTATATGGACTTGTTGAGCTTCGGAGGGACAGGCCCTGATGGGAAAACTGTTGAGGCATTGAGTAAAGGATCGCTGGGCCAGTATTCAGCGGTGCTTCAAAACTCTTTCAGATTTGCGGTTTTTCCCAAGCGGCTGATTACTTTCAATCCGATGCAGTATGTGGTGAAGCGGATTAAAGGTGATGAATATGAGCTGTTCACTGAGGATGGTACAGGCGACCTTCCTGCTGAAACGCCGACAATCTCCCATGAGCAGTATTTGGCACTGAACGAGCTTCTGAAGAAAAAACACAATCCCGCGTTACTGCCTATCCAGATCGCCTATTTCGCCGGGCTTCGTATCGGTGAGGTGTGCGGGCTGACCTGGCAGGACATCGACCTGAAGGAACAATGCCTCACCATTCGCCGGAGTATGCGGTATGACTCCGTAAGGAAGAAAACACAGATCGGCCCCACAAAGCGTAAGAAAATCCGTACTGTGGATTTCTGCGACACCCTGGCGGCTATCCTGCGGGAAGCCAAAAAGGAGCAAATGCTGAACAGCATTAAATATGGACCGCTGTACTCACAAAACTACTACCGCATCGTCAAGGAAAAGAACCGCACCTACTATGAGGTCTATTCCTTGCCCCGGACAGAGACACCACCAGAAGGTTACACCCAGGTTTCCTTCGTTTGCCTGCGGCCCGATGGAGCTTATGAAGCCCCTGCAACGGTCAGCAGTGTGTGCCGATACTCCCGAAAGAAGATCGGGGATATGGATGATTTTCACTTCCATCTGTTGAGGCATACATATACGACCAACCTTCTCTCTCACGGGGCAGCACCCAAGGATGTGCAGGAGCTGCTGGGACATTCTGATGTAAGTACCACGATGAACATTTACGCCCACGCCACCAGAGAGGCCAAGCGAACTTCCGCAAGGCTGCTGGATAAGGTTGTAGGGACAGCCTGAAAAAAGTTTCCCTCATTTCTTCTCGCAAGGGAAAAAATGAGGGAAAAGAGCCAAAACGAAGTGGCGAAAACGCTGTAAACGCCAGTGTTTTCAAGGGGTATAGAAATTTTAACTGAGAAATAAGAATTACTCTGCTTCTGAAAACAGCATAACAATGGAGTTAAAGGCGCATAGCAGTTCCTTCTTCTTTTCATCGGAAAGGTGAGAGGCAGCGCCAATAAGCTGCGAAAGCGGAACCGTCACTTTAAGCTCATCTTCAGAAGATGAGAGCAGTTCCAGTGGATCGACATGGAGCTGTTTCGCAATCTGTTCAATTGTATCAATTCTTGGATTTCCATTACCTTTAAGAATTTCCTGCAAAGATGATCTTGAAATCCCCAGTTCTTCGGCAAACGCAGTGAGCGTCTGGTGCCGGGAAGTATGAATCGCGTTTAGGCTGTCTGAAAGATTTTTTTGTAAACTCATAAGAGTCCTCCTTTTCTGTGTTCTATATTAGGGGGATTCGACAAAAATTGACAGAGTGAAATACTGGTATTCCGTACCGACATTTCGGTAAAAACACTGTGAAAAAAGATAGGATTTCTAAATTTTGGGTATATAATAAAAAGAGAGAATAGGGGGCGGTTATGAAGAAATGGCAAATTTACAAAATTTATGGGACAGATTACACGGAAATGACAAAGGAGCTGCTGAAGCGAGCCAAGCTGAAAAAACGAATTCCTCATAAGAACTGCAGGATTGGGATCAAGCCGAATCTGATATCGCCTACAGAGGCGTGCCGCGGCGCAACCACTCACCCGGAAATTGTGGCAGGAATTATTGAGTATCTGCAGGAACGGGGATTTTTCAATTTGGTGATGCTGGAAGGCTCATGGATAGGAGCAAGGACATCAGAGGCTGTAAAAGTTTGTGGATATGAATCCCTTTCCCAAAGGTACGGAGTACCGTTTATTGATACGCAGCAGGATGAAGCTGTTCGATGTGATTGTGCGGGAATGCCGATTGAGATCTGCAGAAGCGCAAGAGAAGTAGAATTCCTCATTAATGTGCCAGTCCTCAAAGGGCATTGCCAGACTAACATGACTTGCGCGCTGAAAAATCTCAAGGGACTGATTCCGAATTCGGAAAAAAGCCGCTTTCATACCTTGGGGCTGCATGAACCGATTGCCCATCTGGCAGCAGGACTTACACAGCATTTTATCGTTGTGGATCATATCTGCGGCGATCTGGAATTTGAGGAAGGCGGGAATCCGGTCACGACTAATTGCGTTATGGCGGCCAGAGATCCAGTACTCTGCGATACATATGGCTGTAGGCTTCTTGGTTTAAAAAAAGGGGATGTGCCCTATATTGGCATCGCGGAAAGCCTGGGCGTGGGAGCATCGCGCCTGAAAAAGGAAGCGATACTTGAACTGGAGTGGAACAGCGCGGGTGAAAAGAAAAAGCAGCCGAAAGAGAAGCTTTCCGGAAAGCAAAGGAAAAAGGAGCAGCTGAAAAATTTAAAAACGCTGGTACAGGAATCGAAAGCGTGCAGCGCTTGTTACAGCAATTTGATGAATGCGCTGATGCGCTTGGAACAGGAAGGAATGACCCGGAATATAGAGAAGGGGAGCATCTGCATTGGACAGGGATTCCGCAAAAAGACGGGGAAACTGGGTGTAGGATCCTGTACCAAAAATTTTGACCGCTGTCAAAAGGGCTGCCCTCCCAGCGCAGAAAAAATATATTCATTTCTGAAAAAAGAATATCAAAAGGTGTGACATTTGATTTGCATTGGAATCCTTTTTATTTTTAATCTGATTCTAATGTTTATGCTTTAAACTACGGATAGTGAACAAGAAGGAGAGGACGACGACATGAAAAAATTATCAAAAAAAGGAATTGCGGGAATCGTGATCGGAATTATTGTGGTAATAGCTATTATCGTAATCGCTATTATAATGACGATGCGTATTGACAGTGAAGAAGCAAGGAGCATCGCGCTCAGCCAGGCGGGCGGAGGAGAAGTCCAGTCTGAAGAAGTGAGCAGCGAAGGGCTTTGGAATGAATACAGCTATGTGATTATCAACGGTGACAAGTGGTATGAAATTGAAATTGGCGGATTTGGCGGAATCGGCGAAATAAAAAGCGGCACAGGGCAGGTCCCGATTGATTAATAAAATAGATTCAGGAAACGGAAAACGCCTTCGGAATGATCCGCAGGCGTTTTCCTCTTTCATTGCCAGTTTTCCTGATATTGACACAATTCGGCAAGTGGAGTATTCTATAAACGGAAAACTGAAAGAGAAAAGGGGAGGATTTATGACGCTGAATTTTTGTTCCTTTGCCAGCGGGAGCAGCGGAAACTGTTACATGGTGCGCTGCGGTGATACCGCGCTTCTGGTGGACGCGGGGATCAGCGGAAAACGTATATTTGAGGGGCTGGAACGAACCGAGACGCCTCTGGAACAGGTAAAAGGGCTGCTGATTACCCATGAGCATATTGACCATGTAAAAAGTATTCCCATTGTCACCAAAAAAGCACCCGCGATCCGGGCATACGCAAATGCCGCCACATGGGCAAATATTGAGCGCAAAGTCGCGGAAGAAAAGAAGGCGCTGTTTACGACGGGAGAAGATTTTTCAATTGGCGGAATCCGTATCCGACCGTTTGCGATTCCTCATGACGCGGCGGAGCCGGTAGGATTCTCTTTTTACGCGGCGGATCGGCAGATCAGTATTGTGACGGATGCGGGCTGCATTACGGACGCGATTTTTCAGGAGATCATGGACGCGGATCTGCTGGTGCTGGAAGCAAACCATGAAGTGGAAGTACTGCAGATGTGCAATTACCCATACCAGACCAAGCGGCGAATTTTAGGAGATAAAGGGCATCTTTCCAATGTGACGGCAGGAAAGTGCATCTGCCGTCTGATGGAGGCAAAGGACAAGGCGCGGCGGATTCTGCTGGGACACTTGAGCCATCAGAATAATGAACCGGAGTTGGCGAAAATGACCATTGGAAATATTCTTCAGGAAGAAGAAATTTACATAGGCGGGCGTTTGAAGATGGATGTGATTCTGAGAGATCGCATCAGCCCTGTGTATGAGGTGTAAGCAAAGAATGCAGATACAGATCGCGGCGGTGGGAAAAATAAAAGAACGTTATTTAAAAGACGCCATAGAAGAATACAGCAAGCGGCTGTCCCGGTACTGCAGCCTGGAAATTACGGAAGTCGCCGATGAGAAAGCGGCGGAAAACTTGAGTCCGGCGGAGGAAGAGGCTGTTCGGGAGAGGGAAGGAGAGCGCCTGTTAAAGCAGATTCGGGGCGACGCATATGTTATTACACTGGATCTTCAGGGAAAGCAGCTGAGTTCGGAACAATTGGCTGCGCAGATGGAAGATCTGGTTCTTCGGGGTGAAAGCAGGATCACCTTTGTAATCGGAGGATCTCTGGGCTTGGGAAAGAATGTGAAAAAACGTTCGGATTACGCCCTCAGCTTTTCGAAAATGACCTTTCCCCACCAGCTGATGCGGGTGATTTTGCTGGAACAGGTTTACCGGAGCTTTAAAATCCGAAAGGGAGAACCGTATCATAAATAACGGGAAGAAGCTTGCGCAAATTGATTTTATATTCGATTCATCGGATTGAAATTTAAAAACAATATCCCTTCATCGCCGGCGGGAGCTGCCGGCCGTTTAAGACAATCGAACAATATGAAAATATACGAACAGAAAGAAAACAAAAAGCAATTTTTGCCTTTACTGTTGTTGGCAGATGAACAGGAAGATATGGTAGATCGCTATCTGGACAGAGGCAGCATGTATATTCTGGATGATGACGGGGTGAAATGCGTGTGCGTCGTAACGGACGAAGGAGGCGGTATCCTTGAGATTAAAAATATTGCCACAGTACCGGACGGCCAGAGGAAAGGCTATGGGAAAACGATGATCGGTTTTCTTGCCGCCCAATACAGAGGAACGCATTCGGTTTTGCAAGTTGGGACAGGAGACAGCCCTTTGACCGTTCCCTTTTACGAGAAGTGCGGATTTATCCGGTCGCATAGAATTAAAAATTTTTTTACAGATAATTATGACCATCCGATCTATGAATGCGGCATACAACTGATGGACATGATTTATTTGCGGAAAAACTTGTAGGCTTCATATTTTCCGGTGCGCCGTAGCTGCGGATCCTGCATAGAAACAGCGCCCTGTGTGGACTTTCACCACAGACTGACGGCATACCCGTCATATAAGCAAGATGCGACGGATTTTCCGCCGCATCTTTTATATTATCGGTTCTTTCTCATTCTTCCATACAGGAGCGCCGCTAATACCGCCGCTGATACCAAAAGGAGAATTCCCCAGATCGCCAGTGTGAAGGAATCGCCAGTAGCCGGAGCCGGCTCCGCCGCTTCTCTGCTTTCTTCAACGAACCGGTCTGTCCTTTTCCCGTTTTCTTTGGGGTCCGCCTGCACAGGGCTCCAGTTGGCGGTATAGTGTCTGTCGCCGCCCGTTCCCTTTGAAACAGTCACCGTCTTTTCCGGCGTTTCTCCATTCGAGCCGGTCCAGCCTAAGAAGAGATATCCCTCTTTGCTCGGATTGTTAAGCGTGAAATCCTCGGTCTCTGTTGTATAAACATGCGGGTTTTCTTCCTCCAGCGTTCCTCCCGCCAGATCATAGGTAATCGAATACTGAATCGGATTCCACAGCGCTTTGAACGTCTCATCTTCCGTCACCTTGCACGCGTAACCCGGATTATGCTTGTGCCCGTAGGCATCCTCCCACCATTCGAAGGTATAATATTCCCTTGCAGGCGCGTCCGGGAGAGTGATAAAGCTGTCGTATTCCGCCTGTTTGACGACCGTCTCTGTCGTGCCATCCTCCCAGGTTCCCCCGTTCGGATCAAAGGTAAAGGTCTTAATCTCCGGTTTCCAGTTGGCCGTATAGGCGCGGTCGCCGTGGGATCCTTTCGGAATGGTCACCGTCTTTTCCGGCACCGTTCCGTTTGAACCGGTCCATCCCAGGAAGAGATAGCCCGTCCGCTGCGGCTCTTTAAGCGTGAAGCTTTCGGTGCCAACGGTATACACTTCCGGGTTTTCTCCCAATATCGTCCCTCCCGCGAGATCGTATGTAATGGCGTATTCTTCCATCTCCCACTGCGCGTACAGCGTGAGAGCAGCCCCATCTTCCGCTTTGTCTGAAATAAATTCAGCCCCATCCGGATAAAAGACGCCGCTGCCGTCCGGCTTTGTATTCCAGCCGGTAAAGCGCCAGTAGTCCCGCGTAAATTCACATTCTTCCAGTGTCGTTTTGCTTTCATAGAAGGTTTCCTGCTGTATCATCGACCCTTCGCCGCCGTTGGGATCGAATTGAATAAACGTTCTGACCGGAGTCCACTGTCCATATAAATCAAGCACCTCGCCATTTTCCGTCTTGAGGTTTTTAACCGGTTGGGAATCCTTATAATCACATGTGATTATCCAATCTTTCGTTTTCGTCCACCCCGCGAATTGGTATCCGCGCCGCTCAAACTGATTAGCGATCAGCATCTCCTCCTGATCATAGACCATATCCTGCGTAACCGTCCGGTCGGTTTCCCCGTCATTGGCGTGGAACACGATCTGATAATGATTCGCGGCAGAATGGGCCTGGAGTTCCGCCGGTCCCGTAACGGTGATCGTCTGATTCGGTTTCGTCATATCCTCATTTTCAAAGCCGGGCTCGCTCCCGACTGCGGTGTAGCCTTCAAAATGGTAGCCGGAGTTCACGACTGTTCCAATGTTTATTTTCTCCCCGATTAGAATCTTCTCCACGCTAGTCTTTCCCTCATTGCCGATCCACGATTCCGCGTGGGCGTCCCCGGATATCTCAACCGTATAAAAATCGAAATTATACGCGTTTTCCTTTTGCTCTACGTCGATCGTCCTGCCCTTCGCATCGTAGCCTGTTTCGGGATCAAACAGAACCTCATAACTGCCAGTTGTTATACTCCCATCTTCTTTTATTGTGTAAACACCGACGGCTTTCTTATCAAATGGTATAAACGTTTCATCGCCTCCAAGTTCTTTCAGCTTAATCTTCTCCGCATCGAGGTCTACCATTTCGCCGTTGTTTGTAACCACAATCGTCGCGCGGTTTGTATCCAGCCAGTTGGCAGTGAGGGTGGCCCCTTGTAATTCTTCTCCATTGTCTTCATTAAGAACCGTACAGAGATTGGTCACCACAGCTTCATCCGCGTAATGGCTTCCAAGAGCTGCCGTGGACCAGTGCGTAAAAACGGAGCTCCCATTTGTAAATTTACAGGGATCCAGGGTCTCCGAAGTGTCGTATTTCATCTCCTGTGTCATTGTTTCCCCGGTCGCCCCCTCGCCCGGCTCGAAGGTAACCGTATACGTCTTCGGCTCCCACTGGGCGTAAAGGGTGATGTGCTCCTTCATGCCGTATCCAAAGTCTTTCTCTGGCACATTTGCTTGATCCGCATAGAATTTTCCACTGCCGTCCGGCTCCGTATTCCAACCTTTAAATTCCCATCCGGTCAGCGTATAGTTGTTTTCCGGAAGGGTAATCCCTTCATATAGGGTTACTTCCTGATCCTCCATCGTATTCTCAACTATGTGAGATGCGTTCCCCGGTTTATTCTTATCGAAATGGATATAATATTTGTTATGCGCCCAGACCACGTAAAGCGTCGTATCCTGTTCCACAGTGATCGAATTTCTTGGTAGGTACTTAACTTTCGACGAATTTGGTTCTATGGACCATCCGCGAAAGAAAAGCCCAGTTTTTCCTGGTATGTTATCCGGAATTTTCGCTGTTTTCTGATCGGGGTACGCATAGATCGCGTCCGGCATATACTTCGCCGGTCCGCTGGTATCCTCATCAACAAAGGAAATCGTATAACGCGTCATGTCAATCGCAACATACAGATGCTCCTGAATCAGCTTATCATTATCATCATACCCTTTTTCCTCAAACTCCTCGGTTGTCTGGTAGGTATGGCCGGTTTCGTCCTTCGCCGAAACGGTGATCGTATGCGTTCCGGCAGGCAGGTAGATTACAGCCTTTCCTTCCGCGTCTGTTTTTCCGCTCTTTATGGATTCAAACTGTTTGTCATCAATTTTGTAGGAGACCTCCGCGTCTTTCAGCGGCGTATTATTTTGGTCGGTTACATGAACGAACAGCCGGTATCCCCAATGGGGGCAGGTCGTGGCCGCGGAATCATTGTAGGTCCCTGAATAGTAAAACGGCGTGATCGGGATGGTCGGTCTAAAAATGCCGGAAATGCCTTTGCTGAAAACCCCCGCGTTGACGCTGACGCTGTAGCCCAGCATTTTGTAGCTGAGATCTCCGTCAATACATTGAAAATCCTTGCACGCGTGATATTTCCTTTTTTCATCGAAGTAATGCCCGCTGGTCAGCTTTCCGGAAATTTCCAATCCAGTTTCCAGTTCCGCGCTGACCGAGAGGACCTTAAAGCAGGAAAGCGAAAGCCCGCTCGCGAATCCGACGAACACCGATCCCTGGATGGAAAACCCTCTAAAATCGAATTTGGGCATGGTCGATTTGTTGTTTACGAAAAGATCCAGTCCGGTCAGGCCAGCCTTGCCTCCGATCTCGATCCCGGTACACATGCTGGCATCAAATCGGATTCCGCCGGTCGCAGTGCCGGAAATTCGAAAGCTGGTGTTATACTCAAGGTTTACAACCCCGGTCACGATGATGGGAATCGTTAGAATGGGAAAGTCTTTCGTCACGGTAGGGAGATCCACATCGAGTTCGGTATCCGGGCAGTGGAGATCGTTGACGATCGAAAAGGCGACTTCCGCTCCGCTCCAGCTGAAATCCCCGGTCAGGGAGACGGTCAGGGTTCCCTTCATATTCATAGACAGCGTTCCCCAGGTTCCCAAAGGAATGCTGTCAAGCGGGACGTTATATTCTTGCGACGCTTTTAAGTTGATCGCGGTCAAAAAGGAACGCAGGGCCTCTATATCCGGTTCTTTCGTTTCATCCAAGCTGTCATGAACCTCTCCGCGGAGAACCGCGCTGTCGGACGCGTCATCGACATTTACGCTGTCCACACTGAACATATAGTAGCCTGTTGTTGCCTTCCCTTCCGCGTTTGTAGTCTCATCGATCAGAAAGACCGGCGCGTCCTCTTTCAGATTCCGGAGCTGCCCGGAAAGTCTGCTGCCGATATGATTCAAAGTGCACAGAGAATCTCCGCTGTTGGCAGGTATAAAGTCAATCTCCACGCCGGATCCACCTTCCGCGCCCTCCGACGCGCCGGCGCCTTCTTCGATGCGCAGAACATCATCGGCAAGAATCATAAAGCTGCCCTTATCCGCGCCGGAATTGACTGCCAGCTCGACCAGACGATCTCCTTTATGACGGTAGTCGGCCGCTGTCTTTTCACTGACCTCCCGAATCTTTTCGGAATACGCGTTCGACAAATACGGATCCGCTGTATTTGTTCCGGAAGCATCCTGCAGCAGCACTTCCAGGATAAAATATTCCGGCATATCCGCATCGAAGGCCAGATTGGTCGTAACCGGAGCATCAAGAGAAGGAGATACGGATACGCTCTTCTGATAAACCGGGCGTTCGTCGTCAAACGTGCCTTCATAGCCATCCTCATAAAAATTCACCTGCATCTGCCGGGCGTCTCCATACCAGGTGATCGCGCCGGTGTTCGCGTCCGGATCGATCTCAACACTGACGAACCCCGCAGTCGCTTCACCCTCAGCGGACGCGGCCGATGCCGATACGTTTCCGATCACGTTCGCCCCGCTTTCCGATGCGGCTTCCGCCCTTGCCGCGCCGATATTTGGAAAAATCGAAAGGGTTAACGCCGCGATTAAAGCGATCGCAATGATTCTCTTTGCACAATTCCTCATATCTTCCCCTCCAAAAGAGCTGTAATTTCAAACATTGTTTCAGTTTTATTTTATCAAAAACAGGTTTGGCTGGCATCACCCGTTGCAAAGGGTGAAATGGGTTAGTAGCCTCCTTCATTTTTCCATCAAAAAACGCCCGAATCGGGTAAATTCCCGCATGGGCGTCCTGTTCGCGCTAATTCTTTTTTTGTTCGGCGCTGCGAACGATTATATCACCTTTATTTTTGAAGATCGAGTAGGGGCTACAGGTTAGCCCCTACTCGATTTAACGGTGATTGGTTTGCTTTCTTCTGTAAAGGACCGTGCCGGTCAGGGCTATACCGGCTGCCAGCATAATCGCGATCCAAAGGGCGATATTACTGTCATCGCCGGTCCGAGGGCTGTCTGTTGTCCCAGTGTTCGGATTGTTTTTATCGCCGGTCTGGTCGCTGTCGGTTGGGGTATCGGTATCTGATGGTGTTCCCGCTGCAGGAATTTCTACCGCCGCTTTTTCATAACCGCAGACGGTACATTCCTCATGCTTTGAGCCTGTCTCATCTGCTGTGGCTTCTTTGTCCGTCACCCATTTGTAAGTATGGGCGGATTCATTCATTTTATCTCCACAATATACGCATTCGTTCCAATGTCCGGTTCCATCCGATTTCCATTCCGTCCCTGCCTTATGACCGGTCGCCGGGACAGCCGTGATATTGCCTTTGGCGTCGCAGCGTTCACAGTGCTGGTATTTGCTCCCATCTGTTGTACAGGTGGCCGCAGTATCGATTGTCCAATCGGAACTATACTTGTGACCGCCGTAGTAATCCTCACAGATATTGGCCAATACCTCATTCGTGCTGCCGCCTTCCACACCGGACGAAATGGTGCCTGTGCCGGCTGCGGTCAAACCGCTGTTTTTCTCGCTGTCAAAGGAGCAGCCTGCAAATGTGCCTCCCACATAATTGCCGACAAAGCCTCCGGCTTTATAATCCGAAGAGGCGGAAACTACATCTCCCGCCGCATGACTGCTACTGACCTCGGCATTATCGCTTTGCCCGATAAATCCTCCGACATTCGGCTCCCAGCCATCGACAGTGCTGGTAATATCTCCGAAAGCAACGCAGTTATCGAATTTCCCGTACTCCGCATAACCGGCAAAGCCGCCAAGTCTCCAGTCAGAGCCTGTAATCTCCACATCGGCGGCACAATGCTTATAGACGGACCGAGTAGCATCTGAAAAGTCTGCTGCAGTGGTATATCCGACAAAGCCTCCCAGCGCCCACATACCGGAAACCGTTCCGGAAGCTTCACAATTTTCAAAGACAGAGTCACTGCTGTTGCCTATGAATCCGCCGCTGTTGCTGGCTCCTGTGACAGAAATATTTTCAGCTTTACAGTCGGTTGCTTTTACCCCGTCGCCGTATCCGATCATTCCGCCGACGTTGTTAGAGCCATCGGTGCTTTCTATCTCAATATCACCTGAAACAGTTATGTTTTCAAATACGATCTGTTGACCCGGATTGGACGAAGCATATCCTGCAAGAATGCCTGCCCTTAATTCCATAAGTCCTTCTTCATCGGCATAGATGCTGGCATCTGAAATGATCAGATTTTTCGCGCCTACGGTACCCCCGCTGACATTTCGGATGTCCCCAAAGAAACCGGCGGCATTTTTATCCGTTCTCTCATCCACAATAAGCCCACTGATCGTCTTATTGCTCCCATCGATAAAGCCTTCAAACCAGTTGGAGGTAGTTGCTCCACTCGATTCCCATTTATTAATGCCTATAGGGATCCAGCGATGACTGCTCAGATCGATGTTTTCGGTAAGCTCAAAAAACGTCCCCTGGTAGTTGTTTCCCTCACTTACATCCTTTGACAGCTTGGCTAATTGCTCCGCGGTAGCAATCTGATAAGGATCTGCCTCCGTTCCTGTGCCGCCTGCAAAGTCTGCCGCGGCATAGTCCGTCCATGCGGTGTCAGGAACATTGCCCGCCGCAAAAACAGCAGTTGGGGACATACAGAAAACCATGCAGACTGTCAGCAGTACACCCCAAAATTTACGTTTTGTTTTCATGTCTTTAAATCCTTTCGTTAAATATTTTTGCTTATACCTGAACGCGAAAAGGCGTATTCCACCCGCGGTAAATCGGGCAGAATACGCCTTCTGTTTTGTACAGCTTTCAGCTTGACAGGGACAATGGGCAAAGTTATGCTATATTTGCTTGCTTGCTATCAGTGTGCCGATTGCCGCCATTTTTGTCGAGCTCCTTTCTGAACATATTTATACATATATGAATTTAGCATAAACCCGACTGATTTTCAATCTTTTCGCAGTATTTTGAGGAAATAGTCTATTACGAAAAGTAAAGGAGACTGCATGGACATTTCGACCATCTGTAAACTAGTCAGGCCGCCAGGTTAGTGAAGGCCTTTCTGGAAATTCGAATATAGGTTCTGTTTTCAGAGAGCATAAGGAAATTGGAAAAGATAAGAAAAACAGGGTATTTTCGCGCGGAAGATTGTATTCACCACAGAGAGTCGGTATAATAGGGGAAAGGAGGAAGCTCAAATGAAAAAAATACTGCGCCTGCAGAGCGCTCTTTTGAAAGAAATTGACAAGTATGAAAAACTGGTGACGGAACGTTCCCACTTTATTGACTGGGAGCGGGTACATATTGTGAGCTGCGCGAAGCTGGGTTATCTCATGGCTGAAAAACGAGGCGTAGATCCGATTTTGGCCTCCTGCGCCTGCGCGGTTCATGATTATGGGCGAATTATTACGGGAAAGCAAGAGAACCACGCGGAAGCCGGATACCAGCCGGCTATGGAATTTCTGCGCGGAACCGGTCTTTTTGAAGAGGAGGAAATTCAGCAAATCGGAATTGCTGTAAAGAATCACAGTAAAAAAGCGGAAATCGGGAGTCCTTTGGAAGAAATCGTAAAGGATGCGGATGTCCTGGATTTTTATCAATATGGATATGGCTTCGCGAGAGAAGAACAAAAAGTAAGGTTGGAGAAGCTGCTTGGAAAGCGCGTATAGGTAGGTGAGCAAAATGGCGGAACAGCGGATCAAAGAAGAGTATTATAAAACCATCCAAGAGTCAGGATTTTTATGTGGAATTCCGGAGATAGAACAGAAGAATGCGGTACGGCGACTTCAAATTCGTATACGGGAATATAAAGAAGAAGAACTGATATTTTTGGAAGGAGAAGAAATAAAAGAAATCGCGATTCTTCACTCCGGAACCGTGCGAGGAGAAAAATTTCATATGGAGGGCGCGGTAGACCTGATGTATATTTACAAGCATGGAGAAATTTTTGGGGCTGAGGCGCCGGTATCCCGGATGAAGACATCTCCTTTAACCTATATGGCAAATGAAAAGGCGGAAGTGATTTTTATTGATTTTCAAAGCGCGATACAAACGGAGTACGCGTCAGGAATTGCGTTGGGACTTCTGCAAATTCTGGCAGATGACAATATCAAGAAGCTGTATAAAATTGAAGCGCTTTCAAAACGGGGACTTCGGGACAGAATTATGACCTATTTGAAGATTATCAACAACAAAGCTGGTGGTTCAGAATTTTGTATCCACATGGATCGGGAACAGTTTGCCCAGTATTTATGTGTTAACCGGAGCGCGTTGTCATATGAACTGAACCAGATGAAAAGGGAAGGAATTATTGATTTTAAAAAGGATCACTTTCGGATTCTATGAAATTAAAAAAATTTAAAAAAGTTGTTTTGACAACAGACTTTTGGGGCGACATATGGTACTCTTTAGTCATGGTAATAAACAACCATGACTTTTCTTCAAAACATTATAATAATAATTTGCCCGGAAAACAGCGATGAAACCGTACATCGCTGTTTTCTATTTCGTATAAAAGCGCGCTGCTTTGCATATACTAGAACTTCCAGGAGGAGTTGTATGAGAAGCGCGTATAAAGCAGTATGGGGCGTTCTCTGCCTTCTTTTTCTTGCGGTTCCGGCTGTGTCTTCTGCCGAAAGCTATGATGGCAGCCAATTTTTGCTGTCATGGTCGGAGAGCCCCTCACATAGCCAGACGATCACCTGGCACAGCCCTTCTCGCCGGGAAGGCTATGTTCAATATAATAAAAGCGGGGATGAATTGTCGGGACAACATCAGGTGAAAGCGGAGATTACAGATGTGGGAGAAACCGGATATTATCGTTACGAAGCTGTTTTAAAGGGATTGAGTCACAACACAACATACGATTATCGGGTTGGAAATGGGGCAGAATGGAGTCAGATCCGTACCTTTACGACTGCGCCGGACCCTGAAACATGGGAGGAAAAGAGTGAAACCTCCTTTGACTTTCTATATTTAGGAGATGTTCAGTACCGGAACAGGAACCGGGACTATGGGGAATGGGGCAAACTGCTGCAGGATATTCGGGAGAGGAATCCGGGAATCGCTTTCGCTCTGATTGGAGGAGATATGGTAAATTCCAGCAGAAAGATGAAGGACTGGAATTTGTTCCTCGACAATGCTTCCTCAGTATTTTCCTATATTCCTATGATGCCGGCTATTGGTAATCATGAAACTTCCGTAAAGGCGGATCCATACCTGCAGATGCTGGCGCTTCCGGAAAACGGGCCGCAGGATCTGGAAGAAGAATTTTACTCCTTTGACTATGGAAACTGCCATATTATTGTATTAAACACTTGCTTTTTGCTGGATAATCGAAAAGCTTCCATGGCGGAAGAATGGGACGAAAAGCTTCATGAGATCCGGATCTGGATGGAAGAGGATTTAAGGAAAAGCAATGCCAAATGGAAGCTTGCCGTTCTTCATCACCCGCCTTACGGGATCTCAAACGGAGACTCGGTTTACGAATGGATCCGTCAGGAATGGGAACCGATTCTGGAAAAAGGAGAGATTGATCTGGCTCTTTGCGGTCACCAGCACATTTATATGAGAACGAAAGAGATCGGTGGAATTACTTATGTAATCGGCAATTCCGGGAAGCGGCGCAGCACTTATTATAACGGCGAAAACGCTCCGGCCTATACGAAAGCGCTGGATGCGGTAAACAGCAATTACCAGATTATTCGGGTGGAAAAGGATCGGCTTTCCCTTCTTTCCTATGATGAAAAAGGGCAGATTATCGATCGGTGGTCAAAAGAGAAACACGAAAAAGGAATATTGAAAGGAGCGATTGCCGGGCTTATTTTTGCTCCTGTGATGATTGCCGGCATCGCCGCGGCGGTACGCCGGAAAAAACGGCCTTAAATCTGGCCGAATTTTCTGGTTGCGGACAGATAACGGGCAAGCGCGCCCATATTTGCGTAATAATAAGAAAAACGATCTACTTTTTTGACTTGAATCAGGCTGGAATCGATCAGCTTTTTCAGGTGCTGAGAAATGGTAGCCTGTGAATAATCAAAAGCAGCGACCACATCTTTGTTGCACACATCGGTCCGTTCCCGGTTGCACTGCATAATAAATCGGTAAATATTGATGCGGGCAGGATGCGCTAGCGCATCCGAAACTTTTGCAATGAGCAGGACTTCATCATCCTGAATACTGTCAGATTCTTTTCTTAGTCTCATCTAAACTCCTCCCAAAAAATACACTGCTCATTTACAATACACTTTTTTGTAGGAATTTGTCAAGAAATTTGGTAAAAAAATGAAAAATAAAGGCCCCTGCAGGCAAGGACCCTTCTTTTCTACTCTACGCTAAAACCAGATTCACATTGGCGGATTCAAATTCCGCGGCCAGTTCCGCGTTAAGATTCCGATCCGTGATGACAAGATCGATGGCGGTAATCGGGCATATGTGGGCGAGAACATCCCGCCCGAACTTGCTGTGATCCACCACCAGAATGACTTCCTTTGCCTTTTCCACCACTTTTTTGCGAACCAGAGCCTCTTCAATATTGTAATCAGACAGTCCCCTCTCCAGCGTCAGACCGCCTCCGCCGATAATGGCCTTGCTGATCTGAAAATTTTCCAGTTCAAACATCGTAAGGGCTCCGGAAACGGACCCTTCCCCATGCCGTACCTTTCCACCGATTACATAGATATCAAAATCCGTGTCCATCAGCTCGTTAACAACATGGATGGAGTTGGTAATTACGGTAAGATTCCGTTTTTCCTTCAGAGCTTTGGCAACCTGCAGCGTGGTTGTTCCGACTTCCAGCAGGATCGAATCGCCATCTTTAATAAAGTCCGCGCATTTTCTGGCGATTTCCGCTTTTTCCGCGAGATTGCGGGAAAGCCGATCCGATGTAGCCGGTTCTTTGGCTTCCGGAGCCATAAGGGTCGCTCCTCCATAGATTTTCTTTATAATTCCTTCTTTCTCCAGATGATTCAGATCCCGCCTTGCCGTTTCGATGGAAATATCAAATAGTGAAACGATCTGGTCGATTTTGATAATTTCATGCTCCTGCAGGTATTCGATCAGTTTATTGTAACGTTCTTGTGGAAGCATAGCTGTCCCCTCCTTTTGCGTCCTTACAGTATAACAGAAAAAAAGAAATATGACAATATTATTACTAACTTTTGAAGAAAAAATAAAAAAGTTGCAAAAAAGTGTTTACAAAAATGCAAAGATATAGTAATATTGCATTGTAAGTTGGTAAACAATTAGTCAATAAAATATTCAGGAGGTAATGTGATGAAAGTATTTTGTTTAGGTGGCGCGGGAAGAATCTGCAGAGAATCTACGTTAGATCTGGTGCAGCATACGGATTTTGAGAGAATAACAGTTGCGGACTATGATGAAAAAGCGGGAAGAGAGGTTGTTGAATGGCTGAATGACCCGAGAGTAGATTTTGTAAAAGTGGATGTCAACGATCACGACGCGACCGTAAAGCAAATGAAAGGTTACGACATTGTAATGGATGGAACGACCATCGCGCTAAACGGTAAGACGACCGCCTGTATCGCTGAGGCAGGATGCCACGGCGTAAACCTGAACGGATTTGGTGAAGAAAATCAGTACGCGGATATTTTTAAAGAAAAAGGAAAGACCTGCGTGCCGGGATTCGGAATGACTCCGGGAACGACTCAGATGATGGCAATGCACGGAGCCAACCAGCTGGATACCGTGGAAATCGTAAGAGTCAGCCACGGCGCGTATCGTCCGTTCGCGTTTTCAAAGGCGATTACCGCGACTACAACATATGAATACGATCCGAATCTGCCGACTCGTACCGTATTTGAAGACGGAAAGTTCATCCAGGTTCCGCCGTTCGCAAGACCGAGAGATATCGCGCTTCCGGAACCTTACGGAACGCATCCGCAGTACATCATTCCTCATTCCGAGACTGTGACTCTGGCGGAAGCTCTGAAAGATAAAGGCGTCAGACTCATCGAGACAAGAGGAACCTGGCCGCAGAAGAACATGCAGCTTGTCCGGGCGCTGTATGACTGGGGAATCCTGAGAAATGACAAGATCATGATTAACGGAAAAGAAATCGGTGTTATGGACTGTGTTGCCGAATATCTCCTGAACAGCAAAGAAGGAACGGAGACCGAGCTTTACGGATACGCCCTTCATATTGAAGTGGTAGGCACGAAAAACGGAAAGAAAATGCAGCACATCCTGACTCATACACATCCGAAATCTGACGGCTCCGTTCCGGGCTGGGAAAAGCTGAGAGCCTACACCAGGAATGTGGGAATCCCGATGGCCGTCGCGGTTAAACTGATTGCGGAAGGCAAGGTGAAAGACACCGGACTTCTGATTCCGGAGTATGCCTTTGACCCGCAGGATGTATTTGACGAACTGGCTAAGAGAGAAATCTACATCCACGAAGAGATCAACGAACTGGACGACTAATTCAGATATAAAAGGGCAGGGAGAAAGAAATCTCTGCCCCGCCATGCGTATTGTTGCGGGCGGACATCCGTCCGGAGTGCTGGGTGATTATCTGCATGGAAATAAACAGACCCAGTCCGGAATGAGGGGAAGGAGTTCTTCTTTCAGACAAGTGCGGCAGGAAATGGAAATTTCCTGCCCCATTGGCGTATGGCGGATGGAATTGTTAATTAAGTTGGAAACTACCTGCTGTATACGGTAGGGATCTACAATTAAAATGGCGTTTTCCGCAATCTCAGCGGATACCACCGCCCGGTGCCCGGACTGGGCGATGTGGAACTCTCCCTGATTCAGGAGATCGGTGAATACTTCCACGGCGGAATGTTCGTAAAATCGGTATTCCAGGCTCTGGGAAGTGACGCGGGAGGCCTGTGCCAGATCATCCACCAGCGTTGTAAGCATCATGGCTTTGGCTCTGTGACAGGGCGGGAGAAGATCCCGATGATTTCCTTATTTTTTTCCACCGTATTGACATAGTCAAAAAAGCGTTCCGGCATCTTGTACAGCTGTTTGTCCGTAACGCCGATCAGATTCGCGATGGTTGGACTCACATATTCAAACTCCTGACGTTTGTAGTCGTACAGAAACATGGAATCCGAGGAATTTTCCACAAGCAGGCGAAACCGGGTGGACTGGCGGATATCCATAAAGCGGAGCTTTTTAAAATAAATGATAATGAGGGTCAGGATCAGGATGTTGACCGTAAACAGACCGATAAAATAGGTCGCTACAGCGAGGGCGGTATCCTGGAGGGTGAATCCGAAGTGGTTGATGAAAATGCCCCATATAATGATAAAAAAGCTTGCCATCCGCTTTTCCGGCAGATTCTGGGTCCAGGAATATGAAATAAACATGCATCCCGCGCCGATCAGCATTCCGGAGCAGTAGATAACATTGGGAATCAGGGCGACGCTGCGGATCAAAGGAAACTGCGGATAGGCGAGAATCAGGACAGCGGAAAAAAGGGTCGCCCGCAAAAGCCAGCGGGGCGGTTTGAGCTGAAAAAAATGGTAGGTTCCCAGCAGAAAGAGGCAGGAGCCGGCAAGCGCCGCCAGCTGCCGGAGCATGATATAATAACCGTTATGGAACTGGATCTGAAAATTTACAAAATCCAGGAGAAACATCCCCGAATAAATCAGCCAGGAAATTCCCCAGAACCACATAAAGTTTTTTCCGCTCTGGCGCGATAAAATCAGAAAAATGATGCTCAGCATCAAGGTTGTCACCGTTGATGCCAGCATGGGATAGCTGGTAACAAGATACATAAGGTCCGCTCCTTTGAGACGTTTGTGAGGCGTTTGAAAGTTTTCTGCTTTTATGATAAATTAAAGAAAGCCTAATGTAAAGAAGACTGATTGATAATCAAGGGATTATTGTGACGGCCATGGCGGCGTTATGCGGAATGCTGGTTGTAATTTTTCCCATGGTTCAGGAAGAAGCGGCGATTCTTACCGGAATCTTTTTTACCGGATTCGCGCTCTATGGAATCAACGGGATTCTCTGGCTCTACGCGCTTGATCAGGGGGGAAGGGTGTTTGCGGGCAGTGTTGCCGGCATCCTTAACGGATTCGCGTATCTGGGGGCCTTTCTGGAGAATCTTCTCTTCCACACGGTTATGAACATTTTTTCAGGAACCATGGCGGTATTCTTCGTCATGGAAGTCTTTTGCATCTGTATGGTGATCTGCGGAATGGTGGTCTGCAAAAAGAATACGGTGGTCATTCCGGAAGTTCGGGAATAAGCGCGCGAACAGAAGTATAAGTTTCCTTAAAGAATTTAGTCAGAATATTGAAAATCTAAAAGAGGCGAATTAACATAAAGGCATCAGAAACAGGAGGGATGCTTTATGGCTTTTATTCTCGGAATGGATACCGGCGGAACGTATACCGACGGCGTCGTAATCGATTCTGCCAGACGGAACATTATATGCAAGGCAAAAGCACTGACGACGCGGGAGGATCTGACGCGGGGGATGAAAACCTGTATGGAACATCTGGACTTTGACAGGATGGAGGAAATTTCGCAGGTCTCCCTATCCACAACCCTGGCGACAAACGCCATTGTGGAAGGCCGCGGCGCCCGTGTGGGGCTTATTTACATGGGAGCGGAACTGGAAGATAAAGTTCCGGCGGAGCTGGAAGTGAAGGTAAAGGGGCGTTTCGATATTATGGGAAGGCTGCAGGAGGATCTGGATCAGGATGAAATTCGAAACGCTCTGCTGCAGATGAAGGGCCGTGTGGAAGCCATAGCTGTTTCCGGCTATGCCAGTGTGCGAAACCCCAAACATGAAAAGGAAGTCGGGCGCATGGCGCAGGAACTTTTGGACGTACCGGTTGTCTGCGCCCATCAGCTGACTTCGGCTCTGGGATTTCACCACAGGACGGTTACCGCGGTGCTGAACGGAAGGCTGATTCCGATTATCCGTCAACTGCTGCGATCCACAAAAGAAGTTCTGCGGGAAAAGAATATCCACGCCCAGCTGCTGGTGGTAAAAGGAGACGGCACGCTGATGACAGAAGCCGTGGCAAAAGAGCGTCCCATTGAAACCATTTTATCGGGACCCGCGGCCAGCGTGATTGGGAGCCTTGCCCTGACCGGAAGAAAGGAAGGCATCGTTTTGGATATGGGTGGGACGACAACCGATATTGCCCATGTCTCGGACGGTACGGTAAAGATTAAAAAGGAAGGGGCGAAGGTAGGAGGCTGGTTTACAAGGGTACAGGCGGCAGAAATGTGTACCTTTGGTCTGGGAGGCGATAGCCGTATTTACCTGGATGAGAAGGGACGCCTTCAGATCGGTCCGCAGAAAGTCTGGCCTCTGTGCCTGATTGGAGCGGAATATCCGCATCTTGTACGGGAGTTGAAAAGCTTTACCAGAGTCGGAGAGTACAAGCGATATTTTGCGCAGGAAGCGGACTGTTTTCTGCCGGGAAGTAACCCGCTTCCCGCGGGAGCATCCGAATGGGAGCAGAGGATTGCGGATATGCTGCGGGAAGGGCCCCATAGTCTGACCTATCTGGCAAGGCAGTTGGGAGTGGACGCGGAAACGCTGGAACTGACGCCGCTGGTGGAATCCGGCGTACTGTCCCGTATCTCAGTGACTCCTACGGATCTGCTTCACGCGCAGGGGACCTATACCAGGTGGAACCGGGACGCGGCCCTGGCAGGGATCCGAATTTTGGCAAAGAGAAAGGAAATGCCGATATCGAAATTTTTATCCGCGGCGGCAGGGCGGATTACCGAAACCGTCGAGCTCCTTATCAGCGAAGACGGCGGTCAGTATATTCTGAGCGCGCCCTGGCAGCGGATGGTCTGTGAGAGCCGGGAGGAAGCCGTGTTTTACGCGATTCATGAAGGCAGGAAGCATATTGAGCACCTTCTTCGGGATGCCGGATGCCGCACCTGGACGATTCGTGAAACCTCTTCGGACATTCTGGCGGATGTGGCGGCTGAGGACGGAACCGCGCAAACAGCCTGTATGGGCACAAAGCTTGTCATAAGCGGAACCGGCTCCCCTCTGTAGCGAGGCAATACCGGTTACAGGGGCAGCGTCCGCGGATCAAAGTCTTCCAGCGATTTCAGATATTGACTGCACAGGGGAATAATTTTTTCCTCATTAATTCCCTCACTGGTATCATAGACGCCGATGACATAGTAGCCGGCAGAACTGGCTGTGGTAATCGCGTGGAGCGCGTCTTCAAAAACGATAGTGCTTTCTTTGGTGCTCTCCATCTGATCCGCTGCGCGGTCATAAACGTCCGGATGATCCTTTCCGGCGCCTACATCGCCGCAGGTGACAATGTGGGAAAAGTAAGGGAGGATCTGCAGGCGATCCAGCACCATAATTACAATTTCTCTCGGGGAAGAAGTGGCGACTGCCATTTCGACCCCTTTTTCTTTCAACAGATTTAAAAGGGGCAAAACTCCAGGCTTCAGCCTGACATTGGTACGATATTCGTGCTTTACAACACGGTTAAATCCCTGGAGAATTTCTTTGGTGGACTGCTGCAGCCCATATTCTTCCCGGAACAGCTGAGCGGCCTGCTCAAGACTTAAAGGTCGCAGCTGTTCCCGCAGATTGGGAGCGGGCATTTTTCCGCAGCTTTTGAGATAGGTTTCTCCCGCGATATCCCAGATGTACATGGAATCGGTCAGGGTGCCGTCCATATCAAAGATGGCGGCTTTTACTTCATGAATTTCTTTTCGCAAGGTATTTCTCCTGTTTCTTCTTTTTTCTGGATTTGGACATGGACTGTCGGCGGTCATGTCTGATACGCCTTATTATACCCCGAAACCGGTCTTGTGTCAGGCGGGGAAGAAAATAAAATCTTACTTCTGAAAAATCAGAATATTTCTTTAACTTATCTTTAACATTCCTTATACAAAGCTATAGGTTATCTTGAGGCAGCCTTTAATCCCATGCTTTATAGTAAAAGCATAAACAAAGTCAATGAAAGATGGAAATACCATTTAAAGGAGGAAGAATTATGTATAACAGAACTTACACAGGAAAAATCGAGTTAGCGGTACTGGACACTGCGGGTACATTCTGCGACGGTCCTAGGGATCTGAGACACAGATGGCCGAAAGATGACCTGAGAGGATGTAAGGCTTCGGTTGTACCGTTTTATGAAGCTCTGCAGCAGTTCGGAATCGAATGTGACTGGGCAGAAATCAGAAAGCCGATGGGAGCGTTCAAGCCGACTCATCTGAGAATGCTTTTAAATCTGCCGGAAATCTCCGCCCAGTGGGAAGAAAAATACGGACGTCCGTGGAATGAAGATGATTTCGACGCAGTTCTGGCAGCATTCCGTCCTTTAATGAGTAAATACATAGTGGACGAGGACCTGGCAAAACCGATTCCGGGGGCGGTAGAATGTATTGACAAGCTGAGAGCGGCAGGAATCCTGGTAGGATGCGATACCGGATACTACGCGGAAGACTCGGCGGCGCTGAACAAACTGCTGGAAGAGAAATTCGGCATGAAGTTTGACGTAGTAACCAACGCGGAAAAAGTTCCGGGAAGACCGGCTCCGTTCATGGTATTCGACTGTATGCTGCAGGCATATGAAATCACTAAGAAGGAAATTCCGGTAGAAGCCGTTGTAAAAATTGACGATACCGCGCCGGGAATGAAATGCGGAAACAACGCGGGTGTATGGACCATCGGACTTTATGCTTCCGGTTCCAATAATTATGACCAGCTGGCAGCCGCAAAACCTGATTTCTTAGTACCAGACGTATCTTTATGTTCCGGAAATTATCTTCGGACAGATCGAGCCAAGACTCAGAAGAGGGGAAAGACCGGGACAGGGCATCATTGAGACAATTTAAGTCCGGCTGGCAAAAGGGCACTCCCGCACTTCACTCAGGGAGTGCCCTGATTTTATGAGACAGAAAATACGTGTCAACAAGTAAAAAGGAGGGGCGTTATGAGTGAGAAACCAAACAATGGAATGCTCGGCTATACACAAGAAGAGTATAAGAAGTTTTCAAAGAACGCCTGGATCGTACTGCTGGCTTTCTCCGTTCTGTACTGTTTTCTGTACTGCGGCAGACTGAATCTGCAGTATACAATGCCCGCCATGATGGAAGAGGAAGGGTGGACAGAACTGGATCTGGGAATCCTTTCATCGGTACTGTTCTGGACCTATGGAATCGGCCATCTGTTTAACGGAAGGCTGGGTGAAATTTTCGGTGTAAACCGGTTTATTGTCGCGGGGATGTTTTTGTCCGCGGCGGCGAATCTGCTGATCGGATTCCAGTCCAGTCTGGTTGTAATCGCGGTTTTATGGGGATTTAACGGATATTTTCAGTCCATGCTGTGGTCGCCGGGAATCGCGCTGCTTTCCAGATGGTGGCCGGGAGAAAAGCGCGGATTTGCCACAGGATTCGCCAATGCCTTTTCCGGTTTCGGTCAGGTATTCGCGGCGCTGACCGTATCGCTGGCGTTTATCATTATGCCAAACAGCGGCTGGAAAGCGGGATTTATCGTACCGGTTGTCATTATGGTTATTTTCGCCATTATCTATATTTTCCTGGCAAAAGACAGCCCGAAAAAGATTGGTCTGAAAGAATACGTGGATCCGGACGCGAAACGCCATGAGCAGGATCTCGAACTGCAGAAGTTGATCGCGGAGAGGGGAAAGCTGTTCCCGTATATCTATCTGTTTAAAAAATGGAGATTTGATCTGTGGCTGCTGATTATCGCCGGCTCCAGTATCGCGAGATACGGACTTCTGACCTGGATTCCGACCTATTATGTGCAGGAATTTAACTACGATATTGAAAAAGGCGCGTTGGGCACGGTACTGCTGCCTCTGGGAATGGCCTTCGGGACGCTGATTATTCCGTGGATTTCCGACAAGTTTTTCTCAACCAACCGGCTGCCGATGGTGATTATCTGCGCGGTGGTCTCCGGCGCGACGGTATTCTTCTTTATGAAAGTGGAACCGGGAGCATTGGCGGGAGCGCTTTTGTTTGTTGCTGGATTTTTCATCTATGCTATTAACGGTCTGGTATGGGCCTATGCGACGGATGTAGGCGGAAGAGCCTTCGCGGGAACCGCGGCCGGTATTTTAGACTGCTTCGCTTACCTGGGAGCTTCCGTACAAGCGATTTTCTTCGGAAGCGTACTTACCAACAGCAGCAACTGGACGTTAGTATTTACAGCCATCGCGGGAGTGTGCGTCGCCATTATCATAATTGCCATTATCGCGGGATGGGGACTGAATCAGGAGAAAAAAGAAGAAAAAGCCGCTTAGTTAACATGGATCTAACATAGATGTCCTATAATGATAAAATTACAAAAAAGAATTGCTCGAAAAGGAGGAGAAAAATGGAATATCCGAAAGTAAAAAGAAATGTATTGCTCAATCCCGGTCCGGCTACGACCACGGATACGGTAAAATATGCGCAGGTGGTTCCGGATATCTGCCCGAGAGAAAAGGAATTCGGCGCGATTATGAAACAGATGGGAGAAGATCTGGTAAAGATCGTCCACGGCGATCTGGATAAATACACAGCGGTGCTGTTTACCGGCTCCGGTACCATTAATATTGACGCTTGTGTCAACTCCCTGGTTCCGGAGGGGAAGAAAATTCTGGTTTTGAATAATGGCGCTTATTCGGGAAGAGCGGCGGAAGTCGCCCGCTATTATCACATGGATCACATCAATCTGGAACTGCCGATTACAGAACCCATTGATGTGGCAAAGGCGGAAGAAGCCATCAAATCCGATCCGGATATCGCGGTTGTATACTGCTGCCACCATGAAACCGGCACCGGCGTGCTGAATCCGATTCGGGAGATTGGAGCGGTCGCCCACAAATATGGAAAAACCATGGTTGTCGATACGACTTCGACATACGCCATGATTCCCATCGATATGGATAAGGATAATCTGGACTTTATTATGGCTTCCGCGCAGAAGGGGCTGATGTCCATGACAGGACTTTCCTATGTAATCGGAAATACGGAGATGATCGAAGCTTCTAAAGACTACCCGACCAGATCCTATTATACGAACCTGTTCATGCAGTATGACTTTATTAAGAATAAAGGCGAAATGCACTTTACGCCTCCGGTACAGACCATCTACGCTACCCGCCAGGCAATCAAAGAGTATTGGGAAGTCGGCGAGCAGGCCAAATGGGAACGGCATCAGACCGTGTGGAAAGCGCTGTATGAAGGGCTTGACAGACTGGGATTCCAGACGATTATTCCAAGAGAGCTGCAGTCCAGACTGGTAATTTCCGTTCTGTATCCGAAGGATCCGAATTTCGATTTTACAAAGATTCACGACTATGTCTATGAAAGAGGATTTACCATTTATCCGGGAAAGGTTTCTGACCTTCCGACCTTCCGGCTGTGTTCGCTGGGGACCATTGTACCTAAGGATATTGAAGACTTCTTCGAATGTTTTGAAGAAGGCCTGAAGTCCATGGGAGTACAGATCCCTGTCAAGTATTAGTGACATTTTAAACACTCAAAGAAAAGGAGCTTGCCCGGCAGACTGCTGACATCTGCCGGAGCAAGCTCCTTTTCCTTTCAGCCGGATACCAGTTTATATCCGACGCCCCTTACTGTATGGATGTATCGGGGCTTTTCCGGATTTGGCTCGATTTTTTTTCTGAGATTGCTGATATGAACCATGACGGTGCGCACATCCTCGTCAATCCCGTAGGAGTCCCAAAGATTATCGAAGATCTGGCGGCTTGTAAACACCCGGTTCGGATATCGGGAGAGAAGAACCAGAAGTTCAAATTCTTTTGCTGTAAGGTGTACAGGTTTTCCTCCGACTGTGACGGTATGAGCGGAAAGATCGATTTCCAGATCGCCGGCCGTCAGAATGTTCTGCGGCGCCGGGGCGTCGGGAGCACCGGAGTGGCTCATATTCTGTCGGCGGAGGTGTGCCTTTACCCGGGCAACCAGTTCGGCCGGGCTGAAGGGTTTGGAGATATAATCATCTCCGCCGATGGAAAGACCCAGTACCTTATCCATCTCCTGATTCTTGCAGCTGACGAAAAGAATGGGGACATCGCTCTGCTCACGGCTTTTCGTCCTGAGCAAGGGCGACGGCCTTTGTGCTGTCGGTCGTCCAGACGACTTCATAGCCTTCTCTGGATAAGTAGAGCTTCATAAGCTGAATAATTTCCATTTCATTGTCGACTACCATGATCTTGTCTTGTGCCATGATGCACCTTCCTGTTATCCTACTATTTTACCTTCAAAATTATTCCATTGCAAGACTTGTGAATTTGAAATATGTCGCTTTTAAAATACATGTTTTTTCCGTCATGTGAGGACCTGTCCAAAATCCGCTCAAAACATTGACAATTCGGCATCCGCGGCTTATAATAGTACGATATGACATGGGTCGAAAGGAGATTAACCAAATGACAGAAGAAATACTGTTAACCAAAGAAGGCTACGATAAAATTGTAGAGGAGCACGAGGAGCTTGTTGCCGTCAGAAGGGCAGAGGTAGCGGAAAAATTAAAAGAAGCGATCGCGCAGGGCGATATATCGGAGAATGCCGACTATGACGCCGCTAAAAACGAGCAGGCGGAGCTGGAAGAGCGTATTCAAAAGCTGGAGAACATGATTCGTAAAGCCAAGATTATTGATGAAAGCGAGCTGGCAGGGGATCAGGTAACGGTAGGACTGACTGTAAAAGTTCAGGATATGGACACAAAGGAAGAAGAGGAATTTACCATTGTAGGCTCTACAGAGGCGGACCCGTTTGAAGGAAGAATCTCCAATGAATCGCTGGTAGGTCAGGCGCTGCTGGGAAAAAAGGCAGGGGAAGAAGTTGCGGTAGAAGTTCCGGACGGAATTATCAACTATAAAATAATCGAAATCAGCAAGTAAGAAACCAGAGGTAGTAAGAATGAGTGAACAGAAGAAAAACCAGAATGTAAATCCGGACACGGAAGAGCTGACAGAAGAAGGATTGAGTGAACAGCGCAGAATCCGGAGAGAAAAGCTGAAAAATCTGCAGGAAGCGGGAAGGAATCCCTATTTGATTGAAAAGTGGGATGTCAACGCTTACAGCCAGGACATTAAAGACCGGTTTGAAGAAATGGACGGAAAGGAAGTTTCCATTGCCGGAAGAATGATGGCCAAAAGAGGCATGGGAAAGGCATCCTTCATTGATATCCAGGATTCCAAAGGCAGAATTCAGTGCCATGTAAAAAAAGATGTTCTGGGAGAGGAAGAATATAAATGGTTTAAAACTTCCGATATCGGAGATCTGTTCGGTATCGTGGGAAAGGTGTTCCAGACCCAGCGGGGCGAAATTACAGTGGAAGTTTCCAAAATGGTGCTTCTTTCCAAGTCCCTGCAGGTGCTCCCCAATAAGTGGCACGGCCTGAAGGATACGGATATCCGTTACAGACAGCGTTATGTGGACCTGATTATGAATCAGGATGTAAAGGATACCTTCATCAAGCGGGCGGCCATTATCAAGGAAATCAAGCGGGTTCTGGAGGAAGACTTCGGTTACCTGGAAGTGGATACGCCAATCTTGACAACGATTGCGGGCGGCGCCAACGCCCGTCCATTTGAGACACACCATAATACGCTGGATCTGGATATGAAGCTGCGTATTTCCAATGAATTGTACCTGAAGAGGCTGGTTGTGGGAGGCCTCGACCGGGTTTATGAAATGGGTAAAATGTTCCGTAATGAAGGGATGGATCGGAATCATAACCCGGAATTTACATCCATGGAATGCTACATGGCCTATGAGGATATGGAGAAAACCATGGAAGTTACGGAACAGGTCGTTTCCAAAGCCGCGCTTAAGGCCACCGGCAGCATGGTGATCGAATATCAGGGAAAGAAGTTCGACCTGACGCCGCCGTGGAGAAGACTGAGAATGAGCGACGCGGTGAAAGAGATTACCGGCGTGGACTTTGATCAGATTCAGACGGACGAGGAAGCGAGAACCGCAGCCATCGGCCAGGGAATGGATAAGGATGAAGTGCAGGAGATGACCAGAGGTAAGATCCTGGCGGAAATGTTCGAGGAATATTGCGAAGATGTTCCGGGATATCTGGACGGTCCGGTTTTCGTAGTGGGACATCCGGTGGAAATTTCTCCGCTGGCAAAGCGGGATCCGGAAGATCCGAGAATCACCAGAAGATTCGAAGCGTATATCAACGGCTGGGAAATTGCCAACGCTTTCTCCGAGCTGAACGACCCGATTGACCAGTACGAACGGTTTAAAGAGCAGCAGGCGCAGCTCGACGACGGTTCGGATGATGAGGCGCATCCGATGGACGAGGATTTTGTAAACGCGCTGGAAGTCGGACTGCCGCCGACGGGAGGTCTGGGAATCGGCATCGACCGCGTAATCATGCTGATTACCAACGCTCCGAGCATTCGGGATATTATCCTCTTCCCGACAATGAAGCCGCTGGACAGTGATTCCAAAAAGGCGAAAAAGCCGGCAGCCGCGGCTCCGGAAAAAATTGATTTTTCCAATGTGGAAATTGAACCGCTCTTTGAAGATATGGTGGACTTCGACACATTCAGCAAGTCGGATTTCCGGGCGGTTAAGATCAAGGAATGTGAAGCGGTTCCCAAGAGCAAAAAGCTGCTGAAATTCGTTCTGGATGACGGAACGGATGAGGATCGCGTAATTCTCAGCGGAATCCACGATTATTACGAGCCGGAAGAGCTGGTAGGAAAGACTGCGATTGCCATTGTCAACCTGCCGCCGCGCAAGATGATGGGAATTGATTCCTGCGGCATGCTGATCAGCGCCGTACATCACGAAAAGGGAGAGGAAAGACTGCATCTTCTGATGGTGGACGATCACATTCCGGCCGGCGCCAAGCTGTACTAAGATGTAACGTTTTGGATGTCAAAACTCAGAGATAAAAAATCGCATAATGAACAGAAAAAAGGCAGCCCAAGTATCAAAGTGGCTGCCTTTTCCGTATAAGTGGTTGCTTATTTCGTAATAATACTCCAGTATCCGGTCTTTTTTGAGCCAATACGCTCAATGGCACTTTTATCTTTCAGGGATTTAATTGCTCGATCAATAGTACGAGCAGAAATATCAAGTATTTCAATCAGGTCTGATCTCGTAGCCGTAGGATTAGCTGCAATCGCGTTGTATACAAGCAATTCGTTTTTATCAAAATTTATTTCGCCATTTATTTCGCCATCTGCGTTGTTATTTTGTATCGTAGCATTGAGCATAAAGGCATTATCACTGTATTCCGGTGCGGGAAGTCCGGCCCCCTCCATTTCCTTAAACATACGATCAACACCTTCACCAAACTCTTTTACATAATCATATTCCTGCAGGAAACGAGCGATTTTTGGATTGCGAGAAAAATGTACGGTGCGGATATTGCTTAAACGCACAATGCCGGGGAGAGTACCGGGACTCTCTACGGTAATATGATCGTCGAACATTTTTATCTGAATATCGGTTCCTTTAATGCTGTAATCACGGTGGGCGATGGCGTTGATGATGATCTCTTTCCAAACAAACTCAGGGTATTCCGGAGTGGTGTGAAATCTGCCATCGTTGCCGAGCCGTGTGCGTTCCTTGATTTGATCGCCTACAAAATTGAGGGACTGGCGTACTATATCAAGGATTTTACTTACAGTATTCGGCAACAAAATTCATATCAATATCATCTAACGTAGAGCGGAACACAGGCTCATCTTCAAAATAGCGGGAGCCTTTGGCATACATAAGCTGTAAGCGTTCATCAAAGTTTAGCTTCTTTGATTTGTCGCCCATTCGATAATAAACGTCATCCTGCTGATTGGCGTGTAACTCAGAACTTTGGGGAATCGTTATAATTAAAAGATGATTTGGTTTCCCGTCTTTATCCTTGCATTCAACTGTTCCGAACATTACTTTTACCGAAGGAGTGCAGTAATCAAAAGGGACACGGAGTATATCGTTGATATTGTTGGTATATGTGTCAATACCCGTTATGTCTCCATTGTCTTCAATGCCGATGACGAGTGTACCGCCATCTGCATTGGCAAAGGCCACGATATGATTGGATAATCCTTTAGCGTCTTTTCTTGCGCTTTTGCGGTCAAAGACCTGATCCTCTTTTTTCGTACATAATTCTTCAAGCGAGTATTTCATATATAAACAGCTCCATTCTGTCACTTTATTTCAAAAACTGGTTATGGTATTCTTGATAACGGAAACGATAACCCTACGCAATCTGCTGAATATCATACCCAATTTCGATATATTCTAATATTGTATCATTCTTTTTATATAAGTAAATGCTGTTGCTCTGGTTTTCTCATGAAAATCAGTTGAAAAAACAGGCGCAAAGTGATACCATAAAATGAACTGTAAAAGTATACAAAAATTCCCGGCTGTAACAGCCGGATAAAAATAAAAGGGAGAGTGAACTATGAAGGATATACAGGTACGTTCCCTATTCCGGGAACCAGACAAGTATGCGGACCAGGAAATTACGGTTCATGGCTGGATTCGGACCAACAGAGGATCGAACAAATTCGGATTTATTGAACTGAATGACGGGACATTTTTCAAATCCGTGCAGGTGGTTTATGAAGCCGAATTTTTGAATAATTTTGAGGAAATTTCAAAGGCGCCGATCGCGGCGGCATTGATGGTAAAAGGGACATTTGTTCTGACTCCGCAGGCAAAACAGCCTTTTGAAATCAAGGCAAAGGAAGTTGTAATCGAGGCGGACTCTGATTCGGATTATCCCCTCCAGAAAAAACGCCACAGTATGGAGTTTCTGCGGGAAATTGCCCATCTTCGTCCGAGGAGCAATACGTTTTCAGCAGTATTCCGGGTGCGCTCCCTGGCAGCCTACGCAATCCATAAATTCTTCCAGGAACGGGATTTCGTATATGTGCATACGCCGATTGTAACCGGAAGCGACTGCGAAGGGGCGGGAGAAATGTTCCGTATCACAACCCTGGATATGGAAAACCTCCCGAAAACAGAAGATGGCAAAATTGATTACAGCCAGGACTTTTTCGGAAAGGAAACGAGCCTGACCGTGAGCGGACAGCTGGAAGCGGAAACTTTTGCCCTGGCCTTCCGCAACGTCTACACCTTCGGACCGACCTTCCGCGCGGAAAATTCCAATACCGCGAGACACGCGTCCGAATTCTGGATGATTGAGCCGGAAGTGGCCTTCGCGGATCTTTCCGACAATATGGATCTGGCGGAAGATATGATCAAATATATTATCCGCTACGTTCTGGAGCATGCTCCGGAGGAGATGGAATTTTTCGGCAAGTTCATGGATAAAGGTCTGCTGGAGCGGCTGACCGCCCTTGTGAACGCGGAATTCGCCCGTGTCACCTACACCGAAGCCGTAGAACTTTTAAAGAAATCCGGTAAGAAATTTGAGTACCCGGTGGAATGGGGGATTGATCTGCAGACGGAGCATGAACGTTATCTGACCGAGGAGATTTATAAAAAGCCGGTCTTTGTAACGGACTATCCGAAAGACATCAAGGCCTTTTACATGCGCCTCAACGACGATGGAAAAACGGTCGCGGCATGTGATCTGTTAGTTCCGGGGGTAGGCGAGATTATCGGCGGTAGCCAGAGAGAAGAACGCTACGACGTGCTGAAATCCAGAATGGATGAGCTGAGTTTGGATGAGAAGGACTATTGGTGGTATATGGATCTCCGCAAATACGGAGGCGTGAAACACGCGGGCTATGGTCTCGGCTTTGAGCGAATCATTATGTACCTGACCGGAATCAGCAACATCCGCGACGTTCTCCCATTCCCGAGGACGCCGAAAACGGCTGAATTTTAAATAGAAAAACGGGCTAAGCTGCCATGCTTTCTGCGGGCAGCTTTTTTCGTGGAAAAAACGATGCTGCTATAAAAGAAAAAATCCCTTTGACAAACGACGCGAGTAGCAGTACAATAATTAGCGTAGCAATAATTAGAAAGACAATGATATTTCGAAAATCAAATTCTATCGGAAAGGAAATGGTGTTCAGAAGCTATGAGCGCCGGAATAGGGAGAATGAAGACAGAACAGACAAAGAGGATGGATGCAAACGTCGATAGCCGCCTTTTTAACGATATTATGTCGGTACAGATCCTGTTTCATAAAATGCTGTTTCACAGACTAAAGCCTTCCGGACTGACTGCGGGACAGCCTAAAATACTGGAATTCCTGGCGGCGAGGGGAGAGGCAGTGCAGCGGGAGATCGCCAGTGCCAGCGACATCGGAGCCCCCACGGCAGCCAGGATTTTATCGAAAATGGAAGCTTCCGGACTGATACAGAGGGCCCACAGAGAAGGAAATCGGCGCAGCGTCGTAGTAGAGCTTACTTCCAAAGGACAGGAGCAGTCTCGGCTGGTGCGGGAGACCTTTGCCCGGTGCGAATCAATCGCGATTCGAGGATTGGAGGACAGAGATCGGATTTTGAGCCTCCTGGGGAAGGTGGAAGAAAATCTCAGAACGCCAGACGGAGAGGATGTCGAAGAAGAACGCGGCTCAGAGGCTACGAAAAAATTTCCCTTTCAGAAAAGCCTGCACTATAGACTGATGATCTGCCAGACGTTGCTGCGAAAGCGGCTGTATGAGGAACTTGCGGATACAAAGCTTACAACCGGTCAGCCTAAGGTTCTGGAATTTCTCGCTGGCAGAGAAGGCTGCCAGCAAAAGGAAATCGCTCAGGCGTGCCTGATAGAGCCGGCTACGGTTACAAGCCTGCTGCTTCATATGGAACAGGCCGGTCTGGTTGTACGCAGAGAAGAAAACGGAAACCGTCGGTCGCTGTTTGTATATCTGACGGATGAAGGCAGAGCGATGGCAGCCCGATCCAAAGAGGGCGTCCAGCGCGTGATAAACGGTGCTTTCGCGGGAATAGAAGACAGGCAGGAGGAAGCGGCCGCGGATCTGAGGCAAATGTATGAGAACTTAAAGGAGCGAGCAGAACGATAATTTGGAGGAATTATGTCAAAAAAAGAAGTCTTAAAACGTTATTTCATTTTTTTAATCGGTATCTATATTAATTCGTTTGGGATCAGCTTTATTACAAAAGCGGCTCTCGGCACGTCTCCTATTTCCAGTGTGCCTTATGTCCTGAGCCTTGGATTCTGGCCGACGATGGGGGAATTCACGATTGCCCTCAGCCTGTTGCTGATTCTGCTGCAAATTGCGCTTTTGGGAAAAAAGTTTAAAAAGGCCAGCCTGCTGCAGATTCCGGTGTCTATCGTGTTCGGATACTTTATCGACTGGTCCATGCTGCTTTTGGAATGGGTGAATCCCCAGGAATATCTGATGAAAATTTTATTTCTTTTGATCGGATGTGTGATTCTGGGATTCGGCGTGTTCCTCGAAGTCGCGGCGGATGTGGTTATGCTTCCGGGGGAAGCCTTTGTACAGGCGGTCACCATTCGTTTCCGGACCGATTTCGGAATCACGAAGGTATGTTTTGACGCTTCCATGGCAGGAAGCGCGCTGGTCATTTCTCTTATTTTATTCCACGGGGTAATCGGGGTTCGGGAAGGGACGATTGTCGCGGCGCTGACCGTGGGACTGATTGCCAAACTTTTCGGAAAGGCATTGAAAAAACCGACTGCCAAGCTTCTTCCGGCACAGGTGCGGGAAGCGGTTCCTGAATATGAAGAGACCGGTACGCCGCATCGGATTATTACCATTGGAAGGGAGTTCGGAAGCGGCGGCAGAGAAGTGGGAAAACTGGTGGCGGAAAAGCTGGGAATTGCCTATTATGACAGTGAGGTAATACGGCGCGCTGCCGAGGAAAGCGATTATTCCGAACAGTATATCCGGAATAATGAGGAAAAGCTTCCGGACGCGCGTCTCTATGATCTGTACACGCAGTACTACTCCTATGGAGCTGAGGAAAAGCCCAAGTATGAAGCATTGTTTCAGGTGGAACAGAAGGTTATGAAAGAACTGGCGGAAAAAAATTCCTGCGTTATTGTGGGAAGAGCTTCCGGCTATGTGTTCCGGAAATATAAAACCGCGCTGCATGTGTTTATCAGCGCGGGAATGCAGCATAAAATCGATCGGGTTGTCCGGCGGGACGGACTGGATCCGAAAGAAGCGGAGAAAAAAATTAAAAAGGTGGCGATCGAGCGTAAAAACCACTGTAAATACTTTACCGGAAGAGACTGGGGGATGGCGGAAAATTACGATCTGGCGCTGCGGACAGACGCTTTTTCTGTGGAGGATGTAGCAGACACCATTATTAAAATGTCAGACAAAAAACTGCGGGCACAGTAGGAAGAAAAAAGATTGACATTTTTTTACAAATATGTCAGAATAGAAAAAAGGAGGCTGTGCCAATGAACGTGAGGAATTTACATAGAGCAAGAACGACTGCCGGGATTATCGCGGTGATTATGCTCCTGGCCGTGACATTCTGTGTCCATCGTGTATACGCGGCCGCCGGGATGCCTGAGTTTCAAACGGTAAAGCAAATCCGTTATACAAAATCCGCGGCCTGGCTGTTTCAAGAACCGAAAGCCTCAGCGCCGAAAGCGGTAAAGCTGAAAAAGAGCAGAAAAGTCCGGGTGACCGGAATCTCCAAAGCCGGCTGGTCAAGAGTATACGATTCGAAAAAAACGTACTATATCAGAAGCGGACGGCTGTCCCGGAATAACGGATATTTAGTAGCGATTGACGCGGGTCACCAGAGAAAAGGAAATCCGTCAAAGGAGCCTATCGGTCCCGGAGCAAAGCAGAAAAAGGCAAAAGTGTCCTCCGGCGCAACAGGAACCAGTACCGGAATTCCAGAATATAAGCTGACACTGAAAATGGCGAAAAAGCTTAAAAAGGAGCTGGTTTCCAGGGGCTACAAAGTAAAACTGATCCGCGCAAAGCATAATGTGAATATCAGCAACTCCCGGCGTGCTAAAATTGCCAATAAAGCGGGAGCGGATGTATTTATCCGGATTCACGCCAACTCATCGACAGACAGCGGAGTAAAAGGCGCTCTGACGATTTCTCCAACCGCGGAAAACAAATACTGCAAAAAGATTTCGAAAAAAAGCCGCAGTCTTTCCAGGGCGGTTCTGTCAGAATTCTGCGAAGTGACCGGCGCGAAAAACAGAGGCGTTATGTATACGGATACCATGTCCGGCATCAACTGGAGCAAGGTGCCGGTAACGATTGTAGAGATGGGATTTCTTTCAAACCCGAAAGAGGATAAAAAGATGAATCGTTCCGTCCGATACCAGAACAAGATGGCGAAGGGCATGGCAAACGGAATCGACCGTTTCCTGAAACGAACTTAAGAACGCGGGAGAACGCGTCGCCGCATGCTGTGAAAGGAACAAAATTCTTCTTGCGTGCGGGCAGAAATTAAGATACAATCAACGTACCTTAAACAGGAAGCACAGAAAGGTATTCAGTATAAGGAGGAACTTAATATGGAAAAAAGTACGCTGCGGAAGGTGGAGGAACTGTTTTTATTCTTTCTGGCCACCTCTATTATCGGATGGATGTACGAAGTGTTCCTGGAGGTAGTCGTTTACCGCTGGGGGTACTCGGACAGAGGTGTTTTAATCGGGCCGTACTGTATTGTGTATGGCGTCGGCGCGATTGTACTGCTGCTTTGCCTCGGAAAGTTTATGAAAAAGAAAATACGGATCGGAAAAGTCAATATCACCCCGGTTCTTGTTTTCATTGGAATTATGGTGATTGCAACGGCCATCGAGCTGATTGCCAGTTATATTATGGAGTGGACGACAGGAGACTGGATGTGGGATTACGATCGGTTCTGGATGAACTTTGAAGGCCGGATCGCGCCAAATCCCAGCTTTCGCTTTGGCATTGGCGGAATGGTGATGCTGTATATTTTCTACCCGCTCTTCCGTAAGATTATTGATAAACGAAAAGACCGGAATGTCGCCATTGTCGCCGCGATTACAGCCGTTATCTTTTTGCTGGACTGTATTTTTCATAATCAGATCTGACAGAGGCACCATTTTATCCCCGGATACATAATCTGATCCTGAGACGGTAAAACCGTCTTGACTCTGAGGCAGAAGGGGAATGAAAGATGGCATGGCAATATTTGATCTATCCGTTTAAGGTTATGGGCATCAGCCAGACTTACGACGGATCTTACAGCCATAGAAAATACAGTACAGGAAATAAAAAGGATTACCCTATCGACGAGGCGGGAGCGGATACCGGAAGAGATTATATGTACGCTCCGGCTGATGTCGTTGTGAAAAAAATTTACGGCAGGGGAGATTCGGGAAAGCCAAATACCATATGGCTTCAAACGCGTAAAAAAGTGATTACGCCCATTGGAATTTTCTATGTGACCGGGAGAGTTACCCATATGAGCGACGCGGATATCGCGAATTTAAAAGTGGGAGATGTTTTTCGGGCAAAGGAAAAGATGTTCCGCGAAGGAACAGATGGAGGCGCTACGGGCAACCACATTCACATGACGTGGGGAACCGGAAAATTTAAAGGCTCCGGCTGGAGCGCCAACAGCAACGGAGCCTACGTGCTTACCACAACCGGAAGCAACCGAAAGCCGGAAAAGCTTTTCTTCGTGGACAGTGGATTCACAAGGATCAGAGACAGCCGCGGGCTGAAATTTGAGAAAAAGCCGGAGCCGAAAACCCGCTACGTTCATACGCCGGGAAGCAGGCTGAATGTACGAAAATCTTATAGCGTAAAATCGGAAGTTGTAGGAAAACTGGCTGACAAATTAAAGGTTACCGTATACGCGCGGCGGAACGGCTGGTCCCTGATTGGTGTAAAAAAATGGGTAGCTTCCAGGTACCTGAAAAAAACCCGATAGATAATTTGACGGGAAACTGACTGGCATTTGAGCGGATGTCGGCAGGAAGCCGAAAGAAAATTGGAAAGATAGAAACAGATTGTAAATTTTTGAATTTGTTTCTATCTTTTTCAGCGTTTCCGGGCTGTATTTCGAGGAAAAATCCGGATTACCGGTTGATCGGCGGAGCAAAGCCCTGGGAACGCTGAAAATTGTATAAACAAAATGGGAATTTTTAAATTTGTTTCTAAGCAGGAAGGGTTCCAAACAGGACTCACAGAAAAATTTGAGCAGGAAGTACTTTTTTTTAAAGAAAAGCTTTTATTTTGGAGAAAGACGTGCTATAATATTTTCGCTGACAAAAATTGCGGGGAATTAGCTCAGCTGGGAGAGCGCATGGTTCGCAATCATGAGGTCAGGGGTTCGATCCCCCTATTCTCCACCATTTAGCCATCATCGATACGATGATGGCTTTTTTCTTTTTGTGGAATCGCAGCTTTGAGCAGCCTAGAGAATGTGTACAGTTCCCATTTCCTACGGCCGCCGTATCCAACCGGCGACCATGTTCAGAAGAATTACATCCTGAATCACGCGCGGATCTTTTCCGGTTTGCCGGAGAATCTTATTGATTTTGTACTGGACGGTATTTTTGTGGACAAAGAGTTGCTTTGCGATTTGGCCGATTGAACCGTTGTTCTGTACATAGGCATTCATAAAATCCGCGAATTCTACCATTTCCTCTTCTGTAAAGCCGGGGAGCAGCTGGCGGATCAGCGCTTCTTTATATTCCGGCAGAACATCGTGGAAAATCAGTTCCGCCGTACTGTTGTCATAGAAAAAAATACCGCTCTCACCCTGCTTCACAGTTAAAAGTTTCCGCGCCTGATTGTAAGAACGTTTCACGCCGGTATAATCGGGTTGGACGCTCCCTACAGAGGCGAGAAATGTTTCCTGTCCCGCGTTTCGGGCAGCTGTCTTTAAAAAAGCCGCCAATTTTTCTGTCTGGCTGGTGCTGCAGATGACAACTCCTACATCTCCGTTGCAAGAGCAGAGACAGCTGGAAAGCACAGGCGGCTCCGCGTCCTGCAGAATCTGTCCGGGCGTGACCAGGGCAACCGCAAAGGGCGCGTTCTCTGAAAAGCCATAGCTGTGGAGTTCATCCCGAAAGGCAGGAAGGAGTTCCGCAGGTTCTTTATTCACCCATTCGTTGATAAAAAATAAGAGGGCTTGTTCCTGCTGGCTTTTTTTGTGGTAAGAAAAAAGATCCAAGACGAGAATTTCCGTCATCTTTTTCAATACCTTCGCGTATTTCATTACTTCCGCAACCTCCCCGGTAATTCCAATAACACCGATGATCTGATCGTTTAAAAATACCGGCAGATTGATTCCTTTGCGGCATCCGTGATACTGCCCATCTTCATAAATGCACAGCTCTTTCAGATGGTAGCGGATAATGCGCCAGGCTCCTTCATGAAACATTCCGACCCGCGACGGATCGGTACTGGCTAAAATAGCGCCTTTTTCATCCATGATATTCAGGTCATAATCCAGAATCATGCTGATTTCTTCGATAATTTTGGCTGCGGTATCTTTTTGCAGATACATGGAACACCTCCGTATTTAGTACAGGTAACAAAAAAACGTGTAAATTTTTGGGGAACAGCCCATTTCTTTCGGGCTATGGAACTATTATACTAGTAATACACAAATTTTACAATCCGGAAAGGAGGCAGACGCATGTTATACAGCGCAGGAACGAGATCCTGCACAACCATGGCGGCGACAGGCGCCGCGACAAAAGACGGAAGTGTTATTTTTGGAAAAAACAGCGATCGGCTGATAAACGAGGCGCAGCCTCTGTGTTTCTTTGAAGCGCGGGATCACGAGGAAGGGGAAGAAGTTCAATGCAGCTTTATCCGAATTCCGCAGGTCCCCCACACTTATGCGTGTATCGGCTCAAAGCCCCATGTGTTCTTCGGATTTGAACACGGAATCAACGAGCACGGGGTTATGATCGGCAATGAACAGGTATCAGGGCGGGAAGCGCCGGAACGCAGATGGGGTCTGATCGGAATGGATATTCTGCGGCTGGCGCTGGAAAGATCCGATTCTGCGAAAAAAGCGGTGGAAATCATCGGGCAGCTGCTGGAGACTTTTGGTACCGGAGGAGATCCGGAAACCAGAATCCGTCCCTTTAACAGCAATTATGTAATCGCGGATGGGGAGGAAGTTTATCTCTTTGAATCCCATCAGAGAAGCTGGGCAGCTAAAAAAGTCGAGAAGACCGGCTATTTATCCAACTGCTATTCCATCCAGTCTGATTATACCTGGATTAGCGAAGGAGCGCTGCGGGAAGCGAAGGAAAAAGGCTGGATTTCCCCGCAGACAGAGGAAAACGATTTTAATCCGGCGAAGGCATGGACCATTGACGACTGTCTGTTCGGGGAATCGGAAGGCTTCGTCCGCTACGCGCGGCTTGACAGGCTGATGAATGGCAGAGAGCCTTTTACTCCGAAGATGATGATGGACAATCTGCGGGACCATTATGAGGGAGAAGCGCTGGGACAGACGATTTTCAGTCCCGCCGCGGCGAAAATCCCATGTATCTGCAGCCATCCGGGAGGCGTCAGCGGATGTGTAACCGCGGCCAGCTGTGTGGCAGTTATCCGCAAGGACGCGCCGGAAGAACTGCGGTTTACTTATTGGTCGAGTATGGCGCCTCCATGCTGTTCCGTATTCCGTCCGTTTTATAATGTAAAATGGCTCCCGGAAGATCTGCAGCACGCGGACGCTCTGTATAGGGAACAGGATCCGTGGTGGACCTTTATTGAGCTGGAACGGTACATAGCGCTGAACTATGAGAAGTTCGCGCCCAAGGTGAAAGAGACGTTCTCCAGTATGGAAAACAGGTTTCTGGAGGAAGCAGAGTATATCGAGGGAAACTGGAACGGAGATCCGCAGGAGCTGAAGGATTTTTCCGCCAGAGCGGCTTCCGAGAGTTTTCAGGCGGCGAGAGCTCTGATCGCGGAAATAAAGGGTACACTGAAAACTTCGGATCTGGATCGGATGCTGCTTTCTTATTTTACACAAGTTTCAGACGGATGCGGAATGCCGTATGACCGCGCCGTGATTAAGTAAGAAGGAGGGGAGAATAGAATGGATGCCAGTAATACTTACGGGATAATCAGTCTGTTGCCGGTAGTGGTTGTAATTGTATCGGCGCTGATTACAAAACGGACCCTGGAGTGCTTGATTGTAGGTTCTCTGGTAGGGTTTGTCATTCTGGAAAAACAGAATTTCTTGTCTGAATGGGTCGCCGCGGCTCAGGAGGTTTTCGGAGAATCCGCCTGGTATATTCTCGTATTCGGGGTGTTCGGCGTGATCATCATGCTGCTGGAAAAATCCGGAGGCGCGCAGGGACTGTCGCAGTTGGGTACTAAATTCGCGAAAACCAGAGGCGTGGCGCTGATTTCCACATGGATATTAGGAATTTTGATTTTTATTGACGATTATTTGAATAATCTGGGCGTCAGCGTGGCTATGCGGAATGTAACGGATAAGTTCAAGGTTTCACGGGAATTCCTGGCATATTTAATCAATAGTACCGGAGCTGCCGTGTGTGTGCTGATTCCTATTTCATCCTGGGCCGTATTTATGTCCGGACAGTATGAATCCCTGGAGATTATGGGAAGCGACGGAACGAGCCTGGGCGCGTATATTCAGTCCATTCCCTATATGTTTTACGCCTGGTTGGCAGTGATTCTGGCACCGCTGTTCGCGCTGAAAATAATCCCGTTGTTCGGACCGATGAGAAAGGCAGAACAGCGCGCGGCGCAGGGGCAGGTTTTTCCGCCAAGCTATTATGAACAGCTGGAAAAAGGCACGATGGAAGAAGTCAAGGAAGAGATGGATCCGTCTAAAGCGAGGGCAGTTAACTTTATTGTTCCTATGGTAGTCTTTGTCATTGCCACCATTGTAACAGACGGCGACATTCTAATGGGCGGCGTTGTCACGATTATCGTATGCGCGGTAATGTTTATTCCGCAAAAACTCATGACAGTAGCCGAATTTTGTGATATATCTTTTAAGGGGTTTACCAGTATGAGTTTTGTGACCGGTCTGGTGCTGACCTCCTTTATTCTGGGGAAAGCCAATGAAGAATTGGGACTGACTCCATATATTATCGACAAGGTAGAGCCTTTGCTTAGTCCTGGACTGCTGCCGGTTATCGCGTTTCTGCTGGTTGCCTTCCTTGCGTTTGCCTGCGGAAGCTTCTGGGGAATCATCGCTATTGTCGCGCCGATTATTCTGCCGCTGGCGGTTGCGGTGGACGCTAATGTATATCTCGTAGGCGCGGCGATTATATCGGGAACGGTTTTCGCCAGCCACACCTGTTTTTACGCGGATGCCGTTACGCTGATTTCGGCCGGAACGCAGATTCAGAATACGGATTACGCGAAGACCGCCATCCCGCTTACCATTATACCGGTTGCGCTCAGCGCGATACTCTACCTGATTTTCGGAATGGTTATTTAACAGGCAATCAATAAGGCAAGGTGAAGGGGAACTATGAAAAAGTGCGTGATTGTACCAGATTCTTTTAAAGGAACCATGTCCTCGGTTGAGGTCTGCGATGTGATTTCGGAAAAGGTGCGGAACCTTTTTCCTCACTGTCAGATCTGCGGAATTCCCATCGCGGATGGAGGCGAGGGAACGGTGGATTGTTTCGTCCGCGCTATTGGCGGAGAAAAAAGAAATGTGAGGGTACAGGGCCCATTTGGAGAAGAGATTGAAAGCTTTTACGGAGTTGTGAAAGGCGATACGGCAGTCGTGGAAATGGCGGCGGCTGCCGGACTGCCTCTGGCCTGTGGAAAGCGTGATCCCGGAAAAGCCTCGACTTACGGGGTGGGACAGTTGATCGCTCATGCGGTCCGGTCCGGCTGCCGCGGTGTGATTCTGGGACTGGGGGGAAGCTGCACCAACGACGGGGGCGCCGGAATGGCGGCAGCCTTGGGAACCCGTTTTTTTCGAAAGGACGGAAGCTGCTTTGTCCCCTCGGGAGATTCGCTGGAAGACGTTGTATCCATTGATAACAGCGGGGCGGAAAAGATGCTTTCAGGTGTTGAAATTCAGGGAATGTGTGATATAGAAAATCCCATGTTCGGAGAAAAAGGCGCCGCGTATATTTTCGGCCCGCAGAAGGGGGCGGATACAGAAGAAATCCAGGTGCTGGATCGGAATCTGCGAGCTTTTTCAGAAGTGATAAAAAGGGAACTGGGGATGGATGTAAGCCGTATTCCCGGAAGCGGCGCGGCCGGAGCTATGGGGGCAGGGGTTTGCGCGTTTTTAGGCGGCAGTCTGGTTTCCGGAATCGAACTGCTGCTGGAGGTTGTGAATTTTGATCAGATGCTGCAGAGCTGTGATCTGGTGATAACCGGAGAGGGAAAGCTGGATCAGCAGAGCTTTGACGGGAAAGTGATTGCCGGTGTCGTGCGGCATGCCCGGAAATTTCATGTGCCGGTGGTAGCTGTTGCCGGATATGTGGAGCCGGATGTCCGCCGCGCGCTGGACGCCTTCGGAGTCAGCGGGGCTTTGTCGGTTTACGATAAAAGGATGAACCTGGAACAGATTCTTCCTACCTGCAAAACCGATTTGGGCAGGAGAGTGGAGGACCTGGCATATTTACAGGTTTGATCCGGGATTCGGAATGCGAAGGCTGGAAAGCAAACTATTGAGGAAATCATCAAAATGTGTACAGAGATGCTTTTTTAGTTTCTTTGCACACATTTTTACTTGGTCCCGTTTGAAGTCCCTGAAAGAATATTTGTCGAAATTTGTAGAATATGCTCGAATACAGAGTATTTATACAACGATAGTACGAATCATTCTTGTTTGCGCAAAAGCGCAGCTTTGGGAGGCTTCTCAAATGTGTATAATATGAAGAATTTTAAACTTAAGTACACCTTTTTGCGTTCTAAGAGCTTACGATGTGCTTTGCCTGCGCATACCTATTCATGTTGTGTCCCACGGGAGGGGATGAGATTGAAAATTTTTTGCCCGTACCTTGACAAACGCAGCATTGCTCTGGTACCATAAACCATGAAATACATAACAGGCAGATTTCTTCTAGAAGAGTGATCTCTACCGGCGGTACAGCCCGCGAGCGAAAGCTAATCCGGTCAGAACCCGGAGCCGACAGTAAAGTCTGGATGAGAGAAGAAAGCGTGGATGCTTTCTTTTGCGTACTTATTTTTAGAAGATAATGAATAGAGAAGGCATCGAAAGAAGGTGCCTTTTTTCATGCGCTCGATCCGGAAGAAATCCGAAATGATGAAAGGAGTAACTATGGAACAAAGACAAAACACAAGGAAAATTGGAATTCCCGGGGTAGTGGCGATTATGCTTGCCAGCAGTCTGACCGTCATGGTAGGCAACGCGATTACGCCGGCGCTTCCTCAGTTGGGAGAGGTATACGGACTCGGAAATTACGCTTCCTGGCTGGTGACGGCTCCGGCTCTGGGGGTAGTGGCGTCGGCTGTTTTTTTCGGGAAGCTGATTGACCGAAAAGGCCCTTACTGGGTCGCGTTTTTCGGATTGCTGCTGTATGGGATTTTCGGCGTAGCCGGAGGTTATATGCCAAATGCCGTGGCCATTTTCGTGGATCGGTTTCTTTTGGGCGTAGCGACAGCGGCGATTATGAGCTCGGCCGTCGCGCTGATTGCCGCTTTCTTCCAGGGGGAACGTCAGCTGAGATTGATCGCGGTACAGGGAATGTCCATGGAATTCGGCGGCGTGATTTTCCTCAGTATCAGCGGAGTGCTGGCGGATATTTCATGGCGCTGCCCGTTTTATATCTATGGGCTTGGTATCTTAGCCTTTCTTCTTTTGATTTTCTTCGTGCCAAGATGCGGAAGAGCCGCAGAGGAACAGTCGCAGGAGGAATCGCAGGGCGCGGGAAAAGGCGTGCCGATACCGCTGGTGCTGCTGATTGCCTTCCTGGGAATGCTGATGTTTTTTACAGCCATGGTGTCGCTGCCGATTTATCTGCAGACAGAGCTGGGGTACAGCCCTTCCTTCACAGGCTACTATCTGGCGGCGCTGGACTTAATCGCGGTCCTGGCGGCAGGGTTTATGCCCAATATTGTAAGAAAAATACAGGAAAAAGGTTGTCTGACCATCGCGTTCTGCTGTTATGGAATTGCCTTTCTTCTGTACTTCCTGTCGGGCCATGCGGTCGTTTTATGGATCGCGGTATTTTTCGCCGGACTGGGCTTTGGCTGTTCCACGCCGTTGTTTAACAGTCTGATTGTCAACAAAAGCACGCCGGAAAAGAAGGGACTGAATATCAGCTTCTGCACCATGGCGATGTTTCTGGGCCAGTTTCTGTCGGCGCTGCTGGTATCCGCCTTTTCCGGGACGACTTTGTTCCTGGTCGCGTTTATCATCGCCTTTGTGATCGCCGCTTGTATACTTCCGGTCGCGGGGCGGTATCACCGGATCCGAGGATAAGGGGACGCGGCTTCTGTATGTCCGATATAAATTAAATAAGATTACGGAAAACGGGACGGTGCACACCCAGGGGCAGATTTTGCCGACTGCGTATACATCGCCCCGTTTTTCCATGCTTTTAAAACGAATTTTCTCTAAATTTCCAGACATTCGGAGCAGTTTTATACGCAATATCACAAATTACAGGCCTGGTGTGGACGATTTGTATACGCAATCCGAAAAAAAGTCATGACGGTGTGCACTGGCGCACGCTCTGTTTGCTCGCCCATCTGCAAAACGCCTGTTTCCATGCTCCTTCTCCCCAACCGCTCCGATATATGCAGAGCGTCCTCTATCTTTTCATAAAAAACCTTGACAAAGAAAATTAGTATGATATTATTATGATATCATAAAGATATAAAAATAAGAGGAGGAAGCAAGATGTTGATACTGACTATTAATTACGTTCCCGGAAAAGAAATTGAAGCGCTGGGAATCGTCAAGGGGAACGTCGTACAGGCAAGACACATAGGAAAAGACATCATGGCGGGATTGAAAAATGTGGTCGGCGGAGAGCTTCGCGGATATACGGATATGCTCAACGAGGCGAGAGAGGTGGCCACGCAGAGGATGGTTGCGGAAGCGGAAAAAATGGGAGCGGACGCGATTATCATGATGGAGTACGCCACATCCGCGATTATGGACGCGACTGCCGAAGTAATTGCCTACGGAACCGCTGTAAAATATAAAGAGTGAATGAAGGCGCATGGAAAATGAGCGGGAAAATAAGGAGGAACAGATGGAAAAGAACTTTGTAAATACGCAAATTGAAGAAAAAGTTTTAAAGCCTGCAAATGGAATGGCAATGATGCTGATACTGATTCTGGTGATGCTGATTTGTGTGGGAGCGATTGTATGGGGAGCTATGGCTGCGCTGGCTGCTGTGATTGTGGCGGCGGCTGTCGTATTCTGTATCGCGTGCGTGCTGCTGGGAGGGCTGAAAATCATCAATCCGAATGAAGCGCTGGTTTTGACTTTGTTCGGTAAGTATTACGGTACAATAAAGGATCACGGATTCTTCTTTGTGAACCCGTTCGTAACAGCCAGGAATCCCATCGCGGAAAAACAGAATGAGTCAGAGGGTCTTTTGCAGGAGCTGAGTGAAAGTTCGAAAAAGAATAAGGAGAAAAAGCCGTCCATAAACAAAAAGGTTTCTACAAAGGTTCTGACGTTTAATAACGGTACCCAGAAAGTAAACGACGCCATGGGAAACCCGATTATCATCGGAGCGATTGTCGTCTGGAGAGTAGAAAACCCGACAAAAGCGGTATTTAACGTGGATAATTATTTTCAGTATCTGTCCACACAGTGCGACTCCACCATCCGCAGCATCGCAAGGCAGTATCCGTACGACAGTATTGAGGAAACCGATACTGAGGAGAAAACTCTGCGCGGCAGCAGCCAGGAAATCGCCGATATGATGAAAAACAGACTGCAGCAGCGGGTCGAGGACGCGGGCCTGGAAGTGCTGGAGGTTCGGATTACCCATCTGTCCTATGCGGAGGAAATCGCGGCGGCTATGCTCCGGAGACAGCAGGCGGCGGCTATCATCGCGGCAAGGCAGAAGATCGTGACCGGAGCGGTGGGCATGGTAAAAACGGCGCTGGATCAACTGGGTGAAGAAGAAATTGTCCTTCTGGACGAAGAACGAAAGGCGGCCATGGTAAGCAATCTGCTGGTCGTACTCTGCGGTGACAAGGAAGCGCAGCCGGTAGTCAACAGCGGAACCATTTACTAAAGAGGCCAGCCTATGAAAGAAGAACTGGAGAAAAAGGAAGAGCAGCTCCAGAAAAAGCTGGAAAAGCTGGAAAAAATGGAGCAGGAAATCAAGGCCAGAGAGAAAAAGCTGAAGGAGTCCGAAAAAAAGAAAAAACAGATTCTTCTTAGGATCGCGCCGTCTTTGTGGGATGAAATCGCCAGGTGGGCGGAAGAGGACTTTCGGTCGATTAACGGACAGATTGAGTATCTTCTGGCAGAGTGTGTAAAGAAACGTAAAAATAAATAATTCAAGGAGCCCGGGAAACCAAGCGGGCTCCTTTTCGGCGTTCTCTTAAGAAGATACAATTTGCAGCCGCCTGCTCGTATAACATCACCGCGAACATCTTTTGTAAAAAATCCGTTGGATGGCGCCGAGCAAAACGAAATGCGAACAATTAAGGCGCTTTGAATGTAAAATTGCGGATTTGGTTGTCCCCGAAGGAAACGAGGGAGTATGAAAATGGAATGGCCCTAAAAAACGCAATTTTCTCTGTTTTTTTGCGATTGATTCGCGCTGCGCGGCCTCTAAAGGAAATTACAAGTGATTTGTTCGCGCTACCCGGATGCCTATGTATTCTGGCTGGCAACGAAAATTTTGCGTGTCTATTTTTTGGAAGAGATGGTATACTGAAAGTATCGAGTGAATCTTTATCGGGAAAAAGCCGATAAACCGCAGCCGCAGGTATATAACCGCGAATAAACGCGATCATGAAAAATAGAACAGGAAAGCGAGGAGAAAACAACATGTACAAAGAAAACGCGTGGAAAAAATACACGGATGAAGAGATGAAAAAGGTAATGGAATTCAGCGAAGGTTACAAGGCCTTTCTTTCAGAGGGCAAGACGGAACGGGCGTGTGCCCGGCTGACTCTGCGGATGGCGGAGGAAAAAGGATTCCGCGATCTGGAGGAAGTCCTGAAAGCAGGGGACTCTTTAAAACCGGGCGATAAAGTTTACGCGGTGAACATGAACAAAAATGTCGCCCTGTTTGTCATCGGGGAAAAACCGCTGGAAGAAGGACTGCGGATTTTAGGCGCGCACATTGACTCGCCGCGTCTGGACTTAAAGCAGAATCCTCTTTATGAGAGCGAAGGCTTTGCCCTTTTCGACACCCATTATTATGGCGGCATTAAAAAATACCAGTGGGTAACGCTGCCCTTGGCGCTGCACGGCGTAATCGTGAAAAAAGACGGGACAAGTGTCGATTTTGTCATCGGCGAGAAGGAAGAGGATCCGGTATTCGGAGTCAGCGATCTTTTGATCCATCTGGCGGCGGATCAGATGAAAAAAACAGGCGCGAAAATCGTGGAAGGCGAAAATCTGGACGTTACCATCGGCAGCATTCCTCTGAAAGAGGCGGCGGAAGATGAGAAAGAAAGGGAAGCGGTAAAAGCCAATATCCTGCGGATTTTAAAAGAAAACTACGGCATTGAGGAAGAGGACTTCCTCAGCGCGGAAATCGAAGTGGTTCCCAGCGGCAAAGCGAGGGATTACGGACTGGACCGCAGCATGATCATGGGATACGGGCATGATGACCGGGTATGCGCCTATACATCCCTTGCCGCGATTTTAGATGTGGAGTCCTGCCAGTATACAAACTGCTGCTTCCTGGTGGATAAAGAGGAAATTGGAAGCGTGGGAGCCACAGGCGCCCAGTCTCTGTTTATGGAAAATACTATCGCGGAACTGATGGCCTGCATGGAGGGAGAATCGCTGATTAAAGTCCGCAGAGCCCTTAAAAATACAAAGATGCTCTCCAGCGATGTCAGCGCGGGACTGGACCCGCTGTATCTGAGTGTCAGCGACAAGAAAAACGCCGCTTTCCTGGGGCACGGGATTGTATTCAACAAATACACCGGCGCCAGAGGAAAGAGCGGCTGCAACGACGCTAACCCGGAATATATCGCCCAGCTCAGAAAGATTCTGGATGACGCGAAAGTCAACTATCAGACCGCGGAACTGGGAAAAGTCGATCAGGGCGGCGGCGGAACCATCGCTTACATCATGGGGAATTACAACATGAATGTTATCGACGCGGGCGTGCCGGTACTGAATATGCACGCGCCGTGGGAAGTCGTTTCCAAGGCAGATGTGTACGAAGCCTATCGGGCATATAAATCGTTTTTAGGCGATTTTTAGCGAAAAAAGGAGAAACTGACGATTCATGCAGTTTGGAATGACAATACCGATGCAGAAATTTTTTCATATGGGCAAGCCTCCATATGGAGAAAAAATCGAAGATTTATTTTGCTGGGAACTGCATGTGATCCCCATTCAGGGGCGGAACGGCCAGACAGACGCTGTTGGGCGAGCTTCTGAATGCCGCTCCGACAAAGTGTACAGGGGATTCCTATGAAATAATAAACCGGGAGTTTATTGCTCCCGGTTTTTCACTGCGCGATTTAAAGATAGAATCATCAGCTGTTTTTCATTACAATCTGCTCCACCATATCGGCGACATCCTCGCAACTGTCGCAGCACCGCTCCAGACGCCCGTAGATGGAGGACCAGGCAAAGATTTTTACCGGATCGGTCTCCTCCATATAGAGACGCCGAGTAGCATCTACGTAGAGACGGTCGCCCTCCTCCTCCAGGCGATTGATCTCCACAATGATTTCGCGGAGAAGCGCTGATTTGCGGAAGTTGTGGAATTCCGCGGCGATTTTTTGCAGACCGCAGCAGCAGTCATAGATGATTTTCGCGAAGGTTTTCGCGTCCTCGCGAAGTTCTGTAGTATTGGACATGTACATGCCCAGCAGCACATCCTCAATGCTGTCGGTAACATCGTCGATAGCATGCGCCAGTTCGACGATATCTTCCCGTTCAAGGGGAGGCAGAAACTCCTTAACCAGACGGTTCATCATTTCATGTTTGATTTCATCTGCCGCGTGTTCGATATCATGCATGGCCTCAATACTTTTCGGCAGATCGATTGATGTATAATTGTCAAAACAGTCCCGCAGCATTGCCGCGGCGTCGTGACAGTAAGAAACACTCTTTATAAATGTTTCAAAATAATAATTTTTTTCCTTTTTTCCCATAATGCCTTCTCCTTTGTATTATCAGAATAACCACATAAACAATTTTGCCATAAGAAATCCGATCAGACCGCAGCCCGGAAACGTAAGAATCCAGGTCAGCACCATTTCACGGACAACACCCCAGTTTACGTTGGAGAGCCTTCTGGCCGCCCCCACGCCCATGATGGCAACAGTCTTTGTATGCGTCGTAGATACCGGAATTCCGGTAACCGAGGACAGGAGCAGACAGCCCGTGCCGGCAATGTCCGCGGAAAATCCCTGGTATTTTTCCATCTTTACCATATCCATGCCCACGGATTTAATAATGCGGTGGCCGCCGATGGAAGTCCCCAGGGCCATGACGGCGCTGCACAGAACCATCAGCCAGATGGGAATTTCAAAATTGGAAACATTGGCCTGTCCGTTTACAAGGAAGACGCCGAGCATAAAAACGCCCATAAATTTCTGACCGTCCTGGGCGCCGTGCATGAACGCCATCGTCGCGCCGCCGGCAACCTGTCCATAGCGGAAGAAGCCGAGGGTTTTGCGGCGATCCATTCGCTTGCACACAAGCTCGACGATTTTGACGGCAAGCCAGCCGAACCCGAAGCCCAGTACGGTGGAAAGCCCCAGTCCGTAGATTACTTTGATCCATTCGGAACCGTTGATTCCGCCCATTCCGCCGTGCAGAGCAATGGCGGCGCCGGAAATGCCGGCGATCAGAGCGTGGCTTTCGCTGGTTGGTATTCCAAACCACCAGGCCGCGGTTGCCCAGACCACAATGGCGAATAAAGAAGCGCACAGCGCGACCAAAGCGTCATCAGGGTTTCCGCCGAAATCCACCATATTGTAGATTGTGGTCGCGACGCTGGCGTTTACCAGCGTCATGACGAAAACACCGAGAAAATTAAAGACAGCGGCCATCAGTATGGCTGCTTTGGCAGAGATTGCCTGAGTCGATACGCAGGTCGCGATCGCGTTTGGCGCGTCGGTCCATCCGTTCACAAGAACGACCCCCAGAGTCAGCAGAACGGTAACCACCAACACAGGACTGGAACCGAGCTGGGAGATAAATTCTCCTAATGAAACTGTCATTTGATCTCTTGTTCTCCTTTCATTTTACCGGAATTCATTACAATAATTTTGATTCTTTACATGCTGTTAGAAACGTAATCATTATACAGAGGAATGATGGTCGGATCAATATGCTTTCCCTATTTCCATGCCGGATTTTCGCAAAAAAAGAGCTTTTTTAGCGAAAAAAGGAAAATCGTTGGGATAAGAACAAAAAGGAGCGTTGCCGCATAGGATAAAAAAACTGAAAAAGAAAGGAGATATGCACCATATGGCGATTAAAATATTTGTCGATCAGGGACATAATCCCCAGAACCCGAATGCCGGAGCTGAGGTGAACGGGGTCAGAGAGCAGGATATCAATTATGAGGTGGGAGTGCGCCTGGCGGCGCTGCTCCGGGCGGATCCTGATTTTGACGTGAGGCTTTCCCGCGATACGCCGGAAGAGCAGCTGGGAACCAGCAACGCCACCAGTCTGCAGGCCAGGGTCTATGAGGCCAACACCTGGGGCGCCGATTATTTTGTCAGCCTGCATTGCAATACCAGTACCAACACTTCCGCCAGCGGCAGCGAAGCCTATGTGTATAGTGAATCCACGCCGGCTTACACACTGGCAGGGCGGATTCTGGAAGGCCTGCATGATATGACCGGTCTGAGGAACCGGGGCGTATTCATACGTCCGAGTCTGTATGTGCTGCGCGCGACTTCCATGCCGGCCGTGCTTGTGGAAATGGGATACATGACAAACGCAAACGATCTGTATCTGCTGACCAGCGATCCGGAAAGCTTTGCCAGGGGAATCTACCGGGGAATCCGTCTGTATTTCGGAATGACGTCTTAATTATAAATCTACCCGGTTGAGCGTTCCGCCCTGAAGAAAACTGCTCAGGTTGTCTGCCAGAACCCTGCAGATAGTCTGGCGCATTTCGGTCGGAGTCCAGGCCAGATGCGGCGTGATAATACAGTTTTCCAAAGCGATCAGAGGATGATCGGAGGAAGGAGGCTCCTGGGCAAGTACATCCACGGCGGCGGCGCGCAAACGACCGGATTTCAGAGCGTCCGCGAGAGCCGCTTCGTCAACCAGCCCGCCTCTTGCGGTATTGATCAGAACAGCTCCGGGCTTCATCCTTTCGATAAATTCTGTGTTGACAAAGTTCGCGTTTTCTTTTGTAAGAGGGCAGTGGAGCGTGACAAAATCGGACTTTACGGCTGCGTCAGGCTCTTTGCTGTACACATGAATTTCCATTCCCAGCGCCTTCGCGATTTCCGCGACCCTTCTTCCGATCTGGCCATAGCCGACAATCCCCAGGGATTTGCCCTTCAAAAGGACGAGGGGTTCTTTCCAGTAGCAGAAATACGGGCAGTCGTGCCAGTCGCCTTTTTTTACAGAGGTGTTATGAAGACCTGCGTGGTTGCATAGTTCCAGTATCAGCGCGATCGTATGCTGGGCGACCGCGTCTGTCGAATAGGCCGGGATATAGGTAACCGCGATGCCGAGCTCTCCGGCGGCGTCCACATCAATATTATTGTAACCGGTAGCCATGGAGCCGATATATTTTAAAGAAGGACATTTCATCATCAAATCTCTTGTAATCAGACATTTGCTGGTCAGCAGGATTTCCGCGTCTCCAATGCGGGAAAGCATCTGATCCGGCTCTGTAGCGTCATAAACCTCCAGCTCTCCGATTTCAGAAAGCGCGTTCCAGGAAAGATCGCCGGGGTTGATGGTATGCCCGTCAAGCATGACAATTTTCATAAATACAAACTCCTTTCAAAGCAAATCTACAGGTATTCTACCGCACAGGGAGTAGAAAGTCCAGAAACAATATGGTATAATAATGCAACTAATTCCAGTTGTTTGAACGGAATATAAAGAAGGAGGGCATTATGTTTAAGTACGCATTTATTGAAGAAGCGGAAGGCGCGTCGCCGGAAAACTATTCGTTTACTTATGAGAATTCCGAAAGCCGCAGCTTTGTAGCCGGGGTCAATGATATGGATATGGCCGAGGAATTGGTGAAAAAGCTGGATCAGGAAGGCTATGAGCTGATCGATCTATGCGGCGCTTTTGATGATGAGCGGGCGCAGCGGCTGAGGAAAGCGGTGAAAGGGGATATGGAGATTCTTCATGTCAATTTTTTCCCGGAAGAACAGAAGAAGCTGGACGCTCTGGATTCTTTCAAAGAATTCGGCGTTGTCATTGTAATGGATGGAGTGGAGGATACTCAGAAATTTGAGCTGAGAAATGAGGAATGCAATACATATGTACGTTTTACAAAAGATCTGGAAGCGGCAAAGGCGGCCGCCAAAGAACTGACGGATCAGGGCGTATATTTCATCGAAATCTGCAGCTATTTCGATGAAGAAAAAACCCGCGCGATAATTGACGCGGTCGGCGGAAAAGTTCCGGTAGGTTCCTGCGGAATCTGAAGTAATAATCGCGGAATGGGTCATACTATAGGATGAGGAGTTTTTATGAGTATCATTGTCGCTGCATCAAAAAATCAGCATAAAATCAAGGAAATCGAAGCGATCACAAAGGAATTCGGAATGGAAATCATCCCCAGGGACAAAGCCGGCGTTCCGGATGTGGAGATTGAGGAAGACGGGAGCACGTTTGAAGAAAATTCCCGGAAAAAGGCTTATGAAATCATGAAGCTCTGCGGTGAAATCACGATCGCGGATGATTCCGGCCTGGAAGTAGATTGTCTGGACGGAGCGCCGGGCGTGTTTTCCGCCCGCTTCGCGGGAGAAGATGGAAACGATCAGGCTAACAATGATAAACTGAAATCATTGATTAAGGATGTCCCTTATGAGAAACGAACCGGCCGGTTTGTATCTGTGATTACCATGGTGTATCCGGATGGAGAAACTCTGACGGCCCGGGGAGAAGTGGAGGGGCATATTGTACTGGAAGAACGGGGCAGCAACGGATTCGGGTATGATCCGCTGTTTGTGCCTCTGGGATATTCCATAACTTTCGGAGAATTTCCGCCGGAAGAAAAAAATAAAATCAGCCACAGAGCCAACGCGCTGAGGGAATTGCGGAGGCTGCTGGAGCAGAAGACCGGAGAAAAAGAAAACAGGTAAAGCGAGAGCAATTATGAAACGACGATTTTTACAAATGGTATTTTTAGGGATCAAGCGGTTTCGTGATCCGTATTATCAGGGGTTTGCCGCGCAGATCTCCTTTTATCTGTTGCTTTCGATTGTGCCGGTTCTCTTGATTTTAACACAGATTCTGGGCTACTTTAATATGTCGGTGGAAGATGTCGTTCAGTGGCTCAGCGCGTATACCGGAAATGAAATTTCCAGCGCGCTGCACAGGCTGATCGAATTTTCGCCGGCAGGCGCGGGAAACATCGTTTTCCTGGTTGTAGCCCTCTGGGCCGCGTCCAGGGCGCAGTTCGCCATTATGCGGATTACCAATTATACCTTTACCGATGGGCAGACAACGGGAAGAGGATACTGGAGAGAGCGGTTTCGCGCGGTGCGCACGATGATCGTGACGCTTTTTACAATCGCGTTTGCCCTGGTGATTCTGGGTTACGGAGATCTTTTGCTGCGGGCGGTCGTGCGTTTGCTGAGTCTGGACGCGGATAAATATATCAACAATATCTGGATGTATCTGCGCTGGATTTTAGGGCTGGCTCTTTATTTTCTGATGGTAAGCTACAATTACTATATTTTGCCCACAAACCGGGTTCCGTTCCGCAAAATCCTGCCCGGCAGCATTTTCGCGTCAGGCGGTATGCTGATTGTGACGCTGATCTACGCCCGGTATACAACGAGCGTGGCAAATTATGATATTATTTACGGCGCGTTGTCTTCGATTGTAGCGATTCTATTCTGGTTCTACTTTTTAGCCTGGGTGCTCTGCCTGGGAATCCTCGTGAACAAAGTGTGGGACGATACAGAAGAATTCAGTAAAAGAAAGCCGGTACAGAGACCGGGCACAAAATAGAAAAAGCATGCCGCGTTGGAATGAAAAATGCGGCATGCTTTTTTACAGAGATCTTATTGAATAACTCTTACACGGATAAACTCGTCTGTTCCGAGTTTTCCCTTCAGTTCGTCTTCTGAAATTCCGCCGGAAGTTTCTAACAGGGTATAGGCGAAGTCTCCTTTGCTCTTGTTGATCATATTATCTACATTAATTGCGAGATCTCCGAAGACTCCGGTGATTTTTTCAAGAATTCCGGGAACGTTTTTGTGAATGATGCAGGCTCTTGACGCGCCGTCAGCCTTCGCCCCCAGGCTGCATGCCGGGAAGTTCACAGAGTTTACAATGTTTCCGTTTTCTATGTAATCCATAATCTGATCCACCGCCATGGAAGCGCAGTTTTCTTCCGCCTCCGCTGAAGACGCGCCCAGATGCGGCAGTACGATGGTATGATCAAAGTTGATGACCCGATCATCCGTAAAGTCTGTTACATATTTTTTTACTTTTCCGTCAGCCAGGGCTTTTTCCAGCGCGTCGTCATCCATGAGCTTGTCTCTGGAGAAGTTCAGGAAGATAACGCCCTCCTTCATCTGGGCGAAAGCTTCTGCGTTTACCATTTTGCTGGTACTGTCAGTCGCCGGAACATGGATGCTGATATAATCACATTTCGGATACAGATCCTTGAGGTTGTCCACAACACGGACCGTGGTGGACAGACTGAGGGCCGCTTTGACACTGAGGAACGGGTCATAGCCGATTACATCCATTCCCAGATTTTCAGCGGCGTTGGCAACCATGGCGCCGATGGCGCCCAGTCCGATAACGCCCAGCGTTTTTCCCTTCAGCTCGGTTCCGGCAAACTGGCCTTTTCCTTTTTCAACGGCTTTTCCGACGCCTTCGGTTCCGGCTAACGTCTTCGCCCAGGCAAGACCTTCGGGGATATTTCTCGCGGCCAGCAGCATACCCGCCAGGACAAGTTCTTTTACCGCGTTGGCGTTGGCTCCGGGAGTGTTGAATACGACGATTCCCTCCTGGGCGCAGCGGTCAAGGGGAATATTGTTAACACCCGCGCCGGCGCGGCCGATTGCCAGCAGATCACTCGAAAATTCCATATCGTGCATGGCCTGGCTGCGAACGAGAATGCCGTTCGCCTCATCGGTATTATCGATGACTGTATATCCATCCGTAAGCCTGGAAAGGCCAACCGGTGATATTTTATTAAGGGTTGCGATTTTATACATGGTTTCACCTCTCTAATATTTTGAATTATCCTAAATTATAGCACTTTACCGCAGGCCAGTAAAGTGATATAATAGGAAATCATTTGTGAAATTAAAATCAAGTCTTAGCGGAGGTGAAAAAATTGAGTTATAACAGAGCTTACAATTTTTCTGCGGGTCCATCCATGCTGCCCCTTTCGGTAATCGAAAGCGTAGCGGAGAACCTGCCTAACTATAAAGGCTGCGGAGAATCCGTAATGGAGATGAGCCATCGCTCCAAAGAATTCAAAACAATTCTGGAAGAGGCGGAAAAGGATCTGAGAGAGATTATGAACATTCCGGACAACTACAAGGTAATGTTCCTGCAGGGCGGCGGCACGCTGCAGTTTGCCATGGTTCCCCTGAATCTTCTGAGAAAATCAGGAAAGGCCGATTACATCATCACCGGTTCCTGGGCAAAGAAAGCTGCCAAGGAAGCGAAAAAATTCGGAGACATTAAAATCGTGGCGTCTTCGGAAGAATCCACATTCTCCTATATTCCGGAAGTGAAGAAAGAGGATTTCCGGCCGGACGCGGATTATGTACATATTACATTTAACAACACCATATACGGAACCCATTATCCGTATATTCCGGATACGGGAGATATTCCGCTGGTGGCGGACATGTCCTCCTGCATTCTGTCCGAGGAAATAGACGTTTCCAAATTCGGGCTGATTTACGCGGGAGCGCAGAAAAATGTCGCTCCGTCCGGCGTAACCATTGTAATTATGAGAGAAGACCTGATCGGATTCGCGAAAGAAACCGTTCCGACCTATCTGGACTACAAAGTTCACGCGGAAAACGACTCTGCCTATAATACGCCCAACTGTTTTGGCATCTATGTGGCGGGAGAAGTATTCAAGCACATTAAGAATATCGGCGGAATCGCAGCGATGCATGATCTGGACGTAAAGAAAGCGAAAAAACTGTATGACTATATTGATTCCAGCCAGCTTTACACCTGCCCGGTAAGAGAGCAGGATCGTTCCCTGATGAACGTGGTATTTGTTACCGGAAACGGCGATCTGGATAAAAAGTTTGTCGCGGAGGGAAAAGCGGCAGGGCTGCATAACCTCAACGGACACCGTTCCATCGGCGGCATGCGGGCCAGCATCTATAACGCGATGCCGATGGAAGGCGTAGACGCCCTCATCGACTTTATGAAAAAATTCGAAGCGGAAAATAAATAAAGAACGAAAAGCTTCCCTTTTACGGAAGGGAAGCTTTTCCGATTACAGGAGGATTTGTATGAAATATTTAATTCTGGTTCCCGATGGAGCCGGAGATGAACCGGTTGAAGCGCTGGGCGGAAAGACGCCTCTGGAAGCCGCGGATATTCCGATGATCAACGAACTGGCAGCCAAAGGACAGGTGGGAACGGTAAAGACCATTCCGCCGGGAGTCGCTCCGGGATCGGACGCGGCCAATCTGTCTGTAATGGGATACGATCCTTCCGTGTATCTGACCGGAAGATCACCTCTGGAAGCGGCCAGCATCGGTATTAATATGTCGGACACGGATGTGGCGTTCCGCGTCAACCTGATTACCCTTACGGGAGAGGGGGACTATGAAGATCTGATTATTACGGATCACAGTTCCGGTGATATTACGACGGAGGAAGCGGATCAGCTGATTCAGGCGGTCAATGAAGCTTTCGCCGATGAGCGGATTCATTTCTATACCGGCGTCAGCTACCGCCACTGCATGATTGTGCATAATGGATCTACCGATTATGAACTGACGCCGCCTCACGATGTTCTGACCCAGAGAGTGGGCGATCATCTGCCTAAGGGCGAAGGCAGTGAATTCCTCACGGATATGATGAAAAAAAGTTATGAGATCCTAAAAGACCATCCGGTGAATCAGGATCGGATCGCCAGAGGTCTGAATCCGGCCAATACACTTTGGATCTGGGGTCAGGGAAGGAAGCCGAGCCTGTCCTCTTTCTATGATAAATACGGAATTAAGGGAACCGCGATTTCCGCGGTGGATCTGATTAAGGGAATCGCTATCTGCGCGGGGCTGAACTCCGTGGATGTGGAGGGCGCTACCGGTACCCTGCATACCAACTTTGACGGTAAAGCCCAGGCTGCCATCCGGGAATACAAGGATGGAAAAGATTTCGTCTATATGCATCTGGAAGGACCGGATGAATGTTCCCATCAGGGAGATATGGAGGGAAAACTGGAGTGTATGCATTCCATCGACCAGAAGGTCTTGAAACCGATCGTGGAATATCTGCGCGGCGCGGGCGAGGATTTTCGCGCGCTGATCGTTCCGGATCACAGAACGCCTCTCGCTATCCGGACCCATTCGGCGGATCCGGTGCCTTATGTGATTTACGACAGCAGAAAGGAAAAGCCGGAGGACAAGTCCCGCCAGTTTAATGAAAAATCCGGCGCCGAAGGACCGTATTTTGACAGCGGATACGCGCTGGCGGATTTCTTCTTTGAAAAACAGGAGTAGCTATGAAATTCAGAAAAAGGCTGTTTGTTTTTATTATGATACTTGCGATTGCCTGCGTCCAGTGGACGCCGGCATTTGCTGCTTCTGCGGACAGCCCGCAGCTGGAAGCGGAGTCCGCGATTGTAATCGACGCCGATTCGGGGAAGATTCTTTACGAAAAAGATATTTATACCAAAAGGCAGCCCGCCAGCACGACAAAGATCGTTACCTGTATGGTAGTCCTGGAGCATCTGGAACTGGATGACACGCTTACCGCTAAGCATGACGCGGTGCAGATGGGGAGCATTATTGATATTAAGAAAGGCGAAGAATTTGTTGTAGAGGATTTGCTTTACGCGTTGATGCTGCCTTCGGCCAATGACGCGGCGGTCGCTTTTGCGGAGGAAATCGGAGGGAATGAAACGAACTTCTGCAAGCTGATGAACGAATGGGCGGAGGATTGCGGAGCGAAGAGTACAAACTTCCTTAACCCCAGCGGTCTGAACTGGCAGGGACAGGAAGAACATCTGACCACCGCTTATGATCTGGCGCTGATTACCAAAGAAGCCATGAAGAACAAAACCTTCCGCAAACTGATTAGCACGGAAAGCTACACCATGCCGGCAACGAACAAGTCAAAAAAGCGGGAGCTGAAGAATACCAACAAGCTGCTTTGGGATACGGAGCCGATTACCGTAGAAGAAGAAACAACTTCCACAAAAAACGGTAAGACGGTTGTGAATACAAAGGAAATTGAATTCGTACCGAAATACGAAGGAACAATCGGCGTGAAAACCGGTCAGACCAGCACGGCCGGAGCCTGTCTGGTAGGCGCGGTAGAACGCAACGGAACGGAGCTGATTTCCGTAGTACTCAACTCCGGCGCGGACAGCCGGTTTTACGACACGGCTAAGATGTGGGATTATGTGCTGGAAAATTTCTATGATACCCACAATATTGTCAGAAAAAATGAACATGTGGGTAAGGTCCGCGTAAAGCGGGGAGAACACCGGCATGTGGCGGGAATAGCAGAGTCCGCGGCAGCGGTGACGGTGACCAGCGGCGCGGAGATTGACGGCGTTACAACTGAATTTGAGGAGATGGAGCTGCAGGCCCCTGTAAAAAAAGGGGATAAGGTCGGTGTGATCAAGGTTTACAATGGGAACGAACTTGTGAGCCAGACCGATGTAGTGGCCGCGGAGACGATCGAAAAAGGCGGTCCTCTTTCCTACATAGGAATCCCTGACTGGCTGGCAGTGCTGATCTATATTGCCGCGGCGCTGATTCTGCTGATGCTTCTGATCATCTGGCTTTTGCGCAGACGGGCGCGAAAACGCCGGAGAAGGCGTAAAGCCGCGGCGGCGCGAGGGAGTCAGTACCAGGCCGGACAGAGTTACCAGAGGCAGCAGCGAAGTGGAACACGGCCGCCGGTACGTCCGAATCAGGAATCACAGCAGCCTTCCTCAGACAGACGCGCCCGCAACGCGGCAAAACGGAAGAAACGTAAGAGCAAAGGAAGAGTGCAGAGATAACGATGTTTGACATTCAGGAAAACCTAAAAAAACTCCCGGATTCTCCGGGAGTTTATCTTCATAAGGATAAACTGGGGCAGGTAATTTACGTGGGCAAGGCCGTTTCTCTGAAAAATCGGGTACGCCAGTATTTTCAATCCTCTCGCCATATGGACCCTAAAGTGCGGTCCATGGTTTCCCAGATTGAGGAGTTTGAATATATTACGACGGGCAGCGAAATGGAAGCCCTGATTCTGGAATGCAATCTCATCAAAAAATACAGTCCCAAGTACAATGTTCTGCTCCGGGATGACAAGACCTACCCCTATATCAAAGTCACCATGGAGGAGACCTATCCGCGGCTTCTGAAAACCCGGCAGGTAAAAAAAGACGGCAGTAAATATTTCGGCCCGTACAGCGACGCGGGAGCGGTCAATCAGATCGTGGATCTGCTGAACCAGGTATACGCTCTGAAGAAATGTTCCGCCAGAGTGTTTCCCAAGGGTTTCCGTCCGTGCCTGAACTATCATATCAAGCAGTGCGACGGCATCTGTCAGGGGACGGTTTCGCCTGCGGAATACCGGGAGAAAATCGATCACGCGGTGGAGTTCCTTCGGGGCAGAACGAAAGGCATTCTGTCACACCTGGAAGAGGAGATGCGCAAAGCGTCAGAAAATCTGGATTTTGAGCGGGCAGCCGAATACAGAGACTATATTATGGCCGCGAAGGCGCTTTCGGAAAAGCAGCGAGTGGTGCTGCAGGATACAAAGGATGTGGATCTGATTCTGGTAGCCCGCGGGGCAAAGCAGCGCCACGTCGTTCTGTTCTTTGTGCGGGACGGAAAACTCAGCGGGAGAGAGACCTACGATCTTCAGTCTATGGAGGAAGATACCTCCGATGAGATTGTGGCGGCCTTTCTAAAACAGCATTACAGCCAGAGCATCCATCTTCCCAAGGAGATTCTGCTGGAAAAACAGCCGGAGGAAAAAAAACTTCTGGAGGCCTATCTTTCGGAGCTGGCGGGACACCAGGTGCGCCTTCTGGCTCCGAAGAAGGGAGAAAAAAGAGCGCTTCTGGAGCTGGCGAAAAAAGATGTGGTGGAAATGGTCAAGACCATCGATCAGCGGGCGGAAGTCCGGAAGGAACGGGCCCAGAGCCTTGGAAAAGAAATTTATACCATTCTGAATCACATGGGTTATGAGGACCAGCCCTACAACGGCAGGGACTATCGGGTGGAAGCGTACGATATTTCCAACACCAACGGAGTAGACACGGTGGGGGCGATGGTCGTCTTTGAGGGACTGCGGCCGGACAAAAAATCCTATCGGAGATTTAAAATACGGACGGTGGAAGGACAGGATGACTATGCTTGTATGCAGGAAGTCCTGTTTCGGCGGTTCCGGCGCGCCCTGGAAGGAGACGAAGGCTTTTCCGTGCTTCCGGATCTGATTCTGATGGATGGAGGAAAGGGGCACGTTAACGCGGCGATTGAGATGATCCGGGCAATGGATCTGGATCTGGCGGTGGCGGGTATGGCGAAAGACGATCACCACAGAACCCGTTCGCTGGTATATATTGAAAACGGACAGATGCGGGAGCTTCGCCTGCGGGAACATCCGTTGCTTTACAAGTACATGGGGACGGTTCAGGAGGAAGTACACCGTTTTGCCATTGATTATCACCGGGGGCTGCGGGGAAAACGAATGCTCACCTCCGTGCTGGATGAAATTGAAGGAATCGGACCAGCCAAACGCGGCGCGCTGCTGGATCATTTCGGAAGCGTCGAACGGATCAAGCAGGCTTCCGTGGAAGAACTGCGGGAGGTAAAGGGAATTACGGAAAAACTGGCAGAAAAAATTAGAGAATATTTTCATTGCTAAAATACCGGCGGAATGGTATAGTAGTGATATTAGCAATGATTTTAAGAATTTTGGAGGAAACAAGCTATGGCAGAGGCAGATATCATCACATTGGAATATGATGATGGCACAGAACTGGAATGTGAAATGATGGGCGTCTTTGAGGCGGATGGGAAAGAATATATCGCGCTGATCCCTCAGGATGACTCGGACGACGTGTATATCTACGGATATAAAGAAGTCAGCGAGGATGAGTTTGAACTGATCGATATTGAAGACGACGCGGAGTTTGAAAGAGCGGTCGCTGTATTTGACCAGCTCATGCTCGAAGAGGATGAAGAAGAGTAAAGGGAATGTTTCCCGGAAGGGCATTGCCGGGCTTGCGCGCCGGCAGCTGTATGTGTGAAAAGGAGAATGGAAGATGCAGATTGCGGAATCCCGCAAAAGGATTGCGGGAGCTATTGCGGCAGGGCTGTTTCTGGCTCTGTGTTTTCTGGTGCTTGCTGGATCGGATGTCCATGCGCAGACCGACAATGAAAAGGGAAGCGCGGCGTCTGAGCAGACCAGTGTTTCGATTTTGTCCGAGCAGGTAAATGATGGATGGCAGGCAGATGGAACGTATTATCGGGATGGCGCCTTGCTGAGGGGGTTTCAGACGATTGACGGAACTCTCTACTATTTGGATTCTGCTACCGGAGTAAAGAAAGTAAACATCCGCGCGTTTTATAACGGAACGCTGTATCGCTTTGGTTCCGACGGGGCTGGAGCGCTTTATACGGGTACTTATAACAAAAAATATTACCGAAACGGTTCGCTTTATACCGGCACCTATAAAGGAAAACGCTATTCAAAGGGAGTTCTGTTTACCGGTACTTATAATAAAAAGTATTATAAGGCAGGAAAGCGTTATTCCGGTGTCCGCGGAAGCTATTATTACGCGAAAGGCGTAAAGCAGACCCGGTATAAGAACAAAGTCAGAAAAATGAACAATGGCAAAATCTATTACTTTACCAAAAAAGGGAAGGTATATAAGAAAAAAGGCTGGAAACGCGTTAACGGAAAGCGGTATTATTTTAAGAGCGGCGCGGCTGTGACCGGATGGAAATCCATCGGGAAATATAAATATTACTTTGATAAGAAGGGGCGCCTGTGCCAGGATCTGATCGCGAAATTCGGAAATAAGTGGAAGAAAAAAGTTTCGCTGATTAAAGTGAACCGCAAAAGAAACTGCGTGACCCTTTACGCGAAAGATGGAAAGAAATGGATTCCAGTAAAAGCGATGGCGTGTTCCGTTGGAAAGGCCGGAACGCCAACCGTTAAGGGAACCTACTACCTGACAAAAGACCGAACCTACAGATGGGGACTGCTGGGAGGACCTACTATGGGCGGATATGTTTACGGCCAGTACTGCTCCAGAATTACCGGAAGCTATCTGTTCCATTCGGTTACTTACAGAACAAGGAACAACCGGACACTGGTTACTTCCGCTTACAATAACCTGGGAGGACCGGCTTCCCACGGATGTATCCGTCTGCAGACGAGCAACGCGAAGATCATCTATGATATTGCGAGAAATAAGAACACGAAAGTTGTGATTTATGATGGAAAATCCGTAGGGCCTTTTGATAAGCCGAGCGTAAAGAAAATTCCTTCCGGACAGAATTACGATCCGACGGATCCGAACATCAAGAAGAAAAAATAAGACAATTTGGGACGCAGCTCATGGTATGAAAGCTGCGTCTTTTTCTTGCGCGGACCCCAAGATAGTATACAAAATTTCTTTACAAACGAAATAAAAGGACATAAAATATAAGAATTGGGAAATAGAAAGAAGATTGTTTGGGAGGATAGAAATGAAGCATTATGATATTATCATAGTGGGGGCAGGCGCCAGCGGCGTGTTCTTGTCCTATGAGCTGACAAAACTGGAGAACCGGGCAAAGGTTCTGATGATCGATAAAGGCGCGCCTCTGGAAAAGCGCCAGTGTCCGATTAAGAAGGGCGCGAAGACCTGTGTAAAGTGCAGTCCGTGCCATATTATGAACGGATACGGCGGAGCGGGAACCCTTTCAGATGGAAAATACAATATTACAACTCAGTTCGGAGGGGATCTGCATAACTATGTAGGCAGAGACGCGGCCATGGCGCTGATGGAATATGTGGATGAGGTGCTCTGCGGCATGGGCGGAGCGGACGCCAAACTTTACTCCACCGCCAGCTCCGAATTAAAGACGATCGCGCTGCGAAACAATCTGCATCTTCTGGAAGCCAAGGTGCGCCATCTGGGAACGGATCGAAATGTAAAAATACTGGGTCGAATCTTTGACTACTGCAGCGACAGGATTGATACGATGTTCTATACAACGATTACGGAAATTGAACAGGAGCAGGACGGAACGTTTCTCGTGAAGACGGATAAGGGAGAAGCTTTTTCCTGCCGGGATCTGGTCTTGGCGACAGGACGTTCCGGATCAAAGTGGATTTCCAGCGTCTGCGACAGAATGGGGATCAAACAGGAAAAAAACCGCGTGGACATCGGAGTACGGGTGGAACTGCCCGCTGAGATTTTTAAGCATATTACCGACGACGTCTATGAGAGCAAGATCGTCTATAAGACGGATAAATACAATGACCAGGTGCGGACATTCTGCATGAATCCCTATGGGGAAGTAGTAGCGGAGAACACCAATGGCATTGTGACGGTTAACGGGCATAGTTACGCGGACCCCGCGCTGCGGACGGAAAATACCAACTTCGCGCTGCTGGTTTCCAATACTTTTACAGAGCCCTTTAAAGACAGCAATGAATATGGGGAATCCATCGCTCGCCTTTCCAATATGCTGGGCGGCGGCGTACTGCTGCAGCGGTTTGGCGATCTGGTGAAAGGACGACGAAGCAGCGAACGGCGCATGAAAAAATGTTTCACAAGGCCGACCCTTCAGGCGACGGCCGGCGATTTGAGCCTGGTCATTCCAAAGCGGCAGCTGGATAATATTATTGAGATGATTTACGCTCTGGATAAGATTGCGCCGGGAACCGCTAACGAGGACACGTTGCTCTATGGTGTGGAAGTAAAGTTCTACAACTCTAAGGTAGAGGTGGATAAGAACCTGGAAACAAAGGTAAAGGGAATGTACGCGCTGGGAGATGGATCCGGCGTGACCCACTCTCTGTCCCAGGCCTCGGCAAGCGGCGTTTATGTGGGAAGGATTCTGGCAGAAAAGTACAGGTGATCCGGAAAATGAAAGAAAACGCGATTAACACCAGGAAGACCTCTTATTTGATTAAGCGGTTTCTTCCGTATTTCAAAAAATATAAAGGCATTCTGGCGATGGATCTGTTCTGTGCGGCGCTGACCAGCATCTGCGATCTGGTGCTGCCCATGATCGTGCGGTATCTTACGGATATCGCAGCGACCGACGTCAGCCAGTTGACGGTGCGGCTGATCTTGTCGGTGGGAGCCCTCTATCTGGTATTGCGCGTTATCGATCTGATTGCCAATTATTATATGGCCAATATCGGACATGTAATGGGCGCGAAAATCGAAACCGACATGCGCAAGGACCTCTTCGAGCACCTGCAGGATCTGTCCTATTCCTATTACAATAATACAAAGGTGGGACAGCTGATGGCGCGGATTACAAGCGATCTGTTTGACGTGACCGAGTTCGCGCACCACTGTCCGGAGGAATACTTCATCGCGGCTCTGAAAATTGTCGTGTCCTTCTGTATTCTCTGCTCCGTGAATGTGTGGCTGACGGTTCTCATTTTCGCCATTATCCCCTTCATGATTTTCTTTGCCATGAAATTCAATACAAAGATGCGGACCGCCTTTAAAAAGTCCAGGAATCAGCTGGGAGAGATTAACGCGCAGGTGGAGGACAGTCTGTTGGGCGTGCGCGTCGTCAAGTCCTTTGCCAACGAGGAGATTGAAGAACGAAAATTTGAAGAGGGCAACCAGGGATTTCTCAATATCAAAAAGGAAATGTACCGCTATATGGCAGGCTTTCAGAGTACAACCAGGCTCTTTGACGGTATCATGTACATCGCGGTTGTGGTTGCCGGTTCCCTGTTTATGATGGAGGGGAGCATCACAGCTGCTGATTTGATGGCGTATCTTTTGTATGTAGTGATGCTGCTTAATTCGGTCCGCCGCATTGTGGAGTTTACCGAGCAGTTCCAGAGGGGAATGACCGGGATTGAACGGTTCATCGAAGTGATGGATGAAGAGGTGGAGATTCAGGACGCGCCGGACGCCAAAGAATTGGATTCTATCAAAGGCGAGATTATCTTTGATCACGCCAGCTTCCGCTATAATGACAGCGATGAGGATGTGCTGACCAGCATTGACCTGAAAATCGAGGCCGGTGAGAATGTAGCGCTGGTAGGTCCATCGGGAGCCGGGAAAACGACTTTGTGTAACCTGATTCCGCGTTTCTTTGACGTGACGGATGGGCGGATTCTGATCGACGGAACGGATATCCGGGATGTGACGGCCCATTCTCTTCGCTCCCAGATCGGCATGGTGCAGCAGGATGTGTATCTGTTTTCCGGAACCGTCTATGATAATATCGAGTACGGGAAGCCGGGAGCTTCTCGGGAAGAAATTCAGGAAGCGGCAAAGCTGGCGGGAGCCCACGAGTTTATCACGCAGCTGGCGGATGGCTATGATACCTTTGTAGGAGAGCGGGGCGTAAAACTGTCCGGCGGGCAGAAACAGCGAATCAGCATTGCCAGGGTATTCCTGAAAAATCCGCCGATCCTGATCCTGGATGAGGCGACTTCCGCCCTGGACAACGAGAGTGAACGGATTATCCAGGAATCCCTTGAAAAACTGGCAAAAGGAAGGACCACCCTGACCATCGCCCATCGTCTGACTACGATTCGGGACGCGAAAACCATTCTGGTACTTACAGAGGAAGGAATCCAGGAGCAGGGCAGCCATGAGGAACTGATGGCAAAAGGAGGATTGTACAGCAGATTGTACCAGCTCTATACTGCGGATGAGGAGATCATCGGCATGTAAGCGGGACGTTGTATCCTGGGTGCCTGAAATCCGCCGAATGGATACAAAAGTTATGGGTTTGAAGACTTGCGCTTTCAGGAAAAAGAATAAAATCCGCGGTTTTGCCCGAATCCGATCCCGCAAACGGGAAAGTTTTGTATCCATAAAAGGCTTTTAAAGGGTGCGGGATACAATCTGAGATGACAGCGCGGGCTATCTGTAGTCCCTGGCCGCTGCTTTTCCGCGCAAGCCGTGGGATGGAAGGAATCCGCCTGTCTTTTTTATGGAAATTGTGATAGACTACAGGTAGAAGTGATGAATACAAGGAGGAAGTCTTAAATGTCAGAAAGAGTAAAGAAAGCATTGGAAAATCATAAGCATGGTTATAATTGCGCCCAGGCGGTTGTATGCGCTTACTGCGATTTGTTTGGAGTAGATGAAAAAGAAGCTTTCAAAATGTCGGAAGCCTTCGGATTCGGCATGGGAACTATGGGCACCTGCGGAGCGGTCAGCGCCATGGCGGTACTTACGGGAATGAAGCTGAGCGATGGAAATCTGGACAAGCCTGCCACGAAAAAAGAATGTTACAAGATGATGAAAGATATGACCAGGCAGTTTGAGGACAAAAATAAGTCGATTATCTGCGCGGAGCTGAAAGGCGTGAAAGGCGGCAATGTGCTGCGTACCTGCGACGGATGCATTGAAGATGCGGCGGAGATTATTGAGAACACTCTTCTGAAAAAATAGGAAAGGGCTTTGAGATAAGCAGCGCCTATAAAAATTGGGCTATTAGAAAATATAAAAAGCGGCAGAAAGAACCATGCCGCTTTTTTGTGCGCAGAGGGAATATGAGGCGGATTGGGAAATATTTCCTTGCGGTGCGAAGGTTACAATGTAAAAAATGTGTTAAATTTTGAATAATCTGCGAAAAATTAGTGATAATTGAATGATTATTTAGTATAATGGAGGCAGATATTTTATGTACCTTCAAGAAAGTTTTAAAGGAGAACGAACATGAAAAAAGTAATGGGCAAATTGCTGTCGGCAATGCTGATTCTTACGCTGGTATTCACTTCAGCGAGCGTTGCGTTTGCGGACAGCAGCGAAACGGGCGCAGGGGAAATGAAGGCTGAAGCGACCGCGGTGAAGACAGATGAAGCGTCGAGCGGCGCGGATCTCAGCCAGGATCTAGAAAAACAGGCAAAAGCTGCGACCGTAAAAGGCGCAGCAGAAACGAAAGCAGTTGGAACATTATCATTTACTACTGTGACAACTGGAAATGAGAAAACAAAAGACGTGACCTTCGGCTACACAAATGCGGATATGATCAGCAGTAGTAAAGCGGGAATTGCGCAGCGCATTTATTTACCTGCGAAAGGAAGTTTTATTATGTCAGTAGCGAATTCATCACAGAGTACAGACTATATCAACTATGGACTGTATCGTGATGCACAATTGAGCAGCCAAGTTGGTTCTCTAGGTGTATCGAAAGGAACTACAACTTCTTGGACAATTAAGGTGCCTGCTGCTGGATATTATTATCTTGGAGTATACTCTTCTGCATACAGTGGTGAATCGGTATCTGTAGTAGGTAATATGGTCGCTAGATATGTAAGGGGAACGGATCGAACCATCTACAATAAAAAACAGATTGCAGTAGGTTATAAGGATGCCCAGACAAATCATTTTAAATTTAAAGCGGTAAGAAACGGATATCTGAAAGTGCAGGGTTCTGAGGCATACGATAAGATTACATTGTGTAACAGCAAGAAAAAAGCGATCTCTACTGCGGTTTACACGGGATATAATCCTACTTTTGGTGTAAAAAAAGGCAAGACCTATTATATCAGAGTTGCTGCTTCTTATAATTCAGATGGAATTTACGCACTGAAGGTAACGAATAGCACCGTGCTCGATAAGAGCGGTAAAAAGAAGACCAGAGCAACCCTTCTGAAGAGGAATCGGACAAAGAAAGGTACAATTGTAGCAAGCGAAAACAGGACGGACTGGTATAAATTCAGGTTGACGAAGAAGAAAAAAGTTCGGATTACGGTGAAAGGTGCGACAAATAACAGAATCAAAATTGCTGTGTATCGCGGAAATAAAAGAATCGGTTCTGTCGGCTCTTTCTCTTATCTGAATAAAGGCGTGAAAATGACTTCCATCGGAAAATGGACAAAAGGCACCTATCACATTAAGATTTACAGAGGAAGTAAGAACTCTTCCGGTTGGTATTCCGTGAACTGGAAATAAGAAAGCATCGGATAATTCACTTTTTCATTTAATCATCAGGACATAAAATACCGTGAAAAACCCCGGCTCCTGTCAAAGATGGGAGTCGGGGCTTTTGAAAAAAGTTGTGTTTGACAAATCTGACAATTCCGTGATATACTAAACTTGTATTAAGTGGAGAACGATTATAAGCAATACAGTTTTTAAAAGTTCCAGCCAAGGATACTTTTAAAAGCTGTTTTTTTTATAATACAGGAACGAGAGCTGGCGGCAATCGCTTTGGAGTTTCAAAAGAGTACCATTTGCGGTGTGTCCTGGGCCCGACTGACAGGCATGAAACGCGTAACTCCACTGTTTCCACTTTTTATTCGTACAGTTATAGTTATGCAATTAGTAAACAAAAAGGGAGGTACCGCGAAATGTGCACAGGTACAGTAAAATGGTTTAATGATGACAAAGGCTATGGTTTTATCACAAATGATGAGAGCGGAGAAGATTTATTCGTGCATTTTTCGGCAATCATTGCGGAAGGATTCAAATCATTGAAAGAAGGACAGAGAGTGACCTTTGAGGTTGAAGATGATGAGGCTCGCGGAAAAATGCGGGCGGCCAATGTTCGCGTGACAGCTTAGAAGGAATAAACAGTGAAAAGGGGGCTTGTGGAATGACGCAAGTCTCTTTTATCTTGGGAGAAAATGTAGGAAATGATTTTTGGTTAAGCTGTTAGAAAGTAAAATAACGATACGTTTCTCCGCAAATTTTTTAAATTCATTGTTGCAGAACAGGGAAAACAAGTGTATAATAGGAAAAGTCAGATCGAGGCATAGCTCAGCTTGGTAGAGCGTTGCGTTCGGGACGCAAAGGCCACAGGTTCGAATCCTGCTGCCTCGACCAATTGGAACGTTGAACATTTCAACGTTCCTTCTTTTTTAGGGTATTGATGTAAATTTGACGTAAAACTAAATAATTCTGCGGACGGTCCGGCTATATTGGATCGGTTTTCCCCGGAAGTCCGTTCCGATTGTAACTTCAGATTGTACCATTGCAGTCCTGATTTATAAAATCGTTCTCATTGCTAGTGAGGTGGTTTTAACGATTTGACATTTGGAGCCTATTTGCTATAATATACTTAACAAGACAGCCGGAAGGTGCCTGACCCACCTGCCCCGGCAAGCTAATAGCCTATAGCCGTCACTTTACCAGAGCTGAACGGCTATTTTTTATTGGTAATACTCAGAGCGGTAACGACTATGAGAAGCATTGTCAACATAATCATTAGTTCTTCATATGTACTCATGTTACCACCTCACCGTACAAGACTCAGGGCAGGTGGAAGCACGTTCAAGCGGCTGCCTTGGTAAATATATTCAGTTGTTATTGTCTATTGCTTCCACGGAACTACAGCGCGCACCCAATAATCATAAATCGCCTGAAAGGGCCGTGTGCATTTGAAAACTAAAACTTCATGTCTGCCAGTAGATTGCTTTAAATAGGTGATTCGCAGATAATACTGGCGTTCCCATTGCTGCCATGCTCCCACTTCATTTCTGGTAAGATGATCGATACTTTTGATTAAAGTGTAAGGCAATGTGAATACTTGAACGAAATACCCATTAACAGACAAACCATTTTCATGACATTGAATCCGGTACATACGTTTATGAAGTTGTACGTTTCCATCTGTGCAGCGATCAAAATATCCAACTGCTTTGATAGGTGTTTTTCTTCCAATATTCATGATTGATTTCCTTATAATTAAAATGACATTTCGTTTCAAAGAGATAATAACATACTACAGCATAAAATACAGTATGGAAACAAATAAAAATCTGGCGCGCAAACAATTGTCTGTTTGCGCGCCAGCATGTATCGGATATGGCAGAATATTATAGCCGCCTGGATTTTACTTTAGAGGTTTTGCTGTAAACCCGTTTCCCTTGGACCGTTTTATAAGTACGGATTTTGTAGAAATATTTTTTTCCGGGGGTTAGATTTCGATCCGTGAATCTACGCTTCTCGACAGGCATCGTTTTAATCAGACGCCATTTCCGCTCCTCTGTCCTTCGATAAATCTGGCAGCCGCTGATTTGGGAGGGATCGGATTCTTTTCGCTTGAGGATAATTTTTCGCCCAACCTTTTTCACCGAAAACGCCGGCTGTGCCGGCCGCACTTTAGCAGAGGCTTTCGGGGACAGCTCGCTGTAGTAGTGCTTACCGTTACGGAAGCAGTAAGAGCGCATCTTGTAATAATAAGTTTTGCCTACAGTCAGTTCCCGATCTGTCCAACTGCGGGGGCGTCTTTGGGAGATCGTCTGAATTAACTGATAATCTCCATTTTTGGTATCAGAACGGTAGATTTCATAACCGTCTGTGCCAGTGGATTTTTTCCACGAAAGATGGATTGCTCGATAATCCCGGTTTGCGGTTTTGAGTGAAGGGACTTCCGCGCGAGGACGGGAAGTTACTTTTCGGCTCTCTGGGCTCAGAGCTTTTTTTCCGTCACGGGTGGTACCGTAAGCGACAATTTTATAATAAAATTTCTTATCGAATTTGCGGCCAGTGTCTCGGAACGACAGAATTTTTCCTCTGCGAATTCGCTTAATCCTATGATAAGAGCCATCTTTTTTATCAGAACGATAAATAAAATAGCCATTCGCTCGAGGCACTTTTTTCCAGGAAAGCTTTATCGCATGAGGACCTGCCGAATATGCTTTTACCGATTTTGGCCGCGCAAGCTGTGGAACTTTCAGCCCGTCAGACACACCTGCCGCTGCCGCAACAGCCCGGCAGGCATTTACGTTTCCATGACCCGTATAAATATCGTAGCCTGGCTTATAGAGATCCGTAGCTGTAGAATAGAGGATCTCCTTTACCTCCGCGGCGGAAAGCTGAGGATTCACATAGCGGACGAGCGCGGCAACTGCTGCTACAGATGGAGCGGCCATAGAGGTGCCGCAGCCTTTTTTGTAGGACCCATTCAACCCGGTTGTATATACGCCCCTGCCAGGCGCGGAAATATCCTTTGAGGAACCAAAATTTGAACGTCCGGTTTTACATTTTCGGCTCCAGGCATTCTTATACTTTTTGGTATTAATGACACTGATGGTCGCGTCGAAATCGGAAGGATACCAGATCCGGGCATCTCCGTTGTTTCCGGCGGAACATACGATTACCACATCTTTCTTGTAGACGGCATCGTTAATCGCCGCTTCCAGCGCTGCGTCATCATGGGGCAAGCCAAACAGATCAGAATCTCCTTCCGAATGACCCAGACACATATTAATGACTTTTGCGCCCTTCGCGCAAGCATACTCAATGCCTTTGATGATATCTACGGTAGAGGCACTGGCCTGGGAAATATATCCCTCGCTGTGGAAAACGTTAATCGCCATAAGTGAAATAAGATCGTTATGATTGCCGGCTGCTATTCCGGCAATTCCGATACCATTGTTGGAAGTAGCGGCAATGATCCCCGCGGTTCCTGTTCCATGGGATGATGGCAGCGCTTTGCCGTAAACCGGATAGGGGGATTCTCTGTCCGCCACCGTCACACAATTTTCAATGGCAACATTCTTTTGGAGATCCGGATGTTGGTAATCAACACCTGTGTCCAGAGTCGCGACAATGACTTTATCCTTTTCGTCGCGCAGGGCTTGAGGCTTTACCTTATCGATCAGATCCCAGGCCTCCGGAACATCCATGTAATCCAGGTTCCACTGCCTGTCAATAAAAGAATCTCCGGAAGAGGAAGTTTCTCCCAGGGTGTACCGGTAATTAGGCTGAACAGAGGCAACTGCCGATTCTTTTTTTAGCTTAGAGATAGCCTGCCTTCTCATTTCAGATGAATCCAACCGTAACAGAAGGGTATTCCCTTTCCTTTGGAACATCTTATCTTTTGCGATTACATTAACTTTTTTCATTACTTTTTTTGCCTGATGTTTTGTCACGCCGGTTTTAAACGTGATAAGAAGCCCATTTCCCCCATTGGCTTCTGTGCTTTCGGCCAGACAGTAATTCACTGCTGAAAGGCAGAATAGAATTCCTAAGAGCAGGCAAAAAAGCAGTCTCCTTCTTTTTTTCACACTTTTCACACTTCTTCTCCTATCTGTCTTAATATAAGCGTCATTATTGTAACATTTTTTCGCTGTATGAAACAAGCGTCTTTGACAATCATCATAAAGTATTAATATTTTGTTCCCTGACCAATCCTTCGTTCACCTATAGGAGCCTTTTGCCTCTGTTGTGCATACAATAAGGAAGAAAGCGGAGGGATAGTATGGTTACAATCAGCCTGTGCATGATCGTAAAAAATGAGGAAGCTGTTTTGGAGCGGTGTCTCAATTCAGTGAGCGATCTGGTAGATGAAATTGTAATTGTCGATACCGGATCCGAAGATCGAACCAGAGACATCGCCCGAGCCTTTACACAGAAGCTTTATGAGTTGCCGTGGAATGATGATTTTGCCGCAGCCAGAAACGCGTCTTTCGAAAAAGCGGAAATGGAATACTGTATGTGGCTGGATGCGGACGATGTAATTCTGGAAAAGGATCGGCAGCGATTTCGGGAAATGAAAGAGAAGCTGTCCGGAAAAGAAGATATTGTGATGCTTCCCTATCATACGGCCTTTGATGAAGAGGGCCGCCCGATCTTTATCTATTATAGAGAAAGACTGATAAAAAATTCCGGAAAATTCCGGTGGGAAGGGGAAATTCATGAAGCTGTTACACCGTCAGGGACAATTCTCTACGGAGAAGCCTGTGTGACACATAAGAAGACAAAGCGTGGAGACCCGCAAAGGAATTTGCGGATTCTGGAAAAGAAAAAAAGGTCCGGGCAGATCCTTTCTCCCAGGCAAAAATTTTATTACGGACAGGAATTATATTTTAACGAGCGGTATGAAGAAGCCGCGGCTGCATTGGAAGCATTTATGAAAGAAGCTGGAGGCTGGATTGAAAATAAGCTGGAGGCGTGCAAAACTCTGGCCGCCTGCTACCGGAAGCAGGGCAGGGAAGATCAGGAGGCAGAAGCTTTGATGAAGAGTCTGCTGCTTGATGTTCCCCGCGCTGAAATTTGCTGTCAGATAGGGGAACATTTCTTTAATAAAGGAAAGTATGCTCAGGCAGCTTTCTGGTATGAAACGGCACGGACCAGAGAAATGAACGTCAGAACAGGAGGGTTTGTTCAGACAGAATGTTACGGCTACCTTCCGAATATACAGCTCGCTGTCTGTTATGACAGAATGGGTATGTATCGTCTGGCCAGTGAATGTAATGAACGTGCTGGCGTTTTCAAGCCAAATTCGGATGCAGTAGCGTATAATCGGGTTTATTTTGAAAACAAATTAAACGAAAAAGGGGAGAATGAGAATGACTTATAAAACTGATTTTTATCAGTTAGGTGATAGAGTATTAATTCGAGATTCGCGCAGCAATGATACGGGTGGAAGTGAGAATTGCGGCTGCGGCTGCGATGGATCTTCAGGAAGCTGCGGCTGTGGATGCGGCTGTGCTTCTCGGCCGGAACCCTGCTGCTCCGGTCCAACGGGTCCCACTGCCCCGTCAATATATGCACAACAAGGAAAATGCCGTAACCATGCGGCTTTCAGCACATTAAAGACAATTAAACAACCCCTATAATTACACCTAAAACGCCGTAGCAAGGTTGGACAAGCCTTGATATGGCGTTTTTAAGTGAGTAGGATATGTCGCCGCAGCTTGAAAAGAGTTGCGGTTTTTTTATGCCCGAAAACAGGCGGTAACGTGGAACGTTAGGCGCGAAAAAGCCCTTGCAATACAAGGCTTTTCAGACACAAAAACGGCAAAGGCATACTGCAATACCAAAACCGCCGAAAACGGCTTTCTAATATTCCACGCAGACCAAGAGAGGAAGTGATGAAACATGGCAGTTTTCAGAGTGGAACGCAATACGGGATATACCGTTATGAGCAACCACCACTTGCGCAATAAGGAACTCACCTTAAAGGCAAAAGGCTTGCTTTCGCAAATGCTGTCTTTGCCCGAAGATTGGGATTATACCCTTGCGGGCTTATCTCACATCAACCGCGAGAAGATCGACGCAATCCGCGAAGCGGTAAAAGAACTCGAAAAAGCCGGATATATCGTGCGCAGCCGGGAGCGCGACGAGAAAGGACGCTTGCGGGGCGCGGATTATGTCATATACGAGCAGCCGCAGCCGCGAGAGCCGGAAGCAGCTACCAGCGGCGAACAGCCGTCTATATCGGATTACCCTACATTGGAAAATCCAACATTGGAAAATCCAACATTGGATAATCCAACGTTGGAAAAACCTACGTTGGAAAATCCAACGCAATTAAATAAAGATATATCAAGTAAAGAACAATCAATTACTGATTTATCAAGTACCCATTCCATTCCTTTCCATTCCCCAAACCCCTTGCCCTTTGCACAGGACGAAGCGGCTACGCCGCCGGAAAGGAAAAGAACGGAAGCGAAAAGCAATAGCGCAGTAGAGATTTACAGGGAGATTATCAAGGACAATATCGAATACGACCATCTCATTCAAAACTGTAAAATCGACGCAGACCGCCTAAATGAGATTGTTGACCTTATGCTGGAAACCGTCTGCACAGCCCGAAAGACAATCCGTATTGCCGGGGACGACTACCCCGCCGAACTTGTCAAATCCAAGTTTTTGAAGCTGAACAGCAGCCATATTGAATTTGTTTTGGACTGCATGAGGGAAAACACAACCAAAGTGCGCAATATCAAGCAGTATCTAAAAGCGGTGCTGTTCAACGCGCCGAGTACCATTGACAGCTACTATACCGCCCTTGTCAATCACGATTTTTACGGCGGCGAATGAGCATAGCCACACTTTACCGGGAAAGGAGTTGATACCTTGCAGGAGGAAGTAACCCAAAAAACGATTGCCCTATACGTCAAAGTGGGAAAAGGCGCGGCGCGGCTTACCGAACAGGCGTTGCAGAAAGCAATCCGAAAGTTTTTGGAGCAGAAAAGCAAGCCCGCGCATGGGAAACAGACCATGCGCCAGCTTATGAAGCAGAACGCGGGCGTTTCCAACATCGAGATCACCGACAGCAATATTAAAGCCTTTGAGAGTACGGCGAAGAAATACAACATAGATTTTTCGCTGAAAAAGGTTAAGGGCGAGCAGACCCGTTACCTTGTGTTTTTCAAAGGCCGGGACGCGGACGTTATGACCGCAGCATTTCAAGAGTTTTCCGCAAAGAAGCTGAACCGGGATAAAAAGCCCTCTATCCGCAAAGCCCTTGCCGCTGCAAAGGACAAGGCGAAGCAGCTTAACGCCGCCCGCGACAAGGTAAAGAAAATAGACAGGGGGCGCGAGATATGAAGCAAATAAACTACAAAAAGCTGATACTTCCGAATATCCCCTATGTGTTCTTTGTCTATCTCTTTGATAAAGTCGGACAGGCGGTGCGACTTGCCCCCGGCGCGGATATATCCGCAAAGATACTGAATATCACAAAAGGATTTTCCGCAGCATTTGAAAACGCCTTGCCGAGCGTGTACCCGCTGGATTTGCTTGTTGGCATTGTAGGCGCGGTGGTTATCCGCTTGATTGTCTATGTCAAAGGGAAAAACGCAAAGAAATACCGCAAGGGCGCGGAGTACGGCTCTGCCCGATGGGGCAACGCCGAAGATATAAAGCCCTACATTGACCCGGATTTTCAGAACAACATCATTTTGACGCAGACCGAACGCCTTACCATGAACAGCCGCCCGAAGCAGCCGAAATATGCGAGAAATAAAAACGTCGTGGTGATCGGCGGCAGCGGCAGCGGCAAGACAAGGTTTTTCGTAAAGCCTAATTTAATGCAGCTTCATTCTTCCTACGTCTTGACCGACCCAAAAGGCACCGTCCTAATCGAGTGCGGAAAGCTGCTGCAACGGGCAGGCTACCGCATTAAGGTACTGAACACGATAAACTTTCGGAAAAGTATGCACTATAACCCCTTTGTCTATATCCGCAGCGAAAAGGACGTGTTAAAGGTTGTCAATACCCTTATTGTCAATACCAAAGGCGAGGGAGAAAAAAGCGCGGAAGATTTTTGGGTGAAAGCCGAGAGATTATTATATTGCGCGTTGATCGGCTACATTTGGTATGAAGCCCCCGCCGAGGAAATGAACTTTACAACGCTGCTTGAACTTATCAATGCAAGCGAAGCACGCGAGGACGACGAGGAATACCAAAGCCCCGTTGATCTGCTCTTTGCCGATTTAGAAGAACGCAGCCCCGACCATTTCGCGGTGAAGCAATATAAAAAATACAAATTGGCGGCGGGGGATGTATGCTCTAAGTGACTTCTTAATCATGGTTTTTGTCATGGTTAGTGAAGCAGTCACTTAGAGCATTTTCATTTCAGGAGGTACAGCCATGAGAAACGAGAAAATCACCCCTCTGTATGAGCGTTTGAGCCGCGATGATGAGTTACAAGGCGAGAGCAATTCCATATCAAACCAGAAAAAGATGTTAGAGGACTTTGCCCGCCGGAATGGGCTGCCGAACCCCACCCACTTCACCGATGACGGCGTATCGGGAACCCGTTTTGACCGCCCCGGCTTTCTGGCGATGATGGAGGAAGTCGAGGCCGGACGGGTGGAGGCCATTGTTATCAAAGACATGAGCCGCCTGGGGCGCGACTATCTGAAAGTCGGCCAGGTCATGGAGATTTTGCGGCAGCGCGGCGTCCGGCTGATCGCCATCAATGACGGTGTAGACAGTCTGAAAGGCGATGATGATTTTACCCCTTTCCGCAACATTATGAACGAGTTTTACGCCCGCGACACCAGCCGGAAAATCCGCTCCGTGTTCAAATCCAAAGGTATGAGTGGTAAGCACCTGACCGGCACTGTCATTTACGGCTATTTGTGGGATGAAAAGCGGGAACACTGGATTGTTGACGAAGAAGCCGCCGCTGTGGTACGCCATATTTTCGCGCTTGCGATGGAGGGCTACGGCCCCTATCAGATCGCAACCAAGTTGTCAGAAGAAAAAATCGAAATGCCTGCCGTTCACCTTGCCCGCTATGGCGAAGGAGTAAACAAGAATAAAACCTTTGCGGATATTTATCGTTGGAGTGCCTCTACCGTTGTTGAAATCCTGAAAAAACGGGAGTATTTAGGCCATACGGTCAATTTCAAAACCCGCAAGCACTTCAAGGACAAGAAAAGCCACTATGTGGATGAAAGCGAGTGGACGATTTTTGAGGACACCCATGAGGCCATTATTGACCAGGAAACCTTTGACAATGTGCAGCGTATCCGGGGAAACGCCAGACGCTACCCGGACGGCTTTGGGGAGGCCCATCCCCTGACCGGCCTGATGTACTGCGCCGATTGCGGCGGCAAGATGTATGTTCACCGCACATACAACGGCAAGCGCGTCCCGCAGTACACTTGCGGCCAGTATGGGAAGTATCCTATCGGCTCTCTTTGCCCGACACAGCACCGTATCAAGGCCGAAGCCGTTCTGACCCTGATTGCCGATATGCTCCGGGCCATCGCAGAGTATTCCAAGAATGACCGGGCCGAGTTTATCCGCACTGTCCAGGAAACGCAGGCCGCCCAGCAGACCGCCGACATATCCAAAAAACGGAAACGGCTGGCCGCCGCCCAAAAGCGGGCCGGGGAACTGGAACGGCTGATTTGCAAAATCTATGAGGACAACGCCCTGGGTAAGTTGCCGGACGCCCGGTATGAGGCCCTGGACGCACAGTATGCCAAAGAGCAGGACGCTCTCAATGCGGAAATCACGGAACTGGAAAAGGCCGTTACCGGCTATGAGCAGAGCCGGAAATCTGCGGAGAAGTTTATTGCCCTGATTGACAAGTACGAAAATTTCGATACGCTGACAAATACCATGCTCAACGAGTTTGTAGAGAAAATCCTTGTCCATGAACGCGCCCGCAAAGGCAGCCAGGACACCACGCAGGAGGTTGAAATCTATTTCAATTTTGTGGGCCGGTATATCCCGCCCGCCTTGCAGCCAGTTCCCCTGACCCCGGAGGAACAGGAAGAACTGCGGAAGAAGGAGGAACGCAAAGACAGGCTTCACCAGAACTACTTACACCGCAAGGCAAACGGCAAGCAGAAGGAATGGGAAGAACGCTATAACGCCAAGCGCAAGGCAAAAATGGAGGCAGCAAAGGCCGCAATCCGGGCAGAGGACATGAAAAAAGGCATTTTTATCCCTGTCAGCCAGTTACCTAGGCAGGAGCCGCGCAAGGCCACCGTATCGGCCAGTGCCGCAGTTTAACCATCACAGCGCAAAGGAGAATGAACATGAGCGAATTGACTTACACCCGCTGCGGAGATTACTACATCCCCGACCTGAAACTTTCCGAGCAGCCGGAGGCCCCCATCGGCAAGTATGGCCGTATGCGGCAACGCTACCTGAAGGAATACCGACCCGGCCTTTACAGCAGCTTGATTTTGAGTGAAAAGCTGTACCCGCACCTGTCGGAGATTGACAGGGCGGCGCGGGAGCGCATGGACGCCATGCTGCCCCGCATGATGGAGGCGGCAGGCGTCACCGAGGAACTGAAATCCCGTGACCCTATGCGGTGGGTGGGGCTGATGAACACGCTGAAAGCACAGGCAGAGGAAGTTATTTTTCAAGAGATAACGATGATTTAAGAGTACTAGCGTGCCTGCAAATTTTATTCAGCTATGATATAATGAAAATGTCAGGCTTTGAGATTTTCTTGAGATTTGAAAGATACAATATCGGATGTGAAATGGAGGAAAAGATCGTGAAAACAAAGATTTTGATTGTCGATGATGAACACGGTATCGTCGATATGATACAAAGTTACTTTCAAAAACAATATGATATTCTGACAGCATATAGCGGCCAAGAAGCACTCCAAAAAATCGCAAGCAACCCTGATTTGATTTTGCTGGACATCAATATGCCGGATATGGACGGGCTGACCGTATGCCAGAAGGTACGGGACTACATCACTTGCCCCATTTTGTTTTTGACCGCCCGCATTGAATCCAGCGACAAAATCATAGGCTTTCAAGCTGGAGCAGATGACTATATTGTAAAACCCTTTGATCTGGACGAATTAGGGGCACGTATTGCCGCACACCTGCGACGGGAGCAGCGCCGCCAAAGTAATTCTGCGGTTCGCTTCTTTGGTGAATTGGCATTAGATTACTCTGCCCGGACAGCTACAATCAATAGCCAGAGCATTCCGTTGTCCAAGCGGGAGTTTGAAATTGTGGAGCTTCTTTCCCTCAATGCAGGCCAAGTCTTTGACCGAGAACGAATTTATGAACTTGTGTGGGGATTGGATGGGGACGGGAATAGCGACACGATCATGGAACATATTCGGAAAATACGGGCTAAGTTTGCAGCACATACGCTGCACAATTACATTGAAACAGTTTGGGGGTGTGGTTATCGGTGGAACGCCTAAAAAATATGGGGTTAAAAAAGTCTTTTCTTGTTTTGTCTGTTTCCTGTGTTTTACTGGCTCTCCTGCTATTGGTGCTCGTTTTTGTGGTGTGTAATGTGATTAGCAGCACCTTTCCCACTGGTGGAATACAGATTTCTCCAGATGGTACAATAGTTAAACTGGAAGAACCGACAGCATCCCAGCAAACTATATTGTCAGTATTAGGTATCATACAAGTTGTATCTTGCATTGCGCTTCCTATGGGTGGGCTAGCCCTATCAGGAGTTCTATATTACCACATTAAATTGAAGCAACCGATTGCCGTATTGCAAAATGGTATTACAAGGATTCAGAACCACGACCTTGATTTTATTATGCCGGTTCGTTCTGGTGATGAATTGGGGCAACTCTGTGTTGCCTTTGATACTATGCGCGAAGAACTTTTGAAATCAAATCAGGAACTATGGCGGCAGATGGAAGAACGCAAAAGATTAAATGCCGCGTTTTCCCACGATTTAAGAAATCCGATCACAGTTTTGAAAGGAACTGTGAAATTACTGCGTCAGGGTACAGCAGATAAGCAGACGATTGACAGACTGGAAAGCTATACCCAACGTATAGAGCAGTATGTGGAAGCTATGAGCAGCATACAAAGATTGGAACAAATGCCACTGCGGGTAAGCGAGTGTTCCTATTCCCTATTGCGCTCGGAATTAGAAGATACTACAAAACTTCTTGCTGGAACATTCCAGCTATCCATTTCTGCACCTGATAATGGAACTGTACAAATAGATCATGCGTTATTTCTGATTGTCGCGGAAAATTTGATTGGAAATGCAGCTCGTTTTGCAAAAAGTGAAATTATAATATGCCTGCAACAGCGGGAAAACCTCTTGCTTTTGTCGGTCACAGATGATGGCCCCGGTTATCCCGCAGAGTTGGTACAAAACGGCCCAAAACCGTTTGGAAAACTGAATGGAGATTCCGCACACTTTGGGATGGGGCTTTATAGCAGCCAGACATTATGCCTAAAACACGGCGGAGCACTTACGCTGACGAATAGAAAGGATCATGGCGCAATAGCTACTGCTTCCTTTCAAACAAATCGGAAACCTTGAGCAATTTTTGAGATTTTTATTTTACACTCTCCTTATACCACAAATAAGGAGAGTGTTTTTTTATGAATATTGAGGCAAAAGAACTATCAAAAATCTACGGCAGCGGCGAAAGCCGTGTTGTCGCGTTGGATAAAGCCAATCTTGAAATTGCATCCAGCGACTTTATCTCCATCATGGGGCCTTCTGGCAGCGGAAAAAGTACCCTGCTTCATTTATTGTCAGGGCTGGATAAGCCAACTTCTGGCAGCTTGACATACGATGGAAAAGACATATACAGTTTCAACGACAAAGCTCTATCTGCTTTTCGTCGCCAGCGTATCGGTTTCATCTTCCAGCAGTTTAACCTGCTTCCCGTCTTGACCGCAAAAGAAAATATCATTATGCCTCTATTGTTAGATAAAAAGCAGCCGGATGAAGCCTATCTAAAGCAGCTTACGGAATTGCTGGGGATTCGGGAGCGCCTTACCCATTTACCCCATGAGCTTTCCGGCGGTCAGCAGCAACGTGTAGCGATTGCCCGCGCTCTGATTGCAAAACCCGATATTATCTTTGCGGATGAACCAACTGGGAATCTGGATAGTAAAAGTGGCAGCGAGGTTATGGAAATGCTGCAAAACATATGGAAGAAGATGGGGAAAACGCTTGTTATCATTACCCATGACAGCCGTATTGCAAGAATGGCAGACCGGCAATTTGTCATTGTGGACGGGGTTCTTTCGGAGGTGACGGCAAAATGAAATCCTATTTAGCACTTACATGGAAAGAACTAAAAGCGCAGAAAATCACAGCAATCTTGATTTTGATTGCGGTTATCATGTCTACGATCATGACAACGGTAGTCGGTCAGTCCATTGGGATATTACAATCTATGCGGATGGAGCAGGCGGCGAGTCTGAATGGAAACCGCTATGCAACCTTCCATCAGCTAAATCAAGAACAGGCGCAAAAGCTGCACGAAGATGACCGTCTGTACGATGTAGGAGATATAATCTTTGTCGGCAGTACGCCGTTAGGCAGCAGCAGTTTATCTCTATACCTTCGGGAATATCACGATAACGCTCTATCTATGTATCCGTCAATCGGAACTATAAAAGAGGGACGTTTACCAGAGGCCGCAAACGAAATTGCATTACCAGAAGATAGTATCCAATATCTCGGATTAGATGTTGCGATCGGGGATACTGTTTCTCTGGATATGCGTGTGTCTGTTATGGATGGTTCTCTGCCAGAATTTGAATATTCCGGCAATTTTATATTGACGGGTATTCTTGAAAGCAGCTATATCGGATATACAACCGGCACAGTTTCGGGAATTGTGGGAAACGGAACCGCAGAAAATTTACTGCCGGAAGAATATTTGCTTTATTCCACTGACTTTAAGACCCATGACAAGCAAAACTTTCAGAGCATTGTTTATAATCTTGCGACGGAGTTGAATGTAGAGGAACGGTATATCCAATACAACTGGGTTTTACTTGACGCCATCGGTATTTCGTATGACGAGGCAACCAGCAGCGATGCTGGTTCAGGCTTTCCTTTTATGACAGTGGCGTGTATTTTGGTAGGCGTATTGGTCTTGTTTGCAGCCGGATTGGTTATTTACAACATTCTCAAAATTTCCATTACAAAACGCATTAAAGAATATGGAACGCTTCGCGCAATCGGTGGAGAGCGAGGGCAGATATATCGTCTTGTTTCCTTGCAGCTCTTGATCCTTTGCGGGATTGGTATCCCTATCGGGCTGGTACTCGGTACATTGTCAACGAAGGGAGTGCTGATTGCTGCTACGAGTGTTCTCAATCCCGATATATTCATGGTAAATAGTGCTTCCGAATTAACTGCGGCCATCAGCGCAGCCAGTTCAGTGAAGTTAGCCATGCTCCTTGCCAGTGTTGCAGTCACACTTTTATTTGCTTTGCTGGCTGCGTTTCCTGCTGCACGATACGCATCCCGTGTATCTCCGACAGTTGCTATGTCTGGCCACGCTGTGAAGATCAAACGTCGTGGAAAACGAAATCGCAAAATCTATCATTTTGAATCTTACTACGCAAGGCTGAATTTGAAACGTGGGCGTGGCAGAACACTGGTTACGATTCTTTCTCTTGTTATGAGCATTACCGTCTTTGTCGCTTTACAAAGCTTTACCAATCTGCTGGATGCCAGTAGTTCAGTTCAGGATATGTATTTCAGCGATTACGCTGTTACAAATGAAACATTGGGTATTCCGGCGGAAGCTGTAGATACATTGAAAGCAAACGACGCAGTAGAAAGCCTTTCCACCACCAGACTTTCCGTATTTATGCAAGGCGCTGGTGACGAACTTCCCTTTGAAACAGATTTGTCTGTGCAAAGCTACGAAACCTTTCAGCTTGCAAATATTGACGATGGGCTATTAGAGATCTACGCACCCAACCTTTCGGATCAGGATAAGCAGGCATTAAACGATGGAACAGGCTGCCTCGTCAAAAATCCTATCCCATTTTCCTACGGGGATACGCCTATGGAGTACACAGAGCTTGCTGTTGGTGATACGGTTCAGTTGGGAGGCAGAACACTTCGGGTAATAGCGTTGATTGATAATCCAATTTCAATCAACAATGAAGGATTTGCCAACGGTGTCCAGATTATTGTGAATGAAGAAATATATTGCTCGCTGCTTGAAAATGACAGCTATTCAGAAATCTATCCGACATTACAGGATAGTGCTGATACAGATTCCTTTGAAAACTGGTTGGATAACTGGTGTCGTGAATATCCGGGAACTCATTGGCTTTCTTATCTTGAAAGCAGCAACGAAATGGCAGAAAGCTTTGAACAAATCAAAATGCTTTGCTGGGCGCTGATTATCTTTATCGGAATTATTGGTATATTGAATATCATAAACACGGTTTACAGCAATATCCATACCCGTGTCAATGAGATTGGTATGCAGCGGGCCATTGGAATGAGTGCAGCAAGCCTATATAAAACATTTCTGTGGGAGGGCGCTTATTACGGGATTTTTGCATCATTGATTGGTGCAGTGCTGGGCTATATCTGTTGCGTCTTTGTTAATGCTGCACAGACAGACACTTTACAGCTCGTTTCTGTCCCCGTTTTGGCGATCGCTGAAGCTGCGATTATTTCTATTTTGGCCTGTTTGTTGGCAACGGCGATTCCACTGCGAAATATCTCCAAAATGAATATTGTGGATTCGATAGAAACTATCGAGTGAATCTCCGAATTTCAATATAAAGCTATCCTGCCCCGCTAAACGGGGAAAGAAAAAAACCGTTGCAGGGCAGGTAGCTTCGTGCGCCTATAATGGATTTTCAGGGTACTGCGGCGGTTTTGAGTAACATCAAGGCCGCCGTTCCTTATGCCCTCGACAAAGGAGTGACGCCTATACGCTGACACGGCGGCTTTAGGAGGGAGCCGCCATGAAGCACACTGACCGCCGACAAATTCAGACGATATTTGTACTATCGTCAAAAAAAGCCCGGCCACCGAACAGGCCCCGTCTGGCAGCCAGTGCGAAAATTGTCACAATGTAACTGAATACCGTGTTTTTTGCGCTCGAATAGCTTCATGCTGTCCGGGCGTTTTTCATACCTATGGGGCCGGAACATCGGGCCAACATGGCCCGAACCCTGTCCCCGGTGCCGTTCCCCGCCGCCCCGTTCAGATTTTCCCGCAAAAATCTGAACGGAGGAAAGGCTGATGGAAGTCACCATCAATTATAACGGACAAGCTGTGGCCGTGGAGGTCACGCTGGAAGTCTATGAATTTCTTGACCGGGCCGACCACAAAGCCGAGAACCTGTCCCATGAGCAGCGGCGGCATTGGGATGGCCGGGAGTTTGACGAATACATAGTTGCCACCGAGGACGTGGGTATCTACGGCGAAACGCCGGAGGAATACCTTTGCCGCATGGAAACGCTGGATGAGCTGATGGCCGTCCTGGAAACCTGCACCGAGGCCCAGCGCCGCCGGTTCCTGCTCTATGCCCTGGACGGGCTGAGTTTTTCGGAGATTGCTGCCCTGTGCGGCTGCTCCAAGAGTTCGGTGCAAGGCTCCATTGAAGCGGTCAGAAAAATTTTTCAAAAAAATTTGAGAAACCACCCATACGAATGACCCCTTTTCGGGCTACCAAGTGAAAGGGATTGTTTCCCTTATCCCAGCGGGAGGCGGACAGCGGACAAGCTGCCCGCCTCTCCCATTTTCAGGAGGTAAGCCTATGAAAACAATCAATCTGCGGTGGATTTATCCCCACTACCGGCATGACGAGTTTGTGGAGGTCAGCGATGAAGTTTGGGAAGTCATGCGACAGGCCCAGCGCGAGATGAACAACTATGAGCGCCGGAAGGTCTACCACCGCGCCTACTACTCCCTGGACGCGTATAGCTGGACGGAGAACTATGCGCTGGAACACGGCAGATCGCCGGAGGAAATCCTTTTGGAGCGCGAGGAACGGGCCGCCCATCTGCGGCTGCTGGCTGCCTTGCCGGAGGCTCTGGCCCATGCCACCCCCACACAGGCCCGCCGCGTCCGGGCCTACTACATCGCCGGTATCAGCCAGCCGGAAATCTCCCGGATGGAGGGCGTAGACAGCAGCAAGGTCAGCGTTGCTATCCGGCGGGGCCTGCGGAATATGCGCCGCTGCTATGACTGCCTTTTCCCGGCAGAGTGAGGGCGGGCCTATGCAGACCATCAACCTAAAGCAATATTACCCGTTCTGCACTGAGGACACCTTTGTGGAGGTGTCGGATGAAATTGTCGAGGCGTTCCTACTGGACAAGCGGGCCGAGGCCGCCAGGGAGCGCAAGATGTACCGCTACAAGGCGTTTTATTCCCTTGACTGCAATGATGGGATTGAGAACGCCGCCATCGGCTGGGCGCAGCCTTCGCCGGAGGATTGCCTGATGGAAAAGGAGGCGCAGGCCGAATATGCCGAACTGCTCCGGCGGCTCTATGAGGCCATTTCCTCTCTGACCCCAACGCAGGCCCGCCGCGTTCATGCCCGGTATATGCTGGGGATGAAAGTGAAGGACATTGCCGCGATGGAGGGCATTACCCCATCCCAGGCTGGAAAGTCCATCCATGCGGCGCTCCGGCGGCTGCGCCGGTACTTCATACGCCGGAAATGGACAAGCGGCCTATGAAAACCATCAACCTGAAAAAATACTACTATCCGATTTGCAAGAAAGACACTTTTGTGGAAGTGCCGGACGAGGTTGCAGACGCCATTGTGGAGGAAAGCCGCGCAGAGAACGCAAATGACGCCAAGCAGCACTATCACTGTTATTCTCTGGACGCATCCCCCGGCATAGAAAACCATTTCCCGGAACAGGTCATTTCCCCGGAAGATATTCTGATGGAGAAAGAAACGGAACGGGAACAGGAGGCCGCCCATGCCCTGATGATGGAACGGCTCCGGGAGGCCCTTGCCACCCTGACGCCCCGGCAGGCGAGCTGCCTTCATGCCCGGTTTTGGGAGGGCAAGCAGTTTAAGGAGATTGCCGAGGCCGAAGGCTTCACGACATCAGCAGCCATTGTCACGGTTCGCAACGCTATTATCAAGTTACAGAAATATTATATCAAGCGCGGCTGGATGAAGCCGCCAAAGGAGAAAGCGATATGCACAAAGACAGCACCACCCAAGCGAAACAGAAAAAAGACGAGCGCGAAGAAGTCCTGAAGGAAATCCGGCAGCTTGAGAACCGCCAGAAGATTTTGGAGAACAAGCAGCGCAATGAGGAACGCAAGGCCCGCACCCGCCGCCTGATTGAGCGCGGGGCCATTTTGGAGGGCATTTTCCCTCTGGCCCCCGCCCTTCCCGGCGTAGAGGTCAAGGCGTTCCTGATTGCCCTGTCCCATCTTCCAGGGGCGGCGGAACTGGCCGCGAAACTGCCGAAATCCGGGGACAAGCCATAAGTCCCTTGTTTACAAGGGCGCACTTATACACCGTTGCCGGTGTCGTGCGCCCTGCCGGGGGCTGTTGCGCTCTCTGAGCGCGATGGGGCGCTACACTCCCCAAACCCCTTGTGCGCCCCGCGCAGCCAAACACCCGCTTCGCGTCTGTTCGGCTCCACGGAGCCTGAAATATCCCCGCCGAAAGGAGGTGCCACCCATAGATTTTTGTCATTTTCCCGTCAGTATCATCAAGCGCAGCGAGGGCCGTTCCGCTGTTGCCGCAGCCGCCTACCGAAGCGGAACCAAACTGACGAATGAATGGGACGGCCTGACCCACGATTACACCCGGAAAAGCGGCGTTGTCCATGCGGAAATCATGCTGCCCGCCCACGCCCCGCCGGAGTTTGCAGACCGCTCCACCCTCTGGAACAGTGTGGAGCAGATTGAGAAAGCCAGGGACAGCCAGCTTGCCCGCGAGATCGAGGCAGCTTTGCCCCGCGAACTGTCCAGGGAACAGCAGCTTGCCCTTGTCCGGGCCTATGTGAAGGACAACTTTGTGGACAAGGGGATGTGCGCCGATTTTGCCATCCATGACAAGGGAACCGGCAACCCCCATGTTCATATCATGCTGACCGTCCGGCCCCTGAAAGAAAATGGCGCATGGGGCGCGAAGTGCCGCAAAGCATACGACCTGGACGAGAACGGCCAGCGTATCCCGGACGGGAAAGGCGGCTGGAAGAACCACCGGGAGGACACCACCGACTGGAACGACAAAGGGAATGTGGAGATTTGGCGGGCGGCATGGGCGGCTTATACCAACCGGGCATTGGAGGCCGCCGGTCAGCCCGCCCTGGTAGACCACCGCAGCTACAAGCGACAGGGCATTGATAAAATCCCCTCTGTCCACCTGGGGCCAGCAGCCAGCCAGATGGAGAAACGCGGTATCCACACCGACAAGGGAGAAGTCAACCGGCAGATCGCCGCCGATAACAAACTGCTCAAAGAAATCAAGGCCCGCATTACCCGCCTCTACAACTGGTCTAAAGCCGAGGCGGAGAAGCCGGAGAGCCAGCAGGCCAGCATGATGGACTTGTGGGAGGCCCAGCAGCAGCTCAAGCGGCCCGACACTCGTACCGGCAAAGTCCGGGCTTTGCAGGAGAGCGCCGCCCTGTTCAGCCTTTTGCAGGCAAACGGAATCAAGTCCATGCAGCAGCTCCACGATAAAATCTCTGAGATGAACAGCAGCTACTATGACCTGCGGGGGAAAATCGTCAAGGCCGAGCGCCGGATCGCCACCCTCACCGAGCGCGGGGAGATGTGGGCGCAGTACAACAAGTACAAGCCCATCCGCAAGCAGCTTGCCAAGGTAAAGCCGGAGAAACGGGAACTGTTCGAGCAGCGCCACAGCCGGGAACTGATCCTCTATGATGCGGCGGCCCGGTATCTGAAGGAACTGAAGGACAGCGGTGAGGAAATCACCCCCAAGGCATGGCAGCGCGAGATCGACCTGCTGACCGCCCAGAAGCAGGTGGACACCATCGACATGAAAGCCATGCGGGAGGAACTGAAAGCCGTTGAACGGCTCCGCAAGGCCGCCGACCAACTGGCCCGCCAGGGACAGGACAAGTCCCATGACCGGGGGCCGGAACGGTAAAGGGTACGGCGTTTTGCCGCCCCCCTTAGGTGCGTCGCGTTTCACGACACCCCTTTGCACAGAACTGTCAACATTCACTCACGGAAGGAGATTGCCCTATGAAGCAGATTATTTTACCCGTCACTGTCCACCTGAATATCCGCCTGCCCCTTGCCCTCTTGCAGCCGGAACCGGCAGACGCGCCTACCGGCCCGGAGCCGGAGGCCCATGCCTGCCAGGGCTGTGGCAACTGCGGCGGGTGTGGGAAGTGCCAGCATGAAGAAAAGCAAGCCTGAACCCATCCTCGTCATGGACTACCGCCAGTACCGCAGAGCGCGGCGGCTGGTACATGAGTGCTGCAACTATGACGGTGGCAACTGTATCGCGCTGGACGATGGGGAGGAATGTGTCTGCGTCCAGTCCATTTCCTACTCCCTGTTGTGCCGGTGGTTCCGGGCGGCGGTGCTGCCGCTGGACAGGGAACTGGAAACGGCCCTGTTCCACCGCCTGGACGCCAAACGGTGCGCCGTCTGCGGGGCGCTGTTCACCCCCGGCTCCAACCGGGCCAAATACTGCCCGGAATGTGCCGGACGCATGAAGCGTATCAAAGCCGCCCAGCGCAAGCGCAAACAGAGGGCTAAGTGTCACGCTTTAGGGGCCGAAAACCCCTTGTAAATTAAGGACTTTTTCGAGGGTGTCGCTGGGGGCCTGATAGATTTATCCTCTGGCCCCCAAAACGGCCCTCTAAATGCGTACAGAAGCCCAAAACGAACCCAAGGAGGAACCCATGTCAGACAATCGAAAATATTACTATCTCAAGCTGAAAGAAAACTTTTACAACAGCGAAACGATGGTTATTTTGGAGAGTATGCAGGATGGCCTGCTGTACTCCAATCTGCTGCTGAAAATGTATCTCATGTCACTCAAAAGCGGCGGTATCCTCATGCTCAATGACCATTTGCCCCACACGCCCCAGACCATCGCCACCTTTACCCGCCATCAGGTGGGGACGGTGGAACGGGCCTTGAAGGTGTTCCTTGAATTTGGCCTTGTGGAGATTTTGACCGATGGGGCTTACTACATGGCCGACATCCAACTGCTGATCGGCCAGTCCTCTACCGAGGGGGAACGGAAAAAGAAAGAGCGTATGCGATTGAAGCGTCAAAAGCTGCTCCCATCCGGCGGGGCGGACATTTGTCCACCATATAGCCGGGGGGACATTTGTCCACCAGAGATTAGAGATAAGAGATTAGATATTAGAGATAAGAGTATAGAGAATAGAGAGAGTGAGGGCGCCCGCGCCTATGGCCGTTACCAGAATGTTTTCCTGACAGACGAGGAACTGGCAGACTTACAGGCCAGCTTTCCCACGATATGGGGCCAGTACATCGAAAAGCTGTCCGAGTACATGGCTTCTACCGGCAAGCGGTATCAGAGCCATGCCGCCACCATCCGGCGCTGGGCCGGTGAGGACGCCAGGAAAGCAGCCCCGTCCTCTCGCAATCGGGATTACAGCGTAAAGGAGGATGAAACCGTATGATTGAGATTACCGCAGAAATCCGGGCGCTGATTGACAAGGCAGCCGCCGGCGTGGAGCTGGCCGGGGACGAGTACATAGACCCGGCAGACGGCCTCATTCACTGTAAGAAGTGCGGCGGCCAGAGACAGACCGTTGTGCCGAGGTTTGGGAAACCTGGCTACTTCATGCCCCGCTGTATCTGCCAGTGCCAGCGGGAGGCCGAGGAACAGCGCAAGGCCGCTGAGGAACGGCAGCGCCGCATGGAGCGTATCAAGCGCCGGAAGGCCCAGGGCCTGCAAGACCGCTATCTGTACGACTACACCTTTGCCAACGATAACGGCCAAAATCCTCTGATGGACAAGGCCCGCGCCTATGTGGAGAACTGGAAGGAGGCATACCGAAACAACACCGGCCTGCTTCTGTTTGGGGATGTGGGAACCGGCAAGTCCTTTTTCGCCGGTTGTATCGCCAACGCCCTGCTTGACCGGGATGTGCCGGTGCTGATGACGAACTTTCCCACCATCCTGAACCGCCTGACAGGGATGTTCGACCAGGACAGGGCCGACTTTATCGCCAGCTTTGACGAGTACGACCTGCTCATCATTGACGATTTGGGTGTGGAGCGCAGTACCGAGTATGCGATGGAGCAGATGTTTTTCGTCATTGACAGCCGCTACCGCAGCCGCAGGCCCATGATAATCACCACCAACCTGAAGCTGGCTGAACTCAAGAACCCGCCCGACCTGGCCCACGCCCGCATCTATGACCGTATCCTGGAACGGTGCGCCCCGATCCTCTTTGCCGGGAAGAACTTCCGGGAGGAAAACGCTGGGGCCACCAAACAGGCGGCGAAAGACATTGTGAACCGTAAGCATGAGTAATTTTTTGCCGGACGGAGCAGCCCCGCCCGGAGAAAGGAGCGCCATGAGCGAAGAAACCCGTACCATGCAGACCGCAAACACCACTCCGGCCAGAGCGCCGGAGGACGCCCCCGCGCTGGTAAAGAAAATCGGCAAGACCACCTACAAGGTGCGCGTCCATTTCAGTGATACCAGCACCGAAACCATGAGCGACAAAATCAAGCGTATGCTCAAAAACGAGATACAGCAGATGTGACCGGCTGATAAAGCCAGCCGCCTTGTGTTAAACTGATGATGGTACACACCAAAACTTTTAGCCAAGGAGGACATGGAAATGCTGTACGAAGAAACGGAAAAGAAAGAGATTGAGAGGGTTTACGCGGTGTTTGCCGACTACATCCGGGAAAGCCCGTATCTGGAATGGTTCTGGTCTGACAAGCTGGGCTACCTGCTGCTGAAAATCGGCGCGGAGAAGCGGTATATTGCGGAGAATGTAATCGTCTATACCGCCGAGCAGCTTGCCCGGATACTGTTTTCCGAAGTGTCGATGGATGTGTTGCAGATGACCGGCAACGACCACACCGAACAGACCGCCGACCCTCTGGAATTGGCCGAGATAAAGCGGCGCTGGCAGCCCTTCCTTGAACGGTTGCCGGAATACCAGACCGTTTGCAAAAAAATCCTTGCCGGGGAAAAGTAACCCCACCCGCCTGAGTGTCAGGAGCATGAAAGTGCTTCTGGCACTTTTTTTGTAGCTTTTTTGTGAATTTGATTAAAAAGTCCTTGACAACTCGTTTCGGGCAAAACGGCAAAATCAATCCTTATTTCTTGCGGTGCGCGTCTTGCCCCTTTTGATATAGAGGAACTCCGGGAACTCATGTCCTATGATGAATTGGAACTTGATACATTGGGCGACAGGAAAACCGCGCTTTTCCTCATAATGAGCGATACCGACGACACCTTTAATTTTGTTATCGCTATTCTGCAATCGCAGCTTTTCAATTTGCTTTGTGATAAAGCGGACAACGAATACAACGGCAAATTGCCTATTCATGTCCGGTTTTTGCTTGATGAATTTGCCAACATCGGGCAGATACCCCGCTTTGATAAGTTAATTGCGACCATTCGCAGCAGGGAAATGTCCGCTTCTATCATTCTGCAATCGCAGAGCCAACTAAAAGCCATTTACAAGGACGCGGCAGAAATCATACTTGATAATGCCGACAGCACCTTGTTTTTGGGAGGACGTGGGAAAAATGCAAAGGATATTTCGGATAACTTGGGACGGGAAACAATCGACAGTTTCAATACTTCCGAAAATCGCGGCACGCAGGTTTCTCATGGACTTACTTATCAAAAATTAGGAAAGGAGCTGATGACACAGGACGAAATAGCAGTTATGGACGGTGGGAAATGTATTTTGCAGCTACGCGGTGTGCGTCCCTTTTTAAGCGACAAATACGACATCACGAAACACCCGAACTACAAATACCTTTCCGACTTCGACAAAAGAAACGCTTTTGACGTGGAACGGTATATGTCTACCCGTCCGGCAATCGTAAAGCCCGATGAAGCCTTTGACATATACGAAATAGATTTGTCCGACGAGGACGCAGCCGCCGAGGAATAACGGCGGCATTTTCATTTTCAACAACTTTTTTTGAGCCGCACAGCGGCAGAAAGCGAGGTTTATATGGAGTTTTTCAACAGCGCAGTTGGTGTATTGCAGACTTTGGTTATCGCGCTTGGCGCAGGTCTTGGCATTTGGGGTGCCATTAACCTCATGGAGGGTTACGGCAACGACAATCCGGGCGCAAATGCTCATGTACGGTAAGGAAGCAAGCAACCGAAAACAAGAGATAGACCGCCAGCACTACACTATTCCGAACCAAAGACCAAAAGATAAGCATTGTGGGAAAATCTAAACTTTTGGATTTTCCTACAATGCCAACTACGGCGGAATCCCTCCCACTCCTTATATCTTTCTGTATACATTGAATTTGTATTTAGTAAAATGCAGACAACACCACGGATCGGCTTTTGGTTGGACAATTCCAACCAAACACCACAGCAGACAGCAGAAAACATTCTGAACGCTAGGAAGCCGGTATGATTGTTACATATAAGGGGAAGAAAAATTTCTTTTAGGTACTTGCTTTCCTAAAACTGATGTGATATAATAGCTTCATTCCAGAAAAGGAGTAAAAAATATGCGGCAAGGTATTCTTAAATAAAACTATAATCAAATAGTGGGAACAAAGGATTATGATAGTTCCTTTTGTGGGGGCTTGATTTTTTGTACCCAATTTAAGAATACTTTTGCCTTATCAATTTTGACATATCCAAAAAAACAGCAGTCACAAATAGGTGTATGCTGTATATGTGTATGTCCGCAAATTATAATCCCCAGTGGTAAAAGTATTTTACTGCTGGGGATTTTTGTGCCCTTTCGGGCTGTAAAAGGAGGACAATCACATGAAAATAATCAATATTGGCATTCTTGCCCATGTAGACGCTGGAAAGACGACCTTGACGGAGAGCCTGCTATATGCCAGCGGAGCCATTTCAGAACCGGGGAGCGTCGAAAAAGGGACAACGAGGACGGACACCATGTTTTTGGAGCGGCAGCGTGGGATTACCATTCAAGCGGCAGTCACTTCCTTCCAGTGGCACAGATGTAAAGTTAACATTGTGGATACGCCCGGCCACATGGATTTTTTGGCGGAGGTGTACCGCTCTTTGGCTGTTTTAGATGGGGCCATCTTGGTGATCTCCGCTAAAGATGGCGTGCAGGCCCAGACCCGTATTCTGTTCCATGCCCTGCGGAAAATGAACATTCCCACCGTTATCTTTATCAACAAGATCGACCAGGCTGGCGTTGATTTGCAGAGCGTGGTTCAGTCTGTTCGGGATAAGCTCTCCGCCGATATTATCATCAAGCAGACGGTGTCGCTGTCCCCGGAAATAGTCCTGGAGGAAAATACCGACATAGAAGCATGGGATGCGGTCATCGAAAATAACGATGAATTATTGGAAAAGTATATCGCAGGAGAACCAATCAGCCGGGAAAAACTTGCGCGGGAGGAACAGCAGCGGGTTCAAGACGCCTCCCTGTTCCCAGTCTATCATGGCAGCGCCAAAAATGGCCTTGGCATTCAACCGTTGATGGATGCGGTGACAGGGCTGTTCCAACCGATTGGGGAACAGGGGGGCGCCGCCCTATGCGGCAGCGTTTTCAAGGTTGAGTACACCGATTGCGGCCAGCGGCGTGTCTATCTACGGTTATACAGCGGAACGCTGCGCCTGCGGGATACGGTGGCCCTGGCCGGGAGAGAAAAGCTGAAAATCACAGAGATGCGTATTCCATCCAAAGGGGAAATTGTTCGGACAGACACCGCTTATCAGGGTGAAATTGTTATCCTTCCCAGCGACAGCGTGAGGTTAAACGATGTATTAGGGGACCAAACCCGGCTCCCTCGTAAAAGGTGGCGCGAGGACCCCCTCCCCATGCTGCGGACGACGATTGCGCCGAAAACGGCAGCGCAAAGAGAACGGCTGCTGGACGCTCTTACGCAACTTGCGGATACTGACCCGCTTTTGCGTTGCGAAGTGGATTCCATCACCCATGAGATCATTCTTTCTTTTTTGGGCCGGGTGCAGTTGGAGGTTGTTTCCGCTTTGCTGTCGGAAAAATACAAGCTTGAAACAGTGGTAAAGGAACCCTCCGTCATTTATATGGAGCGGCCGCTCAAAGCAGCCAGCCACACCATCCATATCGAGGTGCCGCCCAACCCGTTTTGGGCATCCATAGGACTGTCTGTTACACCACTCTCGCTTGGCTCCGGTGTACAATACGAGAGCCGGGTTTCGCTGGGATACTTGAACCAGAGTTTTCAAAACGCTGTCAGGGATGGTATCCGTTACGGGCTGGAGCAGGGCTTGTTCGGCTGGAACGTAACGGACTGTAAGATTTGCTTTGAATACGGGCTTTATTACAGTCCGGTCAGCACGCCGGCGGACTTCCGCTCATTGGCCCCGATTGTATTGGAACAGGCATTGAAGGAATCGGGGACGCAGCTGCTGGAACCTTATCTCTCCTTCATCCTCTATGCGCCCCAGGAATACCTTTCCAGGGCTTATCATGATGCACCGAAATACTGTGCCACCATCGAAACGGCCCAGGTAAAAAAGGATGAAGTTGTCTTTACTGGCGAGATTCCCGCCCGCTGTATACAGGCATACCGTACTGATCTGGCCTTTTACACCAACGGGCGGAGCGTATGCCTTACAGAGCTGAAAGGATATCAGGCCGCTGTCGGTCAGCCGGTCATCCAGCCCCGCCGTCCAAACAGCCGCCTGGACAAGGTGCGCCATATGTTTCAGAAGGTAATGTAAAGATACATAATCGTCAAGACGGCAACAATCAGAAGTTATGGAGGGTAACAATGGAATATAGTAAGGAAGATTTAATGGAAGCAAAAAAGCAAATTTGGGGAGTGGGAGAGAACATGGGAACAGAGGAAAGTAAAAAAATCTGGGAGGAGAACGCACAATTTTGGGATAATGCAATGGGTGACGAATCTAATGAATTTCACAGAGAGGTAGTGCGTCCCAAAGTAACGGAACTTCTATCTCCTAATCCTGCGGATTACATTTTGGATATTGCGTGTGGCAATGGAAATTATTCTTCGTATCTTGCACAAAGAGGCGCTTCGGTTGTCGCTTTTGATTACAGCAAAAAAATGATAGAATTGGCTAAAAGACGGCAATCACAATATGCAAAACAAATTGAATTTTGTGTGGCGGATGCGACCGATAGAAAAAGTATATTAGAATTAAAAAGAAATCGAGCCTTTACGAAAGCAGTTTCTAATATGGCAATTATGGATATTACGGATATTGAACCACTTCTTATGGCTGTTTATGAACTGTTGCAGGAAAGCGGAATTTTTGTCTTTGCAACGCAACACCCTTGTTTTGTCACGTTGACTGAAAAATATATGACACCGCACAGTTACTATGATATAGCGATTGAAGGGCAACCGAAAGAGCAGATTTATTATCATCGTTCCATACAAGATATTTTTAACCTTTGTTTTAGAGCTGGATTTGTCATTGATGGATTTTATGAAGAATGTTTTAAAACCAACAAAGAAATTCCTATGGTAATGATAGTAAGGCTTAAGAAGGTAAAACGTGATAGCTTAAAATAAATTCAAGTTTGTCGGGTAAATAGCAAACCCAGCCGAGCCAGTCAACGGTCAAGATGAACGGCGCATATGCGCAGCCGTTGACAGCCCCGCCCGCCTTTGCTGGTAGGCAATCAAGGGGCGACAGCAAGAAGTGCCACCGCCCCGCACTATTATTCAGAAAGGGGAATTTCCATGACCGACCAGATAGCCTATCAAGAATATATCCAGCGCAGGTACAACGCCTTTTGCAAGACTGTTATCCGCTGTGCCGCCTTGGACAAGATTTTGAAGCTTAAACGGCAATGGGAACGGCAAGTTTCCCTTGACTATCTGATGAACGAGAAGTTTGTCCAGTTTGCCGCGTCGGAGCCGGACGAGGAATACCCATTTACCGTCTGCGGTCAGACCGTCCTGCTCTGCAACGCCGCCCTTGCCGACGCGATCTCTGTTTTGCCGGAGCAGACGCGGGAAGAAATCCTGCGCTATTACTTTCTGCGCCAGCCGCAGCGCGTGATCGGCGCGTGTATTGGCCGGTCACGCAGCACAGCGGGGCGGCATATCCAGCTTGCCTTGCAGCGGCTACGCGAAGAAATGGGGGTGAGCCGGTATGAGTAGACTTCTCCCCTATGAAACAATCCTCAAAGCCCGTGAGGGCGACCCAGAAGCCGTGAACGCTGTCCTGCTCCACTACGCCGGATATATCCGCTATTTCTCAAAAGTGAACGGGCAGGTCAACGCCGAGGTGGAGGACTATGTAAAGCAGCGGTTAATTGACTGTCAATTCAAGTTCCGGCTTGACGAACCACCGGACAAGTCATAAAAACTGAATACCAGCCGCCACCGACGCGGCCAGCGAAAGCAGTAAGTCTTGAAAAAGATTTACTGCTTTTTTTGTTGTCCGGCTCCGCTCCCGGCCATTTTGCCCCCTGCCGGTTGTAGTAGTAAGCGAGGAGGGAATTTTTCTGCCCTGGTGTTTGGCATTTGGAGCATTTACCCGTAGTAGAGGGCAAAGAGAAAGGATTTCTCCAACACCGGGTAGAAACCACTGCGTCCGGTGTCATTTTAGCGAAAGCGGGCAGGAATGCCCTTTACAGGATTAGTAGTAGCAGAAAAAGAGAAACAAACTTTTGTGGTTGCAGTTTTCCAAAAAAGTGGCGGACGGAAGTGAGAGAAAGTTTGCAGTCACGGAGAGCAAGTTTCTACCACGGTGCCAAAATCCGCAATTCTGCAGTTTTGCCCCTCGCGGGAAACTTGTTGGGGAGTGCCTTCCCCAAACCCTGCTCATGCGCCCTTACGGGCGAGAAAGGAGGTCACACCATGCGAAAGAAATACAACACGCCCCACCGCAGCCGCGTTGTGAAAACCCGGCTGTCCGAAGATGAGTATGCCGACTTCACAGCGCGGCTTGCGCCCTATGGTATCAGCCAGTCCGAATTTCTCCGGCAGGCGATACGGCGGGCGACCATACGCCCGGTTGTCCATGTGTCGTCGGTCAATGACGAGTTGCTTTCCGCTGTCGGGAAGCTGACAGCCGAGTACGGCAGGATCGGCGGCAACCTCAATCAGATTGCCCGGTATCTGAACGAATACGGCGTACCCTACAACACCCTTTCCGGCGAGGTACGCGCCGCCATATCCGACCTTGCCGTCCTCAAGTATGAAGTCCTCAAGAAAGTAGGTGACGCGGTTGGCAACACTCAAGCATATCAACTCTAAAAACGCCGACTACGGAGCCGCCGAGCAATATCTTCTCTTTGAGCATGACGAGTTTACCATGAAGCCCGTCCTTGATGAAACCGGCAGGCTTATCCCCCGCGAGGACTACCGGCTGTCCACGCTGAACTGCGACGGGGAGGATTTTGCCGTTGCGTGTATGCGGGCCAATCTCCGCTATCAGAAAAACCAGCGGCGGGAAGATGTGAAAAGCCACCACTACATCATCAGCTTTGACCCGCGGGACGGGCCGGACAACGGCCTGACCGTAGACCGGGCGCAGGCGTTGGGGGAACAATTCTGTAAAGAGCATTTTCCCGGCCACCAGGCCCTTGTCTGCACCCACCCGGACGGGCATAACCACAGCGGCAACATTCATGTGCATATCGTCATAAACAGCCTGCGGATTGAGGAAGTGCCGTTCCTGCCCTACATGGACAGGCCGGCCGATACGAAAGTCGGCTGCAAGCACCGATGTACCGACGCTGCCCTGCGCTACTTCAAATCCGAAGTCATGGAGATGTGCCACCGGGAGGGGCTTTATCAAATCGACCTCTTGAACGGCAGCAAGAACCGCGTCACCGACCGGGAGTATTGGGCGCAGAAAAAGGGACAGGCCGCGCTGGACAAGCAGAACGCCCCCATGATTGCCGATAGTATCACGCCCCGGCAGACCAAGTTTGAAACGAACAAGGAGAAGCTGCGGCAGACCCTACGGAAAGCCCTTGCCACCGCCGCCAGCTTTGACGAGTTTTCCTCTCTGTTGCTGCAGGAGGGTGTGACCGTCAAGGAGAGCCGGGGGCGGCTTTCCTACCTCACGCCGGACAGGACAAAGCCAATTACCGCCCGGAAGCTGGGCGACGATTTTGACCGCGCCGCTGTCTTTGCCGTTTTAGAGCAAAACGCCGCCAGAGCAGCCGAAGCGCCAGCCAGATCCCCCGATCCCCCACGCACCATAAAAGACCGCTTGCAGGTTGCCAGAGCCGAGATAGCCGCCCCGAAACAGGACGGAGTGCAGCGGCTTGTGGACATTGAGCAGAAAATGGCCGAGGGCAAAGGCCGGGGCTATGAACGCTGGGCGAAGATACACAATCTGAAGCAGGCCGCCAAAACGCTGTCCGTCTACCAGCAATACGGCTTTACTTCCCCGGAGCAGTTAGAAGCCGCCGTTGACACCGCCTATCAGAAAATGCGCCAGACCAGCGGCGAACTGAAAGCACTGGAAACGAAGCTGCAAGGGAAAAAGAAGTTGCAGCGGCAGGTGTTGGCCTACGCCCAGACCAAGGCCGCCCGCGACGGGCTGCGGGCACAGAAATCCGAGAAAGCCCGCGCCGCATACCGGCAGGCCCATGAGAGCGATTTTATCATAGCCGACGCAGCAGCCCGGTATTTCAAGGCGCATGGCATTACCAAGCTGCCCGCCCGGAAAGCGTTGCAGGCCGAGATCGAGCAGCTTATCTCCGAGAAAGACGGCCTGTATAACACCTATCACGAACAGAAACAGCGGTTCAAGGAGTTGCAGACCGTCAAGCGGAACATCGACCAGATTTTGCGCCGGGACGAGCCGCACCGCAGAAAGGAGCAGAGCCATGAGCGATAACCTGCCCCACATGGACTACCGCCAGCACCGGCGGGCGCGGCGGCTGGTACATGAGTGCTGTAACTACGATGAGGGGAACTGCCTGCTATTGGACGACGGGGAGCCTTGCGTGTGCGTCCAGAGCATTTCCTTTTCCCTCATGTGCCACTGGTTCCGTGTGGCTGTCCTGCCCCTTGACGGGGAGCTGGCCGCAGCCCTCTTGTGCCGGGGAAGCCGGAAACGGTGTGCCGTCTGCGGGGCGGCCTTTGTCCCCAAATCCAACCGGGGAAAATACTGCCCCGACTGCGCCGGGCGCATGAAGAAAATCAAAGCCGCCGAGAGAAAGCGGAAACAAAGGCAGAGATGTCACGCTTTAGAGCCTTTCAAACCCGCATAAATCAAGGCTTTTTTCGTGGGTGTCAAAGGGTACGCGATACATTTATCCTTTTCCCCCGGAAACGGCGTTTTAATGCGTGACAATACGCCAAAATCAACCCGAACACAGGGAGGTGATCCTATCGCTGATTATATCAGGGCAGACACGCGGCTGCCCGCCTATCTGCCGTATCCCCGTTTCCTGCTGAAAATGGAGATTTCACAGACCGCCAAGCTGCTGTATTCGCTGCTGTTAGACCGTTCCACCCTCTCCCAGAAAAACAAGTGGCTGGACGACGAGGGCAGGATTTATATTATCTATCCCATCGCGGAGATAGCAGAAATACTGGATAAAGGCAGCACCACCATCAAGGGGGCGCTTAATGAACTGGACACGGCGGGGCTGTTGGAACGGGAACGGGGCGGCTTCTCCGCACCGAACCGGCTTTATGTCAAAGTACCGCCAGTGCCACAGGTACAGTTTTCAGACCAACTGATGGCCGGAAGTCCGCCCCTCATAGAGCCGGAAAACCGTCCTACTGATGGTCAGAAAACCGACCTTATGATGGTCGGAAAACCGTCCCCTAACCAAACTACTATAAACAACCTTACAGAGAGCCAAACAAAGGGAGTGAGTGGGGGGCCGTCCGCGCCCTATGGCCGATATGGAAATATTTTTCTGTCACAGACCGAATACGACGAGTTGCAGGCAGAGTACCCTGACAGGCTGGAACGGTTCATCGAGGAAATGAGCCGCTACCTTGCCGCCAACGGGAAAAGCTACCAGAACTATGCCGCCGCCCTGCGGATATGGGCGGGGAACGACAAAAAGGAAGCCCCTAAAAAGGGCATACCAGACTACTCATGCAAGGAGGGCGAGAGTTTATGAAGAATGAAATCAACGCGGTTTTGGAGAATATGACGACCACCATCCCGGAGCCGGAGGACTACACCGGCGAGGACGGTTTACTGTACTGCGGCAAGTGCCGCAAGCCGAAAGAAGCCTATTTTGCGCCGGATAAGGCCGCTATCTTCGGGCGCGACCGCCACCCGGCAGAGTGCGACTGCCAGAGAACCGCCCGCGAGGAACGGGAAGCCGCCGAAAAGCGGCGCAGACACCTTGACACCGTGGAAGAACTGAAACGCCGGGGCTTTACCGACCCCACCATGCGGGACTGGACTTTCGAGAACGACAACGGCAGGAACCCGCAGACCGGGCTTGCCCGCCGGTATGTGGAGCATTGGGAAGATATGCGGACAGACAATATCGGCTGCCTGTTCTGGGGCGGCGTAGGCACCGGCAAAAGCTACCTTGCAGGCTGTATCGCAAACGCCCTCATGGAGAAAGAAATCCCCGTCCGCATGACGAACTTTGCTCTTATCCTCAATGACCTTGCCGCCAGCTTTGAGGGGCGCAACGAGTACATTTCCCGCCTTTGTCGTTATCCGCTGCTGATCCTTGACGACTTCGGCATGGAACGCGGGACGGAATACGGGCTGGAACAGGTGTTCAATGTGATTGACAGCCGTTACCGCAGCGGCAAGCCGCTGATCGTCACGACCAACCTTACGCTGGACGACCTGCACAACCCGGAGGACACCGCCCATTCCCGGATTTATGACCGCCTGCTTTCCATGTGCGTCCCGGTACGCTTTACCGGCGACAACTTCCGGCAGGAAACCGCCAAGCGGAAAATGGAGAGCATGAAGAAACTGATTACCGACTGAAAGGAGTATTGCCTATGGCAGATAACAAGCAGCACGACACCCGCACCACCCGCCGCCCTGACTGTGTGACGGAAATCCGCATGGGCAATTCCGTCCTTGTCGTGTCCGGCTATTTCAAGAAAGACACCACAACCACAGCCGCCGACAAAATGGCGCGGGTACTGGAAGCGGAAGCCGCTGCTACACAGGAGCCGACTTATCCGGCGTGAACCGGGGCATGGAAAAGCGGCCATGCCAGGGAGCATGACCGCTGGAACGAAAATCGGAAGTGCTTTAGCAATTCTTAATCTCATTCTCTATAAAATAATTTGCAATTTCAAAGGCTTTTATTCTTCTCTTTGCCAATGTGATTTGTGATTTATAACGCTCGGAATTATCCTTTGATTCAAATGTTTTTACTGTTTCTCTTAGCTTGTGCAGAGTTGAATCAATTTGCCTTTTGGCCGCGGTTAATTCATCTATTGTATACTTCATGTTTTCTCCTTTAACTTCTGATTTTTTTGTTAAATCAGAGTATACCACGGAGTTATGAACTTTTCTACTGCAAATATGGGACGACAACCCATACCATAAAAATCGGAAAATTGAAAAGCTGTAAAGAAGCAAATTTAACGCTTTTGCCGCTGTACAGCCCCCGCCGTTCCGTGGTACAATGAAACCACGGAATAGTGGGGCTGGCTGTCGGAAACGGAGGATTTTATGTTAAGACAAGCCACCCAAAACCTCATTACCGCCCTTTATCCGAGATTGTCCCACGAGGATGAATTGCAAGGCGAGAGTAATTCCATATCGAACCAAAAAAGGATACTCGAAACCTACGCAAAACAGAACGGCTTTACCAATCTGCGCTGGTACACCGACGACGGTTTTTCCGGCGCGAACTTCCAGCGGCCCGGATTTCAAGCCATGCTTGCGGACATTGAAGCCGGGAAAGTGGGTACGGTCATCGTCAAGGACATGAGCCGGTTAGGGCGAAACTACTTGCAGGTAGGGTTTTACACGGAAATGCTGTTCCCTCAAAAGGGTGTGCGTTTTATCGCTGTCAACGATAATGTGGACAGTGCCAGCGAGGGCATGGACAACGATTTTACCCCGCTGCGAAATCTGTTCAATGAATGGCTGGTGAGAGATACGAGCAAGAAAATCAAGGCAGTGAAAAAGTCAAAAGGCATGAGCGGCAAGCCTGTTACCAGCAAGCCGGTTTACGGCTATGTGATGGACGAGGACGAGAATTTTATTATAGACGAGGAAGCCGCCCCGGTGGTGCAGCAGATTTACCAGCTTTGCCTTGCCGGGAACGGCCCGACCAAGATTGCCCGTATGCTGACGGAGCAGCAAATCCCCACGCCGGGGACGCTGGAATATCAGCGGACAGGCAGCACCCGCCGTTATCACCCAGGCTATGAGTGCAAATGGGCGACCAACACCGTCGTTCATATCCTCGAAAACCGAGAGTACACCGGATGTCTGGTGAACTTCAAAACGGAAAAGCCTTCTTATAAGGTCAAGCACAGCATAGAGAACCCCGTCGAGAAGCAGGCCATTTTCGAGAACCACCATGAGCCGATCATCGACAAGGAAACATGGGAACGGGTGCAGGAGTTACGCAAACAGCGCAAACGCCCGAACCGCTACGATGAAGTGGGGCTGTTCTCCGGGATTTTGTTCTGCGCCGACTGCGGCCATGTGCTGTATCAGCAGCGGTATCAGAACAAAGACCGCAAACAGGACTGCTACATCTGCGGCAGCTACAAGAAGCGCACCCGCAACTGTACGGCGCACTTTATCCGCACCGATCTGTTGACCGCTGGTGTCCTGGCAAATCTCCGGCAAGTGACCGAATACGCAGCCAAGCATGAGAGCCGGTTTGTGAAACTACTTGTCCAGCAGAACGAGATCGGCGGCAAGCGAAAGACCGCCGCAGCCATCAAGCAGCTTGAACAGGCGCAGGAACGCATTTCTGAAATCAGCCGCATTATCAAGCGGCTGTATGAGGACAATGTAAACGGCAAAATCAGCGATGAGCGTTTCATGGAACTGTCGGCTGACTACGAAGCCGAGCAAGCGGAGCTGAAAAAGAGAGCCGCCGCCCTGCAAGCCGAACTGGACAAGTCACAGGCAGCTACCGTCAACGCCGAGAAATTTATGGGCATTGTCCGCAAGCACCTTGCCTTTGAAGAACTGACCCCCACTCTCTTGCGGGAAATGATCGAGAAAATTGTGGTGCATGAGTGCAGCTATGATGAGAACGGCACCCGCAGGCAGGACATTGAGATTTATTACAGCTTTGTCGGCAAGATTGACTTGCCCGAATAACCGCCCGACCTATCCGACACAATGGCCAAGTGTCGGATAGGAACGGCAAAATTTTTTGCACTTCTATTGCTTCTTTATCACACATAAGCAAAGAGCCAGGGCATGAAGCAGCTCATGGCGGGCGGCGGCGTCGCTTTGATCGGCGGCACCCTTGTTCCCCTGCTTTCTCAACTTTTTGGATAATGCCTAAAACAAATACCACCCGCCGCGCCCTCTCGGAAACGGGAGGGCGCGGGAAAGGAGGGATTAACTTTTGATATGGCAGATGATTGAAGATTGGTTTCGCGGCATTTTGACAGACGGGATTTTATCGAACCTTTCCGGCTTGTTTGACAGCGTAAATACAGAGGTTGGAGAAATCGCAACACAAGTCGGCACGACCCCCGCCGGGTGGAACGCGGGCATATTCAACATGATACGCAGCCTTTCGGAAAACGTCATTGTACCGATTGCGGGCGTTATCATTACCTTTGTCATGTGTTATGAACTAATCCAGCTTGTAATTGAAAAAAACAATCTGCACGATCTCGACACTTGGATTTTCTTCAAATGGATTTTTAAGACCTTTGTTGCGGTGCTGCTGGTAACAAACACTTGGAACATCGTCATGGGAGTTTTCGACGTTACGCAGAGCGTCGTCAATCAGAGCGCGGGGGTTATCATATCCGATACAAGCATAGACGTTACCACCGTCATTACCGACATTGAAGCAAAACTCGACGCTATGAGCGTGGGCGGTCTTTTGGGGTTATGGTTTCAATCCCTCTTTGTAGGGCTTACCATGAAAGCCCTGTCAATCTGCATTATGCTTGTGGTGTATGGGCGCATGATTGAAATATATCTTGTAACGAGCGTTGCCCCTATCCCGATGGCAACAATGGTAAATCACGAATGGGGCAGCATGGGACAGAATTACTTAAAATCTTTGCTTGCGCTTGGTTTTCAGGCGTTTCTGATCTTGGTGTGTGTCGGCATTTATGCGGTGTTGATACAAACAATCGCAGCGACCGACGACATTTCCGGCGCGATCTGGGCTTGCATGGGCTATACCGTCCTCTTGTGCTTTACGCTTTTCAAAACGGGAAGCCTTGCAAAGAGCGTCTTTTCGGCACATTAAGGGGGTGAGTTATGATTTGAAAATCGGTTTAATCGACGTTGACAGCCATAATTTCCCCAACCTCTGCTTGATGAAGCTATCCGCGTATCATAAAGCAAAGGGGCATACGGTGGAATGGTGGAACGCAAAGGGGCGGTACGACCTTGTATATAAAAGCCGCGTCTTTACGGACACCTATTCCAAAGACACGATAACCGTTACCAACGCGGAACAAGTTATTTTCGGCGGTACGGGCTACGACACGAAAAACCGCTTGCCGCCGGAAGTGGAACACAGTTACCCGGATTATTCTATCTACCCGCAGTTTTTCGGGATTGCCTACGGCTTTTTAAGCCGGGGTTGTCCGAGAAATTGCGGGTTTTGCATTGTCAGCAGTAAAGAGGGACGCAAAAGTGTTAAGGTTGCGGATTTGTCCGAGTTTTGGAAATGGCAGCCGGAAATAAAAATCATGGACGCTAATCTGCTTGCCTGTCCCGACCATGAAAATCTCATTGAGCAGCTTATACGAAGCCGCGCATGGGTGGATTTTTCGCAAGGGCTGGATATTCGCCTTGTGAACAGGGATAATGTCAGCCTGTTAAATCGGGTACGGATAAAAGCGGTACATTTTGCATGGGATAATCCCGACGAGGACTTAACCGGGTATTTCCAACGTTTTTTGGATTTGACCGCCATTAAGAGCAGCCGCCAGCGGCGCGTGTATGTTCTTACCAACTACGGCAGCACTCACGAACAGGATTTATACCGCGTGAACACCTTGCGGGCTATGGGCTTTGACCCGTATGTGATGATTTACGAGCGTCCAACCGCCCCGCCTGTTACCCGCCATTTGCAACGGTGGGTAAATAACAAACGGCTTTTCTATGCTGTCCCCCGTTTTGAAGATTACATTCCGGGCAGAAAGGAGGTTTGAAATGGCGTATGTAACCGTCCCAAAGGACTTAACAAAAATCAAAAGCAAGGTAATGTTCAACCTTACGAAACGACAGCTAATTTGTTTCAGCGCGGCGGTAGCAATCGGACTGCCGCTGTTCTTTTTGGTAAAAGACAGCGTTGGAACAACCACAGCGGCATTGTGCATGGTGCTTGCCATGCTGCCTATGTTTTTGCTTGCCATGTACGAGAAAAACGGGCAACCGCTGGAAGTGATTATTCGGCAATTTGTGGAAGTGAAGTTTCTTCGCCCCAAAGAGCGACCTTATCAGACCAACAATTTTTATGCCGCCCTTGCGCGGCAAGAGCAATTAGATAAGGAGGTACGGGCGATTGTCAAAGGAAAAGAAAAACACCCAAAACGAAAAGCGTAAACTTTCCCGACAGGAAAGAAAACAGATAGATACCCTTATCCGACAGGCAAAGGGCGACGGGAAGCCCCATACGGCGCAGGACAGCATACCGTTTGAGCGAATGTATAAGGACGGGATTTGCCGCCTTGCAAACGGGCGGTATTCCAAGTGCATTGAGTTTGAGGACATCAACTATCAGCTTGCGCAGCCGGACGACAAAACCGCCATTTTTGAAGCCCTTTGCGATATGTATAACTCGTTCGACGCTTCTATCAGCGTGCAGCTTTCCCTAATCAGCCGCCATGCGAACAAGGACGATTTCAAGAACAGTATCACGATTGCGCCGCAGAATGATGACTTCGACAGTATCAGAGCAGAATACACCGAAATGCTTAGGACGCAGCTTGAACGCGGAAACAACGGGCTTATCAAGACCAAGTTTCTCACCTTTACCGTTGAAGCAAAGGACATTAGATCGGCGCGGGCGCGTCTTGCCCGCATTGAAACGGACACCCTCAACCATTTTAAGGTGATCGGCGCGGCGGCGCGGGTATTGGACGGGAAACAGCGTCTTGAAGTGCTGCATGGGATTTTCCACCCGGACGGGGAACGCTTTAACTTTGCGTGGGAACGGCTACCCGCAAGCGGTCTTTCTGTCAAAGACTTTATCGCCCCGTCCTCTTTCCGATTTGGCGACGGGCGAATGTTTCAAATGGGCGGCAAGTTTGGTGCGGTTTCCTTTTTGCAGATCGTCGCGCCGGAACTTTCCGACCGTATGCTTGCTGACTTCATGGACGCGGAAAACGGGATTATCGTCAATCTGCACATTCAGAGTATCGACCACAACGAAGCAATCAAGACGATTAAGCGCAAGATCACCGACCTTGACCGCATGAAGATTGAAGAACAAAAGAAAGCAATCCGCAGCGGTTATGACATGGATATTATTCCGTCCGACCTTGCCACCTACGGCGGGGAAGCAAAAAACCTACTCCGCGATTTGCAGAGCCGCAACGAAAGAATGTTTCTGCTTACGCTGCTTGTCTTAAACCTTGCAGATACCAAGCAGAAATTGGATAACGAAGTGTTCGGGGCGGCGGCAATCGCACAGAAATACAACTGCATTTTGACCCGCCTTGACTACCGGCAGGAACAGGGGCTTATGTCCTCTATCCCGTTGGGGGAAAACCTTATCCATATCCAGCGCGGCTTGACGACCAGCAGCACCGCCGTTTTCGTTCCCTTTACGGTGCAAGAGCTGTTCCAAAGCGGCGAAGCATTGTATTACGGCTTAAATGCCCTTTCCAACAACATGATTTTGTGCGACCGAAAGAAGCTGAAAAACCCCAACGGCTTGATACTCGGCACACCGGGCAGCGGCAAAAGTTTTTCTGCAAAACGTGAAATCACAAACGCTTTTCTTATCACGTCCGACGACATTATCATTTGCGACCCCGAAGCCGAATATTACCCCCTTGTCGGACGTTTGAAAGGACAGGTTATCAAGGTTTCGCAGAACAGCACGCAGTACATTAACCCTATGGATATTAACCTCAATTACAGCGAGGGCGACACGCCCATAGCCTTAAAGAGCGATTTTATCCTTTCCTTTTGTGAGTTGATTATGGGAGGTAAAAACGGGCTGGAAGCTGTCGAAAAGACCTTGATTGACCGCGCTGTTATCAGCGTGTACCGCAACTACCTTGCCGACCCGAAGCCCGAAAATATGCCGATTTTGGGCGACCTCTACGACGAGATCAAGAAGCAGCCGGAAAAGGAAGCGCAGCGTATCGCGGCGGCATTGGAACTCTATGTAAACGGCAGCTTGAACATTTTTAACCACAGGACAAACGTTGACATTCATAACCGCCTTGTCTGCTTTGATATTAAGGAACTCGGTACGCAGCTTAAAAAAGTCGGTATGCTTATCGTCCAAGACCAAGTATGGAACAGAGTAACGGTAAACCGCAGCGAGGGCAAGGCGACGCGGTATTACATCGACGAGTTTCATTTGCTGCTCAAAGAGGAACAGACCGCAGCATACAGCGTCGAGATTTGGAAGCGTTTTAGGAAGTGGGGCGGTATTCCGACAGGTATCACCCAAAACGTGAAAGATTTGTTGTCGTCCCGCGAGGTGGAGAACATCTTTGAAAACAGTGATTTTGTGTATATGCTCAACCAAGCCCAGGGCGACCGGGAAATCCTTGCCAAGCAGCTTAACATTTCACAGCAGCAAATGACCTATGTAACCCATTCCGAAGCGGGCGAGGGACTTATCTTCTATGGCAACGTGATTTTGCCCTTTATTGACCGTTTCCCAAAAGATACGGAACTCTACCGCGTGATGACGACCAAGCCCGGCGAGGTGTCAGCATGAAGATAGAAACGGATAAAATCTATTGCGGCGACAGCTTGCAGGTGCTTCAAACCTTGCCGGATAACTGTATGGATTGTTGCGTAACGTCCCCGCCCTACTATGCTTTGCGCGATTACGGCACAGACGGGCAGATCGGACGGGAAGCAACGCCGGAGGAATATGTTTCCCGCATTACAGCGGTTTTCCATGAGGTAAAGCGGGTGCTTACGCCGGAGGGTACTTGTTGGCTGAATATCGCGGACACTTATTGCGGCACAGGCAGCAAAGCCGACCACCAAGACCCGAAATATCCCAAAGGCAGGAACGGGCAGCAAGTGGCGGTAAACCACCGCGCCCCCGGCTGCAAGCCGAAAGACCTAATCGGTATTCCGTGGCTTGTAGCCCTTGCCTTGCGGGGCGACGGTTGGTATTTGCGCAGTTCTATCATTTGGCACAAGGGAAACGCCATGCCGGAAAGCACGCGGGACAGACCGACGCGCTGCTATGAATATGTGTTTCTGCTTACCAAGTCGAAGAAATATTACTACGATTGGCAAGCAGTAGCCGAGCCGATAGCCCCCACAACGGCGGTACGGCTGAAAAGCGGAGTTGGGAAAGGCAACAAATATGCCGCTACCGTTCCGGGGCAAAACCAGCCGCAGAAAATCAACCGTCCCCGCAGGAAAGGCGCATACACCGACGAAATGATTTCCCCCGTCCGCAGCCGCCGCAACGTTTGGCAGATCAACACAGCTTCCTATCGCGGCGGGCATTTTGCAGCGTTCCCGCCCAAACTTGCGGAAACGTGCATTTTGGCGGGCTGTCCTGTCGGCGGGATTGTGCTTGACCCGTTTTTAGGCAGCGGCACGACCGCAGCGGCGGCAAAAAGCCTTTCCCGCCGCTATGTGGGTATAGAGATCAACCCCGAATACTGCACCCTTGCAAAACAGCGTATTGGAGGTGATGAACATTGAGCAAGGAATTAAAAGCCCCCGACAAGGTAACGCAGAAAATGACCCGCGACGGGGCGGTTGCGGAAAACCTTACGACGGGCGAAACAACGAGTATCAGCGAAAGACCGCCGGAGGAAAACTATTCAGCCCCCGTAGCGGGAGCAGCGGAAAAAGCCACCCAACGTATTGGCACAGAGGTTAGCCGCCACTTTGAAAAGGGCGCGGAGAAAAAGACCCTTGACGCAGCACAGCTTAAAACCCATACGTCCCGCTTGCAGTTTTCCGAAGCGGAACGGGCAACGCCGGACCTGCAAAAGGCAATCAAAAAATCCGATACGGCGGCTGACCGTTTAGACAAAGCGCGGGCAGCTATCCCCAAACAGACCAAAATCACAAAAGAGCGCGTTTTTGACGAAGCCAAAGGCAAAGCAAAGACGCGCCTTGCTTTTGAAAAAACGGATAAGCCCCCAAACGGCAAGTTGCGTCATAACCCGTTATCCCGTCCGGCGCAGGAATTGGACGCCGCCGTACATGGAAAAATCTATGAGGTGGAGAAAGAAAACGTCGGTGTGGAAAGCGGACACAGGATAGAACTTGTGGGCGAGAAAGCGGGCGGCATGACGACGCGGGCAGTAAAACGCGGCATACGCAGCCATAAGCTGAAACCTTACCGGGCGGCGGCAGCAGCCGAGAAAAAGGCAGCAAAGGCAAACGCCGATTTCCTCTACCAAAAGGCGCTGCATGATAACCCCGCCCTTGCGCACTCCAACCCGATTTCCCGTTTTTGGCAAAAACAGCGCATTAAAAAGCAGTATGCAAAGGCGTTGAAAACGGGCGGCAAGGTGAAAAAGACCGCCGAAGCCACCGCAAAGGCGGCGAAGAAAACGGCGCAGGAAACCAAACGGGCGACGTTCTTTGTCGTCCGGCATTGGAAAGGCTGCTTGATTGTGGGCGGGATTGCCTTTATCGTGCTTCTGTTTTTCGGCGGCTTGTCCTCTTGTTCCCTGTTCGGCGGCAACAGCGGCAGCGGCTTGATTGCGTCGTCCTATCTCTCCGAGGACGCGGATATTACAGGCGCAGAAAGCGCGTATGTCGCTATGGAAGCCGAGTTACAGGATATGCTGGATAACATCGAAAGCGAATACCCCGGCTATGACGAATACCGGGTAACGGCTGACGAGATCGAGCATGACCCGTATGTGCTAATCTCTATCCTCTCCGCTTGGCATGAGGGCGTGTTTACTCTCGATGAAGCGCAAAGCACCCTTGAAATGCTCTTTGATAAACAGTATATCTTGACGGTTACGGAGGAAGTCGAGGTACGCTACCGCACCGAAACGCGGACGGACAGCGAGGGCAACGAATACGACGTTGAAGTAGCCTATAACTATTACATTCTCAATGTGGATTTGGAAAACTTCAACCTCTCCCATGTTCCCGTTTACATTATGGGCGAGGAACAGCTATCCATGTACGCTATGTATATGTCGTCGCTTGGGAACAGACCCGACCTTTTCCCGCAATCCGGCTATATTTCAAAATACTATGAAAACCCGCCAGCGGATTATGAAATCCCGCCCGCCTATCTGGAAGATGAACAGTTTGCGCGGCTCATTGAGGAAGCGGAAAAGTATGTCGGTTTTCCTTATGTGTGGGGCGGCAGCAGCCCGGAAACCTCTTTTGATTGCAGCGGTTTTGTTAGCTATGTGCTGACGAACAGCGGCTTATACAATACGGGCAGACTTGGGGCGCAGGGGCTTTACAACATTTCAACCCGCGTTTCCAACCCGCAGCCGGGGGATTTGGTTTTCTTTACGGGTACATATGACACACCGGGGGTATCTCATGTGGGTATCTACGTTGGCGAGGACGGGGACGGAAGCCCCGTCATGCTGCATTGTGGCGACCCGATACAATACGCAAAACTTGATACAAGCTATTGGCAATCCCATTTTTACGCCTATGGGCGGCTACATTACAACTGACTTTGAAAGGAGTTTATTTCTATGGCAAACACGAAACTTGACCGTATCGAACGGGATATTGAGAAAACGAGGGCGAAAATCCTTGAATACCAAAAAAGGCTGAAAGACCTTGAAGCGCAGAAAATCGAGGAAGAAAACGCGCAGATCGTTCAAATGGTGAAAGCGGTACACCTCGACGGGGCGCAGCTTGCCGCGTTCCTCTCCGCTTACGCCAGCGGCGAAATTGCCTTGCCGCAGCCGGACGCAGACTATACCGACGAACAGGAGGAAACCGAAGATGAAGCATAAAAAACTGTTTCGCAGCGTTACAGCTTTGCTTGCCGCCCTTGTACTCATGGGCGGCTTTTCTGTTACCGCTTTTGCGGGCGGCGGTGATGTGAGCGACGAGCCGCCTACCCCCGTAACCGAAACCGAGCCGGAAGAAACGACGGGCGGCTATGAGCCGCAGCCCTTAACGCCGGAGGGCAACATGAGCCTTGTGGACGACATAACGGGCGAAGCGTCCGGCGATAAACAATTTATTACCGTCGTTACGAAAAACGGAAACTATTTTTACATCATCATTGACCGCGCCGAGGACGGAGAAAACACCGTCCATTTCCTCAATCAAGTTGATGAAAAAGACCTTTTGCAGCTTATGGAGGACGAACAGACCGAAACCCCCGCTTGTAGCTGTACTGAAAAATGCGTTGCCGGAAGCGTCAACACCGATTGCCCCGTTTGCAGCGTCAACATGAGCGAGTGCGCGGGCAAGGAAGCCGAGCCGGAGCCGGAAGAAACCGAGCAGCCGGAGCCGGAGGAAGATAAAGGCGGCGGCATGGGCGGTGCTATTCTGCTTGTCGTGCTGCTTGTTGCCGCAGCGGGCGGCGGCGCGTTCTACTACTTTAAGATTTTGAAGTCCAAAAAGGACGCGGCGAAAGGCAGCAACAACCTTGACGACCTTGATTTTGACGAGGACGACGAGGAAACGGAAGAAGTCGAAACCGAACAGACCGAGCAGGAGGACGAAAATCTATGAAATTGGTAATTGCAGAAAAACCGAGCGTCGGGGCGGCGATTGCCGCCGTTATTGGCGCAAATGAAAAGTGCAGCGGATATTATGAGGGCGGCGGCTACCTTGTGTCGTGGTGTGTCGGGCATTTGATTAGCCTTGCAGACGCGGCGACCTACAACGAGCAGTACCGTAAATGGAAGTACGACGATCTCCCCATTGTCCCGCAGGAGTGGCGGTTTATCGTTGCCAGCGGCAAGGAGCAGCAGTTTTCTATTCTCAAAGACCTTATGCACCGCAGCGACGTTACCGAGATTGTCAATGCGTGCGACAGCGGGCGCGAGGGAGAACTCATTTTCCGTTTTGTCTATGACCAGGCGAATTGCAAAAAGCCCTTTTCCCGCCTTTGGATTAGCAGCATGGAAGAAAGCGCAATCCGCGAGGGCTTTTCAAACCTCAAAGACGGGCGCGGTTATGACAACCTGTATCAATCCGCGCTTTGCAGAGCAAAGGCCGATTGGCTCATTGGCATTAACGCGACCCGCCTTTTCTCTATCCTCTACCATAAAACATTGAATGTCGGCAGAGTGCAAACGCCCACCCTTGCAATGCTGGTAAACCGCGACTATGCAATCAGCAGCTTTAAGAAAGAGAAATATCATGTCGTCCGGCTGGACGTTGGCGGCGTTGCCGCCCTTTCCGAAAGGCAGGACGACGAAGCGGCGGCGCGGCAGATGAAAGCGGCTTGCGAGAAATCGCAGGCCGTTTGCACTTCTCTTAAAAAAGAGAAAAAGACCGCAGCCCCGCCGAAACTGTTTGACCTTACTTCTTTGCAGCGGGAAGCAAACCGCCTATTTGGATTTACGGCGAAACAGACCCTTGACTATGCGCAAGCCCTCTATGAAAAACGGCTTTTGACCTATCCCCGCACCGACAGTAAATATATCACTTCCGATATGGAGGGCAGCACAAAGGAACTCATTACCGGGCTTTGTTCGCTGCTTCCCTTTATGCGGGACGTGAAGCTGCAAGCAGACCTTACAAGGGTTTGCGACAACAGCAAAGTAACCGACCACCACGCTATTTTGCCGACAGCCGAGTTTTTGAAAACGGGCTTTTCTTCCCTTACCGACAGCGAAACAAAACTTATGACCCTTGTATGCGCGAAGCTGCTTTGCGCCGCAGCCGCGCCCTATGAATATGAAGCGGTTACGGCGGTTATCTCTTGCGGCGGTTATACCTTTACCGCAAAGGGAAAGACGACGCTTTGCGAGGGGTGGCGTGAGATTGAAAAGCTGTCCCGCGCCGCGTCCGAGGAACAGGACGAGGACGCAGAGCCGGAAACCGTTTTGCCGCCGCTTGCCGAGGGGCAGACCTTTGACAATCCGGCAGCGGAGATCTCCGAGTGTTACACGCAGCCCCCGAAAGCATATACCGAAGATACGCTTCTGTCCGCTATGGAGAACGCGGGCAAGGAAGAAACGCCGGAGGACGCAGAGCGCAAAGGGTTAGGCACTACCGCAACGCGGGCGGGTATCATTGAAAAACTCATTAGTGCGGGCTTTGCCGAGCGCAAGGGCAAAAAGCTAATCCCCACAAAGGACGGGTATAACCTTGCCGCTATCCTGCCCGAAGTCCTTACGTCCCCGCAGCTTACGGCAGAATGGGAAACCCGCCTTACCGGGATTGCCAAAGGCAGCGACAGCCCGGACGATTTCATGCGCAGCATTGAGGAAATGACAGCGGGGCTTGTCAAAACCTATTCCGCGATTTCCGAAGATAAAGCGAAGCTGTTTACCCCGCAGCGGGAAGCAATCGGCACTTGCCCCCGTTGCGGCGCGACGGTTTACGAGGGCAAGAAAAACTACTACTGTTCCGACAGGGCTTGCAGCTTTGTCATGTGGAAAAATGACTTGTTCTTTCAGCAGCGCAAAAAGACTTTCACAAAGGCGATTGCCGCCGCCCTTTTGAAAGACGGAAAGGTAAAAATCAAGGGTATGTACTCCACCAAAACGGGAAAGACCTTTGACGGGGTTGTGCTGCTTGCCGACACAGGCGGCAAGTATGTAAACTTCCGCGTCGAGCAGAACCGAAAATGATTAGGCTTGATGAAAAGCAGTATCGAGCCGTTAAGAAAATGACCCGCGCCGCGTGCGCCAACAACGATTGCGGGAACTGTCTGCTATTGGACGACGGGGAAACTTGCGTGTGTGTGCAGAGTATCAGCTATTCGCTGTTATGCCGTTATTTCCGCGAAGCGGTTTTACCCGCAGACAGGCAGCTTTGCGAACAGATCACCCGCAGCGGGGAAACCGATTTGAAGCGTTGCGCGGTATGCGGCAGCACGTTTGCGGCGGGCAGCAATCGGGCGAAATACTGTCCCGATTGTGCGGCAAAGATACGCCGCAGGCAGAAAGCGGAAAGTGAGAGAAACAGGCGTTTACGGATAAAAACAACTACATAGCAAGCACAGCAAACGAGTACCCGTTTGCGAGAAATGCCCGCGCTGCTCTTGGAACGGCGCGGGCATTTTGCTTGTTGGGATAGTCCCAAACCCTTATATGACCGAGAAAGGACGTGATGAAACAATATGCCGTACACCTCATACGACCATGACAAATTAGAAGCCGCCGAAACCATGCGGATAGAACGCCGGATATATTTTGAAGCAAAGGACGGAGATATTGCCCCTTATGCTTCCTTGCCGATTGCGCAGCTACTTTCCATGCGCAGCGAAAGCGCGGCGGCAGAACAGGCGATTTTTGACAGCTTAAAGGAGCAAGCCGCCGCATGGGAAGAACAGGCGGGGAAAACGCTTTTGCTGGATAAAGCACTTGAATATGTGAGAACGCCGCACGTCCAGCACACCGCTAATGAGTGGCAGAAAAATGAATATGACCGATATACCCGCAGCAACCGGGTATATCAGATGAATTACTACATTTACGAGAATACCCGCTATGACAAAGAAGCGCAGAAATCTATCCCGTATTCATGGACGCTTACATGGAGCGTGCGCACCAACAGCCCAAGCAGAACCCAAGCGAAGATTGCCGGACAAGATAGAAAGGTTTTCACCGATAAGGCGGCTATGGAAAAGTATCTGAATGGGCGTATCAAAGCGTATGACCGCTTGTTTACGGAAATCTCCCCGCCTATCCCGCAGGAGTACGCCGACTATTTCAAAGTAAACGGTATGCTCATGCCGGACTACACCATAGAGGGCGAAGAACCCCCGCAGCAGCAACAGGCGGCAGCTATCCCCGAAAATACCGGGCAGGAAAAGGAGCGTGAACACATGAGCGAACAGTTTTCTATTATGATAGGCAACCGCAGCCGCTTTGAAGCGGGCGACCCAAGCGGCTATTGGCTGGATATGCCTGCCACAAAGGAGCAGTTACACGAAGCTATGCGGAACGTAGGCATTACCGCAGACAACCCGCAGGATTTTTCCATTCGCGGCTATTCCGACGACCCGGAGAAACATATTGCTTTGCCTTATGAAATGGTATGCGCCGCCGACGTGGACGAACTCAATTTTCTTGCGGCGCAGCTCGAACAGCTTGACCCCGCCGAGGTTGGCAAGCTGAACGCAGCTTTGCAGCAGAAAAACGGGCTTGCAAATATCGGACAGGTAATTGACTTCACCTACAACGTGGATTTTTACGTCCATATCCCCGAAGTACATACCTACCGCGATTTGGGCGACTATTACTTATATCAATCCGGCATGGTACAAATGCCCGAAGAATGGAAAGGCGGCATTGACCTTACTACTTTCGGCAGGAACGCCGCCGCGCAGGAAAAAGGCGCGTTTACCGAATACGGCTATATCGTGGAAAGCGGCGACGAGTGGGAACGGCAGTTTGAGGGGCGCGAAGTGCCGGAGGAATACCGCATTATGAGTTACCCGCAGCGGTCGCGCGGCGAACAGGACAAAGCCTATATGGACGCAGCCGAAACGCAGCAAGCAGCCGTACAGGCCGCAGAGCCGCAGCAGCCCCGCCCCGTCGTCCCCATTATCCTTACTTCCGAAAAGCCCGCCGAAAAGGTAAAGGAGATCACCGCCCGTTTGGAACAGGGCGTACAAGCGATTTTTGACAGCGACCGCTACAAAGAGTTTCTAACCGCTATGTCGAAGTTCCATGATTATAGTTTGAATAACACTATCCTAATTGCTATGCAGGGCGGCAATTTAGTAATGGGCTTCCGTCAATGGGAAAAGGAGTTTGACCGCCATGTAAAGAAAGGCGAGAAAGGCATTAAAATCTTTGCCCCCGCACCCTACAAGGTGAAAAAGCTGGTTGATAAAATCGACCCCGAAACGAGAAAGCCCATGCTTGACCGCGAGGGAAAAGTGGTAAAGGAAGAAACGGAAATCACCGTCCCCGCCTTTAAGGTTATAACCGTCTTTGATATTTCGCAGACCGAGGGCAAGGAGTTTCCCGACCTTTCCGTTAAACCGCTGCTTGCCGATGTGGAGCAGTACGAGGATTTTTTCGCCGCCCTTGAAAAAGCGTCCCCCGTCCCGATTACTTTTGAACAGATTACAAACGGCGCAAACGGGTATTTCAGTCTAACCGACAAGCGCATTGCAATCAAAGAGGGCGTGAGTGAATTACAGGCGGTAAAGACCGCCATTCACGAAATCGCCCATGCGAAGCTGCACGACGTGGACTTGAACGCCCCGCCGGAAGAACAAAACCGCGTTGACCGCCATACCCGCGAGGTAGAAGCGGAAAGCGTCGCTTACACCGTCTGCCAGCACTTTGGGCTTGATACGTCCGATTATTCTTTCGGCTATGTGGCGGGTTGGAGCAGCGGCAAGGAAATGACCGAGTTAAAAGCGTCCCTTGAAACGATACAGGCCACCGCAAAGGAACTCATTACCGAGATTGAGGGGCATTTTACCGAGTTGCAGCAGCAACGGCAAGCCGAGCAGGAACAGCAAACCCCCGTATTTGACAAGCTGCCGCCCGAACAGCAGCAAGCCTTGTCCGACACCGTAAAAAACACCTTGCAAATGCTGGTTGACGCAGATAAGCGGATTTATGGCGACGTTACAGGCAAGACCCTTGAAGCAATCGCGGCGCAAGGATATTCCTACAAGGACGGGCAGCTTGAAAAGCAGCAGCCGGAAGCGACCCCCGAAAGCCTTTTGACGGGTGAAACCGTTAGAACGCCGAGGGGCAATTTTCATATTACCGATATGAGCCGGGAACAGATCGAAGCGTCGGGCTTTGGTTTTCACCATGCGTCGGAGGACGGGAAGTATCTCATTATGGGGAACGGCACACAGGCTTACGCCATAGCCGCCGAGCAGCCGCAGCGGGATAATCCCTTAAAGCACGTCGAGGACACCATAGAGCAGAACGACAACAATTTTGACGGGATTATCAATAACACGCCGCAAACGCCCACCGTCGCAGATTTGGAGCAGCGGGCAAAGGCGGGCGAAGCAATTTCCGTTACCGACCTTGCGAAAGCGGTAAAAGCCGAGAAACGGGAGCAGCCGCAGAAAAAGCCCTCTATTCTGAAAAAGCTGGACGAGTATAAGAAACAGGCGGCGCAGCAGCCGAAAGATAAACAGAAAGAGCATAAAAAGGATTTGGAGGTTTGATAGCATGAATATCTGCTTTACCATAGAGGAAGAAAACATTGTTGCGATCTACGCCGAGGACAGCCGAGAAACAACGCTTGAAAATATCCTTGCCGCCATGCCCTACATGGACGAGGATATGCGTCAGCTTGCCGCCGCAACGGTAAACAAGCTGCAAGCCATGACGGACAGCGAGTTTTCTGAACGGGAGTTTATCTTGACCGACGAGGAATAGTCCATAGAAAACAGGGGCGCGGTTGCCGATTTCCGGCGCCGCGCCCCTGTTCTTTTTTGTCCTTGCGTGGACAATTAGAAAGCCGTTTTTGCGGGTTTGAATATAAAGTATCGTCTACGCCGTTTCCCCGCGCTGGAAGCCGCAGAAATACAGGCGTTTTCAGCCCTTAACATTCCACTTGTTACCCTTGCTTTTCTAAATTAACCGAGCAACAATTTTGAATTTGCATGGGTGATAGTAAAACCCATTTTCTTTAATCCATGTCTTTTCATATTTCTTGGTAGAATGAAACAGTTGGATATGGTATAATAAAAAAGCACATTGTGCTTTTTAGAACTCTAAATTCAATAAATGAGGTGCAAAGGAATGAGGAAACTTCTATGTGCCATTTCGATGGCAGCTTTATTGGTAAGTATGACGGCCTGCAATTCATCGCAGGATAATTTTACGCCTGATTATGAATCGGCGATAGGGGCAATTTTTATAAACAATGAGCAAGAGTTGCCGGAAAATACAAAGGTCTATGCGGATTTTGCAGATAATAGCTACTCATTTGATTTGGACGCTGCTTGCGTATATTATTTCTCTGCCAGTGCAGATGTTGCTTATGCTGGAGATCAGAACTTTACCAGTATGACGTTTGGGGCAAACTTGGACAATGATTCCGTGGGTGCTGAAGGCGCGATAGCATATCTTCCGCAAGAGGAATCCGAAAACTCTGTTACAGCTTACTATCTGTATCATGATGAAGAAGGGGTATATTTTGATACAGAAACTTATTTTGACCGCATGGAAATCACTGATCAATGTGCCATGACAGGAATTGATTATTCCTGCCAAGTTACATTTGAAATTCAACAACCGACAACATCTTTTTCCATGATATATTATGATGAAAACCATTCGGAAATCTCCAAAACAGATTACACCCCAGAGGAAGTTACTGACTATCAAACCTTTGAATTAGGGAGTGAAGTTGGTTCGGTGGAAATCATTTGTTATGACGCTAATGGTTCAGAATTAGAAACAATGACAATTACTCCGGATAATCCCAGTACGGTGATTTGTTTTGATGATGGAGGGCAGATTCTTGCCAGCCGGTATCTCCGCTTTACTTGGGAAAAGTAATCTTGAGTTATCAAGCAGTACCAGTAAGGACAGCCGAGTAAATCGACTGTCCTTTTTATTTATGTTTGGTTTATCGCTCCTGCTCCCGCGCCTTGCTTTGGGACGGGTAAAGAATACTATCGACGTTCTTTTTGACAATGCCGTACTCCTGCATTTGCTTTTTCGCTTGGCGGTAATCCTCATACAATTTGCTTTTCCTGTCGTTTAAGCTGCTATACTCCTTGCGCAGCGCGGCGAGATCGGGCAGCTTCTTTATCTGCATTTCCCGGAGTGCCTTTGCCGCAGCTTCAAACAGGATAATTTCGCTTTCATGCCCCCGCAGATACTTTTCCTTGTCCCGCGACTTCTTGTATTCCTCGTAAATCGGTTTTAACTGTCGGTATGTGGTGGTGTGCTTGATAAGCAGCGACAAATCAGACATACGCTGTTCTACCTCTTTAACCGCCCTTGCCGCCGCGTCATGGGCGGTCATAATATCCGCAATTTTGCTTTCAAGGTCGCTGTAATACTCAATCTTGTTTTCGGTTAGGAAGTTCATGCTTTTAGCAGCCTGTTTCAGATTATGGATTTTCGCCCACCGTTCATAGCCCGCCGACTGTTGGGCTTTGATACTGTTTTCAAGATCGACGACAAGCCGGATTTTCTTATCTTCCCGCAGCGTTTTTGTTTTGGCAACATACACGCCCTTGATACGCTCCTTTATCGCTTCTTCCGTATAGGCCGCGCCGAGCGTCTTTGTGCGGGTAAACCGTTCCTGTCCGGCAGCGCGAAAGGAAATGTATTTGCCCTGTTTGATTTCATACCCCATTTCCTGCAAGCGGCGCAGCAGTTCGTCAAAATCTTTCACTTGGGGAATGAGAGTATCTATCGCCGTTTTCAGCTTTGCTTTGTAGCTTGTCCCTTGCTTTTCGGCGGTGTATTCTGCATAGCTTTTTCCCTTGTCCTGTCCCGGTACGACGACGGATAGCCCATGCTCTTTACATATCCTGTCGCTGGTGCGCCGGATAAAGTGATAGCTTTGCTTGTTGGAATGGTACTTTTTGTAGTCAACGAAGCTAACCGCGTTGAAAATCAAGTGATTATGCAGATGGTCTTTATCGACGTGAGTTGTCAAAACAAACTCATACTTGCCGCCTAATACCGCCCCGGCAAGTTCCATGCCGATTTTGTGCGCTTCTTCCGGTGTGGTTTCTCCCACCGCAAAGGATTGTATCAAGTGCCGCCCTAAATGTGTGCCGCGATCTCCGGCAGCTTCCCGCGTCCATGCAAACTCAATATCGGCGGTTTCCAGCCCGCAGCCGAAAGAGGACGCAAGCAGCTTCCCGTCTGTCTTTTCGGGATTTAAGATATAGTCTATCGCAGCCTTTAAGGTTGATTTAATAGGGTGCGTCTTTGTAACCGCCATATCTCGTCCACCGCCTTTTTAATGTCCTCTATATCCTGCCTGTAAACCGTCCCCGTCGCATTGGCGCGTTTTGCAATTTGGTTGATGTTCCGGCTCACCGCTTGCAGTTCCCGGATATATGCTTTTGTGTCGCTTCGGTCAACGACAAGAATATACCCGTCTATCGCCATTTTACGGAAGTATGCCCCATACTGCTTTATGGGAAGCTGCTTCATCTTCTCGTCGATCAGCCGCTTTTCTTCTTCCGTAACGTAAAACTTCATCTGTATATTTCTCTTTCGGTTTTCCATTTCCGCACCGCCTTTCGGTATAAGGGTTTGGGATTATCCCAACAAGCATTTTCCGCAAACGGGTACTCGTTTGCTGTGCTTGCTATCTACTCCATACCCCCACCGAAAGGCGGTATTTGTTGCGCGTTCCTTTGATTTTGGACGCAAAAAAAGATTGCAGCCGCCATGCGCTGCAATCTCCCGATTTCTCATATTGTGAGGTTAATCCTCTGCTTTTTCGACTTCCGTTATCTCCCTTGCTGTTGCGGTTACAATCCGTATGCCTTTATCGCTCATACCGTCCAGCAGCGCGTCAAGCTGCCGCCGCCCGGTGGATTTCTCCGCATTGCTGTTCGGGAAGAAAAATTGATCTACCGAAATATGATACCGGGTTACAAGGTCATAGAATACCTGTAAACTCGGCTGTTGTCCCTTGTTCTCGATATTCGCAAGGTAGCGCGGGGAAATATATAACTCGTCGCTTACCTTTTTGCGGCTCTCGCCGTATTCATTTCTCGCGGCTTTTATAGCTGCCCCGAAAGCCTTAAAGTCGTACAATGGTACGGGTCTTTTTGCCATTTTCATTCACCCTGTTACATTTTACAGTTCACCTTTCTTTTTGGATATGTCCACACAATTCATATCATTAGGTTAAATACTTCCTGTTGTGTATTGACAGTAGACTGATTTTCTGATAAAATAAAATTTATGTAAAAGGAGGCGGCGTTTATGTTGCATAGCATGCGTATTAGATAAGCATTGAAAAAAAGGATTTTCCCATTTTCAACATGGGCTTTTTTGTCATGCTTATTTTGCGGATGCTATACAAAAAACTAACGACGTATAGATATAGTATAGACATAGTGCAAGCTATGCCTTAGTTTTGTTGTACTGCTCTGTGCATTATAAATGCAGGTCAATGCTCATGTTGAGGATTGACCTGCATTTTTTTGTGTAAAAAGGACGAGTGAAATATAATGCTTAAAAAATATTGGATAAAATGTCCGATTTGTAACGGAAAGACGAGAGTTCAAGTATTTCATAATACTGTATTAAAAGATTTTCCTCTTTTCTGCCCTAAATGCAAATTGACGCATATCATTGATGTAGAAAAATTAGAGATTGTAATCAAAAATACAGAAAAACAAACTTTTATTATTTAGAAGAAAGGATATAAAAATGAAACGTTTACCTAAATATACGCCTGCGGAAGTACGGAATGATCCATACGGATTTACTTACAAAGAAATGTCGGAAGTTATTGGCGAGAATGAAGCAAAAGCCTTATATGAAGAATTATATAAGCAATTACCACGCAAAAAAAATCTATCAATGTTGGTAAAAAATATTTGCAAAAGCAGTGATACTGAAAAGTATGTTTACGAACTGAAAGACAACAAATACATTGAAACGGTTTTTATCAAGCGGCGAGATGGTGGAACTGTTTGCGTGAGCACACAAGTCGGTTGTCCTGTTGGTTGTATTTTTTGTGAGTCCGGGCGAAATGGCTTTGTTCGTAATCTAACATCGTCAGAAATCGTACAACAGATTATATTGTTGCGTCGAAAAGTAAACCGTATCGTTTTTATGGGTATGGGAGAGCCTTTATTCAATTATGACAACTTGATAAAAGCAATCCATATTCTCCGAGATAGATATGGGCTCAACTTTCCAACCGACGGCATTACCATATCAACAGTTGGTCCGGTCGATCAATTAAAAAAATTGCGCGAGGAACATCTTAAAATTCAGTTGACAATATCTTTACACGCAGCAACACAATCTGCAAGAAATCGTATTATTCCTCACATGCGCATATATGCTATTGAAGATGTTGTTAAGCAAGCCTTATCCTATTCTGAAAGGCATAATCGCAAAATTGTCTTTGCGTATTTGCTTTTACCGGGTATAAATGACCGGCCCTCAGATGTAAGACAACTTGCAAAATGGTTTCGGGGCAAAAAAGTTATGATTAACGTGTTACAATACAACCCAACAAGCAATTCAAGAATTAAAGCACCACAGAAACGGGAAATAGTTGCATTCAAACATCAATTAGAGCAAGCAGGACTTGAAGTTACTATGAGAGTTTCTCATGGCAGAGAGATTAACGCGGCTTGTGGACAGTTAGCTAACACATATAATAAATTCAAAAAAAAATGATTAAAAGTGCCAGACGCATAGACGCAGAGCCGATAACGCATTAGGTCAAAAAACCTATGTGTTATCGGCTTTTTTATTTAATATTGCGCAAAAGCCGCTGTTCCCTATTATAGAATGGATTGCGGGTAGTGTATTAAAGTCGCCCTTTTTTAAGGATACGGCGGTATCGGGGAGGTATCGCCGTGTCCATTTTTATTTACTGTAACCCGCCTAATGCTTTGCGGTCAAAAAAAGCTATGCTCCGCAAGCGGGATATTCCGGCTATGAATGTGAACTGTCAATACATTTAGCTACTGCTTACATTTCCTTTGCGCCCGTCCGCGTCTTGCGGACGGGCGCATTTTGCTTTTTTCAACTTTTTTCTGAAAAGCGCACTCAAGAGCCATCTCCCGAACGGGTACGGAGCGAAAGGGGCAGAGAGGACAAGCCCTTAACTCCCGTCCTCTACTCCACGCGGGAAGGAGGTGAACTCTATGGAGCTATCTTCTTCCGACAAGGAAAGAATACAACATCAGTACGACGCATTAGCAAAGAAAACTTTGGTCGGCGAAGCGAAAAGCCACCGCCGCACTCTTGCGAAACGCGCAGCACGCGAAGTTACTTTTTCGGATTTGAGCGAAAGCGAACTCGCGCAGCTTTTCACAACGGACGAATACGAAAGCGATTATTTCCGTTTTCAAGTGTCCGGCTTTGATGTACTCGTCAAAAATGAACTGCTTGCCGAAGCCCTTAACGCTTTGCCCGAAAGGAAACGCGACATTATCCTTTTGTCCTACTTCTTGGATATGAGCGACGCGGAAATTGGCGAACTGCTGAATGTTGTACGCACGACGGTTTTCCGGCACAGGAAATCCGCGCTTGCGAAAATCAAACAGTATTTGGAGGGAAAAGCAGATGATGAATACCGTTAGGAAATCTGAAAATCTGTTGCCGTTCCCTGTCATTTCCGCAGCGGCAAACGGCGACACAACCGCCATGTGCGCGATCTTGAAGCATTACGAGGGTTACATAGCGAAACTTTGTACCCGCACGCTGAAAGACGACGCGGGCAATACCTATTCCTATGTGGACGAGGAAATGCGTAACAGGCTGCAAGTGCGCCTTATTACCCGCACCCTTGCTTTTCATGTAGGATAATCTTTTAGCCCATGCGGGGAGCGTGTCCCCTTTCCACGATTCCCGTTATGGGCTATTTGTCGTTCCGCAAAAGCATATCCGCTGTTGATGTGCTTTTGCAGGCCGACAAAGCCTATTGTAACTTGACAAAGAAAGCGACCTTTGGTGCGCAGCATAACAGGCAACGGGTACATTCCGTCTGTATCGAGCCAGTCGGCGGGTACGCCATGACAGCTTTTCCCCTACGGGGAAAAGTCGAGCGACAACTACCGCGCCGTAAAACAGGTTTAGCAGCTTGTGGGCGACGACATACAAGGCGGCACAATGATACTCCCGCGTTGAACACCCTCAAAGTATTGCGCGGCGCACCCATAAGCATGGGCCGGGGTGAAACTCCCGTGAGGTTGCAGCTAACAACCGCCCGTTTCAGCCTTATTTCTCATATCGTACAAGCCGGAGCGCATATTCTGTACTATGCCGCTAACCGGGAGGGAAAGAAGATGATTACCAAGTTACAACTTCAACAAATGAGAAATGTTGATATTACACAGGTTGACCGCAGCACTTTGGTTGATATTCGTAATATCCATATTGACAGTTCTTTGCCAGCAGCAAAGAAAATGCAAAGCTACTTTGAGCAGATTGTAAATCCATACTGTTTTCTTTGTGGTGATACACCCGTAAGAATACGGTTTGTCGCAGAGGATAGAACGCTAAAGCAATCATTGTGTGATTACTTTTTAAGTCTGAAATAACCGCCGACTTTCCCTAACTCTACGGGTAAAGACCTTGTGATTACGGGGCGAAAATGGTATAATTAACTCGTAATTATAGGGGGAAAGGAGGTATAATGCCCCGCATACGCAAAGACAAAATGGCACGCAGTTATGCAGAGCCGTTTTGGAAAATTGGGCTATACATTCGACTATCCAGAGAGGACGACAACGAGGACGAAAGCGAGAGTGTTATCAACCAAGAAAAGATACTCCGCGACTTTGTAGACAGCTATTTTGAGCCGGGAACCTATGTGATTGTAGACGTGTTTGCCGACGACGGATTGACAGGCACCGACACAGCGCGACCAAACTTCAAACGGCTTGAGGGCTGCATTGTCCGCAAAGAAGTAAACTGCATGATTATCAAATCCCTTGCACGCGGTTTCCGCAACCTTGCCGATCAACAAAAGTTTTTGGAGGAGTTCATACCCATTCACGGCGCAAGGTTTATTTGCACAGGCACGCCATTTATTGACACTTACGCTAACCCCCATTCTGCAAGCGGTCTTGAAGTACCTATTAGGGGAATGTTCAATGAGCAGTTTGCCGCGACCACTTCCGAAGAAATCCGCAAAACATTCAAGATGAAACGGGAGCGCGGCGAGTTCATAGGCGCGTTTGCCCCTTATGGCTACAAGAAAGACCCAAACGACAAAAACAGCTTGATTGTAGATGAAGAAGCAGCGGAAGTTGTCAAAAGCATTTACCATTGGTTTGTCAATGAGGGGTACAGTAAAATGGGGATTGCAAAGCGGCTTAACCAAATGGGAGAGCCGAACCCCGAAGCCTATAAGAAGAAAAAAGGCTTTAAGTATAACAACCCTAATTCCGACAAAAACGATGGTTTGTGGTCTGCCAGCACGATTGCAAGGATATTGCAAAATGAAGTTTATACGGGCGTAATGGTGCAAGGCCGTAACCGCGTAATAAGCTACAAAGTACACAAGCAGATCAACGTCCCCGAAGAAGAATGGTTTGTCGTCCCCAACACACACGAAGCGATTATTGACAGGGAAACATTCGAGAAAGCGCAAGCCCTACATAAGCGCGACACAAGGACAGCCCCCGGCAAACAGGAAGTCTATCTCATGTCCGGCTTTGTCCGTTGCGCGGATTGCAAAAAGGCCATGCGGCGCAAAACCGCCCGTGATATTGCCTACTACTCTTGCCGTAGCTACACCGATAAGAAGATTTGCAGCAAACATTCTATCCGGCAAGACAAGTTGGAAAACGCGGTATTGGCAGCGTTGCAAATGCAAATTGCCCTTGTAGATCGGCTTGCAGAAGAAATTGAACGGATTAACAACGCGCCTGTTATCAACCGGGAAAGCAAGAGATTATCCCATTCCTTGAAACAGGCAGAAAAGCAGCTAAAACAGTACAATGACGCTTCCGACAGCTTGTACCTTGATTGGAAAAGCGGTGAGATTACCAAAGAGGAATATCGCCGCTTGAAAGGCAAGATTGCAGAACAGATACAACAGCTTGAAGCGAACATCTCCTATCTGAAAGAGGAAATGCAGGTAATGGCTGATGGTATCGGAACCGACGACCCGTATCTAACCGCCTTTCTGAAATACAAAAACATTCAGAGCCTTAACCGCGGGATTATGGTTGAACTCGTAAAAGCGGTTTGGGTGCATGAGAACGGGGAAATAACGGTTGACTTCAATTTTGCCGACGAGTACCAGCGAATTATTGATTACATTGAGAATAACCACAACGTTATCCGAGTGATTGAGAACAAGGCAATCTAACGGCTTGCCTACTCAACACAAAGGAAAATCTAATGTTGTGCATAAATACACGGCTCTACAGGGCCCACCGGGGCCACCGGATCTCAGGGTCCCATCGGTCCGCAGGGACCGGAGGGTGAACAGGGTCCAACCGGGCCTACGGGGGCAACGGGCCCTTCCGGAGCGACCGGACCCAGCGGCCCAACCGGCCCAACGGGAGCGACAGGCCCTTCCGGCGCGACCGGACCCAGCGGCCCAACTGGCCCAACGGGAGCAACGGGGCCTTCCGGCGCGACCGGTCCCAGCGGTCCAACAGGCCCTACCGGTCCAACAGGTCCGACAGGAGCGACGGGCCCTTCCGGAGAAGCAGGGGCTGCAGGTACAACTGGCGCCACAGGTATTGCGGCAACCGTCAGGATCGGTACTGTTACTACGGCAAATCCGGAGCAAGACGCCGCGGTTACTAATTCCGGCACGGATCAGAACGCGATTTTTGATTTTGTGATTCCCAGAGGCGCAACAGGAACTTCCGGGGCGCCAGTGGAGTTCCTGTCCGCGTATTCCACTCCGCCGCAGCCAGGCAATTCCGGTACAGCGCTGATTTTTGACAAAAATGGAAACTCCGCGGGAACTGCGGTTTCCCATACAGAAAATACGTCAGAAATCAGCATTCAGGAACCGGGTTTTTATGAAGTGTCCTTTCATGGAACGGCGGCGCCGGCCAGCGGAGTGACTTTCCCTCTGGCAGTTCTTTTCTATCTGCAGCAACAGGGGAGTACAGTAGCGGGAGCCGCGTCCTCGCACACATTCCACACATCATCAGACGCGGCGAACCTTTCGTTTTCACAGATTATTGATGTGACAGATACGCCAGCGGTATTAGAGGTCATTGGAAGTGGAGGAAATTTCATTTACAGCAATATCGGGATCACAGTTCAGAAAATTGGAGAAAACAGCTGAGGAAAAACGGAAAAATAAAGCGGGCTGCCGGAAAACGCGGCAGCCCCGTTTTCCGCAATCTTTTAATTTACATACGGGCAGAAAAAGAGAGGAAAATAGAAAGCCGCTCCTGTCGATATTCTGCCCGGATCGTTCCTCCCATTCGCTCGGTCAGTGTCTTTGCGATGGAAAGGCCCAGACCGGAAGCTTCTCTGGCGCCGGTTTTCACTGTATAAAATCGATCAAAGAGACGGCCTGCGGCGACAGGTGTAAGATCGCGAGCCAGATTGGAAAAGCGCATTTCTCCCGATTCATCCAAAAAAACCTGAAAATCGCCGTCGCTGTATTTGATGGCGTTGCTGATAATATTATCCAGGATACGGCAGAGGAAAGAACGGTTAAGACTGCGGGATACCGGATTTTCGGTAAGATGGATTTCGGGAATGATTCCTTCTTTCTTAAAATCACTGTAGTGGGAGGCCAGGCATTCCTGCAAAACAGAATTGAGAAGGACCGTTTCCGGTTCCCAGTCCTCTTCCGCGAGAAGGACCGAGTAGCGGAATAACTCTTCTGTCAGAGTTTTCAACAGTTCCGTACGGTTTTCTAACAGATCAAAATAACGGGAAGGCAGACAATCCTGTTTTAGAAGCTCCAGGTAACCGCAGACCGCCGTCAGCGGGGTGCGGAGATCGTGGGCCATATTGGTGATGGCTTCTTTAAGTTCCCGATCCCCCTGCTGATATTTGTGCCGTCTGTCCCGAAGCAGACGGAGCTGGGTATTCAGCTGAGCTGCCAGTGAGCGGATGCTGGAATCCCGGCTGGAGACCCGGAGCAGTGTGTTGGTGTCTTCCTCCAGCTTTTCCTGCAGCTCTCTGCAAATTTCCCGTAAAGCCCTGCGCATCAGCAGAATTTTCAGGATGACCAGCAGCAGAGCTGCTGCCAGCAGAAAACAGAACACACACAGCCAGGTAATCATAAAGGTCTCCTTTCTCTACTTCAGATTTTTTCGATTAAAAAGGTAAATTCCGATTAGGTTTAAGAGGACGGTAACTCCCGAAGAATACAGCAGGATCTGAATCGGATGTGCCACTTGCGCGGAAGCAATCTGCAGAGCCTGACCGGATGGGAGCAAGTCCACAAAAAACTGATAAAGGATCCGTGTGCTTCCGGTCAGATATTTGGGATTGGCTGCCTGAGAAACTACGGGACTGCCGTCTACCATCTGAACCTGCTGGATCAACTCCGGCTGGGCCAGCCTTTGAAGCAGCAGACTGGCCGCTACCAGCAGCAAAAGGCTCAGAGCCATGCAGATAATGGCAGAGGCGGATTTGCTGGAGTTCAGCATGGATACCAGATGGAAAAGCGCCACATGCACAAGGTTTAGAAGAGCGCTTGCCGCAAAAATCAGGAGAAGCCCACCGGGATCTCCCTCAAAGAGGCCAAAAACCGGAATCCCCAGGACGCACAGGACTGCCATATAGGCAAAGGTGGACAGGAGCATAGCCGCGGCGCAGGTCAAAAAGCCGGACAAATAGATTCGGGTGCGGCTGCATCCGATAATGATTTTGTTCCGCAGAATGCCATCGCTGTGTTCTCTTCCGGTAAACAGACTGCAGAAAGCGGCTGACGCAAATCCGGTCAGCACGGCAAAACTGAAAAACATACTGTCAAGGGAGGCCTGTTCTCCATAGCGGATTTTATCGCTGTAATGGTTCAGGAAAAGAATGATGGCCCAGATTGCCATAACGGCTGTCAGAACCCAGAACAGACGGTCGCGCAGCAGCCGGCGGAAATCCGCGTGAAGCAGGTTATTCATGATCCTCACCTCCCAGCAGGGTCATATAGTAACTTTCGAGGCTTTCATCCTGCTTACGGATCTGCAGGATTTCGCAACCCTCTTTAGAAAGAGCCAGTACGAGGCGGGTAACGCTGATTTCGCCGTAAATATCGGCTTCTTTGTCGGAACAGATGGTATATTCCAGACCCAGGGCGTCGAGCCCCCTGACAAGAGCCCGGATGTCCGAAACTTCCACCCGTATGGACTTACGAGCGGAGGCTTCCAGCTGCCCGGCGCTCATTTCCTTTACAAGGCGGCCGCGGTCAAGAAAGCCGTAATGGGTGGCCAGCCGGGAAAGCTCGTCGAGAATATGGCTGGAAATCAGAATTGTAATCTGATGCTCCCGATTTAGCCTTAGGAGCAGTTCCCGCATTTCGATGATCCCCTGAGGATCTAAACCGTTGACCGGTTCATCCAGAATCAGAAAATCGGGGGATCCGGCCAGAGCCAGAGCGATCCCCAGTCTTTGGCGCATACCCAGAGAAAAATTGCGAACCTTCTTTTTTCCAGTGTCGCTGAGACCTACAAGCTCCAGCAGGCGAGCGATTCCTTCAAAGGATGGGAGACCGAGCAGCAGATATTGCTGCTTCAGATTTTCTTCCGCGGTCATATTCTGATAGACAGAAGGAACTTCCACAACCGCGCCGACGCGTCTGCGGATTTTTTCCAGCTCCCGGTCCCCGCTTCTTTTTCCGTAGAGCATATACGTTCCGCCGCTGGGCGTCTGCAGGCCGCAGACAAGGCGGATTAAAGTTGTCTTTCCCGCGCCGTTTCGGCCGACAAGCCCGTAGACAGAGCCCTTGGGCACATGCAGGGAAAGCTGATCCAGAGCCTGAAAACGGCCGTAGGATTTGCTCAAATTTTCGGTAGTTAAAACGTATTCCATTTCTTTACCTCCTGATATTGATGAACGGATTCTAACAGACGGAAGTTAAGAAAGCGGTAAAGAAACAGGTTAAGAAATCGTAAAGATTTATTCATGAGCATGCTCCTCAGACTCGTGCTCCCCGCTGAGTTTAAAGCCGATTCCCCAGACAGACTCAATATAATCCCGGCCGCAGGCGGCGCGGAGCTTTTTTCGGAGGTTGCTGACATGGACTTTCAGGGAACTTTCCATACAGTCCGGCGTTTCCTCACTCAAAGCGTCAAGAATCGCCGCCTTCGTAAACACCTGAGAAGGATTTCCCATCAGCAGCTTTAAGATAGCGAATTCTGTTCGCGTCAGCTTTACCGGAACGTCTCCCGCGAAAACCTCATGGGAAGCGGTATCCAGGGAAAGCCTTTCAAAGGAAAGCCGCGTGCGTCGGGGGCGAGAGGCGGTGTTTCGAAGCTGCACCGTGATTCTGGCCAGCAGTTCTTTCAGTGAAAAGGGCTTGCTCAGATAATCGCGGGCGCCGGAAAGGAGAGTCTCGACTTTGCTGTCAACGCCTGCTTTGGCGCTGATTACAATAACCGGAATTTCTTTGATTTGGGGAAGAAGTTCTTCTCCGGAATATCCCGGGAGCATCAGATCGAGAAGAATCAGATCCGGCGTTTCTTTTTCAAGAAGCAGCAGGGCCTCTGTCCCGGACCAGACCTGCAGAACCCGAAAACCCTCAGCCGTAAGGGCGTCGGACACCATATCGCTGATATGAGCGTCATCTTCAATGATCAAAATGGTCTTCATCTCACTTTCCCCCTTTTTCGTACCAAACATCAGTGCCAATATACCACGATCTTTTCCCGGAGGCAAGCGCGAACCTGCTTTCCGGGGGGCACATTGACAAAATTTCCGTTTTCGTTACAATCTAAAGAAGAGACATGCGGAGTCGACTTACAGGAAAATCAAAAATGGAGGGAAGCGTCATGGATGAAAAAGAAATGAGTATGCAGTATATCAGCGGGTATATCAAGCGGGCGCGAGACGCTCAGGCGGAGTTTGAGAAAATGAGCCAGCAGCAGGTGGACCTGGCGGTAAAAACCATCGGAAAGGTCGTATATGATAACGCCGAATACCTGGCGGAAATCGCGGTGGAAGAGACGGGAATGGGAAACGTACCCGATAAAATCGCCAAGAACCGGCAAAAATCAAAAATCGTCTGGAACAATCTCAGAGGGAAGAAATCCCGGGGGATTCTGGACACGGATGTAGAGACGGGAATTACGCGGATCGCCAAGCCTATGGGGGTTGCGGCCGCCATTACCCCCTGTACCAATCCTATCGTTACGCCTATGAGCAACGCTATGTTCGCGCTGAAATGCGGCAACGCCATTATTATTACACCCCATCATAAAGCGATTCGCTGCAGTACGAAAACCGTGGAGATGATAAACGCGGAACTTGCGAAGCTGGGGTATCCGCAGCATCTGATCCAGATCCTGGATCAGCATTCCAGAGAACATACACAGAACCTGATTTCCTCAGCGGATGTAGTCATCGCTACCGGAGGCGCGGGAATGGTAAAAGCCGCGTACAGCTCCGGCAGGCCGGCGTTGGGGGTAGGCGCGGGAAATGTGCAGTGTATTATTGACGAAGGATACGATTACAAAGAAGCGGTTCCCAAAATTATCGCCGGAAGAACCTTTGACTACGGAATTATCTGTTCCGGCGAGCAGTCTGTGATCTGCCCGGAAAGGGACTATGAGGCGATCCTGGAGGAATTTGAAGCAAACGGCGCCTATGTGGTAAGGGATAAAAAAGAACTGGAAGGCGTGCGAAGCGCATTGTTCCAGGAGGGAAAACCAAACCGCCACTCGGTAGGACAGTCACCGGAAAGGATTGCCGAGCTTGCCGGAATCCGTATTCCTGAAGGCACAAAGATTCTCGTGGCGGAGGCTGAGGGCACCGGACTTACGGACGCGCTGGGGGGAGAAAAGATGGCGCCTGTCATTGCCGCGTATAAGTATAAGACGTTGGATGAGGGAATCCGGATCGCCAGGGAAAATCTGGAGAAAGAAGGAAAAGGACACAGTGTCGCCTTCCATTCCGATTCGGAGGAGCATATTCTTCATGTAGGCGAAGAACTGTGCGTCTCCCGGTTTGTGATTAACCAGATCAGCGCCAGCAGCGCCGGCGGCAGTTTTTACAACGGTCTTGCGCCAACCAATACTCTGGGATGCGGAAGCTGGGGACACAACAGCATTTCGGAAAATCTGGACTACAAGCATCTGATGAATATTTCCAGAATCGCCAGATATATGCCGGATAATTACGTTCCCACGGACGAAGAACTCTGGGGATAGGCATCCGGAAAAAAAGAATACGAACGGAGAAACGCTTCCGCGGTATACACGCGGAAGTCTTTTTTTGATTCTCTTTTGGTTATCTTTAATCATAAAGGGAAAATTTCCGCGTCTTCAGAAGATGGGAACTCGTTTACAGTAGTTGTTGTTTTGTAGGAAAGGAAGGCTGGGATATGGAATATGAAAAATTTTACGGAGAAGCCTATTTCAAATTAAAGCAGACCGAAAGGCGGCTGCGGCAAGTGACTGCCCGTTACGTCTGCTTCCGCGCTGGAATGTGTGAATGACGCGGTCGGAATTCGAATCGTCTGCGCGGATGAAATTGCTTCGATTGATTTTTCCATGCAGACCATTCGGGATCTGATTCAAGAAGCGGAATGAGTGAGCAGCCAAAATAGCAATGCATAATTATTCATTAAAAAGATAAGTTTATTATAAAAAGAGAACAAACTTATAATGAGAAATAAGCAAAAATGAATTTAAGTCTCTGGAATAGAGAGTTTATTAACAAGATTTCTTTTATTCTGAATATAATAATATTTTTCATAATCATACACAATTGAAAGAGAGATAAACTCTTTGTGAAATCTGTAACTTACTACGTCTTCCGCAGTTGGACGAAAAAAGAAACATCGGTGCTTTTATTTATAAGCGTATAAAAAAGAGAGAAATATAGTTTGAAATTCAAAATAGATATATATAGGAAGAAAAGTTTTGCATTGTATACAAAAAATGAATTTGGACAGCAATTTTCTAGAATAACCGTAGCATTTTTATAAATAGTGTGGTAATATAATTCGTGTATGCGACTGAAAAAACTTTGGAAAGGAAGGTTTCAGAAATGGGTCAACAGAAAAGGCATTTGCAAAGTATCAAGGTCAGCCATGAGAAACATACTGCCGCGTGTGAGACTCAGGTAATGCCGATCCCTGATACGGTAAGCATTTCGATGTCTCAGCACATTGGCGCGCCCTGCAGCCCTCTTGTGAAAAAAGGGGACTACGTGAAAGTAGGACAGCCGATCGGTGATACCGATGCATTTGTAAGTGCTCCGATTCACTCAAGCGTTTCAGGAACGGTTACGGGAATTGAACGTATCCGGTCGGTGATGGGCGGAGAAGATCCGATCATTGTCATTGAGACAGACAAAAAGCAGGAGATCTGGGAGGAAGTAAAACCTCCGGAGATTAACAGCAGAGAGGACTTTATAAAAGCTGTAAGAAACAGCGGACTGGTCGGTCTGGGCGGAGCGGCGTTCCCTACGCATATCAAGTACAATCCGCAGAACCTGGAGGAAGTGGATACGCTGATTGTAAACGGCGCCGAGTGCGAACCGTTTATTACTTCCGACCACAGGTTGATGCTGGAAAATACCCAGGATATCATCGACGGAGCGCTCCTTGTGATGGAGCAGCTCGGACTGAAAAAAGGATATATCGGAATTGAAGAGAACAAGCCGGACGCCATTGCGCTGCTGGATAAAATGCTGGCGGAGCAGAATCATCCGGAACTGAAGACCGTAACGCTGCGGGCTCGTTACCCGCAGGGAGCGGAACGAGTACTGGTTTATGAGATTACGGGAAAGAAAATGGACGCGGGCGTGCTGCCGGCACAGTTGGGCGTCATTCTGTCGAATATTACAACGATCGCCTTTGTCGGGCAGTACTTTAAAGACGGTATGCCCCTTGTGTCCAAACGAATTACGGTAGACGGATCCGCGGTGGCGGAGCCGAAAAATATTATCGCCCCTATTGGGACCAGCATTTCGGATATTATCGGATTCTGCGGAGGATATAAGGCAGAGCCGAAAAAAATTCTGATGGGCGGTCCGATGATGGGGAGGGCGGTCTTTTCCGATCGAGTACCTCTTGTGAAAAATAATAACGCGATCCTGGCATTCGCGGGAGAACAGGCGCTGGTTCCGGAGGAAACCGGATGCATCAACTGCGGAAGGTGCCACAAAGCCTGTCCGTTCAAACTCCTGCCGACAGCGTTTGCCGACGCTTATGAAAACCGGGATACAGAAAGATTGAATCAGCTTCAGATTAACCAGTGCATGGAGTGCGGAAGCTGTGCGTATGTCTGCCCGGCCAAACGGCCGCTGGGCTTTATCAACAAACTCAGTAAGGCGCTGGTAAAAGAGGAGGCGAGCAAATAACATGGAAAAACAGTATTATGATAATCTGATCGTATCCTCTGCGCCTCATGCGGTTTCCAGTACGGATACAACGAAGATCATGGGAACGGTGCTGCTGGCCCTGCTGCCGGCGTTTGTGGTGGGAATCTATCAGTTCGGATACCGGGCTGCGGTTTTGACCGTTGTATGCATTGTCTCCTGTGTGGTTTTTGAATGGCTGTATAACAAACTGATGAAAAGAAAGCAGACGGTCGGCGATCTGAGCGCGGTTCTGACAGGCGTGCTGCTGGCCTTTAATCTGCCGTCCAGCTTTCCTTACTGGATGGCGATTGTAGGCTGCTTTGCCGCGATTGTAATCGTAAAACAGCTTTTTGGAGGAATTGGACAAAACCTGGTAAACCCGGCGGTAACGGCCCGTATTTTCCTGCTTCTTTCTTTTACGACGGAGATGACCAGCTGGCCGGTGCCAAGAGGCGCGGACGGCGTGGACGCCACGGTGGGACCGACTCCGCTGGGAATTCTATCCGAAGGCGGGGGACAGATGCCGTCTAATCTGGATTTGTTCCTGGGGAATGTCGGGGGCTGTATCGGCGAAGTCAGCGCGCTGGCCCTGCTGATCGGCGGAATTTTCCTGATTTGGAGAAGAGTGATTTCTCCGCTTATCCCGCTTAGCTATCTGGGCAGTGTGTTTGTGCTGGCGCTGGTGATTCCGGGGCAGGATCCGATTTTCCACCTCTGCGCGGGAGGGCTGATGCTGGGCGCGTTCTTCTGCGCGACGGATTATGTAACTTCTCCGGTGCTTCCAATGGGAAAAATCATCTTTGGAATCGGATGCGGGATCTTCACGATGCTGATCCGGGTGTACGGTTCTTATCCGGAGGGCGTTTCCTTTGCCATCCTGCTGATGAATGTGCTGACTCCGCATATTGACAACTTCTGCATCAGCAGGACCTACAAAAAGGGAGGAGGCAAGAAAGATGAATGAGAAATCAACCTACAAATCTTACATAGCCCCTGCGCTGGTGCTGGTAGTAATCTGTCTGGTTGTAACAGCGGCTCTCGCGGGCACCTACAGTATTACCAACCCGATCATTGAAGCGAATACAAAAGCCGCGGCTGACGAGGCCAGGGCACAGGTTCTGCCTTCCGGAGACAGCTTTACCCAATACGACGGCAAGCTGGTGGAAGGCGTGACGGAATGTTATATCGCGGATAATAAAACAGGGATGGCTGTAACTGCTACGTCATCCAGCTACGGCGGCCTTATTACCGTTATGATCGGAATCGATCAGGATGGAAAAGTGACCGGCGTAACGGTTACCGAGCACGCCGATACACCGGGGCTCGGAACAAAGGCGATGACAGAGGAGTATCTGGCAGGCTATAAGGGCAAGGACGCGCTGGAAGAAGACAATATAAAGAACGACAGCGGCGTGGACTACATTGCCGGCGCGACAATTTCTTCCAACGCCATTTATCAGACAGTAAAAGAGGCTCTGCAGCAGTTTCAGGAATGCGGAGGTGTTAAGTAATGAGTAAACTATCCATTGTAACAAAGGGTATTATCAAAGAAAACCCGGTACTGGTACTGCTTCTGGGAACCTGCCCGACACTGGCCGTAACAACGAGCGCGATTAATGGCCTGGGAATGGGTATTTCCGCAATGGTGGTACTGATCTGTTCCAATATTGTAATTTCCATTTTAAAGAAAGTGATTCCGAGCACAGTGCGGATTCCGTGTTATATTGTTGTAATCGCGGGATTTGTAACTATCGTGCAGCAGCTTTTGAAGGCTTATGTTCCGTCCCTGGACGCCGCTCTGGGACTGTTTATCCCGCTGATCGTAGTAAACTGTATCATCCTGGGAAGAGCGGAAATGTTCGCCAGCAAGAATTCGGTTGTGGATTCGGCGCTGGACGGTCTTGGAATGGGAATCGGCTTTACCCTTGCGTTGGGAATGATGGGGCTGATTCGGGAGCTTCTGGGAAGCGGAACGGCTTTCGGCATTACGATTACGGCAGACGTGCTGTCTCCGATTGGAATTTTCATGCTGGCTCCGGGAGGATTTTTCGTTTACGCGATTCTCATTGCCGCGGTTAACTGGGCGACAAAGGGAAAAGGCGTAAAGAAAAAGGAATTCGGCTGCCAGGGCTGCCCGATGGCGGCTACCTGCGGGGAACGCAGTGAAGAAAAGGAGGCTAGCGCATCATGACAGAAATTATTGTAATCATCATGTCCATTATTCTGGTGGATAATGTGGTATTATCCCAGTTCCTGGGAATCTGTCCGTTCCTGGGCGTTTCCAAAAAGATGGATTCTGCGGTAGGAATGGGGGTTGCGGTAACATTTGTTATGGTTCTGGCTACCGCGGCAACCTGGCCGGTTCAGAAATATCTTCTGGACGCGTATGACATCGGTTATCTGCAGACCGTTGTGTTCATCCTGATCATCGCGGCTCTGGTGCAGCTGGTGGAAATGACGCTGAAGAGGTATATGCCGCCGCTGTATAGCGCGTTAGGGGTGTATTTGCCGCTGATTACGACAAATTGCGCGGTACTGGGAATTACCATCACAAATATTGACGACGGTCTGAATTATGTCCAGTCTCTGTTCAATGCCTTTGGCGCGGGCGTAGGATTCCTCCTGGCAATGCTTCTGTTTGCCGGAATGCGGGGCAAACTGGAAAATTGCAAAATGGTTCCCGAACCGTTCCAGGGTGTTCCGATTACGCTGATTACCGCGTCGATTTTGTCCCTGTCCTTCATGGGCTTTTCCGGTGTCGTAGAAGGCTTGTTCGCGTAAGGAGGGGTGAGAGATGAATATTTTAATACCGGTTGTTATCGTAGTGGTAATCGGTCTGGTTGCCGGCGTGATCCTTACGATTGCTTCCAAGCTGATGTATGTTCCGATTGATCAGCTTGTGGCGGATATTCGGGAAGAACTTCCCGGCGCCAACTGCGGCGCCTGCGGATTCGCGGGGTGCGACGACTATGCCTCTGCTTTGGGAAAGGATAAGGGCGAGACTTTAAGCCCATCTATGTGTCCGGTAGGCGGTCCGGATCTGGCCGCGAAGCTGGCGGAGCTTTTGGGCGTGGAAGCGACAGCGGCAGATCCGAAGGTCGCGACGGTTCTATGCGGTGGAAACGCGGCGGCCGCGAAAAAGCTGATGGATTACGAGGGCATTGATACCTGTAAAGCGGCAAGCCAGTTTTACGGAGGGCAGTGGGCCTGCGGATACGGGTGTCTGGGCCTTGGCGACTGCGCGGCAGCTTGTGATTACGGCGCGATTTGCGTGGCCGACGGTCTTGCGGTTGTAGATCGGGAAAAATGTGTAGGCTGCGGTATGTGTACGAAAGCCTGTCCGAAGAATCTGATCGAAGTGCATAGTAAGAAGGATCTGATTTATGTGGCATGTAAGTCAAAGGCCGCGGGCGCGCAGACGAGAAAGAGCTGCAGCACGGGCTGTATCGGATGCAGGAAATGCGAAAAAGCGTGCAGATTTGACGCGATTGTGATAGAAAACAATCTGGCGAGAGTCGATTTTGAGAAATGTAAGAATTGCGGACTCTGCGCGAAAGAGTGTCCGACCGGCGCCATTGTAAATCTGCGGCCGAAAAAGCAGATTCCGGCAAAGAACGCCGCGGCAGAGGCTTAATTCTTTCCGCTGGGGAAGAGGGCTTTCGGGAGCCGCTTGAGAATCAGATAAGTCAGGATTCCGATGAAGAATCCGCTGATTAGCCCGGAGAATAAAAGAACCGGGAAATAGACGAACAGTTTTATATTGGAGACGATCAGGGCAGCTACCAGTAGCTGCCCTGTGTTATGGGCAACGCCGCCTGCCATGCTGACGCCGGTCTGGGAGAAAAGACCGGTTCTTTTTAGTCCATACATGACAAACAGGCTGAGAATCCCGCCGGCCAGGGAGTATAGCGCTCCGAAAAAGCCGTTGAACAAAAGTCCGGCAACGAGAATACGGACCAGATTGATGGCGAAGGTGTAACGGAATCCAAGGGTGTAGAGAGAAACCAGAATCACCAGATTGGCGATTCCCAGCTTGACTCCCGGCATTCCCGCGTTGAAGGGGATGATTGCTTCGATATAGGAAAAAATAAGCGCCAGCGCCGCCAGCCCCGCGGCCAATGTGACGCGGTACGCGGAAGAGGCGTAAGTTCTGTTTGTGTTCATATGGTTTCCTCCCTGACTGCCTATCGGACGACAGCGTCATACTCCGAACTGTCTCCGCGGATTTCGATGACGATTCTGTTTGGCAGACATGTGATGCTTTGTGATGTCTGTGAGATTTTTCCCTGCTGAATGCAGTCCTGTCCGCTGCAATCGGAAAAGGTCATTGAAACCTGACCGTCTTTTATGGTAATCTTATTAATATGGCCGCTGCGCTCAATGGTAACCGTGCGGTCCTCACTGAGGGGGTAATAGGCATATTCTTCTCCGTCTGCTGTAATGTAGACGGTCTGGCCGGTTTCTCCGCCTGTGAAAAACGCATAAGAAAGAGCCAGTCCGACCACAATCAGTACAGCGGCTAAAATAATATCTGCTTTACGTATCATAAATGAACTCCATGAGGTAAAAAAATATGCGGTTTATAAAAAAAATAACAGTTGTACTTATGTTATGTACGCTTCTCATTATACCACAAACCGGGTGTTCAAACGAAGAACCAGTTTCGGAAAATCAGTTTCTGCTGGATACCGTCTGTACGCTGACCGTGTACGGAATGGGAGAAGCGGATGCTCAGGCAGCGATAGATAAGGCCTTTGAATGCTGCCGGGATTACGAGAATATGCTGAGCAAAACGGTGGAAGGCAGCGATATTTACCGGATTAACCACGCGGGCGGTGAATTCGTCACGGTTGAGCCGGAAACCAGAGAACTGATCGAGCAAGGCATGGAATATGGTGATTTGTCAGAGGGCATGTTTGATATTACCATTGGAGCGGTATCGGAGCTTTGGGATTTCCACGCGGATCATCCGCAGGTGCCGGAAGCCGCGCGGATTGAAGAAGCCGTAAAGACTGTGGACTATAAGAAGATACAGATTAAGGGAAATCAGGTGCGCCTGGAGAACCCTGGGGCGCGGATCGATCTGGGGGGCATCGCCAAAGGATATATCGCCGATCGGATGACAGAGGTGATGGAAGAGGCCGGCGTGGAACACGCCACCGTTAATCTGGGAGGCAACCTGGTAGCCATAGGAGAGCGAGAAGAAGGAAGGCCCTGGCGGATCGGCATCGAGCTTCCTTATTCCAACGGATCGGAGATCCTGGGGAGCGTCGATCTCGCGGACAAGACCCTGGTGACATCGGGCGTCTACGAACGGTATTTTGAACAGGATGGAACGCTGTATCATCATGTACTGGACCCGAATACCGGATATCCCATCGACAATTCTCTGAATGCCGTGGTGATTCTCGGGAATAAGGGCCGATCCATGGAGTGTGACGTCTTAGGCACCGTCTGCCTCGCTCTGGGAGAAGAAAAGAGCCGGAAGCTTCTTTCCCGGATGGAGGGTCTTCAGGCCGCGTTTATTGATAAATCCAATGAAATTACGACATTTAACGGAATGGAGATTACTCCGGCTGAGTAAGGAAACGGGAGGGGATGAGAATGAGATTAAAAACTGGAGGCATATCGGGAATCGGTAATTTTTTCTATCGTAACCGTTATGTTTTTCTGGCCTTTTTCGTGCCGTTTTTTCTGTTGTTTATCGCTTACGCGGCCATGGGATTTTATCCGTTCGGAGAGAACCAGGTCGCGGTAATTGACATGTATCATCAGTACTATCCGTTTATCAGCGAACTGCATGAAAAGCTGCAGAACGGCGGAAGTCTGCTGTACTCCTGGAACGGGGGACTGGGAACGAATTTTCTCGCGCTGATGTCCTACTACGCGGCAAGCCCCCTCTATTTTCTGACGATTTTTGTTCCGGATGCCTGGCTGATGGAAGCGGTGACACTGATCATACTGATTAAGATCGGACTTGCCGGCGCCTTTATGGCGGTGTATCTGAGGGGTATGCACGGAAGATGCGATCTGGCGACAGTGGCCTTCTCTTCTATGTACGCGCTGTGCGCCTATGTGCTGGGCTATTACTGGTGCCTGATGTGGCTGGACGCGGTGGCGATTCTTCCTTTATGTATACTGGGCCTGAATCGGCTGATTGATCGGGGCAGCTTTAAGCTGTATACCATTTCCCTGGCGGCCTTGATGATAACCAATTATTATATCGGCGGAATGATCTGCATTTTTATCTTTTTTTATTTTCCGATCCTGTATTTTTCCAGGAGAAGACGGCCGGGCGCCAGAGGCTGCCTGCAGGTGACGGGAAAGGCGGTACTATGTTCCTTTACGGGGATTTTCATCGCGGGAGTGACGTTGCTTCCGACCTTCCTCAGTCTGCAGAATACCTACTACATTGATTCGGAAATGCCACGGGAAACGACCTTTTATCAGTCCCTTCTGGATCTGTTTACCAATCTGCTGCCCAATGTAGAGCCTACCGTCCGGGAGGGTCTGCCAAATGTGTACTGCGGACTGCTTTCGGTTATTCTGTTTGTGTTTTTTCTGCTCAGCAGACGGATTTCCCTTCGGAAAAAGCTGCTGAACTGCGCGCTTTTAGGGTTCCTGTTTCTTAGTCTCAACTGCAACAAGCTGGATTTTATGTGGCATGGGTTCCATTTTCCCAATCAGCTTCCGTACCGGTATTCCTTTGTAGTCTCTTTCCTGCTGGTAATTCTGGCGTATGAAGCGTTCCTCGGCGTCAAGAGGGTCAGCGGCGGGCAAATCGGCGCGGTATGCGCGGCGGGGACGGCGTATGTTTTCCTTGCCGAAAAGTTCTATGAGGGACAGCTTCGCCCGGAATTCGCTTATGTATGTCTGCTGCTGCTCTTTGCTTACTGTGGGTTCCTGACTGTTTACCGGCTCAAAAAATACCCGGAGACGCTGATGTGCTTTATTCTTCTGGTAATCGTCTCCGCGGAACTGATGAATCAGACTGCTATCGGCGTGGAGACGGTCAGCTATACGGATCGGAATGAATACTTCGCGGAGAGCCGGGAAGTGGAAGAGCTGGTGAGGGAAACCAGACAGAGAGATGATGGGTTTTACCGGATGGAGGTCGCCAATCCGCTGATTCTGAATTCGCCGATGCTGTATCATTATCCCGGGGTATCGGAGTTTTCCTCTACCGTGAACGGTTCGGTATCTTATCTTATGGACCGGATCGGCCTGGAAGCGGAAGACGCGAAAAACCGCTACAATTATGTAATGACCACTCCGGTGCTGAACGCGATGCTGAATGTGAAGTATATCATCAGCAGAGGCAGACCGGTGACCGGCGAAAGCGCTCTGGAACTCGCCGGCGGTAAAAATCTGACCGCTCTTTACGAAAATCCGTATGATCTGTCCGTCGGGTATATGGTAAACTCCGCTGTGGCGGAAGATTGGGATATTGAGCAGACGAATCCCTTCTCCGTGTTGGAGGAGTTTGTGAGACTGGCGACGGGAAGCGGAGAAACGATTTTCCGGCGTATTGATTCTCCGGTTCTTTCGGGAGAAGGTGTTTCTCTGGGAAACTATGAGGATGGGAAAGTGAATTGCGCTTCTGTGGATTCGGGTTCCCAGGGGACAGCAAAGCTTACGTTTACTTCCCGCAGCAGTCAGCAGGTATATGTTTATGTAGAGACTGCCGGCGCGGAGAGCATTACAGCCAGACGGGAAAACGGAGAACTGGTACAGCTGACCGAGGACTGCGGCGCCATCGTAAGTCTTGGAGAGTGTGAAGCGGGAGAACGCATTATCATTGATATTCAGTACGAAACCGGTCAGGCTGGAGATATTACAGCGTATGCCTGCGGGATGGATATGGACGCGTGGGATCGGGCCTACGCGCTACTGGATGATGAAACGCTCCAGGTGGATGCTTACAGCGATACCGAAATTTCCGGAACCATTCAGGTGAAAGAGAACGGCTTCTTTGTGACGTCGATTCCTTATGAGAAGGGCTGGACTTTGGAAGTGGACGGAGAAAAAGTGGAAACGGAAACCTTTGGCGGCGCCTTCCTCGCGGCGCATCTGAGCGCGGGTGAGCATGAGATCTGTCTGACTTACCTTCCGGATGGCTTTATCCCGGGAATTCTCGTCAGCCTCTGCGGAATCGGTATCCTTGTGGCACTTTGCTTTGTGCGGAAACGGCAGAACGGGGATGCTGATAATCATCTGTGTCAGAGTCTGATTCACTCCATTGAAGTAGGCTTTGATGGTATTGAGGGCCGGAGCGACAGCCGCTCCGGCCATGACCGTCAGCAGGGATAGGGATAAAATTGTAAGAGTAAGATTTTTTCGTCTGTTTTCTTTATAAATCATATAAAATCACTTTCCTTTCTGTATTATGCAATAAAAAATCAGAACAGACCGCATATTTGTAAAAGGAGATACGCTCCTTTTTCGAGTATAAAAGAAAAAGCGTAAGTCCGTTTGGACTTACGCTTTCGCTACACAACACTTGAATTATACCATATAGAACCAAAAAATCTCAAATACTTTTTGTGTGCGGCAGGATATTCGTACAGCAAGAACTCTGCGTGAAGGTGAGGGCATGCAGAAAGAAGCAGGGATAAAACATATAGTTAAAAAAATATCAATCACTTTCGTACAATAAAGCGAAAATGGACAAAAATAAAAGTGAATTTTAATCATAGAATTGTAATTCGGGTTTTGCAGAAATTCCGAAAAACCTTTAAAATTATAAAAAGAAAGCAAAAAAGTACATAAGTTAGGCTAGACAAACCGCAATTTGACCAGTAAAATTAAAAATGTGAGAAGAAAAAACGGATAAAGCATAGTAACGAAATTGCGTTAAACTAATAACAACGCATGCCAGAGTATTTCTTTTCAAAAGAACTCTATTCAGGAGGAAATTATGGACAATAAAGAACTGTATCAAAAAATTGATGAAATCATTAGTGCCCACAGCGGTGAAAAACCGATTGTTGCGATCCTGCAGGATATCCAGGAAGAATACCGGTACCTGCCCCGCGAATCGTTCGACTATCTGTCGGAAAAGCTGGGTGTAAGTCTCGCAAAGATTTATAGTATCGCGACTTTCTATGAAAACTTCTCACTTACACCGAAAGGCAAATATGTGATTAAAATCTGCGACGGCACAGCCTGTCATGTGCGGAAATCCATTCCGATTCTGGAAGCCCTGAGAAAAGAACTGGGACTGACAGACGGCAAGAACACAACGGATGATCTGATGTACACAGTTGAAACCGTATCGTGCCTCGGAGCCTGCGGCCTGGCACCGGTTCTGACGGTAAACGATAAGGTATATCCGGCAATGACCCCGGAGAAGGCGGTAGACCTTCTTTCGGAATTAAAGTAGGAAGGGAGCACAAAAATGGCAATTGAAAACAGAGAAATGCTGCAGAAATCCAGAGAAGCTTTTCTGGAACAGATCGATCGTCAGACAAAGAAAATTTATGTCTGCGGGGGAACGGGTTGTGTGGCCGGCGGGTCCATGGAGATTTATGAAAGATTAAAGGAACTGATTGAGGAAAAAGGCCTGAATTGTCAGGTGAACCTGGAAAAGGAAGAAGAGGGGAATCATATCGGCCTGAAAAAGAGCGGGTGCCACGGATTTTGTGAAATGGGACCGCTGCTCCGTATTGAGCCGGCAAAATTATTATATCTGAAAGTTTCATTGGATGACTGCGAAGAAATCGTAGAAAAGTCTATTGTCAAAGATGAGGTGATTGATCGTCTGATTTATTCCAGAGACGGCATCACTTACCCGGTACAGGAGGAAATTCCGTTTTATAAGAACCAGGAAAGAATCGTACTGGAAGACTGCGGACAGATTGACGCGGAATCCATCGAAGAATATATTGCGTACGGCGGTTACAGCTCGCTGGAAAAATGCCTGTTTGACATTACGCCGGACGACATTGTAAAAACAATTTATGACTCCAATCTGAGAGGAAGAGGAGGCGGCGGTTTCCCTGCGGGAAGAAAATGGACACAGGTGAAATCGCAGAAAGACCCGATTAAATATGTAGTCTGCAACGGTGACGAAGGAGACCCGGGCGCGTTCATGGACAGAAGTATCATGGAAGGAGACCCGCATAAAATGCTGGAAGGCATGATGATCGCGGGATACGCGGCAGGCGCGAAAGAAGGATATATCTATGTAAGAGCTGAGTATCCGCTGGCTGTACAGAGATTGGATAAGGCGATTACCGACTGCAGAAAATACGGAATTCTGGGGAAAAACATCCTGGGAACAGGATTCGACTTTGATATTCATATTGTAAAGGGCGCGGGCGCGTTCGTATGCGGTGAAGGCAGCGCGCTGACCACTTCCATCGAAGGGGACAGAGGTATGCCGCGTGTAAAACCGCCAAGAACGGTAGAACACGGACTGTTCGGCAAGCCAACCCTGCTGAACAACGTAGAAACCTTTGCCAATGTGCCGATCATCATTAAAAACGGAGCGGACTGGTATAAAGGCATCGGACCGGAAAAGAGCCCGGGAACCAAAGCGTTTGCTCTGACCGGAAATATTGTGAACACAGGACTCATCGAAGTTCCGATGGGAACCACCTTAAGACATATTATCTTCGACGTAGGCGGCGGCGTAAGAGGCGGAAAGAAATTCAAAGCCGTACAGATCGGCGGACCTTCCGGCGCGTGTCTGACGGAAGAACATCTGGATCTGCCTCTGGACTTTGACAGTCTGAAAAAGGCGGGAGCTATGATCGGTTCCGGCGGACTGGTTGTAATGGATGAAGACACCTGCATGGTCGAAGTAGCGAGATTCTTCATGAACTTCACCCAGAACGAATCCTGCGGAAAATGCGTGCCTTGCAGAGAAGGTACCAGAAGAATGCTGGAAATTTTGGAAAAGATTGTTGCCGGAAAGGGCGAAATGTCCGATCTGGATATGCTGGAAGAGCTGTCCGACACTATCACCTCCACGGCGCTGTGCGGACTGGGTAAAACAGCGGCAAATCCGGTTGTTTCCACGCTGAAATATTTCAGAGATGAGTATATTGAACATATTCAGGATAAGCACTGCAGAACCAAGACCTGCCAGGCGCTGAAGAAAATTTACATCGAACCGTCTCTTTGCAAGGGCTGCAGCCTCTGCTCAAGAGTATGCCCGGTTGACGCGATCAGCGGAAAAGTAAAAGAACCGTTCGAAATCGACCAGAGCAAGTGCATCAAGTGCGGTGCATGTCTGGAGTCCTGTAAATTCAAAGCGATCAAGGAGGCTTAATCACAATGAATACAATGAATAATAAAAAGTTTATGGTAATTGACGGTCTCCCTGTAGCGATTGAGGGAGAGAAAAATATCTTAGATGTAATCAGAAAAGCAGGAATTGACCTGCCGACTCTGTGTTACTATTCAGCTTTATCTACATACGGAGCTTGCAGAATGTGCGTAGTGGAAGGAAAGCATGGTGAAATCATGGCGTCCTGCTCCACTCCGCCACGCTCCGGTATGGAAATAAAGACCAATACACCGCGGCTTCAGAAGTACAGAAGAATGATTCTGGAACTGATGCTGGCGGACCACTGCAGGGACTGTACAACCTGCGAAAAAAACTTTGACTGTAAGCTGCAGGACCTGGCACAGCGCTTTGGTTTGAAAGATGTGCGCTTTGAGCCTTACAGCATCTGGGATGAGAAGGATGAATCCTCTCTTTCCATCAGCAGAGACCCGAATAAATGTATTATCTGCGGGGACTGCGTGCGTATGTGCTCGGAAATCCAGAATGTAGGCGCCATTGACTATGCGTACAGAGGATCCAATATGCAGGTTACCACGGCATTCAACATGCCAATCTCCGAGACGAATTGCGTGAACTGCGGCCAGTGCGCGGCAATCTGTCCAACAGGAGCAATTACAATTAAAAATGACTTAGACGCGTTGTGGGAAGACCTTTATGATGATGATACGATTGTTGTTGCTCAGATTGCGCCTGCTGTCCGAGTTGCGCTGGGAGATGAATTTGACATTCCAAAGGGTACCAATGTAATGGGAAAAATCGTCAGCGCCCTGAGAAGAATGGGATTTGACGAAGTTTACGATACCGCTACCGGCGCGGACTTGACAGTTATCGAGGAAGCGAGAGAACTGATGGCGAAGCTGGAAAAGGGAGATAATAAGCTTCCGCTCTTTACATCCTGCTGTCCGGCGTGGGTACGCTACGCGGAAATCAACCATCCGGAACTACTGGATAATGTTTCAAGCTGCAAATCTCCGATGGAGATGCTGGGTTCTGTTCTGAAAGAACGGGCAAAGCTCAATGAAAAAGGCAAAAAGCCGAAGAAGACAAAGGTTGTGGCGATTATGCCTTGTACAGCGAAGAAATATGAGATTCACAGAGATGATATGACTTACGGTGATGAACCGACGATCGCCCACTCCATTACAACCGTGGAGCTTGCTAACATGATTCGGGAAGCGGGTCTGCGTTTCGAAGAGATTATGCCGGAAGCCGTAGATATGCCGTTTGGAATCGCCAGCGGCGCGGGTATTATTTTCGGCGTAACCGGAGGCGTGACCGAGGCGGTAATCCGTTATGTCATGGGAGAAGAAGCGAGATATCATCTTGCGGATATTTCCTTCACCGGTGTCAGAGGATTTGATGGCCTGAAAGAAGTGAAGGTTCCGTATAAAGACGGAGAACTGTCCATCGCAGTTGTAAGCGGTCTGAAGAATGCGGAGAATCTGATTCAGAAAATCCAGTCCGGCGAAGTACATTATGACTTTGTAGAAGTAATGGCTTGCGAAGGCGGATGTATTGCCGGAGCCGGACAGCCGTTCGTTGTTGACAGAGCAAAACCGGAGCGTTCGGCGGGTATGTATGAGGCGGATCGGATGTCTAATGTAAAACTTTCCGCGGAAAACCCGGTTGCAGAAGCGCTGTACAACGGTCTGCTTGCAGGTGACAAGGCTCACCACCTTTTACATTATAAATAATAAAACACAAAACAGCAGAATACTGCGGGACGCGAAACGCTTTCCGCAGTGTTTTGTTTTTTGCCGTAAATTGGCGCTGCTTATGCGCGCCAATTTTCCAGCAGCTCTCTGACCGCTTCCGGAATATCCTTTAAAGGAATCTGGTTATAGTACAAAACCAGCGGCACGGGACCGGACGGAGCTTTGCGGCCTGTGTTTACGGAGACAGGGGAAACCGCGGGAAACGCGGTGATACCCAGGCTGCGCGCTTCCGCGCAAAGAGCGTCGGCGTTTTTTTGGCTGTTAATCCGGACAATGACGGTAAGGCCGGAGGCGGTGTTGATGGGATCAGTAAAATCCGTTTTCAAGCAGCGCAGAATGGTCTGCAGCTTCTGAGCGTACAGACTGCGCAGCTTTTTTATATTGGTCTGATAAAATCCCTTTTCCATAAACAGAGCGAGAGTCAGCTGCTCCATCTTCGAACAGGTCTGGGTATAGTCATCCCGGATTTTCTGAAAAATTTCCGACATGGCGGGAGGAAGCACCATATAACTGATTTTAATGGAGGGAAAAAGGGTTGCCGAAAAGGAGCCCAGGTATACGACGCTTCCCTTGGTGTCAAGACCCTGCAGCGCGGGGATCGGTTTGCCGAAATAGCGGAGTTCGCTGTCGTAGTCATCTTCCATGATGATACTGTTGTTCTGAAACGCCCAGTCCAGCAGCTCGTACCTGCGTCCGATGGGCATGACGGCGCCGGTAAGAACCTGATTAGAAGGGCTTACATAGACCGCGGAACGGATATTGGAGGGCAGCTTTTCGATACGGATGCCTTCCTTGCCGACTTTTACGGGAGTGATGGCGAAGCCTCTGTCGCGGAAAATGTTAATGACCGGTATATAGCCAGGATCTTCCACCGCGATGTGATCGATGGACATGGCCTTCAGAATATTGGTAAGCTGGTTTGTCAGCTGCTGTGTACCCGCGCCGATTACAATCTGCGAGGACGTGCAGGAAACGCCTCTGGACTGATAGAGGTATTTGGCGATTTCGTACCGCAGCGCTTTTTCGCCCTGGGGATCGCTTTCAAAGAATAGCAGCGGTGAATATTCGGTGATAACCTTGTTTACACATTTTTTCCACTTATTAAAGTCAAAGCAGTCCGGATCGTAATAGAATTCCGGTTCCTGAGCCTCCAGAGTCTGATCCAGGGGTGAACTGTCCATTTTTTTTAAGACCGGTACAGTTCCAGGTGTACGGACATTGTCCGCGTAGTAACCAGACTGAGGCCGGCTGTAAATATAACCTTCAACCGCGAGCTGGCTGTAAGCAAGCTCTACGGTCGTCATACTGAGCCCCAGTGATTTGGAAAGACTGCGGAGAGAAGGAAGTTTTTCTCCTGTGGAAATTTCTCCTGAAAGAATCGCGTTCTTTATGTAATCGTAAAGCTGAAGATAATAAGGCCGTTTGGAGGTCTCGTCAATATTGGGAATAATCGCTTTCATATAATCTCCTTACTGTACCCGAAAAAATAATTATTTTTGTACATTTATCTGTATACACTTTTCCTGTATTATAATACGCAGAGACAAATTAGTAAAGTGAGGACAGAAAGAATGAGGAATACGACTCGTACAGCTAATCTGGTAATGACGGCGCTGATGATTGGAATTATTATTGTATCAATTATGTTTATCCGCATTCCGATCCCTGGTACCCAAGGATATGTGCATTTGGGAGACGCGATGATTTTCCTGTCGGTATTGATACTGGGCTGGAAAAATGGAGCGATGGCCGCGGCCATTGGCGGAGCACTAGGGGATATTATGGGAGGAGCGCCGGTCTGGGCGCCCTGGACCTTTGTAATTAAAGGCGTAATGGCGATTATTCTGGGAATGTTTTTAAATGCGGCGATAAAAAAAGCCCGTCTGCGCTTTGCGGGTATTTCCGTGCTGGAATTGCTTGGAATGGTGCTGGCCGGTATTTTTATGGTGGCCGGATACTACGTGGCGGAAGGCGTTATCGTCGGAAATTGGGTCGCGCCGGTAATCGGAATTCCATGGAATGTGGGGCAGTTTGTGGTGGGAATTATTGTTGCGGAAATTCTGGCCGCGGCTCTTTATAAAACACCGGCCCGCCGTTATTTCGCGTATCGGCTTGATAAAAAGTACGAATAAAGTGACGTTTATTACATTTCGAGGGAGATTTGTTACAATGTGAAAATTAAATGAAGAAAATATGATAAAATAAAACTTCAGAATCTCAAAATGATATTTACAGAATAGGACGTGACAAGAGACGAATGAAGAAAGTGCTTATATGTGATGATGATATTTTCTTTGCGGAGGGTATAAAGCAGGATGTCCTGGAAATCATGGGAAGGGAGAATCTGCATGTAGAAACTTTTGTCCTGGAAGAGCAGCTGGAGTTTTATGTTGCGGAGCATCCGGATGAACCGGCGATTGTAATGCTGGATGTAAAACTGAAGAATAACAATGGCGTCAATGTGGCGAAAAATCTTCAGCGAGCAAATCCGGATACGCAAATCATTTTTATGTCCGGATACGATGATTATTATTTGGATGTCTACGAAGTGGAGCATATTTATTTTTTGAAAAAGCCTGTGAAAAGACAGCGCCTGAAACAGGCGCTATCTCGCGCTATACAGCGTTTGGAGCAGATAAAAGAGGCTAATTTTCATATGCCGGGGAGAATTGGAACAGAGCAAATCCCCCTCAGCATTATTTTATACTTTGAAAAAGAAAAACGGAAAATCCATATCCACTCTACGGAAAAAAGATATTCTTTTTATGGACGCTTTGAAGAAATTGAAGAGCAACTGGACGAGCGTTTTTTGCGATGCCATAATAGCTATATTGTGAATATCGCGAAGGCGCAGAAGCTTTCCGATAAAAAGTTTTTCTTCGAAAACGGCAGGGCAATTCCGATCAGTAAATCCTATTACGGACAGGCAAGAAATAAATTTTTGGAGTATCTGAGCAACAGCCTGTAAAAGGGAATGGATTTACGCGGGAAGCACCAGCATGGCCTGTACTTCAAAAGAACCTTCAAGATCACGGAACGTCAGAGAACCATCATACTGATTGGTTATTTGACGGAGAATCGGGAGCCCGATGCCGTGATCTTTTTTTTCTTTTTTGCTTGTTTTCATCTGTGACTCCAATGGTTTGAGATGGATGTTTTTCGTATTTTCCGTTTTTACAATCCATACGGATTTGCGAATATAACTGCGGACTGATATCCGAGGCGCCTTATGTCCGGAAGCGGCGGCCGCTTCGATGGCGTTGTCCAGGAGATTCCCAAGGAGGGAGGTGATTAAAAGCTCGGAAAGCTCCCCATCCGGAATTGCCTGTATTTCCAAAGTGAAATGGATTCCCAACTCGCTGCAGCGCTTTTTCTTTGTGAACAGTAATGCGTCGACGGTTTCGTTTCCGGTAAAGGTATTATTTAACAGCGCGTCGCAGTCGGCGAGAAAAGCGGTTTCTTCCTGAGAAAGCCGGGTTCTGTCCGAATTTGTATGGAAAACGCGGATCGCGCGGCGGATCTGGCCGATAACGGAGACCGCTTCCTCAAAAAAGGAACCGGTATACTCCGTATAACCGCCAAAAGACTCCCATTTTTTTAGAAAAAAATCCTTTTCGCGGATGCGCTTTCGGTAAAGGATGAGAGCGATTGCCAGAGCGGCTGACGCGAAAAGCGAAAGAAACAGAAGTGTTCCTAAAAATTCAGTATAAATTCCCATTGGTCGTCTCCTTCCTTCCAGTGTGGATGAATTTGATGGCGGTTTGAAATCTGGGAAATGACTTCCCAATAAATATCTTTTTTTATGCGCCTGAGGGTTCTTTTGGAAATCTGATTTTTGGAAAAAAGAATCTCCAGGCTGTCCATATTGCGGCAGACCCGGGCAGCATGTTCGGGAATCCCTGGGTGCTGGAGCAGACGTTCCAGCGCGGAGCAGAACGCGTGGTGCTCCTGAGGGGTGAGACCGGGAAGCTTCCAGTTTTCCCATTTTGGGTCAGGCGCCGCCTGTTCCTCAATCCGGGTACAGAAGTCCAGAAGGGAATCCTCATACTGGCGGAGCTTTTCTTCGCGACCGCTTTCTTTTAACGCGGAAAGCACGGATAAATGATTGGCAAGGTCATGACGCAGCCCGCGGAGCATGGTCTGTGTCTTACTCATGGAAGCATAGTAGTTATGCTGAAGCTCGAGCTGCGCCTGTACCAGGCGGCTTGTCTGCTCAGCGGCGCGGGCGCTGGCGATGGACAGGGCGATGGCAATGAGCAGAGCAAGGATAAAGGAAAGAAGGAAAAGCGCCATGCCGATGTTGAGTGTGGCGGAAATCCCGCCGATAAAATAATCCGGAGTGTTCAGATCGGTAATGGATAAAAGGGCGCTGGCGTTTTCAAACAGCAAAATGATCCAGGCGATGAAAAGGGGCATACGCTGAAGTTTTTTCTCCCAGCGGGCCGCAAACCTTTTCAACAAGAGAGCAGTCAGAAGATAAGCGATAAAGGTACAGGCGCAGTCCGGAAAGTCAGAAATGGTGACGGATTCCATGGGCGAGGGCCATCCGGCAAGTTTTCGGATGAGTGAGCAAAGGAAGAGGGCGGGGAGACTGGCATAGTCAAGGAGCTGCCAGATGGCAAAGCTGCGAACAGGATTCCCCTTTGCGCAGAGCTGCAATACCAAAAGGAACAGTGCGAAAAAGATCAGAGATGAAATAATTTCGTAGCCAGCGCTGTTAAAAAAGTGATCTTCGTATGGAAGGTAGATGGTTGTATACATGGATTCCGCGTTCCATAAAAACAGAAGAGCGATATAAAGAACGCAGGAACGTTTTTTAGGGCGCTTTGGCTCAAAAAACCACAGGAAAAAAGCAGTCTCGAATCCAATATCAAAGAGAGCGTAAATGGCCAGGTAAACAGCTGTGCCTGCTGGTATAAGTTCCATGGGAAGTTCCTTTCTTCAATTTGAGATACATCATTCTATGACTAATTCGCGGGGGTTTGAAATATTCCGCTGCGCACAAGATAATTGGCCGCGACAATTTCCTCTTTCAGCAGCCGGAATACGTTCTTTTCTGTGAAAACGCTGTCCGCGTCCTTTTTCTGCAGGTTCTCCGCGATAAACAGCACCAGCGTCCGCTGATTCAGCTTGCGCAGAGCGTCTTCCGCGGTATGGATATCGTTGATCTCCGGCAGGGCTGTCCGGGAAACCGCTTTTGCCAGATGCTCATGCAGGGTTTCCTTTGTATAAAGGATTCCAGGGTCAAGTTTGAAGATTTCGGCGCAGGCTTCCGCGCCAGGCAGCTGGTGGCGGGTAAAGGTTCCTTTTACAAAGGAAAACTTTTCTCCGTCAAAAACCCGGAACGCTTTCATGGCGTCCAGATACCCCAGGCGCATGATGCGACGGGTGTTATTTGTATCAAAGACCAGGAAGTTACCCAGATCCCACCTGCTTTCGATGATCAGAAGCTGGGAAACTTCTTTTTCTGCTGATTTTAAATCTTCCTTTCTGACAAAACCTGCTGCGTCCAGATAGACGGCAAAGATCCGATCCGCGTTTTTCTGCAGAGCAAGTTCTACGGGCATAACATCCGCATATCCTCCGTCAATAAAATGGGATTCGCCGATTTCTCTGGCCTGGACCGCGGGAAAACAGGCGGCGCTGGCCAGAATATAATCGTTCAGTCTGCCCTGCGGAATATCCTCTGTAAAAAGGTAATGAGGCTTCAGGGATGGAAATTCGACTGTGACAATACCCAGCTGTACAGAAGAATTTCTTATTTTCTCTTCATCCACATAATCCTTTACGATTTTTTCAAGTCCGCTGGTGCCGGCTCCTCCCTTTGTCAGAATTTCTTTGGCATAGGCAAGGGCTTCGCCGGCGTTCATTCCGCCAATTTCAAAATCGAATCTTGGATGCTTTTCTTTTTTTTCATCAAGATCAAAAACCATGTGGGTTTCCAACTCGTTCCATAGACGGACCGCCAATTCGAAATCGTCCTGCGCCACCATGGCTCCGTTTAACGCGCCGACAGAGGTGCCGGCTGCAATGTGAATGGGAATCCCAAGCTCCCGCAGCGCCTGCCAGACCCCTAGCTCGTACGCGCCCCGCGAGCCGCCTCCACTGAGAACAAAGGCGTTTTTTTTCATATCTGCTGCCTGTTTTCCTTTCCTTTAAAAATCGATACTTACTATCTATCAATATTAACAATTCAGGCAAAAAAATACAACTATTTTTCTTCGGATAAGTGTGTTGAACATAAGTTCCCTATATGCTAAAATAAGAACATAAGTTCTTTTGCGTGGATTAAAAGAAGGAAGTGATAGGAGGCGGCGGCATGAATCTTATGCTGGATAAATTGAAGATTCTCGCGGACAGTGCAAAATATGACGTGTCCTGTTCCAGCAGCGGCGTTGGAAGGCGTAATAACGGTACTATCGGAAGCGGGGCGTCGGAGGGAATTTGCCATACATGGTCGGCGGACGGAAGATGTATTTCCCTTTTGAAAGTGCTGTTTACAAATAAATGTGTCTATGACTGTGAATATTGCGTGAACCGCAGGAGCGCCGACGGGCAGCGGGTTTCTTTTGAGCCGGAAGAGCTGGCGCAGCTGACCATTGAGTTTTACAGGAGGAATTATATCGAAGGGCTGTTTTTAAGTTCGGCAGTGGAGGTATCGCCGGATTATACGGCGGAACGGATTCTTTCTTGCCTGCGGCTGCTGCGGGAAAAATACGGATTTGCAGGCTATATTCACGCGAAAATCATTCCGGGGGTTTCGGAGGAGCTGGTACACGCGATTGGTCTTGTGGCGGACCGGCTAAGTGTGAATATTGAAATGCCCACCAGTAAGAGTTTGGAGTTGTTCGCCCCACAGAAAAAACCAAAACAGATATTCGCGCCTATGCGTCAGATTACGAATACGCTGATTGAGAGAAACGCCTTAAAAGGGCCGGGCACGATGTTCAAAGGGCAAAAGCTGAATTCCGCGGATCATTATCTGGAAGCAGGAAGAAAATCAATTCCGCTAAGGCAGGGGCAGGTCCAAGACAGCCAAAATATTCGTGAGCTGGGTGATGCTGACGGGTTTTCCTCTTCTGCGGGAATACTGATGCTGCGGCGAAGACAAAAAGAAGTATTCGCGCCGGCAGGACAGACAACGCAAATGATTATCGGCGCTGGACAGGAAACCGATCGGCAGATTCTTACCACTACTGAAAATCTATATCATACCTTTAAGATGAAACGGGTTTATTATAGCGCGTATATCCCGGTGCTGCCATCTCCAATTTTGCCGGATGTGTTGACTGCGCCGCCCCTTGGAAGAGAGCATCGCCTGTATCAGGCGGACTGGCTGCTGCGTTTTTATGGCTTTGAGGTTTCGGAAATATTGGATGAAGAAAATCCCAATCTGGATCCGGATTTAGATCCGAAAATATCCTGGGCGCTGCGGCATCTGGATCAGTTCCCGGTAGAAGTGAATAAAGCGTCTATGGATCGGCTGCTGCGCATACCAGGCGTTGGAACCGTTTCGGCACAGAGAATTCTCAGGCAGAGAAAGATCGCGGCAGTGAAGTATGAAGATTTAAAAAAAATGGGAGTTGTGCTGAAGAGAGCAAAACATTTTCTGACCTGTTCCGGTAAGTTTTACGGAGAAAAGACTTTTACGCCGGAAGTCATAAAAAATCAAATATTGCAGATAAACGATGGGATTCAAATGTCAATGTTTGATGAAGGAAAGGGAAGACTGTTGTCTGGAAAAGAAAGGAAAGGTACGGTGCTGAAAAATGGTTGATTATCTGTATGACGGAACCTTTGAAGGGGTGCTGACGTGTATTTATCATCATTATTATTCCGAAAAGGCCAGCGGAATTTTTTTGCGGGAAGAATACCAGTCAACGATGCTGGGCGGATATCAGGAGGTGGAAACGGACGCAGATAAAGCGATAACCGTTTATGAAGCGATTGAAAAGAAAATTTCTTCCGGCGATTTAAAACGGATCTATAAAGTGTTTGCTTCTGACGTGAAGGAAAAGGAGTGCAAAATTTTGAATTATGTGCGCCTGGGATTTGTAAGGGGAGCCTGTATCAGTTTGCTTCACGGGGATCCGATCGTTTTCTCGGCGCAGGAGGCGGAGAAAAGGGTAAACAATGAAGTTCATAAGCTAAAGGGACTGGTCCGCTTTTCCGAATTGGAAAATGGGGTGCTGTACAGCCCGATTGAGCCGCAGTGTGATGTAGTTGAATTTCTGGCGCCCCATTTCTGTGACCGCTTTAAAAACGAAGCGTTCCTTATACATGATGTGAGGCGGGGAAAAGCCCTTGCGGCTTACCAGGGGGAGTGGTATGTCCGGGGATTTACGCGGCGTGAACTTGCCCCCTTTTCCAAGAAGGAAAAGGACTATCAGAATATGTGGAAAACTTATTTTAAGAATATGGCGATTCGGGAAAGGCTTAACCCACGCTGTCAGAAAAACAGGATGCCGATGCGGTATTGGAAGCATCTTACAGAGTTTCATTTGTAAGGGGCTAATTGGACTTTTCCGTTTCCGTACTTTCAAATGTCCGTTTATTACATTTTGCGCACTTTTTATTACAATTCGTGCACAATTGCCGGAAAGATGGTAAAATTATTTTAAGATACGGGGTGCCCGTATTTATTCGTATTTCGTATTATTTTCGTATTTTGTATTAAGGTGTAGAAAAGGACAAAGAGAACAACATGTGGAAAGTGCTCATATGTGATTCGGATCTTTCTTTTTCAGAAGAACTGAAAAGAAAGAGTCTTGCGATTGCAGAGGAAGGGGTACAGGGAGTGAAGTTGTTCAGGGGGAAAGCGGACCTGGAACAATATGTTTCAGCGCATCCGGATGAGGCAAATATGGTGTTTCTGGAGGTGGAATTAGAAGGAGGCTTTGGTATTGAAGCCGGAAAGAAAGTGCTGCAGATGCAGCCAGATTCACAACTTATTTTTATCTCAGCAAAGGATACCTATTACCAGGAGGTATATGAAGTTGATCATGTCTACCTTCTGAAAAAACCGTTTGAAGACGAATGTTTGAAACAGGCGGTCAGGCGCGCGGAGAAAAAACTGGATCAGGCTACTAGAAGGGAATTTGTCATTGCGAACAAGCAGGGGGTTCAGAAGGTTCCTTTGGAACGGATCTTGTATTTTGAAAAAGAAAAACGCAGAATTCATGTACACACAACAGAGGGTGTTGTAACTTATTACGGGAAGTTTGAGGAAATGGACCCACAGGTCGATCGCAGGTTTCTCAGATGCCATAATAGTTATGTTGTTAATATCACTCGGGTACAGTCGATGAACGCGAAAAAATTTCTTTTTGAAGACGGACGGGAAATTCCGATTAGCAAAAGTTATTACGCGGAGATTAAAAGCGCGTACATGAATTATTTAAACGGTGATTTCTAAGTTTTCTTTCCATGTGGAAGCTGTGATAGCTTCCCGGAATTCCTTGACAAACAGGCGGAAACCTGATAATGTAAATTAAAAGCGTGCGGAGACGGATGCTTTCATAAAGAGAACCATAGACAGTTGATACTGGCTGATAAATGATGTGCTAAGGGTTGGGGGCGAAGGCTCTCGGCCTTTTTTTCTTAAGGAGGTAGGAGTATGTATTGCGAAAATTGCGGTGCAAGGATTGATGATGATTCCAGATTTTGTGAGAACTGTGGGGCGCTGGTGGCGGATCCGGAGCCAGAAGATTATGTAGAAGAAGACGCGCAGGCGCTTACGGATCTGGAGCAGCTGATGGAGATGGAAAAGACGGAAGAACCGGAAGAGGCGACAGAGCGGACGGGATTGGATCAGACTATGGTGTTTGTCAAACCGGAGCGGAGGGGGGACGATCATACATACCATTCAGAGCCGAAGGAAGCGGCGGCGTTTGAAATGGAAACCCCTGGGGAATCAGACACAGAAGATAAGGGAGAGGAAGAAAAGCCGGCAATTTCATATGGGCTTTCCGATGATGATATGGAAATTCCGGATGCCTTGAAACCAGAAGGAGATAGCCCTTTATTCTGGCCTGCGCAGCCGGAGCGCGGCAGCTGGGATGCGGAGGATGAATGGGAAGAAGAAGCGGACTGGAAGGCGGAACAGCCTGAGCCGGACTTTAAGGAAGACGCGGAACCTTTGGCAATGTCCGGGGTAGAGGCTGAGGAGTCTGACGCTTTCGAAAACGATGCGGATTCGCAGGAGGATGAAGACTCTGAAGCAGAAGGCGGATTCTTTTCCAGAACAGGGCTGGGAGCCGCGTTGAAGAGCAAATTCCGCACTGAGCCGGAAGAAAAATTGGCGGAAGAGACGGAAGCTTGGGAGAACGAGCCGGAGGAAAATGCGGATTCCTTTGAAACGGAAACTTCGACGGAGCCCTGGGAGTCTCCTGCGCCGGAAGCGCCGGAGGAAACCTGGGATGAGGGACAGGCGTTTGAGTCTGTGTCATCATCTGATGAGCGGAAGGAAGACCAGGAAGAAGCGCCGCTGTTCTGTATGGCTTGTGGAAAACGGCTTCCGCAAGGCGCCGCGTTCTGTGACGCGTGTGGAACGCCAACCGGTGAGGTTGCTCCCCGGCAGCCGCGCAGGAAAAGGGTGGAACCGGGAATGGTTCTGGAAATTGTGAAACATATTTTTGTAAAGCCTATAGGAACGATTGAAAAAGCGGCGTCTGAAAATGCGTTTACGGCTGGAATCGGCTTCTTTATTCTAAAGGATGTGATCCTGGCCGTTGTCGCGGCTGCTCTGACGGGCAGGCTTACGGCAACTCTTGGAATTGCGGGAACTTGGATCGCTGGAGGAGATCCGTTCGGATTTGGAGCGAAGGTGTTCCTGTGCGGCGTTGTGGCTGACGCGGTTTGGCTTGCCCTTCTCTACGCCGCAGGCAGACTGTTCCAAGGAGAATGTTCGCTGAAAGAACTGACAGGGGCTTGCGGGGCGGCAAATATCTTCGGGGCGATCCTAATGCTGATTGCTGTGATTTTGCTGGCAGTTTCCTTGCCTGTAGGAACCTGTGCGGCAATGATCGCCGCGGCAATTTCCGTGATCAGTATGACAACGGCTGTGGAATCTGCATTGACCATTGACAGAGAGCGAAAGTTTTACCTGATTGCCGCTGCAACCGCGCTTTATTTCATTCTGATTTTCCTGGCGGCAATGCTGCTGTTCTAATAAAATATGTCTGAAGGAATTACAGAAAAGAGAGGAACGATTATGAAAAAAGCAATCGCGATTGCGTTGTCTGTATGCATGATTTTTGCCATATCAGCGTGCGGGAATAAACAGGAAAACGGCGAAACCGATTCGGCTCAGAACCAGACACAGAGCCAGAAAACCTTCGCGGGCCGAGTGGCGGATGAATATCATAAGCTGTTAGAAGGGGACGATGCCGTCTATTATTACGAAGCGAATGTTTCGGAGCAAATGGATGAGGAAAGCGAGCCTATGGAAAGCGTAAAAGCAGAAGGGCGAAACGGGGAGGGGACTCTGGTTGTGGCAACCGGTGAATCCGAACCGGAGCTTCGAGAGATTGAAAAAGACGACGCCTATTATACGATAGACGATTCGCAGAAAGCATATACCAAAGATGAACTGGAAGATTACGGGGAGGAAATCGAACTCGAATATGTGACGACTTCCGAGATGGAGCTGGACGGAAAGACCTGGACCTATGATGAATATCAGGATGAATATGAATTGGAAGGCTTTGGGGAAGATGGCGAGACTGTCGAAGTCGATACCTATTTTTACAAAAAACGTTATTTAGTAGATGACAAGGGCGATTTGTACGCGATTGTTATTCTCCAGGAGCAGAAGGGAGAAGATGGCGAAGAAAATCAGCTGATCTACCAAGAAATTGATCGGATTACCAAACTGGAGGATAAGAATGTGCCGGAGGCTTTCTTCGAGATTCCGGAGGATTATCAGGAAGTAGAAATGCTGGATGAATAATGTTGGAAGGCAAAGGGAGGAGGAGTCATAATGGATGCAAGGGTAAAGGAAGTTGTAGAACGCAGCGAGAGAATTGTCTTTTTTGGTGGAGCCGGAGTATCCACGGAAAGCAATATTCCGGATTTCCGTTCGGAAAGCGGTCTTTATCAGGCGGTTTCCCAATATGGAAAATCTCCTGAAACGATGCTGTCCCACTCGTTTTTTATGAATAATATGGAAACTTTTTTTGACTATTATAAAAACAATCTGATCTATCGGGAGGCAGAACCGAATAAGGCGCATATTGCGCTGGCCCGCTTGGAGGAAAAGGGAAAACTGACGGCGGTTGTGACGCAGAATATTGACGGACTGCATCAGAAGGCGGGAAGCAAAAAAGTTTATGAGCTCCACGGTTCTGTGCTACGAAATTACTGCATGGAATGCGGCGCTTTCTACGATCTGGACTACATTATGGACGAGGCGCACTGCAGCGGCAATGTCCCCAAATGCCAAGCCTGCGGGGGTGTGGTAAAGCCGGATGTGGTTCTTTATGAAGAAGCTTTGGACGAAGATGTCATTTCGGGCGCGGTTCATGCGATTTCACAGGCGGATACACTAATCGTCGGAGGCACATCCCTTGTGGTATATCCTGCGGCAGGGCTGATTCAATACTTTCGGGGGAAGGATCTGATCTTGATCAACAAATCGCAGACCCAGTATGACAGTAAGGCTACGCTGGTGATTAATGATTCCATTGGAAAGGTTCTGGGCGACGGAAAGGAATAGGTTTAAAAAAATATCTGAAATTTTCGTCTTTTGTTTCGGGATAAAAAAGGGAATTCTTAAACCGGTTAGATTATGATATAATAGCGACGTATGGTATTGATTTTGCAGAAAGGGGACTGGGTGGATTGAATATTTTAGTAACCAATGATGACGGCATAGAGGCTTCCGGTATTCGGAATCTGGTAAAAGCGCTGTCTCAGACCGCGGAAATTTATGTCTGTGCGCCCCATACGCAGCGAAGCGCGTCCGGACATGGGATCACAGTGGGCAAGCCCATTGAAGTGGAGGAAACGGATTTTGAACATGCGGTAAAAGCTTACGCAACAACGGGAACCCCAGCTGACTGTGTAAAAATTGGGACAAAGATTTTAAACGATCAGGGGATTAAGATCGATATGGTCTTTTCCGGAATTAATCTGGGAGGAAATCTGGGGACGGATACTCTGTATTCCGGAACGGTATCCGCGGCCATTGAGGGGTCGCTTTGCGGAATTCCTTCTGTTGCTGTTTCCGTAAACAGCCATAAGGCAAGTCATTTTGAGCTGGCCTGCGATCTGGCCCTCGGCGCGTGCAGGAACGGCTTTTCAAAAATGAGCGCGCGAACGGTATTGAATATTAACACACCGGATCTTCCGAAGGAGGAGATTAAGGGTGTAAAATATACAAGGCTGGGGATGCGGGAGTACAAGGAGTGGTTCCGCCCAAAAACCGGCGAGAACGGGAAGACGCAGTACTGGTATGAAGGAAACCCGGTCGTTTATGAAGGTCTTCCTGATGATATTGATGTAATATCCATGCAGGATGGATATGCCAGCATTACTCCCCTGCATTACGATTTGACAGACTATGAGCTGGTGGATGAAATAAAGAAATGGAGGCTGGCAGAATGAGCCTGATCAAAAAAGAAGACGCCGTACTGGTAGCGATTGATCTGCAGACAAAGTTGCTGCCAGCCATGGCAGATGCGCGGAATTTGCAGGAGACAGTCGTAAAACTGGCTGAGGGACTCCGTATCCTTAATATTCCGGTGCTTGTGACTCAGCAGTATACAAAAGGTCTGGGACCTACTGTTCCGGAAGTTGCCGAAGCGCTGGGCGCGTTTTCACCCATCGAAAAGATTACCTTCAGCGCCATGGGTGAGCCGGATTTTACGCGAGCCCTGGCGGAAACAGGAAAGAAAACCGTCATTTTGATTGGGATTGAGACCCATATCTGCGTGCAGCAGACCGCTTTGCAGCTGGCGGAAGCCGGTTATAACGTATATGTAATTCAGGATTGTGTTGCTTCCAGAAAGGAACAGGACAATTTGTGCAGCCAGCAGCGAATGGCAGCTGCCGGAATTACTGTTACCACCTATGAATCCATTCTTTACGAATTGATGGGAGGAGCAAAGGCAGATGGCTTTAAGGCTATCTCGGCGATTGTAAAATAGAGATGTTTGTATTTGAAAAAAGCATTCATATAAAAGACAGAGCCGTTTTGGAGGAATATTTGAAGGGATATGACTACCAGACCTCGGGGCTGTCCTTTACTTCGCTGTACATGTGGCGGAATATTAACAATTTCTCTTGGAAACGATCGGGAGACTATTTGCTGCTTGCGGGGGCAAGTCACTTGGAAGAAGAGGGGGCGGCCGAGCCGTTTTTTCTGCCGCCGCTGACAAAGGATGGGAGATATGAGCCTGATGGTGTTCGTAAGGCTGTTCTGGACGCGAAGGAATGTTTTGAAGCGGAAGGGCACGTCTTTCAGATGCGATTGGTTCCAGGGCATATGCTGGGGATGCTGGAAGAAGCGTTCCCGGACCAGATGTATTTTTCGGAGGACCGGCCCAACTACGATTACGTCTACAGGCGCAGCGATCTGGCTGAACTAAAAGGAAGGGACTACCATTCTAAAAAGAATCATCTGAATTATTTTCGAAAGAACTATTCTTATGAATATGTTCCTCTTACATCCGGTATGGCCTGGGAGGCGATTGAATTTGTCCGGGAACTGAACCGAAGTAGAGAGCGTTCTGGGCATGAGTTGGAGCTTCTTAAAATGGAGGAAGACGCAATGGCGGATGTGTTCTGTCATATGGAGGAGGCCGGGTATATGGGCGGCGCGATCCGGATTGATGGAAAAATGCAAGCGCTTACGGTGGGAGGTCAACTGAATTTGGATACGGCGGTCGTGCATATCGAAAAAGCGAACACAAATTTTAGGGGACTTTATCAGGCAATTAACAATGAATTTTGCCGGAATATGCCGGATTCGACGGAATTTGTAAACCGGGAGGAGGACATGGGAATCCCGAATTTACGTAAAGCGAAGCTGTCGTACAAGCCGGTGAAGATGATTGAAAAATATATCGCGGCATTTAAGTAATTTAGCGGCTTTGAAAAAAGTTGTTAAAATATTAACAGATTTTTGCCAAAAACTCTTGCAATTCTGAAAAAGTATGGTAATATTTTAGAAAAAGCATAAGTAACTAATGGTTAAAAATCTAACAAAAGTTATTCTGGCGCATTACGCGCAAACTTTAAGGAGGACATGAAAATGAGAGATGTTGTAATCGTAGGTGCAGCAAGAACACCAATCGGCAGTTTTGGCGGAGCTCTGAAAACCGTACCGGCAAGGACTTTAGGAGCGATCGCCGTAAAAGAAGCTATCAAACGTGCCGGAGTAAAGCCGGAAGACATTGATGAAGTAATCATGGGTACTGTGCTGCAGGGCGGTCTGGGCCAGAACGTAGCAAGACAGATTTCTATGGACGCGGGAATTCCGAAAGAAGTACCGTCCATGACTCTGAACAAAGTATGCGGTTCCGGACTGAGAGCAGTATCTCTGGCTGCACAGATCATCAAAGCTGGAGACGCAGACATCATCGTAGCAGGCGGAGCAGAAAACATGTCCGCAACAGCCTATGCGATGCCGGCAGCAAGATGGGGCGCAAGAATGAACAACGCGCCGATGGTAGACATGATGGTAAACGATGGACTGTGGGATGCATTCAACAACTACCACATGGGAATTACAGCAGAAAATATCGCGGAACAGTGGGGACTGACCAGAGAAGAACTGGACGAGTTCGCAGTAGCATCCCAGCAGAAAGCGGAAGCTGCAATCAAAGCTGGAAAATTCAAAGATGAAATCGTTCCGGTAGAAATTCCGCAGAGAAAAGGCGATCCGATCATCTTCGATACAGACGAACATCCGAAGTTTGGATCCAGCATGGAAAAAGTTGCAAAACTGAAGCCGGCATTCAAGAGAGACGGCGGCGTGGTAACTGCGGCAAACGCATCCGGAATCAATGACTCCGGCGCGGCAGTTGTCGTAATGTCCAAGGAAAAAGCGGATGAACTGGGAATCAAACCGATGTGCACCATCAAATCCTATGCTTCCGCTGGCGTAGATCCGACAATCATGGGTATCGGACCGGTTCCGTCCACAAGAAAGGCTCTGGAAAAAGCAGGCATGACAGTGGAAGATCTGGATCTGATCGAAGCAAACGAAGCGTTCGCGGCACAGTCTGTAGCGGTTGGCAAGGATCTGGGATTCAACAAAGACATCCTGAATGTAAACGGTGGAGCGATTGCGCTGGGTCATCCGATCGGAGCATCCGGCTGCAGAATCCTGATCACTCTGATGTACGAAATGGCTAAGAGAGACGCGAAGAAAGGTCTGGCTACTCTGTGCATCGGCGGAGGACAGGGTACCGCAATGATCGTAGAACGGTAATTTCTAATCGTTTTATCGTCATAAAAACTCAAATTAAAAAGCGGGGAAAGCGCGGCTTACAGGCGGCTCTCTCCGCTTTTTTTTGTGGTTCTTTCGTTATGCCGCGCCTGAATTCGGCGTGCGGTCTTGGTTGAAAATCGTTTGAACGGCGCGGGTATCTTTGAAGAATGGTAAAAGAAGGAGCCCAGCAGAGCCGCCACGGGAAGGATCAGGACGCACCCGCTGCCGCAGAGGGCGATGGAAATGACCTCCTGGGCAAATTCTTTGGAATTAACCATCTGTTCAAAGGAGTAGTATTCCATAAACTGCAAAAACAATGTGAAATACTCTGCCATAAAAATGAAGAACAAAGTGTTGATCGTTGAACCTAGAATATCTTTTCCCACAGAGATGCCGGAAAAGAATAGTTCTTTCCGCGAAAGCCGCGGGTTGTTGAGATGCACCTCATAAAGAGCGGAAGTAACTGCCAGCGCGGTATCGATAATGGCGCCAATGAGCAGCATGAGAAGGGCGGCAATCTGCAAAAGGCACATGTTGATTCCGATTTCCGGCGCATACCCGTTGGACTCTCTTATCTCGTACTGTCCGACAGGGAAGCCCTGTATGGAGGAAAATGTGCCGAGATACCAGAGAAATCCCATCAGAAGGGCGATAACAACCGCCACCGACCAGAAGGCGGCAACGGTCTTTTGGTTGACTTCGTTCTGATAAAACAGCGTAAGCAGGGTTACGCCCAAGCAGGAGACCAGCGCGGTAATCAGGGGATTCGCGCCCTGATAAATGACAAAGATACAAGCTGCCAGAATGGAGGCGTTCCCGGCAAGTGTTACCAGCGCTTTCGCGGTCCGGTCCCCTCCGATGAAAAGTACCAGGAGCACAAAAGCGGCTGCCAGAATCAGGAGCATTTTACGGCACCTCCTTTTCTCAGAAATGCGGACGCCGCGAAAATGGCCAGCGGAATGGTAATGATAATCCCGATACTTCCGGTCAGAAATCTGGCAATCTCAAAGAACGCGTTGTATTTGATCACGGTGAAAAAACTGATTTCGTTTTTCATAGACAGAATAAACACCGGGATGCAGGAAGCGATGTTTGTAAAGAACACCACGTTGATCATGGTGCCGGTAATATCATCAGCAACCTGGCGGCAGGAATGCAGGAGCGCTTTCCTTGAAATGTGCGGATCTTTTCGGATCAGCTCTGCCGAACAGGCTGTAATGGTAACCGCGATATCCATGATAACGCCCAGCCCTCCGATTAAAATTTCGGAGAGAAAGAGCAGGTTGGCGTCGCTTCGCGTATAGGGTTCCGGCAGGTATTCCATGAATTCATAACTGATTTCAGGTCCCAGCCAGATAACCGCCGCGGAGAGGAGTCCGACAAAAGCGACAGCGCCGAGGGTCGCGCACAGAGAGATCCAGGTTCTGCGGTTTGCTCCGTTGATCAGGATCAGCACAATGCAGGAAAACAGAATTACCAGGACAATGCTGAGAGCAAGAACGTTAGGACCGGCGCCATAGAGCATCAGAAGCACGCAGAACAGCGAGATGTTGACGGTCAGGCCGAGGATTGTAAATATCCCCTGCTTTCCCCCTGCGAGAACCAGCAGAGCCAGCAGTACGATCAGCGTCAGGGCCACATAATAGTCCCGTTTCACTCCGGTGACGCTTCCGGTCAGAACTGCGGAATCATCTGTGTTCTCATCTGCGGAATGAATGGTAACAAAAAGGAAGTCCCCTTCGGAATAACGGTCATCATATACAAGCGACTCCTCATAGGTGTTTTCAAGGTGAATGGTCTGACCGCGGAAGTCTCCGTTTTTCACTACTCCGGTCAGAGACTGGTCAACCGATCCGGAACCGCTGGCTTTTTCGGAAACCTCTGTGACCTTCGCGATGGGAGTATCATAGCTTTCGCAGTTATTATATACACATAAAAACAGCAGAATGGAACAAAGCGCCACTGCTGCGGACTGGATTAAGATGCGTTTGCGCCTCATTATTCTTTGGCCTCCTTTTTTCGACAAAAACTACTATAAATCAAAGAAACAGGCGAAAGCAAGCACTTTCGCGATGATCAGAAATTCTTAAGATTTTCGTCAAAAGACTGACACATTTGTTCTCTATAATAAAAACTACAAAAGGGATAAAAGGTTAATTCAAGAAAAAGGGAAAGGGGAAATGTATGAAGCAAAAAGCCGTAGTAATGGCGACGGCGTTTACGATGCTTTTGGCAGTAGGCGTTACAGGACTTGGAAGTGAGGCGCTGCACCAGCATCCTGCGTACACCGGTCAGAATGCCCAGATTGAAATACAGCAGACGCTGACACTTTCCGCACCGGAAACAGAGACGCTGCTTCTGAGTGCGCCGTCCATAGAAAAGAAATAAATAAGATTTGCGAAAAAGGAGCTGAGGGGGCTCCTTTTTCATTGCATTTCCATCCTTACATAGGATATAATAAATAGATATATCATTTCACAGACGGAGAAATACTTAGGAGGAAACGTTATGGCAGATACAGAGAACAAAACAGCGGGCGCGGCAGAAGGCGCGTCAAATTTTATTCATAATATTATCGATCAGGATTTGCAGAGCCATAAATATGGAGACAGAGTGCATACCCGGTTTCCTCCGGAACCAAACGGATACCTTCACATCGGGCATGCGAAATCCATATGCCTGAATTTTTCCACGGCAGAAAAATACCACGGCAAATGCAATCTGAGGTACGACGATACGAATCCGGTTAAGGAGGATATGGAGTATGTCGATGCCATTGAAGAGGATGTAAAATGGCTGGGTTTCCAATGGGACAAACGTCTCTGGGCATCCGATTATTTTGATAAAATGTATGAATTCGCGGTGCGGCTGATTAAAAAAGGCAGCGCCTTTGTCTGCGACCTGAACGCGGATCAGATCCGCGAATACAGGGGAACGCTCAAGGAGCCGGGAAAGGAAAGCCCTTACCGAAATCGTTCGGTAGAAGAAAATCTGAAGCTCTTTGAAGAGATGAAAGAGGGGAAATACAAGGATGGGGAAAAGGTGTTGCGAGCAAAGATTGATATGGCTTCTCCCAATATCAACATGCGGGATCCGGTCATCTACCGCATTTCCCATACAGAGCATCACAATACGGGCGGAAAATACTGCATTTATCCGATGTATGATTACGCGCACCCCATTGAAGACGCCATCGAGGGCATTACCCACTCGATCTGTACCCTGGAATTTGAGGACCACAGACCTCTTTACGACTGGGTCCTGAAGGAACTGGAATGGGAGGCGCCTCCGCAGCAGATCGAATTCGCGCGGCTTAATCTGACCAATACCGTGATGAGCAAACGCCATCTGAAATCCCTGGTGGACGACGGTGTCGTGGAAGGCTGGGATGATCCGAGAATGCCGACCATCGCGGGACTCAGACGCAGAGGGTATACGCCGGAATCCATTCGGGACTTTTGCGAGAGGATCGGCGTGTCCAAAGCCAACAGCACGGTGGATGTGGCGCTGCTGGAGCATTGTGTAAGAGAAGATCTGAAGGAAAAGGTGGAGAGCCGCAATGTGGTGGAAGATCCCATCAAGATCGTAATTACCAACTATCCGGAAGAACAGACCGAGGAAATGGAAATCGAAAACAACCGGGCAGTGCCGGAAATGGGCAGCCGTATGGTTCCCTTCAGCAGAGAACTGTATGTGGACGGCGCCGACTTTATGGAAGAGCCCGTAAAAAAATACTTCCGCCTGTTCCCCGGAAACGAAGTGCGCTTTAAAGGGGCATACTTTATCACCTGCAATGAAGTGATCAAAAATGAGGATGGGAGCATCAAAGAGCTTCACTGTACTTACGATCCTCAGACCAGAAGCGGCAGCGGTTTTGAAGGCCGCAAGGTAAAGGGCACCATTCATTGGGTAGACGCCAAGACCGCGGTGAAAATCAAAATCCGCAACTACGATTACCTGATGATTGAAAATGAAGAAGGCCAACAGATTTTGAATCCGGATTCCCTGAACGAAACCTGGGGATACGCGGAGCCGTCGGTTATGGAGGCTCAGCCGGGAGAGCGGTTCCAGTTCTTCCGCCACGGATACTATATCGCTGACACCAAGCTGACCAACGAAAACGAAAAAGTATTCAACAAAATTGTAGGACTGAAGAGTTCCTGGAAAAAATAAAGGAGTAACCATGGATTATTATAAAGAGTCGCTGAAAATGCACGAAGAACACAGGGGGAAGATGGAAGTCGCCAGCAAGGTGAAAGTGACAAACAAGGATGATTTGTCCACGGCCTATACGCCGGGAGTAGCGGAACCTTGCAGGAAAATCCATGAAAACCCGGAAGATGTATATAAGTATACGAATAAGAGCAATACCGTGGCAGTCATCAGCGACGGATCCGCAGTGCTCGGACTGGGCAATATCGGAGGACTGGCGTCCATTCCGGTTATGGACGGAAAATCCCTGCTGTTTAAAGAATTCGCCGGGATCGACGCCTTCCCTGTCTGTCTGGAAACTCAGGATGTAGATGAGATTGTAAATATCGCTAAGAATATCGCGCCTACGCTCGGCGGCATTAACCTGGAGGATATCGCGGCTCCGCGCTGCTTTGAAATTGAGCGCAAGCTGCAGGAACAGGTAGATATTCCGGTATTTCATGATGACCAGCATGGAACGGCGGTTGTGGTAACCGCGGCGATTATGAACGCGCTGAAAATTACGGGGAAGCAATGGAAAAACGTGAAAGTTGTAATTAACGGAGCGGGAGCCGCGGGAACTGCGATTGCCAGAATGCTTCTGGCGGCGGGAGCGGGAGACGTCATCGTCTGCGACCAGATTGGAGTGCTGGCCAAAGATGACGATCGACTGAATCCCGCGCAGGAAGAACTGGCGAGGATGACGAATCAGAATCTGGTGAGAGGAACGCTGGCAGACGTGATGAAGGGCGCGGATGTATTCGTTGGTGTATCCGCGCCGCGAATTGTGAATGAGGAAATGATCGCCTCAATGGCGAAAGACGCAATCGTGTTTCCCATGGCCAACCCGGAGCCGGAAATTATGCCGGATCTGGCCAAAAAAGCCGGCGCCAGAATCGTAGGTACCGGACGTTCTGATTTTCCGAACCAGATTAACAATGTACTGGCCTTTCCGGGAATCTTTAAAGGCGCGCTGGAGGCACGGGCAAAGCGGATTACCGAGGATATGAAGATTGCGGCGGCCCGCGCTCTTGCCGATATCATTACGGAAGATGAACTGTGCGAAGAATACATCATTCCAAGCGCTTTTCATCCGGGCGTTGCCGACGCGGTAGCAGAGGCGGTAGCCGGAGCCTGGAAGGAATAGCAGCTGTGCATGTTGGGACGCGCATGGTTTTGCATGAAAAGCGGGTGCGGCGGTGGCTACGCGCGAACATTAGCGATGATTTTGAAAAAAGAATTGCGCGATTTAGTAAAAATATTCCATATAAGGGGTGCTTTGGGGGTTTTTTCTCGGAAATCAGGCCGCGAAACTGCAGTTTGGGAGGTATTTCTGGAGAAAAAGGCAGTTTTTCTTTCCTTTTTAGCAATTTGTTCGCGCGCTGCGGCTTTGGATGGAAAAATTGAGGGATTTGTTCGCGCGGTGTATGCAGCCCCGTTTTTTTGGCATTGCAAAGCCCTGCGTATTATGATAAAATTATAAGATCACAAAAATACAGTTTTAGAAAACAGCAAAGAGTAAGGTGGAGGATAGCGTGAGAGTAATACTTGACGGCATGGGCGGGGATCATGCTCCTGCGGAAATTGTAAAGGGAGCGGTGGAAGCTGCCGCGGAAATGAACCATGAAATTTATATAGTAGGAAAAGAAGACGCAATTCGCGGAGAACTGAACAAATACCAGTATAATGAAGAACAAATTAAAGTAGTCCATGCTGGAGAGGTCATCACAAATGAGGACAGCCCAGTAAAAGCGATTAAAAGGAAGAAAGATTCATCGATTGTTAAGGGGCTCACTATGCTGAAGGAAGGACAGGGCGATCTGTTCGTCTCAGCGGGAAATACCGGCGCACAGGTTGTGGGAGGACGGATGATTCTGGGCAGAATCAATGGTATTGACCGGCCGGCCCTGGCCAGTGTTTATCCGTCGCTCGCCGGGGGAAAGGCGGGGCTTCTGGTAGACGCGGGGGCCAGCGCGGAATCCAAACCCCACAATCTGCTGGAATACGGAACCATGGGAAGTATTTATATGGAGAAGGTTCTCGGACGCGAAAATCCGAAGGTTGGCTTGGTAAACCTGGGCGTAGAAGAAGGTAAGGGAACCAGTGTAACAAAGGAGGCCTATCGGCAGCTTTCTCAGGCGCCGATCAACTTTATTGGCAATGTGGAAGCCAGAGAACTTCCCACCGGTGTCTGTGACGTCATTGTCTGCGACGGCTTTGTGGGAAATGTAATTCTCAAGCTGACGGAAGGTCTTGCCTGGAATATTTTGAAACTGATTAAGAAAAAATTCCTGGATGGGGTGAAGGCAAAAATCGGGGCTATTTTCCTAAAGAGCAAACTGGGAGAGCTGAAAGAGGAATTTGATTACTCGGAATACGGCGGCGCGCCGATCCTGGGCGTAGACGGAGCGATGATCAAAATGCACGGTTCTTCCAATGCGAAAGCAGTCAAAAACACCATTCTCAAGGGAATTCCCTATGCGGAAAATAATGTGGTTGCTGTAATAAAAACTGCGATTGCGGATTTGGAGGAGATTATAGCCGGTGAAGAATAGAAAACAATTTGAAGAAGTAATCGGATATAAGTTTAACGACAGGCAGCTTCTCGATAAGGCGCTGACCCACAGCTCCTATGTGAAGGAAAATGGGCAGAGTAAGCTGTATGACAATGAGCGCCTGGAATTTTTGGGGGACGCATTCTTAGATGCGATTATTGGCGAGGCATTGTACAAGCGGCTGCCCAGCGCGGAGGAGGGAAATCTGACGAAAGCGCGGGCGTCAATTGTATGTGAGCGCTCTCTGGCAGAGGCGGGTCGGCGGCTTTCTATCGGTGAGCATATGCTGTTCAGCCGGGGAGAGGAAAAAAGCGGAGGCCGCAATCGGGACTCGATTCTTGCGGATGGAATGGAAGCGGTAATTGGCGCGATCTATCTGGACGGAGGATATGAGGAAGCACAGAATTTTGTCCTGCGGATCTTCCAGGACTCTCTGCAGGCGGCGGGAGAGGGAAAGTTAAGCAATCGGGACTACAAATCAGAAATTCAGGAACATCTGCAGGGGAACGGAATCCTGGATATCCATTATGCGCTGGAAAAGGAAGAAGGTCCGGATCATGACAAACGATTTTCCGTAAGGCTGGAGATCTGCGGAAAGACTGCGGGAAGAGGCAGCGGCAAGAGCAAGAAAGTGGCGGAACAGAATGCTGCCAAGGACGCGATAGAAAGGGGTATGGATGTATTTTAAGCGGATTGAGATGCATGGCTTTAAGTCGTTTGCGGATCCGGTTACGATCGAGTTTCATCAGGGGATTACCTGCGTTGTCGGACCGAACGGCAGCGGCAAGAGTAACATCAGCGATGCCATCCGCTGGGTGTTAGGAGAACAGAGCCCGAAAATGCTGCGGGGCGGAAAGATGGAAGAAGTGATTTTTGCCGGTACTGCGAGCCGAAAGTCCAGAGGTATGGCTGAGGTGACGCTGGTAATTGATAATGCAGAAGGCACTTTGCCGATTGAGTATCAAGAAGTGGCGATTACAAGAAGAATGTTCCGTTCCGGTGAAAGTGAATATTCCATTAACAACCACACCTGCAGGCTGCGGGATATTCGGGAACTGATCATGGATACGGGTATCGGCGTTGACGGCTATTCTTTGATCGGACAGGGAAAAATTTCAGATATTATCAGTAATAAAACGGAAAGCAGACGGGAGATCTTTGAAGAGGCTGCCGGTATTGTCATGTATCGGACCAAAAAGGCAGAATCCGAGCGTAAACTTACAGCCGCTTCGTCCAATCTGGAGCGGGTAAATGATATTATTGGTGAGATTGAAGGCAGAATAGATGGTCTGAAAGAAGACAGCGAGAAGGCAAGGGAATACATAGAACTTCGGGACAGAAACCGGGAACTGGAGATTAATATTACTCTAAAAAATATCGAGACTCTGGAAGCCAGGAACAGGGAACTGAACGCGGAATTGGCGGAAAAAAACGCAAAACTGGAATCCCTTCAGAATGAAAAAGCTTCTGCGGATAAAAAATTGGCGGAATCCAGGAAGAAGAGCGACAATCTTCAGAACCTGCTGGATGAAAGCCGGGAAAAATTGATGCGCAGCACCGGGGAGATCAACGAACTGATCAGCAGAGACCAAATTAATCAGGAGCGCCTGGGAACCATTGACAGCAGCAGACAGCGGATTGCCGGAGAACTTCAGTCTCTGTCAGAAAAACTGAAAAAAGAAAAAGCAAACGCATACAGCGTGAAGGACGCCTGTGCGCAAGCGCAGAAAGAATTGGAACAGATCCAGGACCAGCTGCGGGAGAATCTGCGGCAATATACGGATCTTACAGAAGAAATGTCTATGGCGGCCGAACAAGCGGAACAGTATAAAGACGATATTTTTCAGGCGCACAGCCGTATAAACGCAAAGAAAGCAGAGGCGGCAAGTCTGGAAAATCTGAAGGAAACCCTGGAACGCAGAAAAAAACAAGTGAGCGAAGAAAAAAAGCGGGGAGAGGACAGCAGCCGAGACACGCTGGATATACTGAGCAGACTGCGGGCGGAGCGAAAAGAAAAAGAAGAAGAACTGGAGCAGATGAGAAAAGATCTGAGCGAAAGCCAGAAAAAGCAGGCGGCAGGAGCGGCGGAGGAACAGCGTTTAGCCGGGGAGTTGGAAGAACTTCGCGTTTTGACTGGACAGCTTTCTTCAAGAAAGAAAACCATTGAGGAAATGGAACATAACTACGAAGGTTATAATTTCGCTGTACGCTTTATTATGAAAGCGGGTCTCTCGGGAATTTTCGGAACGGTCGCAGAATTGATTCAAGTCCCGAAAGGGTTTGAAACCGCTGTTGAAACAGCCCTGGGAGCGGCTTTACAGAATATTGTGTGTGAAGACGATAAAAGCGCTCAGACTGCCATTGCCAGGCTGAAAGAAAACCGGGCGGGAAGACTGACTTTCCTTCCTGTTTCTTCGATTCGGGGAGGCCGAAACGGGCAGGCGGAAGTTCTGCGGGGAGAACCGGGATTTCAGGGTCTTGCTACAGAGTGTGTGGAATTTGCCCCCGCGTATCGGAATGTGATGGAATATCTTCTGGGAAGAGTGGTAGTCGTAGACCGAATGGACCATGCGGTGCGCCTTTCCAAAAAGGCGGCGGGTCTGCGTTTTGTAACCTTGGAAGGTGAAATTATTAACGCGGGAGGGGCCATTACCGGCGGACGCTATAAAAATAAGACCGCGAACCTTCTGGAGAGGAAGGCGGAAATTGGGGAGCTGGAAAAGCGGCTGACTCTTGCGGAAGAAAAAAAACAGCGCGGGAGCCGAAAGCTGGAAGAACTGCAGACTGCAGCCAGGGAGGCGCGGCTGCGGATTGCCAGCCAGGAAGAAAGAACGCGGAGTCTGGAAATCGATCTGGCCTCCATTAAAAATGAATACATGGTGCTGGAAAATTCTCTGAGTGATTTTAAGGAACACAGCGGAAGGTGGGAAAAGGAACTGGAGAGTATTCACAGCGAGCAGGAGTCTTCGGACAGAATGATCCGGGAACTGGAATGTCAGATAAAAGGCGATCAGGCGCAAATTGCGGAAAGAGAGCGAGACGCGGAGACTCAGATTCTGAAGCACGAAGCGAAAAAGGAAGAGGCGGAGAAGCTCAGCGAAGCAATTACAAAATTGCGGATTAAAGCGGGAGCCTGCGAAAGCAGAAAGGCAGGCGCCGAAGAAATGACAGAGCGGGTACATCGGACTATCCGTGAATTGGAAGCTGAGATACAGCAAAAAGAGTCACAGGCAGAGCACCTGGCGGGCGAGAAGGAAAGTTTGGAGACAGGCAGCACGGAACTGACATCGATTGTAAAAGAAAAAGAGCAGGAAAAAGCGTATCTTGAGGGCTATATTCAGGATCTGGCAGAAGAAAAGGCGCACGCCGCCAAGGATGCCGAAACCTTCCTTTCCGAGAAAGAGGCTTTGGAGCGACAGGTAGGGAGCTGTCAGGATCAGAAATATGAGCTGGAGGTGAAATCCGCGCGCAGCGAAGCTCAGATGGACTCCTATAAAGAAAAGTTGTGGGAGGACTTTGAGGTTTCCTATATTCAGGCTATCGAATTCAAGAAAAAGGATTTTGCGATGTCTCCTGCTGTAAAAGAAAATCGGCGTATTAAGGCGAGAATGAAAGAACTGGGAGAAGTGAATGTCGGAGCGATTGCCGAGTACGAGACTGTTCGGGAACGTTACGCCTTTTTAACCGGCCAGAGGGAAGATATTCTGCAAGCGATGGACAGCTTAAAACAGATTATAAGAGATATGGACAAAACGATTAAAGCGAGGTTTAAAGAAAGCTTTGATCAGGCAGTCCTATATTTTGAACAAATTTTTTCCGATCTGTTTGGCGGAGGGCATGCGCAGCTGCAGCTGGATGATGAATCCAACCCGTTGGAATCAGGAATTTCCATTATTGCGCAGCCTCCAGGGAAAAAACTGCAGAACATCAATCTGCTCTCCGGCGGGGAAAAAACGATGACGGCCATCGCCCTTATGTTCGCAGTTTTGAAGACAAAGCCGACGCCATTTTGCATATTGGATGAAGTGGAAGCGGCGCTGGATGACGCCAATATTGAGCGATTCGCAAGATATTTGAAAACCTTTGACAATATACAGTTTACCTTGGTAACCCATCAGAAGACAACGATGGAATATGCGGATGTACTTTACGGTGTTACAATGCCGGAACAAGGAATTTCCAAAGTCCTTTCCCTAAACCTGGGGGACGGATTTGACGGATAGGAAAGGAGAAACAGGATATGAAATTTGGAAAGAAAAAAGGATTTTTCGGGAGACTGTCCGAGCGGATCGGGGATGTTATTTTAGCAAGGCCGACCATTGACGAAGACCTGCTGGACGATCTGGAGGAGGTCCTGATTACTTCCGATATCGGTATGGAAACAACCATGCATATTATTGAACAGCTCAGAAGTGATATTAAGAGTGAGCGGATCCGTGAACCGGAGCAGGTAAAGGAACAAATAAAAGCAATTATCGCAGGTCTGATCGATAAAGGAGAGCGGCACAAGCTATGCCAGGACATGCCGCTGATTATCCTGATGATCGGTATTAACGGCGGAGGAAAGACAACTTCCATCGGAAAGATTGCGTATAAATGTAAAAAAGAAGGAAAAAGCGTCATGCTGGCAGCAGCCGATACATTCCGGGCAGCAGCTGGGGAACAGCTGGAAATCTGGGGACAGAGAGTCGGCGTAAATGTAGTTCGGCACCAAGAAGGCGCGGATCCTTCCGCGGTCATATTTGACGCGATTCAGTCGGCAAAGGCCAAAAATATCGATGTGTTGATCTGTGATACCGCCGGACGTCTGCAGAACAAAAAGAATCTGATGGACGAGTTGACAAAGATGAATAAGGTAATCGGAAGAGAGTATCCGGAGGCAGCTAGAGAAAACCTTTTGGTGCTGGACGCGACTACAGGAAAAAATGCGGTGTCCCAGGCAAAAGAGTTTAACGAGAGTGCGGATATTACAGGAATCGTCCTCACAAAGCTGGATGGAACCGCGAAAGGCGGAATTGTCATAACGATTGCCGATGAATTTGATATGGCAGTGAAGTTTATTGGTGTGGGCGAAGGGATCGAAGATTTGAAGGAATTCGATCCGAAAGAATTCGCGGGAGGAATATTCGATGAGTAAACCAATTGTGGCGGTAGTGGGACGGCCGAATGTGGGCAAATCCACATTTTTCAATAAAGTGGTGGGAGAGAGAATCGCCATTGTAGAGGATACGCCCGGTGTAACCCGGGATCGGATTTACGCGGAGGCAGAATGGTGCGGCGTATCCTTTGCGTTGATCGATACCGGCGGAATCGAACCTGACAGCAAGGATATCATTCTCTCTCAGATGCGTGAACAGGCGGAAGTAGCGATGGCCGCGGCCGATGTGATTCTTTTCATGGTAGATGGAAAGGAGGGGCTGACGGCAGCGGATCGGGAAGTGGCTATGATGTTGATGAAGACGGGGAAAAACGTAATCCTGGCTGTAAATAAAGTGGATAAGGCACAGCTTCCCGATGATTTTTATGATTTTTACGAGCTGGGTCTGGGAGAACCTATTGCCATTTCTTCCGCCAATATGCTGGGGCTGGGAGATCTGCTGGATCGGATTGTGGAAAACTTCCCGGAAGGCGCGGGAGTTGAGGATGAAGACGTGGTGAAAATCGCGGTTATAGGAAAGCCTAATGTAGGAAAATCTTCTTTGATCAATGAGTTCCTGGGGGAAAAGCGGGTAATTGTATCCCCAATTGCCGGAACCACCAGAGATTCCATCGATACGCCCTTTGAACGGGACGGAGAGAAATATGTGCTGATCGATACAGCGGGAATCCGTAGAAAGAGCAAAGTAAATGAAGATATCGAACGTTACAGCGTGATCCGGGCCATTGCGGCTATTGAGCGGTGCGATGTCTGCCTTCTGATGATCGACGCCGGCGAGGGCATCACCGAGCAGGATAAAAAAATCGCGGGAGTGGCCCATGAAGCGGGAAAAGGTATTGTAGTGGTGGTAAACAAATGGGATACCATTGAAAAAGAAACGAATACAATGAGAAACTTCCGTAAAGACATTGCCGCGGAGCTGACGTTTATGTCCTACGCGCCGTCCGTTTTTATTTCCGTACTGGAACATCAGAGAGTATGGGAAGTTTTGAAGGCTGCAAAGGCAGTTGCCGAAAACCGCGCTATGCGAGTTTCCACCGGACAGCTCAACAGTTTGATTGTAGACGCGACGATGATGAAGCAGCCTCCTGCGGACAAGGGAAAGCGATTAAAAATATACTATGCTACACAGATTGGAATCAAACCCCCTCTGTTTTCCTTTAAAATTAATGATCGGGATCTGATGCATTTTTCTTACGCCAGATATCTGGAAAATAAAATCAGAGAAGGGTTCGGTTTTGAAGGAACATCGATCAAATTTGTATTCAGAGAGAAAGGTGATAAGGAAGATGCCTAGTATTGGTATAATCGGAGGCACAGACGGGCCTTTTGGAGCGGCCTTTCTGGGGATGATGATCATCGCTTATCTTTTGGGAAATATTTCGCCTTCCACCCTGCTTGCGAAAGCAAAGGGAATTGATATTAAAAGTGAAGGAAGCGGAAATGCCGGAACGACGAATGCGCTGCGGGTTATGGGAAAAAAGGCGGGAGCCATTACCTTGGTCGTAGATGTGCTGAAGGGCGTAGTAGCGGTGCTTCTTGGAAACTTAGTATGCGGTCACCTGTGCGCGATGTTCTGTGTTCTGGCGGCTATGCTGGGACATATCTGGCCGGTGTTTTACCGCTTTAAGGGCGGAAAGGGCGTGGCGACGGCCTTTGGCGCCCTGCTGGGTTTGAATCCTTTGCTGGCGCTGGCCGCTCTGGCAATTGTCATTATTGTTGTGCTGATCTCTAAGAGGATGTCTGTCGGATCAATTGTCGTGGCGTTGCTGTTTCCTGTCCTGTGCAAATTCCTGGAACCGGATTTTGTACTTTTGGGCAGTATGCTGGCGATTTTGATTATTGTGAAACACAGAAGCAACATAGCGAGGCTCTTTAAAGGCGAAGAACCAAAGATGAGTATATTTAAGTGAGGAGAAAGAAGATGAAGAATATCGGTGTGATCGGAGCAGGGAGCTGGGGTACGGCCCTGGCCCTTACCCTTAGCGGAAAAGGACATCAGGTAAAAATATGGGATCTGGATGAGACCCATCTTCTGGAGCTTGGAAAAAACAGAGAAAATGTGCGGTATCTTCCGGGAATTCCCTTTCCTTCCAATCTGCGGATTGCGAAGACCCTGCAGGAGGCCCTGAAGGACGCGGATGTCGTTCTTTTTTCTGCTCCCGCGCAGCATTTTAGGAGCGCTCTTGATAACGCGGAGCCATATCTGCGTTCAGATATGATCCTGGTGAATGTGGCAAAGGGAATCGAACAGAAAACGCTGCTGCGAATGTCGGAAATTGCCTTTGAAAAACTACCGGACGCCAGATATGTAACTCTGTCGGGTCCGTCCCATGCGGAAGAAGTGGGCCGGAACCTGCCGACTACCGTGGCGGTGGCTTCTAAGGATTTGAAGCTGGCAGAGGAAGTTCAGGATATCTTTATAACGGATCGGTTCCGGGTTTACACCACAGAGGATGTTGTAGGCGTGGAACTGGGCGGCGCGTTGAAAAATATTATCGCTCTGGGTGCTGGAATTTCAGACGGAATGGGCTTTGGAGACAACGCCAAGGCGGCCCTGATGACAAGGGGCCTTGCGGAAATCAAGCGCCTTGGTGTGAAACTGGGTGCGGATCCGGCGACTTTCGCGGGTCTTACCGGCGTCGGGGATCTGATTGTAACCTGTACCAGCATGCATTCGAGGAATCGGCGCTGCGGTATTATGATCGGAGAGGGAATGGATCCAAAAGAGGCGACAAAGAAAGTTGGAATGGTCGTGGAAGGTATGTTTACCACTGAGGCGGCCTATGACCTGGCAAAGAGAGAGCAGGTGGAGATGCCGATTACCGAACAGCTTTACAATGTCATTAACGGAACGACAGCGGCAAAGGATACGGTGGATCTGCTCATGGGAAGAGAGAAAAAGCATGAGCAGGACTAAAACTTATCATATTACGACCTTTGGCTGCCAGATGAACGAACATGATTCGGAAACCATCGCGGGGATGTTGTCGGAGATGGGATTTTCTCAGGCTCCTGAACGGGATGGAGCGGACGTGGTTGTGATCAATACCTGCAGTGTCCGGGAAAACGCGGATAAACGGTTTTTCGGAACCCTGGGACAGCTGAAGCACATCAAAAAGGATAACCCCGACTTTACCGTCTGCGTGTGCGGATGTATGATGCAGCAGCAACATATTATTGACAGCATCAAGAGCAAATACCCCTGGGTGGACGTGATCTTCGGAACCCACAATATTCATGAATTTCCGAGATTGCTGGAGACCGTACTCAGTGAAAAAGAAAAAATCATCGATGTCTGGGAAAACGGCGGGGATATTATCGAAGGGCTGCCGGCAAAGCGGCTTTACCGGCACAAGGCCTTTGTCAATATTATGTATGGATGCAACAATTTCTGCACATACTGTATTGTGCCCTATACCAGAGGAAGAGAGCGGAGCAGAAAAGCCTGTGATATTCTGGAAGAAGTGCGCCGCCTGACGGAGGATGGCGTGCGGGAAGTGACCCTGCTGGGACAGAATGTCAATTCCTACATGGGAGAAGACGGAACGGATTTTTCGGATCTGATCTATCGGCTGAATGAGGCAGAGGGGCTGGAGCGGATACGGTTTATGACCTCTCATCCGAAAGACCTTTCCGACAAGCTGATTCAGGCGTATCGTGACTGTGAAAAGCTGTGCGACTATATTCATCTTCCGGTTCAGTCCGGCAGCAGTCGGATTCTGAAAAAAATGAACCGGAAGTACACAAAGGACGATTACCTGCGGCTGGTGGAAAAACTAAAGGCGGCGGTGCCCCATATTGCCATCAGTACCGATATTATTACCGGGTTTCCGGGGGAAACGGAAGAAGACTTTGAAGAAACCCTGGATCTGGTGAGACAGGTAGAATATGATTCTGCTTTCACCTTTCTTTACTCGATTCGCAAAGGAACGCCGGCGGCGGAATATGAGGATCAGATTCCGGAGGAAATCAAGCACGAGCGATTTAACCGTTTGGTGGAACTGGTGAATGAAATTTCCGCCAGGAAGAACGCCGCTTATGTGGGAAAAACCGTCAAGGTTCTGGTGGACGGCCCCAGCAAGAATAACAGCGCGGCCCTGGGCGGCAGAACCGAAGGCTTCAAACTCATTAATTTTGAAGGCCCGCAGGACCTGACTGGAAAACTCGTCGATGTGGAAGTGACGGCGGGAAAGACCTTCAGCCTGGAAGGCCGGCTGGAAAAATAAAAAAACGGAATATTAAAGAAACCTCCCTAATATACTGTATTGATTCATAGTCAAAGGCACAGGGAGGTTATTGTTTTGGAAAGTTTAAATATCTATGAAAGCATTGCGAAAAGATCCCAGGGCGATATTTATATAGGTGTCGTAGGTCCGGTCCGCGTGGGCAAATCCACCTTTATAAGGAGGTTCATGGATCTGCTTGTAGTGCCGAATATGAAAAATGTGTATGCCAAAGAACGGCTTTTGGATGAGATGCCTCAGAGCGGATCCGGAAAGACCATCACGACAACGGAGCCGAAATTTGTGCCCGCGGAAGCAGCTGACTTGCAGATGCCGGGCAATATGAACTGCCGGGTTCGCCTTGTGGACTGCGTAGGATATTTAGTGCCGGGAGCGTTGGGCTATGCGGAAGACGGCAAATCCAGAATGGTAGGAACTCCCTGGGATGAAGAAAAGATTCCCTTTGAGGAGGCGGCGGAGCGGGGCACGCGGAAGGTAATTGAAGAACATTCAACCATCGGAATCGCCATTACAACGGATGGGACGACAACGGAAATCCCGCGGCAAAATTATGAAGAAGCGGAAAATCTGGTGATTCGCCAGCTGAAAGAATTGAAAAAACCTTTTATTATACTGGTGAACTCCACAGAGCCGGAAAGTGAGGAGGCACAGGCGCTTGCGGAAGCCTTGCGGGAAACGCACAGCGCTCCGGTTATGGCAGTCAACTGCGCCAAAATGAGCAGTGATGAGCTGAATCGGATCATAGAAAAGGTTTTATACCAGTTCCCGGTCAGCGAAATTTCTTTTGAATTTCCAGGATTTATGGAAGGTCTCGAACCGGATCACTGGTTAAAAGCGTCCGTAATCGAAACCGTCCGCTCCTGGGCGGATTCTTTTCAGAATGCGGAAGATGTACAGAAAACCGCGGGAAATCTTGCTGACGGTCAAATTATAAAGTCTGTCACAGTAACGGATATGGATCTGGGGACCGGTCAGGCAGTCCTGGAAGTGAAAATGGCGGATGGATTGTTCTACAAAGTGATCGAGGAGCTGATGGATGAAAAAGTGGAAAATGACTATGAGTTCTTCCGTCTGCTGCGGGAATTTTCGGCGGCTAAGAAATCCTACGACAAGCTGAAAACAGCCATGGAACAGGTGGAAGCGACAGGCTATGGCATCGTGCAGCCCAAACTGACGGAAATGACACTGGAAGAGCCGGAAGTATTCCGGCAGGGAAGCAAATGCGGAATTCGTCTTACCGCGAAGGCGCCCAGCCTTCATATTATCCGGACGGATATCACGACGGAGGTGGCTCCTATTGTAGGGACGGAACAGCAGTCGGAGGATCTGGTCAAATACCTTCTGACAGAATTTGAAAATGAACCGGAAAAAATCTGGGAAACAAACATTTTCGGAAAAACACTTTATGATATGGTTGCGGAACAGATGCAGAGCAAACTGGCTGGAGTTCCGGAACATATCCGGGTGAAGGTGCAGCGGTCTCTGCAGAAAATCTGTGACGAAGGAAAAGAATATTTCATCTGCATTGTGATATAAAAAGAAAAATGCTTTGTCCCTGGGACAGAGCATTTTTAAATGCAGGAATCCAGGGAAATCGGTCCTGCCAGAACCTCGCGCGCGACGTATAGGGTCATGTCGTCCCGGACCTTTTGCGACCATTTTACTAAGGAAAGCTGGCGGCCGCTGATTTCGATGCCGGTGATACCATAAGGGTGGACGCAGCTTCCTGTATTAAAATGTTGCGGTTTTTCAGAAAATTGTCGTTGGCTGTACCGTTTCCACGGTGACAATCGCTCATAAGAATATAGCGGCTTGCATCAGAGAGTTCCAGGCGGGGAGCTTTCTGAAAATCCCGGTTTAGCCTCGACATATAACTCATACCATACCTCCCATATAGTTTTCTATATGAAGGAGGCAGTCAAAAGGTGAATTACTTTTTGGTCAGATGAACCAATAGCGCAAACAAATCAGAACGCCGGATTGGCTTTCTCAGAAACGCGTCGATTCTAAGATCACGGATGTTTTCAGCGTTTTCACGGTCTTCATCGGAAACAAGCAGAATAAGGGGGATTGTCTTGCCGTCCGGAAGCGCACTGTAACGGACTTCCTTGGCGAGTTCAAATCCGTTCATTCCAAGCATCTTGGATCCAATAAAAAATCCATCAAATCGTCCCTCGTCCGAAGAGGAAAAAAGCTCCAGTGCGTCCGGACCGTTTTCCGTCAGCTCGCAGGTCCCTCCCATTTTTTCGATCTGCTCACAGAGAATCTGCCGATCCATCTCCTGTCCTGCGGCAATGAGAAAATGGCTGCCTCTTATCAATGTATCCTGCGGAGCGGAAATCGGAGAAAGAACACAATAAAAATAAAGCTTACCGCCTTCTTTTTGCTGTACCAGCTGCGCGGAAAGGTTTGTCCACTGATAAGTTCCGTCGCGGCAAAGAATACGGCAATCATAGTGAAAGAGTCGGTTGTCCCTCATAGTGGAGATGATTTCACGGTAAAGCTGGTCCACATAATCCGGATGAAAAATGCATAGAGAATCCTCATCCGTTAAAGTAAGGAGACCACCTTTTTCATAGCCGAACATTTCGTCCGCGGCTCGGTTAAAGTAAAGAAATCGGATTTCGTCCGACACCATGAAGAGACTCACTCCGGAGGATATGCCATCCAGTCGATCCGCCGTATACTGTCTGTTTGTCTCAAATTCGTGAAAAATCGTATTATCCATGTTCTTTTCCTCATAATTACCCTGGTTTTATTATAAGACGTCCTTCCGAGATTGTCAATTTAAGTAAGTGTTTGTTAGAATTTAGGAAATTCCACGCACTCCCTGTATTTTCTGGAAAAACGCGCATACTAACCTTATGAAAAACAAACGAGAGCAGAAAACAACGATTTTGGTAGTGGTGATAACCGCTTTTGTGACAACCTTTACCGGCAGCGCTCTGAACCTGTCGATTCCGGATTTAGGACGGTATTTCGGAGTCAGCGCGGGGGCTGTCGGATGGCTGGTAACTGCCTATATGCTGACCGTAGCGGCTTTATCGGTTCCCTTTGGAAAACTTGCGGACGGGGCCGGAAGAAAACGGATTCTAACTGTGGGGATTCTGATTTTCAGCGCCAGCTCCGGGGCTGCCGCATTCGGAGTTTCCCTTTGGATGCTGATTGCGCTGCGGGTTGTACAAGGGGTCGGAGGCGCCATGATCTTCAGTACGAATATTCCGGTGCTGATCGGCGCCTTTTCCGGAGAAGAACGGGGGAAAATACTGGGCTATTCCATTGCGGCGACCTATACAGGGCTTTCAGCAGGGCCGGTTCTCGGAGGGCTTCTCAACTATCATCTGGGATGGCGCTCGATTTTTGTACTGACGGCCCTGATTGGAGCCGTTGCTCTATTTCTTGCCTGGCTACGGCTGCCCGCAGATAAAAAGAACACTTCCCGCCGGCAGCCGCGGGATATCTGGGGAAACCTGCTGTATGTGGCGATGATTACTCTGACGATGTACGGCCTTTCCGAACTGGATCGGGGGCCGCTTCCTTTTCTGGTGACCGGCGTGGGGATCGGGATCGGCGTCCTGTTCGTGTACCGTCAGCTGCATACGGAATATCCTGTAATACAGGTTCGGATGTTCCGCAAGAATCCGGCCTATGCCTGCGCCAACGCGGCGGCGCTTTTGAATTATGGGGCGACGTTTGCCATCAGCTATCTGCTGTCCATTTATTTGCAGGCAGTGAAAGGGTACAGTTCCCAGACAGCAGGATTTATTCTGATTGTGCAGCCGGCGCTGATGGCGCTGCTGTCACCTCTCGCGGGCAGGATTTCCGATCGCTTTTCTCCATTTTGGCTGTCTTCAATCGGAATGGCGCTGTGTGCCGGGGGATTGTTTCTTTTTGCCGGAATCGGTGAAACGACTTCTCTGTTTTTCACCTTTGCGGCGCTGGTGATCACCGGCATTGGATTCGCCTTTTTTTCCTCTCCCAACACCAATGCGGTGATGTCCTGCGTAGAGGAAAAGGATTATGGGGTGGCGTCCTCCATTTTGGCGACTATGCGATCTGTGGGACATACCTTAAGTATGGTTGTGGTTACCGTTGTAGTCCGCTTGTACATGGGGGAAAAGGCGCTGGAGGACGCGGGAGCGGAACTGCTGACAGAGACGATGCATACAGCCTTTATTTTGTTTGCGGCGGCATGTACAGCAGGCGTATTTATTTCATTAAAGCGAAATCCATCTGAAAAACAGGATTGACAAGCCGCCTGGCAGAGTGGTAATATTAATGCATATAAATACGAAACCGAAGATGAGGGAGTAAAGCTGAGGGACGGTTTCCCAGCGAATCCGGGGTGGTGAGAGCCGGACAGACGACAGTTTCAGCAAATGGGCCTCTGAGGGCGAAGTGAACGGCAAAGGAAAACGCCAAGTAGCGGAGACGCGGAGCCGGCGTAACGGGCGAAGAGTGTGATGGCACTCTGCAGAGAGGATGCGCGCAGCATCAAACAAGGTGGTACCGCAGGTTGACACTTGTCCTTGTAAAGAGGATAAGTGTTTTTTTGTGAACTCCTTCTGACAGAGGACATCCGAAAAAAGCAGAAAAGGAGATAGAAAAAATGAAAATGAAACGTGTGGCAATGTTACTGGCGCTTGTAATGGCTCTGACCGGGCTGCTGGCAGGATGCGGTTCCGGCGGAGATGGAGAAAGCGGCGACTCGACCATTAAGATCGGACTGGTTCAGCTGGTAGAGCATCCATCTCTGGATACCATTCGGGAAAGCATTATCAGCCAGCTTGAGGAAGAAGGCTACATCGATGGGGATAATGTAACCATCGATTATCAGAACGCCCAGAACGAACAGGCGAATCTGAAAACCATCTGTCAAAACTTTGTAGCGGACGAGAGCGACCTCATTATCGCGATTTCTACGCCGGCAGCGCAGGTGGCTTATGGAGAGACAAAGGATATTCCAATTATTTTCTCCGCAGTAACGGATCCGGTAGCTGCGGGACTTGTAGAGGATTTTGACGCTCCGGGAGGAAACATTACCGGAACTTCGGATCTGGTCTCCGCGGATCGGATTATGGAACTGGCACTCCAGATTACGCCGGATATCAAGACCATCGGGGCGCTCTATAATTCCAGCGAAGTGAACTCCGCCTCCGTTATCGACGACCTGAAAGCGTACGCCAAGAAAAACGGTCTGAAAGTAGAGGAAGCGGCGGTTACGAATTCCAGCGAAATTCAGCAGGCGGCCCAGAGCCTGGCGGGAAAATGCGACGCGGTATTCTCGCCCATTGACAATACGGTGGCAAGCGCTATGTCGGTAGCGTCAAAAGTATTCACCGACGCCAAGATTCCGTTTTATGTAGGCGCGGATTCCATGGTAGCGGACGGAGGTCTTGCGACTTACGGCATCAATTATGAGAGCCTGGGCGCGGAGACCGCCAAAATGGCGGCGGAAGTGCTGGGCAGCGCGGATCCTGCTTCCATGCCGGTGCGGGTGATGGATGATATGCAGGCTTATGTGAATCAGAATACCGCGGAGGCCATCGGAATCACCATTCCGGAAGATGTGCTGAAAGACGCGGAAAATTTAGGAGAGTAAGCGATGATAACAGCAGATGCGATTTTAGGTTCTGTTGAACTGGGAATGATCTACGCGGTTCTGGCGCTGGGGGTGTTTTTATCCTTCCGTACGCTGAACACGCCGGATCTGACCGTGGATGGGAGCATTGTCACGGGAGCCGCGGCTTCGGCGATGCTGTGCAGCATGGGAGTGAATCCGTTAATCGGGCTGGCCGCGGCTTTCGCGGGCGGCGCCTGCGCGGGCGCCATTACCGCGCTTCTAAATACAAAACTGAAAATACAGCCTCTTCTGGCAGGAATCCTGGTGATGCTGGGCGTGTATTCGATTAATCTGCGGATTATGGGAGGCAGAGCAAATCTGCCTCTGACCACCAGCGACACCCTTTATTCCAAAGCCGCCGAGGTGTTTCCGGCGGAATGGGCGTCGATGATCGTAGGCGTCATTGTGCTGGCTTTGATCATCGCGATTTTCTTTTTCTTCCTGAAAACCCGCGTCGGATTCGCGCTACGGGCGACGGGGGATAACGAGGATATGGTGCGGGCCTCCGGAATCAGCAGCGACAATATGAAGCTTCTGGGACTTTCCGTTTCAAACGGGTTTGTGGGTCTTTCCGGCGGGCTGCTGGCACAGTATCAGGGTTATTCGGATATCGGAATGGGAACCGGCATGGTGGTCATCGGTCTGGCTTCCGTAATTATCGGAGAAGTAATTTTCGGAACCAGCAATCTGCTGCGGCGCCTGATCGCGGTCGCGCTGGGGGCCATCGTTTACCGGATCATTTTAGCCATTGCGCTGACCTTCGGCATGCAGGCTTCGGATATGAAGCTGGTTTCCGCGATCATTGTCATTATCGCCCTTTCTTTGGGCGTGTTGGGAGAAAGCTTCTCCCTGCGGAAAAAGAAAAGAGGTGCGGGAAATGCTTGATATAAAAGGACTTACGAAAATTTTCAGCCCCGGTACGATCAACGAGAAGACCGCGCTGGATCATGTGGACCTATCTCTTGCGCCCGGTGATTTTGTAACCATTATCGGCAGCAACGGAGCAGGGAAGTCCACGCTGATGAACTGCATCGCGGGCGTTCATCCGGCGGACGGAGGGACCATTGTTCTGGACGGGCAGGATATTACCAGGCTTCCGGAACACAAGCGGGCAAAACAGATCGGCAGAGTGTTCCAGGATCCGCTGAAGGGGACGGCCTTTGATATGACCATCGAAGAAAACCTGTCCATCGCATATAACAAAAACAGAAGCCGGGGACTCCAGTGGGGAATCAGCAGAAAAGACCGGGAACTGTTCCGGGAAAAGCTGCGTCTGCTGGATATGGGGCTTGAGGATCGCATGAAGGAAAAGGCGCGTCTTCTTTCGGGGGGGCAGCGTCAGGCGCTGACGCTGTTTATGGCGGTAATCGCGGATCCCAAGCTTTTGCTGCTGGATGAGCATACGGCGGCGCTCGACCCCGCGGCCGCGAGAAAAGTGCTGGAACTGACCGACCGCTTTTCGGAAGGGGAGGATATGTGCACGTTGATGATTACCCATAATATGAAGGCGGCTCTGGAGCATGGGAACCGGACGATTCTGATGATGGACGGAAAGATTGCCCTGGATTTGCAGGGAACGGAGCGGGAAGCCATGACCGTGGAAAAACTCATTGAAAAATTTGAAATCAATAATGACAGGATGCTCCTGTAGATGCTATACTGAAAAAAACAGACTCAAGAGGAGTGTATGATGGTTGACTGGTTTGGGATGTGGGGGGATATTCCTTACTTTACAGAATTTATAACAACACTGTTCATCGTAAATCTGCTGATTGCGTTTACGATTATTTTTCTTGAACGAAAGAACCCTTCAGCCGCCCTGGCCTGGATTATGATTCTATTCCTGCTTCCCATAGCAGGAATTGTTTTATATTTTCTTTTTTCCCAGAATATCGCGCGGAAAAAGATTTTCCGCCTGACCAGTTCCGAAGAGCGGGCGCTGAGTGAAAGCCTGCGTATCCAGCTGGAAGATATCAAATCCGGAAACTTTTCTTTTGTGAATCCGGAGGCGGAAGAGTGGAAAGATCTGATTCATCTGAACGGACTGTACGGAGGATCCTTTTATACGCAGAATAACAGCGTGTCGATTTTGACCGGAGGCAAACATAAATTCCGTTCCCTGATGCGGGATATTAAGAATGCCAAAAGCTCCATCAATATTATGTATTTTATCATTAAAAACGACGCGGTAGGGCGGAGATTCCTTCAGGCCCTGACGCAGAAAGCGCGGGAGGGGGTTGAGGTTCGCTTGCTACTGGACGCGATGGGGAGCCGCCAGATTAACGACCGGGTCCTGGGCGATTTTATCCGGGCGGGAGGGAAGCGGGCCTACTTTTTCCCGCCAAAGCTGAAATTTATCAATGTCCGTTTTAATTACCGCAATCACAGAAAGCTGGCAGTCATCGACGGGAGTATCGGCTATATCGGCGGCTTTAATATCGCTAGAGAGTATCTGGGGATGAAAAAGAAGTTCGGCTTCTGGAGAGATACCCATTTGCGGGTGACCGGAAACTGTGTCCACGATATTAACGCCCGCTTCCTTCTGGACTGGCGGTTCGCTTCAAAAGAAAAGCTTGTCCTTTCCCAGGCATTTTACAGCGACGTCATCGATGGGGGAAAGAGCGGAGTGCAGATTGTCAGCAGCGGTCCCGACTCCCAGCGGGTGGCGGTAAAGCGGGCCTATATGAAGATGATCACTTCCGCGCGGAAAAACGTTTATCTGCAGACACCCTACTTCGTACCGGACGAAAGTATTCTGGAATCGCTGAAAATGGCGGCCCAGAGTGGTGTGGACGTCCGAATTATGATTCCCTGTATGCCGGATCATATTTTTGTTTACTGGGCGACCTATTCCTATGTGGGTGAGCTGATCCAGTCGGGGGGCAGAGCGTATATTTATAATAACGGATTCCTGCACGCGAAGACTCTGATGGTGGACGGCGAAGTGGCAAGCGTGGGATCCGCCAACTTTGACAGGCGCAGTTTTGTTTTGAATTTCGAAGCGAATGCCATTATCTATGACGCGCGGGAAGCGCGAAAGCTGGAGGCGATTTTTGAAAAGGATATGGAATCCTGCCACGAACTCACAAGAGAACTGTACGCGGAGCGTTCTCTCTGGATTCGGTGCAAGGAAGGGGTCGCCAGGCTACTTTCGGATATTCTGTAGCCTTGCGATCCCCTTTAGTTGCTTATTCTGGGATGCAGAGATTCGTCCCAATCCGTAGATTATAAGGATCAATATCGGGGTTTGCCCGCATCAGAGCATCCAGGCTGATGTGGTGCATTTTCGCGATCATATAAAGGGTATCGCCCATTTTTACCGTATGGACTGTTTTGCAGCCGGCGGGCACACCGCCCTGGGGCTCTTCCGACTCTTCCGGCTCAACCTCGGGCAGAGGCTGGGGAACGGGAGTGTTCTCCGCAGGGCCGGGGATGCAGAGCTTTGTGCCGATCCGCAGATTATAGGGGTTTCTTACCCGGTTTGCCCGCATTAACAGATCCACTTCCACCTGATAGCGCTGGGCAATGGAATAAAGGGTGTCGCCGGCCCGTACCGTATAGACATCGGTACAGATATAATGATTTGCCATCAATCAGATTCTCCTCTCCGGTCCACAGGGACCCATTTCTTAATTATTGTATTCAAAAAAAACGCAACATGTGATAGAATAAGGGTTACAATCGTAAGAAAGAAAGGATGAGGGATTTGAGAAGAAGAATTGACCCTGTATTTTTGATATTTCTGGTGCTGATGCTGTTTACTTCGCTGAGACGGTATTCGAGTCCGGCGGAATGGTTCATTCAGACCATCCTGATTATACCGGGGGTTGTTATCGGCCTGTCGTTTCATGAATTCGCCCACGGCTGGGTGGCGTGGAAGCTGGGGGATCCGACGCCGAAATTTCAGGGGAGAGTGACGGTGAATCCGAAAGCGCATATTGACCCTATCGGTTTTGTGGCGCTGCTGTTCGCGGGATTCGGCTGGGGGCAGCCGGTGGAAATTAATCCCAATAATTTTAAACACCGCAGGCGGGATGAGCTGCTGGTATCCCTGGCAGGGGTGGTGATGAATCTGATCGTGGCAGTGGTGTTCGCGCTGATTGTAAAGCTGCTTTTTATGGTGACAGGCGTGGATTTTCTGACCGGCGATTTCGGGAATATTCTGTGGACCATTTTGTACTATGTCATTTACATCAATCTGGTGCTGATGATCTTCAATCTGATTCCGGTGCCGCCGCTGGACGGATTTTCCATTATCAGCGAAATTTTCAATATTAAACATACCAATCTGTATTATACGATTTACAACAATGGATTTTTCATTCTGATGGCGCTGATTCTGTTTGATATTACGGATCTGATTCTGACGCCGGGCGTGGAGTTTTTTATGACTCTGCTGAACAGACTTATTTTTATGTAACAGGAGAAACTATGAACTATCTGGATCATTTGAATCCGCAGCAAAGAGAGGCAGCTCTGCACACAGAGGGGCCTCTCCTGATTTTAGCGGGCGCGGGAAGCGGAAAAACGAGTACCATGACCCACCGGATCGCGTATCTGATTAAGGAAAAGGGCGTGAGCCCCTATCGGATTTTAGCGGTGACCTTTACCAATAAGGCGGCGGGAGAAATGCGGGAGCGGGTGGAAGCCCTGATCGGAAGCGGAATTAACATGTGGATTCTGACCTTCCATTCCGCGTGTTTGCGGATTTTAAGAAAACACGCGGGACTTCTGGGCTATGATACGGATTTTGCCGTGTACGACCCGGCGGATCAGAAGGCGGCTATGAAGTCGATCGTAAAGGAACTGAATCTGGACGATAAGCGGTATACACCGGCTTATTTTTTGAGCGTAATCAGCGACTGCAAAGAAAAGGCCCTGGGTCCGGACGACTATCTTCGCGCCTACGGCGAAGATCCGAAAACAAAGATTGTTCATCAGGTATACCGGGATTACGAAAAACTGCTGAAGAAAAACAATGCCATGGATTTTGACGATCTGCTGCTCAATACGGTGCGCGTTTTTCAGAAGGACGAGGCGGCGCTGCTGGAATATCAGCAGCGGTTTGAATATATCATGGTGGATGAGTATCAGGATACGAATTTTATCCAGTACACCTTTGTGAAAATGCTGGCGGAAAAAAACGGCAATATCTGTGTGGTGGGAGATGACGATCAGTGCATCTACCAGTGGAGAGGCGCGGATATCCGCAATATTTTAGAGTTTGAAAAAGACTTTAAGGACGCGAAAATAATAAAGCTGGAACAGAATTACCGCTCTACGGGAAATATTCTGGCAGCTGCCCATTCAGTGATTGAGAAGAATTATGGGAGAAAGGATAAAAAACTCTGGACCGAGAAGGAGCCGGGCAGTAAGATTACTTATTACCGGGCGGACGATGAGCGGGATGAAGCCCGCTATGTGGCGCAGGAAATTGACCGTCTGAAGACAAAAGACCGCAGGTACAGTGATTTTGCCATTCTCTACCGTACCAACGCCCAGTCCCGAACCTTTGAGGAAGCACTGTCCAGGCGGGACATCCCTTACCGCGTACTGGGCGGACTGCGGTATTACGACCGCAAGGAGGTCAAGGATATTGTCAGCTATATGCGGCTGGTGCAGAATCCTTCCGATGATTTGGCGCTGCTGCGGATTATTAACGAGCCCAAGCGGGGAGTAGGGGCAAAGACTGTGGACAAGCTGCAGGCGCTGGCAGGCGTGCGGGGCGAAAGTCTGTTTCAGACGCTGACCGATGAAGAGGTGGTGGGCAGTCTGTCCGCAAAAGCGGCCGCGGGCCTCCGGCAGATGGTGGAGACGATACAGGAATACAGCCGGGAGCAGGAAAATCTCAGGGTGTCGGATATTTACGACGGCCTGCTGGTGCAGACCGGATATCTGAAGGCTCTGGAAGACCAGAACACCCTGGAGGCAGAGGGGCGTATTGAAAACCTTATGGAATTCAAGTCGGTTATTTACAACTATGAAAAGGACGACGGCCAGCTGTCGCTTTCGGACTTTATGGAACGAATCGCCCTTTTGTCGGAAGTGGATAACCACGATGAAAACGAAAACGCGGTGGTTCTGATGACCATGCACAGCGCCAAAGGCCTGGAATTTCCTTTCGTGTTCCTGCCGGGCATGGAGGACGGACTGTTTCCGGGATGGAGAGCGTTTGACCGGGAAGACGGACTGGAAGAGGAGCGCCGGCTGTGCTACGTGGGAATGACCCGGGCCAAGGAACGTCTCTGGCTGACAAGCGCCAGCATGCGAACCCTTTATGGAAAGACCGACTTTACCAGAGAGTCCCAGTTCCTGCGGGAAATGGATAAAAAACTGCTGGACGGGGACGCTGTATTTGAGAAAAAGAAAGATTCCAGGACTCCGATATCCCTGGACGGATACAGAGGGGCAAAACCGGCGAATCCTTTTGAACAGCTGAAATATGTCAAGCGGCAGGTAAAAGAGAGAAGGGAGACTGGGGCGGAAGCGTTTCAGCCCGGAGAGGAAGTGGTGCATCCCAAGTTCGGCAGGGGCGTCGTCGAAAAGACAGACGGGAAAATCATTCAGGTGTCCTTCCGGGACGGTTCGCTGAAAAAACTGGCGGCAGGCATCGCGCCTCTTTCCCGGTACATACCGGAAGAGGGAAAGGAATAGAGATGGAAGATAAACGGAAAGAAATTCAGGAAAAAGTCGATCTTCTCAATGAGGCTTCCAGAGCGTACTATCAGGAAAGCCGGGAGATGATGAGCAATTTTGAATATGACCGGCTCTACGATGAATTGGTAAAGCTGGAGAAGGAGACCGGGATCGTCCTGGCGTCAAGTCCGACGGTCAACGTTGGATATGAGGTGCAGAGCGATCTGCCCAAGGAACGGCATCCGTCTCCCATGCTGTCCCTGGACAAAACAAAAGAGCCGGAGGAGATGGTACGTTGGCTGGGGGAGCAGAAAGGCGTGCTTTCCTGGAAAATCGACGGTCTGACCATTGTACTCACTTACCGGGACGGGACGCTGTATAAAGCGGTTACCCGGGGAGACGGCGAAGTGGGGGAAGTGGTTACGCCTAACGCCAGGGTGTTTCAGAACATCCCGCTTACCATCCCCTTCCAGGGAGAGCTTATCCTGCGGGGAGAAGCCTGTATTCGCTACTCAGACTTTGAAACCATCAACGAGACCATCGACGATGTGGACGCCAGATATAAAAACCCACGGAACCTTTGCAGCGGCAGCGTGCGGCAGCTGGATAACCGGATCACAGCAAAGCGTTGTGTACGCTTTTACGCCTTTGCCCTGGTCAGCGCCCAGGGACTGGAAATGAGGACCAGATCCCAGCAGTTTGACTGGCTGTCCGGACAGGGATTTGAAGTTGTGGAGCACCGCCTTGTGGATCGGGAGAATCTGCGGCAGCAGATCGAATGGTTTGCCGAGCATGTGGAGATAAACGACGTGCCTTCCGACGGACTGGTGCTGATTTTTGACGACATCGCCTACGGAACCTCTCTGGGATCTACATCCAAGTTTCCACGGGACTCCATCGCTTTTAAGTGGCAGGATGAGACGAAAGACACGACCTTGACGGAAATCGAATGGAGCGCGTCAAGAACCGGGCTGATCAATCCGGTTGCCATTTTTGAACCGGTTCAGCTGGAAGGCACGACCGTAAGCCGCGCGTCTGTTCATAACGTCAGCATCTTAAAGGAACTGGAGCTGGGAATCGGCGACCGGATACGGGTATACAAGGCCAATATGATCATTCCGCAGATTGCTGAAAATCTCACCAGAAGCGGCAGCCTGGAAATCCCAGAAACCTGCCCTGTCTGCGGACAGAAAGCCGTTATTAAAAAGGATACGGATGTAGAAGTGCTGTACTGCACCAACCCGGACTGTCTGGCAAAACAGATTAAATCCCTGACCCATTTTGTCAGCAGGAACGCCATGAATATCGACGGTCTGTCGGAAGCCACGCTGGAAAAATTCGTGGCAAGAGGGTATATCCGGGAACTGGCGGACCTGTTCCGTTTGAAACAGTACCGCAATGAAATCACGACTATGGAAGGATTCGGGCAGAAATCTTTTGAAAATCTGATGAACGCGCTGCAGCGGGCGAAAAAGACAACGCCCGCCAGACTACTCTACAGCTTGGGAATTCCGGGAATCGGGGCGGCAAACGCGAAGGTGATCGCCAGAGCGTACAAGAATCAGTGGGCTGCCATTGAGAACGCGTCGGAAGAAGAACTGGTAAAAATTGATGGGATTGGCGAGGTCATGGCTGCCGGATTCGCCGCTTTTTTCGCGGAGGAAAAGAACCGTCGGATTGTCCGGGATCTGCTGCGGCAGCTTGAGCTGGACGAAAGCTTTGAGGAGACGGGCGAGCGGAGGCTTGAAGGAAAGACCTTCGTAATTACCGGTTCTCTGAACCACTATGAGAACAGGGAGGCTCTGAAAGCGGCAATCGAGGCGGAAGGCGGAAAAGCCGCGGGTTCGGTCAGCAAAAAGACCGATTATCTGATTAACAACGACGCGGCGTCGGCTTCCTCAAAAAACAAAAAAGCCAAGGAACTGGGAGTCCCCATTATTACCGAAGAAGAATTTTTAGAACTACTGAAGTCAGGAGATGAAACAAATGCTTAAAACAGGAAAACTGGACAGCGATCTGCTGGAAAAAATTGTATTCAACAACATTAAATTCAGACGGCCGGAGGTTCTGACACGTCCGGGGATCGGCGAGGACTGCGCGGTTGTGGATTTCGGATCCTATGAGTGCATCATGTCAACCGATCCCATTACGGCGGCGATCAGTGAGATCGGCAGGCTTTCCATCCACATTTCCTGTAATGATATTGCTTCCAACGGGATTCAGCCTCTTGGAATTATGCTGGCTGTCATGCTTCCGGAAGGTACGACGGAAGAGGAAATTGAAGAAATGATGCGCCAAGCGGGGGAGGCTTCCGAGGAACTGGGAGTTGAGATCATCGGCGGACATACGGAGATTACACCGGCAGTCACCAAGCCGGTCATCGTTTCCACCGCCGTCGGCCGCGGCGAGAAGTGGGCGTCTCAGCATACGGAAAACATGAAGCCCGGAGATTACATCATGATGACGAAATACGCGGGCCTTGAGGGGTCGGGCGTAATTGCCTGCGATTTTGAAGAGCAGCTTCGGGAAATCCTGACCCGGGAAGAAATAGAAGAAGCCAAAGGTCTCCTGAATCAGGTGAGCGTTGTGAAAGAGGGGGTGGCGGCAGGAAAAGTCGGAACCCACGGAATGCATGATGTAACGGAAGGCGGCGTTCTCGGCGCGGTGTGGGAAATGTGTCAGGTGGCGGGAACCGGAGCCTGTCTCCAGGTGGATCAGATACCGCTGAAACCGGTGACAAAAAAAATCTGCGATTATTTTGATATCGATTATCTGCGCCTGATTTCCAGCGGATGTATGATTATCATGACGCCTCCCGATAAAAAGGAGGAAATGGAAGCGGCTATGGAAAAAGCGGGGGTAAAGCTTTCCTGCATCGGCGTTATAAAAGAGGCTTCCGAGGGGATACGTATGGAAATTGACGGAGAATCCATGGAAATCGCTCCGCCTGCCAGCGATGAGTTGTATAAAGTAGTGGGGCACTAAGAAAAAATTAAATCTTTAATTTTTCTTTAATTTTTCTCCCGTATCATAAAGCCATAATCGAAATTGCTTATGAAGAAGTGGAGGAATAACATGGAAAACAGAATGAGAATGCTGAGACTGCCGGTCGCGGTCGTAATCATCCTGGCAATGGCCCTGAGCCTGATCGCAGTTCCGTCCTTTGCGGCGGCACCGCATAAAGAAAGAGTGAAATATCTCGGAAACGGTAAAGTGGAAGTTGAGTTTGATGATGATGTGGATTACAAAAACAGACGGACAAAGGTGATTGTAAGAGACACATCGGGTAAACGGTATAAAGTTTCTGTTTATAAAAAAGATGATGACGAGCTTCGTTTCCGCATTAAAAAGTTTAAGAAAGGGAAGACCTACCGCTTTACGATTAAAGGCGTCAGAGATGAAGATGCCCGTGACCGCAGATTTGGGAACGTTAAAGGGAAAGTAAGAATTAAAAAAACGGTAAAGAAAAAGGTTACAAACATTTCCAGAACAAAGGCGAAGAATATCGCGTACGCTGACGCGAAAAAGCGTACCGGAGCGACTTCCTTCTATGACCTGGACATTGATAAAGACAGAGATGACGGTGTACTGATCTGGGAGGTGGATTTTAAATCCCGCGGATACGAGTACAAATATGATATCAAGGTAAAGGGTGGAAAGATCCTGAAGAGGGATATCGATCGTGATGATGATTACTGGGACGATAGAGACGACCGTGATGACAGAGACGACAGAGATGACTGGGACGACGATTGGGATGATTAAAATCCGAGAAAGCACATACGAATAGAATTGAAAAAACAGAGCCGTTTCCCTTGCTTGACGCGGAGAAGTCTGTAAAAAAGCAGAAAACGGCTCTGTTTTTTTGTTCTCTCTGAGGGCGGGGGAGAGCGCCAACATTAGCCTGAATAGAGGTAAGGGATTGCGCGTACCGCAAACATTTTTCAGAATGAAGCTGCAAGATTGCGGATTTCAACAGGAATGGCGTGTATTTCGGAAAGCTTTGCGAAAAAGAAGCGAAAAAACGCAGCTTTTTTCTTTGGTTTTGCGATTTGTTTGCGCAGGCCGACTCTTCAATCGAATTTTCCATGATTTGTTCGCGCGCCGCGGCGCCCGGCAAGGGGGAACCTATGGCGCGTTTTAAAGCGGCGCCGGGTCTGTCTGGCGCAAAGGCTGAAAACTGGGTCTTGACGAAGCCTGAGAAAACCAATATAATAGAAAAGCATGAAATTGCCTTTTGAAAGCTCCGTCTGGTATGGTTGGGGTCCTGCGCAATAAGACTCTGTGAACCTTGTCAGGTCCGGAAGGAAGCAGCAATAAGCGGAAGTTCTTATGTGCCGCAGAAAAGCCTTTGCTAGCGCCTTGCGGAGCTTTCAAAGGGCAATTTATTTTTATAGTCAGGGAGAGGGATTGTAATGTATACGGCGCTTTACCGGGCTTACCGCCCGGAAGTTTTTGATGAGATTCTCGGACAGAATCATATCACGAAAATCTTGAAAAATCAGCTTGCGACTGATTCCGTAAGCCATGCTTATCTCTTTTGCGGAACAAGAGGAACCGGAAAAACCACAACTGCCAGAATCCTGGCAAAGGGAGTCAACTGTACCTCAGAGGGAGAGCGGCCCTGTGGTGTTTGCGCCAACTGTCGGTCTATAAAGGAAGGTACCTTTATGGATGTGATTGAAATTGACGCGGCTTCCAACAACGGAGTGGAAAATATCCGGGAACTGCGGGAAAGCGTAAAATATCCGCCTGCGGTAGGCAGAAAGAAAGTTTATATTGTGGATGAGGTGCATATGCTTTCCACAGGTGCGTTCAATGCGCTTTTGAAAACGCTGGAGGAGCCTCCGGAAAATGTTATGTTTATTCTTGCGACCACCGAACCGCAAAAGCTTCCGGCTACGATCCTTTCACGGTGCATGAGGCTGGACTTTAAGCGCGTGCCGGAAGAGATTCTTGCCGAAGGAATGGCGAAGATTTGTGAACAGAAGGGAATTGAAGTTTCGCGGGGAGCGCTCCGCTTGATAGCCGCCAATGCGGACGGTTCCGTAAGGGACGGGCTCAGTATTTTGGATCAGTGCATTTCCGGCGGACAAAAACATGTGGAAAGGGAAGATGTTTTGGAATTCCTGGGAACTGCCGGTGAAGAAGTGTTCCTGGAGCTGACTGAGAAGGTGCTTCTGCGCCAGCCTTCGGAAGCGCTCCTTCTGTTGGAGCAAATTTTGGCGGACGGCAAAGATGTCCGCCAGTTTATGAAAGACTGGCTGGCCCATTACAGGAATCTGCTGATTACGAAGTTTATCAAAAAACCGGAAGACATGCTGAATTTGTCTCCAGAAAATGTGGAACGAATCCGCAGACAAAGCGACAGCCTTGATCTGGCGGATATCAACCACGGGATTATCGAAATCTCCAGAACTATGGCGGAGGCCAAATGGTCTACGCAGCCGAGGATCCTTTTGGAGCTGTGTATTGTTAAAATGGCGACCGGTTTGATAGATTCCGGAATACAGCAGCAGGTAGCGACACAGGTGAGAAGAGAATCTGTGCAGGCGGCGCAAACTGGAACGCAGATGAGAGAAGCGCCAAAAGCGCCGGCGGCGGAAATACGCGGGCCGGAAGGAGACGAACCGGGGAAACCGCAGCGGGATTCCTTTGACTGTGACGCTCTCTGGCATGCGATTTTTGAAGAGGCGGAAGCTTCAAGAGGCAGCTTTAATCTGATTCGGAGCGGAACGATACTGACCGCAGTCGGAGATGATTTTTTCTCTGTAACCGCGTCGAATGCCGCGGTTGCCGATTATGTAGAGAGCAATCGAAGAACTCTGGAAGATTTGATGGAAAAACATACGGGAAAACGCAGGGCTCTTCAATGCAGCCTGGAAGGAAGCGCCAAAAACGAAAATAGGATTGATACAGAAAAAATTGCGCGTACAGCGGGACAGAAACTTGGACTGAATATTGAGATTGAATAGGAGGAAACAATGGGAAAAGGCATGAGAGCCGGCAAGAAACCAAAAGCCGGCGGTATGGGAAATATGCAGAAACAGATGCAGCAGATGCAGCAAATGCAGAGAAAAATGGATGAGCTGCAGAAAGAAATCGACGCGATGGAAACGACCGCGACTTCCGGTGGCGGCGCGGTGACCGTTACGGTAACCGGAAAGAAAGAGATCAAAAGCATCGAAATCCAGCCGGAAGTGGTAGATCCGGATGACATTGAAATGCTGCAGGATCTTCTGATGGTAGCGGCTAACGAGGCGCTCCGACAGATGGAAGAGATTTCTCAGAATGAAATGAGCAAACTGACGGGAAGTCTGGGAATTCCGGGGCTGTAAACGATGAAGTATTATGCGAAACCGCTGGCGAGGCTGATTAACGAGCTTTCCAGGCTTCCGGGGATCGGTGGAAAGACCGCTCAGCGGCTGGCGTTTCATATTCTTTCCATGGAGGAGAAGGAAGCGCGCGCTCTGGCGGATTCTATCATTGAAGCAAAACAGAAGATGACATACTGTTCGGTTTGTGGAAATCTTACGGATACGGATCCTTGTGTCATTTGTTCGGACCCTTCGAGAGACAGAAGCGTAATCTGCGTAGTGGAGACGCCAAAAGATGTAGTGGCCATGGAAAAAATTAAGGAGTACAACGGACTTTATCATGTTCTCCACGGAGCGATTTCTCCCATGGAAGGGATCGGTCCGGAAGATATTAATCTAAAGCAGCTTATTGTAAGGCTGCAGAATGAGGATGTGCGGGAGTTGATTCTGGCAACAAATCCAAATATAGAAGGGGAAGCTACAGCGATGTATATTGCCAGATTGATTAAACCTTCCGGAATCAGAGTCTCCAGAATCGCGCATGGAATTCCGGTGGGAGGCGATCTGGAATACGCGGATGAAGTTACGCTGTTGAAGGCAATGGAAGGCCGCAGAGAATTATAGTGGAATGAGAAATAAAAAGCAGTCAAGTCATGAAAGGCAGGCTGCTTTTTTGCATCTCAACGCGGCCCGGCGCATAAGCTGTTAGGGGGAGGGAGATTTATGAGTTTTGGTTTGGAAGTTGGAATTTTTGCCGCGTATGCCGCGGGTCTGTTTCTTATTTACATATTAGGAAAACTTTTGATTGTGCCCTTGAAGTGGGCGGGACGTTTGGCGCTGAACAGTTTGATCGGAGGCGTACTGATTTTGTTGGTTAATGCTGTGGGAGGATACTGGGGAATTTTTCTACCGCTAAATCTGTTAACCGCAGTAATAGCAGGAGTCCTGGGGATTCCCGGAGTTCTTTTCCTGTTGATTTTTTTTAATTTGTGAAATCTCAAAAATAAGAAATTTGTGTTTGAAAATGAGAAAAACCTCAGAATTATTGACTTTATTGTAGAAATATGAAAAAATAGAATGGTCCATTGAATTGACAGAATAAAGAGAAACCTTTTTCCCTTGGAAGGGTTCTATCTGCGGAAGGGATGGACAAATCATACATATGGGGCATATGTATAAAAAGGGAGGCAAAGATATGTCAGAAGAAAAAAATGTAAAAACATCAGGCGAATCCCAAGACCTAAAGCGAGGGATTAAAGGCTGGCAGGTATCCTTTATTGGTTTGGGCGGTGTAATCGGTTCCTGCTACTTCCTGGGTGTAGGTACTTGCGTAGGAACGATGGGACCTGCGGTTCTGATTGCGTTTGCAGTAGTTGGCGTTATTGTTTATGGATTGATGATTGCTTATGCGGAGTTGTTGGTAAATCTTCCACGGAAAGGTTCCTTTGTAGCTTATACCAATGAATTCCTGGGTGAGACATTGTCCACGGGAATGGGCTGGGCATTCTGGTTTAACTGGGTATGCTATGTTCCTTCCGAGGCGGTAGCGGTTGCCACAGTATTGCGGTATCTGACCGGAATCCAGAGCGGTGTGTTCTTCGCGGTATGCGCACTGGGTGCTCTTGCGGCCATTACGATTATCAATCTGTGCGCGGTTGACATGTTTGCGAAGATTGAATCCGGTCTTGCAATCACAAAAGTATGCGTAATTATTTTATTTGTTATTTTGGCATTCGGTATCTGGGTAGGCCTGTGGGGAAGCGATCACTTCCTGGGCGGAGAAGTAAACTTCGGCAGCGGGGCTAGCTTTGGAGAAGAACTGTTCCCGTTAGGGCCTATGGTAATGTTTACATCTATGACCGTTGTACTGGTAACTTTCCAGGGTACAGAGATTGTAGGACTGGCGGCGGCGGAAGCACAGGATCCGGAACATTCCGTTCCAAAGGCCTGCAAGAGCGTAACCTACCGTGTAGCGCTGCTGTATATGCTGCCGATTCTGCTGGTTATCCTGGTTTATCCATGGAATCAGGGAACAGAAGATAATCCGATCTTCGCGGATATCATGAACCGTTACGATATGGGGATTTTCGGACTGATCATGTCGGCGGTTGTGCTGATTGCGGCGTTCAGCTGTGCGAACACCGGATTCTATGGTACAGTAAGATGTATGTTCGGGCTGTCTATTGAAGGTCTGGCGCCGAAATTCCTCGGAAAACTGAATAAAAGCTCGAATCCGAGAAACGCGGTTCTGTTCACGCTGGCGTTTATGTGGGTTGTACTGATTATCGGTCTGATTTCTCAGCTTTCCGGAGCGTTGACTTCTCTGTATGAAAACCTGCTGTCCCTGTCCGGATTTACTGGAACACTGGCATGGGTCGGCATTTGCGGAGCGCAGCTGGTATTCAGAAAGAGACTGAAAGCGAGAGGCTATGATCCGGAAACATGCCTGAAAGCGCGGGTAAGAAAAGGACAGACCTGGCTGCCGGTATTTTCTATCGTTGTACAGCTTGCGTGCCTGGTTATGATGGCATTCGGCGAAGGTCAGCTGATTCCGTTCTGCATCGCGGTAGCGGCGGTTGTTGTTCCGATGATTGTACGTGTAATCGCGAGAAAAACGGGTCATGTTCGTGACATTAACGCGTTGAATTCAGATGAAAAGTCATTTGATGAACTTTTCCCGGATTTGAATAAGTAAAAAAAGTATTAAAACCAAGGGGCTTAAAACCGTACCGTTTTTGTGAAACGGTACGGTTTTATTGATTAAAAACTCTAAGACAGTGAATTTTGGGCTGTTTTAGAGTTTTTTTTAATATCAAAAATTAGTAAATTTATTCGATTTATCTTATTGCTAAGATTGGAAAAAATCACAAATGAGAAGTTTCTTAAAAAAGTTGACAGAGGAATTAAAATGTGAAAAAATAAAAAAGTCCCAAAAGACTGAAAATTTTAATTGCTTTTATCCCCCTGCAACGGCAGATATCAGACGGAGGGACAAATCTAATCATATTTTTTAATATGTGAGAAGGAGGCAAATGTATGTCAGAAGAGAAAAAAGTCGTGCAGACGACGGGAGAATCGCCTCAAGAACTAAAGCGAGGTATTAAAGGCTGGCAGGTAGCGTTTATCGGTCTGGGCGGCGTAATCGGTTCCTGTTATTTTCTGGGCGTAGGCTGGTGCATCCAGGTAATGGGACCTGCTGTATTTCTTGCTTTCGCCGTGGTAGGCGTTATTGTATTCGGTCTTATGATTGCTTATGCGGAATTACTTGTGAACCTGCCCAGAAAAGGAACGTTCGTTGCCTATACCAATGAATTCCTGGGGCCGACGATGTCCGTGGGAATGGGTTGGTCGTTCTGGTTTAACTGGGTATGCTACGTACCTTCGGAAGCGATTGCGGTTTCTTATATTCTGCAGGAGCTTACCGGAAACAACAGCAGCATCGCATATGTGGCGTTCGCTGTCGGCGCTTTGGCGGCTATTACGATTATCAATCTGTGTTCGGTTGACGTATTCGCCAAAATTGAGTCAGGCCTGGCAATCACAAAAGTTATTGTAATTATTTTGTTTATTTTACTTGCGTTCGGCATTTGGGTCGGCATCTGGGGAAATCCGGAAGGAGCGGCTGTAAAGGCAGTAGAAGACGGCTTCAAGGGATTGGGCGTGAACTTCGGAAGCGGAAGCATTTATCACGACATCTTCCCGAACGGATTCTCGGTTGTGCTGATTATGATGGTCGTTGTGCTGGTTACCTTCCAGGGAACGGAAATCGTCGGTCTGGCCGCTGCGGAATCACAGAACCCGGATAAATCGGTGCCAAAGGCATGCAGAAGCGTTACATATCGTATCGTAGGATTGTACCTGGTTCCGATTCTGCTGGTACTGCTGGTACTCCCGACCGAATTCGCCACAGACGCGACGCCGGTATTTTCAGATATTGCCAAAGCATACGGGTTTGAATTCTTTGGAATTATATTCCTGGCGGTAGTTCTGGTAGCGGCATTCAGCTGTGCGAACACCGGATTCTACGGTACGGTAAGATGTATGTACGGACTTTCCGTTGAAGGTCTCGCGCCGAAATTCCTTTCCAAACTGAGCAAGAACGCGGCGCCGCAGAGAACGGTATTATTCACACTGGCATTTATGTGGATTGTTCTGATTTTGGGTCTTGTTTCGGAACTGACCGGGTTCCTGTCAAATCTGTACGGAAGTCTGCTGTCCATGTCCGGATTTACCGGAACGCTTGCCTGGGTAGGTATCATCGCTTCTCAGAAACGTTTCAGGGCAAGACTGAAAAAGCGTGGGTATGATGCGGATTCCTGTCTGAAAGCAAGAGTTTCGAAAGGGTTGAGTTGGGTTCCATGGTTCGCGATGATTGCGCAGCTGATTTTCCTGATCATGCTGGCGTTCGGCGATATTCTGGATCCGTCCGGAGACGCGGGAGGCGGTATCGTTATCTTCTCCATTGCGACTGCGGCAGTTGTAATCCCGATGATTGTGTATCAGATTGCGAAAGCGAAAGGAAAAGCGGGAAAAATTTCATCTCTTGGCGCGGATGAAAAGACGTTTGATGAAACGTTCCCGGATCTTACGAAATAAGATAGACGGTTCAGAGGGGAATAAGAGCGAGAATATTATTTTGAGATTAAAAGAGAACAGAATTGCTGTTCTCTTTTAATTTTTCTAAATTTATTGATAATTCAAACGATAAGTGTATAATAGGAAGTGAACTGATATAAAAATTCTATTTTGTTTCAAGGAGGTGAAAACATGAGCGAGCAGAAGTCTTCGACAATGGTCGATGTTGGTGAGCATGGATTAAAAAAACATGACTTAAAAGTATCAACTGTCGTATTCATGATTTTTTGTCTTGTTTCAGCGGGATGTTATGGTATTGAAGAGATGATTCCTGAATGCGGACCGGGGCTGACGATTGTTATGTTGTGTGTGCTTCCGTTTATCTGGGGGCTTCCCTTTGGACTTGTGGCTTCGGAGTTGGGATCTGTAAGACCTCAGGAAGGCGGATATTACAAATGGGTACAGGAGGCTCTTGGCGAATTTTGGGGATTCCAGGCAGGATGGTGGAGAACGATTTCCATCTACATTGATAACACTTTATATGTAATTCTTGCTGGTGGATACGCGGCCGCGGCCTGGGACTTATCCCCGGTTGCGGAGTTTGCTGTGAAGTTTGTAATGATTCTGATCTTTACCATTATCAACATCCGTGGCGTAAAAGACGTAGGGGTTGTAAGTACGATTCTGGCGATTCTGGTAATGGCGGCCTTCGCGATGGTGGCAATTTGTGGTTTCCTCAATTGGGGCGGAGGCACAGATATCAGCTTCCAGCTTACATCGGAACCTGCGGAAGGACTGTCGGATTGGTTCTTCTATATCGCGGGAGGAATTTCTATCTGTATGTGGATGTATTCCGGATATGAGTCCATGTCTACAATTGCCGGGGAAGTTTCCAATCCTCAGGTTATTCCGAAAGGAACCTTGATCACGATTCCGCTGATTATGGCCGTATATATTCTTCCCACTACAGCCGGGCTGGGTTCGATGGGAAGATGGTCGGAATGGGGCGCTGACGCGGGTACTGTCGGGTATGCCGATGTTGTTACAACGTTCTGGGGGCCGGCTTTCGGAATCATATTTACGGTTGTGGCGATTCTGGCGCAGTGTTCGATTTATAACACATATATCGCGTCTGGCTCCAGGGGCTTTTTCACTCTGGCAGACGACTACTTGTCCCCGCCGGTGCTGGTAAAGTGCGATAAAAAGCATGGAGTTCCATATATTGCGGTTCTGTCAGTAGGAATTGCCAATATTATTATGTGCATGCTTCCTTTCGGTCTGATTATCGTATTAGATGTAAGCCTGTTGGTCGCTTCCTATATTCTGGTATACATTTCCGCGATGGTACTGAGGAAGAAGATTCCGGATGAAGAATACAAATTCAAGATTCCGGGCGGGTACGGATTTTTGAGCGTTATCTGTATCGTTCCGATTTGCGTGGCGCTGTTCGCGTTCCTGATTAATGGTTCGGACTATTTTGTCGGGGGTATGATCGGGCTGATTACCGGACCGATTCTGTATTTTATCTGGCGGAGGCGTTACGGCGGGCTGACAAAGAAAGATCCGCAGCGTTTCCCGGTTAATGAAAAAACAGGTCTTGCGGTCGGGGATACCAGAAGGCTTGCCTTCCTGTTCCTTCTGATGACCGTTATGAATGGTATCGCATGTATCTTTATGCCCTGGTATGAGGGCTGGGGCACGGAAGATATGTGGGGCGCCGGAGACTACTTTGACGGTCTGTTTGAAGATGGGAACGTAATGACGATCCTGGGAACCATTCGGACGGTTCTCTATGTTCTGACTGCTGTTACCGCGATTCTTACCATTGTGTTCTACTTTGTTTCAAAGAAGGTAGAGCCGGAAAAGCATAAATAATTCCTGAGAAAAGGGGTGAACGGAGCTGCCGCCAAAGAGGATTTTTTCGCAGCGGCGGGCTCCGTTTCCTTATGGGAATTCGTTGATTTTTTATCAATCGTAATCTCAGAAAAGAGATTTTTGATGAGGATGTGTAGATGTTATAGGGAAGCTTGTGAAGGAACGACGAAAGAACGGAAGATCTTTGAATTGAGATTATAAGAGAATGCAGAGAATGGAAAAACGGATTTCTTGCAAAGAAATCTTTTTTTTGAGATTTTTTTGCAAAAAAAATCGAATTGTAGGAAATTCAACGGGAAACGGACGAAAGGCAGATTTTTCAGAAAGTTAAAAATATAAGGCAACCGCTTGTTATTGCTTGATTATATAGTATAATGAGGTGTGAGAAGTTGCACTCATGAAAAAAGTTTTATTATTAGGAGGATAAAATGGGCACTATATTTTTTCTAATCTTGTTTCCATTAGTTGTGGCCTTTGTTCTTTTAGTAGTTAAAGCTGACGCGGCAAGAGGCGCGATCGTTAAATTTGCGGCAATCGTAATTGCGGCAGCGTCTATCTATCTTGCAGTACAGTATTTCAGAACGGGAGATCAGTATTTTGATTTCCATAACGAAGCTGTGAACTACATCATGATGGTAATTGAAGCCCTGCTGGCTATCTATATCATCATCACAGGCATTCGGCACAAGAAATACCTTGCATCAGTTTTTGCCATTATTCAGACTCCGCTTCTGATATGGTTTGAACTTACTAAGGGACATCACATTGAAGTAGTCAGCAACATGTACATAGACCGCCTCTCTGTGATTATGGTACTCATTATTGGAATCATCGGTACTTTGATTTGTGTATACGCGCTGGGATACATGAAAGACTTCCAGCATCACCATGCAGGTGAGAAGGACAGAAGACCTTGGTTCTTCTTCGTTATGTTTTTATTCCTGGCGGCAATGTTCGGTCTGGTTACATCGAACAACCTGATCTGGATGTATTTCTTCTGGGAAATCACAAGCCTGAGTTCGTTCTTCCTTATCGGATACACAAAGACAAAGGAAGCAACAAACAATGCTTTCCGCGCGCTGATTATGAATCTGCTGGGCGGGCTTGGATTCGCAGTAGGTATCCTCATTCTGGGATTTGTTTACAATACCCTGGAGTTGAGCACAATGATTGCATACGGAACAATGTACTCCGGTATCATGGCGATTCCGGCGGCGTTCCTGGCATTCGCTGGGATTACAAAGGCTGCTCAGATGCCGTTCAACAGTTGGCTGCTCGGCGCGATGGTAGCGCCTACACCGACATCTGCGTTGCTCCATTCGTCTACAATGGTTAAAGCCGGCGTATTTTTGATTATAAAGCTGGCTCCGTGTCTGGGAATGGGAAATTTCGCAGGCTTGATGGTAATGACAGTCGGGGGCGTAACATTCCTGTTAGCGTCTTTCGCGGCGATTTCACAGAGCAACGGAAAGAAAGTGCTGGCATATTCTACAGTCGCGAACCTGGGCTTGATCGTAGCCTGTGGTGGAGTTGGAACAGCCGGCGCGGTATGGGCAGGTATCATGCTGATTATCTTCCATGCTATTACAAAATCCCTGCTGTTCCTGTGTGTAGGTACGGCAGAACATAATATCGGAAGCAGAGATATTGAGGATATGGACGGACTTTTTGGAAGAATGCCTCGTCTGGCAGCTTTCATGATGATCGGTATCTCGGCAATGTTCCTGGCACCGTTTGGAATGCTGATCGCAAAATGGGCATCCATGACTGCGTTTGCGGACTCCGGAAATATTCTGTTGGTTGGAGTCATCTGCTTCGGCAGTGCGGCAACTGCTTTCTACTGGACAAAATGGCTGGGTAAAATGAGTGCAATCGTAGCAAATACGGAAAATATCCAGCAGAATGTGCATAAGGAAGAGTGGTTTGTACAGGGAACATTAGTAGTTCTGACAATTGCGGCAGTGCTTGCTTTCCCGATTATTTCGAGCGGAATGCTGGTACCATATCTGGAAGGCGTATTTGGAGGTCTATCTTCCATGGCGCTGTCTGCGGACAACATGATTATTATGTGCATTATGGTAGCGGTGGTACTGCTTCTGATTGTATTCTTCTTCGGAAGAACAAAGAAGAAGATTGTGCCGATTTATCTGGCTGGCGCGAACGAAGGAGACAATCTCCGGTTCCACGGCTCGATGGACAAACCGGTTACTATGTCTTTGAGAAACTGGCATATGGAACGTTATTTTGGCGAAAGAAAGATGAATATTATCGGGTGTACTGTGTCCGCAGTCGTAATCATCGCCGGACTCGGCCTGATGATTGGATCTCTGGTTACAATCGTGACAGGAGGTGCTATGTAAAATGATACAGACAATTATATGTGTAGTTGCATACCTGGTACTGGCGCCTCTCGTGGGAGGAATTCTGGCGGGACTGGATCGTATTGTTTCCGCGAGGATGCAGAGAAGAGTCGGTCCGCCGCTTCTGCAGCCTTTTTATGATGTGTTTAAGCTGAGATCGAAGCAATCCGTTACAGTCAATAAGGTACAGGACTTTTATGTGGCCTGCTTCTTTATCTTTGTTCTGGTAACGGGCGGAATTTTCTTCGCTGGCGGAGATCTGCTGCTGGTTATCTTTACGCTGACTCTGGCAAGCGTATTCCTGATTGTGGGAGCTTTCTCATCCAACTCTCCATACTCTCAGGTCGGAGCTGAAAGAGAACTACTGCAAATGATGGCATATGAGCCAATGGTATTGCTGACCGCAATCGGTTTTTACCTGGTAGACAGAAGCTTTAATGTATATGATATTGTTACGGATTCCGCAATGGATGTACTTCCGCTGATCGGCGTGTTCCTGGGATTCGTATTCATCCTGACGATCAAGTTCAGAAAATCACCGTTTGACCTGTCCATGTCTCATCATGCGCACCAGGAACTGGTAAGAGGTCTTACGACGGAATTCTCCGGAAAGACCCTGGCTCTCATTGAGGTTGCGCACTGGTACGAGAATATTTTCCTGCTGGGATTTGTATTCCTGTTCTTTGCCAACGGAACGATCTGGGGGACAGTAATCGGTGTGGTTGTATGCTTGCTGGCGTACTTCCTGGAAGTTCTGATCGATAACAGCTTTGCGAGAATGAAGTGGCAGGTAGCAATTAATTCCGCTTGGATTGTCGCGGCGGTTTTAGGCGTAATTAACCTGTTCATTGTATATCTGATATAAGGAGGTGCGGCGAATGTCATATGTAGCAAAATCACCATGGGTCATCCACTATGACGGTTCGAGCTGTAACGGCTGTGACATAGAAGTGCTGGCATGCCTTACACCTATGTACGATGTTGAGCGGTTTGGGATCATCAATACAGGCAACCCGAAACATGCGGATGTGTTCCTGGTAACAGGATCGGTAAATGAGCAGAATAAGGCGGTTGTAAAACAGATTTATGATCAGATGGTGGAACCAAAGGTTGTAGTCGCAGTTGGAATCTGCGCAAACAACGGTGGCGTTTTCAGAGAGTGTTATAATATTATGGGCGGCGTAGATACGGTCATTCCCGTTGACGTGTATGTACCGGGCTGCGCGGCAAGACCGGAGGCCATTATTGACGGCGTTGTAAAGGGCCTGGGCGTTCTGGAAGAAAAGAGAAAGGCGATGGACAGCGGCATGCCTGCCGCGACATCGGCGGAAGATAATGCCGGAAAGGAGGAAGCTTAAATGAGATCTTATAAGGAACAGGTTATTGAACCCGTTACAGCTTCTGACATTCTGAGCAAGGCGAGAGATCGGAAGGCCGAAGGTTATCGGCTGGTACAGATCTGCGCGACAAAAGTTTCCGAAGGCTTTGAGATCCTGTATTCGTTTGATAAGGATCATGAGTTAAGCCATTTGAAGCTGACAATTCCTGAGGAAGAGGAAGTACAGAGCATTACGGGAGAATACTGGGGTGCGTTTATCTATGAAAATGAAATGCACGACCTCTTTGGAATCAAGATCGTAAACAGCGAACTGGATTATGGCGGGCATTTCTTCAAACTTTCCCAGCCTACTCCATGGAATCCAAAGAACTAGGAAAGGAAGGTAGAGGTTAATATGGCTAAAAGAACTATTATTCCTTTCGGACCGCAGCATCCGGTGCTTCCGGAGCCGATTCATCTTGATTTGGTACTTGAAGATGAAGTGGTAGTAGAAGCGATTCCGTCTATTGGATTTATTCATAGAGGGCTGGAAAAGCTGGTGGAAAAAAAGGAATATACCGAAATGGTATACGTTATAGAGAGAATCTGCGGAATCTGCAGCTTTGGACATGGCTGGGGATATTCTGCGGCAGTGGAAGGCGCTATGGGCGTTGAGATTCCGGAGAGGGCTCAATATCTGAGAACGATCTGGCATGAGTTATCCAGATTGCATAGCCACCTCTTGTGGCTGGGGCTTCTGGCTGACGCCTTTGGCTTTGAAAGCCTGTTCATGCACTGCTGGAGAGTCAGAGAAACGATTCTCGACCTGTTTGAAAAAACAACAGGCGGCAGAGTTATTTTCTCAGTTTGCAAAGTCGGCGGACTGAGGAAGGATATCGATAATGAAACTCTCAAAGAAATGGTAGATACACTTAACGGAATTGAAAACGATATTCGCGACTTGACGAATGTATTTATCAATGACAAGTCTGTTAAAAACAGATTGTGCGGCGTAGGCGTGCTTTCAAAAGAAGACGCTATTGATCTGAGCGCGACCGGTCCGGTAGCAAGAGGATCTGGTCTGGTTCAGGATATACGCCTGAACGGGCCGGGGGTCTATGATAAACTGGACTTTGAACCGGTTGTAGAGCAGGCGGGAGATTGTTACGCGAGATGTCTGGTAAGAATCGGAGAAGTGTTCCAGTCGATCAAACTGATCGAGAAAGCGGTATCTCAAATTCCTGATGGACCGATTGATGTGCCGGTAAAGGGAAATGTAAAGGGAGAATTCGCTGTAAGACTGGAACAGCCACGAGGCGAAGGGTTTTATTATGCGAAGGGCGCGGATTCCAAATTTTTGGAAAGAATCCGTGTGAGAACGCCAACCAACATGAATATTCCATCTCTTGTTAAGATGCTACAGGGCTGCGAACTGGCGGACGTACCAATGATGGTACTGACTATCGACCCATGCATCAGTTGTACAGAAAGGTAGGTGAGAGCGATGGCAACTTTTAAAATTGGAAAAGTCGTAATGAAAAGTTTGTTCAAAAAGCCTGCGACTCTCATGTACCCAGTAGTACCGAGACAGTGGGAGGAACGGACAAGAGGTCAAATCAGCATTTCCGAAGCGGACTGTATTGCCTGCGGGATCTGCGCGAAAAAATGTCCGGCAAACGCGATTACGGTAGACAGAAACAAGAGTACTTGGTCAATTCAGAGAATGCAGTGTATTCAGTGTAACTGTTGTGTGGAGGTCTGCCCGAAGAGCTGCCTGACAATGGAAAATCAGTATACCGAGCCGGGTCCGGAAAAGGTAGTCGATACCTTTGAAATTCCGAAAAAGGAAAAGAAAGCGGCTCCGAAGAAAGATGGAGCTGCGGGCGGAGACAGCGCTGCCGGCGACGGAGGCCTGACCTGCAAGCTGGAAGACTGCATTTACTGCGGACTGTGCGCGAAGAACTGTCCGTGCGACGCGCTGACAGTTGACCGGAAGGAAAAAGTCTGGAAGGTTGACAAAGACGCCTGCGTAGAATGCGGCGCCTGCATTGAAAAGTGTCCGAAGAAGTGCCTGTCTCTGGGCGGTGAAGCCGCTGCGGAGGAAGCTCCTGCGGATAAGAAAGATGCGGGAGAAAAGGCTGCGGAAGCAGCGGAACCGGAATACAGCTGTCCGGAAGGCGAAGAGGGTCTGCGCTGCAAAGTCAGCGATTGTATCTACTGCGGACTGTGTGAAAAAGAATGTCCGGCAGATGCGCTGAAAGTGGACCGCAAGGCAAAAAGCTGGGAAGTGGACAAAGATGCCTGCATTTCCTGCGGAGCCTGCGTGAACAAGTGCCCGAAAGAATGCCTGGAGCTGATTTAAGACAGAACATAACCCAAAGAGCGACTGCGAAGGAGCGGCCGCTCTTTTTTTACGGCTGCTGCGCGCCCGGCGGGAACAGGGCGGCAGGCCTGCCCCTTGCGTCAGGTTTTGATTGACAGAAGCGACGGTTCCTGTTATCATTAAAAATGACAATAATACTTGTCAAAATGCAAATCATATTTGTCAAAAGGAGGGGGACGCATGGTGCTGAAAAACAGACTGAAAGCCTATCGGGCAGAGCTGGGTCTGAATCAGCAGGAGTTTGGAAAACGGGCTGGCGTTTCCCGTCAGACCATCAGTCTCATCGAACGGGGCGACTACTCCCCGTCCGTAACCCTGGCGCTGAAAATCGCCGGAGTTTTAAATGTGTGTGTGGAAGATGTATTTTATTTAGGAGGAAAAGAAGATGAAGAAACAAAGCATTTTTGAAAAAGTATTAAGGATTCTGCCTCTGGTTCTTTTTTTCGCAATCTTGATGGGAATGTACTTTTGTGCTGTCTGGAATGCTGCCGGAGCAGAGGGAGCTTTGGGGAGCCTGCGGGTGCTTTTCCTGCTGTGCGTAGGGATATGGACCCTGTATCTTCTGTTTTTTGGAATTTGGATGCATGGATTTCTGCGAAAAATAAAGGCTGCTGCCCGTCAGAAATCCGCAGCCGCGGAATTTTTTGATGCAGTGGAAGAACGGAGAGAAACCGTTTTATACCTTTATGAACTTACGACGTTTCTCAGCATACTGCTTTGTTTTCTTACTTTGTATTTTTCTACCAGGTTTGAAATGGGCTACCTTTCAGTGATTCTGCCTTTGCTCAGCGCCTGCCTGTTTTTTATTATTATTCTTGAAATCCAGATGCGGAGATTGAAAAAGGGGATGCGGCTTTATTTTCCAAAACAGAAGGGTAATGTATACGGAAGCGGCTGGTTGGGATTCAGCCTGGGCGAATGGATGCAATCCAGCGATGAAGGGGAGCAGATGATCGTCTATAAAGCGGTGTATCGGACCTATCGGAAAGTAAAAGCGGCCTGCGTGTTTCTGTTCGTTTTTTTTGGAATGCTGACTGTATGCGGCGATCTGTCACCCGGTCCCATGATGGTGGCGGCCCTCTTCCGGGGGATGCTGACCTGCATATTCTATTATGAACGAAAGCGTCTGAGAAACGCGGCCTGGGAGAAGGACTGAAAATCCCCTCTTGACGTGAAGCGGAGAAAAGCATATAATAAGTACGGAACTGCGGAAATCCCCGCAGTTTTAAATTGGAAAAAATCCTTGACATTGCAGGCATGGTAATATACAATTATCAAGCGACTTTATGATGAAAATTATCAGGCAGAGCTTTTCTCGGCTCTGAATTTTGAGTTAACGGAGGACAATCAAAAATGAGAGTGAAAGTAACATTGGCTTGTACGGAATGCAAGCAGAGAAACTACAATACAATCAAGAACAAGAAAAATGATCCGGATCGGATTGAACTGAAGAAATACTGTAAATTCTGCAAGAAACATACGGTTCATAAGGAAACCAAATAAAGGAGCGGCGTCATGGCAAAGGAAAAGAAGGACAAAAAGGAAGTTGCGAATAAAAGAAGAACTCCCGCAGTCCCTCCTAAGAAAAAAAGAGGCAGCCTGAAAGATTATTTCAAGGGTGTCAAGGTGGAAATGAAGAAAGTAGTATGGCCGACAAGAAAGGAGCTGGGCTCCTATACGGTGGTCGTGCTGGTGACGTGTGCGGTATTTGCCCTTGCCTTTTGGGGAATTGACAGTGGATTCCTGGCAATCCTGAGGGGCCTTTTGGGTATTACTATGTAATAAAAAAGGACAGAAGGTACAATGGGAGAGAACGAAAAGGATACGATCATGGAAACGGCTGCGGCCGAAGAAAACATGCCGGAAATCCGTTTTGATTCAGAAGGTAAGGAATCCGAGGAGCTGGAAGGGACAGCTCTGGAGCCGGAAACAGAACCTTCCGAAGAAGGTTCCGATGCGGAGTCCGCGCAGGAAGAAGTGCAGGAGGAGGCTCCGCCTAAAAAGCTGGATCTGGAGGGCCTGGAAGGCCTACGGGGCGACGGTGTGGCAAAGTGGTATGTGGTGCATACCTACTCCGGACATGAGAACAAGGTAAAAGTAAATATTGAAAAAATTGTTGAAAACCGGGGCATGCAGGACTTGATCCTTGAAGTTGTTGTACCTACGGAAGACCGGGTAGAAATCAAAAATGGACAGCGCAAGATTAAGACGCGCAAGATGTTCCCCGGATATGTAATCATTAAAATGATTGTTACCAACGAATCCTGGTACCTGGTGAGAAATACCCAGGGGGTTACCGGTTTCGTAGGTCATGGCTCCGACCCGATCCCTCTTTCTACAGAAGAGGTGAGAAGAATGGGTATCGAAAAAATATATATCGACCTGGACGTGAAAGTCGGCGACAGTGTAAAGGTTATCAACGGACCATTCGAAAGCTTTATGGGAGTAGTAGAAGAGGTCAATATGGAAAAACAGACACTGAAAGCCAGAATTTCCATGTTCGGGCGGGATACGCCTGTGGAGCTTGACTTCGCACAGGTAGATAAAATCTAAAAGAAAGGAGAATACACATGGCTAAGAAAATCGAAGGTTATATCAAACTTCAGATTCCGGCCGGCAACGCAAATCCGGCGCCTCCAGTAGGACCGGCTCTCGGTCAGCACGGCGTGAACATTATGGATTTCTGTAAGCAGTTCAACGCGAAGACGCAGGATCAGCAGGGAATGATCATTCCGGTAGTAATTACAGTTTACGCCGACAGATCCTTTTCCTTTATCTGCAAAACACCGCCTGCCGCAGTACTCTTAAAGAAAGCCGCAGGACTTGACACTGCTTCCGGCGAGCCTAACAAAAACAAGGTGGCTACGCTGACAACAGCACAGGTTGAGGAAATCGCAAAAACGAAGATGCCGGATCTGAACGCAGCAAACCTTGAATCAGCAACTTCGATGATCAAGGGAACTGCAAGAAGCATGGGAATCGTTGTAGAAGACTAAGAAGGTGGGAGGCAAAAGCCGCTGGTACCACAAGGAGGTTTAAAATGCCAAAGAGAGGCAAGAATTACAAAGAATCATTAAAGAATTACGACAGACAGACACAGTATGATGTTCCGGAAGCAATGGACATCGTAACCAAGAACGCGAAAGCGAAATTCGATGAAACAATTGAAGCTCACATTCGTCTTGGTGTAGACGGAAGACATGCTGACCAGCAGGTTAGAGGCGCAATCGTACTTCCGCATGGAACAGGAAAGACAAAGAAAGTACTGGTATTTGCTAAAGGCCCGAAAGCAACCGAAGCGGAAGCGGCAGGCGCTGACTATGTAGGCGCGGAGGAAATGGCTCAGAAGATTCAGTCGGAAGGCTGGTTTGATTTTGACGTTGTAATCGCGACTCCGGATATGATGGGTGTTGTAGGACGTCTTGGTAAAGTGCTGGGACCGAAAGGCCTGATGCCGAATCCGAAGTCTGGTACTGTTACGATGGATGTGGAAAAAGCAATCCAGGAAGTAAAGGCAGGTAAGGTTGAATATCGTCTCGACAAGAGCAATATTATTCACACTCCAATCGGAAAAGCTTCTTTCGGAAAGGAAAAGCTGGCAGATAACTTCAATGCGCTGTTAGACGCTATAATCAAAGCGAAACCGGCAGCCGCGAAGGGACAGTACCTGAAGAATGTAACAGTAGCTTCCACGATGGGGCCTGGAGTAAAAGTCAACGCGCAGAAGCTTGGCTAAACAGAAAATTAATAACGAATACGAACCGTAGACAGCGGGGGCCGCATATAGACGCAGGCTTAATCATCCCGCCGAGGTACAATATAAATGAGTGTATATTGGCCTTGTTTTGTCTCAAAACAAGGCCTTTTCATTTACATCGTACCACAAACCAAAATATCTCAAGAAAGGAGAGATTGTATGTCAAAAGCAGCATGGCAGGAAAAACAGGTAATCATTGACGAGATTAAAGAAAAGCTGGACAAAGCGGAGTCTGCTGTAGTAATCGATTACATGGGAATTACAGTTGCGCAGGCGGACGCTATGAGAAAAAAGCTTCGCGAAGCGGATGTAGACTACACCGTTTACAAGAACACGCTGGTAAAGAGAGCGATCGAAGGCACTGCTTACGAATCTCTGGGTGAAGTCCTGGAAGGTCCGAGCGCGTTCGCGATCAGCTATGAAGACGCGACAGCGCCGGCCAGAGTTCTCAACGAAGTGATGGAAGAATACAAAAAGATGGAATTTAAGGCAGGTGTCGTTGAAGGCGAATTCTACGACGCGGAAGGCATTAAACAGATTGCCAAAATTCCGTCCAGAGACACACTTATCGCGAAATTCATGGGCAGCATTCAGTCCCCGATTACAAACTTCGCGCGTGTTCTTAATCAGATTGCGGAAAAAGGCGGAGCTGACGGCGCGGAAGCCGCGGCTGAGCCGGCAGAAGCATAAAAATTGTTTGAATAAAAAACGAACGTTTTATAAAAAGAAAGAATTTTATGGAGGTAAATTAGAATGGCAAAATTAACAACAGCGGAATTTATTGAAGCGATAAAAGAATTATCCGTACTGGAATTAAACGAACTGGTTAAAGCTTGTGAAGAAGAATTCGGCGTATCCGCGGCAGCAGGCGTAGTTGTTGCGGCAGGAGCAGACGCAGGCGCGGCTGGCGGAGCGGACGAACAGAGCGAATTCAACGTAGTTCTGGCTGAAGTAGGCGGCGAAAAGATCAAGGTTATCAAGGCGGTAAGAGAAATCACCGGCCTGGGACTGAAAGAAGCGAAGGAACTGGTAGACGGAGCTCCTTCCAACGTAAAAGAAGGCGTGGAAAAGGAAGAAGCGGAAGCAATCAAGAAGCAGCTGGAAGAAGTTGGCGCAAAAGTAGAACTGAAATAAGAGCGCTGAATAATGTGCAAACATGGGCAGGCGGGAATCGACCCGTCTGCTTTTTATATACTTCTCTTTTGATTAAGCTTGGGGAATATGGGAATAATATGTTATAATGAGGATGTTTATAGAGAAGGAGGTGGCATCGTGAAGATTGAGGCGATTAAGATAAAAAATTATAGGGTCTTTCAGGATGTAAAAGTAGAAAATATTCCCAATATGGCTGTGTTTTTAGGCATGAACGGCACCGGAAAGACTACTTTTTTTGATGTTTTTGGTTTCTTGCATGATGCACTTCAGACAAATATTAGGGCAGCCCTCGCAAAAAGAGGAGGATTTCGTGAAGTCCTTTCACGGGGACAGACGGGTGATATTGAATTTGAAATTAAGTTCAGGCCTTCTGAAGACGAACCGCTGATTACCTATCAGCTGGCGATTTGTCTGAATGACAAGCGGCAGCCGGCAATAAAAAAGGAGATCCTGAGACTGCGAAGAGGACAGAGCGGCGCTCCGTGGAAAGTGCTGGAGTTTTCTTTTGGCGAAGGAAGAGCCGCGGAAGGCGAGATCAATACATATGAGGATATTCGCCTGGCTGAACGGAGCAGGCAACAGCTGGATTCGCCGGACATTTTGGCGATAAAGGGATTAGGGCAGTTTAAAGAATTTGTCGCTGTAGCCGAGTTAAGACGGTTGATTGAAGACTGGTATGTTTCGGATTTTCATGTAGATGAAGCTCGCGATGTGAGGGAGGCAGGGTATAGTGAACGAGTTTCTACTTCCGGAGATAATCTGGCGTTAGTGGCAAAATACCTTTACGATAACCATAGAGAGATTTTTTCTGATATTCTTACAAAAATGGAACAGAGAGTTCCGGGTGTAAAAAAAGTGCAGGCACAGGAGACAGAAGACGGGCGTATTGTGCTGCGGTTTCAGGATGGTAGTTTTAAAGATCCGTTCGTTTCACGTTTTGTTTCGGACGGAACGATTAAAATGTTTACTTATCTGGTCCTCCTTAATGATCCGGAAAAGCACGCTTTGCTCTGTGTGGAAGAACCGGAAAATCAGCTGTACCCCAGACTGTTGGAGGAATTAGCAGAAGAATTTCGCATTTATTCGGTGCTCGGGGGACAGGTATTTATTTCAACCCATTCCCCGGATTTTCTGAATGCGGTTGAACTGGAAGAATTGTATTGTCTAATCAAAGAAAACGGATATACGAAAATTTATAAGGCAGCGGAAGATGAGCAGATAAGGCGTTTGTGGGAAGCGGGAGATTTACTGGGCGATCTTTGGCGGCAGGATTTGCTTTCGGACGGAGTGGAAAAATTATGAACCTGGTATTTTTAGTAGAAGAACGATCGATGAAAGAATTGTTGAATGGTATCTTGCCAAAGATATTACCAAAAGCTATTTCTTTTCAAATCATTCCACATGATGGAAAGTCGGATTTACAGAGATCGATTTCCAAGAAAATGGCAGGTTGGAATGTCCCCGATACTAAATTTGTAATTCTGCATGATCAGGATAGCGCAGACTGCAAAGAACTGAAACAGAAGCTGCGTAGAATCGTAGAGCAGACAGGGAAAGAAGCCGTGATCCGTATTGTTTGCAGAGAACTGGAATCTTGGTATTTTGGTGATTTAAGAGCGGTATCCTTAGCCTACAACGAGAATCTGGAGCCTCTTGCAAAAAGAAAAAAATATCGAATTCCGGATGAAATCGGAAATCCGAAAGAGGAGCTGAAAAAAATAATTCCGGTGCATCAACAAATATCAGGAGCAAGACGGATTGGCCCTCTTATGAACATAGACGCGAATACTTCGGAAAGCTTCAGGCAGTTTGTTCAGGGGGTACGGCATCTGACGAAAAAAGACCTTACATAAATGAGCGGAAAGTTTTGCCGCTCATTTTCAATATGAGAAAATCTAAATTTGGGGAATTTGAATTTGGAAAATTCTCCAAAAAACTTGTTGACAAATTGACATTCGCATGGTATCATAGTAGACTGCCACGCAAATGTAATTTGTTAAAAATATAAGGAGTGATAATATGCCAAAGCCAGTAAAATTAGGTAGAAAAGATCGAATGACATTTTCTAAGATTAACGAAGTCGCGGAAATGCCAAATCTGATCCAGATTCAGACGGATTCCTACGATTGGTTTATCAAAGAAGGCCTTCAGGAGGTCTTTGAAGACATTTCGCCAATCAAGGATTACGCGGGAAACTTAGTGCTTGAATTTATCGACTATTCCTTAAACGATCCTCCCAAATATGAGCAGGAGGAATGTAAGGAGAGAGACGTAACATATGCAGCTCCACTAAAAGTTAAAGTAAGACTGATCAATAAAGAAACAGGGGAAGTAAAAGAACAGGAAGTGTTCATGGGGGACTTCCCGCTGATGACAGAAAAGGGAACCTTTATCTATAACGGCGCGGAAAGAGTTGTGGTTACACAGCTGGTTCGTTCGCCGGGTCCTTACTATGCGGTAGAGATAGACAAGTCGGGTAAAAATTTATTTTCGACTACCATTATTCCAAACAGGGGAGCATGGCTTGAATATGAGACAGACTCCAACGAGATCATCTCGGTAAGAGTTGACCGTACGAGAAAGCAGCCTGTCACAACACTCCTTAGGGCATTGGGAATGGGATCGGATCAGGAGATTATTGACACGTTCGGGGAAGATGCGCGGCTGAGACGAACGCTGGAAAAAGATGCTACCGATAACTACGAAGATGGTTTGAAAGAGATCTATAAAAAACTGAGACCAGGCGAGCCTCCTACTGTGGAGAGCGCGGAATCTCTGCTTCATTCTCTCTTCTTTGATCCGAAGAGATATGACCTGGCGAAAGTAGGAAGATATAAATATAACAAAAAACTCGGATTGTTTAACCGGATTGCGGGTAAAGTAGCGGCAGAGGCCGTTACAGATCCCAACACGGGAGAGATTCTTGCGGAAGCGGGCGAGCGGATCGACGCGGAACTGGCCCGCCAGATTGAAAATGCCGGTGTCCATCATATCTTCGCGTACGGAAGCGATGAGGAAACGGTTACAAAAGTAATCGGTAACCAGTTCGTTGACATTAAAAACTATGTAGAAATCGATCTGTCCGATACGAAAATTCCGGAAAAGGTTTATTATCCGGTTCTCATGGAAATTCTGGAAGAACAGGAAGGACAGGATGAAAAAGCGCTGAAAGAGGAATTGATCGCGCGTAAGAACGAGCTTTCACCAAAACATATTCTGATTGCGGATATTATCGCCTCAGTCAGCTATATTCTGAACCTGAATTATGGAATCGGAGAAACCGATGACATTGACCATCTGGGCAACCGGAGACTGCGGACAGTTGGCGAACTGCTGCAGAACCAGTTCCGGATCGGCCTAGCCAGAATGGAGCGAACCGTAAAAGAACGAATGACAACCCAGGACATTGAAATCGCGACGCCGCAGGCGCTGATGAACATTCGTCCGGTAACCGCGTCCATTAAGGAATTCTTCGGAAGTTCCCAGCTTTCTCAGTTTATGGATCAGACGAATCCGCTGGCAGAACTAACCCATAAAAGAAGACTGTCCGCTCTGGGACCGGGTGGCCTTTCCAGAGAAAGAGCCGGATTCGAAGTACGTGACGTCCACCATTCTCATTATGGAAGAATGTGTCCTATCGAGACGCCGGAAGGCCCGAATATCGGGTTGATCGGATCGCTCACCACCTATGGAGTGATCAATGAATATGGATTTATTGAGACTCCTTACCGGGTTGTAGATAAAGCCACAGGAAGGGTAACAGATGAAATTCATTACCTGACCGCTGATGACGAAGAGGATAAAATCGTTGCTCAGGCCAATGAACCGCTGGATTCGGAAGGCCACTTTGTGAATATGAAGGTATCCGCCCGAGGCGTGGGCGGTGAGATCGATCTGTTCCCGAGGGAAATGATCGATTATATGGACGTATCGCCAAAGCAGGTAGTATCCGTTGCTACCGCGATGATCCCCTTCCTTGAAAACGACGACGCCAACCGGGCGCTGATGGGATCCAACATGCAGAGGCAGGCCGTGCCGCTGCTGGTGACCGAGGCTCCGATTGTAGGAACCGGAATGGAGCATAAAGCGGCCAAGGATTCCGGCGTTGTACAGCTGGCGAAACATGCGGGAACTATCGAATTCGTAGACGCGGATCACATTACCGTCCGCAGAGATGACGGAAAGGGCGTTGATAAATATAAGCTGCTTAAATTCAAACGTTCCAACCAAGGAACCTGCATCAACCAGAGACCGATTGTCTGCCACGGAGAGCATGTAGAAGAAGGCGAAGTAATTGCCGACGGACCGTCCACTGACAACGGTGAAGTAGCTCTGGGCAAGAACCTGCTCATCGGATTTATGACATGGGAAGGCTACAACTACGAGGATGCGATTATCCTGAATGAACGGTTGATTATGGAGGACGTCCTGACGTCCATTCATATTGAAGAATATGAATCCGAGGCCAGAGATACGAAACTGGGACCGGAGGAAATCACAAGAGACATTCCGAATGTGGGAGAAGATGCTCTGAAAGATCTGGACGAAGAAGGTATTATTCGGATTGGCGCGGAGGTAAATGCTTCTGATATTCTGGTCGGAAAAGTAACGCCGAAAGGCGAGACCGAACTGACGGCAGAGGAACGCTTGCTGAGAGCCATCTTTGGAGAAAAAGCAAGAGAAGTAAGAGACACTTCCCTGCGCGTACCTCACGGTGAGACTGGTATTGTCGTTGATGTAAAGACCTTCTCCAGAGAAAACGGCGATGAGTTGCCGCCGGGCGTTAACAAGCTGGTGCGCTGCTATATCGCGACTAAGAGAAAAATCAACGTGGGCGACAAAATGGCGGGTCGCCACGGAAATAAAGGTGTTATCTCCAGAATTTTGCCGGAAGAGGATATGCCGTTCATGGAGAACGGTCAGTCTCTGCAGGTTATGCTGAACCCGCTGGGCGTACCGTCCCGAATGAATGTAGGGCAGGTACTGGAAGTTCATCTGGGACTTGCGGCAAAGAGAAAAGATTGGTATATTGCGACTCCGGTATTCGACGGAGCCAATGAAAAAGATATTATTCAGCTTCTCGATGAAGTAGGCGTGGACGAGAGCGGTAAGCTGACGCTGAGAGACGGGCGTACAGGGGAAGAATTTGATAACCCGGTAACCGTCGGCTATATGTACATGCTCAAGCTTCACCATCTGGTTGATGACAAGATTCACGCGAGAAGTACGGGTCCGTACTCTCTGGTTACCCAGCAGCCTCTGGGCGGTAAAGCTCAATTCGGAGGCCAGCGTTTCGGAGAGATGGAAGTGTGGGCGCTGGAGGCCTACGGCGCGGCTTACACACTGCAGGAAATCCTGACCGTAAAGTCCGACGATATCGTGGGCCGTGTGAAAACCTACGAAGCGATCGTCAAAGGGGAAAATATTCCGGAACCGGGTATTCCGGAATCCTTCAAGGTACTCATCAAGGAAATGCAGAGTCTTGGACTTGATGTAAAAGTGCTGACCGAAGATAATGAAGAAATCGAAATCAAAGAAGCTCCGGAAATGGAGGGGCTGTCCGCGATCGAAGATATTATTGATTCGGATTCCGATGTGGCGGATGAAGAAGAAATCTTTGAAGACGGAGGCTTTACAGAAGAAGGGCCGGAAGATGACAGTATGGAGGAAGACATGGAAGAGCCCGTGTTTGATTCGGATGAACGGTTATAGGGAAGGAGAAGTGACCAATGAGTGAAAACAATAACTATGAGTTAAATAATTTTGAGTCCCTGCAGATCGGTCTGGCATCTACGGAAAAGATTCTGGAATGGTCGCATGGCGAGGTTACCAAACCTGAAACCATTAACTACAGGACCTTAAAACCTGAAAAAGAAGGCCTTTTTTGCGAACGGATTTTCGGGCCGCAAAAGGACTGGGAGTGTCACTGTGGAAAATATAAGAGAATCCGCTATAAAGGCATTGTCTGTGACCGCTGTGGCGTTGAAGTAACAAAAGCGAAAGTAAGAAGAGAGCGTATGGGACATATCAAACTGGCCGCGCCGGTTTCCCATATTTGGTACTTCAAAGGAATTCCGTCACGCATGGGACTGGTACTGGACATTTCTCCGAGAAATCTGGAGAAGGTGTTGTATTTCGCGGCCTATATCGTAATTGATCCGGGCGAAACGGAATTTGTATATAAAGAAGTGCTGACGGAGCAGCAGTACCGGGAAGCGAAGGATAAATACGGAAACGGCTTCCGCGCCGCTATGGGGGCGGAAGCTGTCCGGGAACTCCTGACTCATATCGATCTGGACGAACTGTCCGCGGAGCTGCGTGAAAAGCTGAAAGGCGCTACCGGACAGAAGAAGATTCGAATCGTGCGGCGTCTGGAAGTTATTGAAGCGCTGCGTTCTTCCGGCAACAAACCGGAGTGGATGATTCTGGAAGTTATTCCGGTTATCCCGCCGGATCTGCGTCCGATGGTACAGCTGGACGGCGGAAGATTCGCCACCTCGGACTTAAACGATCTGTACCGGAGAGTGATTAACCGGAACAACCGTTTGAACCGTCTGCTGGAACTGGGAGCTCCGGATATTATCGTAAGAAACGAAAAGAGAATGCTTCAGGAAGCGGTGGACGCGCTGATTGATAACGGCAGGAGAGGAAGACCGGTAACCGGTCCGGGATCAAGACCTTTAAAATCCCTTTCCGATATGCTGAAAGGGAAGCAGGGGCGTTTCAGACAGAACCTGCTGGGCAAGCGTGTTGACTACTCCGGCCGTTCCGTAATCGTAGTAGGTCCGGAACTGCGGTTCTGGCAATGCGGGTTGCCAAAGAAAATGGCTTTGGAACTGTTCAAGCCGTTTATTATGAAAAAACTGGTGGAAAACGGTTACGCCCATAACATCAAGAGCGCCAAGAGAATGGTGGAAAAAGTACGTCCTGAGGTATGGGACGTTCTGGAAGGCGTTATCAAGGAGCATCCGGTTATGCTCAACCGTGCCCCGACCCTTCATAGACTGGGAATCCAGGCTTTTGAACCGGTACTGGTAGAAGGTAAGGCGATCAAGCTGCACCCGCTGGTATGTACGGCCTTTAACGCGGACTTCGACGGCGACCAGATGGCGGTGCATGTACCCCTTTCCGTAGAAGCTCAGGCAGAAGCCAGATTCCTGATGCTTTCGGTTAACAACATCCTGGCGCCGAAAGACGGATCTCCGATTACGACGCCGACACAGGATATGATTCTGGGAAGCTACTATCTGACCCATCCGGGTGTGGAAGAGAGAAACACGGCGGCGGAAAAGGGAGACGGCAAAATTTTCACAGATATCGACGAAATGCTGATGGCTTACCAGAACCATGAAGTGGGTCTTCACGCGAAAGTAAAAGTACGGATGTATAAGGATGAAGAAGATACAAGAGGCCGGCTGGTAGAGTCCACGGTGGGAAGATTTATTTTCAACCAGCAGATTCCGCAGGACCTGGGATTTGTAGACAGAGACGCGGATCCTTACGCACTGGAAATTGACTTCCTCTGTGACAAGAAAAAGCTGGGTCAGATTATCGACCGGTGCTATCGGATGCACGGCAACACCGGAACAGCCATCATGCTGGATTATATTAAAGATATGGGATTCCATTACTCCACGAGAGCCGCTATTACCATCGGTATCTCGGATATGGAAATTCCGGAAGCAAAGAAAAGCATCATCGCGGAATCCGAGAAGATGGTTGATAAATACGAAAAAGCGTTCCGCAAGGGTCTTGTATCCAATCAGGAACGTTATGAGAAAGTTATCGAGATCTGGAATAAAACGACAGACGATGTGGCCGACGCGCTGATGGATTCTCTGGGAACCCTGAACAATCTGTTTATCATGGCTCACTCCGGAGCGCGAGGCAGTAAAAACCAGATCCGCCAGATCGGCGGTATGCGTGGTCTGATGGCGAACGCGACCGGTAAAACCATCGAAATGCCGATCAAGGCAAACTTCCGTGAGGGACTTTCCGTATTGGAATACTTTATTTCCTCCAATGGAGCCAGAAAGGGTCTTGCCGATACGGCGCTGCGTACAGCCGACTCCGGATATCTGACAAGAAGACTGGTTGACGTTTCCCATAACGTAATTGTCCGCGAATTTGACTGCGGTACTGATGAGGGAATCGCGGTTCGGGCCTTTACCGACGGAAAAGAAGTCATCGAATCCTTGAAACTGCGTATTATCGGAAGAACGTCACTGACGGATATTTATCATCCGGAAACTGGCGTGATGATCGTAGAGCAGAACGAGGAAATCACGGAAGAACAGGCTCAGGCCATTGAGGACGCTGGCATTGAATCCGTTGCCATCCGTTCGGTTATGACCTGCCACAGCAAATCGGGAATCTGCGCCAAGTGCTACGGCAGAAACCTGGCAACCGGTGAATCGGTCAATATCGGAGAGGCAGTCGGCATTACAGCGGCTCAGTCCATTGGAGAGCCGGGTACGCAGCTTACCATGAGAACCTTCCATACCGGCGGTGTCGCAGGTTCGGATATCACCCAGGGTCTTCCGAGAGTTGAAGAGCTGTTTGAGGCCAGAAAGCCGAAAGGTCTTGCCGAAATCTGTGAAGCGGATGGAACGGTTGTTTCTATCGAAGCCAGAAAGGATAACAAGACGCAGATCAAAGTGCGCGGCGAAGAGGAACGGGAGTACATTGTACCTTACGGCGCAAGACTGAGCGTCAAAGAAGGCGACTATGTGCTGGCTGGACAGAATATTACCAGAGGTCCTCTGGATCCGAAGGATATCCTTCGCCTTAACGGTGTAGAGGGAGTTTATCAGTACCTGCTGAAAGAAGTACAGCGTGTATACAAGCAGCAGGGTGTAGACATTAACGACAAACACGTTGAAGTTATTGTAAGCCAGATGCTTTCCAAATGTAAAATTACAGACGCGGGAGATACTTCTCTGCTTCCGGGCGGACAGTACAGCAAGTTCGAGATTGAAGAAGCAAACGCAGCTCTCGATGAAGATCAAGCGCCGGCGCAGTATGAGCGGATCCTGCTGGGAATTACGAAAGCGTCCCTTGCGACTAACTCCTTCCTGTCGGCGGCATCCTTCCAGGAAACAACGAGAGTCCTGACTGACGCGGCGATCAAAGGAAAGAACGACAAGCTTCAGGGTCTGAAGGAAAATGTAATCATCGGTAAACTGATTCCGGCAGGAACCGGTATGAAGCGGTATAAGAATATCGAATTGGATTACGGTGTGAATACCGCGCTGATGGAAGCCTATACGGCCATGATGGCAGAGGAGGAAGAGGAAGAAGATGATTTCCTCGCAGAAGCTCCGGCACTGGAAGGTGACGAAGGAGAATCTTTTGAAGAAACACAAGCGTTTGAAGAATCTCAGTTAGAGGCTGACTCGTTTGACGGTGAAATGGCGGAAGACGAAGCAGCAGAAGAGGATTCGGACTTTGATATGAAAGAAGCAGCTTTCGGAGAAGAAGGAAACGAGATCTTTGATGAAGAAGATAGCGAGAATTAAATTGACTTTTTGCGGAAGACTGTGATAAAATTGACTACGGTTTCGGGCTTTTTTATAAAAGCCCGAAATTAAAGTGTTTAAAAGGTTTTAAACCTGTTTGTGGGTTTAAAATAAATGAAACAGCCCAAAAGGGCGTAACAAAGAAAGGAGAAAAGAATGCCTACTATCAACCAATTAGTACGTCAGGGCAGAACCAGCAGCGTGAAAAAGTCAACTGCGCCGGCTCTGGGTAAGGGAATGAACTCACTGAAGAGAATTCCGACCGATGTAAATTCACCGCAGAAGAGAGGCGTATGCACTTCTGTAAAAACGGTTACCCCGAAAAAGCCGAATTCCGCTCTTAGAAAAGTTGCAAGGGTTCGCCTTACGAATGGTATTGAAGTAACCGCGTATATTCCTGGTATTGGTCATAATCTGCAGGAACACAGCGTTGTGCTGATTCGCGGCGGAAGAGTAAGAGACCTTCCTGGTGTAAGATACCATATCGTTCGTGGAACGCTTGACACTGCTGGCGTAGCGGACAGAAGCCAGGCTCGTTCCAAATACGGTGCGAAGCGGCCTAAAAAGTAGTAATCGGTAAGAAAAAGTGTTCTTGATCATAGATAGATAATATATGTCATGAGCGCCGCGGGGGCGATTGCGGGATAAGGCTTTCGTCCACGAGTACCGAAAGCACACTCGCCCGTTTCCATTCGAGTTATCCGGTTACGGGGAGAGTAACTTTTCAAGAGACCATGAAAAGCGAAGTTAAAATCAGGCAAGGAGGGAAGAGAAGTGCCAAGAAAAGGAAATATACCAAAGCGTGAAGTGCTTCCTGATCCAGTTTACGGAAGTGTCGTTGTAGCAAAGCTGATTAACAGCATCATGCTGGACGGCAAAAAGGGAGTTGCGCAGAAGATCGTTTACGATGCTTTCAAGAAGGTGGAAGATACGACCGGTGAAAATCCGCTGGAAGTATTCGAAAAGGCAATGAATAATATCATGCCGGTTCTGGAAGTAAAAGCAAGACGTGTCGGCGGTGCCAACTATCAGGTTCCGGTAGAAGTACGTCCGGAAAGACGTCAGACCCTGGGACTGAGATGGCTGACCAAATATACAAGAGCCAGAGGTGAAAAAACTATGGCTGAAAGACTTGCGAAAGAGCTGATCGACGCGTCCAACAATACAGGTGGATCCGTAAAGAAGAAAGAAGATACGCATAAGATGGCTGAGGCGAATAAGGCGTTTGCTCATTACCGCTGGTAAATGGCTTGTTAAAATCGTCCCTAACTGCGTTAGCTGCGAATTCTGCGGTGCTCACGTACCATTTTACGTACGCTCCGCTCCTCGAATTCTTGCTGCCTTGTTATGAACGATTTTTCCTGCGCCATTTGGAAAAGCAGATGGCGGGAAAGCCTGCGGAAAAGCAGAATGTATATAGGCTTAGTCAAAATGTAAAACAAAAAGGTAGAAGGGAGGATATGATGCCTAGAAGTTTTCCATTAGAAAAAACTAGAAACATTGGTATTATGGCGCATATTGACGCCGGTAAGACCACAACCACAGAACGAATTCTTTTCTATACCGGAAGAACCCACAAGCTGGGCGAAACCCATGAGGGCGCGGCCACCATGGACTGGATGGAACAGGAACAGGAACGTGGTATCACTATCACCTCTGCTGCTACTACAGCACAATGGAAAGATGTAAGAATCAATATTATTGATACACCGGGACACGTGGACTTCACCGTTGAGGTAGAGCGTTCACTGCGTGTTCTGGACGGTGCGGTTACCGTACTCTGCGCAAAGGGAGGCGTTGAGCCTCAGTCGGAGACCGTTTGGAGACAGGCGGAAAAATACGGCGTACCGAGAATGATCTTTGTCAACAAGATGGACATCATGGGTGCGGACTTTTACAGAGTCGTGCAGATGGTAAAAGACAGACTGAAGGCCAACGCAGTGCCGATTCAGCTGCCGATCGGTTCCCAGGATGACTTTGTTGGAATTATTGACTTAGTAGAGATGAAGGCAGAGATTTACAAAGACGATCTTGGAAAGGAATTCTCCGTTGAGGAAATTCCGGACGACCTGAAAGATGTTGCCCAGGAATGGAGAGACAAGCTCCTGGAATCCGTTGCGGAAACAGACGAAGAGCTGATGATGAAATTCCTGGAAGGCGAAGAACTGACAAAGAAAGAAATTAAAGGCGCGATCCGTAAATGTACGCTGGCAAACGAAATGATTCCGGTAACATGCGGTTCCGCTTACAGAAACAAGGGTGTTCAGATGATGCTGGACGCGGTTGTTGACTATATGCCGTCTCCGCTGGATATTCCACCGATTAAGGGTGTTGTTCCGGGTACGGAAGAGGAAGAAGAACGTCCCGCGGATGACAAGGGACCATTCGCCGCTCTGGCGTTTAAAATCATGGCAGACCCGTTTGTAGGTAAGCTGGCTTTCTTCCGCGTATACTCCGGAACCCTGAACTCCGGTTCCTATGTGTACAACTCCACAAAGGGAAAGAAGGAGAGAATCGGAAGAATCCTGCAGATGCACGCTAACAAGAGAGAAGAAATTTCCGAAGTTTACTCCGGAGATATCGCGGCTGCAGTTGGTCTGAAAGATACAACGACAGGAGATACCCTGTGTGATGAAAAGCATGAGATTATTCTGGAATCCATGGAATTCCCGGATCCGGTAATTGAAATCGCCATCGAGCCGAAGACAAAGGCCGGACAGGAAAAAATGGGTATCGCTCTCGCCAAGCTGGCGGAAGAAGACCCGACTTTCAAGACTTACACCAATGAAGAAACCGGTCAGACTATCATCGCCGGAATGGGAGAACTCCATCTGGAAATCATCGTTGACCGTCTTCTGCGTGAATTCAAGGTAGAAGCCAATGTCGGCAAACCGCAGGTTTCCTACAAAGAAACCATTACGCAGAACGCGGATGTGGATCACAAGTACGCCAAACAGTCCGGCGGACGTGGTCAGTACGGTCATGTTAAAATTAAAATTTATCCGAGAGAGCCGGGTGAAGGCTTTGAATTCAAAAACTCTATCGTCGGAGGTGCGATTCCGAAGGAATACATTCCAAAGATCGAGGAAGGAATCAAAGAAGCGATGCAGACCGGCCCGGTTGCGGGATATCAGGTTGTCGATGTAGGCGTAGAGCTGTACGACGGTTCTTACCACGAAGTCGACTCCTCGGAAATGGCATTTAAAATTGCCGCTTCCATGGCATTCAGAGAAGCCTGCAAAAAAGCGAAACCGGTACTCCTCGAACCGATCTTTAAAGTGGAGGTTACGGTTCCGGAGGAATACATGGGCGATGTAATCGGCGATATCAGTTCCAGAAGAGGAAGAATCGAAGGATCGGATATGAACAACGGCGCAGTTGCGGTCAGAGGATTCGTTCCGCTTTCCGAGATGTTCGGATACGCAACCGACCTGCGTTCCAAGACACAGGGCCGCGGCGTCTATGTAATGCAGTTTGACCACTTTGAAAAACTGCCGGATAGCTTAGTAGAGTCAATTAACAAATAAGTAAAGGAGAAATTAAGAAATGGCAAAGGAAAAGTTTGAAAGAACGAAACCGCATATTAATATCGGAACCATCGGTCACGTAGACCACGGAAAGACAACACTGACAGCGGCCATCACAACAACGCTGCAGGAAAGATATCATCTGGGAGAAAAAGTAGCGTTCGACCAGATCGACAAGGCTCCGGAAGAAAAAGAAAGAGGAATCACCATCGCGACCGCGCATGTAGAATATGAAACACCGAACAGACACTACGCGCACGTAGACTGCCCGGGACACGCGGACTATGTAAAGAACATGATCACAGGAGCGGCGCAGATGGACGGAGCGATCCTGGTTGTAGCAGCGACAGACGGACCGATGCCGCAGACCAGAGAGCACATTCTGCTGTCCAGACAGGTAGGCGTACCGTACATCATCGTATTCCTGAACAAGTGCGATATGGTAGATGACGAAGAGCTGCTGGATCTGGTAGAAATGGAAGTAAGAGAGTTGCTGGATGAATACGAATTCCCGGGAGATGACACACCGATCATCCGTGGTTCCGCACTGGGCGCGCTGGAAGATCCTGCAGGTCCGTGGGGAGACAAGATCATCGAACTGATGGAAGCAGTAGACAGCTACATTCCGGAACCGCAGAGAGACAATGACAAACCGTTTATCATGCCGGTAGAGGACGTATTCTCCATTACAGGCCGTGGAACGGTAGCAACAGGAAGAGTAGAAAGAGGAAGCCTGAAGGTCGGCGAAGAAGTAGAAATCGTAGGACTGACAGACGAAAAGAGAAAAGTAGTAGTAACGGGAATCGAAATGTTCCGTAAGCTGCTGGATGTAGCGGAAACCGGAGACAACATCGGAGCGCTGCTGAGAGGCGTGCAGAGAGATGAAATCGAAAGAGGACAGGTACTGGCGGCGCCGGGAACGATTCATCCGCATACAAAGTTCACAGGAGAAGTATACGTACTGAAGAAGGAAGAAGGCGGAAGACATACACCGTTCTTTAACGGATACAGACCGCAGTTCTACTTCCGGACAACCGACGTAACAGGGGATCTGCAGCTGCCGGAAGGAACCGAGATGTGCATGCCTGGAGATAACATCTCCATGACGATTTCCCTGATCACACCGATCGCCATCGAAGAAGGACTGAGATTCGCGATTCGTGAAGGCGGAAGAACCGTAGGATCCGGAGTTGTATCTGGAATCATCGAGTAATTCGGATTACAGAAGAGAAAAGAGAAATTCGGGCAGGCCAGGCGGCCTGCCTGTTTTTTTATCCTGCGATATTGACGAAATGGCAAAAGTGTACTAGACTAAGGGATAGCAAAGCTTTGAGGAGAATAACGACTATGAAAACACTCACGATTGGAGAGTTGGAATTGGGTAGTGGGATGCCCAAAATCTGTATTCCTTTAACAGGGAAGTCGCAGGAGGAAGTTCTGAAGGAAGCGCGGCAGGCGGAAGAACTGCCGTGTCAGCTGGTAGAATGGCGCGCGGACTACATGCTGGCAGAGATGAAAGATATGACGCTCAGACAGAAAGGGGACGAGCTGAAGCAGGTTCTGAAATACTTGAGAATGGAGTTGGATCTGCCGATTATCTTTACGATCAGGACGAAAAAAGAAGGCGGCCAAGCGGAGCTATCAAAGAAAGAGTATTTTTTTATTAACCGTTTGATTGCGGAGGCCAGAATCGCGGATGTTATGGATATAGAGGCGTTTGACGCTCCGGGAAAGGTGGATGAACGGTCAATTCGTAAATTTATCGCTCTGGCGCACAAGCATCATACCCATGTCTTACTGTCCAATCATGATTTTGAGGGGACACCGGATTTGGTGGAGATGATGACCCGGTTCTTTGTTATGCAGGAGCTTGGCGGAGATCTGATGAAGTTGGCAGTTATGCCAAAGAAGGAGGAAGACGTATTTTGTCTTCTTGAGGTGGCGGCTCTGATGAGGGATACGTATGGGGAAATTCCTTTTATTGCCATTGCTATGGGCAAATTAGGGGCTACTACCAGGATTTGTGGAGGAGAGTTTGGAGCCGTCATTACCTTTGCATCGGGTGCCGAGGCTTCCGCTCCGGGACAGCTGGATGCAGTGACGCTGCAGAACTTCCTTCTGCAGTATTACCAAAAGGATAAAGAGGGAAAGAGAGATACAGAATAAATGGAAGACATGATTCGGATAGAAGATCTGGTATTTGAATATACCAGAGATGAGGATCAGCAGCCTGTCAGCGCAATCCAGAATGTTTCCCTGAATATCGAAAAGGGAAGCTTTACTGCGATTATTGGACGGAATGGATCCGGAAAATCGACCTTGGCAAAAAATATTAACGCCTTGCTGCTTCCAAGCAGCGGGGCTGTTTATGTTAACGGATTCGATACCAGAAAAGAAGAGCAGGTCTGGGATATTCGGCAGAGTGCGGCGATGGTTTTCCAAAACCCGGATAACCAGATTGTTTCCTCTATTGTGGAGGACGATGTAGCCTTTGGGCCGGAAAATCTGGGGATTCCTCCTGAAGAAATTCGCAGGCGGGTGGATAATGCGCTGAACAGTGTAAATATGTACGAACATCGAAAGAAAGCGCCTCATCTCCTCTCCGGCGGGCAGAAACAGCGAATCGCGATTGCGGGGGCGATTGCCATGCGGCCGGAATGCATTGTGTTTGACGAGCCTACCGCGATGCTGGATCCGAAGGGTCGCAGTGAGGTCATGTCGATTATAAAGGAACTCCATGGGGAGGGAATCACCGTCGTCCTGATTACGCATTTTATGGAAGAAGCGGCCCAGGCGGATCGTATCGTTATTATGGATCAGGGAAAAATCGCGCTGGACGGCACGCCATGGCAGGTTTTTTCAAGGGTTGATGAACTCCGCAGGCTGAATCTGGATGTGCCTCTTCCTGTAGAATTGTGCTGCCGGCTGCGGCGCCGGGGAGTCGAAGTACCCGATACTATCATTACTATGGAAGAAATGGTTGAATTTTTATGTCAATACAAGTAAAGCATTTAACACATATATACAGTGAGGGGCTGCCTCAGCAGTCTGTCGCTCTGGAAGATGTTACGTTTTCCGCGGAGGATGGGCAGTTTGTAGGAATTATCGGGCATACCGGTTCCGGTAAATCTACCCTTGTCCAGCATTTAAACGGAATTCTGAAACCCAAATCCGGACAGATTATTGTCAGTGGAACCGATATTACGGCTGAAGGAGTGGTTCTGCGGGATATACGAAAAAAAATTGGATTGGTGTTTCAGTATCCGGAATACCAGTTGTTTGAGGAAACCGTAGAAAAAGATGTGGCTTTCGGACCCGGAAATCTCGGGTTGGGAGAGGATGAGATCCGGAGACGGGTTAAGGAGGCTATTGAACTGGTGGGTTTGGATTATGAGGAAATCCGTAAACGTTCTCCTTTCGATTTGTCGGGAGGACAGAAACGGCGGGTTGCTATTGCCGGCGTCATTGCCATGAAACCGGAGGTGCTGATCCTGGATGAGCCGACAGCGGGATTGGATCCGAAAGCTCATCGGGATGTACTGCAAATGATTGAAAAGGTCCATTCTCATGAAGGAAACATCATTTTTCTCATTTCTCACAATATGGATGATATTGCCAGAATGGCGGATAAAATCCTGGTTATGGACAATGGCAGACTCGCGATGCAGGGGACGGCGGAAGAAATTTTTTCACAGGAAGAAAAACTGGCGTCCATGGGACTCGCGCTCCCGTCCTCCGCGCAATTGATGAAGCTGGCAAGAAAAAAGGGCCTGCCGTTTGATGGGAATTTTTTGCGGATCGAGGATGCGGAAGAGGCTCTATACCAATTTTTAAAAAAGGATTAATTAAGAAATGATACGAGATATTACGCTGGGGCAGTATTACCAGGCAGAGTCCTGGATTCACAGACTGGACCCGAGACTGAAAATTATAGCTACGCTGGTATATATCGCGGCGCTTTTCGTGGTAGATGATTTTTTGGGATTTATCATTGCGGCAGTTGTGCTGGGAGTTGTCATCGCGGTTTCAAAAGTCCCGCTGAAATTTATACTGCGGGGGTTGAAGCCGATTTTTCTCATCATTCTTTTTACCTTTGTTCTGAATCTGTTTATGGTGCAGGGAAAAGTACTCGTACATGTCTGGATTTTCAGCATTACAGAAGAAGGCCTGCGGATGGCGGTATTTATGGCGGCGCGCCTGATCCTTCTGATTATCGGATCTTCTCTTTTGACACTTACTACAAAGCCTATTAGTCTGACAGATGGAATTGAAGCGTTACTATCCCCGTTTCGCAGGATTGGAGTGCCGGCTCACGAATTGGCTATGATGATGACGATTGCCTTACGGTTTATTCCGACCCTTCTGGAAGAAACGGATAAGATTATGAAGGCGCAGCAGGCTCGGGGAGCTGATTTTGAGAGCGGTAACATGCTGCGGAGAGCGAAAAGTCTGATCCCAATTCTGGTGCCGCTGTTTATCAGTGCTTTTCGGATCGCGCAAGAACTGGCAATGGCTATGGAAGCGCGTTGTTACCGGGGTGGGAAGCACAGAAGCCGCATGAACGGAATGAAATTTGTCGGGCGGGATTTGGTTGCGACAGTTTTATTGGCGGCATTCCTGGCAATGATGATTGCAGAGCGGATAGTATTATAATATATGAGAGTTCGAAAGGCTGCAGGAGGACGATGAGACAGAGAAAAGCAAAAAATATGGAAGAACGCATGGCAGCTTTGCGTTGTTATCAAATTCAGGATCCTTTTTCCTGGAAAAGCAGATGGGCACAGGCCTTTGAGAAAGAAGGGCCTGTTTATTTAGAACTGGGCTGCGGTAAGGGGCAATTCCTGACAACACAGGCGTTGCGAGATGTTAGCAAGAATTTCGTCGGAATTGAGGGACAGGACAGCGTGCTGCTGCGAGCCCTTGAAAAAACAGACGAAAAGGAAATCGCAAATATACGATTTGCGCATCTTTTTGTCAGAGATATCCGAGATTTGTTTGATGAGGGTGAACTGTCGGGAATTTATCTTAATTTTAGCGATCCGTGGCCGAAAAAGCGGCATATGAAAAGGCGGCTCACCTATGGGGAATACCTGCTCCGCTATCGGCAGGTTATCAAAAAAGATGGGTTCATTGCTATTAAAACAGATAACGATGATCTTTTTGATTTTACCTTAGAAGAGATTCAGCGGACAGGGCTTGAAATCAGGGAAATGACGAGAGATTTACATAACAGCAGTTATAAAGCGAAAGAAATTACGACCGAGTATGAAGATAAATTCCGCGCTGCCGGCAATCCGATTCATTATGTTATGGTATAAAAGCTAAGGCGTGTGAATTTGTGTCCAAAAGTAGCTTGCTGCGCACTAGGAAAAAAGGAGGCATGCCATTCCAATCCGTTTTCAGCAGAACCGCGGAGGCAGCCTCTTTCCTAATTTATAGCCCTTTGATATAATCTACAGGATTCACATAAGCGCTGTCCTTTGTCATTTCAAGGTGCAAGTGGGATTCCTCCATAATTTCAAAGAGGGCCGTTTCTCCGACTGCTCCAATAATCTGTCCTTGCTGTACTACATCGCCCATTTCCGCAAGCCCCTGCTCGGCAAGATTCGAATAAGTAGAAATAATGCCATTTCCATGGTTAATTTCCACTGTCATACCATAGCGGTCATCTTCCGAAACTTTTGTTACCGTGCCCTCGGCAATCGCTTTGACTTTTGTGCTTAAAGGCGCGGCAAGATCCACTCCCGGATGGGTCATGTATTGATCCAGTGTTTTCGAATAAATCGGCATATCCATGGAATATTCCATCTGTATTCTGCCGTCCAGCGGCGGGGCATAGTCTGGGGTTCCCTCTGAACTACTGCTATTGTTTTCTGTATCCGTATTTTTATCCTTACTGTCCACCACAGGAGTACGTACGGCTGCTTCTCTATCTTCCGTATTCTCTGTGTTTTCCGTTGTCTGCGCCGTTTCCATATTCGTTCGTTCGGCATTTATCTTATTGAGACTGGATTTTACCGCGAATACAGAGGTAAGCGCTACAACGCAGAAACATAGGACCAACGCCAACGCTGCTCGATCTTTTTTCTTTTTTTGTTCTCGCATAAGATTCACCTCCAATATTCTTTATTATCGCCAGCCTTGAAAATTTTCATACGGTGAATTGCTTGTAATTAAAGGAAGTTCGTATTATAATAAATGAGTTCAAATTTTTATGAGGAGAAAAATAATGTCTGATTATATTTTGGCAAAGCAAAATGGAAGAACGATTCCACTTGAAGATAAAATTTTTGGCATCAGCAGCAGAGCCAAGGCCATGATTGCGGAAAAAGGAGCGGATAAGGTCATAAACGCGACAATCGGTTCCCTGTTAGATGACGAGGGGAAGCTGGTTGTGCTTTCTTCAGTCGTGGATACGATGAAAACCCTCAATCCTGTGGATTTTGCGGATTACGCGCCGATTGGAGGGACGCCTCAGTTCCGGGAAGCAGTGAAAAAAGCGGCTTTTGGCAGCTTTCAGCCATCCTGCTTTACAGAGGCGGTTGCTACTCCGGGTGGAACAGGCGCGATACGTAATACGATCTCCAATTACTCTCGGATGGGGGACAAAATTTTAACTTCAGATTGGCACTGGGCGCCGTACAACACGATTGCGGGCGAATTGGGGCGCTGCATAGACACCTATCCAATGTTTGATGAAAACGGAATGTTTCATGTAAACGCTTTTGGAGAAAAGGTGAGAGAATTGATAGCAGAGCAGAAGAGTCTGGTGATCATACTCAATACTCCGGCCCACAATCCAACCGGTTATTCGCTTACTTTGGAGGACTGGAGCGGCGTGTTGAATGTACTTAGAGGCGAAGCTGGAAAAGCGGAAAGCATTGTGCTGCTGGTAGACGCCGCGTATATTGATTTCGCAGGTGATGAGGAGGAATATCGGAGGTTCCTGCCGGAACTGGAGAAGCTTCCTGAGAATATTCTTCCTATTATCGCGTATAGTTTATCCAAAACCTATACCCTTTATGGAACAAGATGTGGAGCTATGATTTGTATGGCGCAGACGGCAGAAGTCGCGGCTGAGTTTAGACGCGTATGTGAGTTTTCCTCACGGGGATCCTGGTCCAACAGCGCGAAACTGGCACAGGTAATTTTATCGAAGATTTACGCGGACGAGGAGCTTTTGAAAAAGGTTAATGAGGAACGGGCGGAATATCGGGAAATGCTGATTCAGAGAGGACGGGCCTTTGAAGAAGAGGCACAGAAGGCGGGGCTTGAAATCGTGCCTTTTGACGCGGGGTTCTTTGCTTCGATTCCATGTGACAACCCGGACGAAATCAGCAGAAAGCTGGAGAAAGAAGGTCTGTTTATCGTTCCTCTGGCCAAGGGGCTGCGGGTCTCGGTGGCGTCTGTTTCGGAAGCCGCGTGCAGAAAGATTCCGGCGATGGTGAAAAAGGCTATGGCAGAGTAAAAAGGCGGAAAAGTTTATTTGACTATTTTAAGAAAATTATATATAATAAAAAGGTCCCGCATGAGTAAGGGACCTTTTATGCGGATGTGGTTCAATGGTAGAACTCCAGCTTCCCAAGCTGGCAACGGGGGTTCGATTCCCCTCATCCGCTCCAGGTGGAAAACCCGCTAGAACGCAGTATTTCAAGCGTCTGGCGGGTTTTGTAATTTCTGGTAATTTGTAATTTCCCCGCCCTAAATGGTCTATTTGGGTGGTAAAGTGTTGCAGTTAGTGTTGCACAACTTCGCCTAAATTTTTACATTTTCGTTACTGGTATTGGACGAATTTCTAAATTTATCCAATAGTTTTGAAGCGTTTTCAAGAGATGTTTCGGTGTAATGGGTATAAATTTTTGCGGTTAGGGAAATATCAGAGTGACCCATTAATTCCTTCGCTACGTTAATCGGAACACCTGCATCCTGTAAGTCTGTACAGAAAGTATGTCGTAAACAATAGGGCGTTAAATCATCGGCTACCATGCATGGGGGAATGATTGCGTTTCGATAAATTTTCCCTCCTGCTTGTATATGCATCTCGCGTTTGATTGCCTTCCACCTGCGCCGAATTGCCTCCTTGTTAAGTTGGGTGCCATTGTTCGTAGTAAATAAGAATTCAAATGGATCGATTTCGACCAGTTTAACAGAATCAAGAATTTCCTGCGGTACGGGAACATATCTTGACGCGTGATTCGATTTTTTCCCTGGCTTTTGTTTTGCGGTTTCTACATAGAGCAGCTTTTTCTTAAAATCAAAGTGTGCTTTTTTACACCGTGACGCTTCAATTGGACGGATTCCAGTATAAAGCATCAAACGAAACAACAGCCCGTATTCGTGATTTTGCGTTGCTCTTAAAAACAAGGCTCGCTCTTCATCAGTTAGAGTCCTGTGTGTTCCATCTTCACCGACTGGCACCTCAATCTTTTCTGCCGGATTTTTTGCGATCAGTTCATTTGTTTCAGCTGCGGAAAGCATCTGGTTCAAACATTGATAAATTTTTTTGATTCTGCTTCCTGAAAGCTGATTAATGTTTCGCATGATTTTTTGCAAATGAATCGCTTTTACATCCTTGAGACGCAGAGAGCCGATTACAGGAAGGATATGATTGTTTAAGCGTGTTTGATAGTCCTTATACTGTTCATCGCTCAAAACGGCAATTTTGTACGTCTGCATCCATTCCTGCGCCCAGTCCTTTACAAGCATATTGCTTTCTATGATTTTTCCTTCTTCCAGTTCTTTTAGTCTGAGTGCTTTATTTACTGCGACCTCCTTTTCGTCTTTTCCGCTTACATAATACCGTTTACCTTCAAATGTAAACGCTCCTCTCATATTATCAGCTCCTTTCTGATTTAGGGTATAAAAAATACCGCCTTGTCAAAAGTCGGCTGCAATGATACAATAATCTTGCTTAGGGATAGATTGCAGCATTGCAGCTATCAACATGGCTCCCAGAGATGGGGGCTTTTGTTTTGTTGACTTTTCAGGTATATTTGCTATAATATACTTAACAAGACAGCCGGAAGGTGAATGCAGCTCACCCGCTCCGGCGAACCGTCAGCTTATAGCCGTCAGCTTACCCGAGCAGGACGGCTATTTTTTATGGGCATATAACGCCAGTGTTGAAACTGCACAAAGCATTATCACAAACTGGAATAAATCCGTATATGTAACCATATGCGCCACCCCCTTCCGCAAGACTCGGAGCGAGTGGCAGCACGTCCCCGGCTGCCTTACTAAATTTATTAAGTTATTTGCCCCCGTTGCCAGGGGGCGTTTAGTTTACAAAATTGCGTTAGCTAGTAGCATGTCAAACTTTCTAATATCACATTTTTTATCAAGCATTACCTTTAAATGACCTGCTTTCGTCCATAACTCTACTTCTGCGTTAAAATCTAAAAGTCTTCCTGCGTTTTCAGTAGACCACATGACAATAGAAGAATATGGAAGGGAATAGATTTCAATCTTTTTCCCTTTGATACCTTGAGCATCTCTTACAATTAATCGCTTGTCTGTAAAAATCGCAACGTCACGGAACGTTTTATATGCTGCAACAGGAGTTTCCCCCTGCACTAACAAATTGTTCACATCCTCAGGAATAGAGATTTCTTCCAAAAAAGACCATGTTAACAGAGTTTCTAATTCGTTCGCCATAAGAACCCTCCTAATAAAAAATTAATTTCTCTTATTAATATCCAACTGCTTCAGCGCCATATACGGCTTGTTCGTGTGTATATCCTTCATATTCGAGCTGTTCGATTAACCCATCTCTTGAAAATGATGATACTTCAAGATAGGTTTTTGCGCTTTTAGCGGCTTGTTCCTTCCAGTTAGCACCGCAGTTTTCCACTGCATATTTCGCTTCAGAATCAGTATATCCCTCATACTTTAATTGTTCGATTAATCCACTTTTTGAAAATCCGGAAAATGATAAATAATTTAAAGCAGACGCAAGGGCATTAGCTTCTCCTGTAGTAACGCTTTTTGTTTCTTTGCTTGATTTACTTTCGGTCCCTAAAATTTTATCAAGGCTTTTCTGGATTTGTTCCAGATTTGATTTTGTTGATTCGTCTGAAGTTTTTTCGGCTCCACGATAAACGTATTTAATTGCCTGAGATGTATCCATTCCTAAAGTTCTGTAAGGCTCTTCTCCATTTTCCCAGTACTCAAGCAAATATCCATAATACATTGCCTTTTCCATCGTGGAGTTGTCCTTATAGAAGTCAGGATTGGTGTCAGAAATATATTTTACTAATTTATCTGCCGTTTCCTGATTCATTTTGGACACATTATCTTTTGCCATTTGAGCAATTTCATCAACCCTTTCAGTAGTTCCTTCTTTTGCTGATAAATTAGGTACTTTTGTAATATCAGCATTTTCGTTTAATGCTACTGTGTTTTTCTCTGCATCTTGAGCTGGTGTACTTTCCTCTCCTTCAAGTGCAGTTCCAATTCCTCCAATAACAAAGATAACAACTAAAACGATAAACCACCATCTTTTGTAGATTGGCTTCTTTGGTTTTTTGGGTGATTCGGATCCGCCGCTATGATTGTTGGTAATTTTGGGATCTGCTGTGTTTTGATCTTTACTCATGTTCTAGCCCTCCTAAAAAAAGTAAATAAGATATAATTGCTTAATCCCAATACCCCGTTTTTACCTCGTTCTCAGTTCTATAATTTCCACAGGCAGCCCATAGATCGCTGCAATCTGACTGATGGTATAGTCCTTGTATCCTCTTAAATCTGTATCTGAGATAATTAACTCCGCTGCAAACTTATTTGCTTCAATCTCATATCGACTTCGGGAGAAAAATGTTGTTTGTAAAAATGGAGCATTATGATTCGGGTGCATGACGAGATGACCGATTTCATGCGCCAGTACAAATCGTTCCTCCCATTCTTTTAAATCTTCGTGCAGGAAGATTTGTTTAATCCTCTTCTTATGATGACACAGTCCTCTTGTGCTTTTCCCTAAATCCATATAATGTACGATGATGTTCATATTATCTGCGATATTGTAAGGATTTCGGGTTTTGTACTTTTTGCGGACCTTGTCAGAGTAAAACCTCGTATCTAACAAAGGAATCGCCTCCCTGTTGCTATTGTATCAAAAGTACAGTCCAATTTTCTTCCCTGAATTACTTCCGGTATTTTTTCGGCGTAAATTTTTTCTTTGCCGCCAGAATGGCAGTACGTTCTGCTACTTCGATAGCCGCAAGGATTGCTTCCTGATCCTCTTCATCAAGAGGCTCACCGTCGTACATAATTCCGGTATCCGTGCGAAGCTGATTCTTAAAGTCGTCGAGAGCATTCTTTATATCCCTTTCGTCTTTTTTCGTAAGTTTTGGCTCCCATTCTTTTTCTTTTCCAGTCGTTAAATATTCCAGAGATACACCAAGAAAATCGGCAATCTTTTGTAATTTGTCCTGTTTAGGTGTGTATCGTCCTTTTTTCCAATCTGTTAATGTACTAGAAGCTATACCAGTAGCCCTAGTGACATCGGCTCCCTTCAAATTCTTTTCTTTGAGCAGCCTTTCAAATATTTCGTACATCAGCAGTATCCTTTCAGAAAATCTAAGAAAACCGTAAAAATTCCCTTGACTTTCTCGGAAAACCGAGATATACTATAGAAAACACGGAAATCCGAGAAAATGTATAGTGTTTGAGTTTGTTTGTTAAGTGCATTATATCGGATTTCCGAGATAAAGTAAAGTAAAAAATTAAGAAATCTTAAAAAGGAGGTGATATTTTTGTATGAAAAGTTTGAAGAGCTTTTAGAAGAGAGGCAAACCACAGCATATAGGGTGTCGAGGGATACTGGTATCGCAAGTTCTACTTTTTCTGACTGGAAAAGTGGAAGGAGTAAACCGAAAACCGAGAAGTTAAAAAGAATCGCAGATTACTTCGGTGTACCGATTGAGTATTTCTTAGAAGAGTAAAAGTCAAACGGATTAAGCCTGCAGTACCGGAAAGGAGGTAAGAAAATGCAACATTCAACCCTAATCGGGGAAATGGCAAAGAAAAAAATAACGATTGAGCAAATAGCAAAGCTGCTGAACATTCACAGGAACAGCGTTGCAAACAAACTGGGTGGGTCTACAGCTTTCACGATTGAAGAGGCAATCCAGATTCAGGAAACTTTCTTTCCAGATTGTAGTCTCAAGGAATTGTTCCGGAAGGAGGGATGAAAAGTGGATGAGGCTTTTAAAGAACGCATCACAAAAAAATACGAACAACACAGAGAGCTGACAAAAGAGATTGTACGTGGTCACTTTCCGATTTGGAAAAAATTATATGCAATTTTAATCCTTGCGTACTTCAGGAGTGTCATCCGAAAACATTAATGCATCAGAGATTTGATTAAACAATTCTGTCTCAGCAACAATGATTTTCTTGTCATCATTATTGATTGGCATGACTTCAACCTGTTTATCGGAATCCTGCTCGAACTGTTCAATGGCATTTATTAAATTACATCCGGTAATAGTTGAAATAAGGGCCAAGATATTCAAGATGTAAAATATTACTTTTCCAGCGGGCAATAAAGTACTTTTTATGTCCTGAAATGTAGAGCGGATGGTTTCCTCTTCGGTTTCATCGATCCATTCCTGCTCAGACATATCGTCAACGATGTCCGATGCGGAGTCGATCCATGATTCAATTATTGAATCATCTGCATGGAAGTTGTGTGTGAGATTTATAGGTTGTGTAAGAATAGTATCCCAATCGATGCAATTGTTAAAACGGTCAAGTGATTTCGAGTATTTCTCAAGTACGTTAGACGCAGGGCTGTAAATACCGTTAACAGCTTCAAGGATTGGAAGCTTCGGTAATTTATTAGCAATGCTAATTGCATCTCGAAATGGATCTGTCATTAGATTACGAATCCTATCATAGAATTCTTGATTTTCATTAAGATATTTTGTTAGTGCAGGATTGTGGAATTTATTGATAGCGTCAAGTTGCTTTTGCATTATATTACCAATCATATTGATGTCAGACATTGTTATCCTTTCTTAAAATACACAATATAACAAATAAATACACAATATATTGTACATCATGAAAGAAAAATGTCAATATGCGGAATTACACATTAGACTATCTCTTTGAACAGACAGATTAAACCTACAGTAACGGAAAGGAGGTGAGGTAGATGATCGCAGAAAGATTTTCAAATGGAGTTTTACTAAAAAATGAAGAAAAACAAGAGATTCTTATAAAGATAATGGCAGTAATAAAAAAAGAGCTCCCACCAGAAGCTCAAACAGTTGAAATTATTCAATGTATTTTTGATGATTGCAAAGAGTGGTTAATCAACTCAAAGGTTGAATTATAAATGTTTTTCAACAAGATCCTGCAAAGTATAAGAAATGATTTTTAACTCTTTATCCTTAGTAGAGGCTCTGGTTTGAACATTACATATTTCAGCATTTGGATTGATAAAAAATTCGTCATTATAGGTTTTAGTTGCAGAACGATATGAAATTTTAAAAACAAAAGGTTCCATATCGCTTGTGAATTTCAAGGAATCGATGACGCTTAACACAGATTGACCGGGGGCTACGTACGATCCAGCAGAAGCACTGAAAGGAACATGATCTTCATCAAAGCAATAAGCCTTTAAATTAGAAGAACAATCCAAAGATACGATTTCAGCACCGCTGCTACCAAAATTTTTCAACACAAGATAATATGATGGGTTTTGGAAGTTTGTCACTCTGCCATAGATAGAAATATATGGGCGGGTAGATTGTTCAATCATTTTGCTATTTTGCTTTAATGTAAGAACAACTATGATTACAGAGATTGCGGCGAGAAGAAAAGAGAGAATGCACAATATGATATTTATTGTTGTAGCTAAATCCATTTTTATTACCGTCCTTTTTTAACACATTCTACCACAGTATTAAAGGGGTGAAAAGATTAAAGGAAGGACAATTTTAACAAATTGTTTAAGCAGACAGGATAAAGAAAGGCGCAGTACTGGAAAGGAGGTGAAGCACATGTTACTGAAGAAAGTTTTATCTATCGACCGACAAACCGGAGAGCTTCTGGCAGAGAGATACACAGGAGAAGCAGATATGTCAGAGGAACGATTCTGGAAGCCGTTCGTTGAACTATATAAAGAGGATATGGAGAAGCTTGCAGAACGAATCGCGAAAGGAGGAAAACATGGCAGATAAAGTAGATTTAAGAAAAGTAGAAGAGGCTCTTTCGAGAGCCTTAACAGACCAGTACAGTCAATTCGGACTTGAGATTAAAGCTAAGCTTGTACCGAAAGATGAGGAGGACAAAGATGGAGAAACAAACACTTGAGAGAAAAATGGTAGCTTTTGTCGGGGGGTCTTACTTCATATCTGTTACACAGTTAGCAAAGTTCTTAGGAAAAGCAAAGGAATTTGCCTACAGGCTGGTAAATGGGCTTGAAAAGATACCCGGAGAGGTGAAAGGGACAAAGTATTTTATACCGGATGTTGCGGGGAAAATTATGGAGGTGAAGCGATGAAGTGGTTAGCGCTTGAGATTGTCTTTTCCTTGCTCTTCGGCATCCTGGTCCTGGCCGCGGCGCATTACCAGCGCGGGTACTGGGCGGTTGGTGCAGAGGTGGTGTTGCCGATCGCACTACTCATCATATTGCTAAGAACAGAAAGAGAAATTTAGGGAGGGAGTAAACATGGAACAAATTTATCAGAAGAAAGAGGCCTTTGTTAAACGGGTAAAGCTGGCATTAATCGCAGACGAGAGGAGCAGCGTAGCAGACATTACGTATCAGAGAAACGAACAGGGTTTGGAAACCATAATGGTTTTGTTTAAACTGGGAGGATTTCGCAGAATTAACGTAACCGGAAACAGCAATGGAGCAAATTATATGGAGATCGGAAGGGCTGTTTACGAAGGAGGTGCAAAGGGTGAAATGTTTAAATAATCCGTTACAAGAAAATGCTCCCGCCGGTGCGGCAACACCTGAGCAGGGAGCACGAGAAACTTATCACTTACAGAATAAACCAAAGAAGACGGTTTGTCAAATGGAGAAGAGAAATGAGTAAAACAAAAATTGAAGGTGATTATCGTCAATTTATGGATAAAACATATATCGGTGAGTGGGACTTGCCGGAAAGCGAGGATTTGACGGTGGAAATTGACCACGCAGAAGTGAACGAGGTCAAAAACGAACGGGGAACACAGGAAAAACTGTGTCTGCATCTCAGAGGAGGATATAAGCCTTTGATCCTGAATGCAACCAACGGAGCCAATGTATCCGAAGCTTTAGGGACAAAGGATGTGGCAAAATGGCAGGGCAAAAAAATTATTTTGTACCGAGAAAAGGTATCTGCCTTTGGAAAAACAACGATGGCAGTCCGGGTAAGGACGTACGCGCCAAAAGAAGAGATCTTCTGTGAGGAGTGCGGAGGGGTCATTCAGGCAGCGCACGGGAAAAGTCCGCGGCAGCTTGCTGCGTACACAAAAGAAAAATATGGGAAAGAACTTTGTGCAGCCTGCGCGACAAAGGCGGCGCAGAAAAAAGAAGAACAGGAGGCCA
>NZ_JACRYT010000001.1 GCF_014333425.1 Zhenpiania hominis | reverse complement strand
CATCGATATCAGAAATCCCTCCGGAATATGCTTTCTCCAATATTTTGTTGATGAGTTTTTTTGCGATTTGTTGTATAATTGTTTCCATAAGAGACCAGTTCCTTTCGTGAGTTTTTGTGATGAAAACTATTTTATCATTTTGGAACTGTCTCTTTTTAGTTCTCTCTCAAAAATTCCACAATTATTTTACACTATCAATGTTAAATTTTGTACGTTCTCTGCTGCCACGGTGGTACTTTATAAATACCTCGCTAAATAAATTCCCTCATAAAATATTACCAGGATCTTGTTCCTTCCCCGCTATCGGTATTCCTGTACAATAGGCTTACATAAAACCCAACTGCCCTGTCTTCTAGAACCTTCCCGACGCAACACCCCTTCGTCTTTTAGATTCCGAAGAATCCGTTCTACGGTTCTTTTTGACAGGTTCGTTTCACTGGCAATTTGCGCAGCGGTTATCTCAGCCTGCTGTGCAATGCAGTCCACTATGGCTTTTTCTTTTTCTGAAAAAGCTCTTACAGTTTTACCGCCAGTTTTACCGCCAGTTTTACCGCCAGTTTTACCGCCAGTTTCTCTCAAAAATGTCTTTTTCTCTTCAAAATCAAAAGAATATTGGTTATCAAGCGGCACAATAATACGGAAAATATCTCCCTCTGTAAATTGGGGATCTTTTCCTGAATAATAATTACAGTATTTAAAAAGATTACGTACACCGGATCCAAGTTGATCCGCATATCCGATATTTCTGAAAAACGCTGCAATAATAGGGTTCTTAGGATTCGGCTCCAGATTGTCTGGCGTTATCACTGCATCTTGCAAAGCACGGTTCGCGTTTTCCACATACATGCGTTCATGTTCAATTACAAATTTTGCTTGATAGGAGCTTGTGTACTCTCGATGAATCAGGGTATTCGCAATCATTTCTCGTGTAATAATCGTACGCAGATTTTTTCTCTGATCTCCTTCCAAAAAGAATTTATCAGAAAGGTGTTTTCGCCCAAAATCCATCAGCAGCTCATAACTTTCAACCAGATTTGTTTTTATAATTTCCCTGTCATCGTAGCGATCTACATTGATACGCCTGACTAAAGCATCTGTTACATAAGCCGGCGCCACATCCATAATGACGTCGTCCCTGCCCAACAGCATAACCGCAGCAAGGTTATACCCTTGTGCTCCGGATATCCGATCTCGTCCGTAAAGCTGCGCGCTTTTCAATAATTCTTCATCTGTCATACTGCTCCACGGATGTCCCTGTCCATCGCTGTTATTCGCCGCCATAATGCGGAGTTTCGGAAGAAGATCCAGTCGCAGGTCTTCTGTTTTTACATAAGGATAAATTTTTCTTTCTGTAAACACATCTTGCTTTCGAATATACATCTGAGCGATTTGCGAGGTGGAAGTAACCTTTATATCCGAATCATGAACTCGATCATAAATAATTCCTTTATAACTGTGAACTTCCGCACTGGATGGCACATGAACATGAATGACAATCTTTCCCTCATATTCTAAGATTTCCGGAGATAAATACACAGTGGGAGAAAACATCGCCGGATTACTGACACAGCTGATAAAATTTTTCACCATATCCGGCGCCGCCTTTTCCGGTACTCCGCTCACGGTTCCGTCATCCAGAATACCCATAAACAGATCCCCGCCAAAGCGATTCAGAAAAGAGCAAATGCTTTCATAAACATCATGCGGTACCCCGTTTCCGCAGCGCTTAAACTCCACCGCTACATTTTCACCCACTGACAGAATGGATTTCATCCTCTCCATTTCCAACGCATTCACCTCACTTTCACTCCTAGTTTACCCGAAAGCTTGCTTTTTCAAGCATTTCCCTATCATCAGCCGCACTTACTATATCCGCACTGCCTGCAGATCACACATCCGCTCTCGTGCTCCAGCGCTCCTCCGCATTCCGGGCAGCGCGCGGAATCATCCAGCGGCACCTCAGGCGTCGGTTTGATTGCGTCCGGCAGCGGCAGCCAGTTTCCGAGAGCAACCTGTTTTTCATATTCCTGTTCAATGACTCTCGCAATCGCGTCCGGACAGGATGTACATTTCAGTCCGTGCTGCCGGATCGTGGACGGACAGCGGATTCCTCTGAGCTGATCCACAATGGTATTTACATCGATCCCGCTGCGCAGAGCAACCGAAGCCAGTCTGGCGGTAGCTTCGCTCTGACTTGGACAGCCGCCTGCTTTTCCGGTATTGGTAAAGATTTCACAAATTCCCTGTTCATCATAATTGACGGTAATATACAGATTTCCGCATCCGATTTTTACCCGTTCCGTCACGCCGGTTACCACATCCGGGCGCGGGCGCGGCGTAATCTGCTGCTGCTTTGGCTCATCTCCACGCTTTACTTTGCCGATATTGAGTACCTGCTCGTCTCTGCTGCCGTCTCTGTAAATCGTCACGCCCTTGCAGCCTAAGGAAAAAGCCAGCGAGTAGACTTTCGCCACATCTTCTCGTGTTGCGCTGTTACTGAAATTCACCGTCTTTGAAACCGCGTTATCTGTAAACTTCTGAAACGCCGCCTGCATGCGCACATGGTATTCCGGACTGATATCATGGGTGGAAACAAAGACTCTGCGGATATCCTCCGGAATTTCTTTGATATGGCTTACCGTCCCCTCCTTCGCGATGCGCCGCATCAGGTCTTCGGAGTAAAGGCCCCTTTCTTCCAGCTTCTCTTTCAGCACCGGGTTGACTTCCAAAAGCTCGGTTCCGTCCATAATATTGCGGATAAACACATAAGCAAACACCGGCTCTACTCCGGAAGAGCACCCTCCGATAATGGACAGGGTTCCGGTCGGCGCAATCGTTGTAATCGTTCCGTTTCTCTGAGGCTTGTCCTGCGGCAGCGTACTCTCCGCGAACAGAGGAAACGCTCCCCTCTTTTCCGCCAACTTTCTGCTGGTTTCTCTTCCCTTCTCCGTAATAAAGGCCATTACCTTTTCCGCCAGCTGAACCGCTTCCTCCGTATTATACGGAATTCCCATCATCAGCAGGCTATCGGCCCATCCCATGACACCCAGCCCAATCTTTCTTGTTTGCTTTGTTGTGAAGGAAATTTGTTCCAGTGGATATTTATTTACATCAATAACATTATCCAGAAAATGAACGGCATTCTCGACAGTCCGCTCTAACTTCTCCCAGTCAAAGACAGCGGAGCCACCTTCCTTTTTTATCATTTTGGTCAGGTTAATCGATCCCAGATTGCAGCTTTCATGGGCCAAAAGGGGCTGTTCTCCGCAGGGGTTCGTTGCCTCGATCTGCCCCTGCCGCGGCACAATGTTGTCCCGGTTGAGCCGATCCAGGAAAATAATCCCCGGCTCCCCATTCCTCCAGGCCGCGTCGACAATTTTATTAAATACAACTCTGGCATTCAGCTTTTTCACCGCTTTCCTCGTATGCGGATCGATCAGCTCGTACTCCCTGCCTGCTTCCGCGGCGTTCATAAAGTCTTCTGTCAGTCCTACGGAAAGATTAAAATTGGTAATCTCCGTGTTATCTGCCTTGCAGTCAATAAACTTCAGAATATCCGGGTGGTCGATACGCAGGATTCCCATGTTGGCGCCGCGCCGCGATCCGCCCTGTTTGATGGCTTCGGTAGCCATATTAAACACTTTCATAAAGCTGATAGGCCCGCTGGCCACTCCACCCGTAGAGTTAACCGTACTTCCTTCCGGCCTGAGCCTGGAAAAGGAAAATCCGGTTCCCCCTCCGCTCTTATGAATCAGCGCAGCCTGCTTAATCGCCTCGAAAATAGATTCCATACTGTCTTCTACAGGCAGCACAAAACAGGCGGAAAGCTGTCCCAGATCCCGTCCGGCGTTCATCAGGGTCGGCGAATTCGGCAGAAATTCCAGATTCGTCATCATATCGTAGAATATCTTTTCCGTCTCTGTCGTATCGGCCTTCTCATCATGGAGTGTATCAGCCTCGGCAATTGCTCTGGCAACTCTGACGAACATCCCGTCAATAGTTTCGACAGGCTCCCCGTTTTCATCTTTTATCAAGTATCTCTGTTTTAACACAGTTTCCGCGTTTTTATTTATCTTCATTTTTGACCTCCCTTGTTCACAATGCACTATATATTGTATCACTTGCACTCTCAACATTCAATAGATTGTGTTTAATTGCTGCAATTTCTGTATCACAACAGACAGAACACGCGCGCCGGTAACGAGCCTATTCTTTCCTCCTGGTGTTTCCGACACGATCGGAAGCTTCTAAACGCTCTCTCTTCCTGCCGCCGGGAAGATTAACCAGCACGATTCCCGTGCTTACGCAAGCAAGGGCGGAAAGACTTTGAACTGAAAGGAACGATTCCCCCAGAAAAATTCCCGACAGAATCACCCCGAACACCGGAATACTGAACCCGAAAATCGCTACCTTCCCTACCGGATTATATTTCAGCAGCGCGGTCCAGATGCTGAACGCCGCCGCGGAGAGCGCTGCCATATACAGCAGAAGGGCCGCGGATTTTCCGTCAAATCCGGAGATTCTGCCTCCGCCCGCGAATCCGATTACAATCAGCAGGAATCCTCCGAATAAAAGCTGCCACGCGGTAATCGCCATGGCTGTTCCCCTGTGGGAAATCAGCTTCATCAGCACGGAACAGGATCCGTATACAATCGTACACAAGATCATCATCCCCTCCCCCATAAAAGAAACTCCGCCACTGATCCCTTCGGCATTAATAAGTACCACGCCCGCGAATCCAATCAGACAGCCAGCCCCTTTCTTCCAAGTCATACGTTCCCCTTTTATCAGGAAATGAGCCAGCAAAATGGATACAAACGCGTTGGAAGCGTTGATAATCGATCCCTTTGTGCCTGTAATATGGCTCATGGCAATGTAAAAACAGACATACTGCACGGTTGTCTGCAAAAAACCAATTCCCGCAATGTAAGGTACTGACCCTCTCTGAACCGTCATGAACCGCTTTTCCAGAAGGCATCCCGCGAAAAAGGTCAGGACACCCGCCAGAAAAAAACGGTATCCCGCAAAAAGAATCTGACTCCCTACCGACTGGATATCCAGCCATTCGTATCCGATTTTGACACAGGGGAAAGCGCTCCCCCAAAGTGCGCAGCACAGCAGCGCCAACAGGCACCGTACCGTTGGTTTTTTCAAAGTATTCCCCGTTTCCATCCCGCTCCTTTCCTTTCTGAAACAAGAAAAACGGATAGCCTCTTTCTGAGTTATCCGTATAGATATGGAACATTTTTTTTAAACGCACAGCCATCTTATCACACGGGGAAACGGATGGCAAGGGTTAAATCTTTTTCTGCCTGCTATGTTTTTTTCCGTATGTAACGTACAACGCCAGCCCGATCAATGTCCAGATTCCGAAAGCAGCCCAGGTTGCTCGATCAAGCTGCAGCGCTAAAAACGCGCACATTCCCATAGCGCATAAAGGGATCATTGGAACAGCCGGAACCCGAAAGGGTCTTCTCAGGCCGGGATGGGTTTTACGCATTACCAGTACCGCGGCCGCCACCATGAAAAAGGCCCACAGCGTCCCCATGTTGCATAGCTGAGCGATGGTCCCGATGGGCAGAACTCCCGCAAGCAGACTTCCTGCCGCACACACGCAGGCAACTGCTGTCATCGGTACTCCGCTGCCGCTGACTTTCGCGAATGTCTGGGGCAGCAGTCCGTCCCTTGCCATGGAATAAAGCAGCCTGGACTGGCTTCCGATAAATACGAGAACGCCTGTAGTCAGTCCCGCTATCGCCCCTGCCGATACCAGAGCGGCGCCCCACTGAATACCGACTGTTTCTAAGGCGTATGCCACCGGCGCCGCGACGCCCGCGTAGGAATCATATTTCGCCACGCCGGTCAGCACAAGGGTCACCGCAATATACAGCACAGTCGCGACTGCCAGAGAACCCAGAAGCCCCCGGGGCATATTCTTCTGGGGATTTCTCACCTCTTCCGCGGAATTGGCCACCGCGTCGAATCCAAGATAGGCGAAAAACACAACCGCGGCTCCCGAGGAAACTCCTTCCCAGCCATAAGGGAGAAAGGGACGATAGTTGGAAACCTGGACATGGCCTGCCGCCAGGATGAGAAAGGCGATGACTACAGCCAGCTTAACCGTCACAAGGAGATTATTGAGCCGCGCGCTTTCTTTCGTTCCTTTCAGCTGCAGCAGTGCCATAATAAAGATGATCAGCATGGCCGGAAGATTGACGATCCCTCCTGAAAATGGGCCGGCGAGAAATTCCCGAGGTACGGAGAGCCCCAGAAGGGGCAGAACGCCTGACACATAAGCGGACCATCCTACGGAGATAGCCGCAAGTGCCACCACATATTCCAAGGTCAGACACCATCCGATAAACCACGCGAAAATCTCTCCAAGTCCCGCGTATACAAACGTATAAGCCCCTCCGGAAGCCGGTATGCTGGAAGCAAGCTCCGCATAACAAAGCCCCGCGCAGGCGCAGGCAGCTCCCGCGATCCCAAAGGAAAAAACCAGGCCGGGTCCCGCGTGTTCCGCGGCTGCCACTCCGGTAATCACAAACAGCCCGGAACCGATTGTCACGCCGATCCCCATCATAACCAGATCAAAAACCCCCAGATTCCGTTTCAGCCCCGTTCTCCCGTTTCCCGGCCGCGCTACCGGAATTTTCCTGAATATGCTGTTTTTCATTCCCTACGCCTTTCCTTTCGCTTCTTCTTTTAAAGTATATGAGGCGAAAGAAAAATTATCAGCGGCATTTTCCAAAGCTTCTCAACTGCCGGTTTCCACCTTTGCACAGCGGTGCTAAAGCCGGATGTCCGAAAAGAGCCGTTACTTTCCCTTATCAACAAATTCTGATATTCCCCATTTGTTTATAAAAATTACAGCAGTTTGAGGGCTATCTTTTCACTTCAACCCGATTTTCAGGCTCTCGCGCCTGATACGCAGCCTGCATCCCTTGCAAATTTAGTAACAAATATCGTTCATTTCAATTTGTTACTAAGATCAAACAAGCCGCGGAATCCCGCGGCTACCATCTGAGACATCGCTGTGCGATGCCTTTTGAATCGTATATGATTTTGTTTTCGTTATTTGTTATTTTTGCTGTCCGCTTTGGCCTGAAACTTTTCGTTATTTACGATAAAGCGCTCATGGTCCCCTTCTCCGATCACGCCTGCTTCATCCCTGGCCACTACATGAAAGGTAAGCTTTCTTCCCTCCACTGCTGTCAGCTCGCTTTCACAGGTAACGGTCATTCCCAGAGGAGTCGCTGCCGTATGCTGAATGTGAAGCGCTGTTCCAACCGTGCCGCTTCCTTCCTCCAGATGAGGCGCCACGCTCTTCCACGCGGTCTCCTCCATCAGCGCAATCATTGCCGGCGTAGCGAACACCTTTAGAGTTCCGCTTCCCATCGCAAGAGCGCTGTTGCTGTCGCAGACTTCCGTTTTCTGCATTCCTTTGATTCCTGCTTCTAACATGCCATTAATCTCCTTCTTCATTCGTTTTTGCGTTTGATTTGCGAACGTCCTCCGGTCAACCATCTGCCGGGATTTTCGCGTCCCTATTGTACCATGATTTTCTCTGTCCGTACAGTTATTTTATATGTTCCCTCCTGTTTTTGAAGTAAATTCTCATGAACAAGCCACGGAAAAGCCTCCATCATCTGGAAAGCAGCTGTGTCAGTACTCGCTCCAGTTCTTTTTTCTTTACCGGTTTGGAGAGATGACAGTCCATTCCCGCTTCCCGTGACGCCTGAATATCTTCCGAAAAAACATTTCCCGTCAGCGCCGCGATAGGAATCGTACGCCCTTTGCCTTTCATCCCCCGGATTCGTCTGGTCGCTTCATAGCCGTCCATAACCGGCATCTGCACATCCATTAGAATCAGATCAAAAGAATCTCCCTCTTTTTCAAAAATCCGGACAGCTTTCTCCCCGTTCTCTGCCCGGATAACCCTCAGGCCCATCAGTTCCAGAATATCGCTCAGAACATCTGCTGTAATCTCATTATCTTCCACGAGAAGAACGCGAATGCCGTTAAAACTGCAGGATTTGTCAGAAAGCGCCGCCTGTTCGCGCGCAGCTTCTTCCTGCAGCTTCAGAGGAAGTCCAATGGTAAAAATCGTTCCTTCCCCCAGCCTGCTTTCGAGTGCTAATGTTCCGCCCATCGCGTCCACCAAGTGCTTGGTTATCGCCATGCCGAGCCCCGTGCCCTCAATTTCCTCGGATTTTGCTCTCCGCTCTTTTGCGAAGGGTTCGAAAATCATCTGCTGAAAAGATTCCGACATCCCGTAACCGTTGTCGTAAACTTTAATCTGATATACCGCGTATGTAGACCCGTTCCGTTCTCTGATCCCTGTTTCCTTTACCTGAAAGAAAATATTGCCTCCCCTCTGCGTGTATTTGACTCCGTTGGAAAGGATGTTAATCAAAATCTGACGAATCCGCACGGGATCACCCGTAACCCGATCATGTTCAAAGGCCCAGTCCGTATCCAAAGTCTGCATTTTTGCCTCCGACTGAGGCTGAATAATGGCCATTACATTCCGCAGCATCTCTCTGATACTAAAGCTTCGGTATTCCAAAATCATCTGTCCGCTTTCGATACGGGACATATCCAGTACGTCGTTGATCAACTCCAGCAGATGAGCCGATGAGCGGGAAATTTTATAAAGATAGTCCTGAACTTTTTCCTGTTCTTCCCCGTACTCCATCGCCAGATCCGTAAGCCCCATAATCGCGTTCATCGGTACTCGCATGTCATGAGAAAGCGTCGTCAGAAAACGGCTCTTCGCCGCATTGGCCCTCTGGGCCTCCTGAAGATCCTGACGGATCCGATCCATGCTGGCCCGTTCCTTTGAACGGTCCGAAATATTTACAATCAGCTTCTCATGTTCGTCAGAATAGCCCTGCAGGAAACTCCAGCAGCACCGGCACCACAGATCCTCTTCTGACTGCAGTTCCATGAGATAACGTTCTTCCTCCTGTTCCTTTCTGTTTTTTAGAATTGTCAGATCCGGGCGTTCCAGAAGTCCGATCTGTTTCAAAAGACATGAAGCGGAGACCTGATCGTCCTGACGGATTCCGAGCACCCTCTCCCCGTTGGGACTGATATATTCCACTTGATCGGAAACAACATCCGCAACGATCAGGACTTCTTCAAGATTCGCGAAAACAGTCCGGTAAAAATTATGCCAGTAGTCAATTTGTAGATCCTTTTTTCCTATCAGCATTCAAAGATTCCTTTTCCTTCCGTTCATTATAATGCTATATACCATTATATAATTAATCTGACAAATATAGGCACTTTATTTTCCGACAAAAAACGACAAACTCTTTCTTATTTTCTGAAGAATACGTAAACTCTTTTGGCCAAAAGAAATACCTGCCAGGAAAATGCCCGGCAGGCTATCTGTCCATTGAATATTAAAGCAGTTACAAATATTTATGGTTTTTCTTCGGCTCCGCAAAATTCTCCTCCAGCATGGCCACATGAGATAAAAAGGCAGGATCGTCAAAATATTTGGCCTGCTGCGGACAACCGCGGATGCAGCTCTGGCATTTAATGCAGATTCCGGTCACGTTTCCGGGTTCCTCCGGATCAATCGATCCCATCGGACACAGCCGCGCGCAGGCTCCGCAGCGGATACACAGCTCCTCATGAGTTTTCGGCACAGCCTTTAAAAATTTCGCCGGCTGTCCATCCATCCCCTTTGGAACATAATAGGGAGCATCCGCGTCACCATCCACATTCACCGGGGAAAATATCCCATCCGTGTTCCGCAGCTTGTCCGCGGTTCGCTCCGCCAGGATCGCAAGTTCTTTCAAATCGGCTTCATCCGGACGTCCGGGCGCCAGTTTGTCCGTAAAGGCATGGCGGCAGGCAAATGCTCCGCCGGCCACAGTCTGAAATCCCGACGCTTCCAGAACCGCGCAAAGCTCCGCTAGAGAGTTGTCAAAGGACCGGTTTCCAAAAGTCACCAGCGCCGCGGCGGGGCTGCCGTCTCCCTTCAGTTTTTCCTTAAAATCCGGCAGAATTTTGTTTGGAAGCTTTCCCGCGTAAGTCGGGGACGCAATCACCACAAAATCATCAGGGCCAAAGGTGTAGGTTTGATTCCGTTCCTCCGGAAGCGTAAAAGAAATTTCCTTATGGGGACAATTCAACTGTTCCGCCATCTTTTCCGCCATAAAACACGCTATTTTTTTCGTATTTCCAGTTGGACTGAAATACACCGCATAGATATTTTTGATCTTCATCGTTCTTCCTCTCTGTTCTCAGCATTTTTATCAGGTAAACGTCACCAGTTCCTGCCGCGGCTTTTTCCCCTCTTCAATATGAATCAGACGAAGGATCGGCCCTTCTTCACCGTACATTCTGCATTCGCCGTAATCAAAATGTACCGATACATTCACCCAGTCTCCATGTTTAAAAGGCATATCCCCTTCAAAGTAGCAGATGAAACCCAGAAACTGGATATCATCCTCACAGCAGGTCATAATATGTCTCCCCGGCACAAAATATTTCTGATCCGGCTTCGCGCTGGCGCAGTAGCGGGCAGTAAACCGGATCTCCTTTCCCATATAGCGATCCGGATGATCCATAGCGTCCAGATACCAGAGACCGTAATCCATGTCCTCGATTTCCACCGTATCACCGCTGTAGTCAAAGGGCATCTCTTCGATTTCATTTCCGAACATAGTCCCGTCCGCCCGTTCAAAAGCAACCTGCACCTGCGGATTGAGAGCCTTCAGGCTCCGGCGGAACTTCATCCGATCAAAAGTTTCACCGCACCGATTAAAAATAATCAGATTGGAGTCGCGCAGAGGTTCCATGAACTGTTTCCGCATATTACTGATATACAGCTCCGCCGTTTCCGCGTTGACCGTGGAATAAACGCCTCCTATGAACCATTCCCCCGGAATTCCGCTTTTGAAAAGCTTTTCCATTTCCCACATTCCATTGTATTCAATAAGGATCTGAGCCGGCCGGTACTCTTTTTCACAGCGTTTCCAGAACATCTCGTTCAGTTCCTCCGGTTCTTCGATTTCCAGAAGAACAATCCGGTATTCTTTGAGAAACGCTTCGCTGAAAGATTCTTCTCCTTCCTCACACTGCACCAGCACGGTAGTCCCCGGCTCCAGAAAATCCTCTTCCCCCGCGACCTCCTGAATCAGCGTTGTCTTTCCGCTCTCTAAAAGTCCGGTAAACAGATAAACCGGAATTTCCATCCGCGATCCCTCCTTATTTGCCAAAGACCTTTTCCAGTTCTTCCGTCTTCAGTTCGGTTCCGATTACACAGATTCTTCCCGTGTAATCCGGCTGGCAGCTTCGGATTTCCGATTCCTCCGGAACCATGTCGAATTCCATCCAGCTGTCATCCTCTGTCTGTACAATGCCCTTTGCCCGGAGAACCGTTCCAAACGCTCCGGTGGTACTGAGCATGGAAAGGATATCCTCCAGCTCTTTTCTTCCGAATTTATGAACTGTCTGAATCCCCCAGCTTGTAAATACTTCATCCGCGTGATGATGGCCTTCATGCCCATGTTCGTGGTCATGACCGCATCCGCACGCCTCTTCATGATGATGCTCCCCATGGTGGTGCTCATGGTGATGATGATCATGGTCATGGTGATGGTCATGCCCGTGTTCGTGGCCGCATCCGCAGTGTTCATGCGCCCGCAGTTCCTCTTCCAGTTCCTTTTCCAGGCTGTGTCCATGATCCATCGCTTCCCGGATCATATCCCCGGACAGCTGGTCCCATGGAGTTGTAATAATCGTCGCTTCTTTGTTATGCTCCCGCAGAAGAGACACGCATTCTTTCAGCTTTTCTTCCTTCATCATCTGGCTGCGGCTGACAACGATGGTGGTCGCCGACTCGATCTGGTTATTGAAAAACTCCCCGAAATTCTTCATGTACATGCGGGCTTTTTTCCCGTCTACGACCGTAATCCGGCTGTTGATTTCCACATGGGCCTCTTCCTGCATCTCCGCCACAGCCGCGGCTACATCGGAAAGCTTTCCGACTCCCGACGGTTCGATGAGTACCCGATCCGGGTGAAACTCATCCACCACCTGTCTCAGGGATTTCGCGAAATCCCCTACCAAAGTGCAGCAGATACATCCGGAATTCATCTCGGTCACTTCAATGCCTGAATTCTGCATAAAGCGGCTGTCAATGCCGATTTCACCGAATTCGTTTTCAATCAGGACTACCTTCTCACCCTGAAAGACTTTCGCGATCAGTTCTTTAATAAAGGTCGTCTTTCCCGCTCCTAAAAAGCCCGATATAATATCTACTTTTGTCATTTGCCATTCCCCCTTACTTTACCGTTCCCGTCCGAAACGCTTCTATCATTGCCGCCGTAATGCTGATATCATTTTTCTGCGGCGGAATTTCCTCTCTGGAAAGCCATACAGCCTCTGACAGCTCGTCCCGATCCAGCAGGATCTCCTGGCTTCCGTCCATTTCCGCAAAAAATCCGGAAATGATCGAATCGGAAAATCCCCATGGCTGGCTGCCAAAATAACGCAGATGTTTGACTTTCAGACCCACTTCCTCCATAACCTCCCGTTTGAGAGCGCTTTCTAAAGATTCGCCGATTTCCACAAATCCCGCGATCAGAGCCAGTCCCTTATACGCGCGGCCGGCGTACCTGGTTACCAGCAACCGTTCTCCGGAAGTCACTGCCGCCATAATCACCGGAGAAATTCTCGGGTACTGAATATTCCCGCAGTCCGGGCAGATCATAGCCCGTTCCCGGTCTGAAAATCCCATACTGCTTCCGCAGCATCCACAGTATCGGTGCTCCCGGTACCAGTGGTTCAGATGCCCGGCGGTTACGCCCGCCAGCGCCGCCCACCGGAGCCTGGACTGATACAACTCCCGCAGATCCGTGTATTCCATATCGTCAGGAATCTCCTGTTGGAAATCGTTTTCCAGAATCAGAAACATCGGTTCCTCATCTACGGAAAACGCGTATACCGCCTTTTCCTTCCAGGTTTCAAAGGATCCGGGAAGCTGCGAAAGCCGCGGCAGCATTTCCCGCTCTTCGTTCTCTTTCTGAAGCAGTGCCTTCCCCTTATGAAACGTGAAAAAGAAATGTTCCGGCTTTGCCTCCTTTACCGCAAAGGCGTTATCCAGCCTGTGCGGCGCAATGTCCTGTATCATATCTTACGCCTCCTGAAAATACGGCTGGATGTGTTCTTTTACAATGTCCATAATTTCTTCCAGTCCTCCGCTGCATTCCCAGTCGTCCGCGATATAATGCCTTACTACCGCGTAAATCCATTCTTCGTAATATTTTACCGCTCCCTCGTAGTCACGACCTTCTTCCTGCAGCTGTTTTACATCTACCTGCGCGTATTCCACCGTGATCTTGCAGCGTTTTTTCTCTCTGCCTTCCGTCACGTCGAAGACCGTAATATCACAGTTATTGTAAAACGGCTTGTCCGGAACCAGTTTTATCTTGTGCATTCTTCTCACCTCTCGTCTATTATACACCTTTTTTCCGCTTATGCCTCTTAAATTTTCTGTGAATGTTCCAGATCCGCCAGCATCCCGCCAACCGTCTTTTTCAGAATCGGATGCCGCACATAAGGCGCGATCTGCGCAAGGGGCCGCAGTACAAAATCCCGGTTTTGCATATCTCCATGGGGGATCTGCAGATCCCGGCTGTCCATCACCAGATCGTCATAAAAAATAATATCCAGATCCAGCGTTCTCGGCCCCCATCGAATCTCTCTCTTCCTCTCCGCTTCCTGCTCCAGTTTGTGGAGCAGCGCAAGAAGCTCCTCCGGAGTCAGCAGCGTCCTCAGACACAGGCACCCGTTGAGAAAATCATCCTGCTCCGTATATCCGTAGGGCTCTGTTACCAAAAACTCGGATACCTCTTCCACTCTGCAGCCATCGGCCTGATTCAGCGACTCCACCGCGTTCCTCAGATACGTTTCCTTTTCGCCCAGGTTGGAACCCAGCGCGATATACACGGTATGCCAGCCTCTGGTAATCCGGACGGAAACCGTTTCCAGGGGAAGCCCCACAGGCGCCCAAGGTTTTTGAATCTCCAGAGTCACCTTTTTCAGTCCGGCAATTTCTGTAAGCAGGCTCCATGCCAGTTTTTCCGCGGCCGTCTCCAGCAGCCGGAAGGTATGCTGCTCCAGAAAATCTTTTATTTTATGGCAGACCATCCCGTAATCAATGGATGCGTTCAGATCATCCGTAAGTCCCGCCGGTCTGATATCCGTGTACAAATCGGCGGATACCAGAAACTTCTGTCCCAGAGCGTTTTCTTCCGGGAAAACGCCGTGCTTCGCGAACAGCTCCAGGTTTTTAATGCGAATCTTATCCATCCGACCGCCCCCTTCCCAGAATGGCTTCCATCATCTGAATGAATCTTTTATTTTCTTTGATATCATGTACCCGCACAAAGGCGCAGCCTTTCATTACACCGACGGCGGTCGTCGCCAGAGTTCCCTCCACTCTCTGATCCGCGGGAAGATCTAAGGTCAGGCCGATCACCGATTTCCTCGAAGCCGCCAGAAGAACCGGCAGTCCCAGTTCGTGCAGGACTTCGAGATTTCTCATGGCGACAAGATTCATTTCATAGGTTTTCCCGAACCCGATCCCCGGGTCCAGCAGAATCCGCTCCTCCGCAATCCCCGCGTTCCCAGCGATACGCAGAGTCTCACGCAGATCTTCTTTCATATCTTCCAGAAAATTTTCGTATACCGCTTCGTCCCGGTTGTGCATCAGGCAGCAGGCAGCGCCGCTTTCCGCGATCCGGTCCGCCATTTTCGGATCTTTTTTCAGTCCCCAGATATCGTTTACCAGATGGGCGCCCGCTTTCAGCGCTTCCCCGGCCACACGGCTCTTGTACGTGTCAATGGAGATCGGCACATCGAACTCTTTTGTCAGCCGTTCTATCACGGGAGCCACGCGCTCGATTTCCTCTTCTTCTGTAATCACCTGATGTCCGGGCCGTATGGATTCACCGCCTACGTCGATGATGTCCGCGCCTTCCCGGATCATCTTTTCCGCGTGAAACAGCGCGTCATCCGGATCATAAAACCGTCCTCCATCTGAAAAGGAATCCGGCGTTACATTCAGGATTCCCATAATATAGGTATGATTTTGTATATCAAAATTTTGATTTCCAATTTTCATCTTAATTGCCTCTGTCCTTTCTGCTTCTTCCTAACCGCGGATCTCGCGGTTTCGCTTCTCCGGCTTCCAGTTGCACTGGCTCTGCGCTTCACAGACAAAACAATTCCGTGAAGCTTTGTCCGCTCTGTAAAGAAGCGCTCCCAGCGTTCCCGCCGCGCCTTCCTCCGTATCCTGCCTGTGGAAAAGAATCGCCTTTGTGATCGTTTCCCGCTCCTCTTCGGAAAAGCCGCACTCCGGGAGAATCCGCGCCGCGATCCTGGCGCTTTCCTCGTGATGTTCCGTCCCGTCTCTGTACTGCCGCACCCTTCCCATATCATGCAGCAGCGCGGCCGCGTAAATCATTTCCCGGGCAATCCCGCTGTGTTCCTGGAGGTTCTCGATCCAGGCCAGTCTGGCGACGGCCAGAAAATGCTCCATATCATGGACGCAGAAAATCCTCTCTGCTTCGGCTTCTCTGAGTTCTCTCAGCAGACTCTGATACAGGGGGTGCCGTAAAATCCGGTTTACTCTCTCCATCCCGTTTCTCCCTACTTCACCATCTGCAGAAAGGTCTGCTGCAGCGAATAGTCTCGCTCAAAGGCGCCCCGCACCATGGTTGTCACGGTTTTCGTTCCCGGCTTTTGCACGCCGCGCATCGTCATGCACATATGCTCCGCCTCAATGAGAACCATAACGCCTTTGGGATGCAGATACCGTTCCATGGCATCGGCAATCTGGGCCGTCATCTGTTCCTGCAGCTGAGGCCTTCTGGCAAACACCTCTACCGTGCGGGCAAGTTTGGAAAGTCCGGCTACCGTACCGTTCGGAATGTAGGCCACATGAGCCTTTCCGTAAAAGGGCAGCAGGTGGTGTTCGCAGGTGGAATAAAACGGGATGTCCTTTTCCACCACCATATTGTTGTTTTCCACATGAAACTGCTTTTCAAGATGCTCCCGGGCATCCTGCGTCATGCCTCCGTAAATTTCCTCACACATTCTGGCAACACGCTGAGGCGTTTCCAGGAGGCCTTCCCTCTCCGGATCTTCGCCGATTCCCTCCAGAATCAGCCGCACGCCTTCTTCAATTTTCTTCTGATCCATTTCTTGTCTCCTTTTTTCGTCCCCGGAGAACAAAAAAACTCCCTTCTTCCCGCATTTCAGGCAAGTCAAACCTGTCCCTTCACATACAGGAGAAAAGAGCTTCTGCTGCAACGGGTGCGGAACACACACCGCAAGCGCTTTCCGCTTTTCGTTTCAGCGGCAACTCCCCATCCGCCGAACACTTAACGCGTATGTTCCTATTTTGCATATTATCGATTTCTTTCTATATTATAGTACAAATCACGGAAAATACAAGGCAGAAAAAACATTGTGCTAACCACGGAAAGTTTTGGTCCTTCGCCGCATGCGAACATTTTTACGGAGACAAATCTAAAAATGCGGATTTTACCCAAAATTTGTAAATTATACCCATTTTTTGAAACAGAAGGCTTAAAAAATGACCGTTAAGGTGGATTTTCTGCTAAAAAACGCACCTTTACTCTTTTTTCTAGCAATTTGTTCGCGCGCCGCATCCTTCTTCAAAAAATGGTTCATAATTTGTTCGCGCAGCCAAACACTCCACGTCCCCCAATCACATCTAACTTCTCTGTCGAAATTTCATGCTTGGAAAACGAACGCGCTTGTGGTATCCTTCTTGCAGACCATAAAAAAGAAAGCGAAAGAACTATGACAAAAAAACTATTAATCCTGACAACCGGCGGAACCATCGCGTCTGTGGAGACACCCCACGGCCTGATTCCCGCCCTTACCTCGGAAGAACTGTTATCCTATCTTCCGGAAATCGGAAACGATTTTGTTTTGACAACCAAAGCAGTCTGCAATCTGGACAGCACAGATATGACCCCGGATCACTGGCTGCTGCTGGCCCGCACAATTCGCAAGGAATACGAACAATATGACGGCTTTGTAATCTGTCATGGTACGGATACCTTGGCCTATACCGCCGCCGCCCTTTCCTACCTCATACAGAATTCTCCCAAGCCCATCGTCCTCACCGGCGCGCAAAAGCCCATCGGCCAGGAGATCACCGACGCGAAGGCCAATCTCAGAGACAGCATTCTATACGCGGCGGACAGCCTGTCCTGCGGCGTGCAGATTGTCTTTGACAGAAAAGTCATTGCCGGCACAAGAGCAAAAAAGACCAAGACCCTCAGCTACGCGGCTTTTTCCAGTATCAATTTTCCTATCCTGGCAACCATCCATGACGGAAGAATCATCCGCTACCTGCCGCCGGAAAAAACAGACGGACAGGCGGTTTTCTGCGACAAGCTCAATCCCAGAGTCTTCTTGCTGAAGCTGACGCCCGGAATCTCGCCGATGCTTCTTTCTGACATTTTCCGCCTCTACGACTGTATCATCATCGAAAGCTTCGGCGTAGGCGGAATTCCGGACAGCCTGGAAAAAGAGCTGTTCGCCCAGCTCCAGAAATATGCTCCCGAAGAAAAAGTTCTGGTTATGACCACACAGGTGACGTATGAGGGAAGCAACATCGGCACCTACGAAGTGGGACGCCGCCTGCGGGAGTCCTTTCAGATCCTGGAAGCCCGCGACATGACGCTGGAAGCGGTTCTCACCAAAATGATGTGGGTGCTGTCGGAAGAGAACCTGACCTGGCAGGACATCTGCCGCCGGTTTTACAGCCGGATCGATTCGGATACACTGCTGGATTGACAGAGACGGCGCAACTGCAGGCAGCGCCGTTCTTAATCGGCTTTGGTATCCGCAGGCGATTCCTCAACCAGCTGATCCAGCGAGCGAAACGTATACCCCAGTTCCTCCCACTTTGTCAGCAGTTCATCCAGAATCTGCGCGTTTGTCCTGGAGGTACTGTGCAAAAGGACAATGGCTCCGGGATGGACTCTGGGGATCAGCTTTTTAAAGGCTTCTTCTCTGGTGGGCTGCTGGCTTTCATACCAGTCCACATAGGCAAGGCTCCAGAAAATCGTATGATAGCCCAGCTTCTTCGCCATCTCCAAATTTTTTTCACTGTATCTTCCCTGGGGCGGGCGATAGAACTTTTTCATTTCCTGCCCGGTTGTTTGCTGATACAATTTTTCCAGATCGCCCAATTCTTTTGAAAAAGTCTCCATCGTTGAAATCTGAGACATATCCGGATGATGGAAGGTGTGATTGCCTACGATATGCCCTTCCTTTACCATCCGCTTTACAAGCTCCGGACTGGTTTTCAGATAGTTTCCCACCAGAAAAAAAGCTGCCGGCGCCTGGTGCTTTTTCAGCGCATCGAGAATTTTCGCCGTGTTGCCGTTCTCATACCCCGCGTCAAAGGTCAGATACAGAACTTTTTCTTTTGTATCCTCTGCGTAGTAAGCGTCAAACTTTTTCAGATAATCCGCAGTCGCGTTGGCAACGGGAGGCTGCCCCGCCTGCTGAAAGCTCAGCCCCCAGTTTCCGTCCGCTGATGTTGAAACCGCGTTTTTATCCAGAATCTTCGAGGTAACTCCCAGCCCCGCGATTGCCACAGCCAGAACTGCCGCCAGAGAGGTAAGCCGCAGCAGTTTCTTTTTGCGAATCATAATAATCATAAAAAATCACCACCCAGTCCAGTATACTGAGTGGTGTCTGAAACTATACCCTGCCGCGGCAAAAGGGTACAGGCCATGATAAAGGTTATTCGACTTCCAGCAGTTCTCCGGTAGTGGAATCCATGACGAATCCTCCGATTTGAACATCCTCCGGAATCAGCGGATGGTGCTTCAAAAGCTCGACCGTTTCCTGAACAGAAGTGTTCACGTCGTCAAATCCGCTCAGCCACTTTTCAAAGTCAATGCCGCAGTAATGGATCATGTCGATAGCCTCCTGAGAAACGCCCCGCTGCTTCATACTCTCGATCATCGCCCGGCTGTCCATATGCTGAACGCCGCAGTCCGTATGTCCGATCACCAGGATCGTTTCCACTCCCAGTTCATAGACCGCGATGAGAAGACTTCTCACCACACTGCCAAAGGGATTGGAAATAACGCCGCCCGCGTTTTTTATCAGCTTCACATCGCCGTTTTTCAGCCCCAGAGCCGCGGGAAGCAGTTCAGTCAGCCGGGTATCCATACAGGTCAGAATGGCCAGCTTTTTATCCGGATACTTGCTGGTAATATAGGATTGATACTTTTCATCTTTTACAAAGCTTTTATTAAATTCACGTATTTCTTCGATCATCGCCTTCTCCTATACATGAGGTATATTGGTAAATTCGGAAATCTCCCGGCTGATGGTACACAGGTCTTCCGTACGCAAGTCATGGATTCGTTCGTGTCCGGTAATCCGGGCAAAGGTTTTCAGTTCCTCCCGGGAAACATTTAAGAAATTGGCCACTCTCTGCGCCGCAGCCTCTCCTTTTAATCTACCGCGAAGTTCCGGATCCTGAGTCGCGATTCCCACAGGACATTTTCCGGTTCCGCAGATACGGTACTGCTGACAGGCAGCCGCGATCAGCGCCGCGGAGGCAACCGCCACCGCGTCCGCCCCCATGGCGATGGCCTTCGCGAAATCAGAGGATACTCTTAATCCGCCGGTGATTACAAGATCGATCTCCGCTCCGGCTTCATCCAGGTACTTTCTGGCCCGGTACAGCGCATAGATGGTAGGAACACTGGTAGCGTCCCTCACCAGCTTCGGACTTGCGCCGGTAGCGCCTCCCCTACCATCAATTGTAATAAAATCCGGCTCCGCGAACACACAGAATTCCAGGTCTCGTTCAATCCTGCCTGCGGCAATCTTGATGCCAATCGGACGGCCTTCGGATTCTCTTCTCAGTTTATCCACCAATTCTTTCAGATCTTCTTTGCTCTGAATTTCATCAAAGCATGATGGACTGATGATGTCCTGCCCCTGCGGCTTGTTCCGAATCCTGGAGATCTCCGGCGTTACTTTATCTGCCGGAAGATGCCCTCCCATTCCGGGTTTTGTCCCCTGTCCAATTTTAATTTCAATGGCATCCGCGCCTTTGAGGTTTTCCGGCGTTACACTGTATTTATTCGGCACATACTCAAAGATATATTTATAAGCAGCCTCCATCTCTTCCGGGAGCACTCCTCCTTCGCCGCTGCACATGGCGGTTTTCGCCATCGCGCTCCCCTGCGCCAGAGCAACTTTCGTTTCCCTTGACAGCGCGCCAAAGGACATATGTGAAATATACACCGGGCTTTCCAGAACCATCGGCTTTTTCGCATGTTTTCCGATTATGGTTGTCGTATCTACCTCCGCATGTTCCGGAAGGGGCATCGGATTGAGCTGCGCGCCTAAAAGCAAAATGTCATCCCAGTCCGGCATAGCCATTCGTGTTCCCATAGCCTCGATAATCGGCTCTCCGCTTACAGCCATTTTATGAATTTCCGCCATATACCGGCAGGATTCATCGGTTCTGGCATATTCCGGATCGTATTCCAGCGAATGTTCTTCCACATCTGTGTCTTCTGCCGCAGTCACATCCCTGCTCTCACTTTCCTCAATTTTTTCAAAAACACTGCGCGGCTGCCCGCAGATCGGGCATTCTGTTAAAGTATCAATTCCCTTTCCTGGTTCTTCGGTAAAAAGATACCCGCAAACGCTGCACTTGTATACTGCCATCTTCCATCTCCTCCTTTACTCACAACAATCGGACTTTCCCTATGCTTCAACTGGCCGCCGTCTTCAGGCACTGCGGACACAATCCCTCAAACAGAATACTGTGGCTTTCGATCCGAAATCCAGGCTCCCCTACGTCTATATCATCCAGCTCTTCCATGTACGTCAGTTTCATATCAAAAACCTTTCCGCAGCCTCTGCATCGGAAATGATAATGTTTCTCCAGATTGAAATCATATCGATCCGCTGAATTGGGGATCTGCACTTTGTGTATCTGTCCCAGCTTCGCCATCTGGTTCAGGTTGCGATAAACGGTAGCTTTGCTGATTCTCGGATACTCCCGCACGACCTCTTCATAAACCATATCCGCAGTCGGATGATCGCGGAGCTTGTTCACCGCCCTTAAAATAATATCTTTCTGCAGTGTATTTCTGGTCTGCATACGATCACGCCCCTTATTGATATTTATTATTATTAAAAATTATATTTCAAGAGCAGATTCTTGTCAATAAGCTTTTTCTTCCAGCTCACAGGCTCCGTCCCCATAACACACAACCTGCTGCACCATATGTCCGATATTCCCTTCTCCCGCGAATTTTTCCAGATCAAACAAATCCTCCTCTGTACTCAGCCAGTACAGGGGGTGCGCCTCAGCCCTCAGCTCTTTTTCCCGCTCCAGAACCCCCACGTACACCTCTACGGTACAGTTCTGATTAAAATATGTGAAATCCATCATATGGCGCAGACAAATTTCTTCTCTGGTGATTCCCGTTTCTTCCTCCAGCTCCCGGTAAGCCGCGTCAAACCCGTTTTCTCCCGGCTCGATTTTTCCGCCTACCAGATTAAATTTCCCTTTATAAGGATCTTTTTTCCGCTTGCAAAAGAGCAGCTCTTTCCGCTGCTCATCTTTATATACCATAATGCAATTATATACCTGCATCACATTCTCCTTACTTCGGCCATCCTGCCGCGTCTCATCCGTTTTCCCTGTATCTTACCATGTTCTGGCTGCCGCTTTTCCGCACTTCGATGCCTCCGATGCTGCGGATATACTTTTTAAACTGGGAGAAGCCGTAATCCTGCACATTAAAATTGTCAAATTTCTGATGAATCTCCTGGCCCAGCGCGCCTAGTTCCAGGCCGTCTCTTCCCGCGGACCGCACGGTTTCCCGGATAAATTCTTCCACATTCGTACCTTCCGCCAGCTTGACAGACACATAATTTCCCTTTTTCAGCAGGCGGATTTTCGGAAACTCTTCCAGCAGCTTGGACAGCAGGCTGTAGCCGTAGCTTCTGACGTCAAAATCCGGATACAGCTTGAGCAGCCGATTTCCCAGTTCCGCCAGGCCGGTCTCTCTTCCGTTGTTGGTATTCTCGGTGATGATTTTCACAATGGCGTCTTCAATGGTGGATTTGTCAATATCCTTGACTCCCGCGTCTTCCTTAACCTCTTCTTTGGCTTCATTCTCCCCTTCCAGCAGTTCCAGCCGGGTAAAAATATCACAGGCCTTGCGGAAAGCCATAGGCGTTTTGTTCTCTCCCATACCGATCACGGTCAGTCCCGATTCGCGGATTCTGCTGGCCAGCTTGGTAAAATCGCTGTCGCTGGAAACAATGCAAAACCCATCTACCGTATTGGTGTAGAGAATATCCATGGCGTCGATAATCAGTGCCGAGTCCGTAGCGTTTTTCCCGGCTGTATAACTGAACTGCTGGATCGGCGTAATCGAACTGGTAAGAAGCTCTTCCTTCCAGCTGGAATTCTGACGGCTCGTCCAGTCTCCGTAAATTCGTTTGTAGGTTACATTGCCGTATTTAGACAGCTCGTCCAGAATCGGATCAATGTACTTGGCGGAAACGTTGTCCGCATCAATCAGTAACGCAAATCTCTTTTCCAAAATCTTCTCCTGACTTTTCTCCTTTTTTCTTTTCGCGGGTAAACCGCATGATTTCAACTATTTTCATGGTATCACTTTTCCACGGTAAAGTCAATTGGAACCGCTGTCGTCCAGAATGTGCTGCTTGATCCGGAAGCTGTTTTCTTCCAGTTCCACCACCGCAAGCGTCAGAGGAAGATGAAACCGTTTTCTTCCGCAGCTTCCCGGATTCAGCCATAAAACGCCATCTTCTTCCTGGCAGCTGTATTTATGGGAGTGTCCGAAGACAACAATATCCGCGTCTTCCGGATTTTGAGGCAGATCATTTCGCTTGTGGACCATTAAAAAGCGAAGGCCTTCGATTTCGACCCGTAAAGTCTTCTCAAGGGACTGAGCCCATGGTCCCGTATCGTTATTGCCCCGTACCGCGTATACCGGCGCGATGGTTTCCAGTTCTTCCAGCACCTCCGGATTGTCAAAATCGCCTGCGTGCAGGATGGCGTCGCATTCCCGCAAAATACCGATTACCTCCGGCCGCAGAAGGCCGTGGGTATCGGAAAGAATTCCAATTTTCCGCAAAACAAATCCCTCTTCTTCCATTTCTTCTTCCAGGGTCTCCAGTCCTGAGATCCGGATAAAAAATATTCCAGCCGCAAAGGTGAGAATCGGGACAAAAAGAAACATGGCCAGCGTCAGATCCATGCCATGGATCACCACAAGACGCAGAAGGTAAACAAGTAGCGCCAGCGAAGCCGCGCAAACCAAAAGCCCCATTCCCATTGTGATTATAAAATACCAGTCCCGCTTCTTTCTATCCCCTGTTCTCACGGAAGTCCCACCTTTCTTCTCCTGGCGCTGAGAGATTCTACCTTCAGTCGCAGCACCGCCGTACAAGGCACAACTTCCCTGTGGAAATGATAGTTTTCCGTTTCCTCGCTGTGAAATCCTACGTGGCACACACGGCACCGCTTCATAACCTCCAGTATCTCCTGAAAATCCGTTATTTCTCTGCCTTTTCTCCGCATTCCTTTACTGTCTCCCATAATTCCCCCGCGAATTGAACCGCGCGCTGCTTTTTCCCCTCATCCATGAATACCGTATGGTAGCCCAGATGGCGCTCCGCCAGCATACCGTGATATACAAGCTGAGAATGTTTGCAGTAGCGCCGGATACCGGCTTCCCAAAGATCCGCTCCTTTTTCCGGCCGGTAGCCGCAGGTGGTAATCAGCGCCACCCTTTTTCCCGCCCACAGGGACGGCCCCTTTTCCTCTCCGTAGTATTTGTTCATGGCGTATACCAGCCGATCCAGAGCCGCTTTCATAGGCGCGGTGCAGTACCAGGAGTAAATGGGGGATGCCAGCACCAGTAGATCGCTTTCTAAAATTTCCGCGAAAAGCTCCCCCATATCATCCTCCTGACAGCAATAAGCCCGCTCCCAATCTTTCTGGCAGGCCCGGCAGGCAATGCACGGACGGATGTCCCTGTCATACAGCCAGATCAGGCTGCAGTCCGCGCCCCGCCGCTTTAGTTCTTCCATAAAGGGCTTTGCCAGCGCGATGGTATTTCCTTCTTTTCTCGGACTTCCCATTAAAATGGTGCATTTCATCACGTTTCTCCTTTGCTTTGCCATTCGGTAATTTGTCAAACGGATTCCGTTCCGCACAACCTCCTGCTCCCTTTCCACCCGGTATCCCCGCTTTTCAAAGAACGGCTTCGCGGTAATGGAAGCGCAGACGGTAAACCTCCCTCTGCCGCAAGCCCGCTCCAACGCGCTGCAGATGGCGCCGGCAATGCCCCGTTTCTGACAGTCCCAGCGCACATAGAGCCGGTCCAGATATCCGTTTTCATCCATATCTCCAAACCCGACAATCTCCGTTCCCATCTCTGCCACCAGCGTGTAATGCGATAAAAGCGACGCGTTCCACGCGGCCAGATCCCGCTGTTTCGGCGCCCAGACATCAAGCTGCTCTTTTGTGTAATCCGCGGCGTTTACAAAGTGGACGGTTTCATAAAACAGCTCCGCCAGTTTCCCGCAGTCCTCCGGCCGATACCTCCGCAGCTTTACAGGCGCGTCTGTTTCTGTCCGTACCATTTCCCATTTCCTCCCTGCTTCAGTCTGCCGTTATGCGTGGGAAAGTTCCGGAAAACGAACCCGATCCACGCTTTTTATGGTTTCCCTCCCGGAACGGACAAACAGAAAATCTTCCGTATCCAGATTCTCGATAACGCAGCCCTCCGGATCCTCGGGCGCGAAACCAAGCAGAATATCCTCCGCTCCGGCTTCCCCGGCGGCGTCGGCGGCGTCTTTCAGCGAAATTCCTGCCCCTCCGCCCAGAAACTCGATCAGATGCCGCTCCCCGTCTTCCTCCCCGATCACAAGGACGGCGTCAAGGTCCCTGCTGTAGTAGACGCAGTCTTTCAAAAAGGAAGAACAGTAAAACATGAGCAGTCCGAAATTATTGCGCATAGGAAGCCGGGAAAGAGGATTTCCTCTTTCATAGCAGTCCCTCAAAACTTCCCGATCTTCCGTTTTCTCCATATCCAGCTTCCGCAGAGGCGCTCCCGCTCCCCGCGGCTGCTTCACGCGAAACTGATATTCCTGTACCCTCTCAAATCCGAATCTGGGATAGAAGTCCAGCACCGTATCGTTGGCAAAGAGATAGATCAAATCGCTCCGGCGCTCCCAGTCCTGTAAAATACGTTCCAGCAGACTCCGGGCAATCCCCATCCCCCGCGCGTCTCTGGCCGTCATGACGGTTCCAATCTGGATGAACCTGCGCGTTTTTCCATTCCAGACTGTATCCATAAGGTTTACGGAAGCATTGGCGATCACTCTGCCGCCCGCGCAGGTCGCATAAGGAAGATACCGTTCCGTCCAGTATCCTGCCTGATGCCATGCTTCAAAAGAAAGGCCAAAGGTTTCTTCCGCCAGCGCGTTAAAACTGCTTCGCAGGATCGGATTGTCCCGAATGCGGGTTTCGATTGAATACTGCATATATAAGTAAACTCCCTGATTTATTCTACAGGTTCAGTTTACCGTCTGGGCCTGGCGCTGTCAACCGTTCCACCTTCGAGAAAATATATGCCTTTTGAAAAATTCCAGTTATAAAATCACTGGAAAACACTGTTTTGATATTCACAGGAACCAAATCAAAGATAACGCGAACAAACTGGCAAATTCTTCGACAAGGCGGCGCAATACGCGAACAAATCGAAAAGACTTGGATAATAGCTGCGTTTTTTAGTCCTTACGCCATCTAATCCGCTAAAATATGGTAAATTTTGTATCATATTCGCCATCTAGCTTTAAAAAATCCAAATATGTTCGCGCCTGACGCCGTCAGCACTCGCCGCAGGTATGTCTCCCCTACTCTTCCCCGCTTCTGAGCCGCTGTACAATGCTGTCCGTCTGCGTTCGGTTATAAATCACAACCGGCGCGGTCATACAGACAAGCAGAATCGCCGCAATCATCAAGGCGTCGCTCAGCCAGGGAACGGAAAAAGAAATCCGATAAAGGCTTGTTCCTTTAAAAACCACATAACTGAGCGGAAGCCCGGCGATCAGCGAAATCACCGCGGAAATTCCGGCATAGCCAAGGCCTTCCAGCCGCAGCATCCTGCGGATCTGCCTGGTTGTCATGCCGATACTTTCAAGGGTCGCCAGTTCCCTGGCCCTGTTCTGGACGCTGGCGGCCATCATATTCAGATAATTCAGTATCGCCAGTATCGCGATAATAAGCCCCAGACTGCCGCCCAGCACCTTAATCTGATTTTCCGATCTCTTCATCTCCGTGTATCGATCCAGCTTGGATTCGCTGGAAATCTGCTTTTCTTCCGCGAAAACAGCCTTCACCTGTTTTTCCGTTTCCTGAGAAAAGGCTTCTTCATATTCCACTTCAATCAGTTCCGTAAACAGATTATTCCCCATCAGGTTCCTGGCATACGGTTCGCTGACAATCAAATCCGGCGTATAGCCTCCCGCAAAATAGGCCGGATTGCTGTAGATATCTCCTACTGCGGCGATCCGGATGGAGCGTTCCTGTTTCGGAGACCTTCCCTCCGGCAGATAAAACCGTACTTTTTTCCCTGCGATTCCGTTGTCTCCTTCTGTGAAAGTTTTCGCTGCCACCGCGATTTCTCCCGCTTCAAAGGCTTTTTTGTCCAGCACATTTCCCAGACTTTCATTCAATACATGAAACCCGTTCTCGTCCACGCTGATGAATCTGGCGGTAAAACTGCTGTTTTCCGGATGTTTTCGATACTGTTTCATATCCGCCTGGTAGTTCCCCGGACTGTATCTGGATTGATAGAGTTCTTTATAGTATCTTCCATACACCGCCTCCTGGTAAGGAACCACAATCTCTGTGGAAGTTACCTTCCGCACTTCTCTGACTCCCGGAATTTTTCTCACCCTTTCGATTTTTTCTTCGGTAAGCAGGGGCTTTCTGATTTCATCCAGGGTGGTCTCATTTTTAAAACGAATGTCATAGGAGGAAGTCTCGTTTAAAATCAGCTTCGCGTCGTTTTCCCGGATCACTTCATTGACCACCAGAAAGACGGAAAGGGCGATAATAAAAGAGATAAAAATGATAAACGCCTGCTTTTTATCGCGAAACAGATTCTGAAAAGCCATCGCTCCTGTGCCGCCTGCTGTCCATCTGCCCGTTCTCTTTTTGGAAGATACTGCCGTATAGCGCATGGCTTCCACCGGGGAGCACTCCCCTGCCATTTTTACCGGTTTCCTGCAGCTTACCAGATTTGTAAAAAACGCGAACCCTGCCGCCAGGAAAAAGACCCATAAGGGAACCGAGGCGAAATCCTCCGCGGGAAGCTGGGGATTTACCGCGGAGAGAATTCCCGGAATCACAAGTTTTGACACAACCGCCGCGGAAAGGATTCCCAGAGGGATCCCTGCGGCCGCATTCCAGAGAGATTGCAGCCATACCGTTTTTTTCAGCTGAACGGAGGTCATCCCCACGGTCTTAAGCTGCCCGTAAAACCGGATGTCTTTGGAAACTGAAATATACAGCGCATTATAGATAAAGAGATATCCGCTGGCGAAAATCATGAGAAGCAGCAGACCCAGACAAATCACCGTTTTGCAGAAAGCGGAGATGGTATCATAATCCGCTTCAATGATCTGCCTGTCCTCCACGCGGATCGCCTTCTGCATAGCGACAATATCCTCCTCGGAATACAGCGGGTTGTTCAATGTAATTTTCAGACTTCCCTGGGTGAAGTCGGTCTGTTCCACCCCCGTGGTTTCAAAGAATTTTTGCGAGACATAGCCGCGCATATCTCCGCTGTAATCCGTGTACCATCCGCAAAGAACAAACTCTTTTTCGAAAGACGTCTCATTCTCCCCTTCTGCCAATGTGAAATAGGTAAGCGGAAGCTCCATTCCGATTTTGGGTTCTTTAATTCCCATGTTTTTGAGAGCGAAAGTGCTCAGCATGATTTCCTCTTCCTTCCTCGGATAACTGCCGTTCCAGGTTTCCAGGGCAGGCAGGGTCTGTTTTTCCCAACAGGTTTTATCCAGCCAGTAGAGCCTGGTCTTATCCAGGGTTTTATCCTGGTACTGCTCTAAAATCGCGCATTTTACCGCGACTCCCGCGCAGGCAACTTCTTTCATACCGCGGATCCGGTTCACCTGCTCCTCCCGCGGTTCGGTAAGAGCAATATCATAATCCATACCTTCCATACGGATCTGCCGCTCGGAAACCGCTTTCCAATAGCTGATCCCCACCGCCGCTACCACTGCGATCAGAAGGGTTGTCAGCAGGATCGCGAAAATGATGAGGGCGTTGCGTTTTCTGTTTGCTTTGTAGGTGGCCCTCGCCACTTCACCTGTTACTTTTTTGTTTTCTACTTTAAGCATGGCCGCCCGCACCTCCGAAAATTTTTCCGTCTTCGATCCGTATAATCCGGTCCGCCATCTGGGCGATTTCCTCATTATGGGTGATCATCACAATGGTCTGTCCGAATCGCTGCCCGCAGGTTTTCATCAGCCCCAGAACATCCTGACTTGTCCGGCTGTCCAGATTGCCCGTCGGCTCATCCGCTAACACGATAGCAGGCTTTGCCGCCAGGGCTCTTGCCAGAGCCACCCTCTGCTGCTGTCCGCCGGACAACTGGTCCGGCATGTCGTATTTCTTTTTCTCCAGGCCCAACGCTGTAAGAACCAAATCCACATACCCTTTGTCCGGCCGTATTCCGTCCAGCTTCACGGGAAGCACAATGTTTTCATAAACATTCATGACCGGCAGCAGATTATAATTCTGAAAGACAAATCCGATCTTTCTTCTTCTGAAAATCGTAAGTTCGTCCTTCTCCATGCCGGAAATATCCCTGCCGTCTACGATAATTTCTCCTGAGGTCGGAGTGTCCAGGCCGCCCAGCATATGAAGAAGCGTGGATTTTCCGCTTCCCGAGGTTCCGACAATCGCCAGGAACTCCCCTTCCCTGATCGAAAGGGTAACGCCGTCCAGCGCTTTTACCAGCGTCTGTCCCGCGCCATAATACTTTTTGAGATTTCTCGTCCTCAATATGTCCATACATACACACCTGCTTTCTTTTTTTCTGCTTCTGAGCCTAACAGAATATTCTTTCTCAAATCTTTCCTGAAGATGACAGTTTTGTCATCTTTTTCGCAATTGCCGCGGGCTTCCTGAAACAGACGCATCTGTCAATACACGAAAAAAAGACTCCGGCAAGAGTCCTTTTTCTGTGTTCAAAGTTTTTCGATATCCTCAGGGGCCAGGCCTGTAAGTTCCATAATTTCGTCCATCGGCATCTTTTTCTGTTTCAATTTTCGCGCCAGTTCCATCCGTTCTTCGCTGCGACCACGTTCCATTCCCTGTGCAATGCCTTTTTCCATGCCTCGCTTCATTCCCTGTTCCATGCCTTCCGCAAGACCTCTGGTTCGGCCTTTCTCCAGACCCTCTGCAAGACCCCTTGTTCGGCCCTTTTCAAGACCCTCGGCAAGGCCCTCTTCCTTCGCTGTCCGCATGCGAATCGCCTGATCCATCTGGTACATCTCCTTGGACATCCGGTACGCGAACAACCGATCATCTTCACTCACTTTTTTCAGTTCTTCATCCGCCATGGCGATCACTTCATCTCCTTTCCCCACCAGCTTCTCTACATATGCTTCCTTCTCCGGATCTCCGGTGCAGCTCAGATACGCGCTCAGCGCTTCCAGCGGGCTCATTTCCTCCGCTTCCTTTTCCTTCCACCGGTATTTCCCCAGTTCCAGTACATGCAGCTGTGCCAGTTCGCTCAGATCGTATCCTGTCTCCCGGCTCTTCATCACAAAGCAGCTGTGAGCCGGTTCGCTGTCCGGAAAATACCGGTCCCGCAGGATCACGATTACGATGCTTTTTTTCAGTTTACCATAGTCCTCTCCCTTTTCCAACCCCCGCACTACCAGTTTACTCAGATAGTACAGAAAGCGGTTCATCAGTTCCCGGGTAGTTCCAATCTGCATCTCGATGTCGATCTGCTCTCCCCGGCTGGTTTCCACCAGAATGTCCATGATGATCTCTTTGGCTCCTTCCAGCTCCGCCATGGAAAAAGGGTTCAGATATACCAGATCTACGATAGGATCTTCCTCCCATTCTAAAATCCGGTTCAAAAGGCCGATGAGCGCCCGTTTGCATCCTGGCGTGTCCCGGCCGAATACAGCTTTGAAAATGATGTCGCTGGTCAGCGGCTCTCGATGTACCGTTTTCTTCATACAGTAAATCCCTCCCTTTTGATTTGGATAACATTTACTGTAATTTTATTCCATTTATAGCGATATGTCAATATTTTCCATTTAAATCCGCAGAAAAATTTTCATAACACGACAAAAACAGTTTTACCTTCGTTCCGTTCCCTTTTTCTGATTCCACTTTGACATATCCTCCCTCTTTTCGCAGAATCTCTCTCACGAGATAAAGACCGATCCCAAATCCCGGCTGATTTCTGACATCATCGGATCGGTAAAACCGTTCAAAAATTCGCCCCTGTTCCTCTTCCCGAATTCCGATTCCAAAATCCTGTACCTGAATACAAAGAAAGGACTCATAGGCTATCGTCTCCACATGAACGGAAGCTCCTTCCGGCGAATATTTGATCGCGTTGTCCAGGACATTTCCCAGAGCCTCCGCCGTCCACTTTCTGTCCGCGTAGCAGACCCCGCTTATTTCCCTTCGCACAAGAGTTACACCCCGTTTTAACGCCGCAAGTTCCACATTCTGAAAGGCCATATCGACAATGGATTCCACCTCGATCTTCTCCGGGCTTATGGAAATCATCTCCTGTTCAATATAGGATGTCCGGATCAGTTCTTTCATAAAAAAATCCAGCTTTTCCGATTGCTTTTGAATTTTATCAGCCAGGCTCTCGGTCTCAGGGCTTAGTTTCTGCTCCTTTAGAAGCCCTCCGTAAAGCATGATGCCCGCGAGAGGCGTCCGAATCTGATGGGAAATATCCGAAATCAGAGATTGGATCGCGTCCCTCTCTTTTCCGGCTTTGTCATGGTTGACATGATAGGCGCGCAGGATTCTGCCGATCCGTTCCATTACGGCTCCATCCATGGATTCATCGTAAGAAATTTCCGGAAGCTCCCCTGCCAGAGCGCGATCCAGGCTCTGGAGCAGCTTCCGGTAAGTTTCTTTCATTTTTTTCTCATAATGCCGCCGAAGCAGAATGTACACGGCAAGGCAGACTGCGGCGGCCGCGGCGATGACTGCAGCATATCCGTACATCAGAACTTCTCCCACAGATACCCTTTGCCGTAAACGGTTTTAATGAAATCCGGTTTTGAGGGCACGTCCTCCAGCTTGTCCCTGAGACGGCGGATGCCTACAGACAGAGCGTTGTCTTCCACATATTCTGTTCCTTCCGGCCATACCCATTCCATCAGCCGATCTCTTGTCAGAATTCTGCCCGGATTAGACACCAGCAGATACAGAATCCTCTGTTCCGTCTTGCTCAGTTCTACAGCGCTGCCATCTTTATAGAACTCCATAGTGTCAAAGGAAAAGCGGAATCTCTCGTCCCGGTAGCCTGCCGCTTTCTCTTCCCCGCCGCGCCTCAGCAGCGCCCGCACTCTGGCCCGCAGCACCATAAGGCTGAAAGGTTTTGTAATATAGTCATCCGCTCCACATTCCAAACCTCTGACAATATCCATTTCCATATCCTTTACAGTCAGCATAGCGATGGGTACGCGGCTTGAAGCCCGCACGCTCCGGCAAAACGCGAGACCACTTCCGTCCGGCAGATTGATATCGAGGATCAGCAAATCGAATGTTCTTTTCTTCATCTGTTCTTCTGCCTGGGCAATGCTCCTGCAGGAAACGAGTTCCACATCATCGCTTCGCAGGGATAGTTCAATTCCTTCCGCCAGATCTTCGTCATCTTCCAGCAGCATAATGTATCGTTTTCCGTGTTCCTTTGCCTGCATATCGTTAAACTCCCTGATTTATTCTACAGGTTCAGTTTACCGTCTGGCCCTGGCGCTGTCAAACGTAACGCGAACAAACTGGCAAATTCTTCGACCAGGTGGCACAATATGCGAACAAATCGAAAAGACTTGGAGAATAGCTGCGTTTTTTAGTCCTTGCACCCTCTAAGTCGCTAAAATATGGTAAAATTTGTATGACATTCGCCATCTAGCTTTAAAAAACCCAGATATGTTCGCGCCTGATGCCCTCTGAAAAGATTTCACTTGATTTTCACCTGATATCCATATAGAATATATCAGCAATCTATTTACAAAATAAGGAGTGTATGATATGGATTTCATAGCAAATATCATCAGCAGTATCAGTGGGTATATGTACAGCTACATCCTAATTGTACTATTGATCGCGGCAGGCATATACTTTTCATTCCGGACAAAGTTTGTCCAGATCCGGCTGCTAAGAGAATCGATCCGGGTCATCGCGGAGCCGAAAAAGGACAAAGACTCGATTTCTTCCTTTCAGGCCCTTATGGTATCCACCGCGTCAAGGGTCGGCACAGGCAATATCGTAGGTGTTACCGGCGCGATCATTATGGGCGGACCGGGCGCGGTTTTCTGGATGTGGCTCATTGCGCTTCTCGGCGGCGCTTCGGCGTTTGTAGAGTCAACGCTGGCTCAGATCTATAAGAAAAAGGGATCGGACGGTTCCTACGGTGGACCAGCCTATTACATCAAACAGGCGCTCAAGGCTCCCGCCCTGGGCGGCGTCTTCGCGGTTTTTCTGATCCTCACCTATATGGGCGGCTTTAACGCTCTTGCCTCTTTTAACCTGACGGACTTTGTCAAGGCATATGTACCGTCAGACAACGCGACCCTTTATATCGGTGCGGTAGTAGCCATCCTTTCAGCGGTTGTAATCTTCGGCGGCGGGAAAAGAATCTCCAAGGCTACGCAGGTGATCGTTCCCATCATGGCAGTTGCCTACATCGCGGTTGCGCTCTTAATGATCATTTTAAACATCGGCTCTTTCCCATCCGTGATCGCCAGTATTTTTACCGGTGCCTTCAACTTTTCTTCTGTAGCGGGAGGTGTCTTCGGTGCGGCGATTATGAACGGTATTAAGCGGGGGCTTTATTCCAACGAGGCAGGTATCGGTTCGGCTCCGAACGCCGCGGCGTCCGCTGATGTATCTCATCCGGTTAAGCAGGGGCTTGTACAGATGCTTTCCGTATTCATTGATACGCTGCTCATTTGTTCTTCCACCGCCTTTATGGTACTGTGCGCGGGACTGGATCCTTCCGGATACTTGGACGCTTCCGGCAACGCTATGAGCGGATTATATATCCAGGAATCGCTGGGAGTCAACTTCGGCGCGTTTGGAGGATATTTCATTACAGCGGCTCTGGCTCTGTTCGCCTATACTACAGTAGTCGGCAACTATTTTTACGCGGAAATGAATATCAGCTATCTGTATAAAAACGCTCTTAACAATAAGCCCTTCATGTTCTGTTATCGGCTTTTGGCGGTTATCATCATCTTTGTAGGCGCCCAGTTCAGCGCGGGACTTGCGTGGGATACGGCGGACGTTCTTATGGGATGTATGGCGCTGATCAACGTGCCAGTCTGCATTATCCTGGGGAATACGGCATTTAAAGCGCTCAAAGATTACACGAAAAAGAAAAAATCCGGTGAATCGCTTGAGTTTAAGGCCGCTGATATCGGAGTAAGCGGCACCGAATATTGGAAGTAGATTCTGTTTTTATATCAGTAAGAAAAGACCTGACGCAAATCACGCTGTCAGGTCTTTTTTCACATTCAATAAACAATTTGATTTACAATCAATCCTGTTATGAGAGAAGCAGTCATTACATAGGCAAGATACAGCAGGAACCGCTTTAAGCCAAGCACGATCTTCACCGCCCCCAGATTCGTAATTTTTGTCGCCGGTCCGGTAATCATAAACGCCGCCGCGCTTCCCATACTCATTCCATCATAAAGCCATGCCTGAAGAAGGGGAATCGTCCCGCCTCCGCAGACGTAAAGAGGCACTCCGATGGTTGCCGCCATCAACACACCAAAAGCCTCATCTCCGCCGAACAGTGATACCATAGCTTCCGCGGGCACATACCTCTGAAAGAGGGCGGAAAGAAAAATGCCGATCAGGAAATACACTCCTGTGGCTTTGACATTTCTCCCCAGATTCTTCAGAAAACGAAATAACCTATTGGGATCCGTATCCCGGCTCTGCGGTTCATCAAAACCGGTGAAGTTAAAAAAGGATTTGCCACGGTAACCGGCGCGCACCAAAACTCCTGCCGCGCATCCGCACACAAAGCAGGAAATAAGTCTTACGGAAAGCGCCTCCGGACCAAGTGCCGCGCTGTAAATAATCAGCTGAGGATTGAGAAGAATCGAACTCATCATAAAGGCCGCCAGCCAATCGTCCTCCACGCCGCTCCTGGAAAAAGACGCCGCAATGGGGATGGTTCCATACATACACAGGGGAGAGGCGATTCCCAGAGCGCTTGCCGCGCCGATTCCCAAGACGCCGATTTTCTGTCCTCCCAGGAGACGCACTCCACGGTGGATGGAATCTTTCAGGAAAACAGAGATTGCGGATCCCAGAACCATTCCCAGAATCCAGAATCCTAAAATCTGTTCCAGCTGAAGGGAAAAATAATACCAGAGATAAATCGCTTCATGCTGCAAAATCTCAGTCATTCACATTCACCAGATTGTAGCTGCGGCTTCCCAGCCCGATCTTCTCTGCCTGCTCCAGCGTATGAAGTCCGTTTCTCGACTCAACGCGCTCAACCAAAGAATCTCCGTCCTCCGCTTCGTATACCAGATCAACGCAGGCCTGATCCACCGCTACCGGGTCAAAGGAAGCAAGAATTCCGATATCGTGCATATCCGGCTCTGCCGGACTGCCGTCACAATCACAGTCTACGGATAGGCGGTTCATCACATTGATGTAAAGTATATTTCCGTCCAGATAATCCACAACCGACTTTCCCGCCTCTGCCATCGATTCCAGAAAAGCGTCCTGGTCGCCATCCCACATGCTGCCTCCGGTTCCGCCGCTGTGAATATGTTCCTTGCCTTCACTGGAAGCGATTCCGATGGAGATATTTTTGATAGCCCCTCCGTAGCCTGCCATGGAGTGCCCTTTAAAGTGGGACAGCACAATATAGTAATCATAATTAGCGAAATTGGCTCCTACATAGTTTTCTGTCAGATTATCTCCACCTCTAACCGGCAGCGTCATAGAGCCGTTTTCATCCATAATATCCACATCGGCAATCTCTGTATATCCATGGTCCTCCGCAACCTGATAGTGCATGGCGGTGCTGGCTCTGGAACCCCCATAGGCCGTGTTGCACTCTACGATGGTCGGGTTTTCAAAGGACTGGACAAAGGATCCGATCAGATCCGTACGAAGATAGTTGCTGCCCGGCTCACCGGTAGAAAGCTTTATAGCGGGATTTTCCCCGGGGGAAGCCTCCATCGCCTCGTAAACCGCCATCAGTCCCTGGGGGCTGACGTCCTCTGTCATATATACGGCCGGCGCGCTGTCATTATCCGTACTGTATGATTCGTTTGTCTGCGTCTGGACGGACGTTTCGTTCTGCCCGCAGCCTGCCAGCAGAAGCATCAGCGCAGCTGCCAGAGAAAGAAGCGCTGCCGCGTTTTTTCGTTTCATGTTCCGTCTCCTTTCCTCATATGCCCCTTCTATCGCTTTTGATCCCCCACGGACCATACATGTGTGTCAGCTGCTGCCGCCTGTGTATTCTGAGCCATCACACCAACCAACTTATGGGGAACATAGGGTTCCTCAAGATAAGCAATCTCGCTGTTGTCAAGCACCAATTCCGTGGATCTTGCCGCGCCTTCCACATGGCGCATCTTTGTAGCTCCCACGATCGGTGCCGTAACCTTTGTCAAAAGCCATGCCAGGGAGATTTCCGTCATGGTCACTCCACGCTTTTCCGCCAGTTCCGCCACCCGCTCTATAATAAGGCGATCCTGGCCAGCGGTGGAGTCATACTTCAGCTTTGCGTAGCTGTCCTCTTCAAGTCGCTTTGAAGTCTCACCCGGATGCTTTGACAGCCTTCCTCCTGCCAGCGCGCTGTAAGGCGTCATGGCAATGTTTTCTTCCGCGCAGTAAGGCGCCATTTCCCGCTCTTCTTCTCTGAAAATCAAATTATAGTGTCCCTGCACAGATACGAACCTGGCGAAACCTTCTTTTTCCGCCAGAGCGTTGGCCTTGGCAAGCTGCCAGGCGAAGCAGTTGGAGATGCCGATATATCGCGCTTTTCCCGCTTTCACGGCATTGTTTAATCCTTCCAGAATATCATAAACCGGCGTCCTGTAATCCCACATATGATAGATATACAGATCCACGTAATCCATTCCCAGATTTTCAAGGCTCTTGTCCAGCATCCGCTCGATATGCTGCTGTCCTGTGATGCCCGCTTCGATTTCTTCGTTGGTTCTGGGCAAAAACTTCGTAGCAACCGCGACTTCTTCTCTTTTGGCGAAATCCGCAAGCGCCCGGCCCAGATACTGTTCGCTGGTTCCGTTCTGATAACCGATGGCCGTATCGAAAAAATTGATTCCCAACTCCAGCCCTCTTTTTACAATTTCACGCGTGTGTCCCTCGTCAATGGTCCAGCTGTGCTGTCCTCTGGACGCGTCACCAAAGCCCATACAGCCCATACAAATACGCGATACATTCAATTCCGAATTTCCCAGTTTTGTATACTTCAATTTCTTTCCCTCCTTCTTAAAGAGAACGTCCCAGTTCATACGCCTGCCGAGGGAAGCCCGTACGCTGCGTCATCGGAACGTTCCCGCAGCCGGTTCCTAAAATTTTTCCCTGATTCTTAAAATTCATATAACGGCAAAGCGTATCGTAATAGGATTCCACTTCCGTCATTGTCCACTCGTTACTGTCCCACGCCGCCACAATCAAAGCAGTTTTCATGCCTTTGGAGTCCAGCTTTCCGGTGAAACTGTAGAATCGATCGATTACGGTTTTCAGCTGCGCGCAGACGCCGAAATAATACAGAGGCGTTACCAATACCATCATATCCGCGTCCAAAATTTGTTTCTTCAATTTTTCTCCGTCATCTTTCTGGCTGCACGGACCGTTCATACCGCAGAAATCACAGCCGAGACACGGATGAAGATCCGCGCGGGCCGCGTCAAAAACCGTCACCTGATGCCCGCTTTCTTTTGCTCCTTTTATAAACTGATCCGCCAGAAGATTGGACGATCCATGTTTATGCGGACTGCTTTCGATTACTAAAATATTCATTGTGTACCTCCCCTTCCTCATTCCTGTTCCTCATCGGGTTCAATCCTTGCTGCAAAATCTCCGTTTTGAGCCGCCAGCGCCTCCATTCCGGATTCCACCTTCCCCAGATAGACAAGATCCTCGGAGTAACTGAAATCTTCATAAAAAATACAGACATCCCCCCACGGTTCATACAGACACACATCGCCGACAGAAGGTTCTACGCCAAAGTTTTCTCCCTCTGTGTCCAGTTCGTCCGGCGGATAGGCGATTTTTTCTGTCTGGTTATAGTCGCTGAACTCCAGTTCCAGCGGAAGCATTTCGTATAGGCTGTCAGCGGCAGGCGTATCGGACAAAAGGATTTGTATTTCCTGACTTCCAATCGTCATTTTTACATGCCTTCCGCTCTCTTCCCGTGAAGCCTGGCTACTTGAAACACCCGTTTCTTCCGTTCCGCTTTCATTCCTCTGTGGATCCTCTGCCGCTCCGCAGGCCGCCAGAGTAAAAAGCAATACAAGCGCAATCATCCATACGGCTTTTTTCTTCATCGGTTTTCCTCCCCGGTAAACAATCTTTTATTTCGACTTCATTATAGGTTCAAATCGTTTTCAATGTCTAATACTTAGAAATTATTGTTTACCATGCTTTTCACGAATAGAGGATACGACCTGCCGCCTTCCGGGTCACAGCTCCTGTACATTCGTTCTGGAATTCGCGGTATATACCCCGGCGATAATAACTGCCGCGCCTAAAAGCTGAAAAACGGAAACAGCTTCCTTTAAGACAATCACTCCGGTCAGGATGGAAACAATAGTCGAAACGCCAATAAAGGAGGAAAAATCCCCATCCAAGCAGCGATAGTACGGTCGCCCCTGCTGTAGCCTGCTTTGTGAAACTGTAACTTAGCCCGTATAGAGTTTCACATCCCAGAGCGCACAGACTTCCCATAAGCAAATTGTTGTTCTTGTTGTTTTTCATTTGATTCAAATGCGCTCCTGTTTTTATACCTTCAATTATACAACAGATACCCTTCCTTACAAACGCTCCGCGCGATTCCCTGCGATATTTTCTATTCTTTCTCAAAAAAATGGTACCTGGGACCCATAGATTATACCAGGTTTCGATAGTATAATTGTTAACAAAAAAGTCAAACAATATTGAAAGGGGTAGATATGAGTCAAGAACTGTATGCAAAGGATTGGCAAAAAATTAACGAAATCATCTTGCGGATGAACAGTGAAAATGATATTTTAAAGGCTTTAAATACATTTCTGCTCGATATTGAAAGACTGGTTCCTTATGAAAAAGCCTGTATTTATTTTTATGATCTTTCCGCGTCTGACATTGTCAAAGATTATCTTGGACAGGGATTCAGCGAAAAAGAACTGATTGACTATGAACGCTACTATTGCAATATCGACGATGTTGTGGAAAAAATGATGCCCAATAAAGAGGTTGTTATTAAAAGTACCGAGGCATTCGATATCAATCAGCGAAAAGAAACCGAATACTTTATTGACTATGTGACTCCCGCTAATACAAAAATTTCTCTAGACACCAATTTCCGATGGAATCTGGAAAACAGAGGGTTTTGTATCGGTTCTCTGGATCTGTTCCGCAATGAAAAGGACATCGATTTTACAGAGAGGGAAATGGAAATCTGCAGGGTATTCCAGCCCCACATTGAACTGCGAGCTTCCAATTACGCGTTTCTATTTGAAAATATCACGCATAAGTTCGCGCTTACCAATGCGGAGCAGGATATTGCCTCTATGATTCTCAAAGGTTATTCCAATGAACAGATCGCGGAAGAAAAATGTATCACAATTTCAACGGTTAAAAAGCATGTTTCTAAAATTCTGGAGAAGTCGGATACCAAATCGCGAATTGAGTTTATATGCAAGGCCACTTGCACCGGCAAATAGGCCGGATGAAAAACAGGAATGACAAGGGGTAATTATTTTAATAATAAATAGAAAAGAAAAGGAGAAAATGAAAAGCATGAAAGACATTATTACAGTAGCCGCGGTTAATTTCAGAGTTGACGCGGCGGATAAAGACAGCAATCTTTCCAGAATGTGCGGATTCGCCGAAGCCGCGGCAAAGCGCGGCGCGGATCTGGTGTTATTTCCGGAAATGTGTCTTTTTGGGTATGACTACTATGTAGATGACAACATCTCTCAGGAAGAAAAGATTCGGACAGCGGAACAGATCAGCGGGCCGTCCTGCCGGGCGATTGCGGAGGTCACGAAAGAATACGGAATCTACGTTGTTTTTGGTATGGCGGAAAAACTGGAGGATACTCCGGACGCGACACTTTATAATTCCGCGGTAGCAATCGGCCCGGACGGTGTAATCGGAGCCTATCAGAAGATGCATCCTTTTGAAACAGAAAGCATCTGGTGCGCCAAAGGAAGCAAACCATTCATGTTCGACACTCCCTGGGGACCGATTTCCGTCGGCATCTGCTTTGACACCTACCAGTTCCCGGAACTTCAGAGATATTACTGCAGCCAGGGCAGCAGGCTGTATCTGAACCCTACCGCTGTCGTGGAGGAAATTCCGAAAGAAGGAAGCCGCCAGGCATTCATTGACTACTATGCGCCGACATTGGAATACGGGGTTCTCTGCAATACCATCTACGTTGTCAGCGCAAACCTTTGCGGTATGGATAAGGTAAACTATTTTGGAGGCGGAAGCTGCGTCATCGGACCGAAAATCACACCGTTTTACGAAACCAACCTCCATTATTACGCGGGAAACAAAGACAATGTGCAGGAAGGAATCCTGATGGAAACCATCGATCTTTCCCTGGCGGAAAGACGCCTGTTTATCAATAAAGAAATCACCGGCGAGCCGGATTACAGACCAGATATTTATAAGCAGTTCCTCTAAACTGCTTTCTAAAATAATAATACTATGAACAAAGGAAGAAGGGGATTTAAATGAAAGACGATACTCTAAAACGTACCATGAAGCTGCATCATCTGGTCATCTTTGGTGTAGCTTTCCTGACGCCGATGATCGCTTACACGATATATGGTGTCATTGCCACAAGTTCTCACGGCGTTGAATCAGGTTCCATCTGCCTTACCATCATTGCCATGCTGTTTACTGCGCTAAGCTACGGTCATATGGCAAAGGCATACCCTGCCGCGGGTTCCGCTTACACTTACACCAGGAAAGCCATTAACTCCAAACTGGGCGTTATCGCCGGATGGATTGTTCTGCTGGGTTATGTATTCTTTCCCATGGCCATCTGGCTAATCGGCGCGTCTTATTTCAGCGCCGCTGTTCCCGCCGTTCCGGAATGGGTATGGCTGGTAGGCTTCATTGTAATTACATCTCTTATCAATATTGTAGGTGTTGAAGTGGGAAGCAAAATTAATTTCGTGATGGTTTCCATCCAGGTGATCATTATCATCGCGTTCCTGATTTTCACCATCAAAGCGATAACCGAAGGAATGGGTGAAGGCACACTGGCTTCCTTTTCACCCTTCTACAATCCGGATGTAGATTTCAGCTATATGGTAGCCGGAGCAGCCGCAGCCTGCTACTGCTTCCTGGGATTTGACGCGCTGACGACGTTCACAGAAGATACCATTGATCCGGAAAAGAATATCCCGAGATCGATTATACTGACCCTGCTTGTATGCGGCGGAATCTTCCTTATCGTAACTTACTTTACGCATCTGGTGCATCCGTCCTTCGATTATCCGAATCCTGACAACGCGGCTTACGACATCGCGCGCCAGGTCGCTCCATCTGTTTTCGGCGGCATCTTCCTTATCGGAACCATCGCCGGTCAGTTCGCGGCAGGTCTGTCGGCACAGGCAAGCGGCGCCCGGCTCTTGTATGCCATGGGAAGAGACGGTGTCCTGCCGAAAAAACTTTTCGGAAGACTGGGAAAAACGAAAACACCTATAAACGCCATCCTTCTGACGGGAATCATCGCGCTGTTCGCTATCTTTCTGGATGTTACTTCCGCTACAGCGTATATCAACTTCGGAGGACTCATCGGATTCTGTTTTGTTAACATTGCGGTTATCTCGCATTATTTCATAAGAAAAAAAGAGCGTTCCACCAAAGGCTTCTTTATGTACCTGGTTTTCCCTATCATCGGCACCTTGTTCTGTCTGTATCTGCTGGTACATTTGGACAGAATCGCCATCATCCTGGGATGCGCGTGGGTAGTAATCGGAATTATCTATCTGCTTGTTCTGACAAAAGGTCTGAAGGAGGAACCTCCGGAACTTGGAATTGATGACTGATGAAAATATAGGCATATTATATATGGAGACCGACCATCTTTAGGTCGGTCTCCTGCTATTTACCGTCCCTATAGCGCTATGAAAGAAGAATGCGACGTATCAATTTCAGTGTTGCTTTTTACCGATATCTCAGTTATATTATTAAGTAAAAGCGGATACATCAGGCGTCTTGGACGTAGGCTGCGGGTCTTTCGGCATGTTCAGCAGTTGTGGCGCTTTTTTTATTTACTTGATTCTTATTTTAATATAGAATGTATTTACAAGGTCAGATTTAACTCCCCACACGGGCAATTGCAGCCCGTTGTCTGGGAAAAAATCTGACATTTTTTCGAGCTGAACTATTGATTTTTACTGATGATCCAAGTAAATTATTAGTAGAAAGCCTATCGGCGGACAAGTATGAGTTGTCTGGCAATGCCTGAGATGACGCTTGATACCGAGGGTTTTTCTTTCATTTTTCCACTGCCCCATCTGAACAATCACAATATGACCCAATTTATGATTTTCTGATTATTTCTCTCGTCTTTCTTTTAGGCTGTTGCTTTTCAAGAAAGCTTCTGCTATATTGCTAGTAAAAGCAGATGCATTTAACGTCTCGGGCGTGGGCTGGGGGTCATCCGACATCAAAGCGCTTGCGGTGCTTCTTTTTTATTTACACGAATCTCCAATTCTGGCTTTCTTCCTGTAATTTCACCATATGGGCGTAGAGACCGTTTTTCTCTTTTAGCTCCTCCGGCGCGCCCTCTTCCGCTACGGTGCCTTCCGAGAGCACCACGATCTTGTCCGCGCCGGCCACCGTACGCATTCGATGGGCAATCACCAGCACAGTCTTATCCGCAATCAGGCGGGAGAGCGCTGTCTGAATCAGTGTTTCATTTTCTACATCCAGCGAAGCGGTTGCTTCATCCAAAAGAATAATCGGCGCATTTTTCAGGAAAGCCCGGGCGATAGAAACGCGCTGCCGCTCTCCACCTGAAAGCTCGCATCCGTTTTCCCCGATATTGGTATTCCACCCATCCGGCAGTTTTTCAGCGAACTCGTCTACATTCGCGAGCTTTGCCGCCGCCATCACCTGCTCATCGTCAGCCTCTTTGTTCCCGATTCGAATATTTTCCAGAATAGTGTTGTCAAACAGGGTTACATCCTGAAATACGATGGAAAACAAAGATAACAGCGCTTCCGGGTCTGTTTTGGAAATATCCATACCTCCCACAGTGATCCTGCCGCGGCTGACATCCCAAAATCTTGCCGCCAGCCGGGAAACAGTTGTTTTGCCGCCGCCGGACGGCCCCACCAAAGCTGTGACTTCCCCCTGCTTCGCGGTAAAAGAGACATCTTTCAAAACCGTTTCTCCGGTATTGTAGGCAAACTCCACATGGTCAAAGACAATATCATAGCCTTCGTTAGAAAGTCTGTTATCGCCTTGCTGGATGGGGTGATCGAGGATTTCATTCATGCGGGCGATATTAGTGCGCGTGCTAATCACTGCCGCCAGATTTTGAAGCGCGCCCTGCAGTGGATCATAAAGGCGTGATACGACCAATAAAAATAAGAAGAAGGTTCTTACATCCAGACTTCCCTGAATCAGCAAGATGGAGCCGACCAGCGCGACCGTAGCGATCCCTAATTTCAGCACTAATGACGCGGAAACTACAAAGGCCGCCAGTCCAAATTCATTGAGAATCGAGCGATGTTCCACTGCGCGGATTTTCTTTTCCAAACCGTTCAGGTATTTCTTTTCGGCATTATTTGCTTTCAAATCCCGTACCGTTTCGATACACTCCTGAATTCCATCGGCACAGGACATTTTGACATCCATGGCTTTTTGATTGAGTTTTTCCTGTACCCTGGCAGAAAACCCTACAATGGCAAACGCTATCGGCATGACCCAAAGCGCCGCCAATGCCATGCGCCAGTCAAAAATAAGCAGACTGACAGAGATCAGAACCGTGGAGATAATCGATCCCGCCAGCTCTGGGATAAAGTGAGAAAAACTCTGTTCCAAAAATGTGCAGTCTGCCATAATCGTACTGGTCAGGTCAGCCAGATCCTTTTTGCCAAAAAAGGACAAGGGAATTTTTCGCAGCCGTTCTGCCAGCGTGATGCGCCTTACGCCGCTTTCTGTATAAGTGGCAAAGTAGGTGGCGTTATACTGGATGTAAGTGGTAAACAGAATAAACCCGATACATATTGCGCAGCCGATGACGTAATAGGCGACTTTTTCATTGGAAACGCCGCCACTCATCAGGTCGCCTACTAAAAAATAGAGCAGTCCCACCGGAAACATAAAGGAGAGATTCTGAAGGACGCAGGCCAGGCAGCCTTTGACCAAGTCTTTTGCTCCCTGTTCTGATAAAGCATATCGTTTTTGCAGCCATTTTAGCATTTATTATACCTCCTTTGCAACCTTCCATTGAACGGAAGTCTGATAGTTCTGCCACATCCGCTTGAACATTCCGTCTTGCTTCAGCAGTTCTCCGCTGGTACCGCTCTCGGTAATCTGTCCATCACAAATAACATAGATTTTATCCGCGCCTACTACAGTAGAAAGCCGATGGGCGATCATAATGACCGTCTTCCCTTCAGAGAGCTTTGAAAAAGCGGCCTGCATACGCGTTTCATTATCCGGATCGGCAAAAGCAGTCGCCTCATCTAAAATAATGATGGGCGCGTTTTTCAACATGACACGAGCGATGGCAATTCTCTGCTGCTCGCCGCCGGATAGGTAGATGCCCTTTGCGCCAATTACGGTATCCACGCCCCGAGGCAGTTTTGCAAGAATATCATCACACTGAGCATTGTGAAGCGCGGCAAGAACTTCTTCCCGGGTTGCGTCGGGTTTTCCCATACGTACATTTTCCAAAATAGAAGCCTTAATAAGGCGGCTGTTTTGGAACACAAAAGAAACCGTATTCATCAGTTCCTCTTTGGCAATTTCTTTTACATTAACTCCGCCGATCCTGACGGTACCGCTCTGAGGGTCGAAAAAACGGGAGATCAAATTGGCGAGCGTCGTTTTTCCACCGCCGGAGGGCCCGACAAAGGCTATAGTCTGTCCTTGCGGTACAGCAAGAGAAATGCCTTTCAACACTTCCGTTTGTCCATCATAGCTGAAACGGATTTTTTGCAGCTCTACCGAAGCGTCTTTCGGATGCTTTGGATATTTTGTCTCTCCCAGCGGTTTCAAAGTCAAAACACTGTCGATCCTCTGCAATGCATCATTTACAATCATGGCATTTTCACTTTGGAACATGATTCGCGTCAGCGTGACAGAAATAATTGGCGTAATGATAATATAGAAAATCAGATCCAGCAGAAATTCTGTTGTTGCGCCGTTTTGCGTAAATAACAGACCTCCCGCGATCAGTGCCGCGAAAACCCCGTTAATGGCTGCCGTATAGCACATCATCGGCGTTCGAAGCTGTTTGGTATAGGCAATTACCCATACTTTATAACGGTCAATCGAACCTTTAAATTTTTTAAAGGAAAAGATCGTCTGACCAAAGGTTTTGACTACCGGGATGCCCCGAACATATTCCACTGCCTCGTTGGACATATCATCCAGCGCATTTTGGTACTCTTTCATTTTCTCCTGCATCCGCTGTCCGGTCATTGTCATCATGATCAAAAACCCAAGCGCCACCGGAATAAGGCTCAGAAGGCCGAGCCGCCAGTCGAATACCAGCAGCAGCACCAACAGTCCGCAGGGCGTAGCGAGCGCGTTAGCCCGATCGGGAAGTTGATGGGCGAGATAAGTTTCGGTGGCAGCGCTGGATTCGTTGACAATTTTACGCAGTCTGCCGCTGCCAAAGCTTTCCGCAAACCCAAGCGGCAGCTTAACAATATGCTCCATGGTCTGTAGTCGTAAGTTCGTTGCAATGCGAAAAGCTCCCTTGTGGGAACACATCAGTCCCGCTATGTACACAAGTACGGCGATAACCGCAAACAGCACTGCCATCCAGCCATTATGGGTCAGATTCTGCGCACGGCTAAAATCCGGCGCGACTTCCAATACTTCTTGAATCACTTTCCAGATGTAATAAAAGGGCACCAAAGCGATGAAAGCGCTGATTGCTGAAAGTACCCACGAAGCATAAATCAGGTATTTGTGACTGCCCGCAATCTGGAGCAGGCGTGACAGGTTTGATTGTTTTTTCAAAAAAGATTCCCCCTTTTCCATCGGTTGATGATACCGATCACTCATAGATATCATCTTGCGCAATTTTAGTTAGTTTTCGCTAACTATCGTTCAAAAATTACAGGGCATTATTGCCCCATAATCTTCATCCATCCGGCTGTATAAAAGGCACGCATTTCCTTTACATAATTTTCCGCGTTACTCAGCGGCATTTCATGAATTACCAGTTCAAAGAACGTATGAAACATGCCAGTAATCAGGATATGTTCCAGCGTAGGATCAATCTTTGGCGAAGGTCTTCCAAGTTCTCGCAGAACCTGCTGATAAGCGTGGGTTGCCGCCATCTCGATCTCTACCATTTCATCAATAAGGCCGGAAAATTTTGTCCCTTCCGAGCAGCAGAGAATGAGTTTGCATTCTTCCAGGTGGGCATAGGCATAGTGGAGCATATCGTACATGCAAATCCCCGATATTTCGCTCATAACTTCCGGCTGCTGTTCGTGTGGAAGTTCGGCAAATTGCTGCTGCGCCTTCTTAAAGCAGGTAAGGATATATTGGTAATGTTCGCCTACCAGCGCCTCGAATAATTCCTCCTTACTTTTGTAATAACCATAAAAGGCTCCGGTAGTCATGCCTACTGATTTTACAATATTTCTCAACGAGGCGCCCTTATAACCCTTTTCCAGAAACTCCGCTTTTGCCGCTTGATGGATGCGTTCTAAGGTTGTTAACTTTTCGTTTATGATATGTGCCCTCCTTATAACACCGTTATATATCACTGTTATATTATAGTTCACAAAAAAAATATTGTCAAGAGGAAAGAATTTCGTCGTAATATTGATCGAGTACCTCCGCTAAAGCTTTCGGGTTTTCTTCGTTTACGACATGACCCGTATTCTCGATGATTTCCAATTTCGCGGTTTTCATGTTTTGCGAAAAGTAATAGGCCGATTTTATATTTGCCTTATCTTTCTTTCCACAAATGATTAGCGCGGGACATTCCATATTCTGCGCGCCGCGGCTGAAATCCAGGTTTTTCATGGAATTTCCCAACACAAACGTATCCCGCTTATTAAATGCCATATTTTCAAAAACAGATTCAGGCAGGAGCTTAAACATCCTATTTTGAATCGCAAAGATCACTTTGGGTATTTTGTGAGGGGTTCCAATCAAAACCAATGACCCTACATTTTCCGGGAAGTCCAAAGCATAATTCAATCCCAGAATGCCACCCAGGGAAATCCCGCATAAATGCAAGGGGCCATCAAGTTTGCCGCAATATTCTACAAACGAAGTATATAAATTTATATAGCTTGTCTCTTTCCCCTTGAGAAGTGACGATAACTCCGGGCATTGTATATCCCTGCTTTTTTTCATATGAGCAATCGTTTCCTCCCAGCTTGTCGCCTTATGTCCTGAACCGTGAATAAAAACTTTGTTCATGGCAACCTCCATTGAATCCTTTCATCTGTATTCCTAAAGATTTCTTAGCCATACTGCGCAAAAGAATATTGCCGCGACCTACGTTCCATTTTCTGTCACCCTCTTAAAAAATGTCCAATTTATAAATAAATTCGATTTTGGACACGTTTTTTGGCGCCTGTATTTATCCCTTCAGATTTTCCATCACAGAAGGGTTCTGCTCGATAATGGTTCCGACTGTTGAGCACGTTTCTAATTCAGGACAATCGCCGCAGGTGGCGACGCCTTTTTCCAGCGCGCACTTGCGAATCCCGCACATACTGTCGCAGAATACAGTCTTAACGCCGTCTGTACGGCAGCCTTCACAGTTGATATGTTCCGGTAAAATGGGCGCCTTATTTAACTCCGCCCATAATTTCGCTGTTTTCTCACGCAAGGCCTGATCGTCATTGACCGTCGCGATATACGCGTCGCATTTTTCACAATCCAACCCGCAAAATCCAATCCTTTCATTCATCGTTTCTATCCTCCCAGATTTTTCTTTTAGCCGTAAAACGCCACCCATTTATGCCCGGATTCGGAACGTCTTCGGCGCGAAACGATAGACCAGGATGCTTGCGACAATACTGTAAAGGACGCAGAAAAGGATCGTTATCATTCCGAATATCAAAATAGGCATGCGAACCTGCATCAGGGCGAAACATACCCCATAGGTCGCAATCAGCACAAGCCGGTATGTACCACTCTTCATTTCCGTACCCGCGTTATATGGCTGAAGCAGGTAGTAGATCATCAGGTAGTGGATGGAAAAGAATGCGCTCATGCAAAGGACAGATACAATCAGCACGACATAATTCAGCGGATCGCCGGTTCCTCCGGTCACGAATAAGAGCAGCGCCAGCCCTCCTCCTATTACCAGGGCGGGTACCGCGTTGATCTTCATAATTTCGCGCAGCCGGATCCGGAAAAGCCGCAGCACGAGATCCGGCCGTTTGTAAAACGAATAGGTCAGCAGGCTGTGATCGCAGTTCATGAAAAGGGCCTGTGTAAAATTCGTGCCGCGATTGATCCCATACATGATAAACACGAAGTATGGAAGCCATGTCAGGATCATTGCGTTGATCGCGGGTTTTATTTCAGGCTTCAGAAATGTCACCATCAGGATTCCCGCGATGATAAACGTGCAGATATAGGAGATCTTCTTCGTTGAGTTCCAGAGTATCTTCTTATGCCTTTTTATAAACAGGTCATTCAAAAATTCAAAGCCCCTGCGATTGCTGGTGATGGAAGTATCGGCGGATATTTTCTTCTCGCTGGTCTGTTTTGCAACCTTTGTTTTGGCCGCGGAATCCATCTGATTTGTCAGCCCTGACAGCAGCTCCTGATTAATCCCGCGATAATCGTGAAATGTCAGCACCTTAATCATACCGACGATTCCCAGAGGAATACAAAGCAGAAAGATACTTATGGAAACAGGCGTTGGCAAAACCAGTCCAAAGATCGGCAAAGCATAGGCAGCCGCCAGAAGTACAGCCATGCATCCCCATATATACTTGCCGAGCTTGTTTTCGTTATATCCGAATCCTCTCCTTTCATAATCCCAGAGCGAAACAGCAGCGACAAACAGCTTCATGCCGGCTATACAAAATGGAAGCAGCACGCATAACCAGAAAGGAAAGTCTCTGTACCGTCCCAGCAGGATCATAAGGGGCATAAATCCAATGATCACTTTGCCGATGGCATACAGATAATTGACCAGCGTATATTCTCTGGCATCCATTTTCATAAGGAATATCGCGTAGTACTTATCCTTCGTGGGATTGAAAAGCTTTGTATTCGCAAAGCATCCGATCACCGTAAGAGGCAGCAGAATATGAAGGATCACCTGATCAGCAGGCAAATCCTTATACAGCATCCCCGCGCCGAAAATCATGATTATAAGATAAAGAAATTTCCCGATAAACGCAGAAACGATCTCCCACAACACAGACAGTATGTTGGCAAATATTTTCAGTCCTCTTACTTTGTAAAGCGCAGTCGGCAACAGATTTCTTAAAATAGGGATCTGCTTTAATGAAAACAGGATTCCGTTTACCCGGTATGTATTTTTCAGGGAAAAGGAGATTCTCAAAGTTCTATTCATGGTCCTCCTCCCTTAACGACTCAAGGATCTTATCCTTGAATTCTTTTCTGTCCAGATCCGTTTTCTCCACAACTTCCAGTACCCCATGATTCAGCAGAACGATCTCATCACACAGATCGAGGGCCAGATCCATGATATGGGTGGAAAATATCGTAATACGCTTTTGTTTCAGAGAACGCAAAAGCTGCTTCATTTCTTCCGCCACAACGACGTCGAGGGAGGTCAGAGGCTCATCAAGGAGCAGGATATTCGGCTGCGCGATGATATTGATTAGCATCTGCATTTTATTTTTCATACCGTGAGAATAGTCCTTAAGCAGCTTGTCCCTGTCTTCCGGTTCAATGCTCACGTAATCAAAGTATTCATCAATACCTTTCTGGGCCGCGATCGTTTTTTCATTGATATCTATGAAAAACTTTAAAAATTCACGGCCGGTGAGAAACTCGGGAACCGTCGGAGTGGACAGTACATATCCGATGTCCTCCGCAGCCACTTCGCGCCTGCCGCCACTATCGTCCACTATGCAGAAGCTGCCGTTATCCATCTTAAGATCCCGATTCAGGCAATTGAACAACGTGGTCTTCCCTGCTCCGTTTCTGCCGAGAAGCCCGTAGATCTTCCCTTCCTCAAAGGTAAAACTGATATCTTTCAGGACTTCCTTTTTTTCAAAGCTTTTGGACAAATGCTCGATCACAAATTCCATAACCATCTCCTTATCTCTTTTTTCGTTCTACGTTGATATTACATGATAACAATAAAGATGAAAAGTGTTTTTTACACAAATGATCCGTAAAAAATGTATATCATTTTTAAACCATTATCGTTGTCAATTATATCATCTATTAACCTTTATCACAACCTGGTTAACGTCTGTAAACAAATATTTTAAGACATGGTATGGGTTACAATAAGACAAAAGGATGGTGAGAATGGATATGACAGAAAAAGATTTCTCTCTGCGTCTGGCGCAGCTCCGAGAAGAAAAGGGCGTATCGGCCCGCGACATGAGCTTATCAATGGGACAGAACCCCGGGTATATCAACAACATTGAAAGCGGAAAATCCATGCCCTCCCTTTCAGGAATTTTTTATATTTGCGAATATCTCGACATCACCCCGAAAGATTTTTTTGATGTAGAAACAAGCAATCCCACCAAGGCAACTGAGCTATACAACATCGCGAAAAAGCTGGACAGCGAACAGCTGGATCATCTCATCGCCCTGGCAAAAGGATTGCAGAAATAGTTCGTTTGTAAATAGTCCGTCCAAACTAAAATGATGTTTTTGTTTGGACGGATTTTGTCTTGATCGGTATTATATGTTTGGTTATAATAAAATTGCATTTTAGTTTAGACGAATATTTTTAAAATATCTGAGTATAATATAATCGAAAGGAGTCTGTCATGGCATATATAAAAAGAGCCTCAGAAGAAACGATTGCACGGGTTTCCAAAATGTTCCCGGTGCTGTTGTTAACCGGTCCCAGACAGGTCGGAAAAACGACATTGCTGCAAAAACTAGCAGAGGAACAGAAAAATGAGGGAGTAGAACGAAAGTATGTCACTTTAGATGATCCCGACGTAAGATTTTTAGCAAAACGAGATCCGGCGTTGTTTTTACAAAGATATTCACCACCGGTTCTGATTGATGAAATACAGTATGCAACAGAACTGTTACCATATATAAAAATGAGTGTAGACCAATCTAAAAAGAAAGGGGATTTCTGGATTACAGGCTCACAGGTTTTCCGCCTTATGAAGAATGTAAGTGAAAGTCTGGCGGGCCGGGTCGGGATTGTGAATCTGCTTGGACTATCCGATGCCGAGATATACCAAGAGCCAAGTGAGCCTTTTCAGACGGATGCTACACATCTCATGGGCCGTTTATCTGTAAGAAGCAGAAAAGACTTAAATGAAATCTATAACAGAATCTTTAAAGGCTCCATGCCTGAGCTTTACGCAGATAAGAATATGGATCTGGAAACTTATTACCGCTCATATGTAGATACCTACCTGCAGCGTGATATCCGGGATCTTGCACAGGTTGCAGATCAAATGCAGTTTTACAATTTTATGACGGTGGTTGCTGCTCATACATCAACACCGGTTGTCTATGAGGAACTAGCAGGCGCAACCGGCATTTCTGCTCCAACAGCAAAAAAATGGCTCTCAATTCTTGTATCATCCCATATTATTGCTCTTGTACAACCATATCACAACAATGCGCTCAAACGTGCTGTAAAAATGCCGCTGCTTCATTTTCTGGATACTGGCCTGGCTGCATATCTGCTGAAGTGGGGAACCCCCGAAGCTCTGGAAAAAGGCGCAATGTCCGGCGCATTCTTTGAGAGTTATGTATTCTCCGAAATCTATAAGAGTTATCTGAACGCCGGAAAAGAGCCTCCTGTTTTCTATTATAGGGATAAAGATAAGAAAGAAATCGATCTGCTGATTTACCAAAACGGTGTACTGTCTCCGATCGAGATTACAAAATCGGCATCGCCGGGAAAGACGGCCATTAAGAATTTCAAGGTTTTGGACCCCATAACCCATGAAGAAAACTTCCGCGGATTAGAATCCCTGAAAGTTGAGATTGGAACAGGAAGTGTGGTTTGCATGGCAAACGATTTATTGCCTGTAGATAGTAAAAACTGGTATGTACCGGCTTGGCTGATTTGATGTTTGTTGTAATTGCTGTGCATATATACCTATGCACCTATCGGCTGCATGAAAAATCGATATTCATATAAAGCTATGTTTATGAAAAGCTCCCGCCCAGACTCAATGTGCCTTTATTCGGGAGCTTTCATATATGCTATTTCAGCCTTTCTTGTGCCTTTAGATTTCTCTATTATCTCGACAAATTCCAGTTTATCTATTCAATCCTCTATAAACCCTGTATTTTCAAGGCATATCGCCTATTAAATGTTCAAACCTTATGTATTTTCCCTTGTTTTTGCCCTTATGAGCCGAAACAAGGGAAATTTTTTATTCTCCGCCGATTACCTTATCCAGCAGTCTTGCGGAAGTACGCTTCGCTTCCCTTGTAGCGTGAGCGTAAATGTTCATTGTGGTACTGACATCAGCGTGTCCGAGAAGTTCCTGCACATAATCCCCACCGTACTCGGTGCTTCAAATGCTCCGTCAGGTCTAAGGCAGACAAAGGATAGTTCCTTGTACCCTGCTGGGACCTCCTCCGACCTCGGCAGACTGTAAACCTCATAATAGGTGCGGTCTTTTTCTTTAACCTCCAAATAGTAATTAAGGCTATACAGTTCCCCGTATCGGAAACGGTTTTTATGCTGTTCTGCTTTCGCAGCTTTCAGGATTGCGGCAAGCGTATCGCAAAAGTCCACGGTACGGATTTTTTTACGCTTTGTTGCCCCTATTTCTGTTCTGTGCCTTGCCCCGTTGTAACGCATACTGCGGCGTACTGTCAGGTATTGTTCCTCAAGGTTGATGTCCTGCCAAGTCAGACCACATACCTCTCCAATACGCAAGCCTGTATAATAGGCTATCTGTATAGGCAGAAGTGCAGGATTGTTTTTCTTTTTCAGAAAGTCCTCTAACCTCTGATACTGTTCGTAGCTGAGCGTTGGTGTGGAAGTTGTTTCTCCGTCCTCGTCCGAGAACAGTTCGTATTCTTCTTTCTTTCCTCGCCATACCACATACTGCATCGGGTTAAAGGTTATCAGCCTTTTCGGGAATACTGCAAAACGGAACGCCCCTTGTAAAACAGCCGAAAACAATCGGAGATACCCTTTGCTGAGTGCCTTTGCGGTTGTGCCGTCAGGATTTGTACCTCCAAAGCTGAGAAAGTCTATATACGCCTGTAAATGGTCGGCGGTTACGGTTTTCAGCTTTCGGTTTCCTATCGGGTGCTGTTTGATACGGTTGACCGTTCCTTGATAAGACATTACCGTTCCATTGCTGAGATTGCCGGGTTTCAGTTCTTCCTCCACCCACAGATCGAGCAGCATACCAACCGTGATGTTTTCAGACTTCGCAACGAATTTCTTTTCCTCATAGTCAGCGATTGCCTTTCTGAGCAGGGCTTCTGTTTCCGACTTGCTTTCTGTTCCCACAAACTCTTTTTGTACTTTTCTGCCGCTTTCATCTTCGATGTAGAAGCGTGCGTACCACTTTTTACCTTTTTTTCTTACAGAACCTTTTGCCATAGATAAATTTCCCCTTCCTATCCGTGGCAATCGGGACTGTGACATATGGTGTGCGTAAAGTAATAATGTTACTTATGCCGATGAGTGTCAATCATCGTTTTCACTTGTCAAAGAGCCACGGAATTTTTCTTTTTCAGCAACCCTTTCTTCGGCTGCTGTCGCTATCCCGAACAGGTCGCCAATCTTTACAGCGGTGCGTCCCTCATCGTAGATATGTAAAATCCCATCTAAAAACTGTTTCATATCCTCGATAGGAATTTCCATTTCTTTACGGTAAACTCTCTCCATAATCGCCCCTGACTCAATCGCATAGCGGCGTAAGGACTGCTTTAAGCCCTCGTCCTCCGCTACACGGTCAACCTCAGCCATAGCGTCTGCAAAGTGATAAGTCATAACCGTATAGAGGTCAATCATCTTTCCGAGGAATGTCGTGAGCAGCCGTTGGTGCGGTTCTCCCTTTACCACAGAAGAAACCGTATCAAGATATTTTTTGATATGTTCCTCCATATCCCTTGCACATAAAGTGCGGCTGTCATATTCCTTATCTTCGGAAAGTCCTGTCAGCCATTCGGGAGTGGTCAGGAGTGCTTCTGCCAGCCCGTTGATAATCATTGTGCGTTTCGGGTCTACTCCGTCCGCTTCATATCTCTGAATGGTGGATTTGTTTACCCCGATACGCTTACCAAGTTCTGGCATTGTTAAGTTTAATTCTGTTCGGCGTTCTTTAACTCGTTCACCGACCTGTTTTGCGGTGAATGTGATTTCTTTTTTCAAGGTTTTCACCTCCTATTGCTGATAGTATAGCATGGTAAGACCTATTTTGCAACCATAATTTTAATAAAACACAAAAATATTTCTTAATAAGTTGCAAAACAAGTTGACAACAGATAGCGAAATAAGTATAATAGCATATACATAGTTGCAAAATGCGTATTTTGAAAGGAGATTGATAAAATGAGCAACATCAAAATGGGTTTAACCATAGAAGAAGCAGCAGAATGTACGGGTATCGGAAGAAATACAATGCGTAAGTTGGTAGACTGGGGCAAGCTTCCCGTCCTTAAAGTCGGCAGAAAAGCGATTATCCGCAGGGATACTTTAGAGCGATTTATGAGCGTCAATCAGGGAAGAAACCTGCTCAATGAAAACGATGTCCGAAAAGTAGAATAACCATTCTCTAAGCCCTCGGCGTTTGAGAGCGAAATACACCCCTCGCACAAATCTTCGATTTGTACTCTGGGTATTTCGCCCTTGCAGGGGGCTATGTATCACAGCTTCGGACAATGCACCGCCGCTATGATACAGAAGAAAACAGCCTGCTGTTTTCTCCGCTGTCCGTCTGCTTACGCCGCCGAAACAGCGGCAACCGATTTCTCGGTTGCAAAAAGAGTATGCCCGTCACGGGAGGAAGGAGTATATGGCAAGACATTCATTTATACAGATGTCGAAGCTACACAATGTCAAGGGAAGAATATCCTATATCACAAGCCACGCAAGACAGGAAAATCTCTATGCCACCTACCGCACCGCCGACAATGAATTTTGGAGTAACCTTGCAAGGGAAAGCCAGCAGGAATTTAAGCGAAGCGGTACAGAGGGCAAATGTATTGAAGCAAGGGAATTGATTATCGCCCTGCCCGAAATTTATACAAGATATGAGCCGCAGGAAGTCCTTGAAGATTTTACGGAGGAGTTCCGCAGGCGGTATGGCGTGGAGTGCGTGTCAGCCCTCCACCACAACAAACGCAAAACAAACTATCATATCCACCTTATCTTCAGCGAAAGAAAACTGCTTCCTGAGCCTGACATCAAGATAGCCACACGCAGCGTGTTCTATGATGAAACAGGCAAAAGGGTACGCACCAAGAAAGAAATCACAGGGGAGAACGGACAGATACGAAAAGGCTGCACCGTCATAAAAAAAGGCGAGATTTACGAAAGCCACCTCTTTACCGTGAAAGATGATAAATTCAAAAGCGAGCCTTTTCTTCGGGAAGTGAAAGAGGTTTATACCGACCTTATCAATCGCCATATTGCTGATCCTGAACAGCAGTTAAAGGTATTTGATAAGAACAGCGTTTATCTTCCCACCAAAAAAATCGGAAAGAACAATCCCAAAGCCGCAGAGATTGAAGCGGACAACACCGCAAGGCAGGAATGGAACAGGACAGCGGATATGGCACTCATATCGGGTATTTCCGAAGCAAAAATTTTAGAAGTCAAGCAGACCGAGATACACGAAAAAGCAAGTCAGTCTATCAAAAGCAAAGGCTGGCTGCCCAATCTGTTCCGTGGAATTGTGGAAAAGGCAAAAGACTTTCTGCAAAACCTTATCCGAGAAAAGGATATGCCGCCTAAGCCTACGCTTGATATTGATATGGCAGAGTTCCGCCATATGAGAAACCTGATGATAAAAGTACAGGACAAAGCGGTAAAAATCAAAAACTTGCAGGACAAAGTTCTGCCGCAGTTGAAACAGCAGCTTGCCGATACAAAGGGGCTTTTCAAAGGCAAAGAACGAAAAGCGTTGGAGGTAAAAATCAAAGAAGCCGAAGCGGAGATTGCCGACAGGTTGGATAAAATCCCCGATACACTCAAAGAGGACGGTTATCCCGATGTACAAGTTTTTATGAGGACTTTCCGAGAAATGGAAAGCGTTGTGGAACAGTACAACCGTGAACTTGCTGAGTGGGAATACCAAGTCAGCAGGAAACCGACAGCCGCCGCTAAAGAACAGCATAGACCGCCCGAAAAGCAGAGTGTGTTAAAACATCTGCGAGAGATACAGGAACGCAACAAGCAGAACCCACCGCAAAGACAGCGTAAAAAATCCATTGACAGAGATAGCCGATAGGCATTGAAAAACCGCCGTTATGGTTTTACCCATAGCGGCGGATTACATAATCATTTGCAGCTACTAAATTAACAGTTATATTTTTTTGATTTGTTTAACAAAATATAAATTCCAATCAATACCAAAATAGTGATACCAAGTATCATATACATCGTTCCAATATTTACTTGACTTCCGAAAAAATAAAGATTGCAATCAAGAGAATCTTTTAGTTTTTCAATAACCTCTGTTGGAATACCTTGATTTTGCATTTCGGCAAGCGCCCCTTGCATTGTATGATTTCGGATAAGTGATGTACCATAAGTGCCTGGCAAAAATGATATTATTTTTTGCAGCCCTTCTCCAAATGAAGAAATAGGCATATATGCACCACAAATGAAACCATATCCCGCACTGATGATTGTGCCTACCGCTGAAATTTGTCCTTGTGTTGATAAGAAAAAATTAATAATCGAAGATAATGCTGTTCCAAACAAAACAAGAAGTAGAATATCAAGAAACAAAAAGAATATATCTGCGAGTGACATATACCAACCGACAATAGCCACATAAGTAAGACAGATACCCGTTGCAGCAAAGCAAATAATAAGTGTTGAAAGCAAGGTTGCAACATAATAACTCAGCGAAAGTGTAGCTGACTTCACAGGAGATATTCTTAAATCTCTTATCGTACCATTTGCTTTATCTTGCACCATTAAAAAATTAGAACAAAAAGCAACCGTTACACACGAAACAGCAAGAATAGAGGAGATAAGTTGACCGCCTACCAGTCCCTCTATTATACTTTCTGATAGTTTTAATGAATTAGGTAAATTAGATGTAAAACTATCCCGATACACATTCCCAAGAAAAGTTACATAGAGTACAAGCAATATAGCAGGCGTTATCAAAGAGGTAAAGAACATTCCCTTATCTTTGAAAAACAATTTGATATTCCTTTTGATAAGAATGAAAGCCATACTCATTTTTCGAGTGTGTGAAATAATTTCTGTAAATTATCCTTCTATGGTAATTTGAGATGTAAGGTTCGCCAGAACCAGCTATCCTCGATTGATACACACAATATAATTTAAACAAAAATGAAAGTCAAGAGCTCATTTCTATGGGTTCTTGACTTTAGGACAAAGCAACTCAGCCCTCACCGGTTTTATGGCCTTGTGAGGGCTCTTTGATTTCTTGGTTAGTCAGGCAGTCTGTCATAAAGGTCTATGATCGTACAGTTGTACCGTTTGCTCCTGTTTGCAAGAAAAAGATATGTGAAGTCTATGCACCACTTCTCGTTCCTTTCTTTTGCACTAAAATCACGCTCAAGCAGATTATCAAAAACCGCATATGCTTCCGCTCCTTTGCGATAACGATATCTTGCTTTACGTGTCACAGATCTCAGCCCCAATTCACTATTCATATGCTTTTTTTAAGAAATCATTTTCCTTCCTCAATTCCTCGACTTCTTTTTGCAGTAGCCTGAGCTCTTCCATATCTGCTATCTGTTTTGCACGCTCTGCATCTTCCTTTGCATTTTGCCTGTACTTTTTCACCCATCTTCTTATGACATCTGTAGAAAATCCGAATTCGTCAGATAGGCTTTGATATGTACGTCCATCCTGGATATGTAGATTTATGATATGTTCTTTTAATTCCGGTTCACAGTAAATCATAACATTCATTCCTTTCGCTTAACATTATTTTACAAAAGTCACTTCACTATTACAATTTACTTATACCAGCTCACAAATGCCCTGTATGCGTAAATATTATCCCCTCTTCCAGTGTTCACCGGTTCGATCGATTTTCCATGATTTCTCAAAACATGCGAGAAAAACCGCTCTTCCGACTGTTCGCAACAGCGAACATACCCGGAAGCCTGTATACTGCGAGCGCTAAGCGTTTTTCAAAGATGCATCCCACACATCCGCAGCAAAATTCGGCTTTTTATTACCCATTTCACCCCCGCAAACGGGCGATGTTAGAGACAGACTTTTCTGATATAAATATAATATATATATCGGGAAATGAGAGGAGGGCTTCCCAATGATGCGAAAACACACGGGAAAACGAATCATGGCAGTTCTGATAGCTGTGATCATGGCAGCGATAACGCTACCGCAACTGAGCACGGAAGTCTGCGGGACAGATACGCCGGATGAATCGGAAAAGCTGGATAAAACCCTGTTTGCAACTGTTGAAGATCTGAAGACGTTTAATACTGCCGGCGATACATCTTCTGCAAAGGTATACTTTGGAAGCCGCGGAGATCGTAACTGGTGGATAGCGGGAAGTCAGAGCCCTGACAGTTTAACACTGCTTTACGACTATGTTATGTTATATAATCAGAATTTCGCGACGGGAGGATATCCCCCTGTAGAGTATGATGAAGAGTGGGGATGCGTTTACCCATATGGAGCTCCGGAAGAGGTCAACTCATGCCATTACGGTCGCAGCCTGGTAAGGGAAAAGCTGCAGGAAGAATTTGAAGGCAATAATATTTTCACAAAGGGCGAAAAACTTATGATGAGACGTTCGACCATCTATACCTGGGATTGCCTAAACGAGGAGCCATATTATACAAGAGACTATCTGTATGCACCTTATGTAACTCCTAATGATACGGTATTCTTTAAAGACGACCCTAATGCCAAAATAACTGTAGGAGAAAACAGTATGGATGACCTGTCCGGCGGACTGCCTGTTTTTACCGGTCATACCTCTCATTTTGGTAATAAGTATTTAGGCTCAATTAATTGGTGGTTTCGTGCTCCTTATGGCGGGTGGATGGCTTTGGAATATGATGCTTCTCCTTCTCCCAGGACTACATTTGAAGAAGTCTGGGACGCTGCAGGCCATTATGTGAAGCCTGCCTTTAAATTAAGTCTGTCGACCGTTACATTTGCATCTGCCGCACCTGCAGCGACGAAAGAAGGCGAGATGACATTTGCTAACGCAAATGGAAACGGAGACGGAGCTTTTACGCTGCGTTATCTTTCTTCCACTGACAGGTGGATGGCAAAGGTGTCCAATGATGGAAAAGAAGTGACTATAACCAACGCACTACCAGGTACATATCTGGTAGTGCAGGACAGCGAGGGAGCCTATGCGAAACAAGTCACTGCAGGAGAGGACGAGGTAACGATTACTGCGGAAGATATGAAAAAAATGGGCATGAATGCGGACAACTTTAATGCCTGCGAGGTTTGGCTGGAAAAAACGGATACGGATAATCGGATCACATATGCCATGAGGGCTGCACAAGGACCCGGATATAATGTAAAGATTTCTGCAGGCACTGGGCTTGCAATATCTTCAAATAACGGAAGCCAACCAGTAAATTTAAACAACCATATAGATGAAATTACCGTAACCGTAAATGAAGGATATTCTCTGCCTGAGGATTATATTAAAGAGCTTAACGAATCAATCAAGCTGAAAGGATTGACGGTAACTGAAACCGATTATGGCTTTAAGATCAGCGGGATACCATATGGAAATATAGATTTCACACTGCCTGCTGCAACCTTCATTATAGACCCGCCTACTGACCTGACTGCCGTTTACGAAGACAAGCTGTCGGACATCGAATTGCCGGTTGACTGGACATGGAAAGATGAAAATACTCCTGTCTCTGTAGGAGAACAAAAATATCCCGCTCATTTTGATGTTTCGTCTTATACCGAAGAATATGATTTTAGTAATGTGGATGGATATAACAAAACCGGTAAATATGTGGAACGCAATCTGACAGTATACGTTGACAAGGCATACAGTACTCTCGAGATCGCAACCGAAAGTCTTAATAAGGAATACGACGGCAAGGCTGTCGAAGCTCCTGAAATAGCTAAGGAAGGAAGCACAGGAGACGTTTCATTCACATGGTGTAAGAAGAAAGAGGATGACGGAAAGGAAGATAACCTGCCGGATGGCTATGAGAAAATTTCTTCTGCACCGACAGACGCAGGAGAGTATCTTGTTATTGCAAGTGTGGAAGATGACGATAACTACAAGGGCGCTGATGCCGGATTGCCGTTTACCATCAGTCAGGCGGCAAACGAATGGACGCAGGAGCTTTCCATCAAAGGCTGGAGACAGGGAGACGGAGCAAATGCTCCGACAGCCGCTGCGAAATTCGGAGATGTTTCATTCGCATACAGCGACAGTAAAGACGGCGAATATACCGATACCGTCCCTACAGACGCCGGGACATGGTATGTGAAAGCAGCGGTAACAAGCAGCAAAAACTATACGGGACTTGAAGCAGTCAAAGCCTTTGAGATCAAAGAAGCTTTGCCGGGCGGCGGTAGCGGCGACGGTGACAATGACAGCGGCAGCGGCTCCGCACCGACAGGCGATGACATCGATATCGCTCTCTGGGCGGGATTGGCAGGCTTTGCGGCTCTTGGCGCCGCAGCAGCAGCTCTTTTCGGAAGAAAGAAAAAGATGAGATAAACAAGTGCATATTATAACACAGGGGACTGATCATTAACACATAACCCGTTAATGCGCAGTCCCCTTTTATGTCCATACAATGCCGGTAAAGACATTAGGCTGTTTTCTTCATATCAGCCGTCTGCATCGCTGCCGCCTTTACCGCAGCCAAAGCCACATCCCTGCTTGCAGGCACACTCTCCGGCTCTTGGACAGATCTCGTAATTTTCACCCTTTATTATAAGGCAGCGTACGTTTATCAGCGCTTCCGCCAGCTTTTTTCTCGCGCTGTTGTATACGGCCTGTCCTGTAGTCCGGGCAACGCCCATCTGCCCGGCGCACATATCCTTCTGCATTTCTTAGGTCTCGGCATGACAGCCCCCCTCTCCGACAAGCGATTTTCCGCCCGCCTGCCACCATTATAGCCCCGGCTTCCTTTACTATTACAGAATGCAGTCGGGATCTGTAAAGCAGGAATATATAGATATAGAAAACAGAGAACTGGTGACGGCGATCAGGGACAGACATTTCGCGGCGGCGGCTCTGAAAATATTGTCTGAGAACATCAGAGCGCAGGAGCGTACGCTGCAGAAATACCGCGGCTACTCGCCGGACTGCATAATGCCGCTGCTGGGGAAGACCTATCGCAGCATAAACAGCACTGATGAGAAAAGAAGTAAAAAGAAAGCGGGAGGCATGAAGTTTCGTGATGATGAACTGATACACAGGACGACATTCGGGCTCATGGTACGGTCGAAATCAGAGCCGCTGATAGCGGAAGTATTGCATGACAGAGGCATCGATTTCAGGTATGAAAAAGTGTTGCGGCTCTACGATGAATACGAATAATCAATTCAGTTGCAGCCTTTGTATTCGGTACAGAAAGGCGATAACCGTTTCGGATTTGCTCATATTCCACATCAAGTGCTTTAATATCCTTTTCATCTACATCATAAATTGTGATGTAATCCCCAGTATAAATATTTTTTAATTCAAGCGGAGTACCCTCTGCGGATATTTTTCCATCATCAATGATTACAACATAATCAGCTTCCGCAGCTTCTTCCATATAGTGCGTAGTTAAAAATACAGTCATATTTTCATCTTTGCGAAAACTTGATATAACATTCCAAATAAGTCGGCGTGTCTGCGGATCAAGCCCTGTTGTCGGCTCATCAAGAATAAGAATTTTAGGCTTATGAAACAAAGCCCTTGCAATATCAATTCTTCGGCGTTGTCCTCCTGATAATTTACCAACGGTGCGTTTCAATAAATTTTCAAAATCTAATATTTTCGCCAGTTCCTCAAGTCGTTTCTTAAACTCCATTCCAGTAATGCCATATAAAGCGGCACGACTTTCCAAATTATCATAAACAGAAAGGGCAGAATCCAAGACAGATGATTGAAAAACTACGCCCAGTTCACGCTTAATATAGTCCATATCCTTATCTAAATCGTGTTTATCAATAAAAACGCTTCCACTGTCTTTCGACAGTTGTCCACACATAATATTGATTGTAGTTGATTTTCCTGCCCCATTGATACCAAGAAAGGCAAACAACTCTCCTTTTTTCACACGAAAACTCAAATTCTGAACAGCGTTTACACTTCCAAAACTTTTATTAAGATTATTGATTTGAATAATATTGCTCATTCAATTTCCTCCTGTATAATCGGTTTTAATCTCGCATAGAGAGCAATCAATATAATCTTTTCCTGTTCTAATCGAACTCCAAATTAGTAGATGCAGTGCGATACCGTAAATTAAATTCATTATGAAAGAGAACACATCGAATCATAATTGTGGCAGGCAAAGTTTTAATTTTTGACTGCCACAATTTTAATATTCTATATATTACATTTTTTACTTATAGATAATATCGGCATATACAATTTCTCGTGCTCTTGCCTGTATCTCATTCATTCGACCAACCCACAACATCGGGTTTTCTACTTTAAGTTGTTCGGTCACGCCCTCCTTGTCAGCCATTTGCTCAACCAATCGAAACATCATTTCCGTTGCTTGTTCGTCAATGTCGGCAAGGTAATTATTCAATTTGCCGCTTGTGAGCAGCGAAATATAAACCGTCCGTTTATGTTCCTGTAAGTAGTGTTTGTGTCGCTGCCCCCACAAACTGATAGGTTTGTTTTCTTTTTCGGCTGGTAAAGTAAGGCAAGGAATATAATAATCCCCCTGCAACTCATACCATAAACCATTGCTTGCATCATAAATATACTTGTCCATTAAAAAATCCTCCGTTATAATATATTCGCACATATGTCACAGTTCTCCGATTGCCACACTCTGTTATATCTTGTTATCGTTATATCTTGTTATCAGATTTTCTTGCCCTTGAATTTGCCCTTATGAGCAATCAGGGAAAGAGTAAACTTGTGTGAAATCATATAAAGAGATAAGGCGAACACATTGCGATAAATCCTTTATTTTCAAGGCTTTTGGAGGATTTTATTGATAACCTACGGAGAGCAATAATCACTCATAATTTTATGGTTTTCAAATTCCAGTTTTCATGTACATTGTTCTATTTCCGAACAATGTACTCTTCGCCTGCTTTTGCAAAGTCGCTTACATCATATGAGCGGATTCTTTCCTTCACAAGATTCGGAATAAGGAATCCGTTAGCGGTAAGAGCAGCACATCTGTTGATTACGGTCTTGTTCGTTACTCCTATCTGCCTGCTTATTTCTATCGGAGTGAAAGAATATATCCTATTCTCAAGAAGGAATGCCAGCAGATTTCTTTCTTTTACACTAAGATGCGACAGGCTGACGGCAAGTTCATCCCGCCCTGCGTTCTCTGATAGTTCGCATACCTTTGATGAATACAGTTCCACCATTCTGAGAAAATAGTTGATCCATATCTCCGGATGCGGCGGATTATCTCTGCCCGAATAATACAGAGGCGGCAGGCCCATCTGAAGGGAAGCGTAATACTCGTCCGAATCGTACGCAAAATACTCTTCAAGTGACCCTATACCATTGAATCCGTATCCGTAGTAGTCGAGAAGATACCCCGAAAGCAGTCTGGCCGTTCTTCCATTTCCATCTTCAAAAGGATGTATCGTAACAATCTGATAATGCACTATGCCCGCTATTATTAACGGGTGATCATCCGTTGTATTCACATATTCCACCAGCTCATCAAGCAGCTTCGGTATATCTGAGTATTCAGGTGGAATGTACGCAGCAGCACCTGTATCTGAATCATATACTGCAAAAAGAGTTCCAGGAGGCATCGGTCCTCGCAGTCCGATTTTTTCCTTTGAAGCACCCTTCTCCACTACTGCCTGAACCTTAAGTATCATTTCCAAAGAGAAAGCTTTCCTCTGCTCTGCCATTTTTTCAAGCATATTCAGCGCCAGGAAATAATTGCGGATTTCTTGCTCCGGTTTCAGGAAGTGTCTGTGAGGATCTCTTTCAATAACCTCGCTTGCCTGATTTTCAGTAAGCGGATTTCCCTCAATCCGGTTTGATGCATAAGAACTTTTTTTCTTTGAGTTCTTTCTCAATCTGTTCCTTGTTACTGCAGGCATACAGATCTTGCTAAGAGAGAACCGATTCTCATTAATAGCAGTGATTCTTTTCAGTATTTCGTTGGTCAATGTAACCTTTATCATTTTTACATATCCTTCGTTACTCTGTATTTTATAGCTAATTCTATTATAACCTTTTTTGACTTAGTTACATTATTTTTTCACTATTTTTCATATTCAATGTCTTTCTTTCCTACACCAAAAAACTTCCTATATGAAAATAGCGGGGAACTTCCCCGCCACCGGTGGCCCCAGGTCATTCGACACAAAAGCAAAACTAAAATTTCTCTTGGAAATATTCACGATTCTTAACACACCTGCGAACCCACATGCACATTCTGGAAAAAACAGAACACGAAGACGCAAAACGAATTAATTTATTTTATCAAGATACGAAAGCCTGAAAACATTTTTTACGTCAATTTTACGTCAACTTCCATCCCCAAAAGAAAAGAACGTTGAAATTTCAACGTTCTAGTGGTGGAGATGACGGGATTGCGAAAGCTCTATACCCTTTGATATTACTTAGTTTCAGGCTTTTACTTTCCACTCGTCCCCTATTCTGTCTCCAATTAACCTCTTACCGTTTAAGCCTCAGGCTTTAAGCTTTACAATTAGATCTTCTTTAATCGTATTATAAAATCCGGAATATCATATATAATGATTTCCCAATAACTAAATAACTGCTTCCCTATTCCCAGCTTCAAAAGTCCCGATGTAATCTTCCAATTTTTCAACTGCGTTGAAATTCATTCTGTCAAATACATCTGCATAGGTATCAAGGGTAATATGGATGTTTTTATGTCCCAACCAATTTTTCAAAACTACCGGGGGAATTCCCGCTTCTATACATCGTGTTGCAAACGTGTGCCTGAGAGAATGCTGTCCGTTATATTCAATATCTGCTTTCTCGCACACTCTTCGATAAAAGCAATTTACCTGACTCGTTGAAACAATACTTTTCTTATTAAAATCATAAAAAACCAGATTATGCGGATTCTTCTTCATTTTCTTCATCGCTTCTAACAAGTATTTTTCCAACATCTTGTTCATCGGTATGTCACGAATACCAGTATAAGTCTTGGTACCATCTTTTATGAAATCTCTGTATTCTAACCCTCTCGATACAGTAGACCGGACATGAACGATTTTATTTTTGAAATCAATGTTATCAGGGCTCAGTGCATTAACTTCTCCCATCCTCATTCCACTAAACAATTCTATCAACAGCTGAAGTCTGTAATCATTTCTATTTCTTGGAATTCGATATTCTTCTAACATTTTCACAAATCTATCCTGCTCTTCCTCGGTAAGCCCTCTTACTTTCTTATCTTTCTTATTTGATTTTGGGCATCTCAAATCTTCAGAAAGCATAAGATTTTCTTCGATTATGCCTTTTTTCAACGCAATAGCAAACGCCATCCTCATCTGCTGATAAATCTTTCCTATAACGCTGTTTGAATAATTCGTTATTGAAGAAAGAAATATATCTATATGCAGCTCTGTCAACTCAGCAATCGGAATACTTCCGATTTTATTCCTCTTAATAATTCCCAAGGTCCCCATGTTTCGTGAATATCCTTGCTCGCCAACATAATTTTTTTGTAAATCCAAATCATAACGATACTTGACGATTTCCGGTATCGTCGCGTTTACGTCAATCCCTCGCTGCCGTTTTTCCTCCTTAGCCAGAAACACTTCAGCCTTATATACGCATTCATCTTCATCAATACCTGTAAAGGACTTTCTGCGAATAGATCCGAATTCATCTCTGTATGAAATTCTGTATTCAATTTTCCCACTGTCTTTATACCGGAAAGTACCCTCACCGTTTATTCCTTTTTTCGGTTTTCCTTTTGCCATTTCAACATCTCCTATCTCCAGTAAACTTCCTTATGCTTGTCGTGCCGCCTTGAGAAATAGTCGATCAGTGCATGAGCCTCCACCACTTTATTCCTGCCAAAATTAGCTGCCGGGAATTTCGGATCGTTAAATAATTTCTGTATGGTAGCTTCACTCCAGCCCAGAAGTTTCATTAAATCACTTATCGTGTAAAATTTAACTTCGCTTGACACATATACTCTCATTAACTGACTATTGGTTTTTATATCCATGGATGACTCCTTCTATATAGAATCTGCTTTTAACATACCGCATTCTTTTTCTTTTGTGAAATGTGCGATTTTCATTTTTTAATCTTTTACAAAATGCTCCCGATTAAGGAGCATCGATTTCAACAGGGATTTCAAATCCCAAGCTGATCGTTAATGCTTTTTCAATATTTTTAATATCGTCTTTTGATGCTTGTCCAATATACTCGGTTATTCTCCGTTTATCTATTGTCTTTATTTGTTCCAAAAGCACCAGAGAAGTTGTTTTCAGTTCCTCTACATCCTCTATCAAATAATGGGTGGGTAGATTACGCTTCTTATACTTACTTGTTAGCGGCGCCACGATCAGTGTTGGACTGAATATATTCCCCAAATTATTCTGTAATATAATCACCGGACGAATTCCTCCCTGCTCCGATCCTACATACGGACTCAGATCCGCTACATATATCTCTCCTCTTTTAAAACTTCTCTCTTCCATATCTGCCTACCTCCTATGTAAGAGCCGGCAGAATAGCAGTAAATGCCTTCTGCCAGCAAAACATTTCTATATGATATCTTCCATATTTGTCCTCGACATCCCGGAAGTGAGGAATCCATCAAACGGCAAGCAGCGTACTTGCTCCACGGGACTCTCACCCCAACTGTGGTTCTCACAGAGCCGCCCCCATTGCGTGATCCTGCTTTGCAGGGCTGTGGCTGGACGGGAGTATCATTATCCTCTATGGTGGTCATCGCGCAGGACAGGAGCTGCCTGTCGTTTATTGCCGAATATTTATCGCTTACAAGTTCTTGTAATAGGCGTATCCGCAAATGGCGCTTATACTCATCGTATTACCATAGATAATGTATCTGATGGACTGAGTATTCTGTTATCAAGGTTCATCGGAGGTTTTATTTTGTCTGCTTCTTATAAGCTTTCATCGTTCCTCCTATATGGTAGGCACCTGTAAATCTAAAAATATGCATTGAGGCAACATATATTTATTTCTATATTTAAAAAAGTTCATAAACGAGCAACTCTTTTGTTGAACGAGTTTACTTTCTCCGGCACGTGGGATATAATATAAACATATAAAGAAAACTTGAATTCTAAAGAATAGAAAGGGTGAGTTGTATGAACCTGGCAAAAATCTCTGCAAACGGTCAAATTACTGTGCCGATAGAAATCAGGCGACAGCTTGGGCTGAAGTCCGGCGATAAAATCCTGTTCCTGCAAAAACAGAATGGAGAGATCGTTGTCAGCAATGCCTCCGCTGCGGCAATCCGAAAAGCTCAGGTCGCTTTTGCCGGAGCTGCTGAGGCACTGAACGTATCCAGCGAAGATGATATCCAGGCGCTTGTAGACGAAACACGGTATGGAAAGGAACGATAAGATGCGTATATTGGTAGATACAAACATCCTGTTTTCCGCTTTGGTCTTTCCCCATTCCAAACCGGCACAGGCTTTACTCTATATTGCCGACAATCACGAAATTGTTCTGTGTGACCGCAACATCGCGGAATTACGGAATATTCTCGAACGGAAAGCGCCAAAGTATCTCCCGGATGCCGAAGTACTGTTGACAGAAATGTCCTATGAGTTGATTCCTGCGGTAGAGCATGCAGAAAAGTTGATACGTGACGCAAAAGATCAGCCGATCTTAAATGCTGCTATCGTATCAGATGTGGATATTATCCTCACCGGAGACAAAGATTTTTTAACTCTGGATATGGAGCGTCCGAAATGCATGACCGTTGCACAGTTTCTCGAAAATGAAGGTGTGAAAGCTTGACTTTACCAACGGTGAATCAGCCGAAAAGCTGTATATTTGCGAATAAAATCTTTCAAGGGACGGCAATCTGCCGCCCCTCTTTTTGTATTGTTTATTTCAGTTTCTTTTTTATCACTCTAATACGCCTCGAAACACTTGGCTGAGTGAGATTCATCTTTTCTGCAATTTCTGTCTGTGATTTCTCCTCAAAGACATACATTGTCAGTATTTCTATTTCTGAGATATTAAGATTTTTTATTTTCTTTACCAGGCTCGTATTTTCAATTTCCTCGATCCATCCATACCTACTGTCCTGAAAATATCGTTCTTCATATGAAAACTTCTCTATAAACTTTAACATCAAAGAATTTTGCTCTGGGCTTTTCCCTTCATTATATGGATAACTGACTTCCAGATACTGATTATGTCTGCAGAAAACCCGTTCTTTCTTAAAAAGCTCCCAATCAAAGCGTTTCATTTCTTCAATTAAGCTCTTATCCATTCCAGCTGTTTCATATTCTTTCTCCAGCACTTCCCATTTTCTAATATATTTTTTCTTCTCTGTATTATAATTAAATTTCATTTCCTGACCTCCGAATTCCAAACTGTTCCAACTTGTTTGAAATCGGAGATCACGGATATTTCGCCATGTCAGGCTGCCATTTTCTTCTCACAGGGTGCTCCGTTCCGAGCCTCCTAACATAAGCGATCTGAAAAAGGCAACAAAAAAACCTGACAAAACATATCCTGAATCAGGATCACTTATGTTTTGCCAGGCTCTTAATGATTCTTTGTCAAGTACAGACCATTCACAAACTCTCGGATAGCAGCGCCGGTCTTAAGGGTTCCTGCCCAGTTCACCGGTTCTTCTGCTATCCTCATTATTCAGTTTTACTTTTCATTTTCTTTTCCCTTATATTCAGCGACCGTTTCACACACACTCAGTGTACAGTCAACATGCTTGATATTTAAATAGCTCCCACATTTAGAACACTGTACATCTATAATACATCCATTATGCGACTGGCTCTTGAACAGCCGCTTTCCGCATATGGGGCAAGTGATGATGTATTTCCCTCTCTCCATTCTTTCACCTCCCAAAGACAATTATTATTATCTTATATCGGAAGTTGCGAAATTCCTTTATCATTACCTTCCTTATCAAAGATATGAACATTGAATTTGCCTTCACTATCAAGTTCAAGTTCCAGCGCAGTTCCTTCTTTTACATTAATCTTTAGGCGCGGTACAACGTTGTGATCTTTGAATTCATATAACAAATAGCTTTTACAATCTTCACTTGCAGACAAACCATATCCGATTTCTTTATTAAACTTTACTGATTCAAACAAAGGAATAGGTTTGCCTTTATAATATTCCACTCCCATACGCTTCACCTCTCATACCGTCTTAATTCAAATCCTTAATTACCTTTACTGCTATTCCCTGTATGATACAGTTGTCAACAACGATATCGGACATATCCTTGTTTTCAGGGTGCAGAATGATACGTCCATTTTCTTCTCGATACATTTTCTTTAATGTCGCTTCTTCTTCAACGAGAGCTACTATAATATCCCCATCATTTGCATAAGACTGTTTTCTTATTACAACTAAATCCCCATCTTCAATCCCGGCTTCGATCATAGATTCTCCTCTTGCTCTCAGGATATAGAATTCTCCCCTGCCAAACAGACTCTCCGGAAGCGACACATATTCTTCGATATTTTCTTCTGCAACATTAGGAAGTCCGCATGCGATATTTCCCAGTACCGCAGCCCTGATCATTTTCGGATTAGAATGGTCTATAATTTCAGTACGGATTTTTTTACCGTCATAAGAAATCATCCCCCTATGATCCATCTCTATCAAATACTTATACGCAGTACTTCGTGCGATCCCGATATTCTCTGCGATCTGTGCCATACTCGGAGATTGATAATGGAGCATATAATATTCCTCTGCAAAGGTTTTGATTTTTTTCATTGTATCGATACTTTTACTTCTCATTATATCTCTCCGTTTCTATCAGAATCAATCTGTTTCCGATAGGTTCATTATACGCCCATCTCTGCAAACTGCAAGTGCTTTTTTAAATATAAAACAAGATGGGGAAATAACTCCCCATCTTTAGCAATACCACATCATATATATTCCAATATTACGCTTGGTCTCCTTTGCTCTGTTTTTTATAAAAGCAAGCATTACATGTATCCCATCTTTTATCAACCAACTGTTATTGGCAATTTGTCAACTATATATAACAATTGCGTATCTGCCGCAAAATATTTCCGAACGTTATTCAAAATACCCCTTCAAATGATCTGCCGCACCTTCACTCACTTGGAACATCATATCCATATCCACCCCGACGATCTCTACAGCAATATAAGGCTCTTCATATAATGTGATCGTGGCTACATCGTAAAGCGTCCCGTCAGTATCGGTCTGACCCAGCTTTATCGTTTTTTCTTGTGATAGCCCGAAAGTTCCGACTTCCACTGCTCCCTCTGGCAGCTTCGCCAATTTCCAGCTTTCTATATCCATGCCTGAAACGAATGCTTCAATATCCTCACCGGAAGATATGATTTTGGTAACTTCCGATGTGCCTGCGGGAACCACTGCGATCTCCTGCGCCTTTGAAAAGTCATCTCTGTAATCCGCTCCCGTATCTTCGTTTGCCTGACAGCCGCACAGAAGCGCTATCATCATTACCGCTGCTAATATCCATACTTTTTTCATAACATCCTCTCTTTTCCTTTTACTTCAATCTGTCAATTTCGATCTGTACCCTTTCCAGAAACGCGCCCGCGTGCGCGCCGTCCATCTGCGTGTGATGGAATTGAAACGACAGCGGCAGATAGTACCGAAACCATTTCTTTCTGTACCTTCCCCAGATGATGAACGGATTATTGAAAATACCGCTGTTCATGCCGACAGCTCCGTCGATCTCCGTATCTGTGATGGCGGACGTGCCGATGACCATACTGTTTTCTGACAAGTCTCTGTCCTTACAGCTCGCTGCAACCTGTGCCGTATACTCCAGGTACTGCTCGTTGAATTTGCTCAGATCCGCGTCATAGGAAAGATCGCAGGAACTGACTTCACCCTCTTTGTTTTTCACGATAGTGTTGACCGCTATTGCGTCATACTGTATGAGTTTATCGCCGACCGGAAGGATATAAAACTCCTTTATCCCTACAGCAGCTCCGCCGATACAGTAATCGAGCAGCATATTGAATTTCAAGCTTCTTTTTCTGCTGACCTTTATCAGATTGGTCACATCAAAGGTCTTGAAAAAAGTTACCATTGGATTGGGTGCTTTCATCCAAAGTGCATATGCCGTAGCTCGTGCAGTATCTTTAGGGTCGACTTCTTTAGGCATAATATCCTCCGTTTACTCAGCTTTCCGGATTGGGTGGCGCACAACTGTTTTCAGTCTGCTCACATCACATTTTCTCGGATCGCTCAGATAGATTTCGTGATGGTATCTTGTGTCCGTAATATCCAGCTCATACCCGTTTGCTTTCATATAGTCGTGCATTAAATCAACGGTGGCAGGCTCATCGTCATAAGAGCCGATGTGCATACACTGAACGCACAGTCCTTCATCATAGGGGAAGAACTCAACTTTAGAAAAATCCTGCTTTTTCTTTTTTGTTGCTTCTTCAACTGCCCACTCAAAATCTTCCTTCGTTACGAAGTCCGGCAGCCGGATCATAGAGATAAAATGCATATCTTCTTTTCTGGCGTAATCAAGTCCCTTTGTGTTTTCCTGCCACCAAAGTCCTTCAAGGGGCGGTACGACATATTCAAAGAAACCCTCGATCTTATGCGTCCCCTTGTAGCTCATCTTTATGGTAAAGGCGATGCCGTACAGCAAGCCGATTGAGTTTTTGTATTCTCCGTTTTCCTCGTTGGGATTGCCTTTTCCCCGGACGGCGATATAGTTCATTTTCGGAATCTCTATAATTCCGGGCTTGTTCTTCGGCATATAAAATTCCTTGTATTCTTTCTTGTAATCAAAAGCCATTTTGCTTACTCCTTATCAGTCCAATATGTTATCACATATATCTTCCTGTTCAACAACTTAGGATTTTGTCATCATCAAAACAGTAAATTCATTACCGACATCATCGTTCCAGCTTCACATTCTGCGTAATCAAGAGTATTGTCTGGATATAAATACACTTTTGAAAATTCTTTTGCCTTTTCTTTTACTTCATCGCTAATAATTACCGAATTACAGTTCTTGCAATGTAATACAGGTGCGTTTATGACTTTTATAGTTTTTCCGTTGATGGTCATAGAAAATCCGCCAGTTTCCGTGTGTAGTGTGTTATGGCATTTTATACATTTCATTGTAAACCCTCCTTGAGAAATTAAAATTTTCTAATCTATGTATTCTACTAAAGTCGTGGTAAACCGTTTTTATAGTCAAATACGATCGTTTTGTAAATAGAATTTAGATTGACGATCATAATGTATTCCTCGTCCGTTTCTTTGACCGCTATAAAGCCAGCTTTTCGATATAGCTTTACTGCATAATTGTCCTTTTGAACAGATAAAGAAAGCTTCGCATAACCGGCAGCTTTTTCCGTTGACATCATTTGCGTGAGTAATGAAGTTCCGATTCCCATACCCCTGTACGCTTTAAGGACAGACATTGCAAGCGATGGAGTATTATCATCAATATGTCCGTAATCGTTCATAATTCTTGCCCATATTGCTCCAACAATATTGCCGTCAACTTCTGCAATCAAAGCCTTATCGTGTTTGCTGTTTCCAAAGTCTGCAATATATACTTGCAATTCGGGACAAGCTATCACTGATTTAGGCGGCGCAGCCGTACCATCCGGAATATAAATTGCTTCGTACAAAAAGTCACCGAGCAGACTATATTCTTCTTTTCGCATTTCTCTTATAGAGTAGTTCATATCTTACTCGTTCCTTATCCATTTAAAAATAGCCTTACCGCATACAAGCATTTATAAACTTCATAGGTACATTCATTCGCTTTGCAACCTGTTCCGGCGTCATTCCACTATCCAAGAAACGCTTGCATACGACCTTCATATTCTCTCCGACTTCGATAATATGCTTATCAGGATCATAAAAGCGGACGACTCTCTGCCCCCAAGAATGTTCCATAATCGGGTGGATATATTCAATATCACATTCCTTCAGCCTCTCGGCAAACTTATCGAAATCATCTTCCTCAAAATAAATCTCGAAGTTGTTGCCGCCAAAAGAAATGTCATTTGTACCGATAAAATTTTTATATGTTTCAACAGTTTGTAAGGCTAAACCGCCTGTTAATGTCTTATTTGCTCCAAAGTCCATAATGATATGAAGTCCAAAGACTTTTTTATAAAATTCAACTGATCTGTCTATATCTGTTACTACCAGCATAGGGTTTTTTAATTTCATTTTTTCCTCCCGATATTCTCATTACTATTTCCGATTGGGCTTTCTTTTAATAGCCAGCAGCTTCATATAGTCATCGAATTCAGAAGTATCGGTTGGCTTAAACATCACCCATTTCCCGTCACGATAAGTTGTTGCTTCATCATATTGTCTGCAAACGGAGTCAGAAAGCGAATCTCTTATATCTTCAAATTTTGCTCTTTCATCTTTTCCAAAAATGATCATAAAACCAACGCAATTCCTTCTTGCGTACAGGCTACAAAGCGTTTTGCCGCCTCTGCGGTACTTATATTCATAAGTCCAGTTCTTACCGCCTGTATTCCATAGCCGTTCCATATCGTATTTTTCTTCAATCACCGAACACAGCTCTTGCCAGATCTCAAACAAAGGTTGTCCGAGCAATTCAGTCATAGTTGATTGAGTAGGTATATTTTCAAGCACTGTATCTCCTCCGTAAATCCGGATTTACTTATCTTTAGTGTCAAGTCCGAGTGCCATTTCAATTTCAGTATCCTCAGCTGTTTTCTTTCCAGTAATATCCTTATACGCTTCTTTTACACCGTTTTTTACTGCCCATTTCACAATAAAGTACAATGCAATCAAAATAATGATTGCAGTTCCACCACTGATTCCTAATTCTTCCCACATAATTTGAACCTCCAAATTCCAATTTTCTGCTCTACAACTTAGGATTTATTTCTCTAATATTCTTTTTAAATCCATAACAAACTGTGTTTGCTGTTTTTTTAAATATGATTTTACAAACGGCTTCATATAGAATTTCTTTGCTGTTACCTGTTCTGTAAAATCAATCTCCGTTTTATCGTCTATGGAAGTGAAAATGCCAACCCAATGTCCTTTCATATTGCTATTTTCCATATCAAATTCCCAGCGCTTATGCGGTTCTACAACAGTGATAGTAAAAGTGGTGGGATAGCCGTTTTTGGTATATTCAATAAATTGTTCTTCATTTATTACTGCCGTTTTACTTAAATCACTTCGCCATTGAGTATATTTATCAACTGCTAAAACAGTTTCCCAAACTTTATGAATATTACTATCAATACTGTCTTTTATATTTGAAATTGTCATTTTTGGCACTTCCTCTCAAATTTTAATTTGCTTGTATCTTTATTGCTCCTTTTCTTGCTTTTCCAGATACTTAACAACATCTTTGTCCCATCTAAGTTTCTTAACTCCACCAATAAAGAACATCGCAATCCCAATGCAAAGTATAACCGTCCTTCTAATAGAATCTGGAGAAATACAGCACGAAATCACTAATCCTGTACCAGCACCTGTAAAAAAATCAATAATGGATTGCTTATGTTTATAATACTTCCCGTATAATCTTTCCTTATCTATTGTTTTTACCATTTGTTTGTCCTCCTTCAATAATTTATCCAGAGAAATTTCAAACATATCACTCATAGTTACTAACGTATTCAAATCTGGATAGTTTTTTTCATTCTCCCAATTTGATATCGTCTGTCTTGTAACATGAAATAATCCGCCGAATTCCTCCTGTGACATTCCTTTTTCCTTTCGAACATTTAATATTGTTTTTCCAATACTCATCGTTATACCTCCTAAGGACATTATCAGTGGAATGTTACAAACAGAAAAGCAAACATTCTTTTACAGTCCGTTATTTTAAACACAAAGATTCTTTGACAAGGAAATTTTTATTAGTTTATAGCCTTGAGTCCTGTAAATTCTAATTTGTTACTCTATGTATTCTATCATTTCAAATTCTCCAAAGCAGACGGATTATTTTCGAGGATCTCCCCAATAGTGGGGCAGGTTTCTAATTCCGGACAGTCGCCGCAAGTGGAAACTCCTTTTTTCAAAGCACATTTCCGGATTTCGCACATATGCTCACAAAATACTGTTTTCGCTCCGTTCACACGACAGCCCTCACAGTTGATATGTTCCGGCAGAATGGGAGCGTTATTTAACTCTGCCCATAATTTTGCCGTTTTCTCCCGCAGGGCTTGATCGTTATTGACGGTCGCAAGGTATGCGTCGCATTTTTCGCAGTCCAGCCCACAGTATCCAATCATATCTTTCATAAGTATACGCCTCCTGTTTGTTATTTTTCATCATCAATTTCACGCTCAAAGATCGAATACTTCCAGTCATCAGTTCCGGAAATCAAACGCCAGCCTTGTTTTCCATATTCATTGAGCTTCTCAATATACCGTTCCAGCTTAATATGAACATTAAACGATGGCTCTGCGCTTAAATCAACTGTCATATACTCATACTTCTTCATAATAAACCGCCTTTCTATGTATGACTCTTTAAGAATAATTTTTCATTATATCCGCAACAAATTGTATCTGCTGCTTTTTCAGGTACGACTTCACAAAGGGCTTCATCAATAATTTCTTTGCTTCCACGCACTCCGTGAAATCTATCTCTGTTTCATCGGCTTTGGCAGTGAAAATACCAATCCAATGACCTTTCATATTGCTGTTTTCCATATCAAATTCCCATCGTCTGTATGGCTCGATAAGCGTCACTGTAAATGTCGTAGGGTAGCCATCTTTGGTATATTCGATAAATTGCTTGTCGCTTATAACTTCTGTTTTACACAGATCACTTCTCCAAGCAGCGTAATTCTCAATGTCTAAAACAAAATCCCATACTTGGCGAAGCTCGCTCGGAATCAACGCTTTTATATTTGAAGTCGCCATTTTCACACTCTCCCTAATTCCAATCGTCCCAAGCTATACTTTATACAGGTCTGATTAAATGATGTTCTAAAAAAGTTTCAAAGGTGTTTGCAGCTCCGCTATGTTCGGCAATTTTCCCACTTGTAACCTTATCTATATCAATCCCTGTAATTTCCAGAATTTTATTTGTGGGCGTTATTCCAACGAACTCACTTTTATGAGTGCCTCTCATAATATACTCTGAAATAACATAGTCATCCTCCTCATATTGGCGGAGAATCTTCATTGTGTAGTCAGGATAGGTTTTTTTCAAAGCCATCAGGTGCTGTCTCATTCCGTCCACGCCTACGAAAGTAGTTTTTTCTCCCATTCTGAATATACAGTCCTCCGATATATACTCAGACAGTTTATCAAGCATATTTTCAGAAACAATCACTTCATAAAAATATTTTACGATCTTCTTATTATCCATTTTGTTCCTCCAGAGCTTTCTGCCTTGACCGCATAGGTAGTGCTGTCCTGTTAAGCGCTTTTATATTTGAAACCGCCATTTTGTCCCTCCTTAAATCAGTCGTATTTCTCAATATGCACAGTGGCAATCGCCGACTGATTCGGCTCTCCGGTAACAAGGTCCTGCGGCGCAGGCACGAGCAGCATAAATCCGTCCTTGCCATATCTTAATTCATACCCTTGTGCGTAGGCTTCTTCGACAGAGATGTGCTGTACCTGTCCGATTACCATAGCCGTAATACCCGCACCGCTTAAATCCTGTATTTCTTTCAAGGTACATTCCATTGTGAGAAACGCTTCGCTAATCGCAGGCGCGTGAATGGTTTTGGCATTGGCAACCGTAAAGCCTCCTGCGGCAAATTCGTCATCGTCCCATTCATTCTGATGAATGGTATTTACCAAATTGTCATAGCAGCTTATCGGAAGGAAGTTAATGCAAAAGCTTTTTTCTCTTTGGATATTGGCATAGGTGTGGGTATGCTGATATAAGTTGCCCATCACGGCAAAGAATGCGCTTTTATCTCCGTGAAAGCAGCTCCACGAATGAAAGCATACATTCGGTTTTCCGTTCTCTTTCCAAGTCGTTACAGCAAAGAGAACGGTCGGTATGCCCGCCGTTACTTCAAAGTGCGAAAACAGCTCAAATTCTTCCGGATAGGCAGGTCTAAAATACTGCGGGAAATCCTTTTCAATCTCGATCTTCATCGCTGCCACCCTCACATATCACAGCTTCTCTACATCTTCCACATAGATGGAGACTTCGCCGCACTTCGGACAGATTGCTACCTTCGGCTTGCCGATCCTTCCGCTGAACAGTTTACTCTCGTCAGAAGACATCACAATGCCGTAACCAGCGCCTTCCACCTTTATTGTACAGTTTTCTTTCATCTCGGTTCCGCATCTTACACATGTTCTCATAATTATATTTCCTCCGTTTCATAGCCTCTTGTCTCTGACTATATGATCATACACTATAGATATACAACCGGAAAGAGTTTTACGGAAAAGATTCCAAACAAAACAGCTCATATCGTTTTATAACCATTACCGCTGTCAATTATATCATCTATTGACCAACATAACAATGTCAGTAACATCTGTAAACAAATACTTTAAGGTCTCCTATCGGTTACAATAAAATGGAATGGTGGTGATAAAAATCATGACAGAAAAAGATTTTTCCATGCGTCTTGCGCAGCTCAGAGAAGAAAAAGGTGTATCAGCTCGCGACATGAGCTTATCGATGGGGCAAAATCCCGGATATATCAATAATATTGAAAGCGGAAAATCTATGCCGTCTCTTTCTGGCATTTTCTATATCTGCGAATATCTTGAAATCACCCCGAAAGACTTTTTTGATATAGAAACAAATGATCCGACAAAGGCAAATGAATTATATAATATCGCCAAAAAGCTGGATAGCGATCAATTGGATCACCTCATCGCTCTGGCAAAGGGACTTCAAAAGTAAAATATTCGCTATAATTTCTTCATATAACAGCAAACGATATCTCTACATAGAATGCAGCCTCTTTCAATCAGCCAGATTTCAAAACATATCGAATTTCCCGGATATTTTTGTCGCCAATTTTTTCCTCTATCACATCTTCTGCCTTCAAAAATCCACAATGTTCATACAAAACTCTTGCTCGATTGTTTTCTTCCAGCACATATAAAAAAATTTCTTGAAATCCTTGCGCCGACAATTCTGCGATCACGAATTTCAATAATTCTTTTCCATATCCTTTCCCCATATATTCCGGGAGCAGATACAGAGAAATGATCTCTCCGCAACCTTCAAATTGCGGAAAGCGAGATTTGCAAAAGCTGCTGGTTCCGACTATCTTTCCCCGCTCAAACAAAATCAGTGTATTCCAGCCGGGGCTATCTATCACGGAAGCCCAGTGACCTCGTGGTATCGCATTCAGATAACTATCCGGCAAAATGTCTTTATAAGCATGTTTCCAGCTTCGCTCATATATTTCACTGATAGACATACGATCATCTTCCGGTCTTATATGTCGAATATACATTTGTCTGCTCCTTAATTCGCTGCTTTCATCTTTTTATATTCATCTACCGCTTTCTCCGGTGACAGTATCCTCATCTTTCCGGCAAACTGGAACACCCAGCCGTAAAAAGCCGGACTAAGTTCTACAGAGACACATGCGGTAAAAGTGCCGTCGCTGTGCGTTTGCGTCTCTACTTCTGTGCCAAACTGGTCAATGATGTACTTCATCAATTCGTCCTTACACAAAAGTTTCACTATCGTTTCTTCTCCGCCAAACATGCGGAAAACCTTGTTGCCAAAATCCGATATATTAAAGTCTTTCGGTTCTGAGATAGCTGCTTCTTCTAAAATTTCCGGCAAGCATAAGCGGTCTACTCGAAAAGTAATCACCTTCTGCCGTTTCTCAGAAAACCCCACCAGATAGTAATTGTCCTCATTCCAATAAAGCGCGTATGGGCTTAGGATATATTCTTCTCCATCATGGCGGAGTACCTTATACTTTTGCCCGTCGTATTCGTAATACTGAAATTTAATCTTTTTCTTCTGATTGATTGCATCGTTTAAGATATCTACAATATAGTACAACCTGCGGTTATCCGCCTTCATTTTCCCTGTGCCATGTACATTACGAATCAGCTCGTGGCGCTGGCTCTTTCCTGCCAGAGCAATGAGCTTTTTGATCAGATCATCGCTCTTATCCTGACTGATAAAACGAGCTGCGGAAACTGCGTCAATCAATAGCTTTAGTTCCGGAATTTCAAACACACGCTCACCCCAGAAATATTTATTGGGAGAGCTTTTAATCCTGATTATATCAAGATCCTCTGACTGGATCAAAAAGTTCATGTCTTCTCTAAAGGTTTTCCTGTCTACAGTAATTCCATTCTGTGCAAGAAAATCCATAATTTCATTTGTTGCTAAAGGATGATTTTCATCACTTTTCTCATAAAGCATCTTCATAATGAGAAAGATACGATCCCTTGTGTGTACTGCGTTCATGTAGTCTCCGTTTTTTTCTTTCTGTTACATTTATCTCTTGCTCAATGCTATGTTTTTATTATACCTCACACTTACAGCATTCAGCAATCGGTATGTAAAGAGATAATATCGAGCAAGATTCCTACAATAGTTTCTATTTTTTCACTTATAATCTTTCTTGCCATAATAAAAAGGGCGGCTCTGTAAAATACTCAGGGCCGCCTAAGAATCTATTTATTTTCCCTTCTTCGTATTGGGATTAGCTACAGCCTTTATCTTTTCAAAAGTTTCTGAACTAATCACATGCTCCATCCGGCAGGCTTCCCTTTCAGCCGTTTCCGGATCTACTCCGGCTTCGATCAGCCGATCGGTAAAGAAACGGTGCTTTTCATAAATATGCTCCGCCACTTCACGACCCACATTGGTCAGATGGAGAAAGTGATCCTCGTCCATCGTGAGAAAGCCGCCGTCCCGCAAGGTAGCCACCGCATGGCACACACTGGGCTTTGACACCTCCATGTGCCGGGCCACATCTACGGAGCGTACCATGCCTTTTTCTCTATAAATAACAAAGATTGCTTCTAGATAGTCTTCCCCGGACGCATGAAGTTTCATGTTGCAGTTCTCCCTCAAATTATCAGGCAATGCTCCAGCCCTCTGCCTGCTCACGGATTGTAATGAAACGGCGATAAAGTCCTTCCTGCTGAACAAGCTGCTGATGTGTTCCTTTCTGAACAACTTGACCTTTATCCACCACTAAAATCTGGTCAGCGTGTTCAATCGTTGCCAGACGGTGAGCGATAACGATAACCGTTTTTCCAATGGTCAATTCACTGATTGCCTGCTGGATCAGGTGCTCATTTTCCGGGTCAATACTTGCAGTTGCCTCATCAAGAATTACGATATTAGCGTTTTTCAATATGGCGCGAGCAATAGAAATGCGCTGTTTTTCTCCGCCAGACAGCGTAGAGCCACCCTCGCCGATCACCGTTTCATATCCATCGGGAAGAGCCATAATGAAGTCGTGGCACCGAGCCTTTTTCGCGGCCTCTATAATTTCTTCTTTTGTTGCACCTGGATTACCGAAACGGATGTTGTTTTCAATGGTATCGTGGAACAGGTAGACCTTTTGAAGGACCATCGAGATATTGCGGAGCAAACTGTCACAGGTCATGTTCCGTACATCCTCACCGCCTACTGTGACCTCGCCGCTGTCCACATCATAGAAACGGGCAATCAGGTTACAAATCGTGGTCTTGCCGCTGCCAGATGGCCCTACAATGGCCGTAGTGCTGCCCTGCGGGATGGAAAAGCTGATATTCCGTAAAACAGGAACTTTATCGTAGGAGAATGTCACATCACGGAAAGCAATGTCCGTGTTCTGCAAAGAAATATCTTTCCCGTCTTTGTCTATAATGTCAGCGTGTTCAATGCCGTCCAGTTTGTCCAGCGTAGCATCAATGACCTCCAATACATGGGCGGCGTTGTTCATGGCTTCCACACTTCCAAAGATCATAAAAGAGAACATATCCAGCATGAGCATGGTAGGAAGTTCCATACTGCCGTTATAGGTCAGCAGAGCGGCCACAGCTACTATGGCGATGGAGGCAGCTTTCAGCGAAAACAGGTGCAGACAGTTGAAGGGCATATATTCCACTTCAATTTTGATGTTGATTTTCTTGCTGTCGCTGTATGCTTTGCGAATACCGGCAATAGACACACCTTCCTGCTTAAAGGCTTTCACCACCTGCATCCCTCGCAGATACTCGATGGAATTTTCCACCATATCGTCCTGTGCCTTTTGATGGATAGGAGCGTTTTGGTGGCTGCGCGCCTCCAGCAGGTGAAGAAACAGGGCAGACAGAAGGACACCAGCCAGAGCAATTCCTCCCGCCAGAGGGCTGTAAAATGCAAGGAACAATATCAGGACAACAACGGTGATATATCCATTCACAACGGTGTTGACCATATTCATGGCGAACATTTCCATAAACGAGAGGTCGGTTGTAGCGGCTGCGGAAAGTTCGCCCATATTGTTCTTACTGAAAAAGCCAAGCGACACCCGCTTCAAAATGTCTCCCAGCCTGATTCTCTCGTCAGCGGTTGCTTCATAACCGACACTTTCCTGCGTGATGGCTCGGAGATAAGAGAACAGGTATCGACCCAATACAGCTAAAATCATGGCCCCCAGCATGATCCAGATGTCCTGGCTCTCCAATGGTTTAACGCCACCCCAGTCATCCAGAACAGCACTCAGTCCCTTTGCAGCCAGCATAATAGGAATTGCGGTAAAAATGCTGTGAATGAAAGCGTAGATAAACCCGATGTAAATACGCCGTTTATATTTTCCTGTCCATTGGATCAGTCGATTTACAATCCGAAACATATCAGTTACCTCCTTTCCCGGAACCGGCAGACCAGTTCTGCGCTCCGATATGCGCCTCCCACATATCCCGATAGAGAGAGTCGCCATCTAAAAGCTGCTGATGAGTACCTGTGTTCTCAACCTGCCCGTTTTGCAGGACAATAATCTGATCGGCATTTTTGATGGTGGACAAACGATGCGCGATGACCAGCAGCGTTTTCCCTTTTGTCAAAGCAGCGATAGACTGCTGGATTTTTTCTTCGTTCTCCTGATCGGTGAACGCCGTTGCCTCGTCCAAAATCACGATGGGGGCATTTTTCAAAATCATGCGGGCAATAGAAATACGCTGTTTTTCACCACCTGAAAGCCGGTTCCCCGCATCCCCGGCCATCGTGTCATAGCCATTGTCCAATTTCCGTATAAACTCATCACAGCAGGCGGCTTTTGCTGCCGCATATACTTCCTCGTCCGTAGCATCAGGGTTTCCCAGCCGGATATTTTCCTTGATGGAGCAGTTGAACAAGAAGTTATCCTGTGTAACAAAGCTGACAATATCGGCAAGCTGGGCCAGCGGCATACTGCGAATGTCCACACCGCCAATGGTGATTTTTCCATCGTTCACATCCCAAAAACGGGCAATCAAGCGGGCGATGGTGGACTTACCTCCACCGGACGGGCCGACAAGTGCCGTAAACTTTCCCTCCGGGATTTTCAGATTGATATGGGAAAGCACCTGTTTACCGCTCTCTTTATCATAAGAGAACGAAACATCCTGAAGCTGAATGTCTTTGGACTGCGCCTCCACTGGTTTTCCAGTATCGGGCAGTTCTTCCACATGGAGCAGCTTGTCTACATCGTGTACGGCATATTCAACCGTTTTCGTTTCATTGACATAGGTGGTAAAGTTCATCAGCGGACCTACAATCCCCAGCGAGAGGATCAGGCACATCACAAGATCCTGCGGGGCCAGGCTGCCGGTCCAATAGAGATACATACCAATCGGGAGCGTCCCCAAAAAGGTGGATGGTAACACCGCAGAAATAAAATTCATCAACTTCCAAGTGCTTTGATACCATTTGAGGGTGTAGTCCTTGAAAGATTGAACCGCCTTTGTGAATTTTTCATAGGAGCTGGAGGACTGGTTAAACGCCTTGATAACTTCAATGCCCTCCACATACTCTACAATCACGCCGTTCACATAGTTATTGGACTCCATGTAATCGGCATAGAGCTTATTAAAATTCTTCATCATCATGGCAAAAGCGATAAAAGCGAGAGGCACAGTCACCAGCATAGCCAGAGCCATACGCCAGTCAATCCAGGCCAGATAGACAAAGACTGCTACGGGGAGCAGCAGGTTGGAGATACACTCCGGGATCATGTGGGCCAGCGGCAGCTCAATCGTTTCTACCCGGTCTACCAATACACTTTTCAGCTTACCCACGGACTCTCCGATGACTGTCCCCAGCGGAGCTTTCATCAGCCGCTGGGCAAGGGTCAAACGAATATTCTCCAAAATGGTGTAGGCAGATATGTGGGACAGGCTCGTTGAAATACCATAGAGCAAGAAGCGTATCGCATAAGCGCCAAGTCCGATCCAGCACCATTTCCAAACCTCTGCCATCACAGGTGAACCGTCGATAAAGAGTGTGATAATTTGGTAAACACTCCAATAAGGTATCAGTCCGGCAACCACACTGATGATTGCACATAAGACGGACAGGACAATCTTGCCCCGGCACTGTGAAGCAAAGGAAAACACAATAGAAATCCAGCTTTTCTGCTTCATTTCCTTTCCTCCTTTAGCAAAAAATTAGAGAGCACCAATCTCTTTGGTACTCTCTAAGTATTACAGGTATTCAATTTGTCTGCCACTCTGCGAAGCCTCGTTTTGCTCCATTTAGATTTTTATTTTTCGATATTCCAGCGGTGTTTTCCCTTTGACTTTTTTGAACGCTTCGGAGAATTTGCTGGTGTTCGTATAACCGACTTTTCCGGCAATCACTGTAATCGGTTCATCCGTTTGTGTGAGAAGGGACGCCGCCAGGTCCATCCGATAATTCCGCATATAGGTATAAATAGCGGTGCCGTAAACTCCCTTAAAGCACTGCTTTAGGGCAGAAGTAGAAATATCAAACTTTTCAGATAATTCCTCCATTGTGAAGTGACGTTCCGGCTCCTCCGTCATAAATGCCATGATTGCTTTAACTTTCTCTACCTGTGTTTTATAAAAATAGGGGCGCTCCACACCTAAAACCGTAGGGTCTACTGTCTTGAGCGTGACCAACAGTTCTAATACCTTTACCCTGAGATATTCCAAGCGGATATTTTCCGGCACCTGGTAGAGTTCCGAAATCACATGGTCGGGAACGGAATTCCCGTGCATGATAAAAGGCCGAGCCTTTAAGGCAAATTGGTGTTCAATCTGTTCCAGATCGATAGAAAATAGGGACAGAAGCTCTCCGAGACTTTCCGCAGCTTCGGGAACAGAAATTGTAATTGTAATCCCGTGGTAATGACTTACGGGAAAGCTGCAATGGTTGTTTTCCGTAGCAGAACTGTCCAGCATAATATCGCCGGACGCAAGATAAAGATAAGCACCATTGCTGACTTCCCACTCAATGCGTCCCTCCCGGCAGTGATGGATAGAAATATAGTGAGTGTTGTCGAAGCGCCTCGGCGGGCAACTTGCCATGTGGAAGTCATTATATATAACTCCAATTCCGGGATACACCTCATAGTAGGTTGCTGTTCCATCTCCTGTTTCGTTTTTCATCTGATAAACGGAACAGGATTCGTCCCGGCAGAGCAAATTCATATTTTGCTGCGAAAAAAACAGGTCGCTTCTGTTCAAACTGTGATCACCTCGATTCAATAAAAAAGTTTTTGAGGAGCTGAAGCCCTGTGGCATCCAGCGCATATTGTTCCTGTACCACACCGTGTTCCAAATGCAGAACATGAGTGCAGCAACTGACGATCAGCTCATAATCGTGGGTGATAACAAGAGAGGTCTTTCCCATCTCCTGTATCGTTATGAGTTCATCGGCCACGTCCTTCATGTGCTGTAAATCCAAGCCGCTGGTAGGTTCATCCAGCACTAAAACCTTACGCTCGGAAACAAGGGCGGTAGCAATCGCCACTCGCTGCTTCTGGCCGCCGGAGAGCGCCATCGGATGCCGCTCCTTAAACTGCAACAAATCCAATCGGTCAAGAATTGCATCCGCCTTATCCGAAGCTGGCTCCGCCATGCTGATGAGCATTTCTTCCTCTGTGCTTTCTGTAAACAACTGATGGTTGACATCCTGCATGACCATATAGCACAGGGACAGCCTCTGTTTTCTATTATACGTTTTCCCATCCACTTTCACAATGCCCTTACAGTGTTTCTCTAATCCGCAGAGGCACCGGGCCAAGGTTGATTTTCCAGCTCCGTTATGGCCGATCACCGCGATAATGCCCGCCTGCGGCAGCGAAAGACTGTCAATATCCAGCGCATCCCTTTGCTTTGTATAAGCAAAATGAAAGTTCTCACATTCGATAGTACCGCAGCTTACAGCAGAATGTGCTACCACCGGGAACGCCCCCAGGTCAAAAGGCCGCAATCCCATTTCTGCCTGTTGCGCTGCGGACAGTTTCAAGGCGTCCGAAGCCAGATAATCTTTTTCGATTTTTCCGTTTTTCAAATAAATAACACGGTCTATCAGCTCTTTCAAATAATAGAGCCGATGTTCCGCAATAATAACTGTTTTCCCTTGCTGTTTCCAAATCTGGATCATCCGGCGCAAATCTTTTGTGGCTGACATATCCAGATTAGAAGATGGTTCATCCAGGACAATGATGGGCGGATCACTGGCCGATACAGAGGCGCAGGCGATTTTCTGCTTTTCCCCACCGGAAAGAGAAAAGATATTTTTCCCCAGCAGGTTCTCCATCCCAAACTGCTCCGCAGTCGATTTCACCCGCTGAATGATTTTTTCTTCAGGCAAGCCCTGATTTTCACATCCAAAGGCCAGTTCGCTAGTAGAGTCCACCGTAAAAAACTGTGTGCGGGGATTTTGAAAAACGCTCCCCACATATTTTGCTGTTTCATAGAGTGGAAGTCTGCTGATGTTCTTTCCATCCAGCAGGACTTCACCGCTTAACTCGCCCTCATAATAATTTGGGATCAGCCCATTCACCAACCGGGTCAGGGTTGTTTTTCCGCAGCCAGATTGTCCACACAAAAGGATAACTTGCCCGTCCGGGATGATTAAGTTAATGTTTACAAGCCCGCCGGCATCCGTTCCCCCGGCATATCGAAAATTGATGTTGCGAAATTCAATCATAGGCGCCTTCCTCCTAACAGATAAAGAAACCGACCCAACAGGGTATCGCCAGCAGGAAGAAGAAAAAGTCCAAAGGCCCAAAGCTGATTTTACATATATTCGTCCGTTTCTGCGGCGCTCCAAGCCCTCGCGTAAGAGCAGCCGCAGACAGTTCTTCTCCGATTTTGGCAATCGAAATCATCAGAGGAACAATCCGGTATTCCAGCATCTTCATGGGACTGCGGAAGGTAGTGATGCCGCGCATCTTCATAGCGTCCCGAATGGCTGCATATTCCTCTTTGACTGTGGGGAAAAATCGGAATACCACCGACATAGGGATCACGATTTTTTGTGGAATGTGCATCTTCTCCATCGCAGCAACAAATTCGCTGACGGTTGTCGTACTCACCAGATAATATCCCATGATAAATCCGGGGAGCATATGCGTATAAATTCCGACTGCGGCTCCCAGGATAAAATTCCATGTGCCAGTGAGCAGCGGTAATACCGTTAATTCCAACGCAAACAAAACAGCGTATGTAACTGCAAATCTGGCTGCGGCTGTCCATTTTCTCGAAAGGAGCAGAAAAATAATCGGACAAGCCATGAGGCACGGACGGACGAAATTCATAAATCCGCCTGTACCTCCGGTAATCATAATCGTGCTGACAGTTACAGTCAAAAACAGTTTTGTCCTTGGATCGGTGGGAATAACAGCTTTGTTTTCAAATTTTAGCGTTGTAATCGCCGCATCCATCAGGCAATCCCCGCCTTTTCAAAATGTTTCTTCAACACGGCCTTGCCAAGAAGCGCCCCCAAAATGCCGCCGATAAAAGTGACAACAAACAGAACCGGATATGTCCAGCCAGGAGTATAGGACATAAGGGTATCTACATATTCCTGTCCATAGCTGCTTACAAGTGAAGCAAAAAAAGTGTCACGAGTTAAGAACATCCGGCTTACATATCCCATGATCCAAAGGGAGAACACGCCATTGCCAAGGAGCGTGCATTTCCAGCTTTGATACTTTCCGGCCCGCAAAATTACATCGCCCAGAACGCCAAAGATGATACCAAAAATCAGAACCAGCACGCCACTACCCATAATTAAATTCAGCAAGCCAAGGATAATGCCAGTCAGAGATACCATGCCGAATTTTTTGACCTTCGTTAAGTACAGCATAAAGGGAATACCGCACAGGATGGGGCACACCAATCCTAACAGCGGGATAAAGATAGGGATATATCCCAGCATCATACCCGCAAAGAAAATGACAAAATAGATGGCGGTGAAAATGCCTACGTTGATAAGGTCTTTGGCTTGTAGTTTGTTACTTCTTGCTTCCATTCTCTACATACCTCCAGTGTAGTTAGATACTTCTAACCCATTGTGATTAAAAATAGCGAAACAGGATTTCGCATAATCAAATTTTACTATAACCCAAATAGACTGTGCCACTCTGGATAGTTTGAAAATACTCCAAATGGTTACGAATATTTGATTTCATATACCGTCAAGCAATGCAAACATATATATATGCTTTGCTCTTTTATCACCTTTTCGCCCTAATATATTTACCATTCGGCACATAATGATTTCTATTCATGTTGAACTCGGACTTCACCAATTACACTGAGCGCATATATGTAAAGAGACAGGGGAAACGCCCTGCCTCGTCTTTCTATTTCCCCATGCTCAGCCATCCCTTTTCTGGATTCACATAACTGCCGTTTACCCTGACTCCCAGATGCAGATGCGGTCCTGTTGAGTTACCTGTATTTCCAACTTCACCGATCACCTGACCTCTCACTACTTTCTGTCCTTTTGATACATTGATCTTACTGAGATGTCCGTAAACAGTCTCAAGGCTGTTACTATGTCTGATGATAATGCATTTTCCAAGTCCTCCGTTCCAGCCTGCGGAAGTTACTGTCCCCGATTCACAGGCAAGTACTTTTGTCCCGGTTGGAAATCCGATATCCAGTCCCTGATGATTTGTTGAGCCGATCCCTCCCGGAGAAGATCTCGGTCCAAAATGGGAAGTTATATTTCCCTGTGTCATACCTGCTATCGGAAGTCCCAATTTTCCGCTTCCGTTAAAGATAACATCATAGGAATAGTTGCCATACGGATAATATCTAAGCACATGCTCCACGTAATCCGTGTCTCCATATGAAGACCATCCGTTTTTCTTCGCCTGCTGTTTGGAATATTCTACGGCTCCCGCCTTCGAATATCCACCGTGGTTTTCAAGCGCCCATGATATATATCCCACACCGAAGTTATACCCCTGCAGGGCAAGCTTTATCCTGTCCATATCCACCGGATTTTGGACTCCAGCAGCTGTAATAGCGCTTTTAAGATATTGGATACCGCAGTTTATGGAGTACTCCGGATCGGTTATCCCGTTTGGCTTTTTCGGATACTTCGTATTAAAGCTGCACTCTGAAGCCTGCATGGGATCCGTACCCCTGCCGCCTGACTCCTGCATCATGACCGCCTTGATCAGCTCTACATATTCCGGTATCCCATATTCTTTCGCATACTTTTCTATTACTGGAGTATAGCTTTCCACTTCTGCACTCACGGGAAGATAATCATTGGAACTGCTGTCGCCAAAAAAGTAAAGAGCTGCCCCAAAGAGGCAGCATATTACAACAGCAAGCACTGCGATCCACCCTCCCGCAAACAGGAATACAAAAAGTGTTTTTAAACTCGCCGCGATCGCTCGCACTGCATGGATTGCCCTGACAGCGCCTTTTCTCACGCCTGAATATTTAACATGTTTTCCGGTAAGCCGTTTTTGAGCAAGTCGTTTCGACAAAGCATGTTTATTTGCCGAATACGATATTTCATTACTGCTTCGCCCTGCCTTTTTTATCTTTGTTCCCGGCCTTCTTACAGTGTATGACGATCTGCTTATGTCCGCTCCCTTGTCCTTTATTCCTTGCCTTCGCTGCCTGATCTCGTTCTTCAAAACAGTGACGCTCTTTCCTCCGGCTTCATTAAACTTCCCGCCGCCTTTTCGCATGAGTGTATTCCCTGCGCCGGAAAGCCTGTTTACGGCATATTCTGCCGGTGAGCCTTCGGTGCTCTTTTGCTTTTCTTCTACCAGTTCCTTTGTTCTGGCATAGGAATGTTTCATCCTGCTTGCTAATATATCTGCAAAACGCTATCTCTCGTTTCTGTCAATATCTCTTCCGGGTAAAAACAGTCTTCTTATCTTAAGATCACCCGTATCTGTACGCGTGATTATCTCAGGATGACGGAACATTTCTTCATATTTTTTTCTGAGATTATCCGGAAGCGAAAGATATTTTTCGCTTTCTACCGGCGCATAGCAGATAAAAAAAGAACCGCAGATTATATCCTGAAGCTCTCCTTCCTTATCAAATATCCCTCGATTTGGTTCAAGTCCATTGATCTTTCCTTCATCGTTACAAACGATCGCGACCTCATCTTCAAAAGGCATATACTCTTCAATATATCCTCCAACAAGATTTTGCATAGACTCTAAATCACCATCGATTTCAACAATTTTGGGAGTTTTCATCGGTTCAATATACAGTACCTTCAGCTTAGCGGTCTCTCTCATTTTTCATCATCTCCTTTTCCTCTTCTATTTCAGAAAAGCGTATTCGTCTACATAAATAATCATTAAAATCCTTGCCGTATGGCGGCGGTTCATCGTAGACCACATACACACCCTCAAGAGCCTTCATAAGTCCCTTTGCAGAGGTTCTTCCTGCAAAATCATTATCAAAATGAAGATGCAGATCATATGTCCTGCAGTTTTCCGAAAGGACCTTCTGAAGAGCAACAGGCACTTTTGATGTGCCGTCAGCTCTCGGTCTGTATACGCCGGCAAGGGATACAAGGTTTTCTTCTTTCCAGTTAAATCCGTCCATTTTTCGCAGGGTAGCAAAGCTAAGCAGATCGATCGCACTTTCAAAAATATGCGTACTATTACTTGCCGGACTTAATATTTTGAAGCAGTACCTCTTATCACTTCCGGCAGCATCACCTAAGATCCTCATCCCATTTGTGGCACGAAAAGATGCATACCTTGGGACATTCTCATTATCGTATCCCACAAAAATCGCATTGCCATGTTCCCTGGATTCATATAAGAGGTCATTTTCAATGCAGTATTTTATGATTTCAAGATCGATTCCTCTCCTGCAAAGATATGCAACTACTCTGCTGCTCCTTTCGTTTCTTTCCGGAAGCAGCAGCTTCTTATCCTGAAGTTTTCCTTTAGATGAAGCAGGGGTGCTGCGATATGCGCACCCCTTATCGTTTAATAAATTAACGGCTTCAACAAACGGGATCTCCTTTACTTTTATAAGGTAATCAAGCGCGCTGTAGCCTCCGATCCCTCTGGAAAACCACATCCATGCACCGTTGCTGATCTTAAGACTATCGTGAGTTCTGGTCGAATAAATATCATTTCCGATCCTGACAAGCTCACTCGGATCATAAAGCTTCAGATATGTCAGAAGATCGATCTGTCTGGCCTTTTCGATCTCTTGCGTAGTCACCCAGCCCATTTATACCACCTTATCTTTCATAATCCTTTTCCTTTTTATCACGGGAGCCTGCAGGTATTGTCAGATCTTTGTCTGCTACAATATCCTTAAGATTTTTCATTTCATGCTCGCTTAAAGTAAGCCCTCTCGACATGTGGGTATGATCAGGCGACCAATCGCGAATGTCGAATTTAGGTCTTTTGCCGTTCCATGATACGACATTAAGTTCCTTTGCCCAACCATGCTGATTCTGAGAAATCACTCCTATATGTTCTACGATTTCAAAACTGATATCATTGTTATTTATCATAAGTTCCTCTTCCTTTCTTTTCATATCATCTTTCAATTCCTGTAAATACCCATCAACACTTTCCCTTATTTCTTCTGTGTCCACCTCATTGCACTCTTTCCATGCAGTCGTGCAGATTTCGAGCGGATTTTCAAAGCTAAGAAGATCCATCATCTGTTCATGAGAAAAGTAATTCCCTTCTATCATGAATAAAATCTCGTCCCTGATCACAGTTTCATAAGAGCTTTTTATGATTTCCTCCGGCTTTTTTCCAAGCAAATCGTTTACATACCTTTCATATTCCACCTCCATTTTCTCAAGTAGTTCCCTGTTAATATCACGCCTTTCTCCTATAGCTTCCACCTCCTTTCTGAGCAATAAAAAAACCGAATGACCTCGGATCGCCATCCGGTATGTATCCTGAGCGCGCCTTTTTTCTGCCCTGCACGCTCATATATTAAATAATGATGTCCTATCGTTCATATTCTCTGTCCGGCACATCCTGAAGCTCTTCCGGCTCCACATCAATTACGGTATTTTCCTTTTCATCCAGATTCAAAAGGATATTGAGTTCATCAAGCCTTGCGGACTTTTCCTTGAGCTCATCTTCATGTTCAAAGGTTTTGCTGGTCTCTATCCTTGCTTTATCAAGCTGAGTCAAAACATTTTCATATTCCGCTTTTACAACAGCAGCCCGCTTTTCAATACCTGAAAGAACATTGTCGATCCTTATGATATTGCCGCTTGCATCGTTTCCGAGTTTTACCGTATGCTGCATGGAGCGTTTTAAGATAATCATAAACTCCCTTGCAACTGTATCAAAAGAAAGCTCCATATTAAAGCCGCGGTATTCACCCAGAAAAACCGGATCAGGACTTTTCATCGCCTTGCACTCCTGTAAAATCCGCTCTCCCGCCTGCGCTTTTTCCACAAAATTCTCTCCCTTTATTAACATCCCTGCAAATTCCTTTTCATCGGAAGGCTGTGAATTTAAGAAAGCAATATCTTCGTTAAACCCTTGTATCTGCTCTTCATAGTACTTTATCTGTGCAGGAAAAACCCGCTCGATCCTATCTTCAAGGGAATACTTTTCACTTAGAAAATTTTGCTTCAAAAGCTTCAGCTTGGATACCTGAATATCAAGATCCATCTTTTCCTTGATGTGAGGATTTCCCGTTGCAAGCATTTTGATTTCTGCGTAGGAAAGAACCGCCTCATCAAAATCTTCGGCGCTTCTCACAGGGGATTTCCCCGTCATGACCTGGCTGATGAATTTCTGTTTGTTCTCCACCAGCTGATAGAGATATGCGTCGAATGTTTCTTCCGTCACATACCGGAAGATCTCAACTTCCTCATTTTCATTCCCCTGTCTTATGATTCTGCCTGATCTCTGCTCCAGGTCAGACGGTCTCCACGGACAGTCAATATCGTGTATTGCAACGAGCTTATTCTGCACATTTGTGCCTGCGCCCATCTTCTGGGTAGAGCCGATCAGGATACGAACCGCCCCCTGTCTCACTTGAGAAAACAGTGCCATTTTTCTCGCTTCCGTGTTTGCTTCGTGGATATATTTTATCTCTTCCTGCGGCACGCCTCTTAAGGCAAGCTTGTCCCGTATATCATCATAAATATTAAAAGAGCCATCATCTTTTGGCGTGGAGAGGTCGCAAAACACAAGCTGCGTCAGCCTTTGAGCTTTCCCTTTTTCCCATATTTTAAATATGTTATCCACACAGGCATTGACCTTGCTGCCTTCAAAATCAGGCAAGGTTTCGTTTTCAAGCCTCTGATCAAGGGCGAGCTTTCTTCCGTCGTTTGTAATTTTAAGCATATTGTCTTTTGACGGATCAACCATTTTATTTCTCACACGCTCCGCTCTTTCAGAAAGCTCCTCTACCATCTTTTTTTGAAAATCAGATGGCTTTACCGCCACATTATGATAATTGGCTTTCGGAACCGGGAGTTTCAGCATATCCTCCGTCTGAATATCGGCAACCTCTTTAAACATTGCCATCAGCTCCGGAAGGTTATAGAATTTGGCGAACCGGGTTTTCGAGCGATATCCGCTTCCTTCCGGCGCAAGTTCTATCGCAGTCACCGTCTCGCCAAAGGTAGACGCCCATGCATCAAAATGCTGGAGATCATTTCTCTGCAGCATATCATATTGCAGATACCGCTGGATCGTATAGAGCTCCGTCATGGAATTGCTTATTGGCGTTCCCGTTGCAAATACGATTCCCTTGCCTCCCGTGATTTCATCAAGATACCGACATTTCATGAAAAGATCAGAGGATTTGAATGCTTCCGTCTGTGCGATCCCGCCTACATTTCTCATCTTGGTATAAAGGTACAGGTTCTTATAATAATGAGACTCGTCAATAAAGAGGCGGTCTACGCCGAGCTCTTCAAAGGTTACAAGATCGTCCTTTTTACTCTGATCATTCAGCTTTTCAAGCTTTGCTTTCAGTTTTTTTCTGCTCTTTTCAAGAGCCTTGATGGAAAACCTTTCCCCTCTCCTGTTTTTAAGCTCTGCAATCCCTGCCGTAATCTCTTCGATCTGTTCCTCTAATATTTTTCGTTGCCTTTCCTCGCTTACCGGGATTTTCTCAAGCTGAGAATGTCCAATTATAACGGCATCGTAATCACCTGTGGCCACTCGCCCGCAAAATCTTTTTCTGTTCCTTTTCTGAAAATCCTTCTTCGTTGCCACTAAAATATTAGCGGAAGGGTATAGCTGCAGGAACTCACTCGCCCATTGCTCCGTCAGATGATTCGGCACAACAAACATGGATTTACTGCAAAGTCCAAGCCTCTTTGATTCCATAGCGGCAGCTGCCATTTCAAAAGTCTTCCCCGCACCTACAGCGTGTGCAAGCAATGTGTTTCCTCCGTACAATATCCTCGCAACAGCATTCCTCTGATGCTTTCGTAGCGCAATTTCCGGATTCATGCCGGCAAAGACTATATGACTGCCATCATATTCCCTTGGTCTGATCGAATTGAATTTCTGGTTATATCTCTCCGTCAAATACTGACGCCTTTCTGAATCTTTCCAGATCCAGTCAGCAAAAGCCTGCTTTATAAGTTCCTGTTTTCCCTGTGCAATTGCAGTCTCCTTCTTATTCAGCACCGCCTTCTTTTTCCCATCCTCATCCGTCAGATAATCAAAGATCCTCACATCTTTCAGATTCAAAGTTTCTTCAATAATCTTATATGCGTTTATTCTCTTCGTACCGTAGGTGCTGTATGCACTGACATTTCCGCGATCACTGTTTTTTCCTTCAATGCTCCATTCACCTGTATAGTTTGAATAATGCACATGAATGTTCCACTGCGCATATTTAGGCGTGGACAGAAGCTCAAAGATGAATTCACTTATCACCTCTGTCGGAATCCAGGTGGCTCCAAGTCTTACGCTTATCTCTCCTGCATTAAGATCTTGCGGCTGCACATTCTCAAGGTGCCCTACATTAATCCGATATTCTGGATTGCTTTCAGCCAGGGATCTCGCCACCCTCAGTTTCTCCCTGACATTCCCCGACAGATATTCATCCGCCGTAAGGTACTTTTGAGATTCTGCACCAAGCTCGTACTTTGGATTAAGAAAAATTACGCCTTTCAGGTCGTCATATATCTCCGTTTCTTCTTTTCCCGTAAGCTCTGACATAAAAGGCATATCCACAAAAGCCCGCTCGCCGATTGCGACCGCCAGCGCTTCCGACGCAGTATCGCACCTTGCCACCGGCCGTGCAGGTGAGATCGTTCTTTTTGAAAACATATCCGCTTTTCGAATCAGATTACCGTTTTCATCGATCACTTCAAGTGCTGAAAGCAGGCAATACGAACTGTCTTCTGAGAATGCCGAACTGTTTGCTCTACTATTTATAAGACCATATTTTTTTGTAAAGGTATCGTATAGAGCATTGAGTTTTCCCTGTTCTTCTTTGATTTCCCCTTCCGGAACATCTTCTGTTTGCAGCTCTATCAGGCGGCGAACGCTATCGCGTATTTGGATCATTCCCTTTACTCTGCTGACTGCCGTATCGGAAAGTTTTACCGGATACATCATGGAGTTCTCTCTGAAATACAAAGCCCCGTCCGCTACGGTAAACGAAAAGTTTCGCACTTCCGGGTCTGCCGGGACTGCCTCTTCTTCCTCCATTTCATCTGTTTCATAATCTGAAATCTCACCATGAATTCCGGAAACCGCCTCCGAAAGAAGCGTACCAAGATCCGCATTTTCAAAAGGAACGCAGGAGGCTTCCGGTCCGAACCTTCCTGAAATCATCTTCATTTCGCCGAGTATCATTTCAGGATTATCTGCAAAATAGGAATTGATCTTTATTCCGTCTTCAAGCTCGCTTAAATACATCCAGTTTTGTTCCGGGATTACCATGCGGTCTCGTTTCTGCAAAAACAGGATATCCGAAGTGACCTCTGTTCCGGCGCTGTTAAAGGTATTATCAGGAAGCCTGATGGCTCCAAGAAGATCCGCACGCTCCGCCAGATATCTCCGCACTGAATTGTTCGTCTTATCCATCGTGCCTTTTGCTGTAACAAACGCAATTATGCCTCCGGGTCTTACTTTATCTAATGTCTTTCCGAAAAAATAATCATGAATCAGCCAGTTATATTTATTGTATTTTGGATCAGACACCTTAAAATCTCCGAAAGGCACATTCCCTATCGCCACATCAAAGAAGCTGTCCGGAAGGTTTGTATTCTCATAACCATCGACTGCTATACTCGCATTTTGATAAAGCTGCTTTGCGATGCTGCCGCTTATTTTATCAAGTTCAATACCATAAACCCTGCTTTCTCTCATGCTGTCAGGAAGGCAGCCGATGAAATTTCCAACTCCGCAGGACGGTTCCAGGATATTCCCCTGCTTAAAACCCATATTTTCAAGCACCTTATAGATTCCATCTATCACGGTCTTTGGAGTATAAAAGGCGGTAAGCGTCGATTCCCTTGCAGATAAATATTCCTCATCTGTAAGAAGCTCTTTCAGACGGATATATTCATCGTGCCACGACTCATTTTCTTCATCATATACTTCCGGTATTCCTCCCCAGCCTGCATATTTTGCAAGCACATCCTGCTCAGCAGTATCTGCATATCTTTCTTCCTGCTCAAGTTTTCTCAAAAGTTCAATCGCATTTATATTGTCTGCAAAACGCTCCTTCTTCGTTCTATAATCATCAAACCCGGCCGCGATACGATAATCTTTTTTCTCGCCTTTAAGTGCTTTCGGCATATTCTTTTCAGAATCAGCTCTTTCCCAAAGAGGAACGATATCTGCTTTTAAACTCTGCTCTGAAGAATCTTCTTCGGATACTGTCTTTTCAATTTCTTCTTTTTCAGAAAGTTCATGTGCAGCATTCTGCTTATCTCCTGCAATAAGGTGCTCATTTGCAGGCGTTTCTCTCATCCTTCGCTCAAACACTTCGATTGGAAGTTCCTGATTGATCAGAGGGCAGTTCTCATCAAAGAGCTTTACCGAATCTTCCGTTATCTCAAGGATTTCATACTGTGAGGCTCCAAGATACACGGTGTCTCCAAGATGATATTCATAGTGGATATTTTTATCCGGCTGCTTAAGCTTCTCCTCTTGTTCCGCCCTCTTCTGCGCTCTTTTCTCCTCCTGTCGTTCAAGCCACTTGGGATATTCGGAGAGTTCCTTCGCGTTCAGATATCTGTTGATTTTTATCAGATCCTCTATCCTGCGGCAGACATCTTTCCACTTTAAGAAGAACCTCGGAGCATCTTCACCGTAACCTCTATGAAGTTCGATCCCCTTACTATTATGATTTTCACCAATCCTGGTTCCTTCCTTGATATCGGATCTTCCTCCGATCCCGTATTCCTGTTTCAGAAACGCTATATTCTCCTGCTCTGAAAGGCTCTTTTGAAACTGCTCATAAATTCGGAACTTCCCATTCTCATACAGGCTTCCGGAGGTTAAAGCTATATCGATGATCTCCTGCGAAAAGGTAAAGCTTCTCGGATCGATTTCACTGTAAAATGCTCCCGTGAGCATAAGTCCTTCCAAACATTCTTCTATAACGCGCCAGTCATAGTAGGCTCCGCTTTGCGGTATTCCCTGCTCGCCTTCATAAAGAAACAGGACATTACTGTAGAGTTTACAACCATAACCAAGCGCGTCTTTTTCAGGGAGTTCCGAAAATTTTTCTTTCAGAAAAGAAATCCTGCTTCCTTCATCACTGTTTTCTTTATAGAAAAGTTCGATCTCCTGTAAAGTATTCTCATCAAAAAAACTGCGGACAGCTTCCGCCACTTTGTCTATATGAAAAAACGGAAGACTTCTGTCTTCCGCTCCGCGATCAAAGTATGCTAATTGTATATGAGTTCCCTCAGTACGATCTCCTTTGCGCTCTGTCTGATATTGTTCATCTCCTGTGTCCACTGCATCGGAGATTTCTCCTTCAGTTCTTCGCTGATCTTCTCCTTCACTTTCATCTGATCTGTAAGCATTTGCATCATCTCTTCCGCTTCGCGCTCGATCTGCTGCAGATGTTCGCTCAACTTGCACGACGTCAGAAGATTGTAATATACGGTCCGCTTCTCCTTCTGAAGATAATCCTTCCTTCTCATTGCCCAGACTCCGAGTTCCGTTTCTTCTGTCTCCAGCACCTTTATATCCGGTATCTGAACCCCGTTTATCATCGTATAAGTGATCTCCATCTTTTTTGCTCCTTTCCTTTTCCTCATTATATTCGCTCTGTTTTACAGCTCCAAATGTGCGATCTTCTTTTTCGAGCATTAGAACGGTTTTCGCAATTTCTCTAAGTCCCATTGCCGCAATATCCACGGTTGCATATCCAAGAGCATTCAGGCTGTCTTTTGTGTTAAACTGACTGATCCACGAGAACATCATTTCTTCCGCCATATCCTTTGAAGCTTCAAGGCGGCTTCCCATCATATATGCAACGCTTTCTGCTACAGTTTCTCGGAATACTGCCGAAAGATTGTCTTCGTCAAGATCATCAAGAAAGCTTCCCTGCCTGCACGCCTTCAGAGCCTCCAGATACTCTGTAAAGTTATCTTCCGCCCCGTTTTCAGCAGCGCTGATAATTGCCTCTTTCAGGCTGTCTTTCCTCTCAAGCTCTCCAAAGACCCCTTCTAATGCGCTGATTACTTCATCTTTATATGCGTCCTTCATCTTCCAGATCGGAACCGGAACCGGATTCTTTCCTTCATGCGTATCTGCAATGTCAAAATAATGTTTCAGTGAGGCTTTCCCATCCGGAGAATCGTAAAACACAGCAATTCCTTTGGCTCCTCGATTTACCCATCTGTGAAATCTGCCATTCCATTTCTCAATTTCAAGAACCGCAGTTGCTTCTGGCTTTTGTGCGTAAACAAGCAGATTTTCATCAAATCTCAGCTTATAGTTATTACTTGCTGTTTCAAGAAAAGCTTTCCAGTCCTCCGGACTTCTTGCGACTTCTTTTGATATGGAATCATAAAGCTTCGCAATATACACATACTTGCTTGCCATATACTTCACCTGCCTTTCTTCACTTTATGACAAACAACTGACCTATGTAAAGGGCGCAGCTGCTTTTGTACGCCCCGTAATTATCAGGTTTCTTCCCCACCGCTGAGGTAGGAAATTACCTTATTTCCTTTTACCGCTTCTTTAAGTCCTATCAGCGCTGCGATCTCTGACGGTGCATAACACTCTATCTTCTGAATATCCTCCAGGCTGAAATTCAAGATCGCCTTTTCCGTTCGATATCCATGCTCGAACAGCTTATTCAGTACCTTTATCGTCGTCTTGTCCATCGCCATTTAACTTTTCCTCCACCTCTCTTACGATCCTTTTCATACAAAACCCGCAAAGCCCGGATCTTACATCGTAATAGCAGCATTCCTCACATAATATCTTCACGATTTATTCTCCTCTCATAAGATACTCGCCGTACTCCGTAAAGGAATACCAGTTCGTTTTATCAAATGGATTCTCATTATGACATCCTTTTCTAATCACATCTTGCTTTACCAGCGTTCCCATGGCGTCCTGTATCATGCTGCGGCTGAGAAAAGGGAGAAATCCACTCATCATCTTCTGCGAGCACCTGTACCATCTTTTGTTATTGAATTTCCTGATCCGCTCATCACACACTCCGGGATTTAAGTGTTCCCAAAGAAACTGCATGATAATGGCAGCATGAATTCCAAAGCGGATCGCCAAATCCATTCGAAATAAACACATATCACCCCTCCATTTACAAAATCAGAGGAGCAATCTGTTTACTGCTCCTCTGTAAAAACTATTTACTCTTCGTCATCCGTGTTTTCCTGCCCGTTCTTTTTTCTTATCTGCACAGCTGCAATCGTTCCGCTCGCTATTACAAGCAGTGCGATCCAGATCCAAACATTGGAATCATCTCCTGTCTTTGGAGTGTCCGGCATTACAGGTTTTTCTACAATAACGGTCTGACCTTCATCTTCGATATCCTGATGATCTGCTACTTCTATATCAGAATCTGCATAGTACAGTGTTTCAAATACAACGAGGGCTTTTCCCTTCAGGGAGTCCGCAGAAAAACGGAACGTCACTTCGGCGCTCCCGCTTGCCTTTTCCGCTATAAAGGTTGTTTCCGCTAGGATCGCATTTCCATCTATCAAGACCTGCTTTTCTGTGTCTTTATCCATCAAAGTGCCTTTCAGAGTATAACTCCTGCCTTCTATAAGACCGTCGTATTCCACCGTATCTACAATCGTCACTTCGCCATCAGAAGAAAGAATCTTATCTCCATCACTTCCATCCTTTGCCGTTGTCCCGATCTCAGGGAAGAAAATCGTCTGCCCTTCGTCCTCAATATCTGCATGGACTGCAAGCTCTCTATCCCCTTTATACAGGCTCTCAAAGACAACAATTTCCTTTCCGTCAAGATCGGAAGCATTGATCGCAAATTCCACACTTACCTCGCCGGAAATATCTTCTGCCTTGAATTTCTTTACTACGGTGATCTCTTCGCCACCGATAAGAAGCGGCTTTTCCGTCTCCTTATCCATCAAAGTACCTTTCAGAGTATAAATCTTTCCTTTCTGAAGTCCTTCATAGGAAACAGTATCAACGATTGTTACTTTTTCATTTGCAATGCTCTTATTAAGCCCTGACTCCTTATCTTTTGCCTGCGTTCCGATTTCCGGATAATATACGCTCTGGTCTTCATCCTCGATATCCGCATGTATTGCAAGCTCTATATCTTCGTAATACAGCTTTTCAAAGGCAACGACCGCCTTACCTCTCAATAGTTTCCCTTCAACTTCAAATTCAACACTCACTTTTCCACTCTCATCTCTGGCAACGAAAGTAGTCTCTGAGGTCACCGCTTTACCGTCTTGCTTAATCGGTTCTCCTGTTTCCTTATCCATTAAAGTCCCGATCAGTTTATATTCTTTCCCCTTTTCAAGTCCTTCATAAGAAACGGTATCTACAATGATCACGGTCTCTTCCGCTTTTCCAAAATGAGTGCCTGTTTCCTCATCCAGTGCCTCCGTTCCTATTTCGATACGGTCATCCGTAAGCGTGCCGAGAGGAATGGTTACGCTGTCTTTATATACACTCACCTTGAACTTCAGAAGTTTCATTCCCTTATTTGCTTCACATCTCAACTCCTCCAGCTCATAGTCATCATAGATCAACGCTCCCTTGCTGTTATCCGGTGCAGAAGTTCCAAACCAGATCCCGTCCTCTGCTGTTTCGCCCCTGTTCGTATTTGCTGTATGCAAATTCCATTCTGCGCTGGTACTTGCATATCCGTTCTTGTCAGTCACGAGAATATGACTTTCTCCTGTCGTAAGCGATGTGAGTTTAAACGGCACATTAGCGAGCCTGTTTAAATCACCATCCGATACTTTTACGAACTCCAGATCTCCTCGTTTCACCTGCTCCGGCGCATCTGGTGCGTTATATGTCCTGACGGTTTCCGCAGTTCCCTCAGATGTGATATTCACCGTATATACCGCATCGCTTAAAAGATACCCTTCCGGAGCCTTTGTCTCTTTGATTACGACCTTTCCGAGCGGAAGGCTTATGGTCTTTCCATCGTTTGCGTAATAAAAATCATCACCTGAAACAAGATATTCTTTCGTGAACTTTATCTGCCCGTTTTCATCGGTCTTGAACGTCCAGCTTCGTTCCGGCTCCATCCCGGATACACTGCTTTCCGCCTTTGCTTTATAAAAGTCCACTGTAAATTCGGCTCCTGCAAGGCTTGCTCCGCCCTGCGGGCTGCTTTCTCCTGTTTCAAGATCGAGCTTCTGAAGCACGAGATCCATAGGATTTACCTGCGGTACTTCCTTTACATTTACCGTCACTGTAGTATCAGCTTTCACACTTACATTATGACCCGACACATCGATCGCATAGCCTTTCGATGGTGCAATCTCCTTTACCGTGTAATTTGCAACGAGAACATTGTCAAGACTTCCCTCACCGGAAGAATCCGTCGTGATCGTTCCGATCAGCTCACTTCCGTAATACACGCCATATTTCGCCCCCGCAAGGGAGTAGTTTGGATTCCCGTCAGTTACTACGCCACTTACAGATGCTTTTTTAAGCTTTATACTTCCTGTGTCGTTAAACGACCCTAAAAGATCCTGGCACCCATCCACCTTAATCAGATATGCTCTGTAATTTACCGGCGGATCCGGCAGGCTCTTCACATAGTTATACAGATTCTGTGCTTTTGTTTTCCATGTCCCGCTGAGTCCTCTGAACGGATCAACATCTGCGCTTGTCGTCTTATCATACGCAATGGAAATTATGATGTGCGTAAGTGCATAAGCGTCATCCTTTCCATCCCACTGGCCGCTGAGCGTTTTATCCGTATACTCGGAAAATCCCGGTCCGCCATATCCGTAGTAAAGACACTTTGCCAAAACCGAATCCGGCTTTAAGAAGCTGTATGAATATGTTCCCGATCCTGGTGCCGGAAGCTGCGGCTGAGCACAGTAAACAGGGCTTTCTTTATCCCCTGCGTAAAAATAATGGGTGAAGTGTGAACTGTAGTCGATCCTTTCACCTACTCTGATCGTGATCTTCCCGTCTGCCGCATGAGCGTTTATTGCATTAAACGGCATCATGCCGATAAGCAGCGCAATGCACAGAAGACCTGCAAGAATCCTACTCCTGTTTTTCTTTCGTATATTCTGCATGTTACTCCTCCAATTCCCTGATTCTTAAGGGAGAATGTCCGCAATAGCTCTTTACCCTCCTTGTCGTTAAATTCATACTGCCTGCGGACTTCAGGCTATATGTAAAAACCATCTGCTGCATTGCAGATGGCTATACTTATGAGTAAGATTCTTCTTTTTCAGTAAGTTACAGGTTGTCCGAAGGTTGGGGTGTGGGGAAGGAAACGGCAAAGATACTCCTGCTATGCTTACCGCTCTTTGCTTTCCTTCAGCCTCTCACGGTATTTACCGTAATACTCCATTGCTTTTATGATATATTCCTCCCGCTTTTCAGCAGGAAGATTCCTCGGAAAGAGCTTCTGCACTCTGCTGTCTCTTAAAACAAGCCGTTCTTTCTGATTCGGCTTTTCTTCCTGCATGATGGCAAGAAGCGATTCTTCCGTCAGCTTCCCGCTCTCAAGCATACGCCGCATTCGGATTGTCTGGGCATGAGACGGAGTGCATTGTTCCATATCCATGATTTCACATAAGGTTTTCTGCATCTTCTTCGGAAGATAAGAGATCTCCACCGCCGGACGCAGAGCAACCTGTTCCTGGTCCACCATTTCCAAAATCTCCGGAATCAATTCCGTTAGACGAATATATCGCCTTACCTGTTCTCTGCTTTCTCCAACTTCATATCCTATACGATCTCTTGCTTCAGCAAACTTCCGCTCCAGTGGGGCGGAAGTTAAATCCGTTCTCTTTCCCTGCCGTTTCATCGCCTCCAGCCTCATCTTGTAGGAAAACGCTTTCTCGCTCGGAAGGATCTTCGTCCTTTGGAGATTGGAATCCACCATAAAGATAATGGCTTCATCGCGGCTCATCTCAACGACTTCCGCCCTTAATGTTTCAATTCCTGCAAGGGCGCAGGCCCGCTTTCTCCGGTGTCCAGAGATCATTTCGTATTTCCCCTCTTCCTTTTTCCTCACGATAGCAGGAGTAATAACGCCGTATTCCCGAATACTTTCCACCAGCTTCAACATCTCTTCATCGTCCATGACCTTAAAAGGGTGACTCGGAAAATCGTCGATCTGATCGAGAGGTATATCATGGATCTTCTTTAGCTTCGCCTCGTCCCGCTCCTGCTGCGTAGTAAAAAGGTCATCGAGCTTCGGAAGTTCGAAGTCGATCTCTTGTTTTCTCGCCATTCCTTATCACCTCCTTCGTCAGATTTTCATAGGCTTTTGCTACAGAGCTGTTTTTATCATAAGCATAAATGCTTTTCCCCTGAAAACTTGTCTCAGCAGCCTTTACCGCAACCGGGATCTGAGAAGAATAGATCTTCATCCGGTTTCCGTATTGATTTCTTAAAATATGCAGCGTCTGTTTCGCAAGATTCGTCCTGCCGTCCACAAGCGTCAAAACGATACCATCAATTCTCAAGTCCGGATTAAGGGTCCGTTGCACTTTCCCTATGGTCTGAACAAGCTGCGTCATGCCCTTTGCCGGAAGATACTGTGCCTGCACCGGAATCATCACACTGTCTGCCGCTGCCAATGCGTTCACGGTGATCATTCCAAGAGACGGCATACAATCAATGAGAATATATTCATAGTCTTTCTTGATCTCTTTCAGGCAATTCTTTAAGGTCAGTTCTCTGCTCATCGCATTGACCAGATTCATTTCCATTGCGGAAAGTTCAAGATTCGATGGCAGGAGATCCACCCCTTCTTCATGGTGCAGGATTCCCTCTCCTTTTCCTATTGGTCTTTCTGTAAGAGTCTTATTCATCAGGTCGGCTAACGTGGTTTGCAGTTCATCGCCATTTTTCCATCCGAGACAGGTCGTCAGATCGCCCTGCGGGTCTGCATCGATCACCAAGACTCTCTTTCCCTCTTTTGCAAGACCGATCCCCAAATTGACCGTTGTCGTCGTCTTGCCGACTCCGCCCTTCTGATTACATATGGCGATTATCTTCGCTTCCTTCATTTACTTTCACCTCACCGCAAAACATCTCCTTGATCGCTCTATATGCTTCATCAAGCACATCTTCAAGCGAAACTTCCTCCCATTCCTCTTCCTCATCTTCCGGAATCTCAAGCAGAAGATCCAGTACATGCCCGTCTTCGATATATTCCGCAAAGTATTCCAGAAATATATCTACTGCGTTCTCATCCAGAAACGGAAGTCCCTCTATGATAAACTTCGCATCCGTTTCAAGGACAGAGGCAAGCTGAAGCAGCATATCAAACGCCACATCATATTCTTCCTTCTCCGTATACCCACCTATCCTGTGGATCATATCCGTATATACGTCGATTGTGATTCCTTTTTCTTTTGCCGCTTGCATCATGCTTTGGTCGAGAACTCTTGCCAGAGCTTCGATAAACTCCACAGGGCATCTTTCTTTTTCTTCACATTTTACAGCTTCGTTTTCTTTTCTTTTTCCTTCAAATACGGAAATCTTCATGTTCTACCTCCTGAAATTCTGCATGAAAAAAGCCACCTCCTTATTGAGATGGCTATGTAAAACAGATATTCACTAATATGTATGTACTGGATTCTATGCTTTTTTCAGCAGCTTCAGCAGGATCTCATCTACTGCGTCCGTATATCTTCCCTGTTGAATTAAATCATTTCTCAGGTCAATGAGACTTCTGGTTAAAATTCTTATTTCTTCCGAGTTGAGACAGATTCGAATTTTCTTTTCAAACATCGTTCTTCCCTCCTTTGCTGGCAGTGTATCAGAAAGAAGGTTGCTTGACAAATGTGCAAAGAAATCGCACATTTTTGTCCCCAATTCATCCCCTATTCTCCTCAAAAATCCCCTATTTTTTGTGTTTTTTTGCCGTTTATATGCGTCTGTAAATGGCCTGAAATCACGTTTCAAAAAACGCTGTACCCATTGAAATCATGCGCCTTCCGTTGCAATAAAACAGCCCGGAACGCGTCAGCATCCCGAGCCGATCAGTGGTGGAGATGGCGAGAATCGAACTCGCGTCCGAAAGCATTTCCACAAGAGTTTCTCCGAGCGCAGCTTTTGTTTTAGAGTTTCGCTTCTGAAAACGCCCAAAAGCAGGCTTTTTCGTCGGCTATCCTGTTATTCCCCTATGCTGCCAGGAATTCACATAGAGTTTTCCTGTATAGTCGTTGCCGGACATCCGGCCTACAGGTGAGCCGGAGCCGACATGCACAGCTTATGACCGCCTTACGCAACCATAGCCATCGGTGCAAAATTGTTATTCTTTTTAGCGTTTATATTTAACGTGTCCTTTTTAACGCAGACCGGACAAACTGCGGCTCGCTTCTCCGGTTTCCACACCCCCGTCGAAACCAAAGACATCCCCATATAAAGCAATATGATTTCCGCCGGAAAAGGCTTTTTTCATCTGCTGATTTATTATACCACAAAATTCCGGATTTGAAACTAGTCTTCTTTTACTTCCTGAATTTTTTTCTCCAGTTCCTCAATTTCTTCCAGCTTTCCTTTGATCTCCTCGCACATGGAACCTACTGCCCCGTCTACCGCGGCGCCGCCCATATACTGTTCAAAATAATACTCCCCGATCTTCTTCTTTTTCGCAGAAACATCTGATTTCGCGGCGCTGATTTTCGCCTTCAGTTTGCCGATTTCAACCATATCTCCCGCTTTATCCGCGGCTCTGCTTGCCGTATCTTTGGCGACTTTTCCCGCCTTGTTAAAGAAATCCTGCATCATCGTTCCTCCTTACTTCCGCATGGCCTGCTGCATCCTTCTGTCCGCGTCTCTCTTCGCGATTGTGTTTCTCTTATCGTAATCCTTTTTGCCGCGCGCCACCGCCAGTTCCAATTTCGCCCTGCCTTTTTCATTAATATACATCCTCAGGGGCACCAGTGTCAAACCTTTTAAAGTCGTATACCCGATCAGTTTCTGAATTTCCCGCTTGTGCAGCAGCAGCTTTCTCGGCCGCAGAGGATCCACATTAAAACGGTTTCCATGCTCGTACGGGCTGATATGCATTCCGTACAAAATCATCTCCCCGTTTTCAATTTTCGCGTAGCTTTCTTTTATATTGACCTTGCCCTGCCGGATGGACTTAATCTCCGTCCCGGTCAGGACAATTCCCGTCTCATAAGTATCTTCTATAAAATAATCGTGCCTTGCCTTTTTATTATTGGCAACTACCTTAATCCCACTCATTATCCATACCTTATTTAAAACAAACCTTTCCGGTCAGTTCCGAAATTTTCAGCGTTCCCACCGCACTGTCCCGGCTGTCCAGAGCCGCGCTGCGGTCATCGCTTAAAACAAAAACCTCGCCTTCTTTTACTGTAACTTCTTCCATGGGTTCCATATAAACAAGCTCCGCTGCGAATTCATTATAAACGCGGCCGTTTACATAAAACGTCCCGTCCTTAATCTCTACAGAATCGCCTTCTGTCGCCGCCACCCGCTTAATCAGCGTACTGCCTTCCCCGTCTTCGCTGTAAACGTCACAATGGAAAGCAACCAGTTCTCCCTGTTGGGGTTTACCAAATAAATAGGCGAGTTTATTGATCCATACACGCTCTCCCTTTTGAATCGCCGGCGCCATGGAATCTCCCTGTGCTTTCCATATTGAAAACGAACATGTTCCCGCGAAGGCGAAAAGGATTCCCAGAACCGCGGCGCTCGTCAACGCAATTCCCCTTTTTTTCCTGCTTTTCATTACATATCATCTTCCTTCATTTTAATTTTATGTACAAAAGCAGGGTTTCCCACAGGTCAAAATCATCCTATTTTATTGAACATTTCAATGCTATGTATCCATAATCTCATATGTGAGTTTAGCCTCAATACAGCCCGCCGATCTCACTGAACGGATATAATCTTACAAAGGCTTTTCCCACAATCTGTTCTTCATCCACGCAACCTACTTCTTCCGAACGACTGTCAATGCTGACCCTGCGGTTATCTCCCATAACGAAAAACTGTCCTTCCGGAACTTCAAAATCTACCAAATAACCGGGAGTTTCATCTTCCAGAGTATAATCCTCCTGCAGCTCAACTCCGTTGAGAATGACCTTTCCGTTTTCAATCGTAATCGTATCCCCCGGAAGGCCAATAATTCTCTTGATCAAAAGCTTTGTGCCTCCGTTATCATCTTCCAAAGACGATTCAAACACAATAATATCGCCTCTTTTCTCTTCCCCAAATCGATAGGCCTGCTTGTTCAGCAGCAGATAATTATTTTCATACAGCGTTGGCTGCATGGAACTTTCCTTTACGATCGTCGGCTTAATAACCATTGTAATTGCCACTACAATCACAACCGCTATCAAAATATCCCTTATTAGTCCTTTCATTATTGTACTCCTCCCAAATCAGATAACGGCCAGATGATAAACTTGACATTTCCCTTGATCTCCCGCATGTCAACGGTACCCAACTTTTTATTGCGGCTGTCCATCGTCGAGCGCCGATTATCCGACAAGAGGAACACGTCATCTTTGCTTACTTTCACGCTTAGACTGCCTTCTGCCCCGGAAATACCGCCTTCAGTTATGTACTCTTTCCCGTTCCGATATACCTTTCCGTTTTTTATTTCAATTTCATCACCGGGCAAACCCACAACCCGGCTAATAATATTATCCCCATAAACTTCCGGAGCCAGGGTCTTTTCCAAAATCACGATCTGACCCAGTTTCGGAGCGCCCCGGTTGGCAGAGTAAGATTTTTTCGTAACCACCAGTACTTGTCCGCCTTTCAAGGCCGGCTCCATCCCATCACCCTCATTGACTTCAGGAGCGACCAGCATGGTCAGCACAAAGGCAAGAACTGCCGCGACAATATACGGCCTATATCTGAGTCTCCATGAAGCCTCTGATTGATACTTGCTTTTCTGTGACATATCCTGCTCCTTTGTCTAATGTTACCCTGTTCCTATCCTAGTCAAAAAGTTCCTTTTTTATTCCCTCAAAGAACCCCGGAAGCTTCGCTGTGATCTCGCGCCCTTCCAGATAATCCAGCGCCGGATCTGTCCGCTCAAACCGTATTTTATAAGCATGCAGCAGCTGGGTCGTCAACTGGAATGTTTTTTTCACCTTCCTATTTACTGCCGGATCCCCATATTTCCCATCTCCGATAACTGGAAATCCCGCTTTTTTCAAATGAGCACGGATTTGATGCGTTCTGCCGGTAATCAGCTCTACCTCTGCAAGGGTAAATCCCTTTCCCGTTTTCAGCGGCCTTACAATGGTCTCCATCAATTTTCCGCGCTCTCCATCTTTTGGCAACACCTTTATACGGTTATTTCCAGATTCCTTTTCCATTCGATCCGTCAGAACCATCGGTTCTCTCATCTCTCCAGCTGTAATCGTAAGATAAAACTTACCCACAAATCCGCGCTGTCGGATCATCTGATTGAGCGCTTGGAGTGTCTGCCGGTTTTTCCCAAAAAGAACCAATCCTGTTGTGTTTCGATCCAGTCGGTTCGCAGGTGAAGGGACGAAAACTTTTTCCTCCCCCGGATCGTACTCTCCTTTCTGCTGCAGATAACCGCAGATTTGATTTGCCAGCGTATTTTTCTTCTCTCTGGAGTCACCGTGAGTCAGAAGCCCAAAAGGCTTTTCTGCCGCGATCAGATTTTCGTCTTCATAAGCAATGCCAAACTGCCGCTTTGGCGCCGGTTTTTCCTTGATTTTTCGAAGCTGCCGGATTTCATCTTCGCTGATATAAAGAGCAATTTCATCCCCTTCTGTCAGCATCGTATCAATACGGGCACGCTTTCCATTTACCTTTACGTCCTTGCGGATCAGCTTGTATATATAACTCAGCGGCGCATGGTTCAGATACTTTTTCAGAAAGCGATCCAACCGCTGTTCACTATCATTATTCGAGATCGTTAATTTCACCATAAAATTTATTATACAACAAGTGCGGCATAAAAGTATATATGATCTATGAAGAAAATTTCATAAATTTGAGTTTGTGAAAGTATGTGAAATATGATACCCTAGTAAAAGAGGTATTTAAAAAGGAGATTTTAATATGAACCGAATCAAGGACTTTTTTTATGATAAAAACGACATCATTGTTGCATTTCTCATTTTAGCGGCGGCAGCTTTCATTATCTACCTGCGTATCGGGGACATTATGTCCTATCCGGATACCCTGCTTCAATCCACAGCGGCGCAGCAGACTACCCAGCAGACCACCACTTCTGCTCCGGCTTCTTCCCAGTCCTCCGCGTCAGGAACGAGTGCGGCAGCAGCTGCTTCCTCTGGAACAACATCTCCGTCTTCATCGGCGGCCACACAGACAACTACTGCCCCAACGTCTGCGGCGACATCACCGACATCAGCAGCTCAATAGTATCCTACCCCCTGTAATTAAGACTCCAGCAGAGCAATTATTTTTTCCAGGCGCGCTTTCTGCGGTCCGCTCATGGTCCCTGCCAACGCTCGAATTGTCTGCATCTGTTTTTGATATGCTTTTTTATCTTTCTTTAAAATCGTTTTTATCCTTTTAATTTCACGAAGGATTTCCTCATCGCTTTTCCCTATATATTCCTTGGCTTTCGCTTCTGCTGTTTCTTCCGGCAACCCCAACTGCTTCGCCAGTTCCATAATCATTCTATTATCCATCTTTTAACCTCCTGTTTTCTTCAATATGCTCACACTATATATATGCGGTACCACTGCACAAAGACATTATATTTTTCATATGATAGTAAATCATATGAATATGGAGGTTACATATATGAATCCTTTGGCATTATTACTTCTTGCGGCGGCAGCCGGAGGCCGACGGATGCCCGGCCCGTCTCATGGAAATGTCTCTCTGAATATGGATACGCTGCTTTCCCAGCTCCATGGTGCTGTAAACACTTTGGAAAAAGTAAGCGAGCTCAGTCATATCGGCACGAATCTGTCTGGACCCGTTTTCACAGGCTCCGTCCCCCGGCAGGTTCCTTCGTCAGCGCATATTCCCGCGCCTGCCCCTACACCAGCTTCTTTCCCTGAAGACGAAGCATCTCCTCTGCCGCCGGAACCTTCTGCATCCGCTCCTCAACTGCCAAATATTGATCTGCAGAGCGCCATGCAGACTCTAGGGCCGCTGATTTCCATGCTGAGCGGGAATCAAAATTCCAAATAAAAGAAGAAATTTGGTAGGTTTTTTCTGTTAATCCGTGTATAATAGAATGTAGTATAGTCTTTGTACCATTATCAAATATCAGGAGGAACAAAATGTCTTTAATCACTACCAAAGAAATGTTCGCAAAAGCGTTGAAAAACGATTACGCGATTGGTGCGTTCAATGTGAACAACATGGAGATCATACAGGGAATTGTCGATGCGGCGAAAGAGGAAAATACATCTCTGATTCTTCAGGTTTCCGCGGGCGCCAGAAAATATGCCAAACCTGCCTACCTGCTTAAGCTTGTAGAGGCTGCTATTCTTGATACGGGCCTCGATATTGCGCTGCATCTGGATCATGGTGAAGATTTTGATATCTGTAAAAAATGTGTCGATGATGGATTCACATCCGTCATGATTGACGGATCCAAACACCCATTCGAGGAGAACATCCGTCTCACTAAGGAAGTTGTCGACTATGCTCACAGTAAGGGAGTTGTTGTTGAAGCAGAGCTTGGGAAGCTGGCCGGTGTAGAAGATAATATCAAGGTAGACGCCCGCTCCGCGACCTTCACAGTTCCAGAGGAAGCCGCGGAATTTGTGGAGAAAACAGGCGTTGACTCACTGGCAGTTGCTATCGGAACCAGTCATGGCGCTTACAAATTCAAAGGTGAACCTTATCTGGATTTTGAACGTTTACAGAAAATCCACCAGTTGATTCCGGACACACCGCTGGTTCTTCACGGAGCGTCCACGGTTCTTCCGGAATTTGTGCAGAAGTGCAATGAATATGGCGGAAATATTCCCGGAGCTCAAGGTGTCCCGGAAGATATGATTAAAGAGGCGACAAAGCACGGAATCTGTAAAGTTAATATTGATACCGATCTGCGGCTTGCTATGACTGCGGAAGTCCGCAAGCATCTTATAGAACACCCTGAGGATTTTGATCCAAGAAAGTATCTGGGACCTGCCAGAGACGCAATTAAACGCATGGTTCAGCATAAAATCAAGAATGTGCTGAACGCATCTAACATTAGATAAATATAGCGGGCCGGGAAATTCCCGGCCCGCTTTTTCTATATGCTTTTACTTAAAATTTATTGTGCTCTTCGATCAGCTGATTTTTCATCTGCCACAGCGCAGGAGAAAGATCCACATAATAAGTCTGAGGGTTTTCAAATCGAAGCGTTTCTTCCCACAGCGTTGAAATTTGCTCCTTACAGTGCTCTTTCACCGCGTCAATAGAAGGGATCTGATAGACACATTTTCCCTTTTCAAAGATCGGTTCTCTCAGATTTTTCGCATAAAAATTATATAATTTCTTTCTCTTCCAGACAGCCCTTGGATCAAAAATCTCATATCCATCCCCTTCCGGCACCGGTTCTCCATCGAGCGTAATTACATCAGCGATGGCTTTATTCGTATCGCGGTCAAACAGACGGTATACGGTTTTAAATCCCGGGTTTGTAATTTTTTCTATATTCTCACTGATCTTGATCTTGGGAATCATTTCCCCGTCTTTTTCCAACGCAGACAGCTTGTACACGCCGCCGAATACTGGCTCTGATTTAGATGTAATCAAGCGCTCGCCTACGCCGAAGGAGTCAATACATGCCCCTTCCACAATAATATCCTGAATAATATATTCATCCAGCGAATTCGATACCACAATCTGGCAGTCCTCATGTCCCGCCTCATCCAGCATTTTCCGGGCTTTTTTCGTCAGATAGGCAACATCTCCGCTGTCAATACGGATTCCTTTACTTTTCGGCTGTAGTTCATCGAACACCCGAATCGCCGCGGGGACTCCAGACTTCAGCACATTGTAGGTATCTACCAGCAGCGTACAGCCGTCAGGATAAATTTCCGCATATTTGCGGAAAGCTTCGTATTCATTCGGATACATCTGAACCCAACTGTGAGCCATGGTTCCCAGAGCAGTCACTCCGTAATCCCGATCTGCAATTGCGCATGCCGTGCCGGAACAGCCTCCAATATACGCTGCCCGCGCGCCGTAAACAGCTGCTGACGCACCGTGGGCTCGCCTAGTTCCAAATTCCATAACCGGCCTTCCTCCCGCCGCTCTCACAATCCGGTTTGCTTTTGTAGCGATCAGGCTCTGGTGGTTAATTTGAAGCAGTAGCATGGTCTCTACAAATTGAGCTTGCATCACCGGCCCCCGTACTGTCACAATTGGCTCTCCCGGAAAAATAGGAGTTCCCTCCGGAACCGCCCAGACATCACATACAAAATGAAAATTTCTCAGATAATCCAGAAATTCTTCGCGAAAGATTCCTTTTTTTTCTAAATAAGCGATATCTTCCTCGGAAAACTCCAGATTGTCCAGGTAATTGATCACCTGCTCCAGCCCCGCCATAATCGCGTAACCGCCGCCGTCCGGTATCTGTCTGAAAAATAAATCAAAATAGGCTATATCTTCCGCCATATCTGATTCAAAATACCCATTTGCCATGGTCAGTTCATAAAAGTCTGTGAGCATGGTCAGGTTCAGCTTTTCAATCATCAGGATAATTCCTCCATTTTACCTTTCTCTTTAATAACAACACATGCCGCCGCAACAACAACCGCGCCTCCCGCCAACTGCACTCCAGAGATAGATTCATGCAGAAGAATCCAACCAAAAAACGTACTTGTAATCGGAAGGAAGTTGGAAAACAACGCGGTAGAGGTAGGGCCGATCACATGCAGCGATCTTACAGTAATCAGAAATCCCAACCCTGCATTGATCAGGCCAAGGTATATTATACCACCGATCATATCCGGTGTAAAAGCCTCAAGAGGCGGCATTGTATGTATTGCGTACGGAAGTGTAAGCAGAGATGTACAAATAAGCTGTGTGCAGGTCAGTGTAATGCTGCTGTAACGATCATGAAGCGAAGCCGTCAGAAAATTATACGCATTCCATGAAAAAACAGCTCCGAACGCCAGCAAGTATCCAATCATCCTGCCTTGAAGCAAATGTTCAAAGTCAACTCCGATAATCAGAGCAACCCCCAGAATACAGATTGTTACACCGATTGCCATTGGCTTTGTAACGGTTCGTTTAAAAATAACCCGTTCGATAATAATAGAAAGAGCCGGGACAAAGGCCAGAATAATCGTTACCAAAGAAACCGGGATATAATCCATGGCGGTATATTCACAGAAAAAATAAAGAATTTCCCCGCAGATGGAACAAAGAACAAACAATGGAATGTCTTTTTTCCGTACAATACTCTTCCGATCAGTTTTCAGTTTGATGCAAATTATCAGAACCATTCCGACGGTATATTTAAAAAATAAAAGACCTAAGGGCTGAAGGATGGTAAGCACATGTTTTGCCACCACATAGTCGAACCCCCACGCAATAACCAGACCGGACATCAGCAGGTATGTATAAAACTTTGCTCTGTCTCGGCTTTCTTTTTTACAATCATCAATATCAATTTGTCTTTTCTCGCTCATTTTTCACCTGTCCTGAAATTTCTCATTCTTAATTGTATGCTGTGCTCATGCTTTTGTAAAGCACTAAATGATCCTTTTCAATTCCGAAGGAATACTTTCTTTTTTATCTTTCTCAGAAATCGCCTGTTTTAATTGCTGAAATCGTTTTTTGTTAAGAGGGTATAATTGCTGCAAAGCTGCCGCGACCAGCAAACAAACTCCTGGAACAAGGGTAAACAGATAATTAATCGTCATCTGCGCGCTCTGACTCTGGACTTCGAGCGCCGCGTTATATCCGCTCATCCCCAAAATCCAGCCTACCGCCTGTGTTGCTACAGAAGTGCTGATCGAAGAAATCAGACCGTAAACAGACATAATGCTGCCTTCCGTTCGTTTTCCCAGCACATATTCCCCTACTTCACTGAGATCATACAAAAGAGAATTAAATAACTGCCAGTAAGCGGCATACGCCAGAGAAAAGACGCATACATACGCCACCATTTTCGCGTAACTGTCAATTCCTGAAAAAAAGAAACACAGACAGCCGAGCCCCGCCGCAGCCAGAGCAGCTGCCACCACATGCTTTTTATCCTTTGCGGCAGAGCCCCATCCGAGAATGGGTGTATAAATAAAATTCGCGATCAGTGAAATAAGAAAAACAGCCGACGTGATTTCATCGCGGATTCCCAACGTATACCTGGCGAAAAAGACCATGCTGGAATTGTAAAAAGTATTTGCCGCCATAAAGAAAATAATAACGCCTATCAGGTATTTGTAAGGCTTTAGCTTCAGAATACTCCAGTAATCCTTCAGGAGCCCCAAAATACTGACCCTGCTTCCTTCCTCAGAGCAGCCAACGTTACCCGTCTGTTCTTTTCCTCTTGTCGAATTCCAGGTAATTAGAATGGAACTGCAGGCGCATACAGCCATAAGAGACGCTAATATCTTCCACGACTGTGCTTCAGAACAGCCCCTGCCGCTTAGAAAGCTGACAATGGTAAGAGGCAGTACCATCCCCAGAATATTTCCTACCAGACCAAAAATCCGAGCGCAGGTCCTGAGAATACTCCTTTCACTGTAATCGCAAGTTAGCTCCGCCCCCAAAGCGGAGTAAGGCGTAAAATACATACCAAATCCTGCCCAGAATAAAAATCCCGCGCCAAGATAAGATGCCATTCGCACAGAAGGGCTTCCCTCAAATACAGTAAAAAGCAGGATAAGTCCTGCCCCAAGAGGTACAAGGGAAGCCAGCAGGTAAGGCCTTCGCCTGCCAAACCGGCTCTTTGTATGATCGGAAATATAGCCTAAAAGACCTTCCGCAATTCCATTTACAAGAATCGTAACAGATGTCACCATCCCTGCCTGCTCCGGGGACAGCTTTGCTACCGTTGTCAAAAAGACAATCAGATAAACGGTCACCAGACTATACGGCCCCGCGTCCGCGATACTTGCCGCTCCATATGCTGCTAATTCTCGCTTTTTCATATTCACATTCCTTACTATTCGACTGATTACTCCAAAAAAGAGTCTACATCATCTTTCTCTGATTCGTAAACTCTTTTTTTGCTGATTGTTTGTATTATCTTGCGATCTGTGGACTTTATTCTTCGCTACCTAAAATTCTCCTCAGAAACTCCCCGGTATAGGATCCTTCCACTTCCGCCACTTCTTCCGGCGTTCCTTCCGCCACAATCTGCCCGCCCCGGAATCCTCCGTCCGGACCCAGATCGATAATGTGATCCGCCCGTTTGATCACGTCCAGATTATGTTCAATGACGACCACTGTATTCCCCGCGTCCACCAGAGTGTCCAGCACCTGCAGCAGCTTGTCCACATCGGCGAAATGCAGACCTGTTGTCGGCTCATCCAGAATATAAAGAGTCTTCCCCGTACTCCGCTTGGAAAGTTCGGACGCCAGCTTGATTCTCTGGGCCTCTCCGCCGGAAAGCTGGGTGGAAGGCTGCCCCAGTTTGATATATCCCAGTCCTACCTGTTCCAGCGTTTCCAGCTGTCTCGCGATGGACGGGATATTCCGGAAAAACTCCAGAGCTTCGGAAACGTTCATATCCAGAACGTCGAAAATGCTTTTGCCCTTGTACTTGACTTCCAGCGTTTCCCGGTTATATCGTTTTCCTTTGCAGACTTCACAGGGAACATACACATCCGGCAGGAAGTGCATTTCAATCTTAATGATTCCGTCGCCGCTGCACGCCTCGCAGCGCCCGCCTTTTACATTAAAACTGAAGCGGCCCTTTTCGTAGCCCCGAAGCTTTGCTTCCGGCGTCTGAGCGAACAGATCCCGGATTCCGGTAAACACTCCCGTATAAGTGGCCGGATTGGAACGAGGCGTCCTGCCGATAGGCGACTGGTTAATGTCGATCACTTTGTCGATGTGTTCAATACCCAGGATTTTTTTGTGGGCTCCCGGCCGCTCTTTCAGTCCGTTGGTAATGGACGCCACGCCCTTATACAGAATCTCGTTGACCAGACTGCTTTTTCCGGATCCGGACACGCCGGTGACGCAGACCAGCTTGCCTAAGGGAATATCGACATTAATCTTCTTAAGGTTGTTTTCCGCGGCCCCTTTAATCTGCAGCTTCAGGCCGTTTCCTTCCCGCCTTTTTTTCGGAACCTCAATCTTCTTTTTGCCGCTCAGATACTGGCCGGTCAGAGAACGTTCACATTTCTTAATTTCTTCGGCGGTTCCTTCCGCTACCAGCTCGCCGCCGTGAATCCCCGCTCCCGGCCCGATATCGATGATATGATCCGCGGCGTACATGGTATCCTCATCGTGTTCCACGACAATAAGGGTGTTTCCGATGTCGGTCAAATGACGCAGAGTTGCCAGCAGTTTTTCATTATCTTTCTGATGAAGCCCGATGCTGGGTTCGTCCAGGATATACAGAACTCCCACCAGGCTGGATCCGATCTGCGTCGCCAGGCGGATCCTCTGGGATTCGCCCCCTGACAGGGTCCCCGATGAACGGGAAAGAGTCAGGTAATCCAGCCCCACGTCAATCAGGAACTGCAATCTCGCCTTAATCTCCTTGAGAATCTGATTGGCGATCATCGCTTCCTTTTCCGAAAGCTTCAGCTTATCCACGAATTCCAGCGCTTCCCGCACGGAAAGATCGCAAAGCTGGGCAATATTTTTATCTCCTACCGTCACTGCCAGAATTTCAGGGCGCAGACGCTTTCCTCCGCAGCTTTCGCAGGGCGTCACCGTCATGTATTTGCGCATCCGCTCTTTGATAAAGTCGGAATTGGTTTCCCGGTAACGCCGTTCCAGGTTGTTGATGATCCCTTCAAAGGGATGATCCCGATAAGACTCCGACCCGTTGCTTCTGCTCTTGTAGTAGTATTTGAGATGCCGTTTTCCGGTTCCGTAAAGCAATTCCTTTTTGAATTTTTTCGGCAGATCTTTGTAAGGCGTATGGATATCCACACCGTGGTACTCAGCCAGCGCGTCAATCAGCTGACGGTAAAATCCCGAAAACTCCATGGACGCGAAAATCGCTGACAGACACCCTTCCGGAATGCTCTTTTCCTGATCCGTAATAATCAGATCCGGATCAATTCGTTCGTTGAATCCCAATCCGTTACAGTCCGGGCATGCTCCAAATGGATTATTGAAGGAAAACATGCGGGGTTCCAGTTCCGCGACGCTGACTCCATGCTCCGGGCAGGCCAGGCTGGTGCTGAAAATCCGGTCGTATTCCTGATCCCCCTGTTTTATATGCGCCACTACCAGACCGTCTCCATGGGAGATCGCCAGTTCGCATGCTTCCGCCAGGCGGCTCTCCGCTCCTTCCTTGACAATAATCCGGTCCACAACAATTTCAATAATATGCTTCTGCTGTTTTTCCAGCTTGACTTCCTCTTCATTGATAAGCACCATTTCTCCGTCAATCCGCGCTCTGGTAAAGCCTTCTTTGCGGATACGCTCAAGGATCTTTTCATGCTCCCCTTTTCTCTGGCGCACCACCGGAGCCAGGATAGTAAGCCTGGTTCCTTCTCCCAGAGACATGAGGATATCCACGATTTGATCCACGGACTGGCTGGAAATCTCCTTTCCGCAGACCGGACAGTGAGGAACGCCGATCCTGGCGTACATCAGACGCAGATAATCATAGATCTCGGTCACCGTTCCCACTGTGGAACGCGGATTTTTGCTGGTGGTCTTCTGGTCGATGGAAATAGCCGGCGAAAGCCCTTCAATATACTCCACATCCGGTTTTTCCATCTGTCCCAGAAACTGCCTCGCGTAAGCGGACAGGCTTTCTACATATCTGCGTTGTCCCTCCGCGTAAATGGTGTCAAAGGCCAGGGACGATTTCCCTGATCCGGAAAGTCCGGTCAGCACCACCATCTTGTCCCGCGGCACAGTCACATCTATGTGTTTCAGATTATTTTCATTTGCTCCCTTGATATAAATATCTTTTGCCATCTCTTCCCCTCATTTGCTATAACTTTACTTTGTATTCGAAAATCTGGTCGCGAAGCATCGCCGCCCGTTCAAACTGCAGATCGGCCGCCGCCTGCTTCATTTCTTTTTCCAGTTTCTTTACATATTCTTTCAGTTCTTTCTTAGTCAGTTCCAGAGGACTCTTGCCCTTGTACCGCTCTTCATCGTCCGCGGCTTTGGTCGCCTCAATCACATCACGAACGGACTTTTTAATGGTTTTCGGCGTAATGCCATGCTCTTTATTGTAAGCGTCCTGAATCTTTCTTCTCCGCTCTGTTTCCTCAATGGAAACCTTCATGGCCGGACTGATGCTGTCGGCATACATGATAACCCGCCCCTCCGCGTGACGGGCCGCCCGTCCGATGGTCTGAATCAGAGAAGTTTCCGTCCGCAGGAAGCCTTCCTTATCCGCGTCCAGTATGGCTACCAGCGAGACTTCCGGAATATCAAGTCCCTCTCTCAGCAGGTTGATTCCCACTAATACATCGAACACATCCATCCGCAGATCCCGCAGAATTTCCATTCTCTCTAATGTATCTACCTCAGAATGAAGATATCGAACACGAATTCCCGCATTTTTTAAATAATCCGTAAGACTTTCCGCCATTTTTTTGGTCAGCGTTGTTACCAGGACTTTTTCTCCCTTTTCCGTAGTTTTGTTGATTTCCCCAATCAGATGGTCAATCTGCCCCTCGCTCTTCTGGATTTCAATCTTCGGGTCCAGAAGTCCGGTCGGCCGGATAATCTGTTCCGCCGTAATGCCTCCGCTCTGCTCCCGCTCGTAGGGTCCCGGCGTGGCGCTGACGTAAATGCACTGATGGGCCAGCTGCTGAAATTCTTCAAACTTCAGCGGGCGGTTGTCCAGAGCCGACGGCAGACGGAATCCGTATTCCACCAGCGAGCTTTTCCTGGACCGGTCTCCCGCGTACATGGCACGAAGCTGAGGCAGCATCACGTGGGATTCATCGATGAGAATCAGAAAATCATCCGGGAAATAATCGATCAAGGTGTAAGGCCGGGTTCCCGCAGGCAGACCGTTCAGATGCCTGGAGTAGTTCTCAATTCCCTTACAGCTTCCGATTTCCCGCAGCATTTCAATATCATAACGGGTCCGCTGCTCAATGCGCTGGGCTTCCAGCAGCTTTCCCCGATCTTTGAACCACTGAATCCGCTCAGTCAGTTCATCGGTAATGGTCAGAGCCGCCCGTTCAATGTTTTCCTTGGTTGTCACATAATGGGACGCCGGGTACACTGCCACGTGATTTCTCAGGCCGATGATTTCTCCGGTTACCGGATTGATCTCCTTGATGCTCTCCACTTCATCCCCGAACAGCTCGATCCGCACAGCGCTTTCGGCTCCCGCCGGATAAATGTCGATGATGTCGCCCCGCACCCGGAACGTGCCTCTCATAAATCCCATATCGTTTCTGGTGTACTGGATGTCCACCAGCTTGCGCAGAATATCCTGCCGGTCTTTTTCCATGCCAGGGCGCAGAGACAGGACCTGGTTTTCATAGTCCACCGGACTTCCCAGTCCGTAGATGCAGGAAACGCTGGCTACGATAATTACGTCGGTCCGTTCCGACAGAGCCGCTGTAGCCGAGTGGCGCAGTTTTTCGATCTCTTCGTTGATGTCGGAATCCTTTTCAATGTAGGTGTCCGTGGATGGAACATAGGCTTCCGGCTGATAATAGTCGTAGTAACTCACAAAATACTCCACCGCATTGTCAGGGAAAAACTCTTTGAACTCCCCGTGAAGCTGGGCCGCCAGAGTTTTGTTGTGGCTGATCACCAGGGTCGGTTTCTGGACCTTTTCTATAATATTGGCCATCGTAAAGGTCTTCCCCGAACCGGTGACGCCCATTAAGGTCTGATGTGATTTTCCTTCCAGCACGCCCTTTGCCAGTGTCTCAATGGCCTGGGGCTGATCCCCCATGGGCGCGAATTCCGATGCTATTTTAAAAAGACGTTCTTCTCTCAATTGCGAGTCCTCCTGTCTTGTATTTTCTAGCTGTTTTCAAAATTGTCACTTCCCTCATTTTCCATTTCCAATAATACCCGATCAAAATCACTCTGATATAATCTGTCCTGCTTTACGCGATACTTCTCAAACTCACTTAACGCATGTTCTTCCGCTATTTTCGCCGATATGCTCCCCGCGTGCATTAAAACTTCTTTCTTCGATAATCTTAAAATGCCCTCAAACTGTTCCGCCCAGTCCTCCATCGTCATGGGAATATGCTCTTCTGCACGCATTTCCGCCAGGTCTAAATAAGCATTAACAATTCGAGCCATAGCCGAAAGTTCCTGCTCGTTCAAATAGTTTTTTGCAACTGTAACATCAAATCTTTGTATTTTACCATTAGGGGCATCCTTCCATGTCTGTAATCCCATATGCTCTTTTTCACTATCCGCTCTATGATAGATTACCTCTGCTGCCGTTTCCCCGTGAATCGCCCAGTGTAATTGGTTTTGCACCTTTGCAAAAAAAAGTCTTGTTGTTTGTGCCTTGGAATCATAATCTATACTAGTTGCATAAATATCTGTGATTTTCTGATAAAATCTCCGCTCAGACAACCGAATCTCCCGGATTCTTTGCAACTGTTCTTCGAAATAATCTTTTGTCAGTACAGTTCCAAAGTTCTTTAGTCGTTCATCATCCATAGTATAGCCTTTTATTGTGAATTCTTCTATAATTCCATTTGCCCATTTACGAAACTGAACGGCTCTTGGGGAGTCCACTTTATTTCCCACAGCGATAATCGCTTTTAAATTATAATGATTTGTGTTATAGCTTTTCCCATCTGAAGCAGTTATTCGAAATTTTCGAATAGCTGAATTCTCGTCTAATTCTCCATCTGCAAATATCTTTTTCAGATGATAATTAATCGTATGAGTTTTCACATTGTAAAGAAGTCCCATCATTTTCTGAGTCAGCCACACATTTTCATCAAAATATATAGCATTAACATCACTTTCTCCGGTTGCTGTAATAAATGTTAGATACTCTGCTGCCGAAGAACGTACTATCGATATTTCTTTTTTCTTATTCATATTCCTCACCTTTAAATTCAAGAGCTTCTAATCATTACGAATTTTTCCTGCGAACGTCATAAAATCATTTTGTCCGTTTCGTATCATTCTGCCCTCAAAATATGGACGAAACAGCACAAAAGAGTATCGTAAATGCCGTTTCCATTCTAGCACAAAAAAATTAAAAAGTACACAACAAAAAGGAACGTTTGTTCTGTACTTTTCTTACTTCCATATCTATTTTTCATTGCCGCCGGAATATGAAAAACATCATCCGAAGCCTTTCGCACACCTTCCTTCACCGCTCAAACCGCACCACATAGGCTCCCAATACCTGTTCACAGGGAATTGCCGCCGCGTTTAGCACGGAAAAGGCCTGCTTTGCGTAATGTGTTTTCGGCGCGGAGGAAACGGCAGGCAGAGTTTTCCCGATACTGGCTCCATGGGCGCCGCCTTCCGCAAACTTCCATGCAAACGTACAGTCGCAGAACTCTTTCTTTTCCTCGATTTGTTCCGGCGGCCGCAGCGTCAGCCTTTCCCCGAAAAAGAAACAGCCGTCGTTATCCTTTTCCGCAGGACATCCGCCTTCCACTCCCACGCCTGTATAGGTAATGGTCAGAAAAGGCATTTCAAAGGTTACGGATTTCCCCTTTCTCTGATAACACAGTTCGGAACTGCCGCTGTCCCAACAGCCGATGTTCAGCCATCCCCGCTTTCCACAGGCCTCGACGGCAGTGTTCAGTTCTATGTATACGGACTCCGGATCACCCTCCCGGATTTCTCCATTGATTCTCAAAACCGGCCGCAAAGATTCGAACCCCTCCGGAAGCAGCGCGCGAAGCCGATCCTGTTCCACGCCGTAAGCCATTACAAATTGCTCTACTTTCATATCACATATCCCTTCCATGGCTGACGCTGTCCTACGACAGCTGTTCCAGCTTTTTGCTGTGTTCCGTGACCGTCCGTTTCAGCAGAATTACATCCTGGTTCATGCCTTCCAGATGATCCGCCCACTTCCTGTACCGTTCATAAGTATCTTTGTAGCAGCTCCTTAAATCCAGGAGAACAGGAAGCATACGGTTTTCCACAGTCAGTTCCACATGCTTCAACCTTGTATCCATGTCGATTCTCACATAATTGTCCAGACTTGTTAACATTTCCTCCAGTCCGTCTACGCGACTTTCCAGACGATCGATTCTGCTGTCCAGTTTATCAAGCCGCTGGCACACCGGCTGCAGATGCAGCTCCATCATATCGGAAATCGCCACCAGCAATTCATTGTCCGTCATTCCATTCTCTCCTTTCCCTCGCGCATATTGATGAAAAAAGTATAACATCGGGATAAGGGCATGTCAATGGAATTCATTCCAAATTATTACTTTTATGTTATTTTTATCAAATTGTTCTTATTCTATCTCACGCAACCGCTCCACAATCGTTTTCTTTGATACGCTTCTGTAAACCGCCGCCGGCAGCGCCGCTCCCAGCAGCAGGAAAACCGGCGCGGTAATCCAAATAGCTGAAAGGGTAATCAGGAGGAATCTATATGGGTATTACAAACTCAAACAAGCAGATCAATGTGAGCCGTATCGACTGCCAAGGGATGCTGAAAGTAACCCTGGCCCTTTCCGCGGCCCCCGATATTTCTTCGAACCCAACTGACATTGCTCTGGTGCTCGACCGTTCGGGCAGCATGGCGGGATCGCCCCTTGCCAATATGAAAGCCGGAGCAAAGACGTTTATTGATATTATTGACGAAGCAATCGACAGCGCCCACGACGGGCAGATCGGATCCGGCAGCCGGATCGGAATTGTCAGCTTCGCGAACACCGCCACAGCGGATACGCAGCTTATTACCTCTGTGGCTGATTTAAAAACAGCTGTCGACAACCTTTCCGCAGGCGGATCCACAAACCACGCGGACGCCTTTGAAAAAGCGATCCAACTGTTTGATCCTGCCTCGACAAACGCCAAGGTCATTGTCATGTTCACTGACGGAAAGACAACTGCGGGTCCGCCGCCCAGCCCTGTAGCGGCAGCAGCGCGGGCAGCAGGAATCATCATTTACTGTATTGGACTCGTTGGTGCGGACGGAATTGATGTAGACACCTTAAATGACTGGGCAACGGATCCGGACACCTCTCATGTGGCGGTTACACCTAATGACGCGGATCTGGAAGACCTGTTTAAAGATCTGGCGGCGAATATTTCCAAACCCGGCGCGACCGATATTATAATTGATGAAATCGTAAATTCTGACTTTATGATAACCAGCGTGATTCCACCTACCAAAGGCAGCGCCATGATGGTAAACGCGACAACCCTTCGCTGAGAGATACCGGAACTGGGCGTTTCCGCCAACGAAGGCGCTTCGCTGGAATTTTTCGTCCGCCATATCGGGCAGGATTCAGGAACAAAACCGATCAACGCCTCTATCACTTATACCGATAACGAAGGCAATTCCGTTACGTTCCCGGATCCGTCTGTTCTGGTAGACTGTGGGATTGTTGTCGACCCCGAACCCTGTCCGGTGCCGATTGACTTAAAGGTGGAAGGCTGTGAGGATTCCGTTGAGGTCGATCTGGGTGACACCTATCTGGAATCGCTGGGACGCATTGTCCAGCTGGACGTAACCGTCAAAAATGTTTGTCCCGGAAAGCGAGTGGCTCTTGGGGTTATCCTCACGGAAGTCGACGCCAATGGAGACGAATATCAGCGCGGAATGAAGGCAATCACGATCCCCGCCCACACTTCTCCGAGCTGCCGGGACATTCTGGTAAAATGTATCAAATTTGTGCTTCCTGAAGATCTGGATGTATCCGCAGGCAGCGTTCCCAACTCCATGTGCAATACCAGAAACCTCAAAGTCCGCCTTATCGCCCACAATATTGACACGGACTTCCGCTGCTGTGACTCAACCGTGACAGTATAACTTTTGCAGGACTTCTCCGGAAACAGTCTCCGGATGGGAAAAGCATAGCCAAAAATATTGTTCACTTACTTATCCCACTTTCTGCGGCACTGTTCAACCGATAGAAAGGTCAGAATAATAACAAGTACCAGCCCAACGATGCAGGCTACCATTACGCCGTTATAGCTTCCGGTAATATCATACACGGCCGCATAGATCGGATGACCGATTGAACTGGTCAGAACACCGGCAGTTGCCGCATAGCTGTAAATTTTCGCATATTCCCGGTTTCCAAAGGCTCTTTTGATGGCAAAAGCCGGATTGACAGACATCGCCGCACAGCACGCGCCGAAAAGGAATCCTCCCGCGTACACAAAAATCGGAGAAGATCCGCCCTGCACCAGGAACGCAAAAGAAACAATCCCAAAAATTGCTCCCACTACCAGCGTTGTCCGGGTTCCGATATGATCATTCAGAAGCCCCAATGCAATTTTTCCGAAAATGATTCCCAGCATCATAGCCGTGGAAACCGTGGCAGCATGCTCAATATCAAATCCTTTGCTGACCGCCATGTTCGTTACATCCTGCATAAACGCTCCTGCAAAATAGATCCCGATCACAATTACATAGATCAGAATGAACTGCGGGGTCTTGACCATTTCTTTCACTGTCATTCCTCTGGTGTCTGCCGCCGAGTCTCCCATTTTTTCCGCCTTTTCAGCACCCAGAGGGCGCAGTCCCTTGTCTTCCGGTCTGGAGCGCAGCAGGAGTACACAGATAAGAGAAACCACCAGACCAATACCCCCGATCAGGAGATAAGTGTTCCGGAATCCATATGCGGCAATCCACTGTCCGCAGAGAGGGGAGAAGATTGCTCCTCCGATCCCTGTGCAGGCAGTCGCGATTCCGATGGAAAGGCTCAGATTCGTCTTAAACCAGTTATTCAGCACGATGGGAACCAGAAGATAACAAATAAAGGCTAGCCCGATGCCGTTAATAACCGCACAGATATACCAACCCCAGATGTGGTGGAACTGCGACATAAGCATCATTCCGCCATTGCTCAGTACAACGGCAACCCCGATAAGAACGCGGGTGTCGAATTTATTGAACATTATGCCCGCCACTGGCTGAAAGACCGCCATCGTCAGCGTACGAATTGTAAAATAGATGGATACCGCCGTCACCGGAACATTCAGATCCGCTGCGACAGACGGCGTAAAAATCCCCATACAACTGGAAACCGTTCCCATCGTGCCGATCATAATGCCGCACATAGCTGCCAGTATCATCCATGCGTAATGAAACTTTTTCTGTGTCTGGATGTTGTTTTCCATGGTTTAAACCTCCTTTATTGTACCATTCCGGAACTGTCCATAATCGCCAAATTATCATAAAATTCAAAATTTAACATAAACAGCATAACCGTTCTCGCGAAAAAGGAAAATCCCACAAAAGCATCATTTCTCTTTCGCTTTCAGAGTGGCTATTTCGGGTGATACCGGAGAAATCCTCAAAACCAGACCCTTAACGCTTGAAGAACGTTCTTCCTTCTACTATACTAAGAATATAGCGTATACTTATACTTTGTCATGGTTCCCCGTGGGGAACGGAAAGGAATGGAATACATGGAACACACAGAAAAACCGGAATTACTGGAATCAATCTTAAACGCTTATCCATACCCCATCGTTTTCGTGGACAATGACTACAAAATCCGCTTTATGAATCGGAACGCGGAATACCATTATTATCAGGAACGAGGCTATTCAGACTTAATCGGAGCGTCTATCTTCGAATGCCACAACAACGAAAAATCTGTGGAGCGGATCAAAACCGCCTATGAAGGGATCAAGCGCAATGGAAAAGAAGTCTTTATCGGCGTTTCCACCCGGAACCTGCGTATCTACATACAGGGAGTCCGAAACAGCAAAGGCGAGTGGATCGGTTTCTTTGAGCGGTTTGAGCTAAATCAGCAGTTATAAGGAGGCTGATGCAAAATGAATTCAGACTTTGCTCGGATGCTTCGCACCCTTACCCCCGCGGAAGACCGTTTTCATCACATACCGCAAAGCTGATGACAGACCGATGTTTTGGATACTTGCCCGTTTCTCTGAAAAAATTGCCCATTCCCGCATGTGGATATCTGCTTCCACAGCGTTGTTTTTTCTATATCCAAAAGACTGGTCTTAAGGTATAATAGATTATGTAGATCTGTGTTTTCAATAAAGTGGAGGTATTCTATGAAATTACGTCAAACAAAATTATTAAAACTGATTTTATTTATTTGCTGTACGGCATCTTTTCTGATTTCCCTGAAGCTGTTCTGGGATTTGGGCGTTTTCTGCGATGAATTCGGAACTTCTCCAGATGAAGTATGTGGCGGAGAGTTCGGGCTCTTTATGGTCTGGCTGCGGATGGGGCTCCTGTTCCTCGCTACAATCGGTTCCGCGCTGGCTCTGCTGCATAACAGGGAACAGTAGGCACTTCACCATGCAGCACAAATGTAAAGTAACGGTACTGAGAAAGGAACTATATCCCGATCTGCAGGAGCAGTATCTGGCAGATCCAAAATCGGGGCCCTGCCCCTTTTATGAAGTGGGGCAGGAGTTCCTGTTTGAACGCTACGGAAAAAAAGATGACTTCTGGCGGGAGGGAAACGGAACCCAGTGTTCGGAAGCCTGGGACTGCATCAGCCGCTATATTTATACCGCGCTGCAGGGCGGCTCTATCATGCGGGGCTGGACCAATGACGAAAAAATCATGATCGCCTGCTGCAACGACGGCACCCGTCCGGTCATCTTTAAAATCGAGCGGATTGATTACAAGGTTCTTTATATAAAAGGGATCCGCACCCGGGAAGACAGGGAGAAAATTGTTGCGGCTCTCAAAAAACCGAAAGCAGTGCAGGATGCCTTTTTTAACCTGGAAGAAGGCTTTGCTGAGGTGATTCTCAAAAAGGATATACCGGACGAATTGCTCCACGCTCTTGTTGGAGAATGCGGAAATTATACGATCTCACGAATTGATTAATTTCGAAGGAAAGGTAAAAAATTACTGTCGGGAATCGGTTTTCCCTTTTCCCTGAGAAATATCTTTGAGTTCGTGGGTAGACCAAACCTGTTCCTGGGCGTTTTAGGGCTGATTGGCCTGTACCTGGCAGTTTCCGGAGCCAGTTTTCTTTACCGGGGTTCCGGGGTGAAGCTTTTTCAGTACGCACAAAAGCTGGGGCTGGCAGGCGTGGCTTTATGGTTCATCCGCATGTATCTTCAACTGACATACCCGTCCGGCTACTGGTTCATAAGCGGTCTTTCTCTTTTTGTCGAAAGCCTGATTCTGCTGCTTTTTTATACCAGTATTTTTGCCGGTTCCGCACAGCTGGAAAAAGGCGGAACACACCCCTGCCTGCGCATCGCCTGTATTTTCGCGGTCGCGGAAACCTTCAGCGCGGCAGTTTCCATGACCGATCTGTTCCTGGACAGCGTGGGCGCGGGCTGGGACTGGATTTTGATCGGCCGCGTCTTGGTTCAATGGGCTCTTGCCTTCTGGATCATGGTGCGTTTTGCGGATCTTCGCAGAGATTACATGCCGGAAGAAACAATGGAGGATATACAATGACAAAAGAAGACTATTTTTATGAAGCATTTCAGGGCATGGAACGCCTGGGCCCGGGAAGCAGAGAATCCACAGAAAAAGCTTTGGCCTTTTTCCCGCGGAAATCACAGCCCGTGCGAATTCTCGATGTAGGCTGCGGAGTTGGAACCCATACGTTCCTTCTCGCGTCTCATTTTCCGAAAGCGGATATCACCGCCATTGATAGCCACAGCCCTTATATCCAAACGCTTAACCAGAGCGCCGCTGCCCGCGGCATCTCCGATCGGGTTCACGGTCTGGAGATGTCCATGTTTGATATGACCTTTGAAAAGGAAAGTTTTGATCTGATCTGGTCGGAAGGCGCCATTTACATCATTGGTTTTGAACGCGGCCTGAAGGAGTGGAAACGCTTTCTGAAACCGGGCGGTTTTCAGATCTGCAGCGAAATCAGCTGGCTAAAGGATGACCCTTCCCGCGAAAGCCTGGATTTTTGGCAGTCCGCCTACCCCCAGATCGGCACCATCGCGGAAAATCTGCGGCGGATTGAAGATGCCGGATATATTTCCGAAGGCCATTTTGTCTGCCCGGTCAGCGACTGGACGAAGGAGTATTATGCTCCCTTACAGAAAAACCTGGATCGCATAAGAAACCTTTACCCGGATCAGCCGGATGCCCTGGGTGCGGCGGCCATGCTACAATCGGAAATCGACCTCTATCTGCGTCATAAAGACGATTACAGCTATGTTTTTTATGCCATGTCCCGGAAATAAACGACTCCTGCGGACAGAAACACACTGTTTTTTCACAGGAACAGCCGTTCCCGCAGAAAACACAAATGGCGGAGCAAAACCTGTGGATAACTCTTTGGGACAATTCGGGACAAACCTTTAATTTTCAACAATTGTAAAAATATGTTTATCCACAACCTCCCTTGGATATAATTGTATACAATAATATTTTTTTTGTGGATAATCCGCAAACCCCTGCAAACAGACACATTTCGCCTGTTGAAAAGCCGCGGTACCGCTTCTTCCTGATTTGAAGGTGAAACGGAACTTGTATCTCGAACAAAAATGGAGGTATTTTACAATGAATAAACTGGAAGATTATTTAGTCAGCATTCCTGATTTTCCGAAACCCGGTGTTGTTTTCCGGGATATTACTTCAATCCTGCAGGACAAAGACGGACTACAGCTTGCTATCAAGGAAATTCTGAAGCTGCTTGCGGATACAGACTTCGATCTGGTCGCGGCTCCGGAATCCCGCGGATTTCTCCTGGGAATGCCTATCGCTTATCAGATGAAAAAAGGATTTATACCCGTGCGAAAGAAAGGGAAACTGCCCCGTGAAACGATACGGGCGGGATTTGAGATGGAATACGCCCGGACAGAACTGGAAATGCACAAAGACGCGGTAGCTCCGGGACAGAAAGTGGTCATCATCGACGATCTGATGGCAACCGGAAATACACTGCGGGTCATCGCGGACATGGTGGAAACCCTTGGCGGCAAAGTGGTAAAAATCTGCTGTCTGCTGGAACTTCCTGAACTGGAAGGCCGCAGACAGCTGAAAGACTATGAGATTGCCTCAGTTCTGAGCTGCGATGAAGCTTAAACTTCACCGCGGCTCTTTTCTTTTCCACAGAACACATACCGCTCCAGCCGTTCAAAAGCTTCTTCTACTCTGGCGCGCGGAAGCGCGAGATTCATGCGGATATGGCAGTCTCCATGAAACGGCCGGCCATCCTGCCAGATAACGCCCACCTCAATACCCGCTTTGTACAGTTCTTCTATGCTGCATTCATGCTCCGCGCACCACTCTGTGCAGTCTAAAAACAGCATATAAGTGCCCTGCGGCTTTGTTACCTTCACGCCGTGAAACTTCTGACGGATCACATCCACCGCGTAAGTCAGATTGCCGTCCAGGACCTGTCTCAACTCATCAAGCCACTCTTCCGCCTCCCCGGAATAAGCGCCTATCAGCGCGTACATGGAAAGCACATTCATTTCATTAAAATGAGTCATAGCCTCTTCTTTTTTTATCCGCTGGCGCAGATAGGGTGAATAGATCACCTGATAAGATCCTACCAGCCCGGCAAGATTAAAGGTTTTCGACGGTGCGTACAGGGCCGCGGTCCGCATCTTCGCGTCTTCCGAAACTGACTGGGTCGGAATATGGCGCTGGCCCGGCATCACCAGATCCGCCCAGATTTCATCCGAAACCACATATACCTCATATTTTCGGTAAAGTTCCATCAACTTTTCAATTTCCCATCGCTCCCACACACGCCCTGAAGGATTATGGGGCGAACAGAAAACGGCGGCGTGAATGTGATGCCGGATCAACTTTTCCTCCAGATCCAGATAATCGATTCTCCACACTCCGTCTTCGTCCTGAATCATCGGATTGAGGACAATCTTCCACCCGTTATCCTTAATCGCGTGGGTAAAACCGATATAGGTCGGCGACTGCAGCACAACACAGTCCCCATGAGAGCAGAAAACATTCAGCGCGGACACGACGCCTCCCAAAACTCCGTTCACATACCCGATCTGTTCTTTTTCCAGCCCGGTAATCCCATATCGCCGCTGATGCCAGTTGATAATCGCGTCGTAATACTCCTTTCTCGGAGTAAAATACCCATAGGCGGGATGCTGCAGCCTGGAGGCGATGGCCCGGGGAATCGCGGGAGCGGTGGGGAAGTTCATATCCGCCACCCACATGGGAATTATATCAAATCCCTCCCGAATCTTTGCTCCTGAGAAAAATCCCTTTCCCGAAGAATTCCCCGGAAGATCCACCGCCATCGCGTCCCGTCCGCGGCGATCCATAATGGTTGTAAAATCATATTTCATAACAAACTCCTTAATTCCTTTCCTTTGTCGGATTACGTTCCGTCTGTCGGTCCTTTTCTCCCTCCGCTTGTCTGCGCCGCGGGGATCGTATATAATAGGTCTATGGACAGAACAATCTTACACTGTGACATGGACGGATTTTACGCCTCTGTGGAGCTTTTAGAGCATCCTGAATTAAAACATGTTCCGGTGGCAGTCTGCGGCAATCCGGAGAACCGCCACGGTATTATACTGGCCAAAAATACCCATGCAAAAAAATATAATGTAAAAACAGCTGAGACAGTCTGGCAGGCGAAAAAAAAGTGCCCGGATCTTCATCTTCTTCCGCCCCATCACTACAAATACAAAGAATACAGCCTGAAGATCAATGAAATCTATCAGCGGTTCACCGATATGGTGGAGCCGTTCAGTATTGATGAATCCTGGCTGGACGTTTCCGCTTCCCTCAAACTGTTCGGAACCGGTCGGCAAATCGCCGACACCCTGCGTGAGACCATCCGCGGAGAACTGGGTCTCACCCTGTCCGTAGGTGTTTCCTTTAATAAAATTTTCGCGAAGATGGGAAGTGATTACAATAAACCGGACGGAACGACCGTAATCAGCCGCGACAATTACAAACAGCTTCTCTGGCCCATGAACGTTAGAAAGATGTTTTTCGTCGGAAGCGCCACCGCGGAAAAGCTGAACAAGTCGGGGATCCATACTATCGGTGATCTGGCCCGAACCGACCGCGGACTTTTAACCGCGCTTTTAGGAAAGCAGGGGGGCATGCTGTACGAATACGCCAACGGCCTGGACAGCAGTCCGGTCTGCCGCTATTCGGAGCGAGAAAAAATAAAGTCTGTCGGCAATGGAACCACCTTCCGTAGGAATCTGATAGGGATAGATGATATCAAAGTTGCGGTAACGGCCCTCTCCGATACAGTCGCCAGCCGACTCCGCAAATACCAGATGAAAGGCGCCGGGATAAAAGTGGATATTAAAGATCCCGATTTCAAGGTAATCTCCCGCCAGAAACAGCTGTCCGCGCCCACAAACCTGGCGGAAGAAATCTTTCGGGAAGCCATTTCGATTATCGAGGCTTCCTGGAAGCTTAACGCGCCGATTCGGATGCTGACCATTACCGCGATTAACCTGTGCGATGAAAACGAGGCGCAGCAGCTTTCCTTTTTCGATGAAAATACAGCCTCTCACGAAAAAGGGGAAAAAGTGGAGCGGGCCATCGACGATATCCGGGCCAGGTTCGGAGAAAACGCCATCACCTTCGGGCGGGTGCTGAACAACGATATCGGCATTGATCCCAAAGACAATCGAAGCGACTGATCCCAGGCTCAGAATGTCTCAAAGTGGACTTTTTCCCACAGTCTTTCGTCCAGCTGCAGGGGAGGCCGCTCCTGAGCCGGAATACCCAGTGAAAGAATAGCTTCCACCGCGTATTTCTCTTCCAAAGAAAACAATTCTTTCAGAAAGGCTTCCGATGTCATTCCATCTTTTCTGCTGTTCCGGTTCCGGATCTGAATCCAGCAGCTTCCCACTCCCTGATCCGCCGCGGTAAGATGCATATTGCTCATGGCAATGGAGCAATCCTCGATCCAGACATCGTTTACCTCTGTGTCCGCCATTACAATTACCGCCGCGGCCGCGCCTTTGAGCATGTCCGCGCCTTTATCCCGGCAGTCTGTCAGTTTTCCAAGGGTTTCTTTATCCCGCACCACAAGAAACTCCCAGGGATGAAGGTTTTTCGACGTGGGAGACAAAAGTCCCGCCCTTAAAATTGTTTTCAGTTTTTCTTCCGGAACGGCTTCCTCCGTGTACCTGCGGATACTCCGCCGTTTTTGCAGTTTCTCAATCATCTTTTTATTCTCCTTCTGGCTGCTCCGGCAGGCAAATCCGCCGCCGCAGGCCTTCTGATTCTGTAAACCGTAATAATTTATTATATCATGAAATATAAAAAATTTCTTTTTTTCTTCCCGCCGATATGCTATATTATTTAAAGCGTTTTTTATACCATATCAATGAACGAAAGGACAATGTTGATATGAAAAAATTTATCGAAGAATTTAAAACTTTTGCTCTGCGCGGAAACATGATGGACATGGCCGTCGGCGTAATTATCGGTGGCGCTTTCTCCGCAATCGTTACATCTCTTACGGATAACTTTATCAATCCCATTCTGAACTTTGTAACAGGTGGCCAGGTTTATACCCTGCAGGATGTTGCCGGATTTGCCTCCGCCTTCATCTCAGCTCTGGTTAATTTCTTCATCATGGCCTTTGTACTGTTTTGCCTGCTCAAGGGGATCAATAAACTGGTAGCTCTCGGCTCAAGGAAAAAAGAAGAAGCTCCCGCAACAAAGAAATGCCCCTTCTGTCTGAGTGACATCCCTGTGGAAGCCACCCGCTGCGCGCACTGTACTTCCCTATTAGAGACAGAATGTACAGACAATCAGATACAGAACGCTTAAAAGAGCGCTATCCGCGCTCACTTGCGCGCAAAAAGGTTCCGACCCGTCAGAGCAGATACTCTGACCAGCCGGAACCTTTTCTATTTTATTTACTTAGCAACATCGGTTAACCGTCTCCATTTGCAATCAGCTGTTTTTCACTGCTGCCTGCGCGGCCGCTAATCTCGCAATCGGTACTCTGAACGGCGAGCAGGATACATACTGAAGACCAATGTTATGGCAGAATTCGATAGACTTCGGATCTCCGCCGTGTTCCCCGCAGATTCCAAGCTTAATATTCGGTCTTGTCGCTTTTCCTTTTTCCACCGCCATCTTAACAAGCTGACCTACGCCAACCTGATCGATACTCTGGAACGGATCTTCCTCAAAGATTCCTTTTTCTCTGTACTCTTTGATAATATTTCCGGTATCATCTCTGGAGAAACCAAAGGTCATCTGGGTCAGGTCGTTGGTTCCGAAGGAGAAGAATTCCGCTTCCTCTGCGATTTCATCCGCAGTCAGCGCCGCTCTCGGAATCTCGATCATGGTTCCGATGAGATAATCGAATTTCACGCCTTCCCGTTCCATTACCTTCTCGACTGTCTTCACAACCGTCGCCTTCACATCCGCCAGCTCTTTCTTCATTCCTACCAGAGGAATCATGATTTCCGGCACAATGTCCAGACCCTTTTCTTTTCTCACTTCAATGGCCGCCATGATAATGGCCTCCGCCTGCATCTCCGCGATTTCCGGATAGGTGACCGCCAGACGACAGCCTCTGTGGCCCAGCATCGGGTTAAATTCATGGAGTTCTTCCGTCTTCTTAGCCAGCTTTTCATACGGTACGTTGATCTGCTCGGAAAGCTGGCGGATTTCCTCCTCCGTATGCGGCAGGAACTCATGAAGCGGTGGATCCAGCAGACGAATCGTCACCGGCCGATCCCCCATCGCCTCGTAGATTCCTTTAAAGTCCCCCTTCTGGTATGGCAACAGGAAGGACAGAGCCTCTCTTCTCTCTTCTTCCGAATCCGCCAGGATCATTCTTCTAACTGCCGGAATCCGCTCTTCTTCAAAGAACATGTGCTCCGTTCTGCAAAGTCCGATTCCTTCCGCTCCGAACTCGACCGCCTGTTTGGCATCTCTCGGATTGTCCGCGTTGGTCCGCACTTTCAGGGTTCGGATTTCATCCGCCCACTGCATGATAGTTCCAAAATCGCCCGACAGTTCCGGTGGAACCGTCTTCACCTGTCCCTTCATGACGTCTCCGGTCGTTCCGTCCAGGGAAATATAATCCCCTTCCCCGAAGGTCTCATCTCCGATGATCAGTTTCTTCGCTTCTTCATCCACCTTGATTTCCGCGCACCCGGATACACAGCATTTGCCCATACCTCTTGCTACCACCGCCGCGTGGGAGGTCATTCCACCTCTTGCCGTCAGGATTCCTTCCGCCGCGACCATTCCAGCCAGGTCTTCCGGAGAAGTCTCCAGTCTTACCAGTACCGCCGGATTTCCGTTTTCAACCGCCGCTACCGCGTCCGCCGCGTTGAAGTAAATCTTTCCGGTCGCCGCTCCCGGGGATGCCGGCAGTCCTTTGGTCAGCTTCTTCGCCGCCTTCTGTTCCGCTTCGTCAAATTTCGGATGCAGCAGCTGGTCGATCATCGCCGGCTCCAGTCTTGTAACCGCCGTCTTCTTGTCGATCAGACCTTCTTTTTCCATATCTACCGCTACTTTTACCGCCGCCGCTGCCGTACGCTTTCCGTTTCTCGTCTGCAGCATATACAGTTTGTTCCGCTCTACCGTAAACTCCATATCCTGCATATCCGTATAATGTTTTTCCAGCAGTTCGGAAATCCGCGCGAATTCCTTATATACTTCCGGGAACGCTTCCGCCATCTCCGCAATCGGCTGCGGCGTCCGGATTCCCGCTACCACGTCTTCTCCCTGCGCGTTCACCAGGAATTCACCGAACAGCTTCTTCTCTCCGTTGGCCGGGTTTCTTGTGAAGGCCACTCCTGTTCCCGAAGTGTTCCCCATGTTTCCGAATACCATGGACTGTACGTTTACCGCCGTTCCGATATCTCCCGGAATATCGTTCAGTTCCCGGTACAGAATCGCTCGCTCATTGTTCCACGAACGGAATACCGCTTTCACCGCTTCCATCAGCTGTTCCTTCGGATCCTGCGGGAACTCCCGTCCCATTTCTTCTTTTACCAGCTTTTTATAGCCTTCGATAATGTCCTGCAGATGTTCGGTTGTCAGGTCCACGTCATATTCACAGCCTTCCGCTTCTTTCTTGGCATCGAAGATGGCGTCAAACTTGCTCTTGGCAATCTCCATCACCACGTCTCCGAACATCTGAATGAATCTCCGGTAGCTGTCATAGGCGAATCTCGGGTTCTCCGTCAGCTTTGCCAGCCCTTCCACCGTCTCGTCGTTTAATCCCAGGTTCAGGATCGTGTCCATCATTCCCGGCATGGAAATTTTCGCTCCCGAACGTACCGATACCAGCAGCGGATTTTCTACACTCCCAAACTGCTTGCCGGTTACATTCTCCAGGTCGGAAAGCTTTTCAAAGATGTCCGCTACAATATCCTCCCCAATCGTCTGATTTTCTTCGTAGTAGCGGTTGCAGGCCTGTGTCGTTACCGTAAATCCGAAAGGCACCGGAAGTCCGATCCGGGTCATTTCCGCCAGATTTGCTCCCTTGCCTCCCAGCAGGTCTCTCATGTCTTTGGAGCCTTCGTTGAATGAGTAAACAAACTTTTTCTTTTCCACTTTACATTCTCCTTACTAAAAAATTAGTCTTTCTTCTATATAGCTTCTAACCTGATCAACAGGAATTCTAACTTGTTCCATGGTATCCCGGTCACGGATTGTCACACACTTGTCTTCCGGCGTGTCAAAGTCCACACAGATGCAGAACGGAGTACCGATTTCATCCTCTCTCCGGTAGCGTTTGCCAATGGAGCCCGCCGCGTCATAATCCACATTAAAATACTTGGATAATTCTTCATAAATCGGCTCAGCTGTCGGTGCCAATTTTTTCGCGAGCGGAAGCACAGCTGCTTTAAACGGCGCCAGAGCCGGGTGGAAGCGAAGGACAACTCTTGTGTCTTCCTTTCCTTTGCTGTCAGTGAGGACTTCTTCATCATAAGCGTCCACCAGGAAAGCCAGAGCCACGCGGTCCGCTCCCAGTGACGGTTCAATACAGTAAGGAACATATTTTTCATTGGTTTCCGGATCCATATAGTTCATTTCCTGCCCGGAATGCTCAATATGCTGTTTCAGATCGAAATCCGTACGATCGGCGATTCCCCACAGTTCTCCCCATCCAAACGGGAAAAGATATTCAATATCCGTCGTCGCGTTGCTGTAGTGGGACAGCTCTTCCTTCTCATGATCCCTGAGGCGAATGTTTTCTTCTTTCATACCCAGACTCTTTAAGAAGTTCACACAAGTGTCCTTCCAATAGGAAAACCATTCCAGATCTGTTCCCGGCTTACAGAAAAATTCCAGTTCCATCTGTTCAAATTCCCTCGTGCGGAAGGTAAAGTTTCCCGGCGTAATCTCGTTACGGAAAGACTTCCCGATCTGCGCGATCCCGAATGGGATCTTCTTTCTGGATGTCCGCTGAACATTCCGGAAATTAACGAAGATTCCCTGAGCAGTTTCCGGCCGCAAAAAAAGTTCCGATTTGGAATCCTCTGTCACCCCCTGGAAAGTCTTAAACATCAGGTTGAACTGCCGGATTCCCGTGAAATCCGCTTTTCCGCATTCCGGACACCGGATGCCCTTTTCCTGAATAAATTCTTCCAGTTTTTCATTGGACCATCCGTCTACAGAAATATCTTCGATGCCTTCGGATTTCAGGTATTCCTCAATCAGCTGGTCCGCGCGGAATCTGGACTTACATGCCTTACAGTCGATCAGAGGATCGGCAAATCCCCCTACGTGACCGGAAGCTACCCATGTCTGCGGATTCATCAGAATCGCGGCATCCAGTCCCACATTGTACTTGGATTCCTGCACAAATTTTTTCCACCAGGCCTTTTTCACGTTGTTTTTAAACTCAACGCCCAGAGGGCCGTAATCCCATGTGTTTGCCAGGCCCCCGTAAATCTCCGAACCCGGATACACAAATCCTCTGTTCTTGGCCAGGGCGGTAATTTTGTCCATCGTCACTTCTTTACTCATTGCTCGTATACTACCTACCATTTCTATTTTGTTTATTTCATATTTGGATCGTCGTCACTGACATCTTCAAAGCTGATGTCACTCACTTGTTCTTCCTGTTCGTTCGTATTTTCCATTTCTTCAACAACGTCATCCTCTTCTTCTGTAAAGCAGCTGGAGAAATCAATATCCTCCTTTTCCTTCTTTACCTTACTGATGGCGTCCGTTGCCTTTGCCTTCGCGTTCTGATAAATATCCGCGCCCCGGCCTTTCATTTCGTCCGCAACGACACTGCCTTTTTCTACAACGGATCCCATTGTATCAGAAACCGTATCGCTTACATCAATAATCGTACCGTCGTCTTTAACCACTTCCACTACACATTTAAAACCGAAAGCCGCGACAACACCCAATACAGCTCCCCACGGCGCAACGACAGTTCCGATAATTCCCAGATTTACCGGGATGTTCAGCACAACCTCATCGTCCTTTTTCACAACGATTTTGGCGACATTTCCTTTTTTAATCAGATCTTTTAAATTATCCAGAACTGCAGTTCCCTGGCTGCTGAAAGAACGGCTGTCCTTCCGATCAATCGTTTCCTCAATGCTGATAATTGCGTCTACCACACTGCCGTCCGCAGCTTCCAACGCTTCTTTTGCTTCCGCGTAGCTCACGCCTGTTCTGTCCTTGACCAGTTCAATTTTTTCCAACGTAATCTCCATGACATAACCTCCTGCTATTCAATACTCCGTTAAAAAGCTTTCGCTCTTTAATTCACCAATCTCTAAATAGTATGCCGCATACTGCCTTATCATAGTCTGTAACTGCGACCGGACCTTCTCGTTCAAGGCCAGATTTTCAAAATTTTTGAGAGAATGATCCGCAAAGTACTTTAATATATCTACTATACCAAAATTAATCGGATAAATCAATGTATCATTGGAAGGAATTTCAAGGTTACGGCCGCAATCCCCGCAAATTACGCCGCCTTCCTTTATGCTGAAAAAAAGCGATGCGTGTTCCTCTGTACATTTTTTCCCGCATAAAGCGCACTCCTTTAGGTTTGGCATAACGCCCATGATCTTCAGGGTCTTGATTTCATAACCCAAAACAAGTGTACCGTGGCTTTTTTTCCGTTCCTCCATAACGCTGAAAAAATCCAGAATCAGATTGAACATCGCCTGGGACGGCTGGCCTTCAGGAAGCACCTTCTCCGTAAATTCCAGCACATAGGAACTGTTCATGTATTTATCTACATCTTCCCCGATCTTGTAATAGCTTTTAATTACTTCCGCCGAATTTACATTATAGCTGTCCCGATTCTTAAAAAGCTCGTATCTGCCATAGGTAAAAGGGCGCATGGCAAGCGCCGCCCGGCTTCTTCCTTTCTCACTGATACTGCTTCCCGCGCTGATCTTCCCGTATTTTTTGGAAAACAAAAGCACCATACGGCGGCCGTAGGCAGCTTTTATCTGCCTTAGTACGACTCCTTCTGTATCTGTGATCATGACGTCTCGCTCCTCTATTCCTTGTAACCGAAATTGGATAAGGCAAAATCACTGTCCCGCCAATTCTCTTTCACCTTTACCCATAGCTGCAGAAAGACTTTTGTTCCCAGCAGCGCTTCAATCTCCTGTCTAGCGCTCTTTCCTACCCCTTTCAGCTTCCTGCCTTCTTTTCCTATGATAATTCCTTTGTGGGATTTTTTCTCACAGTAGATCACCGCTCCAATCCTGGTAAGCTTTGGATTTTCTTCATACTGCTCGATCTCCACCGCCACGCCGTGAGGGACTTCGTCCTGCAGATACATCAACAGCTTTTCCCGAATCAATTCGCTGACAATAAAACGTTCCGGATGATCCGTTACCATATCCGCCGGAAAGTACATCGGACCTTCGTTTAAGAAAGCCTCTGCGGCTTTTATGACATCCTCCACATTTTTTCCCTGAGAGGCGGAAGTGCCGATAATACCTGAAAAGATTCCTGTTCCCTCGAATTCTTCATACGCCCTCCGATACTCCTCCGGTCCGGTTTTATCAATCTTGTTAATGACCAGCAGTTTCGGAGTTTCTACTTTTTTAAGCATTTCCAAAATATACGGGTCTCCCGGTCCCTTGCTCAGCCGATCGTCGGTGATAAAGATAATCCCGTCCACCTCATGGAAGGTATTAAGCGCCGCTTCGGTCATAAAATCCCCTAGCTTATTTTTTGGTTTATGGATTCCCGGCGTGTCGATGAAAATCATCTGCACCCCTTCCCGTTCTTCAGTTTCCTGCCTCGTATAAATTCCCCGTATCGTATTTCTTGTAGTCTGGGGTTTCTCTGTGGCAATGGCGATTTTCTCTCCTAAAATCGCGTTAAGCAAGGTAGATTTTCCCACATTGGGTCTACCGATAATACTGATAAATCCTGATTTCATTCTGTCTCCAATCGAAAGCCTTCCGGAAGCAGCCGGCTTAAAGGCTGCACCCTCAGGCTGTTTTCATCTTTTCCTGTGATAACGTCCAGTTCCGGGCTGAATTCGTACATAAACTGCCTGCAAATCCCGCAAGGCAGCGCCTCGCCTCCGCTGGAAGAAATAGCGATGGCCTGAAAGTCCCGATACCCTTCTGAAATCGCCTTCACAAAGGCGGTCCGTTCCGCGCAGATAGTCGCGCCATAAGAAGAATTTTCGATATTCACTCCCGTGAATACGGTCCCGTCTTTCGCAAGCAGCGCGGCTCCCACCTGAAAATGAGAAAAAGGCGTATAAGCGTTCTTTTTAACCGCGTCCGCTTTGCGGTATAAATCTTTATATTCCCCTTTCATCCGTTTTCCTTTCCAGCCCCAGCTGCTTCATCACTTTCTCTTCTTTCGCCCGCATTTCATCCTTGTCCTCTTTTTCCATATGATCATAGCCCAGCAGATGGCAGATACTGTGGACAAACAGATACACCATCTCTCTCTCCTGCGAGTGGCCGAATTCACACGCCTGCTCACGAACCTTCTGAAGGCAGATCACCACATCGCCGATGGGAATGTCGCCTTCCTGTGGAAGTTCCCTTATATCCTCGTATTGCGGAAAAGACAGGACATCCGTAACCCGATCCACCCCCCGGTAATCCCGATTCAAGGTTTGAATTTCTTCACCGCTTACAAGGGTCAGGCTCACTTCCGTCCTCTCCGGATCAATACCCTCGGACTCTACACACAAAGACGCTGCCTTTTCCAGCGTCTTAAGCAGTTCCGCTTCCAGAACCCCGGCTCCTTCCGACGCGTCGTATAAAATCTTCATTCCTTATCCTCCTCATACGGGTGAGCCTGATAATACTTATCATATGCCCCGATAATCTTCTTAACCAGCTCGTGCCGCACAACGTCTACATCCTTCAGATAACAGAAATCGATACCCTTTACGTTTTTCAGAATTTTAGCGGCTTCCAGAAGTCCGGATTTCTTACCTCTGGGGAGATCCACCTGTGTTACGTCTCCGGTCACAACAATCTTTGACCCGAACCCCATCCGAGTCAGAAACATCTTCATCTGTTCTCTCGTCGTGTTCTGCGCCTCATCTAGAATAATAAATGAATTGTCCAGCGTCCTCCCCCGCATGTAGGCAAGCGGCACAACCTCGATCGCTTCTTTTTCTTTCAATCGCAGTGCGCTTTCTCTTCCCAAAACGTCGTAAAGGGCATCATAAAGAGGCCTCAGATATGGATCCACCTTCTCCTGCATATCGCCGGGAAGAAACCCCAGGCGCTCTCCCGCCTCCACCGCCGGACGCGTCAGAATGATCTTCTGCACTTCTTTATTCTTAAAAGCATGGACTGCCATGGCAACCGCGATATAGGTCTTACCTGTTCCCGCGGGCCCGATTCCAAAGACAATATCTCTCTTGCGGATGCTCTGCACATATTTTCTCTGTCCCAGGGTCTTAGGGCGCAACGGCTTTCCCTTATGAGTAAAGCAAATGATATCCTTGTTCACCTTGCTTTCCTCATAGGAGAGACCTTCGTCCTTCAGGGCAATCACGTAATTGATCTTCTGTTCATCCAGCTTTTCACCGCTGGATATGATTTCCATTAGTTCCTGAAAAATCGCCTCCGCCCGTTTCGCATCCTTTCCACGCAAAATCAGTTCATTATCCCTCTGCATAATATCCACATCGAGATTTTCCTTCAGGATGCGGACATTACTGTCCAGCGTTCCAAACAGCTCCCCGCGGTCAATTGTTTCATCGATCGCGATTTTTCTTATGTTTTCCGTCTCGTTGTTTATCAACTACAATCTCCTCTTCTATTCCTATTTTCTGCAGGGTCTCTAATGTCACACCTATAGTTATTATATTTTTTTCCCGTGAAAAATTCAAACTTTTATTTAAGATTTGTGTGCTTTCCGGTAAATTTTCTTTCACATACCTGCGTACCTGCGCATTTACCGCTTTTTTTAGTTCTCTGTTCCCAGCCTTTCTCTGGCTGATCCGTACTTCTTTGACGCAAACAAGATCCACTTTCAGGCGGAAAGGCTTTACAATGTTAAAAAGATTTTTCGTTTCCACGATGCAGGTCTCATAAGTATTCAACGCCTTTGCCGGATTGTGACCGTTAATGGAAATTCCCCAGATGCAGCGCCCTGTTTCTTTTTTGATCCGTTCATACGCTTCCGCGAAAAAATGGAGCCGCTGGGGAATCTTTGCCTCAACTGTCCCCGCCGCATGAACATAAGTTTCCGTTTCATCTTCTGACTCGGTTCCGTATGCTGTGCTGTTCAGCGGAATCTTTCCCGTTATCAGAACATCTCCTTTTTTTACATAAGCCCCGTCCTTTACTGCCCTCAGCCCTTCTTCAGGATCTACACTGCTGATATATCCGGCTTTGTCTGCTACAATGTTACATGGCTTTTTTTTCGCGACGTTTGTTTCTTCTTTTTTTATCGGGTTTGCGCCCTCTGAAATCTTTACCTGCGCCAGATTTCCATCTAGGGTAATCCCTGCCCAGGAAATGTTATCGTATTCCTCATAAAGCCGTATTTTGATCGAATCCACATCCAGTTTTTTCCTGCATCCTTCATAAAGACCCGCTTCCGCCAAAGTTTCACGGAGGGACGCCTCACTAATTGTTTCATACCCGTCAATTCGAATTTCCACAACAAACAGACTCTGATAATAAAGAAAGGCCGCGAAAAGGATCATTCCCAGAATTGTAATTTTTCGATTTCTCAGAAAACCAAGCCAGTATCGGTAGCCTCCATTTCCGAGAATCGTAATTTTATAACGATTTCCCGCCATTTTTTTCAGTTTCTTAAAGTCCCGATCACTTACAAACAAAGTTAGCTCCAGGTTGCTGACAAATGTAATTCCCCGAAGGCGGATTCGGTCACGGATACATCGATCGACCAATTTATCAGGCTGGAAACCTTCAATTTTTATCTTCCTGTAATGTTCCGTAAAACTGGAGTTGTTCCAAGTCACCGGTTATCAGCATCCTTTCGTCTTTGAGTTCCTTTATTTTCAGGCCTTTCCCTCTGACTGAGGTAAAACGCTGCCCATGATATACGATGATCTGTTCGGACGAAAGCAATACCAGTTTTTTTACATTATCCAGAATCACAGTATTGCCGCTGAGCAGTACCCTCGGCAGATGAATGGAAAAATCAAACAGCAGTTCATCCTTAATGGCCATAGTCCCTCCTTTTCATTTCCTTCTATTTTATTAGAGCTTTTCCGGGAATATGTCAGACTTTTACGGTAAGATTATTGAAACTTTTATCCGTTTGTGGCAAAATCAGAAAAGGAAGCAAACCTGTACCAATTTAATTCGTAAGAAAGGAAAACGGAAACATGTACGATTATCACACACATACTGCTTTTTCCGATGACTGCGATATTCCTATGGAAGAAATGATTGAGGGCGCGATTGCCCGGGGCGTTGAGGAACTTGCCATTACCGATCATTATGACCCCGGCTATGAAGACCCTGAATTTCCGTTTACTCTGGATTTTGACGGATATTTTAAAGCGCTCCTGGAGGCGGAAGAAGCTTATAGATGTCGGATTCAGATTGTAAAGGGAATGGAAGTCGGCATCATGGAGGAAGAGCTGGACGAATGTACACGCGCGGCAAGCGAGTACCCCTATGATTTTATCATTGGATCCTTTCATAGTATCGGAAAGGAGAATCTGTATCGGATTGATTATGAAAATACGGACGGCCCTTCTCTCCTGGAGCGGTTTTACACCTATATCAACCGCTGCTTTAAGAAATACAAAGACTACGATATCGCCGGACATCTTACCCTGATCGACCGTTATATCGGAAAAATTTACGATTATCATCCCTATATGGATATCATTGAAGATACGCTCAAAACAATTATCTATGATGGAAAAGGACTGGAAATCAATACTTCCAGCTTTAAATACGGTACCGGGATCTGGCTGCCCCGTGAAGATGTGCTGAAACTTTACAAAGATCTGGGCGGAGAAATTCTCACCTTCGGGTCGGACTCCCATGATCCGGAACATTTTCTGGATCACTTCGAAGAAGCTCATGCCCTTGCGAAAAAGCTGGGTTTTCGTTATCAATGTATATTTCGCAAAAGAAAACCGGAGTTTATCAAGTTAGATTAATCCGATCAAAAGAGCTGCCGTAAATTTACGGCAGCTCTTCGCTATTATTTTCATTCTTCCTCTTCATGCGCAAAGTGCTCTTCCAGCCTGTACTTGGACGGATCACTGCCGGCAAGCTCGATGACATTTCGTCTTTCAATCGGTTTATAAATCCGTTCCTCTCCTACACTCAGATAAGACGGCCGGATGATTTTATCCACATTGATCAATTCTTCGATCCGGTGGGCGCTCCATCCTACAACTCTGGCAATGGCAAAAATCGGAGTATAAAGTTCCAATGGTATATCCAACATACGATAAACAAGCCCGCTGTAAAAGTCCACATTGGCGCTGACCCCTTTATAGATCTTGCGTTTGTCCGCAATGACCTGGGGCGCCAGTTCTTCCACCGCCGAATACATAGCGAACACTTTATCGTAACCCTTTGCCTCCGCCAGCTTTTTCACAAAACCCTTGAAAATCTCAGCCCGCGGATCGGATACACTGTAAATCGCGTGGCCCATTCCATAGATCAGACCCTTTTCATCAAAGGCTTTTTTATCTACGATATCTTCCAGATATTTTCGAATCTTATCCTTGTCGGTGATGTCCTTTACTGTTTCCTCCAGATCCTGCATCATCTCCACAACTTTAATGTTGGCTCCGCCGTGCTTCGGACCCTTCAGCGCGCAAAGGGCAGCCGCGATAACCGCGTAAGTATCCGATCCCGCGGAAGTAATGACTCTGGTGGTGAAGGTTGAATTGTTCCCGCCTCCGTGTTCCATATGAAGCATCAGGGCAATATCCAGCACATGAGCTTCAAGTTCCGTATACTTCATATCCGGCCGCAGCATGCGGAGCAGATTTTCCGCGGTAGAAAGATCCGGATTCGGTCTGTGGATATACATGCTGCTGTCCCGCTCATAATGATTGTACGCGTGATACCCATATACCGCCAGCATTGGAAATACACTGATCAGCATCAGGCACTGCCTCAGCACGTTTTTAATGGATGTGTCCGACGCATTGGGATCGTAGGAGGAAAGAGTCAGAACGCTTTTGGTCATCGTATTCATGATGTCCTTTCCCGGTGCTTTCATAATCACATCGCGGACAAAATTAGTCGGCAGCCCCCTCATTCTGCCAACCACCTGCTGAAACTCTTTCAATTCTTCTTCTGTAGGAAGCTCTCCGAAAATCAAAAGATAGGCCATCTCCTCAAACCCATAGCGCTCTTCCGCGATTGGCCCTTTTACCAGGTCAACAATATTGTAACCCCGGTAAAACAGCTTTCCCTTACACGGAACCTTGTGCCCCAGGTATTCTTTATATGCCTGAATCTTTGAGATGGACGTCAGTCCCGTAAGAACTCCGATTCCGTTTTTATCGCGCAGTCCCCGGTTCACATTATGCTCGTGAAACAGGTCGCTTGTAATATAATCGTGTTCTCTGCACAATCTGGACTGCTCTTTCAGATATTCGTCTAAATTCTTCATTTTTACCTCCCGTTTTCCTGGGGGAATCTCTTATCCCTCAATAATCTTTACATAGTATGTCCGGTTCCTCGGTCCGTCAAAATCACAGAAATACAGATCCTGCCAGATCCCGAACAAAATATCCCCTTCATGGATAATCAACGTCTGCGACGGTCCGCAGATCGTTGTCTTAATATGCGCGTGTGAATTCCCCTCCAGATGGCGGTACTTCATATCCTCTGTAGGAAAATTCTTTTCAAACCCGTACAGCATATCGTGCAGCACGTCCGGATCCGCGTTTTCATTGATCGTAAAGCCTGCTGTCGTATGGGTAGAAAAAATCACAGCGATCCCCTCTTTTATGCCGCTCTTTTGCAGATCCTCTCTTATCGAATTGGTGATCTTAATCATCTGCTGCGGTTTCTGCGTTTTTAGTTTGTGCTCATAAAGATACATCACACATCCTCCTTCCTACCATTGGATTTTCTTTCCCTGCTTTCTCCAGTTACGGAATTCCGCGGCAGCGGTAAACAGCGCGTCTGAGGAAGAGTTCAGCGCGGTTTCGCAGGAATCCTGTATGACGCCGATTATAAATCCGACACCGACTACCTGCATGGCGATATCGTTTGAAATTCCAAACAGGCTGCACGCCAAAGGAATCAGGAGAAGCGATCCCCCCGCGACACCTGAAGTCCCGCAGGCGGAAATCGTCGCCACCACGCTGAGCAGCAGAGCCATAGGGAATGTAACCGTAATGCCCATTGTATTTGTCGCCGCCATGGTAAGCGTTGTAATCGTAATTGCCGCGCCTGCCATGTTAATGGTCGATCCGAGCGGGATGGAAACCGAATATTTTTCCTCGTCCAGTCCCAATTTTTTGCAAAGCGCCATATTTACCGGAATATTGGCCGCCGAACTTCTTGTAAAAAACGCCATGATACCGCTGTCCTTAATGCAGGTAAGCACCAGCGGATATGGATTCTGACGGATATTCAGAAATACCAGGATCGGATTCACAACAAAGGCTACAAATAGCATACATCCTACCAACACCAGGATGATTTTGCCATAAGAAGCAAATGCTTTAATACCTGTTGTAGACAGTGTAGTAAATACCAGACCGAGAATTCCAAAGGGCGCGCAGTTGATCACCCAGCGGATCGCGACCGAAAGTCCGTCCGTAATATTTCCCAGTACATCTTTGGTCACCTCTCCGGCGCCGCGCAGGGCAAGTCCGAATATCACCGCCCATACCAGAACACCTACATAGTTGGCGTCTACAATCGCTCCGATGGGATTGCTGACCGCGCTCAACAGAAGGTTCTCCAGAATTTCAACAATTCCTCCCGGCGCGGAAGCTTCCGCGCTTTCCGCCAGCGCCAACTCTGACGGAAACAGAAAGCTCGCGACAACCGCCGTAAAGGCAGCCAGCAGCATGCCTGCAAAATACAAAATGATAATCTGTTTCATATTGCTGCTGTTTCCCTTCTGATGTCTGCAGAGTGAATGCATGACCAGAAAAAAAACAAGAAGCGGCGCCAGAGCTTTCAGCGCGCCTACGAACAGATCTCCCAAAATCCCAATCATTTCCGCCTGAGGAACGGCAAGTCCCAAAATAATGCCTGCCGCGAGACCCGCGATAATCCGTTTTACCAGGCTGATGTTGTTCCATTTCTTGATAATGTTCATGATCTTCTTCCTTTATTCGTTCCCTTCTCTTTTTTAAACTCCTACTATATACGTTAATCGGAAATATCATAAAAGTCAAATAAAATCAGCAAACGCAAATTTGTTCGATTATTCTATAAATTCTAACTTCCACCTATATCTGTCTCCTTCCGGATCTTTCACATATCGCAGATAAGCGCTGAATTTATTTCCCTTTTTACTGATCAGTCCGCGAAATCCGACCTTCCCGTTCTGCAGGAGCAGCCGCACCATTTCTTCGGAAACATGTTTTCCCATAGATTCGATAAATCGATCCTGTTTCCAGACGGTAAAACGGCATCCGTTTTTCCAGTTGCTGCATCCGTAGGCTTTTTCCGACTCAATAACCGGGTTTCCGCATTCCGGGCAAAGGCCGATTACCTTAACCGAGTCCGGAACCGCGACTTTTGAGGCGAATATTTTATCCTCTTTGATTGTTTTCACCGACTGCGCGGTAAACTCTTTTATCATTTTGAGAAAATCCTCTTTCTGGAATTTGGCTTTCTCAATATCCGCGAGAGTCTTTTCCAACTTTCCGGTATATTCCAGATCAAACAGTTCCTTTACCGGAAAGGTCTCGACCATCATGCGTCCCAGCTCGGTACAGATCAGAGATTTTCCCTTTGCCGCAACATAACCGATCTCTTTCAGCCTGCGGATCGTTTCAGCCCTGGTCGCCGGAGTTCCGATGCTGAACCCGCTGAGGATCGCCATCATCATTTCTTCCGAATCTTCTTCCTCATAGCGTTTCCCGCAGGTTTCCATAACTCGCAGCAGCGTTTTTTCCGTATGATGCTTGGGAGGCTTTTTTACCACTTCTTTTACCGAAAGCGTCTTCATCCGAAGCAGTTCGCCTTCCTTTACCTGCGGCATCAACACTTCTTTCGCGCCGACCTCCTCCGCCTTTTTCCAGCCTGCCACCAGCTGGACTTTTCCCCTGGCGTGAAAAACGCCTCCGCAGCCTGCCTCTTCCGGCTCAATTATAAGCTTTGTCTCTTCACTTTCCGAAACCGGAAGGAACTGGGCGGCAAACCGGTTGCGCACCGCTTCGTAGACAATCTTTTCATCCGGACTCAGATTTTTGGGCGCTACATAAGTCGGTATGATGGCCGAGTGACTTTCTACCTTTTTGCTGTCAAAAATTCGCTTGGAATCAGTAAATACAAGTTCCTCTTCATAGGGAAGCCCCTGCTTGATTGTGTCCAGAACTCTCGCCGCCTTTTCTTTCAGGCTCTCGTCCAGAACGCTGCTGGAGGTCCTCGGATACGTAATCAGTTTCTTTTCGTAAAGATCCTGAGCAACCTTAAGCACCTTCTCCGAAGTCCACCCTTTTTGCTTGCTGGTAATATACCCCTGCAGATTGGATAAATTGAAAAGATAGGGAGCGTATTCCTTTTTTCTCTCCACTTCCTTTTTTTTGATTTTCGCCTGCTTTCCCTGCAGTATCTGCCGCTTTTTCTCAAGCTCATCTCTGTCCTCAAATTTTTCGCTATCCTTTTCGCAGTAAACCGCCTCAATCGGCTCTCCCTGTTCCGTCAGAAACAGAGCGTTCAGCTTGTAATATTTGGATTTCCGGAAAGTTTCAATTTCTCTGTCCCGGTCATAAAGGATTTTCAGTGTCGGAAGAAGAACCCTTCCGATATTCAGAACCTTATTATGATTGGCGTTCTGATATTTTACAGTCGCCACAGAGGTCAGATTGATCCCGATGAGCCAGTCGGCGATCTGTCTTCCGAATCCCGCGTCCTGCATAGGCTGAAGCTGAGTATTGGGTTTTAAGTTTTCCAGGCCGGCCAGAACCTCATCTCTGGTCCATTCATTCAGAAGAAGCCGATCGATCGGTTTATCCGTCTTAAGATACAAAAAAATTTCATCCGCAATGATCTGACCTTCCCGGTCATAGTCCGTCGCGGAAATTACAGACCCGATATCTTCCCGTCGCAGCAGTTCTCCGATAATACGCAGCTGCTTTTTCGCGCCCTCATCCTCTGTCGCCCGTTTCCTGTCCGCTGATTTTATTTTATACTGAAAGGTCTCCGGGATAAAAGGAAAGTTCTCCATTCTCCAGCCTTTGCGCTCCGGATCGTAGTCCTTTACGTCACACAGCTGCAAAAGATGTCCAAACACCCATGTGATGACATAGTCTTCCCCTTCCATGTAGCCGTCCCTTCTGCCTTTAATGTCAAGCGCGTCCGCGATGTTTCTCGCTACGGACGGCTTTTCTGCCAGAATCAGTCTCTTCAAAATTTCATCCGCTCTTTCCCCTTTAAGTTTTCTTCTATTTTAACATGTCCGGGGCAGGAAAGTCGAGCAGGATTTCGCTTGGCGGCGGGCTTATCCATAAAACGCCTATATCCCGCTCCCTCTGCCGGCTCATAACAATAGCAAAAGACCTGCCAATTGGGATTCGTCCCTCTTGGCAGATCTTTCTTAGGCCATCGTAAAGAAGGCAGCTCTTATTTCATGACTTTTTCCAAGAGCTTCTTATAGCTGTCTACAACGCGATATACGACTGCACCTCACTCGTTCTCATCTCCGCTTACGTCCAACATCTGTTCTTGAAGCAGCTTTTGCAGAGATTCTTTGCTCGGTAAAACAGTCTCATATTTGCTGGCAAAAATCTGCGCGTTATCCTCCGGCAGTGTCATTTCTACGATCGCGTTATTTTTATCTTTACAAAGGACGATACCGATGGTCGGATTTTCATCCGGCAGTTTGACCTTGCGGTCGTAGTAGTGTACGTACATCTGCATTTGACCAATATCCTGATGCTTGAGTTCTCCAATCTTCAGGTCGAAGAGGACAAAACAGCGTAGCAAACGATTATAATCACTTGGTGTCTTTACCGTCTGCCCCTCTTCCGAAAGTCGATAAACCTTCTCTTTATCTGTACTGAGTGCCAATCGCTCATAAAGAGAACTGTTGTACTGTCGTTTCAGCTCACTCAGGCTCCAATCATTCTTAACCGCCTCGATTTCATAAAAATGTCGTTCCTCTATATTGGCAATACGCATAAGTTTCAAATAATGTGACCAACTTAGGCAAAATTTACGGCCAGTACTGACGACAGGGAGATCTTCAAATTGGGTAAACACTGTTTCCCCAATTTGATCCTGAGAATACACCATATAAAAACGACGCATAAGTTTCAGGTTCTCTGCAGAATAGCCTTTTCCAAACTGCTGTGTCAAGTATAATGAGAGTTCTTTTAAAAGCTGCGTTCCATATGCAGCACGGTTTGCACCGTGCTGTTCTTCCTCCACGATCATCCGGCCAATTTCAAAGTAAGCGTAGACCATGGAAAGGTTGACAGCGGTTTTAGCGTTTTCTCGCGCTTGCGTGAGCACCTTGGCAACACTTTCCAAAAAACTGTGATCAATAGGAGTCATTTCTTTTTTTGTCATACCTAGTCCTCCTTAAATCACTTTTACCCGGGTATCCGGAGCAGGTATCTTGAATATCTCATTAACAGTTTCCTTGATATTATCAAAAATCTTCATCAGTGGTACCTGACTTTCTATTTTTCTTTGCCGCGAAATATGTCCCTAAGCACTATTTCCTTCTATCAGTATCGTCAGACACGAACTCATCGGCATCTTCGATACCGCGTTCAAAGCCTCACAATCCTTAAGCAGACCAAATTTTTTTGAGTTATAAACGTTAGGACAATTATATCAGACAGCAGACGTAAAAACAATGATCGCCGTTACAAGCGCACAAATGGCACTCGAAATTCAAAGACGATTGGTTTAGAACTACAGGCATAGTCCACAGGCTTCAATTCTACAGTCTGTCACCACCAGTTGAACTGGTGGTTTATTCATGCCTTTAGGCGCTAAAAAAATAAGACCCAGAAGAATGAACTCTTCTGAGCCTTATGAACTGACTCTCTAATCCAGATTCAGCTGTTATGGATTATGACGCCTTACCAAGCATGTCATGGATATATGCCCGTAATCCGTCCTCCGTATCTATGCCGTATTTCTGGTTAATCAGGATATAATACTTCATGATCCTCTCTTTCGGCAGAAGCTCACTGGAAGGAATGCTGTCGCCATATCCTTTTCTCGCTTCTATCCAAGGAGCCTCATTGTGCGTGATCCTCTCCAATACCTTCCCTCCATACATTCCGAACGTATTCACAACAAGACCAATCACCCTCTTCTCATCATCCGTCAGGGCATCCACCGTTCCTTCCAGAAGCGCGAAGCGTGCGTCATCGATCGGATTATATTTGAAATCCCGGAACAGCTCATACACCTCCGGATAAACCGGACCATGAACCCACGCCCTGCAATCCTCTGCAAAGATCGGCCTTTTATACAACGCGGAATAAACGCCCTGGATGAAATACAGAAGCTTCTGCAGCATAAGCGGCGTTACCTCTTCCAACTTTTCGAATATATACGCTATTACCCGGAGCATCTTATCCGAAACGGAAAACAGGCTCTCTAGGCTTTCTGCCGCGGCAAAAGCTTTCCTGAATGCCGCATCCGTCAATTTTTCACGGTTCTCCATGAGCTTCTGCTTCATTTGCGCCGGGGATGAAAGAGTTACTTTAATAATATCCGAATACTCTTTGGAAGGCATTTGTCCTTCCAGATATCTCGGAATCGTCACCTCTCCGAATCCAAGCGCCAAGGACAGAGGAGTCTTTCCAATCTTATAAATCTTCATCAGCCTTTCGATATCATCCATCGATACAAGCCCTTCTGCAGTTCTATACTGTTCATCGATTTCCTGAACATTCTTATCAATAAGACCCGGAAGGCTCATTTCCTCTCCGCACTCTGCACAGACAGCCACGGTGATAGCAAAAATATACTCTTTATCCTTTATATTCTTTACGATGTCCTTCTTCTGTAAAAAATACTCGGTCTCTTTCCTGCATTCTATGCAGAAGTCTCTTCTTACCTTCTCTGTCATAATGCTCACCTCCGATTTGTCTCCTGATTATCTGAAATAGTATGTAAGCGGGCACTTCTGTTCATGGAACGAAATTACGATCACAAAACAGTTTTCCAGCTTGTTGAACTTGATATACAGAGATACTGTTTTTTCTTCTGTCCCGGTTCTCTCCAAAAGAACTACATCTTTTCCAAATACATACAGTCGTTCATGTTCAAATCCCTTATGCTCATTCTGCAGGATTTCTGAAAAATCCATTGCAGTAAGACTCAATATAATTTCCTTGGCTTTTGCCTCATCAATCACATAATCCAGAAACAGATTGATGTTATCCTGTCGCTTTGCATTCCTGTCAATCCTGTATTTGTCCTTTTCAACAGCATTCTTCACCTCGGAAAGGTACTGCTCTATGTCTTTCTGATCTATGTTCAATACTTTATCCTCCGCAGAGCACATGATATATTTTTTTATTTTTTCTATCATCATTATAACTTTTTGATTGCTTTTTGTCAATATCCTATCATTGGAAGTTACAAGCTCGCAGATGGCGCTCGAAATTCAAGGGCGATTGGTTTAGAATCACAGGCATAGTCCGCAGTTTTTTGTATACAAAAACCTGCGAGCATATCACTCGCAGGTCATCCTTTGGTGCGGATAAGAGGATTCGAACCTCCACGAAAACAATATTCACACGGACCTGAACCGTGCGCGTCTGCCAGTTCCGCCATATCCGCATATGTTGGCTTACTTGTACTATTCTACAAGAAAGCCTCACATTTGTCAATCATTAATTCACATATTTTTTCAAATTCCCCGATTTACGGATTGCAGTTCTGACACGGCTCATACCCCTGTCGCAGCAGCTCAGCCCGGCTGCCTTCAAAATCCTCCCGGTTCGCGGCTTTCATCTCCGATACGCTGCCACACGCCGGACGATGGAATTTGTGGGTATTAGTATTCAGAACGTAGGAACCCTGTTCCCCGCTTTCCGTCCTCTGCCCGCCTGCTGTTCCAGAAGTTTCTTCCACACGCCGGCTTTCTCCTGTGGCATAATCGATTTCAATGTCCGGCTGGTTGTTATAAACGTACACATTGAAACAGATTCCCTCGCCGCCGTCTTCCACGGACTCCGCCTCCATCTGCACGCCGCTGGCTACCAGATTGTCTCCCTCAAATATCGGCGTCACCCGGTAAAGAACATGGTTTCCCGTTTCTTTTATGTAATCCGCCGTCATGTTCTCAAAGGGAAGCATTCCATCTACATTCATCGCCCTGGTGCCGGTAATCAGATTGCATTCATTGGCATTTTCTCCTGTCAGCTGATATCCGATCAGATGGCACCGGTTATAAAGATATTTTCCGTCTACCTCTTCGTATCTCTGGGTCTTCCAGCCCGAAGGCTTTATCATGCCGATGCTTTCCCGTTCTTTATGGGGCATCCGATCCGTTCCGATATTGGCAAATGCCACGCCGCATCTGCCGAGGCTGTCCAGATCGCTGTAGGATTCAAAGGATTCTTTCTGAAAATCTCCTTCTTCAAACTCCGGCTGATTGTCATTGATTACAATATACGGCTTTCCCGAGTAGGCCGGAACCTGTCCCGGAGAATCCGCCCTCGCGCTTTCGGAAGCCGAAGATTCCGCTGCGGCGTTTCCTCCCGCGCCGTCCGCCTCCGATCCGGTCTGTCCGGAAGAACAGCCCGCAATACTGAGCAGACAGATCAAAAGGACCGCGGCCAGACTGAGCATTCGTCTTTTCATTTTATATAAATCTCCTTCGTTATTTTTTCATGGGAAAAGCCTTTGAAGTCGCTGGTTTCTATAAGGCTCCACCCGTGCTCCGCAAGGGGGATGTCGAACCAGAAATCAGCCGGATACACCCGATTCCACCGGTACAGGACAATGGTTTCTATCCGCTTTTCCACAGCCTGCGCGCTGTCCATTTCTACAAAGCACCAGTCTCCCAGTCCAGCTTTAAAAAGAAAATCCTCATCGATCCGGACATCACCCTTCCTGTCAGCGAACTGTTTTGCCGAATATCGGTTCATCCAAAGCGGGCGCTTTCCACAGCTTTCTAAAACGGCTTCGCGCACCCGCCGGTCCCGGGACTGCCGTCTGCCATGAAACAGCATTCCCAGATTATCATCTGCACAGGCAACTAAAATCAAAGTCTCTCTCCTCTCCCGGAACCAATCGTCCCGCGGTTTTCCAGAAAAAATTATAACCGAAAAGCGCCCGGCGTTCAATGCCTCTTTGAGCAGCGACAGGATTGGCGCGAAGATAGTCCCCGGCACGCTTGACTTTTAAGAATTCGTATGTTTACCGAAAAGGCTTATGAATGGCTGAAAGTTATTGGTTCCCTTGATGCCTCAGGAATCCGCACCAAATAAAAAACAGCTTTCCGACTTGAAAAGCTGTTTTTTATTTGGTGCGGATAAGAGGATTCGAACCTCCACGAAAACAATATTCACACGGACCTGAACCGTGCGCGTCTGCCAGTTCCGCCATATCCGCATGGAGTGCGTCTTTTCTGACTCGCAAGAATTAGTATACACAAAAACGCCTCCCAATGCAAGAGGAAATTTCAAATTCCCCATCTTTTTTACCGCACTGTTACCGCACCTTTACGCGCTTTTTGCCGCTCCAGTTGGAGTAATATTTTTTTCCACCCACCGTTTTATAAGTCCGGATCCGAACATAATACCGTTTTCCTTTCTTTAATCGTGAAATCGTCTTTTTTATGATCCTGTTTTTCCGGATCCTCTGCTGTTTTGCCTTTTTCATAGAGTGGTAGCGGGAATACTGAATCTGATAACCGGTAGCCGCCCGGTTCCGTTTCCAGGTCAGCCGGACTTTCTTCTTCCCCTTCAGCGCCTTCGCACTTTTTATCTTCGTTCCCTCTGGGATTACGGTAACCGCCACCTTCTTCAAAGCGGTCCGATGGGATCCCGTCGCAGCCGCTGTAATCGTAATTGTCGTTTTCCCAACTTTTCTGACAGTTACCATTCCATTGCCGCTTACAGACGCGACCCGCGGATTCGAAGAACGGAAAGAGAGCCTGCCTTTCGCCTTCGCTTTCAGAGAAAAACGTTTCGCGTTTACCACCTTTTTAAAGGACGATGGCCCGGAAATCGTCTGTCTCATGGTCGGGGCCGGCTCCACCGTTTTATCCGGTTCCGTCGGCTTGATTACCTCTAAAACCTGCACCGAACAGAACGTTTTTTCCTCTTCCTTTCCCTCCGGAGTCACACAATAAATCTTAGCCGTTCCTTTCTGCTTCCCTGTCACAAGGCCGTCCGCTGTGACAGACACTGCCAGCGGATTTTCCGAAAACCAGATAACCCTTTTACTGGTCGCGTTCTCCGGCAAGACTTCCGCGTTAAGCTGCAGCGTCGTTCCCTGCGGAAGGCGGATCGAAGCCGGATCAATCCGGACAGACTCCGCCGGAATATAATCCTTTTGTGAAACGTCGAACACCTCGGCGTCCGGAATCGTAAGCAGATTGGATTCCTTGTTCAGATACACCTCTGTCTCTTCATCCCTCAAAGAAACCTGATCGCTTCCCGCGATTCGTTCCAGCTGAAGTTTTTCCTGGTCTGCTCTTGAAAACGCATAGACCGCGCAGGCAGCTTCGCGCACTTCATCGGAAGACAACTCAATTCGGCAGGCTTCTCCTTCCGGAAGGGAAATCAGCACCATCCCATTATCGGAAATCGCCGCCGCGACTCTGACTCCCGCCGCGGCAAGAACCGTTCCGTCTTTGATTTCCAAAAGCACTTCATCACTGTCGATTCCGCAGACCCGGATATCCAGATTGTCGATTTCCTCTCCGTGGATGATGGTTGTCGTTCCGCCGCTGATTGGAATCGCTCCGCTGTGGCACTTGACATCCAGCCAGTCGATCTGTTTTACATTCCACTGAGCCGCAAGAGCCTCGCAGCCTGTATCGCCACCCCGGTCAATGATGCCGGCGAACATCTGGCTGGAAAAATATTCTGCCACCTTCCGGCAGACCTCCAGCGACAGCCGCGTGTACATTCCGAAGGAATGGCAGAACTGCTCCGCCTTTTCCCAGGTTGGCCGATCAATGGCGTCTCCTGTGTTCACAAACGCTTCTTTCTTCTTTTCCAAAACCGGCTTCATGGTGTTCAGTAAATCCGCCGCCGCGTAGGCGTACAAATACGCGTCCGAAACTCCGTCCGTATTGCGAAGCTTTTTATCCAGAGCAACCGTCAGATCATAGCCGATCACAATCCCTCCAAGGAAAGAGCCCAAGCTTCCTGCGATTTCTGGTGAAATCCGCTCATACAGGAATTTTCCCACATTCCATTTGATCTTCTCTCCGTAAATCACGCCCAGACCTTCTCCGCCGGCTCCGATTTTCACCTCCTGGATTGCCTTTTCAATATCGTAATCGTCCTTCAAAGAAACATAGTAATTCAGGCTCTTTGCCATATCTGCATTTCCGTCCGCCTCTGCCTGATCTGCCATTTCCGACAGAACCTGACGGAAGTTTTCATCTGTGTTGGCATAAGCCTGCAGGACAGCGATCTTCTGCGTCATCTCCCGAACCACTTCCACTCCGTCGTCAATATGGTCGAGAAGCCCCAAAAACCCGGAAGAACAGTCATAAGCAAAAAACAGCTTTTTCAGCACGCCGTTTCCTCCCCATTTGGTTAAAAGCTCATCCAGCGCCTCATAAACCGGCTCTCCCGAATGATCCTCGCCCATCAGAATCTTCTCGATGATCCCCTTTTCTGCTTCACTGAAATCAGGACCTTCCCGATTTATCAGAGCGGTTATATCCTCGACAATCGCCCGCTCTGTGGCCAGATAATCGCCGGTGAAAGCCTTTTCCTGGGTTTCCACCGATTCCTCGCTGAGAATCATAGTCGCCAGCACCTGATCGTAAGGGCTGTCAAACCACTCGCCCCGCGCCGCCTTCCAGGTTTCGTAATTCGGCTTCAGGCTTCCGAAATCGGTCAGAAATTCGCTTCCCACATCGCAGCCGTCCACAAGAAAATCATACGTTGTCCCGTTGATGAAGGTCCTGTGCTCTTCAATGTAGGTTTCCTGACCCGGCTCCAAAGGGATTTCCTTCTCTTCTATTATACCGTCTTCTTCATCCAGCAGATGATACGTGATGTCAGGGCATCCATAGCCGCCATACCTTTCACTAAACTGCAAAATACGTTCCCATTCCTCGCTGTCCTTAAAATAGCAGACAGCTACATTTTTCAACCCGGAAAAACTCAATTCGTCCGCCTGTCCATTATCCTCAATCTCTGGCGCCAAACCTTGAAAATAAATTTTTTTCAAATTTGTACATCCGCTGAAAACGCGCCTTCCCAAAGAGACGCGCACGTCTGATTCCGGAAACACAATCTGCCGAAGGCTGGTACAATCTTTAAATGCCGCATTACGAACAATCGACAATTTTTTCGGGAGCGTCACATCCGTAAGCGCTATGCAGCCTTCGAACATCCCGTTATTAACCCCAAGGCGGTTATCTGATTCAGGAAAGACAACACGTTCCAGAGATGTACATCCCTTAAAAAGATAACTCCCGTTTATATCTTCGTCTATTTCCGGAAGCTCAACAGAAACCAGATTCTTACATCCTGCAAAAGCCTCGTCCGAAATACGAATCACATAGGCCGGAAAATCAATTTTCTCAAGATCCGAATACGCGAATGCGTGGTCATAGATATATCGCACACTCTCCGGAAGCATCACTTCCGGAAGCCCTGATTTCATAAAGGCATGATCCCCTATTTCGTCTAATACGTCCGGGAACTCAATGGAATCAATATCCAGACCGTAGAAAGCATAATTGCCGATTGTATCAATGTTCTCTCCAATAACCACTTTTGAAAACAAGCTGTCCGCCTGCGCCCAGGGCGCAGGTTCGTTCTCGCTGTAATTCGGCATTTCTGACATTTTATCCGGATCTGAAGATGGCGCCTTTTTTATCGTCAGCGTATCATTGTCAATTGTCCACGTCAAAGAACCCACAAATCCGCTGGTCTTAACCCCATCCTCATCGCCCGCCGCCAGCGCCTCCGCCGGAATCATGACCGTCAGCATACACACAGCGATCAGCAGCGCGAACCCTTTCTTCAGTTTTCGATATGAATCACGGTACATCATAACTTCAGCCCCTCCAGCCGGCCAAAATTTTGTGAGAGTACCCGGACGCCCAATACGGCATTATCCGGCGAAACACGTTTTTCAAAAAAACAAAAAGGGGCAGGTTCCCCCACCCCTAAGTAAAGTCATTCACTTAAAAATTCTTCCACTGCCTTCCGGACGTCGTTTCCGTCCGCCAGGCCTTTTACCTTCTTCATCACAGCGCCCATGAGCCTGCCCATGTTCTTCTTGTCCTTTTCAATCCCCATCTCATCCGCCGCAGCCTGTACGGCTTCTTTGATTTTGGATGCGTCCATCTGTTCGGGAAGGTAACTCATCAGAATCTCAATTTCGGCTTTATAGTCATCCGCTAAGTCCGTTCGTCCAGCTTTTTCAAAATCAGAGAGGGCATCTTTTCTCATCTTAACCTGTTTCGATAAAATCGCGATAATCCCTTCATCATCCAGCTCCTGCCGATTGTCAACCTCATATTGCTTGATTGCGGCACGAGCAAAGCTAATCGTATTCTTTCTGACTTCGTCTTTCGCCTTCATAGCGTCTTTGAAGTCAGCCATCAGTTGTTCCTTTAAGGTCACTTCTAAAACACCTCGAATCTACGCTGCCGACTTAGTATTTCTTTGCCTTTTTTCTCGCAGCTTCAGACTTCTTCTTTCTCTTTACACTCGGCTTTTCATAGTGCTCTCTTTTTCTGAGTTCGGACATAACGCCGTCTCTCGCGCAAGAACGCTTAAATCTCTTCAGCGCACTTTCCAAGCTTTCGTTTTCTCTAACAATTACCTGTGCCATTTCCGTTTCACCTCCTGACGTATTCTGAAATCACATAGATGCTCTGGAACGGTCTTATTGATAACGGTGCTATTATACTATTCTTTGTACAATTATGCAAGGCTTTTTTGGTACAAAGCCTGCTGCCTCAGCCTGGAGGCCAGGTCATTTTCCGCTTTCCAAGCAGGTGGAAATGCAGATGTTTTACGGTTTGGAACCCATCTTCCCCGCAGTTATTGACAAGGCGATAACCATTCTCAAGCCCCAGGGTCTTCGCGATTTCTTTTACTTTTGTCATAATATAACCCATCAGCTGCTGGTCATCCGCCGATACATCATCCATTGAGGCAATATGTTTTTTCGGAATAATCAGCACATGTACCGGAGCCTGAGGCTCCAGATCATGAAAACAGATTATTTGGTCATCCTCGTAAACAATATTTGACGGAATTTCCTTTTCTGCGATCTTGCAGAAGACACAATCTCCCATATCACTTTTCCTCCATCATTTTATCGTAAAGTTTCATGGCACAGGTACCTCCCTCGCAGAATGCCTGCGGCGTATTGTCCCGTATGAGCTGTCCCAGTCCGCTGAACTGCACAAAAGCCATGACAGCCGCCATCGAAGCAACAATTATCACATAAGTTTTCCTGCTCATTGTCCTGTACCTCCTTTTTTTCAGTATACCAGAAATTCGCCTTTCATTCCATCTAAAAATGGTTCTACCAGCCTTACATCGCGAAATTTGTTGAGCAGGCCATCCAATTCGCTATCCTGGCCCTCCTCCGCAGGAAGGTACACGCGAATGTAATTATCGGTATAACCGGTCAGAGCGTGTTCTTCTTCTTTGTACTCTTCCAACAGGACCTTCCGAACCTTCCCCCGGTTTTGTTCCAAAAAACGCTGGCAAGCCTCTTCACCTGCCTCCATCAGCATCTGGCTCCGCGCCTTTTTCACCGGTTCCGGGATCTGTCCCTCCATAGCCGCCGCCTTTGTATTTGGCCGCCTGGAATATTTAAAGGCATGTACCCTGCCGAATCCCACTTCTTCAATCAGACGCAGGCTGTCCTGAAAATCTTCTTCCGTTTCCCCTGGGAACCCCGCGATCAGATCCGTAGTAATCCCGTATTCCGGCTCATAGTCTCTCAGCGCTTTTACAATATCCAGGTACTCCTGCCTCCCGTAAGGACGGTTCATGGCTTTTAAAATTCGGTCGCTTCCGCTCTGAGCGGAAAGATGCAGATGATGGCAAAGTTTCTCATATGAAAGCAGTCGTTTTACATATTCCGCATTGACAACCGCAGGTTCCAGAGAGCTCAGGCGGATGCGAAATTCTCCCGGCAGACGGTCCAGCCGCTCAATGACCTGTTCAATTCCGTCCGGAGCTCCTTCTTCTCTGTAAAATCCCGCTTCCGCACCATAGAGCGCCGTATTGATCCCGGTCAGAACCAGCTCTTTATATCCCTTCGCCAGCAGGAGCTCCGCTTCCTCAAGGATATGGGAAACCGGTCTGCTCCGAACATTTCCCCTGGCAAAGGGAATCACGCAATAGGAACAGAATCGGTTGCACCCCTCCTGTACTTTGATATACGCTCGCGTCCGGTCTTCCACCGCTGTCACAGGTCCCATCTCTTCATAGTCGTTCAATTCCTCGTAAGCCAGCACATGCGTCTGCGCTTTCCGCTCTTTCAGGAATTCTTCGATATACTCGATTAGGCGGTGTTTCTCATTGATGCCGACCGTCAGATTCACCCCCTCTATATCCGCGACTTCCTCTGGCTTCATCTGCACGTAGCATCCGGTTACCGCCACAATGCTCTCCGGGTTTACTTTTTTCATTCTGCGGATATACTGACGGGATTTGCGATCCGCAAGCCCTGTCACCGTACAGGTGTTGATTACGTACACATCCGCAAATTCCGTTTCCTCCACGATTTCATAGCCCTGCTGCCGAAACTGTCGACACAGAGCTTCTGTCTCATATTGATTCACTTTACACCCTAATGTGTGAAACGCAGCTTTCATTGTCTGTTTTTTCCTTTCTCCTGATATCCGCTCGCGGCTTCTTTCCTTATTATATTGAAATCGCAGAAAAAGTAAAGAGGCGGCGAGGAAACCGAGCGCGCCAACAAACAGATGAAAACTTTTTTATATTTTCCATTTTCCCGCATATATTTTCTATATACCCCGAATACAAAGGAGGACGGTCTTGAAACAAAAACTGTTCAAACTTCTTGCGGCTCTGGCAGCCGGTCTTATTGCGGGCTTCTCGCTTTTTGCCTGCCAGCACTCTGTCCAACCCTCCGTCAACAGCAGCGGAAATATAAAATGGGTCGATTTCGACGTAACATATGAAGCTCTTGAACAAACGATGGAGCTGGATATTCAAACCTACGATCAGCAGCCTCATATCAATTGGATCGACTCTCTTGCTTATCTGGGCGCTAAATACGGAGGCGATTTTTCAAAATATGACCAAACCGATCTGGAGCCTTTTGTTTCACACCTCCAAAGCGGCCAGAAGCTGGAAGACTTCACAAAAGACTACAAGTATTTTCCATATTATAAAAAAGCTTACGGCGCTGTTCTAAATGGATTCCTCGGCTATTTCAAGCGGGAAGTTCCAAACGAGGACGGAAGCGGGGAAACCCACTGGGTGGAGCAGTACGGGTTAAAAGGATTTTTTCCCCTTGCGGAAGGATACCATTATACCCATGCAGACGATTTTGGAAAGCCCCGCAGCTATGGTTACAGCAGGAAACATCTGGGACATGATCTGGCGGCAGCTACCGGAACGCCCGTTGTGGCCGCGGAGGGAGGAATCATCGAAGCCATCGGTTGGAATCAGTATGGAGGCTGGCGGATCGGAATCCGGAGTTTTGACAAGGAACGGTATTACTACTACGCGCACCTGCAAAAAGATCACCCTTATGTGGAAAATCTGTACGTCGGCCAGTCCGTCACAGCCGGCCAGGTAATCGGGTATGTGGGGCAGACCGGCTACAGCCTGAAAGAGAACACCAACAATATTGATACACCCCACCTTCATTTCGGCATGCAGCTGGTTCTCGATGAAGAAGCAAAGGATAGTCCGAATCAGGTCTGGATCGATCTTTACGCCCTCACAAAGCTTTTGTCCCATCATACATCTGAGGTTGTCCCGGATGGAGAAGAGTACGTGCGCAGATACCAGTTCTCGGAGGAAAGTTATTATCTGGCTTCCGCGAAAGAGGAATTGCAGCAGACACAGACTCTGGAGAATTCTCAGCCGCAGGAGTCTGATACGGCCCAGGATCCGAGACAGCAGGTACGCCTGCCTGTTCTGATGTATCACAGTCTTTTAAAGGACCCTGCGATGCAGAACAGCTATGTCATTAGCCCCAAGCTTTTTGAACAAGATCTGAAATATTTAAAAAAACACGGCTATACATCAATCCTCATGTCTGATCTTATTGCCTATGTGGAAAATGGAAGACCGCTTCCGGAAAAGCCGATTCTGATTACCTTTGATGACGGCTACTATAATAACTATCTTTACGCTTTTCCCCTGTTAAAAAAATATCAAGAAAAAGCGGTTATCTCCATTATTGGGAAAGAGACCGATAAAGACAGCCGCAGCGGCGGCGGCCACGCCACTTATTCCAGTCTAACCTGGGAACAGGTTCAGGAAATGGCTGCTTCCGGACTTGTAGAGATTCAAAACCACTCTTACAACTGTCATAAAAACACAGGCGGGAGGAACGGAGTAAAACGAAAATCCGGTGAAAGCAGACAGGCGTATGACAGATTTCTAAAAAAGGACTTATCAAAACTTCAAACGAAAATACAGGATGCCACCGGCACTGCGCCCAGCACTTTCACCTACCCCTTCGGCGCTGTCAGCAGGAGCAGTTTGAAAACGATTAAAAAATTGGGATTTAAAGCGTCTTTGGGCTGCGAAGAAGGAATTAACACCATAAAAAAAGGAGACCCCGACAGCCTTTACTTTTTAAAACGCTGTCTGAGGACTCCTGAAAAATCAAGCGCCCGCTTTTTTGAAACAATGGGCAAAAAGTAAATTTTCCCCGCTTTTGTCTACCGTTTCAGGAAGTTGTCGGAACGCGTTACCGTTGCCGGCGGCGCCGGATCCAGCTCCCGATCGGTGATGCCGAGGATCTCTTCCGGACGAATCCACGGCCTGCCCTGCAGAGCGCTGGTTTCCTCATGTGTCAGATACCCTTTATATACGGTTAGGCTCCTGCGAAGGAAACCGTCTTGTACACATGCTTCCGCTACACCGTCATTCAGCAGTTTGAGGAAATGCGGAAGCATGGAAGCCGCGTACGCTACGGATGTCGATCCCGCAATGGCACCTGGAATGTTGCTTACGCAATAGTGAATGACTCCGTTTTCCACATAGGTCGGGTTTTCATGAGTCGTTTCGTGAAAGGATTCAATAGCTCCATCTGTATCGTTACTGATATCCACAAGAACGGAACCCTTCTCCATCAGCTTCAGCATTTCCCGATCCACAAGGAAATCCGGGTTTCCTTTCGGCCACTTCACACAATTGAGAATCATGTCTGTCTCCGGCAGCAGGCTGCGGATATTCTCTTTCGTACAGTACATGGTATCTACCGCGTTCTGATACCGCGCCTCCACCTCGCGAAGCACGCCCAGATTAATATCCATCACCGTCACTTTCGCTCCCAGGGCGTGGAGCACGGACAGCGCCGCTTTTCCGACAATTCCCGCTCCCAGAATCAGAACATTCATCCCCGGAGCACCCGCAAGTCCGCTTACAAATTTTCCTTTTCCGCCATTGGTGGTAAGCATTGCGTTCAATCCCGCAAGGGCTCCCTGTTTTCCGGCCGCTTCACAGTTGGGCGATCCATAGCGGTGAGAGTCTTCCGCGGTAAAGGCGATCACCTTTTTGTCTAAAAGCGCCTGTACTTCTTCCGGATGAGCCGCTGGATGGATACAGGTCACAAGAATCTGCCCTTCCCTCAAAAGGTCGTATTCGGAAGGTTCGATTTCTTTTACTTTCGTAACCAGATCGCACCGACCGAAAATGTCCTCTGCCGCAGGAACGATTTCCGCTCCGGCTTCCTCATAGGCGCGGTCTTCAAATCCGGCCCGCTCTCCCGCTCCGGCCTGAACCAGCACCTCATGCCCGCAGCCGGCAATGCTCCGCACCTCCACCGGCGTTACAATGGTGCGGTATTCTCCGTTCTTAATATCTTTCAGCAATCCAAACTTCATCGTTTTTCCTCCCGTCTATAATTCCAACTCATACATCAGCATCGCCATAGCCGCAGGGCCCGCTGTTTCCGTCCGCAAAATCGTTTTTCCCAGAGAAACACAGTCCGCGCCTCTCTCTTTCAGCTGTCGCGCCTCTTCATCGGAGAATCCCCCTTCCGGTCCGATAATCAGCGCCACCCGCCGAGGCTTCGTTTCAAATCCACGCAAACAGTCTTTTATCGTCCTCCCCGTCTCGTTTTCGTACGGAAATACGATCCGGTCAAATCCATCCAGCGCTTTGACCATTTCCTTGAAATTCCGCGCGTCTCCGATCTCTGGAATAATCCCTCGCCTGCACTGCTTAACTGCCTCCGCGGAAATTTTCTGCCAGCGCTCCTGCTTTTTATAGAACTTTCCTCTATCTACAACAACCGTCCGTTCCATAAATACCGGAACGACTTCGTAAACGCCCAGCTCCACACATTTCTGGATGATCGTCTCCATCTTCGACTGTTTGGGAATGCCTTGAAACAAGGTCACCTGGAGTTCCGGCTCTCTTGCGAATTTCTGTTTGTCCAGGATCTCGGCTTCCACCTCGTCTTCTCCGATAAAGCAGATCCGCGCCGTATATTCCCACTGAGCGGAGTCGGAAATCTCAATCTCCGCGCCTTCTTTCAGGCGAAGCACCTTTACAATATGCCGGACATCTTCTCTGGAACGGATAAAAATGCTTCCTCCTTGAACATCCGACGCGTCAACAAAAAATTTGCTCATCCGTTTCTATTTCCGTGCCGCAATCGCGCACCATTCTCCTTTTTCCCGAATTTCCAAGATCTCAAATCCCGCCTCGCGAATCGCTTTTTCCACCTCTTCCTTCCTCTCTGTGAGAATTCCCGAAGAGATAAAGACTCCGCCCTCGTTCAGATGTTCCGCCGCAGGCTCCGCAAGCTGAATCACTAAAGGCGCGATCAGGTTGGCAGCGATGAGATCCGCTTTCTCATCCACGTCCTTTGTCAGATCGCCTTCTCTGATTTCCACCAATTCGCTTACGCCGTTGGCGCTGACATTTTCCCTAGCCGTACGCACCGCGTCCGGATCGATTTCAATTCCCAGCACCCGGCTGCTCCCCAGAAACGCCGCGGCAATGGAAAGGATTCCGGATCCGCATCCGATATCCAAGACGCTCTGCCCCTCTTTCAAATAATGCTCCATCAGCTCCATACACATGGTCGTCGTCTCATGGGTGCCGGTACCAAAGGCCATTCCCGGGTCCAGTTCAATTACCTTTTCGCTGCCGGTCTTCTCGTAAGTTTCCCAGGTCGGCTTTACAACCAGAGTCTCCGTTACTTTCGCCGGTTTGAAGTACTCCTTCCATTTATCCTTCCAGTCCTCATCATCTACAACCCGGTCTTCCGCATAGAGCCGTCCCAGATCCGCATCCCAGCCGAACACGCCTTCCATCTCTTTGCTTTTTAACATCATCACAGAAATCTTCAATTCCTGGACCTGCCTGCGGCCTTCCTCTGTATCTTCAAAAAATACAGAGACTACCGGTTCCTTCTCCTGATTTTCCAAAAGAGATCGATCGATATAGTCCCATTCGTACTCATTCTTTTTATCCAACAGCTCCTCCGCATCTTGCGGATCGTCTACGACCACTCCGCTGATGCCCTTTTCCATCAGCATTGCCGTCAACGGTTCGACTCCCTGATGGCTGGTATAAATCTTAACTTCAATAAATTTCATCTGCAACCTCCCGCATCTGTTTTATTATATAGAAAAACAGGGCTTCCGACAAGGGCTGCCCTGTTTTTTTGCGCAGTTTGTACGAAAAGGCTTTTATGCCGTTTTTCCGTCTCCCCGGTACAGCAAATCGTAGTGATACACATTTTTATACCGTTTGAACATTCCAAGCGCCAGCGCCGTTGTTGTAACCTCCGCGAAGGGAAGGGTCATCCAGACTCCGTGCAGGCCGAACAGCCAGGACAGGAGGAAAGCTCCAACCAGCACCATAATCAGCGCTCTTGACAAAGAGATCAGCGCGGAAATCTGGCCGTTTCCATAAGCTGTGAAAAAGCCGGAGGCAAACACATTCACACCGGTAAACAAAAACGCTGCCGACAGATACCGAATCCCTGTCTCCGCCATTTCGTAGACCGGAGTTCCCTTTGGCTCATAAGCCTGAGCGATAAGGGGCGCGCAGATAAAGCACAATACTGCCAGAATCACAGAGGAAGACAGCATAAAGACCCTTGAATATTTCAAAAATACGTTTACTTTCAGATATTCTTTCGCCCCATAAAAATAGCTGATCAGCGGCGCTACGCCTGTAATATAGCCAAGATGTACGGAAATCAGAAGATAATGGGAGTTCAGCACAATACTCAGGGCCGCCACGCCGTTTTCTCCCGCCAACCGTATGACAATCATATTGAAGAAGAAAGTTGTAATTCCTACCGAAGCCTCTGATACCATCTCGGAAGATCCGTTCAGCATGGAATGAGCGATATATCTGCCGTCCCATTTCGGCTTTACAATTTTTAACTGCGTCTCCCGGAAAACAAAATAACCCGCTCCGATTAACATGACGGTCACCATACCGGCCAGAGTTGCCCACGCGGCGCCTTTAATCCCCCAGTCACAGACAACGATAAATACATAATCCAGACCAAGATGTACGATTCCGCCGGACAGATATAACATTAGCGTAAAGCCCGGACGTCCGTCCACACGGATAAAGTACTCAAACAGCACTCCCAGAAAAGCCGCCGGAATAGCCAGAATCAAAATCTGCGCGTACCCCTTGCAATAATCCCACAGACGTTCCGTTGCTCCCAGAAAACCAATTATCTCATCAATAAAAATAAATCCCGCGATAATCATCGCTACCCCGATGGCTGCGGAAACAATACAGATCAGGGTAAACTTCTCATCCGCTTCCCGATACTTTTTTTCACCCATTTTAATGGCCACTACCGCGCTGGAGCCGGCGGCCAGCATGACCGAAACACCCCAGACAATTCCCTGGATCGGATATACGATAGACAGAGATGCCAGCGCGTCCGAACCGACAAAATTCGAGACGAAAATACTGTCGATGATATAATAGAGTCCGATTACCACCAGCATGATTACGGATGGCGTAACAAACTTCACAAAATTCCCAAGTCTTACTTCTTTATCAAATAAATGTTCCATTCTATCCTGCCTTTCCTTTTCACAAAAAATATGATAAAGTATACGGTAACCAAACAGTCAATAGGAGATCAAAAAAATGACGACGAACCTAAAAGACTATTTTACTACTGGAGAATTCGCCCGGTTATGCAATGTAAAAAAACAAACCCTATTCCATTACGATGATATCGGTATCCTCTCTCCTGAAGTAGTGGGAGAAAATGGATACCGCTATTACTCCTACACACAGCTTGAAATCTTCTCCACTATTTCCATGCTGAAAGAACTGGATATGCCTCTCGCGGAAATTAAAGACTATCTGGATCACCGCAGCCCCCAGGCCTTCCTGGAACTTCTGGAGCAGCAGAAAAAAGAGGTTGATGAAAAAATCAAAGAGCTGCAGTGGCTCAAGCGCTTTATACATACAAAAATGGGTCTTACCAAAGCGGGGCTTTCTATACCTGTAGGAAAGATTCTTTTGGAAAACCGCCCCGAAGAATACCTGATTGTAACCGAGTATAACGGGGAAGACGAAGACAAGGCTATTACCACCGCTATGACGGAACATCTGAATTTCTGTCACAGTCTGGATATTTACAGCCCTTACGCTATCGGAGGTATGATTCCGGTAGAATGTCTAAAAAATGAAAATAACTACGTCTATTCCCATTTTTATACAAAAATTTCCAACGCAGGGTTCCCGGAAGCAGTTGTCCGACCGGCTGGCGTATTCGCGGTCTGTTGTGATAACCAGGGCTATCGAAATGTGGTGGGAATCTGCCAGAAACTCCTCAATTATGCGGCGGAACACGGGTTTTCTCCAGGCTCGCATATTTACGAAGATGTACTCCTGGATGAAATGTCAGTCAAAGGTTATGACAACTACACACTGAAGCTTTCTCTGCCATTGATGGATGGATAGGAGACATGATCCACAGGCTCGTTCATGGAAAACCTCCACGCGCGAACATTTATTTCAAGCCTTTGAAGGGCTCCATATCGATTTCCTCTCCGCGTTTTCTCTGTTCCAGGGCGGAAAGCACCCGATTGTACATCTCCTTTGTTACCGGATAGCGCGCCATCATCACAATGGACAGAATCATAAAGAGGACCGGGATCAGAGTAAAACACAGATGGGTCCACAGCAAGGTGGACTGCGCCTGCACCGAAGCCGTTCCGTTAAATCCCGCGAATTTAAGAATCAACCCCAGAAGCTGCAGTCCCACAGCATTTGCCAGGGATTCAGAAAGGGACTGCAGAGAAATGACAAGTCCGGCCCGTTCTTTCCGATTGACCAGCTGATCCACTTCGCATACATCATAAATCATGGCCGGAATCAGCTGCCAGTAACAGATGCTTCCCATGCAGTAGGCGATAGCGTAAATTCCGGCCGCCGCTAAGGAGGAAACGCCGATAAATCCATACAGCCCCATTACCGCTACGGAAAACGCCATTCCGGCGATAAACAGCGTCCTTTTATCGAATCTCCTGCCGAGCGCCGGAATGACCGGCACAAACACGGAAGAGGCGAAGGTCATAATCGCCATGACAACCGTAATTGCTCCCGGAGAAAGCCGCATATTATAGGTGAAAAAATACATTCGATCGGAACAAAAGATGGCGTACCCGATCAGATAAAAAATACTGGCTCCTAAAATAAAACGGATGGCCCTCAGCCGCAAAATCTGAACATAGTTTTTTACCATATCCGCCACGACATTCCAAATTTTTTTCAGACTGTCCGTTCTTCTTTTTGCGCTCTTGTCTTTCTTTTTTCCCAGTTCTTCCCCCTCTGGCTCCAGCTCTTTCGGATCTCGAATTCCCAGAGCGCCGGCAAAAATCGTAAGACCCGAGCACAGGCCGCAGAAAATCGCCATCATCTGCCAGCTTCCGGACTCGCTTTTCCCCCACTGCATCAGCAGATCCACGAGGATATTTGGCAGAATCATTCCAATGGCCATCCCCAGATTGTTAAACAAAAACGTATATCCTCTCAATACGGTCCGCTCATCGTAGTCCTGGGTCAGCTCCGCACCCCAGGCCAGATAAGGCACAAAAAAGACAGAAAATGAGGTCCAGAAAAGAATTACCATCACTGTATAATAAAAAGCCCGAAAACCTGCCCCCGCGTCGATAGCGGTAAAAACCAGGCTTGTAAAGAGTGCCAGCGGGAAAGCCGCAATCAAAAGATAGGGTTTCCTTCTCCCGAATCTGGTTCTCGTATGATCCGATAGATATCCAACAACCGCTCCGCATAAGGTTTCCCAAATTGCGCCGACAGCCGCAATGGTCCCAGCGACACCCGGATCCAATCCTACAATGGTGCTGAGGAAAAAGATAAAAAAGGTTCCTGCCAGATTATAAAAGGCCGAGTCTCCAACACCTGCCAGCCCATATGAAATTTTTGTCTTACGCTTCAGTTTCATGGATACTCTCTCCTTTCAGTAATTGTTCCACTCTGATACTGTCCCTGTGTCCACAGCCAAGAAAAAACCCGGCGTACCGCCAGGCACACCAGGTTTTTCCGCCTCATCTCTGTTCTTTATAACAGGACTGATTTACTGTTCTTCCGACATCAGCATCGTCCAGTATTTATCATATGTCTTCATAGCGTCACCGACATCCAGCTGCAGGAAATAATTTTCTTTCATTTTCTGCGGGATATTAATTGCCGGGTGTTTTTTGTAGGAATCCGGCATCAGTTCTACCGCCGCTTCATTCGGGCAGGAATAGAAATTATCATCCTGCAGGTTTTCTGCCATGTTTTCCGCATCCAGCAGGAAGTTCAGGAATTTTTCCGCGTTTTCCTTATTTTTCGCGCCCTTCGGAATTACGAACTCATCCACGCCCAGCTGAATCGGATCACTTAAATCAGCAACTTCCAGATTATCCATAGCGTCAAAGGCTCTGGTTGCCTGACCGTCGAATACAAAACCTACAGAAGCCGCTCCGTTAATCAGCAGTTTTTCCGCGCTGTCAGAATCGAATCCGGCTACATTTGGTACATAATCCTGCAGCCATTCATAAGCTTCTTCAATTTCTTTATCATTTGTACTGTTCGGATCGTACCCCAGAGAAACAAGGGCAATCGGGAACAGATTACGCGGACCTGTTACAGACGCGATCTGCCCTTTCAGCTGTGGATCCAGCAAATCCTCATAAGATGTAATTTCGACCGGACAAGTATCCTTGTTATAGATTACATATACATAATTCATGAAATAAGGAATCGCATATTTGTTTTCCGGGTCAAACTCTCTGTATTTATAGGCATCACCCAGGTTCTCGAAATTCGGAATATTGTCCAGATTGATCTCTTCCAGGTAACCGCCTTCGATCAAACTTGTCATATCCGCGTCACACGGCATCACCAGATCGTACTGTTCTCCGCCTCCGCTGGTAATCTTAGCTGCCGCTTCTTCAGACGTACTCATATAGGAAAAGTTCACTTTGATCCCGGTTTCCTCCGTAAACTTATCAACTACGTCCTGCGACATATAGTCCGACCACATGTAAACATTTACTTCACCTGTGTTTTCTTCTTCTCCTCCGCCTCCACAGGCCGCAAGCGAGAACACCATTACGCCGATCACGGCAAATGCAAGGAATTTCTTTAACCTCTTCATTGTCATCTTCCTCCATTCTTAAAAATAAGATTTAATATTTGTCGAAGCTCTCTTTTTAAGGATCGCCTGAACAACACTATTAAGTAAAATACCGATCAACAACACCGCGACCATGAGGGAGGTCAGTGCGTTTACCTCCGGAGACAATCCGACTTTTACCATTGAAAGAATTTTAACCGGCAGAGTCGTCGCGTATGGCCCTGAAACAAAGTTACTGATAATAACATCGTCAATGGACAAGGTAAAAGACATGAACGCGCTGGATAAAATTCCCGGGACCAACATGGGTAGTGTGACCCGAAAAAAAGTCACCAGACGATTCGCGCCCAGATCCATAGAAGCTTCTTCAATGGAAAGATCCATTCCCGACATTCTGCCCCGCATGATAATCACCACAAAAGGAATACAGAAGGTCGCGTGGGCCAAAATCATAGCTGTCATGCCGAGAGGAAAATTAGCTACCTCAAACAGCATCAGAAGCGAGATACCAAGAACGACTTCGGGCACTACAATCGGGATATAAAGAGAACTGCTAACCGCCTGCTTTAGCTTAAACTCAAACCTTACAAGCCCCATGGCTCCAATGGTTCCAATAATAATAGAAATTGCCGTTGCCGCGATAGCCACAATCAGAGATACCCACAAAAATTCCAACAGATCCGAATCCGTAAAGATCTTTTCGTACCATTCCAGCGTAAAACCGTTCCAGTAATAATTGTTTTTCTGATCATTGAAAGAATAAATGATCATAACGATAATCGGGATATAGATGAACAAGTATACCAGAAACGCGTATACATTGCTGATCCTCCCCCAAGTTTTTTTTCTTCTTAGTCGCTTACTTAGCTTTTTCTGTTCCGACATCTAGCACACCTCCAGATCATCCAGCTTGCCAACTCTTGTGTAGATCCACATCATAGCAAGTGTAATCAGAATCAGAAGGATCGCCAGCGACGCTCCAAAGGGCCAGTTCTTTGTCATCAGGAACTGATTCTTAATCAGCGTACCGATAAGCATAACCTTGCCTCCACCCAACATTTCCGGAACATAGTACATGCCCAGAGACGGAATGAATACCAGCAGCACACAGCCTACAATTCCCGGCATAGTCAAAGGAACCGTCACTTTAAAAAAGGTCTTCGCCGGTTTCGCTCCCAGATCTTTTGACGCCTCCAGCAGAGATTTGTCCAGTTTTTCAATGGATGAGTAAAGAGGCAGTACCGAAAACGGCAGCATTGCGATCAACAGCCCCACTATGACAATTCCATCGCTGAACAGGAAATTAATTGGTTCGGATATAATTCCAAGCTTCAGCAAAATCAAATTGATAAAGCCATTCGGCATCCCCAGCTGATTGATACTGAACAGCCGCACCAGAGAACTGGTCCAGTACGGAATCATTACCAGCATTAGAAGCTTTGCCGCGGTTTTCGACGGCTTGCTGGCAATATAGTAAGCCAGCGGATAGCCGACCACCAGACAAATCACCGTTGTAATAAAGGCCATCTTTATCGACTTTCCAATTACCGAAAGGTACAGCGGCTGAAACATTTCCTTATAATTATCCAAAGTAAAGGTGTATTCAATGTTGCCGTAAACATCTCTCGTCATAAAGCTGATGAATAGAATATATAGCATTGGCAGCAGTATGAAAATCAGCATCCATATGGAAATGGGTCCCGCTGTAACCGCAACCGGCATTTTCCTTCTGAAGCCGCTCATGCTTCCACCTCCTGTGCCTTGATTCCGGTGGCATCCTCTAAATCCCAATACAGATAAATCCGATCTCCCTCTTTCAGATCATTATCATGTTTCACACGGTTTATCTTCACATCATATCCGTTATCCATGGTAACCAGAGTGCGGTACTGCGCTCCTACAAAGATTACATTCTTTACCGTACCCTCCAGGCTGAATCCGTCAATTGGTGTTTTACTGTATTTCATAACTTCCGGCCGCACGCAGACGTGGATTTGCTCTCCCTGTTCAAATCCGGAAAGCTCCATCTTGACGTTTCCCTGCTCCACCTTTATCTCCGCAATATGGTCCTCCATTTTTTTCACTTCTCCGGTGAAAATATTGGATTCCCCGATAAAATTGGCAACAAACCTTGTCTTCGGTTGATTGTAGATTTCACTTGGAGAGGCCAGGTGCTCAATTACGCCCGCATTCATAACCGCAATTCGATCGCTCATGGTCATCGCTTCTTCCTGATCATGAGTAACATATACAAATGTAATGTTCAAAAGCTTCTGCAGCCGCTTCAGCTCTATCTGCATCTGCTTTCGGAGCTGCAGATCCAGCGCGCCCAGAGGTTCATCCAAAAGCAGAACCTTTGGGTTATTGATAAGCGCTCTCGCGATAGCGACTCTCTGTTTTTGTCCGCCGGACATCATATCCGGTTTCCGGCCTTCAAATCCCATCAGCTGCACAAGTTCCAGCATTTCCTTAACCCGCTCCCGAATTTGGTCTTTCGGCACCTTTTTCACGGTCAGTCCGTAGGCGATATTATCATAAACCGTCATATGCGGGAAAAGGGCATAACTCTGGAAAACAGTATTAACATCTCTTTCGTAAGCTTCTTTCTCTTCTACCCGTTCTCCCTGAACTTCGATCACGCCGTTGGTCGCATCTTCAAAGCCCGCGATCATGCGAAGGATCGTTGTTTTTCCACAGCCGGACGGGCCAAGGAGAGTGAGAAACTCACCCTCATTAATATCCAGATCCATATCTTTAATAACATGGTTGGATCCAAAAAATTTATTTACCTTCTTTAACGAAACAATCGGTTCGCCCATCGTCTCTTCCTCCCGCCTGTTATCAATAATCAAATTGTCTGTAGTATCTGCGGAAGTCCAGGCTGTGTCCGGTATTCAGTTCGTAATGAGCCGCCAACCGTTCCGTTACCAGCGCCGTTAAAATCATTGGAGAGCAGATCACTCGGAACTCCTCGTCAATTCCTTTCAGATCATAATCCTTGGTATCAATTACAATCAGCTTGTCCGTAATTTTCTGACAAAAGCGTTCTACACGGTTGTCCAGTTCGCGATATTCGTCTTCTCCTTTAAACAGGAATACAGGTACATCTTTATCAACCAGTTCCAATGTTCCATGGAAAAAGTCAGCAGAAGTAACGGATTTTGTTCTCACCCACTGCATTTCCTCCAGGATACACATAGAGAACAGATAAGTTTCCCCCCAAAGGGTACCGGAGCCTACGAAGATATTGTACGGCTCTTTCGCATAAGCCCTGGCAATTTCAGCTGCTCTCGGTTCAAATTCTTCCCGAATCCGCAGAAGATTTTCATGCAGAACGCCCATCTGATCTGCGAACTTTTCATAATTCGGGAATTCCCCCCGGTTGTATAAAAGTCGAAGTCCAAGCATGAAGAACATCATATAGGAGTCTTCACAGTCTCCGCACGGATTGGCGATAATATAATCCAGTTCTTTTGCCAGAGGTGTCTCGTTGTTCTTTGTAAAGCCGGCCACTTCAATTCCCATCTCTTTACACATTTTGACTGCCGCTAAAATTTCCTTTGTATCTCCGGACGCGGATACGGTAATTACCAGCGAGTCTTTTGTCAGATAGCGCTTGTCTTTCTTAATACAAAGTTCCGCGGCATTTTCCAGATAAATCGGAAGATCCGTATAGTGCTTCATCACATGAACTACCGGATGCCATTCGGCCCAGGTTCCGCCGATCCCGATAATTACGATATTGTTGTATCCCCGTGCAGTCACTTTGTCTGCCAGTGCTTCAATATCTTTTCGCTTGCTGTAGGTTGTCTTTCCTTCCTCTATGTACTTTTTTACGTCAAAATTACGCATTGGACTTGCTCCTCCCAAAATAAAAATTAACATTAAAAACTCAGTTTTCCAAAAACCATTGAGAATACAAGGCGTTTCGCCTGCTCCATGCTCGGTTTTCATGTATTTCCCCTTGTTTTTGCCCTTACGAGCCGAAACAAGGGAAAGTTCTTTATGCCCCGCCGACTACCTTGTCCAGCAGCCTTGCGGAAGTACGCTTCGCTTCCCTTGTAGCGTGTGCGTAGATGGACATCGTGGTATTGACATCGGAGTGCCCCAGCAGCTCCTGCACATCGGTGGGCTTTGCCCCGCCCGACAGCAGGTTGCTCGTGTAGGTGTGCCGCAGCATATGGAAGTGGAAATCTTCAAGCCCTTCGACCTGTTTCCTTGCCTTCCGGCATACCTGCCCGACCGCCCCGGCGCTTTCAAACATCCCGTCCGGCCTGACGCAGACAAGGGATAATTCCTTGTACCCTTCGGGGGCTTGCTCCGTCCCCGGCAGGCTGTAAACCTCGTAGTAGCTGCGGTCTTTTTCCTTTACTACAGTATAGTAGTTCAGGTGGTAAAGCTCCCCGTACTGGAAACGGTTTTTGTGCTGCTCCGCCTTCGCCGCCCGCAGGATTTCCGCCAGCGTGTCGCAAAAGTCCACGGTACGGACTTTGCTCCGCTTGGTCGTCCCTATCTCGGTCTTGTGCCTTGTGCCGTTGTACCGCATACTGCGGCATACCGTCAGGTACTGCTCGTCCAGATTGACGTCCTGCCAGGTTAAGCCGCAGACCTCGCCAATGCGAAGCCCCGTGTAGTAGGCGATCTGTACGGGCAGCAGCGCAGGGTTTTCCCTTTCTTTCAGATAGCCGGTCAGCTTCAGGTATTGCCCGTGGGTGATGGTCGGACGGGAAACCGCCCCGGCTTCCTCCCCGCAGAAGATGTCCGCTTCCTCTTTCCGCCCCCGCAGCCGTACATACTGCATCGGGTTGAAGGTAATCAGCCGCTTCGGGAACACCGCAAAGCGGAACGCCCCTTGCAGCACCGCAGAGAACTGGAGCATATATCCCTTGCTCATAGGGGGAGAGACCGTCCCGTCCGGGTTTGTGCCGCCGTAGCTCATAAAGTCAAGGAACGCCTGCAAATGGTCGGCTGTGACGGTTTTCAGCCTGCGGCTTCCTATCGGGTATTTCCTGATCTTTTTGACCGCCGCCGTGTACGCCATGACCGTCCCGTTGCTCAAGCTGCTGGGCTTTAAATCTTCCTCAATCCACAGATCCAGCATTTCGCCTACGGTGATGTTCTCCGCCTTGCCGACAAACCTTTTGGCTTCGTAATCTTCCATTGCCTTGCGGAGCATCGCTTCCGTTTCGCTTTTGCTCTCCGTGCCCGCAAACTCCTTCTGTACCTGCCTGCCGCTTTCATCTTCGATATAAAAGCGGTAATACCACTTCTTGCCTTTTTTCCTTACAGAACCTTTTGCCATAGATAAAAATTCTCCTTCCTATCCGTGGCAATCGGGACTGTGACATATGGTGTGCGTAAAATAAGTTGTGTCACTTCCGCCGGTTGGTTTCAACCGGCCTGTTTTTTTGTCAAGGTGCCACGGAATTTTCTTTTTCGGACAGCCGTGCTTCGGCTTCCGCCACTATCCCGAAGAGGTCGCCCATGGATACCTTTGTGCGTCCCTCATCGTAGATATGTAAAATCCCGTCAAGAAATCGCTTCATATCTTCGATAGGCTGTTCCATTTCCCTGCGATATACCCGTTCGGTAATCGCCCCGGATTCAACCGCATACCGCCTGAGCGATTGTTTCAAGCCTTCGTCCTCCGCTACACGGTCAACCTCGGCCATGGCGTCTGCAAAATGGCAGGTCAGGATTGTGTAAAGGTCGATCAGCTTTCCGAGAAAGGTTGTCATAAGCTGCCGGTGCCCGTCCCCTTTGACGGTGGAAGCAACCGTATCCAGATACTTCCTGATGTGCTCCGTCAGCTCGTTTTCACAGAGCGTCGGGACGGAATACTCTTTTTCTTCCGAAAGGCCGGTCAGCCATTCGGGCGTGGTCAGCAGCGCTTCCGCAAGCCCGTTGATGACCATGCTTCTTGTGGGGTTTACCCCGTCCGTTTCATACCGCTGAATGGTGGACTTGTTTACGCCCACACGCCTGCCGAGTTCGGGCATGGAGATTTTCAGTTCGTTTCTCCGTTCCTTGATTCGCAGCCCTACCTCTTTTGCGGTAAGCATTTTCCTGTCATTCAAGGCTTTCACCTCCTAACGAGTACTATCATAGCATAAGCGAGTTGAATTTGCAACCCTGTTTTGCATATTTCTTTGTAAAAATTTATTGAATGGGCTTAATACGAGTTGACAAGCGATAGCAAAGTAAGTATAATAACAATGTAGAAGTTGCAGAATGAGTATTTTGGAAGGAGGTCGAGAGAATGGACACAGTCAAAATGGGATTTACCATAGAGGAAGCGGCGGAATGTACGGGGATCGGCAGGAACACCATGCGGAAGCTGGTGGACTGGGGGAAGCTGCCCGTGCTGAAGGTCGGGCGCAAGACCATTATCCGCAGGGACACGCTGGAGCGGTTTATGACCGTCAATCAGGGGAGGAATCTTCTGAAGCCCGACGATGTCCGAAAGGTGGAGTAACCACTTTCTCAAAGCCCTCGGCGTTTGAGAGCGAAATACACCCCTCGCACAAACCTGCGGTTTGTACTCCGGGTATTTCGCCCCTGCGGGGAGCCTGTATCACCGCTTGCAGGGCTGCCGCCGCTGTGATACAGAGAAAATTGCGGCGCAATTTTCTTTGGCTGCTCCTTATCGGAACAGCCGCAGCCGGCAAGCCGGTTGCAAAATGAGACAGGCATTTTACCAAACAGAAACGGAGATGATGTATGACACGCCACAGCTTTATTCAGATGTCAAAGCTGTCCAATGTCAGGGGAAGAATATCGTATATCACAAGCCACGCCAAGCAAGAAAACCTCTATGCGGTTTACCGCACCGCAGACCATTCCTTTTGGAGCAGCCTCGCAAGGGAAAGCCAGCAGGAGTTTCAGAGAAGCGGCGCAGAGGGGAAGTGTATCGAAGCAAGGGAGCTGATTATCGCCCTCCCCGAAGCCTACACGCAATACGAGCCGTCGCAGGTACTGGAAGATTTCACGGAGGAATTCCGCAGGCGGTATGATGTGGAATGCGTGTCGGCGCTCCATCACAACAAGCGAAAGACCAATTACCACATCCACCTTATCTTCAGCGAACGGCGGCTGCTTGCCGAGCCGGAGGTTAAGATTGCAACCCGCAGCGTATTCTTTGACGAAACGGGCAAACGGGTACGCACCAAAAAAGAAATCACAGGGGAGGACGGGCAGATACGGAAGGGCTGCACCGTTATCCCGAAAGGCGGCGTTTACGAACAGCACCTTTTTACGGTAAAGGACGGGCGTTTCAAAAGCGAGCCGTTTTTAGAGGAAGTCAAGAGAAATTACACCGACCTTATCAACCGGCATATCGCCGATCCTGAGCAGCATTTACGGGTGTTCAATCCCGACAGTATCTACTTGCCGACCAAAAAGATCGGCAAGAACAATCCCAAAGCCGCCGAGATAGAAGCGGACAACGCCGCAAGGCAGGAGTGGAACAGGACGGCGGATATGGCGCTTTTATCGGGGATAGAGGAGGCAAAGATTTTAGAAATCAAACGGACGGAGATACACGAAAAAACGAGCCAGTCTATCAAAAGCAAGGGCTGGCTGCCTAACCTGTTCCGCAGTATCGTTAGCAAAGCGAAAGAGTTTTTGCAGAACCTGATACGCCAGACGGAGCTGCCGCCCAAGCCGGTGCTCAATCTGGATATGGCGGAGTTTGGCGCCATGCAGAAGCTGATGATACGGGTGCAGGACAGGGCAAGGGAAATCCGCAGCTTGCAGGAGGAAGTCCCCAGGCTGAAATCGCAGCTTGCTGAAACAAAGGGTATCTTCAAAGGCAGGGAGCGGAAAGAGCTGGAAGCAAAAATCCGGCGGACGGAAGAAAACATTTCCGCCATGCTGGAAGCACTGCCTGAAATCTTAAAAGAGGACGGCTATCCCGATGTACGGGCGTTCATGGCGACCTACCGCAAGGCGGAGGCTGTGGTAGAGAACTACAACCGGGAGCTTGCCGAATGGGAGCGCAAGGTCAGGGAGAACCGCAGACCAGCCGAAAAAGAACAGACAGCGCTGCCCCAACGGGAGAGCGTGTTAAAACATCTGCGTGAGATACAGGAACGCAACAAGCAGCAACCACCGCAAAAACAGCGTAAAAAATCCATTGACAGAGATAGCCGATAGGCATTGAAAAACCGCCGTTATGGTGTTACCCATAGCGGCGGCATACATAATCATTTTCAGCTACAAAATTAACAGTTATATTTTTTTGATTTGTTTAACAAAATATAAATTCCAATCAACACCAAAATAGTGATTCCAAGTATCATATACATCGTTCCCATATTTACTTGACTTCCGAAAAAATAAAGATTGCAATCAAGGGAATCTTTTAGTTTTTCAATAACCTCTGTTGGAATACCTTGATTTTGCATTTCGACAAGTGCCCCTTGCATTGTATGATTTCGGATAAGTGATGTACCATAAGTTCCCGGCAAAAATGAGATTATTTTTTGCAGCCCTTCTCCAAATGAAGAAATAGGCATATATGCACCACAAATGAAACCATATCCCGCACTGATGATTGTGCCTACCGCTGAAATTTGTCCTTGTGTTGACAAGAAAAAATTAATAATCGAAGATAATGCTGTTCCAAACAAAACAAGGAGTAAAATATCAAGAAACAAAAAGAATATATCTGCGAGTGACATATACCAACCGACAATAGCCACATAAGTAAGACAGATACCCGTTGCAGCAAAGCAAATAATAAGTGTCGAAAGCAAGGTTGCAACATAATAACTCAGCGAAAGTGTAGCTGACTTCACAGGAGATATTCTTAAATCTCTTATCGTACCATTTGCTTTATCTTGCACCATTAAAAAATTAGAACAAAAAGCAACCGTTACACACGAAACAGCAAGAATAGATGAGATAAGTTGACCGCCTACCAGTCCCTCTATTATGCTTTCTGATAGTTTTAATGAATTAGGTAAATTAGATGTAAAACTATCCCGATACACATTCCCAAGAAAAGTCACATAAAGTACAAGCAATATAGCAGGCGTTATCAAAGAGGTAAAGAACATTCCCTTATCTTTGAAAAACAATTTGATATTTCTTTTGATAAGAATGAAAGCCATACTCATTTTTCTGCACCTCCCACCAATGTTTTGCCCGTAACAGCAAGAAAAACATCGTCCATTTTTCCTTTTGTTATTTCGTAATCATTAAACAACTGCGGATTACGAATAATCAATTCAGTTGCAGCCTTTGTATTCGGTACAGAAAGGCGATAACCGTTTCGGATTTGCTCATATTCCACATCAAGTGCTTTAATATCCTTTTCATCTACATCATAAATTGTGATGTAATCCCCAGTATAAATATTTTTTAATTCAAGCGGAGTACCCTCTGCGGATATTTTCCCATCATCAATGATTACAACATAATCAGCTTCCGCAGCTTCTTCCATATAGTGCGTAGTTAAAAATACAGTCATATTTTCATCTTTGCGAAAACTTGATATAACATCCCAAATAAGTCGGCGTGTCTGCGGATCAAGCCCTGTTGTCGGCTCATCAAGAATAAGGATTTTAGGCTTATGAAACAAAGCCCTTGCAATATCAATTCTTCGGCGTTGTCCTCCTGATAATTTACCAACGATGCGTTTCAATAAGTTTTCAAAATCTAATATTTTCGCCAGTTCCTCAAGTCGTTTCTTAAACTCCATTCCAGTAATGCCATATAAAGCGGCACGGCTTTCCAAATTATCATAAACAGAAAGGGCAGAATCCAAGACAGATGATTGAAAAACTACACCCAGTTCACGCTTAATATAGTCCATATCCTTATCTAAATCGTGTTTATCAATAAAAACGCTTCCACTGTCTTTCGACAGTTGTCCGCACATAATATTGATTGTAGTTGATTTTCCTGCCCCATTGATACCAAGAAAGGCAAACAACTCTCCTTTTTTCACACGAAAACTTAAATTCTGAACAGCGTTTACACTTCCAAAACTCTTGTTAAGATTATTGATTTGAATAATATTGCTCATTCAATTTCCTCCTATTTATTTTCTTCTTCCTTTATCTTTTTCAAAATGCTCATACATACCTCAGTAATCATTGTACTGATTTCTTCATCTGTAAAGCGGCACATTTTTGTGGCACAAAGCGATGCAATTCCGTGTGTATATATCCAAAGATGATGATATAGCTTTTTCGCAGATGAATTGCAAATTTTGTAATCTTCTTGAATTGATAATAGAATTTGCTCATAACTTTCATCTATCAGCGGAAGTACGCCTGATAAGTCGGGAATTTGTTTTTGCTCCGTCATAAAGAGGAGCTGAAAAAGTTTTGACTCATTAACAGAGAAGAGAATATATTGTGTACCCACCCCCTTAAAAGGGTGTTCCGCTGTTAATCCTTTATTGACATATTCTTTATACAGAGTTTTAGCAGCTTCAATCATAGCCTGCTGAACTTCCTCCATATTTTTGAATACAGTAAAAATCGGCCTTGCCGAACTGCTGAGGTATGTTCCCAATGCTCTGGAAGTTAAAGCTTCATATCCGTCTGTTCTGACAATATTTAATGCGGCTTCAATAATTTCTCCTTTTGTAAATTTTGCTTTTGGTGGCATATTCTATTTCTCCTTTTATTAAATCAATGGTTTTACATCAGTTGATTTATTATAATCAAAACCGCCCTTAAAGTCAATAAGGCAACAGGGATTACGCCCTGCTGCCTTATTGTCTGCTTATGCAAAGATGATTTCTTCGTTCACAATCTCCCACGCACATGCCAGTATGTTATTTATTCTTCTTATCCATTCAAAACCGTTTTCAGCCTTTAACTGTTCAGTAATACCCTGTGTCCGTTTCATGCCCTCAATGAGCCTTTCAAAGCGTTCCTGTGCCTGTTTATCAATCTTCACAAGGTAGGCGTTGAGCCTGCCGCTTGTAAGAAGATTGATATATGTACCTCTGCGGTACTCTTTGAGATAGTGTAAGTGTCGCTGTCCCCACAAACCGACTGGCTGTTCTTCTTCGGCTGGTAAAACAAGGCAAGGGATATAATAATCTCCTTGCAGTTCATACCAAAGACCATTGCTTTCATCATAAATGTACTTGTCCATAAAAAATCCTCCAGTATAATATATTCGCACATATGCCACAGTTCTCCGATTGCCACATTCTGTTATATCTTGTCATGAGATTTTCTTGCCCTTGATTTTGCCCTTATAAGCAGTCAGGGAAAGAGTAAACTTGTGTGAAATCATATAAAGGGATAAGGCGAGCAGAGTGCGAAAAATCCTTTATATTCAAGGCTTTTGGAAGATTTTATTGATAACCTATGGAGAGCAATAATCACTCATAATTTTATGGTTTTCAAATTATTATTTTTTTAACGAATTTCTTAACAATTCCTTAACATAAGAATAGCAAATTTTCAGGGAAAAACAAGTTTTTCGGGAAAAGAAAAAACGTTTCATTTGTAGGTTTTTACTATACCAATCAATGGATACGTTTTAAAACTCTTATTTTTTTATGAAATTTCAATCTTTTTTTAATTATACCAATTTGAAATTAATTCAGGCCTTCGCGTCAAATTTATATTCGAATTTGTCGCAGCGAGTGTAGCTTTCTGTGTATTCCACAATCACTCCTGTCTCATCATAACCTATAAATTCAAAGTAGTAGACCGGCTCTTTCTTGTTCAGTTCCAAATAATTTCTTTCTTTTTCTGTCGCTTCAATAATCTGCAGCTTCTGAATGAACTTTTTCGGCATACGCGTCTCTGAATCCATATAATCGTAAAGAGAAACTTTTTCAAAATCAATATCATCAATATCCGGAAAAAGCTGAGCCGGAACATAGGTATACTCTACGGCAATGGGCTCATCGTTTCCATAACGAATTCGGTGCAGCGCATAAACAGGCGCGCCTTCCGGCAGATCTAATCTGCAGGAAAAAAATTTTCCGGATACAATTCCCCTTGTAAGGATTTTGTTAGATATCTTAGCTCCATGGTTTTTTACAATTGCGGTGATCCCCGCGTTTCCCCGCTCAGAAATATAGTTTAGATCCATCTTATTAACGATGTTCTTTCTGACAAAGGTGCCGCTTCCCTGTCTTCGCTCCAGATATCCTTTTTTTGCCAGTTCGTCCAGAGCATACTGCACGGTCCTGCGGGTAACATCATACTGTTTTGCCAGTTCCCGTTCACCGGCCAACTTTTCTCCCGGCAGGTATTCACCCCGTTCGATTTTCCGGATAATCCGTTTACGAATCCGGAGGGAATGGCTGTCTCCTCCGCGTGTTGGTTTCTTTTTCATTCTTCTATCTTCCCATATGTGTTTTCCCGCCGCCATGCACTGCATCGCTGATAAACTGTACTTTCTCCTTCAGAATGATATCATCAAAATATTCAATCAGCCGTTCCTCGCTGTCATATACTATGCCTTCATACCTCATAAGCGGCCGGAAACGCGTTGTATTAAGCAGTTCGGACTCAAGCCCGTTTGCGTATACAGCTGTTACTTTTTCTTCCGATCTGGCGATATGTATTTTATATTTCTGCCTCAATGCCGCGTAAATGGATTTGTTGTGTACATCCTCCTCTGTCAGGCCCGGAACCAGATCGCACCGGATATGGGTCCGTTCCAACGCCATAGGAAGACCACTGGCAAAACGCAGGCGCATGATACGGTATACCTGAGAGTCTTCTTCCAATGTTGTCTTTTCCGCCATTTTTTCTGACACGGAAATCTTCTCAAAAGTAAGAAGCTTTACATAGGTGGTTTTTCCCATCTGTTCGATTACAGACTTTCTGGAGTCATAAGCGTTGAGATTGAAATCCACTCTCCTTGGCGCTACAAAATAGCCCGCCCGCGGCTTTGCCAGAATCATACCTTTATCCAGAAGGATTTGCAGCGCGCTTCGGACTGTCCCTCTCTGAACGCCAAACGCAGAGGCCATTTCCCGTTCCGAAGGCAGCCGCATGCCTTCCGTATAATGCTCTGATTCCAACATATATTCCATCTCTTTCGCCAGCAAAACATCCTTTGTCAACACTCTTTTTTTCTTTATCGGATTAATATGAGGTTCCAAAGCCGAACGCTCCTTCCACAAGACATGTCCGTGCGGAAAAATCTGCCGCTTCTGAAAAGGCCCGGTCTGTCATTTCTACTGTAACCGCTTTTTCTCTATCATAACCGGATTTGACCATGGAAATTACAAAAGCGGTAAAAAAGGAGTCCCCTGCTCCCATGGTATCTACCGGTTCCACCAGTTTTACTTTTCCCGAATATTCACGGCTTCCATCCCACAGCTTCTGCCCCTTCGTGCCATTTGTAATCAGTACCAGTTTTGTTCCCAGCCGGATTACCTGCTTTCGCAGTTTTTCCGTTTGCTGTTCCGTCATCTCTTCCGCGGAAAAGAGAGCAATATCAATATAAGGGCAGACCTTTTCCAAATAATCCTCTGTACGGTATTCTTCCTCAGATGAAAAGTCATACGTTCGAACCGCCCGCAAATCTTGCAGTTTTTTTATCTCATCTTCCATGGACGCGTAACATCCGCAGTGAATTACATCAAACCGTTCCAGATATCGCAGATTTTCTTCTGATAAAGTCAAGGTCCGATATTCTCCCTCTCCATAGCTGCATCCGGTAAACACTCTATCTCCATCTTTTAAAATCACATCGCACCGTTCTGTCGCAAGCCCTGTTTTGAGAGGGGATTTTGAAACATCGACCCCTGTTTCAATGAGAGAGTCCCGCACCAGACGTCCTTCTTTATCATCTGCTATGATACCCAGATAGGCTGAGTCCGCTCCGCACTGAGCAGCGTACGCGGCAAAATTCACCGCGTTTCCTCCCGGAAACATAATTCGCTTGTTGGTATAACGATCCACCACGTTATCTCCGATTCCAATTACTCGCATAGCATTTCGATCCTTTCCTGCTGTTTTCTACTATTTTAGCATAACTTTTTTCTTGCGCATAGAAAAAAGTACGCTGCCGCTGATGGATGAGTAGGCGGTATTATCCATGGACTTATGTTCACTGAGAAGCCCTCGTGCGCGAACAAATTCCTGAAATTGTAGAACAGAAGTCGCGGCGCGCGAACACATCGGCAAAAATTCTGGACTTGGTGCGCGACGCGCGAACATTTTGGGTAAAAGGAACGCGTAATTGCATTTTTCCCTAAAATTCTCCCTTCGTCTCTCTGTTTTTAAGGTCTAAATTCCCAAACATGGAATATATAGGAAAATTCGCTTCAAAATCCGCAATTCTGATTTCAGAAAGGCAGCAATGTTCGCACCCCTGTCTTCTTCGCACTTGCCATAAAAAAACTTCTCCTGCTCTGAATATCCTCAAAAGCAAGAGAAGTCTTTTCTTCAATTCTCGAATTCCGCTCATTCAGAATCAAAGTTGCACTTAGCTAAAGAACTCTTTCATGGACTCTAAGAAGCCGCTCTTCTTGTTGTAGCAGTCATGCCTCACTTCTTTGGCCATGTTCTGGATTGCCTTTTTCTGCTTGCCGTTCAGCTTTGTCGGCACTTCCAGAATTACCCGCACATAGAGGTCGCCTTTTCTGCTGGAACGAAGGGACTTAATTCCTTTGCCTCTCAGGCGGAATACCGTATTCGGCTGTGTGCCCGGCGGCACTTTATAGGAAACCTTGCCCTCCAGCGTCGGTACGGTGATGTCATCGCCCAGCGCCGCCTGGTCAAAGGTAATCGGAATCTCCAGCCAGAGATCCTGCCCTTTTCTTTCGAAAAATTTATGCGGTTTTACCGTCAGCACCACATACAGGTCGCCGTTTGGCCCTCCGTTGCTGCCCGGTTCTCCCTGTCCCTTAATGGAAATCACGGAATCATTATCCACTCCGGCAGGAATATCCACGGAAATCGTAACATTCTTTCTGACTTTTCCGGTTCCTCCGCAGTCACGGCAAGGATGCTCGTTGATCTGCCCGGTGCCTCCACAGTCCGGGCACGGTGAAGAACTCTGGAAGGTTCCGAACGGTGTCTTCTGCGTGGTCCGGATCTCTCCGGTTCCTCCGCATTTCGGACAGGACTTCTTGGAAGTTCCCGGCTCTGCGCCGCTGCCTTTACAGGTCGCGCACTCTACATACTTGCTGATCTGGATCTCTTTTTTCGTTCCAAAGGCAGCCTCTTCAAAGGTGATTGTCATGGCCTTCTGCAGGTCATTTCCCTTCATCGGGCCGTTTCTTCTTCTCTGCCGCGAACCGCCGCCACCACCGAACATGCCTCCGAACATATCGAAGATATCTTCAAAGCCGCCGGCGCCTCCGAATCCGCCAAATCCTCCGAAACCGCCGTCACCGCCAAATCCGGCGTTCGGGTCTACGCCCGCATGGCCGAACCGGTCATATTTGCTCTTCTTATCAGGATCGGATAAAACACTGTACGCTTCATTAATCTGTTTGAACTGTTCCTCGGCGTTTTTATCGCCCGGATTTCGGTCAGGATGATATTTCATCGCCATCTTTCGAAAAGCTTTTTTGATTTCATCATCGCTGGCGCCCTTTTTCAATCCAAGGACTTCGTAGTAATCTCTTTTATTTTCTGCCATTACCTTTCCTCACTTTAAGTAATATACCCATGCAGAGCACTCCTGAAAAGGAGTGCTCTGACAAAAGGGCTATTAATTATTTTTCTTATCGTCGTCTACGACTTCGTAATCGGCATCTACTACGTTGTCCCCCGCCGGACCGCCTGCCGCGCTGCCGCCGGCCTGGCCCGCATTCGGATCAAATCCGCCTGCTGCTCCGTCAGCTCCCTGTCCCTGCTGAGCCTGCGCCTGCTGGTACATCTTCGCGGAGATGGAGTGGAACTGCTGCGTCAGTTTTTCTGTTTTATCCTTGATTTCTTCAATGTTATTGCCTTCCAGAGCCTTGGACAGTTCATCCTTGGCTGTGTTTACGGCCGTCTTTTCTTCTTCCGATAAGCTTCCCTCGATTTCCTTCAGGTTCTTTTCTGTTTCATATACCAGAGTTTCTGCCTGGTTTCTTACTTCAACCTCTTCTTTTCTCTGTTTGTCTTCCGCCGCGTACTGTTCGGCTTCTTTGACTTTCGCCTGGATTTCCTCGTCAGACAGCTTTGTAGAAGAAGTGATTGTAATGCTCTGTTCTTTTCCGGTTCCCATATCTTTCGCGTGTACATTTACGATACCGTTGGCGTCGATATCAAACGTAACTTCGATCTGCGGAACGCCACGCGGAGCTGGCGGAATGCCGGTCAGCTGGAAACGTCCCAGCGTTGTATTGCCGGATGCCATTTCACGTTCACCCTGCATTACGTGAATATCTACCGCGGTCTGATTATCCGCGGCGGTTGAGAAGATCTGACTCTTCTTTGTCGGAATTGTCGTATTTCTTTCAATCAGCTTCGTCGCTACACCGCCCAGAGTTTCGATGGACAGGGACAGCGGCGTTACATCCAGCAACAGTACGTCGTTTACCTCACCGGTCAGTACCCCTGCCTGGATTGCCGCGCCGATTGCAACACATTCATCCGGGTTGATTCCTTTGAACGGTTCTTTGCCGGTTACTTTCTTAACCGCCTCCTGGACAGCCGGAATTCTGGTAGAACCGCCGACCAGGATAACTTTCGAAATATCGCTGTTGGTTACGCCCGCGTCATTCATTGCCTTCTGCATCGGTTCGATGGTTTTCTGAACCAGATCGGAAGTCAGCTGATCGAATTTAGCTCTTGTCAGATCCATATTCATATGCAGCGGTCCGTCCTGATTTACAGTAATGAACGGCAGGTTGATGTTGGTTGTCTGCGCGCTCGATAATTCTTTCTTGGCTTTCTCCGCAGCTTCCTTCAATCTCTGCAGAGCCATCTTATCATTTCTCAGGTCAATTCCGTTTTCCTTCGCGAACGTATCCGCCAGGTAATTTAAAACCGCCTCGTCAAAATCATCGCCGCCCAGTTTGTTGTTTCCGTTTGTTGCCAATACTTCAAATACGCCATCTCCCAGTTCCAGAATGGATACATCGAATGTACCGCCTCCCAGGTCGTACACCAGGATCTTATGCTGCGCTTCATCTTTATCAAGGCCGTAAGCCAGTGAAGCCGCTGTCGGCTCGTTGATGATTCTCTTTACATCCAGTCCGGCAATCTTTCCGGCATCTTTCGTAGCCTGCTTCTGACTGTCGGTAAAGTAAGCCGGTACTGTAATAACCGCCTCCGTCACAGTGCCTCCCAAATAACTTTCCGCGTCCGCTTTCAGCTTGCTCAGAATCATCGCGGAAATATCCTGCGGCGTATATTTCTTTCCATCAATTTCTACCGTATGATCGGTACCCATATATCTCTTGATAGAAGAAATCGTTCTGTCCGGATTGGTGATTGCCTGTCTCTTCGCGGTCTCACCGATCAGCCTTTCTCCATTTTTCGCGAATCCCACTACGGATGGGGTGGTTCTGTTTCCCTCCGCATTAGCGATTACAACAGGTTCTCCCCCTTCCAGCACTGCTACGCACGAGTTTGTTGTCCCTAAGTCTATTCCTATTACTTTTCCCATATTAATCTCTCCTTTATATTATATTCTAAATTATTTATTTTTTAAATTTAAAAACCATTTATCAGCTGGCGACTTTCACCATAGACGGCCGGATTACCTTACCGTTCAAAGTGTAGCCCTTCTGCATCACACCCGAAACCGTTCCGCTTTCATATTCCTCGGTGTCTTCATTCATCACCGCGTTGTGGAAATTCGGATCAAATTCCTCTCCCAGAGCCGGAATTTCTTTCAGACCGGATTTTTCAAGGACATCAAAGAGCTGTTTGAAAATCATCTGCATGCCTTCATGGAAGCTCTTATCTTCTCCCTCATGTTCCAGCGCCCGTTCAAAATTGTCCAGTACATTCAGAAGTTCCGTCACCAATTTTTCATTGGCATAGGAGTAGATATCGGATTTTTCCTTTTCCACTCTTTTTTTGTAATTCTGAAAGTCTGCCATCAATCTCATATAGCGAGTGCTTTCATCCTCTTCCGGTTCCTTTTTTTCTTTTTCCGCAGGTTCTTCCTCTTTGTTTTCTTCCGTTCCCTGCGTCTGTTCGGGCTCCTTCTCTTTGGAAGGTCTATCTTCTGCATCAGCCTCCACGGAATCCTGCCCTTTTTTCAGTTCATCCTCCGTCGCCGTGCCTTTCTCTCTGCATTCCTTCGACTCGTTACTCATCCTTACCTCCTCCTGGCAACTTGAACGCGTTGCTTATGTTCTCCGTTAAAAATTCAACTACTGACGTGATCTCACCATACCGCATCCTGGTCGGCCCGATTACACCGATCTTGCCTGCCAGTTTGCCGTCCACATGGTAAGTTGCGGTAATCAGGCTGCAATCCTGCATCATGTCTTCCGCGTTTTCTTTCCCTATGGTAATGATTACACCGTTTTCCCGGTTAATCAGAGTTTTCGTAAAGTCCTCCTTTTTTCCGAGCATTTCAAGGAACATCTTCGCTTTATCCAAGTCATTGTACTCGGGAATGGAAAATATATTGGTAAGTCCGTCCATATACAAATGAACATTCAGCATATTTTCCAGTGTCTTCACAAAATTCGGCATTACTTTCTTAGCCAGAACACTCATTGCTTCAATATCAGTCTCAAAGCTTTCGATAATATCCAGAGTCAATACTTCGCTGATCGTTTTCCCCCTATAGTTATAGGTCATATTCTTTGACAGCAGTTCTAACCCTTCTTCCGTATAAGGCACTTTTAATTTCAGCGCCGTATTGGAAACTTTTCCGCTATGGGATACGATCATCAGTACAACCGTATGTTCATCCACCGGAAGCAGATTGATGTACTTCAGCGTATCCTCATCGGGTGATGGCGTCAGCGCGAATGAAGTCAGATTGGTAATTTCCGACAGGATTTCAGCCGCGTGTTGCACCGTTTTCTCCAGTTCTGCGACATTTTCATAGAGTTTTTTCGCAATCGCATCCTTCTCTTCTTTTGACAGTTCGCGCTTTTTCATCATGTCATTTACATACAGCCTGTAAGCTTTCTCTGACGGCACGCGACCTGCTGATGTGTGCGGATGCGTCAAAAATCCCATTTCCTCTAAATCCGCCATTTCATTGCGAATCGTGGCTGGACTAATTCCCAGATCGAATTTCTTGGAAAGTGTTCTGGAACCCACCGGCTCTGCTGTTGTAATAAAGTCGCTTATAATCGCCTGTAATATTCTCAGCTTCCTTTCACTCAGATCCATCTTCAGTCCCTCCTGTTAGCACTCTCTTTGCATGAGTGCTAATTACAGTTTAAATTTACCACTCTTATATTGAATTGTCAACACTCTTTTAGAAAATTTTCTTGAAATTTTTTCTAAAAATTTATTGCCGGCCCTCTCTCATGCAAAAATCCAGCGCCCACAGCTTTTCTAACGATATTGAAAAAAGACTTCCGGCAGAAGCGCTCTTTTCACTTTACCGCCGGAAGCCCTTATTTTTCAATCTTTTATCGTTTCAGCTGCGGAAACCGCGCTTCAATATAATGGATCGCGAGCCGCTTTACCTCTTCTTCCGGCAGTTTTCCGGTATCAATACACAAATCATACCCTGTCATATCCAGCCATTTTTCTCCCGTATGTCTGCTATAGTAGCGGGCCCTTTCTTTATCCGCCCGGTCAATTACTTTCTTCGCTTTGTCATGGGAAAAGGAAAGTTCCCGCTCCAGTCTTCCAATCCGGGACGCTTCGTCCGCGTATAAAAACAGGCTTACATGCTTTTCCTGTTTTCGAAACAGATACGCTCCGCACCTGCCCGTAATAATACAGGAACCCTTTTCCGCTGTCTGTTTCATAATCTCACTCTCCGCCCGGAAAAGATTCGCGTCCGTCGTAATCATCCAGGTATCGGAAAGATATGGGAGACCGCCCAGGTTCGGAGCCAAAAATGACTTACCCATAGATGGGCTGCCGATCCACTCATCCGTCTGCTCCCGGTTCCATTCTCTTGCCTTGCTTTTCAGAACTTCATTATCCAAATAATAAAATCCGAAATGTTTTGCAAGGCCTTTTCCCAAAATGGTGCCTCCGCTTCCAGCCTGTCTGCTGATCGTAATCACATAATTCGCGCTCATCATTTCACCCCCTGCTTCTGATGCAGATATATCTTTCTTTTATTGTAACTCTTTCCAGTGTGAAAGAAAAGTATCTTTCATTGATAGCTCTTCCGTTCAGACAGCCAGTATCCCGAACAGTTCTTTGTAGTATTCGGAAAAAATACTGTTCTTCGGCCAGATAAACGTGAAATCATGCGCCAGATAAAAATCCTGCAATGGAATCCGCACCAGCGTTCCGGCTTCCAGTTCTTTTTTTACTGCCGCTTCATACAAAAAAGTGATGCCTGCTCCTGCCTCGGTCAGCGCTTTGATTGCACTTATATTGCTGATTTCCACCACTCGTTTGTAATCTCTGATCTGAAAATTGCGGCTTTCCAGATACCGTTCGAAAATTTCTCTGGTTCCTGATCCCGCCTCCCGCGCAATAAGGCGTTCACCGAAGGTATCCTCGATGCGGCGCAATTCTTTCCGCGGTGAATACTCTCTACCGCATACCGGAATATACGGTTCTTCTGAATAAACGAGACTGTCATACTCGCTTTTTGTAAAAAATCCTTCTACCAGCGCAAAGTCCAACAGCCCGCTGTTCAATTGTTTTAAAAGTTCCTGCGTATTGGCAACCGTCATTTTTACATTCGTTTCCGGATGTGCTCTGAGATATTCCGCGATTTTTCGCGGCATGATGAATTCACCGATTGTCAGAGTCACACCAAAGGACAGTGTTTTCACCCCTCCCCGCAATTCCGCGATCTGTTTTTTCAAGTGGATTTCATCATGATTCACTGCCGCCGCGGCACGAAGCAGGGTCGTCCCTTCTTCCGTCAAAAACATTTTTTTCTTTTGATAGAAAAACAGTTTTGTCCGGTAGGCTTCTTCCAGATAGCGGATATGCTGAGAAACGGCTGGTTGTGTGAGTCCTAATTCTTCCGCTGCCCTTGTAAAATTCATATATTTGCATACGGTAAGGAACGTATGAATCCGAAAGTCAAGCATTGAAACACCTCCTATTCTTATCATAACATATATTTATTATTAAATAAATATATATCATTTTATTTTATGATATGTGTGTGGCATAATATCGATAGAACAATAAGAAACGAGGTATATGCTATGAATGTTGTAAAAAAGAACATGCCGGGAATCCTGGCCTGTCTGGTTATCGCCCTTCCCGCCTGGTTTTTGGGGATTGCTTTTCCAATCATCGGAGGTCCGGTATTTGGCATCCTCTTCGGGATACTCATCGCGCTCTTTTGGCAGCCAAAAAAAATTGCGGCCGGAATAAAATTTACATCAAAGAAAATTCTTCAATATTCGATTATCCTGCTAGGATTTGAAATGAATCTGTTTCATGTCATTCAGGTTGGAGGCCAGTCTCTCATGGTGATGCTTTTCACATTGACTTCCTCTTTCCTTACTGCCTATTTTATCGGCAAAGCGCTGAAAGTTGAAGGAAAGACTACAACGCTTATCGGAGTAGGCACCTGTATCTGTGGAGGCTCTGCCATTGCAGCTACTGCTCCTGTCATCCAGGCTGGTGACGATGATGTGGCCCAGGCAATCTCGACAATCTTCCTGTTCAATATTGCCGCAGTCTTCATTTTTCCTCCGTTAGGCCATTTACTGGGACTCACGGATACTGGCTTCGGCATGTGGGCAGGTACCGCTATCAACGATACGTCTTCCGTTGTGGCGGCAGGCGCTTCCTGGAGCGCCTCAGCAGGAAACAACACAGCCCTTGCTTTCGCTACAATCGTAAAGCTGACCCGTACACTGATGATTGTGCCAATTACCCTGGTTCTCGCTGTATATACCACCCGCAAGGCAATTCGGGCACAGGAAAACAGCGGTACCGCAGGCAGCGTTTACAGCCTCCGCAAAATTTTCCCATGGTTTGTACTGGGATTTGTCCTGACTGCTGTCATTAATACCTTTCTTCCTCTCCCCGCGGTTTTTCCGGAATCCCTGGTTACAATCGGTAAATTTATGATTGTTATGGCAATGACTGCCATTGGTCTCAACACCAATTTAAAAAAACTTTTGACCAATGGACTGAGACCGATTGTCCTTGGACTGTGTTGCTGGTTTATGGTAGCTGTGGTTTCCTTAGTTGTGCAGCACTTTATCGGAATGCTATAAATTCTCCAAAATCGAAAATATAATATTGAAAGGCAGTTCGGAAGCAGCCGCTCCGTTCTGCCCGCATCCTTTATCCAACTACTCCTGCCGCATTCTTTTTCTGCAGAAAAGATAACCGGCATAAAGAATCCCTGCTCCACTCAGCAGAAAGATACCCTGCCCTGATTGTAAAAAAGCCGCTACATATCCTAAGTACGGGATCGCCCCCAGCACTTTCCCTTTCAGATCATCCGGAGAAACAAGCCAGGGGTCCTTTCTGTCGTTCCCGTCGCCTTTTGTACGGAATCCTTTCTCTGTAATATCCGCCACTCTATGAGTTACAAGCGCCTGCTCTTTTCCAACGGAAAACACGATTACATCCCCCTTTTGAATTTCCTGTTTTCGTACATTTGTGTCCATCAGACAAATGCTCCCCACATGGATCTCCGGTTCCATGCTCCCGCTTTTCACATAGGCCATCCGGATTCCCGCCGCAAAGGGAGCGGCTGCCGCCAACAGCATACCCAGCAGCATCAATATTCCATTTCTGATTTTTCTTTTCATAATTTTACTTTCCTTTTTTTGAAAAGGAGCAGCAGGACGGTTGCCGCGGCTCCTGCGATCAACGCAGCCGAGAGCCCGAAAAGCGAGTCATCTCCGGTCTGCACCGCGCGTCCATCTTCGTCCATCTCTTCCGCCTGAAAGTACCAGATTAGCTTTTCTTTTTCAACAGAAAACAGATTCTGCAACTTTATAGGAACCGTCAGTTCATAGCGCAGGATTTTTTCTTGTTTTGGCGCGATCGTCGCGAGCACTTGATAGTTACTTATTTTTTTGGCAGAAAGAGGTCCTTTGTAAACAAGCCGGTCCCCGATTCGCAAGTTTACGGAAACGGCTTCCAGCAGGGTCTCTTCTGACCGGCTTTCACATTTAAAAGACAGGCGGATCTTATTTTTTCCATGATTTATCAATTTCAGAGAATCCTCAAAAGCATCTCCGGCTACGGCAGTCTGAAAATTTTCGAACAAATCTTCCGAAGAAAGCTCAAAAGTCCCGTCTCCCTGATAGATCAGTCTATGCGTTTGATCTGCTTTCTTCACAGATCGGTAATTCGTTTTATCTTTTTCTTTTGCCTCTTCTATTTTTATAGATCCCCATGGTATATCTGAATGGAAATCCGGTGTAAAGTGGGCCGCCTGAATCGCGTCAGCAGTCAGATTCACCTGGAATCCAGACGCAGTTTTCATATTCCATGTCTCCGGAATATGGATCCACTCAAAAGCGTTCACAGATTCTCCAGTTTTTAACGGTTTTGTATAATAGAGCTGGCTGCCTTTCTTCACCCAGTTTTCCAGAGGTTCGACCGATTCGATGGTTACAGGCTCCACACACTTTTTTTCCATCGCAATATGGACATTCAAACGCACATAGCAATCCGCCCGCAGGGCTGTGATCCGCGGTATGTAAGAAAGCTTCTGATTAGCGGTGATGTTCCTTCCGGACGCTGCCTCCTGTATACCGTCTGCCGATTTTCTGTACGTCTTCAATTCCAGGTCCACACTTCCTGTTTGAAAGTGGTTTGTTACCGCAATCCCACTGCCAACAGCCCCATATACGGCTGCCCCGATAAACAGACAGGCAAGCAGCAGACAGGAGACCAGTTTCTTTTCACATCGTTTTCTTTTCATGTATGCTTCCGCCTCCTTACCTCAGTTCATTAATGACCAGATCATTATGACTGTAGCGATCCCAGAGAACTTTTTTATTCTTGTAAGTGATCGATTCGGATCCGCCATCTGCTCCCAGCTTCACTTCCGCCTGCAGCAGTCCGGTTTTTCTGGTGTTTGCGGATACGCTTACAATTCCCCCCTGATACCGCAATGTTTCCAGCTCTGTCGCCTCATAAACTCCGTATGGGAGTTTCATTGTCTTTGACGCGGTTAAGACGGCCCCTTCTTGTTTCTGAGCTTTTTCTGTAAAAGAAATCTCCTCATACCAGCGCCAGTTCGGGTTATTTTCAGATGTTATCTGGTACAGAAACACCTCATTTCCGTGGTACTCATAATAATCTGCCTTCGCGATCTGTTTGTGAATCGTCAGTTCATAATAAACGAGAGAATTTGTTATCCGAAAAGCCCGTTCAAATTCTCCGTTCCGGTTTTCTATGTGCTTTACATCCGCTTTGTATCCGGTAGGAACATCTGCTTCCCTCACCTGATAGTTGTATCTTTCATTTTCCGTTCGATATTGCGGCAGATTTTCAAAAGTCCCCTTCCAACCATTACTATCTTTTAGTCTCAGCTCTTGAATCGGCTTTCCGTCCCTTAGCAACTCTACATTTACACTCTTCGGGCGGAGTCCGTAAAAATCATCTTCATCCTCCCAAACTTTTTCCACCTCAACGACAAGCGGTTCGGGCAGCAATCGGATCGTTGAGGCTGCCTCTTTTTTCGGTGCATCTTCCATAGAGGCGTAAACTGTATTTATCACACTTTTTTCTAAAGTTACATTCCCTGCCTCTGCTGAAAAACTAATAACCGCAGTTTGTCCATACGCCAGGGAGGGAAATACTGCCTTCCAGGTATCTCCCTTCACCGTGACATTCCCCTCTGCGCCTGAAAGAACCGGCTTTCCCTTTAAGGTCAGTCCTTCCGGAAGCGCATCTGTTACAACAATATTTTCCCCGGACAAATTCGCGGTTGTCTGCTTTACTGTAACGGTATATGGAATGGTATCTCCCCCTTTATACTCACTGCCCGCGGCTGCTTTGGAAATTTCCAAATCCGGTCTCTGAATTACCGTTGTTACTGGATTTGTATCCTGCGCGTACCCGGAAACTGTAACAGCTGCCTGATTCTGAACGGTTCTGACCGCGGCCTCCGGAAGCTCAGCCCGGGCCGTAATCTTCATTGTAATCGCCTGCCCCTGATAAAATGCAGCGCTCCCCAACTGACCGCTGTTTAGAGTAAACGTTGCGTATCTTGTATCTGGATTATAAGACAGGATCCCCTGGGATGTAATATCCGCTGCTCCGCGAAAAACGCGCGCGGACTGATATTCAACCCCTCTTGGAATATAATCCGCAAAACTGAAATTCGTGTAAGGACTGAATGTGTTCCGATAAAAGATACCTGTTTTCTGGCTCACTTCCCAAGTGATGATATCTCCTTTTACGGCTGATGTACGGTCGACTGTTTTCGTTGGCGCCGGCATATCTTTATACTGATTATATAGTAAAAAACCGGTTTCGCAGTTTCCTTCCGTCCATTTCACGGTAAACTGACCCCCGTTTGTCGGCGCGATCAGGCCTGCCTTATACCAAGAATCATTCCCGTCTACGTCTCCATAAGAAGCGGTCATTTTATTCCCACTGATGGTATTCCTGCAATCTGCCCAGATATAAAAAGTACTGGAAAATCCACTGCTGCCTTCCCAAGCCTCTTTATAGTAATCCGCGCTCATGCCCGCATCCACATCGGATACCCCCTGATAAAATGGCAGATTCACGATCCCCCCTCCGTCCGACCAAGCAGCTGTAATGCTGGTCGTAATTTGTTTTTTCGCTTTATACGGACGGCTGGTACTGTCGCCAATTCCCCCTAGAAAAAAACGTCCGCTGCTGTTACAGCGAGCAAAAGCGGCATAACCGTCTTTGTTGAGCAAGGTGTTTTTCCCCTGCCCTTTTCCAATGGTCATTGCCGTAAACGCAATGGTAATATCAATCTCTCGGCCACGTATTTTCGCCGTTTTCGGGAAGGTTACCGTCAAAAAGTTGCTGTAAGACTGTGTTTTTGAAGCATTGGCAATTTTCGCACACCATACCGTTGAGCCATTATAAGCGATCTGCTTAATATTCGACGCTTTACTTTTCACAACCACATTACTGTTTTTCAGTGGAATTGCGCTTCCGGTACTTGGAACATATCCGACTGGCATTAACTTCGACCAAGAAGCGCCGTGAACTGACGCAGGTTCGAAAGACAACCAAACGATAAGACATACTGCCACAATCCAAAAGCTGTGAAAACAGCTTCGTTTTTTTCCACTTTCCATAGGTTTCCTCCCCCTTATTGTTCCCCAAACGCTTCCTGTGGTGCCGAGGCTCCTTCTGCCTGTATGGATTCACTGTATACGATCATTCTGAAATTCTCCAGCTCCGCTGCCGCGTGCAATGTAGTGAATAGTGGCGCTGTCACGGCCCCGACAGGTAAGGGTTCTTTATAGTAATAATATCCGTCTTTCTGTTTGTCCGTCCACTCCGTCCGGTTCCAGTCGATTTCCAAAGCATCTGACATACCGGGATCGACTGCTTCCGCAAAGACTCTCACATAGCATGGAACACTTCCCCGGTTCCTTACGGTCACTTTTTTTGTATAGTCTTTTCCTTTCTCCATAAATTCCGGCGGCTGGAACACCTCTTCGATTTCCGTCACATTTTCTCCGACTGATATGGTATTGTTTCTGGCGGTATTTGTCACATAAAAGGCGAAACTTCCTGTGGCTGTCAGCAGCAGACATAAAATACAGGCGGCAATTGCAACAAATATTTGTTTTCCTTCTCTCAGCATTTCTATGCCTCCATCTCTCCGCCATTATTTTGAATCCACCTGGCGTTTCAGTATATCCCATACTTCGGAAGGGGATATCGCATCGGATTCACCCAAATCAGTCGTTTGAATTCCATAAGAATGAACCGGAATTTCCAATGTTTTCCCTTCCAGCCCCTGACCTTCCAGAATATTAATAAAAGTCACTTTCTGGTTTTTAAATAACGGCGGCGTAGAACCTCCCGCTTTCAGAGGGCTGCATGCTGTTTCCGAATCAGCGTACGCGTAAACGTATGTATTCTTATCTGAAGCACTGGTTTCTTCTGTTACTTTCGTCCATCCTTCGCTGATTCCGTAGGAAAATAGTTCCTGAACTGCTGCGGGCTGAGCGGTGCCGTCTGCAGACGCGGTTCTTACATTTGCTTTGGGGACGGAAACTTCCAGAAATACAAAGGCGTCATTGGTTCCGACATTCCTCACAATTGGATCTTTTGTAAAAACTTTGTCCGGCGTAATATTGTGTCGCTCCTCTTCCGGCACTTTGTCATATTCTTCTTCCAGAAGTTCAATCGTAACATCGCCCACTGTCCAGCGGTTTTCCGCCTCATCCGTCGCCGTAAAATAAGCCGAGACGCCTCCAATTGCAAACAGCATCACGAATACTGCTAAAAAAACGGTTGCCTTTTTCATAATAATCTCCCTTTCTTGTTTTTTTTACCATTAATTACTTTTTTTAACTTTTTTCATGTCCAGTATACCATTTTGGTAAATTTTTACAACCCCTTTTTGTTTGACAAATTTCGACAAATTTCTCAAAAAAAGAGACCTATCAAATTGATAAGTCTCTTCCAGATTTTCCTATATACTGCGGTTCTAGCCGGTGGTTCCAATGCCCAGCGCCCATTTTACAAATCGTTTCAGACTACCGTACCCTTTCTCATACAAGAAATCAAAAAACCAATTATAGGCCTTAGATACCGGAGGACTTGAGAATACCACCACACATACGGACGCCAGCCCAAATATACAAGCATAGTAGACGAACATATTCGGATCCGGAAAGCTGTATTTTTTCACAACCTGCCGCACAATCAAGTGAAGAATATAGACTGCCATGGTATTCCTGCCTACATAGCTCAGATAGTTCTTACTCCTGGGCAGAATGTTCATCAATAGAATAATCCATCCACACGGAAGAATGAAGTCCACAATCCGCATCAGAATATCCATATACCAGCTTATCCCTAACGAAGCCGCCGGTGAGCGCAGCAAATAAAATCCTACCGGAACAATGCGGGAATAGGCCAGAGCCACATTAACCGCCACCAACACAACGCCCAAAAACACGCAGTGCCACGCTTTTAAACGCTGAATTTTAGCAATGTGCTCTTTTGTACAGAAATATCCAATCATAAAAAATGGAAAGTAAGATACCATTCTTCCCAATGCCAGTTCCGTATCCAGCCACGGAATCTGACCCGCCGCAAGATACAGCACAATACTCAAAGGCAGGATCCTACGGATTTTAATCAGATCAACAAGGAAAAATCGATACACAAAAAGCGCGACCAGATACCACAACGCCAATGGCGGAACAATCCAGTTCAAATTCGCCGCTCCATTTAGAAAATATCGGACACCATAGAAAAAAGGAACCAGCAGCAAATATGGAAACAAAAAGGTTTTAAAGGCCGTTTCTCTGGCTCTGGCAGGCTTTTTAGAAAAATAGCCGGACAGGAATACAAAAGCCTGCATGGCGAAAACATTAATGGTCACATAGACGACGCCTCCAAAAGACGCCTGATGAAAATTCCCTCCCACCATTGTGAAATGGGAAATCGGGATCATCCAGATTAAAATCCCCCGAAAGGTATCAAAAAAATAATTCCGTTCTTTTTTCCCTGACTCATGTATACTTGGTTCTTTTGTTGTCATATTTATCACTCCCGTTTTGCCCAGCCAAGAACACATTTTACTGCCTTTTTCCAGCCTTTCAAACACTGCTCTCTTTTTTCACTGGTCATATTCGATTTAAAAGTCCTATCCATCTGCCAGTTTTCCAGAATATCCGCTCTGCCTTTCCAGTAACCGGAAGCGAGCCCCGCCAGATACGCGGCGCCCAGCGATGTGGTTTCAATACATTTCGGCCGCAATACAGGCCTGTCCAGAATATCGGACTGAAACTGCATTAAAAAATTATTGGCGCTGGCTCCGCCGTCCACCTTCAGCGCAACAATTTGCTGCCCGGTGTCCCTAGCCATTACCTGGAGCAGCTCCCAGGTCTGATACGCCATGGATTCCAGTGTGGCCCGCACAAGATGATTTTTATTGGCGCCCCGCGTAAGTCCCAGAACCGCGCCTCGCGCGTAAGGGTCCCAGTAAGGCGCGCCCAGTCCTACGAAAGCCGGGACTACGTAAACGCCATTACTGTCCGCGACACGTTCCGCCATCTGTTCCGACTGATCGGAATCGGAAAGCAGTTCCAGCTCGTCCCGCAGCCACTGAACCGCGGCTCCCGAAACAAAAATCGATCCCTCCAGAGCGTAGTTCACAGTCCCGTCAATTCCCCAGGCAATGGTTGTCAGAAGGCCGTTTTCTGAAAAAACCGGATGTTCCCCGGTATTCATCAGAAGAAAACCTCCGGTTCCATATGTATTTTTTACCTCCCCCGCCTCAAAGCAGGTCTGTCCGAAAAGCGCCGACTGCTGATCTCCCGCGGCCCCGCAGATCGGAATCGGACCTCCGAAAATATTCGGATCCGTCCGCCCGTAAATCTCACTTGACGGCCGCGGCTCAGGCAGCATGCAGGCCGGTATTTCCAGCTCCCTGAGGATATCTTCATCCCAGGCAAGGGTTCGGATGTTAAACAGCATTGTCCTAGAAGCATTGGAATAATCCGTCACATGAACCCTTCCTCCTGTCATCTTCCAGATCAGCCACGTCTCAATCGTTCCGAACAAAAGCTCGCCTGCCTCAGCCCGCTTTCTGGCGCCTTCCACATTTTCCAGGATCCATCTGAGCTTTGTCGCTGAAAAATAAGCGTCAATCAGAAGTCCCGTTTTCTCCCGGAAAGCCGCCTCCAGCCCGCGCCGCTTCAGTTCATCGCAGTACTCAGCCGTTCTCCTGCACTGCCAGACAATGGCGTTACAGATCGGCTCTCCGGTTTTTTTGTCCCAGACAACCGTCGTTTCTCTCTGATTCGTAATCCCAATGGCCTGTACATTTTTCCAGGTACCGTTGATTTTCAAAAGCGCTTCCTGTGCCACTCCCATCTGCGTGGACCAGATTTCCATCGCGTCATGCTCCACCCATCCCGCATGGGGATAAATCTGCCGGAATTCTTTCTGCGCCGTACTCACCGGCCGCCCCTGCCGATCGTATAAAATACACCGGCAGCTGGTTGTTCCCTGATCCAGAGCCATAATATAGGTATTCATAAGCGTATCCTCCTCACTGGATTTCTAAACGAACTCGGCCATAATGGAATTCGAGCAATCAATCCCTTTTTCCGTCAGCATCAGCCGTCCGTCTTGCTGTTTTAAAAGCCCTTCCTTTTCATACCGGGCAAGCAGCGGCGCGAGAGCGCCGTATACCTCAGTAAACGCCACACCGAAAGCGCGTTCAAAATCCGCGGTATCCAGGCCTTCCGCCTTCCGCAGAGCCGTAAAGGCGTATTCCCCCATGTAATCCCGAAGCGTTTCTTCTTCACACGCCGCCGCGTCCTCCGGCAGCCGGCCTTCACGGATCGCCTGAAAATACGCATCCAGGTCGGATACATTGCGCCTGCGCCCGGTTTCATACTGAAAGGAATGAGCGGAAAGTCCGGCCGCCAGATACTCCTCAAAATTCCAGTACTTCTGATTATGGCGGCATTCATATCCCGGCTTCGCGCAGTTTGAAATCTCATAATGCGCATATCCGGCCTGTTTCAACATCCGGATTCCTTCATGATACATGGCTCTCTCCAGCTCCCTCGGAGGAAGATCGATTTCCTCCCGTTTGTACTGGCGGCAGAGAGGCGTACCCTCTTCCAGCTGCAAACCGTAAAAGGAAATATGTTCCGGCGCGAGCTCCATCACCTGGGCGAGAGTGTCTTTCCAGACCTCCATTGTCTGCCCGGGTATGCCGAACATCAGATCCACATTGAGATTTTCAAAGCCGGCTGTCCTCGCCTCATGGAAACTGTCCAGAAACGTCTTCCTGTCATGGGCTCGTCCCAGGAACCGCAGCAGTCCATCATCCATGGACTGGGCGCCGATACTCAGCCGGTTAATCCCCATACGCCGATACGCCTTCAGCTTTTTTCCGTCCAGCGTTCCCGGATTCGCCTCCAGACTGATTTCCGCCGATTCCTCTACGCAGAAAGCGGCTTTCGCCGCTTTCAATATTCCTTGTAAAGAATCGGGTTCCAAAAGAGAGGGAGTCCCTCCTCCGATAAAAATGGTATCCACTTCCCGCCGCGGGGCGCTTCGCAGCCGCAGTTCCTCACTGAGAGCCTCCGCGTACTGCCGCATTTCTCCCTGCCTCCGGCCCCCGAAGGAAAGGAAGTCGCAGTAAACGCATTTTCGCAGGCAAAATGGAATATGCAGATAAAGTCCTGCCGCTCCCTTTTTCCTATTTATTATCATCGTATTTCAAAACCGCGGTAAACGCTTCCTGCGGCACTTCCACCTTTCCAAACTGGCGCATCCGCTTCTTTCCTTCTTTCTGTTTTTCAAGAAGCTTCTTTTTTCTGGAAATGTCGCCGCCGTAACACTTGGCGATAACGTCTTTCCGGTAAGCTCTTACCGTTTCCCTGGCGATTACCTTCTGCCCGATAGCCGCCTGAATCGGAACCTCAAACTGATGCATCGGAATCACTTCCTTTAGCTTTTCACAGACAAAACGCCCTCTGGCGTAAGCCTTTGATTCATGCACGATCATGGAGAAAGCGTCCACCAGATCCTTATTCAGCAGCACGTCCATCTTCACGACATTTGATTTTTCGTAGCGCAGGAATTCATAGTCCAGAGAGCCGTAGCCTCTGGTCTTGGATTTCAGCGCGTCGAAGAAATCGTAGATTACTTCGTTCAGAGGCATCTCATAGTGAAGCTGCACCCTGTTTTCCGTGATGTATTCCATATGAAGCATTTTCCCCCGCCGTTCCTGGCAGATCTCCATAATATTTCCCACATAGTCTTTAGGAATCATAATATCCGCCTTTACAATCGGCTCTTCAATATGATCGATCTCCGACGGTTCCGGCAGGTTGGACGGATTCTGAATCATCTCCACCTTTCCGTCTGTGCGCACCACCTTGTAAATAACGCTGGGCGAGGTGGTGATAACCGCCAGATCAAATTCCCGTTCCAGCCGTTCCACAATAATCTCCATATGAAGCAGGCCTAAGAATCCGCAGCGGAATCCGAATCCCAGAGCAGCCGAGGTTTCCGGCTCAAAGTGGAAGGCCGCGTCATTGACCTGGAGCTTTTCCAGAGCGTCCTTTACATTCTCGTACTTCTCGCCCTCTGCCGGATAAATCCCGCAGTAAACCATGGGCTGCACCTTTTTATAGCCGGGCAGAGGCTCCGGGGTCGGATCGCCGTCCAGGGTGATCGTGTCACCGACTCTCGCGTCCGCTACCTGCTTGATGCTGGCGCAGATATATCCAACCTCTCCTGCCCGCAGTTCTTTGCAGGCCACATGTCCCGGCGAGTAAATTCCCACTTCCGTGACTTCGTATTTTTTCTTTGTATTCATCAGGCGGATCATATCTCCCTGCTTTACTTTTCCATCAAAGACACGGGTATAGATTACAACACCTTTATAGTTGTCATAATAGGAATCGAAGATCAGCGCTTTCAGCTTCCCGCTCTCATCTCCGGAAGGAGCCGGGATTTTGTGTACCACCTCTTCCAGAAGGTCCTCAATGCCGATCCCCTCTTTGGCGGAAACTAGCGGCGCCTCGGAAGCGTCAATTCCAATAACATCTTCAATTTCTTCCTTGACTTCGTCCGGACGGGCGCTGGGCAGATCGATCTTGTTTAAAACCGGTACGATCTCCAGATCCTCATCCAGCGCCAGATACACATTTGCCAGAGTCTGCGCTTCCACGCCCTGGGTAGCGTCTACTACCAGTACCGCTCCCTCGCAGGCCGCCAGACTTCTGGAGACTTCATACGTAAAGTCCACATGTCCCGGCGTATCGATCAGATTCAGGATATATTCATTCCCGTCCTTTGCCTTGTAGACAAGACGGGTTGTCTGCAGTTTTATGGTAATGCCCCGTTCCCGTTCCAGCTCCATGTTGTCCAGGAACTGTTCCTTCATCTCCCTCTGGGAAACCAGGCCGGTCTTTTCAATGATCCGGTCCGCCAAAGTCGATTTTCCATGGTCGATGTGGGCAATAATGCTGAAATTCCGAATGTATTTCTGATATTCGCTCATAGGTTCCTCTCTTTGTTTTGTAAGTTCCTATCTATTTTACTTGAAACACATTCGGAATTCAAGACCCTGCCGCATTACAGGTCAATCTCTCCCGTCAACCCGAAGAAGGAAACGGTCAGATTCCCTCCGGCGGTTTTCTGAATCGAAGGACACAGAAGCCCTCCAGCTCCCGTTGTCTCGCGGCATGCCTGATCGACCTGAATCAGACCCGCAGTGCCCAGAAAAAATACGAAAAACACAATTAACCATTTTTTCAGCATACCTTTTATTTTTCCTCCTCAATTACCTCTGCCAGGACCCGAGCAAAGTATTTTCCCGTATTCTCAACTTCTTCAATTTTATTCTGATTATTGCCGATCTCAAGCAGCAGGCATTTATCCGCTATGTATTCATTATATCGGTATTCCTTTTCAATAATTCGGCCTCCGAATCCGGAGTACATGGCCTCCGCTTTGTTGGAAACCTTTTTGGCGTGTGCCATCAGTTTGTTGTAATTGGCGTTGTTCTGACCTACGACCAGACTGAATGTTGCCGTTGTTTCGCCTTCAATCTGAACCGTCTTTCCTACATTTCCCGCGTAGGCCGCCGCGTCCCTGTGTAAATCGATAATATACCTGGCAGTCGGGTACTTTTTCATAAGGGAAGTAATGGTCTCAAGAGAACGATCATAAGACTCGTTATAGGAAGGCCTGTCGTGAATCGTTTTATCATGTACTACTGCGATTCCCAGCCGATTGAGCTCCTTTGTCATTACATCGCCCACATCCCGGACCGTTCCTTTCTCCTTGACCCGATGAAAATTGCTTTCCGAATAAGGCTGATAGGACTCTGTCGAATGGGTATGGTAGATAATTACCTGCGGCTTGCTGTTATCCACTTTCTTTTCAGAACGCTTCTCCGCCTGCTTTTTCTCTGATGTTTCTTTTTTGTTTTCCTTTGCAGACTGACTGTCTTCTTTCGCTGTTTTATCCGCGGCCTTCTTGTCGCTCCCGTTTTCCTCTTTTTCCACCCCTTTACTGATCGCCGGATAGACCTGCGCGACACACAATCTCCCTAAATCCTGAGAGGAGGATCGAACCTCCGGTGTCGCGGTCTGGCCCATCCTGTGCCAGAAAAACAGGGTAGAGAAAATAAAACAGACTGCGCATAGGAGCGCCAGTGTTTTTTTGCTCATTGTTTTCCTCCATCCGTTGCTCTTACGAATATATGCCGGGATGCAGGGTTTTATTTATTCCATTTGCAAGAATATCGGAAAAATCTTTGATAATCTGATCGATGTCGGTAGATGTTACGATCATATCCTGCCCTTTTTCCTCCAGGTACCGCTGGATTTCCTCCGCCTCCCGGCTGTGATCTTCCAGCGCTTCCCGGATAATCGTCCTCGAATCAATAACCGTAGGTACGCCAACCGCTACCACCTTTCTGCCCAGAGTCTCCTCAGAAAGCCGCGTCCGCAGATTGCCCATCCCACCTCCCGGATCGATGCCCGTATCGTTAATCTGGATCGTTGTGCTGACACGCTCAATATTACGCGCCGCCAGGGAGTCAATCACAAGGACCGCTTCCGGCTGCGTCAGTTCCACGGCTCCCCGGATCAGCTCCGCGGTCTCGATCCCGGTTGTCCCGGTTACCCCCGGTACGATGCAGCTTACACACCCCAGTTCTTCGTCCCCTTCAGCTTCATACATAAGGAAAAAATGGCGGGTCACCTTCACCTTTGAAGCCGTCGCGGGCCCCAGGGCGTCCGGCGTCACCTTTTCATTTCCCAGTCCCGCCACCAGCACCTTCAGATGCTCATGAAAGGGAATAAGCCGGGACAGTTCTTTGGCCAGCGCTTTGGCCGCCCTCTCTTTGATCCCTTCCTTTTCCTCCAGAATTCCCTCCACTTCAATGGTAATATACGTACCCCTGGGCTTTTCCAGCTGCGCCTCTCCCTCTTCATTTAAAATCCGGATTCTGGTGGACTCGATGTCCTCATCGTATGTCACCTTTTCCAACTCTATGCCGTCAATTTCCCGCTTCCCGCCGTGTTCCTCATCGAGAATTTCCTTTCGCTCAATCGCCAGATCGGTTCTGTATTTCAATTTACCTCCGCCTTTCCCAAAAAAGATCTTTCCCTTAATTTTCCCGCCTCCAATTTCTTTTATGCGCAAAGGTATGATATACTTGGAAAAAAGGATACGAGGTAGAGAAACATGCTTGCATACAAAATGAATCTTCATCTTTCCGCCGAAGATTTTGATAAAAACGGGCAAATCCGCCTGGGCGCGCTCCTTCACTATTTTCAGGATGCCGCCGCCCGCCACGCGGACGAAATGGGAATCGGCTACGACGATATGATCGCGGACGATCGGATCTGGATCATTACAAAGCTGCGCTGCCGGATCGAGAGCCCCCTGAGCCCTGAAAAGAACTATATTTTAACAACCTGCCCCAGGAAAAAGCGTTCCCGGATCTGTCCCAGGGATTATTATATCCACAATGAAGCCGGCACGATCTTTGCGCGAGGTACCAGTCTCTGGAGCGTTATCAATTATAAAACGAGAAAGCTCGAGCGAATCCCTTTCGATTACGAGGATGACCTTTTTGAGAAAGATGCCTTTGCTGACGGATTTCAGAAGCTTCACCTGGAACACCCTGAAGCTTCCGGTTCTTATACAATCCAGTCGGAGGATCTGGATATCAACGATCACACCAACAACTGCCGGTACGCGGATCTGGTGCGGCAGATCAGCCGACTGAATACCATTCGGGAATTCACAATCCAGTTTTCTAAGGAAACCCGGCTGGGGGATGAACTTTTCTTTTTCCGCGAAACAGAAAAGGAAGAAGAAACGATCTGCGGGCAGCTCATTGACGGAGAGACGGTGTTTTGCGCGAAACTTACAAAAAAATAAAAAAAAATCTACAGATTTTCTCTTAAAATTACTTGCAATCCACCTATGCATCCGATATACTTAAACTTGCGAATTTAGCTAAAAATAAGAAAGTGGGGTAACATTTTATGGCAAACATTAAATCCGCAAAGAAAAGAATCCGTGTAATCGACAAGAAAACTGCGAGAAACAGAAGAATTAAAGGTCATCTGAAAGCAGTTTTAAAGAGCTTTGACGCCGCTATCGAAGCAGGCGATATGGAGACAGCTGAGGAAAAGCTGAGACTGGCTGAGAAAAAACTCATGCAGGCCGCGGCAAAAAATACAATTCACAAAAAAGCTGCTTCCAGAAAAGTTTCCAGATTAGCCAAGAGATTCAATCAGGCGAAAGCCGCACAGTAAGTCTCACCCGTCCCCACCAGTGTATAAGTTAAATACACAAGCTATGAGCAAAAAACCGATGGCGCGTGTCTCCCATCGGTTTTTCTATATCTTTTTTACTTTATCTGTTCTGCAGAAGACTTCCCTGTGAAGCTCCGGAGTTTTCTTTTATCCAAAGAAACGCCGAAAATCTTTTTTTCCGATTTTACAGCCTTGGCTTTCATCGTTTCCGGTATCAGGCTGTACTGCTCAAGCTGTTTCCGCAGCTGTTGGTTTTCCTGTTCCAGCATTTCACATCGCTTCTGTATTTCAATATCCAGAAGCAAACATAAAACCGTATCGTTTGCCGTCTCATCCGGAATCAGAAACGCCCGCATCCACCGGTAAGTTCCCTCCGGCAGGCGTCCTCGAAAATCAACGGATTCATGCTCATTGTTCTGTATGATACTCCGTAGTTTTTTTCTGCGAAATGCGGAAAAAAGCCGTTTCCGGTCTTCTTTATGAACATACTTTTTCGCAGTTGTGAACAGCTCTCTTCCTGTTCCCGCATTAATTCCCGGGAATCGTTTTTCTGTATAGCAGAGAACCTGATAGGCATCCAGCTTCGTATTAATTTCAACAATTCCGCCGTAAGATAAATTCAATAAATCTGCGTAGTTCTTAAGACCTTCTTTATCAAGAACAATGTGGCTTCTGGTGTTTATAATCGACATTGTATTCCCCCTCAAACATGTTCTTTACTTTCGTGCAGCTGAGCGCTTCTTGATTCGCCTCAAGTATCTTACGAAAAAAGCGCGAAAAAGTCAATAGATTTTTGGCATTTTGGTTACATTGTAACCAACTTTTTTTAAAGGAAATCCATGTCTTATTATGTTATATTACAGCTTCTGCGTGCAGATCCCTGCCAGCGTCTCAATTCCGGTCTCCAGACACTCCTCGTTGACCTGAAAGCGGCTTGTATGCAAGCCGCTGTTGTTCTTTCCCTCATATCCGCTTCCCAGAAAAAAATAGGCGCCCGGCACTTTCCGCAGATAGGCGGAAAAATCATCAACTGTAAGGGATAGCTCTTTCATTTCAATCAGCTTTCCCGCGGCTGCAGTTTTCACCATTTCAACAGAAGCCTCATCATTTACCACGGCTCTGCACCCTTGTTCAAATTCAGGCGTAATACGAAGCTCCAACACTTGGGACAACCCTTTTGCGATCACGTTCATACGGCTGCATAGAAAATCACAGATCTGCGCGTTTTCCCCACGTACAATTCCATCAATATGTACCTGGCCGGCCAAAATATTTCCGCCTGTCCCGCCTTCAATTTTTCCAAAGCTAATCAGTCCTGCCTTGTCCGGTCCCAGATCCCGGGATACGATGCTCTGGCAGATCGAGATAAATTCCGCCGCGCCGTAAACCGCGTCTTTTCCCTGATCCGGACGGGCTCCGTGGGACGCCTCGCCTTTCACTTCAATCCGGCACACCCTGGATTCTCCGTGTACTGTTCCATATGGGAGTCCAATGCTTCCCGCGTTAAGCTCCGGTCTGACATGAAAACCGAAAATCCGATCCACACCTTTCAGGATACCCAGTCGCACCAGCCGCTCCGCGCTGCCGTTTCCCTCTTCATCCGGTTGGAAAATCAGTCTCACGTCGCATTGCAGCGCTTCCCGCATTCCGCACAGCACTCGGGCAAGGCCCAGCAGAATAGCCGTATGAGCGTCGTGGCCGCAAGCGTGCATGATGCCGGCTCGCCGTGATCGATAGCTCACCATGGCCTCTTCCGCTATAGGAAGGGCATCGATATCCGCTCGAAAGGCTATCGTCTTTTTTAGCGTTCCTCCGCCTGTCCCTTTTATATTCACTACGACCGCCGTTGCCAGCGGACGTTCGATCCCCAGCCCTAACTCTTTCAGCTTTTTTCCAATCAGAGTCACCGTTTTAAATTCCTCGTTTCCCAGTTCCGGCCAGCTATGCAGCTCCTCAAAGATCCCTTTTGCCTCCCGGGCCGCTTGTTCCACCTGCGCCTTGAATTTCTGTCTATCCAATATCAGGACACCTCTCTTCCGTAAAATCGTTCCCTTCATTGTATGTCCGATTTACAGGAAATATGAGATATCATACAAAAAGACCATGCTCCGGAAGCGTTCCCGCTTTCCCGCATGGTCTTTTTATGGAAATCATGAACTTTATGCTACGAACTCTGCTAACTCATTCAGGGTAAGGAACACCTTATCCGCTCCTGCTTCCAGAAAGCTCTGTTCCACTTCCCTGCATTTCTCTTTTTTCTCTGACTCGGAAAGAGCTTCAAATTCTTCCCGGGACAGTCCCATCTGAGAACTGCCGATTACAACGCCGGCCGTCAGAACACCCGCGCTCTTTCCCTCCCGGATATCGGAGGTTGTATCGCCTACTTTCAAAACCCGGCGAACATCCTGAATATTGAGAGCCTCCATATTTTTGAAAATCATATATGGGTAAGGTCTTCCTTTCTGGCCTGTAGAATCCGGACTGAACCAGGCGTCCGGCTCATACCCCTTTTCCTTTGCCGCCGGCGCGACAACGGCCATCATCTTGTCATTGTACCCGGTCGTCGAGCCGATGGCGATTCCCATTTTCCGGAGCTTTTCTACTGCTTCCAGCGTATCCGGTTTCGGCTCGGCATAACGGTCCAGAATACCCATCAGCTTTTCTTCAAAGATTTCATACATAGCCTGGGCGTCTTCATCCGTCGGCTCCGATCCGTGAATTTCTTCCCAGCACTGCCGGATTCTCGGCATTTTCAGCATGGTACGGATATGGTCAATTTTCAGCATTCCCATAGGTTCACGGACTTCTTCCAGAGTCGGTTCAATTCCGTATTCCTTAAATACTTCCATGAATGCCTGGACGGGAGCGAAGCTCCCGTAATCAACGGTCGTCCCCGCCCAGTCAAAGATTACTGCGTCAACTTTATGCATAGTCTATGTCACTCTCCAGTCTCTTCTTATTTCTTGGCGCTTTCAGAGATAGCCTGATGCTGTTCCAGCAGGTCAACGGTCAACTTTTCTTTAAAGGTTTTCGCGTTTCCAAGCTGGTTTTCTTTATCCACGGTTTCTCCCTCAAAGAGCGCTACCGGATAGATATCCAAAAGACCCGGTCTTGCTTTTTCTACGATGCACTGTGCCATTTCCATCGCCAGATCCTTGCTGCTGTCACCTTTGTCTGTTACAGCAACCGATTCCGTCAGGGTGAAGTTTCCTTCTGTCGGGTCAATGTAGTCGATTGGCAGACCTTCTTTTTTATCCGCTACCGCCTGTGCCCGCAGCCCGAATCCCAGGGCAACCTCACCAGCGCGGATTTTCTTCAGCGGACCGGAACCGGAATCTTCCAGGTGGTCGCCGGCATTATCATAGATACCGGTCAGAATGGTCTTCGTCTCTTCTTCACCGTATTCGGAAATCAGAGCCTGTACCAACAGCCACGCGGTAGAGGAGGACTGGATATCTGTTACGGAAAGATGGCCTTTATAAACCGGATCCGCCAGATCCTTGATGGATTTCGGAGTCGGCAGATTATTCGCCTTCATCTCTTCGGTATTCACGATAATGGATCCCGCGTTGCAGATAACCGGTACGCAGTAGGAGTCATGCTCCTCCAGAGTCGCCGCGTCAAAGGTGATATCGCGGAACATCTGATTTTCTTCCTGCGCGCTTTCTACATAGAACGTACTCATTACAATCATGTCCGCTTCGATATCGCTTCCCTCTGCCAGCATTTTGCCGCCCAGTTCGGAAGTTCCGAAGGTCTGGAAGATGTACTGTCCTTCATACCCGTTTTCATCCAGCGTGTTCTTCATTACTTCAACCGCTTCATCATCGGAGTTCGCGTAAATAACTACCTGCTCGTCTGAGCTTCCGCCTCCGCATCCGGTCAGGGAAAAGACACTTGCTCCAACCATGAGTGTCAGCGCCAGCACCATGGCTGTAGCTCTCTTGAAACGTTTTCCTTTGATCATTTTAAAACTTCTCTCCTTTTTCACTTTTTTATCTTTATTTTCAGACCTCTGCGCCAGCTTGCTGAACAGGATCTGCGCAACCACATTGGTCACCAGAATCAGCAGAGACAGCACAAAGATCTCATTAAACTTGTTAAAGTACTGCAATTCCTTAATCTTTGTCGTGATAACCATGGTTCTCGCTCCGGCGATAAAGATAACCGCGCTGATGGTTACCATGGCATTGATAAAGTAGTAGCTGAATACTCCCAGAAGGGAGGAAATCGCGTTAGGCGTTACGACCCTTACAATCGTCTTTACCCAGTTATCTCCCATCAGCATCGCCGTTGTCTCCCAGGAAGCATTCATCTTGGACAGTGAATTCTTCATCATCAGATACGGCGTTGAATAGAAGTGGATAATGTTACATGCGATAATGATGATAAATGTATTCTGAAGGGATGTGCCTGTGAACACAAACAAGAAGGCCAGACCGAGCACCATGCCCGGAATTGTATTGGTCACAAGGGCAATCCCGTCGATAATATTCTTTAATTTCTGGTTTACCGTGCTTCTCGCTGTCAACAGCGCGGAACCATAGGCAACTACCGTTCCGATAATCGCTGTGATGATAGCGACTAGCAAAGAGTTCTGATATACTCCAAACAGGTTCGGGTCATTAAATACATCGCGGAAGTGATCCAGTGAGAAACTGGTATAGTATGGCCAGTCTTCTACAAACGGAACAACAAAGAGCACTGCGAAAATGGAAAGTACACCCAGCATGAGCAAACCGCTTCCGATGCCGCAAATCGAATCCCGAATCCGGTTTCTGCGGATTTCAATGGTAGAAATCCGATTATAACGCACATTGTATCGCTCCAGGAATCTCAGAATAGAAATACTGATAATTGACGGAATCAACATTACCAGCGCCACAACCGCCCCGTTTCCGAAATCCGGTACGCTTCCCAGCATTTCATCATAGAGGACACTGGCGATTACATTGAATTCGCCGCCCACCGCAGCCGGGATACCGAAATCTGTGAAGCACAGAAAAAAGGTCTGAATAAAGGACGCCGCCAGCGTTCCCAGAAGCGGGCGGAACACCGTCACGCCGAAGGTCCGAATCGGAGAATCTCCCATTACTCTGGATACAATCATAAACTTCTTATCGATATATCCCATGGTGTTATTAATCAGCATAAAGGATATCGGAAGTGTATAAATGGTATATCCCAGAAGCAAACCGTTAAATCCGTAAATTTCAAAGAGCTGGTGTCCAAAAAGTCGGGTGAGCAGCCCCTGTTTTCCGAACGAATAAATAATCGCGAATCCGTAGGTAATCGTCGGCAGCAACATCGGCAGCACCGCGACTTTCTGGATCAAGCCTTTATATTTACGTCCTACATTGGTATAATTCACAGTGTAGGAAAGAAAGAAGGCAATGCATGTAGTCAGCACCGCGCTGCAGGAAGCCACCAGGAAACTGTTTCCCAGCGCTTCCATAAAGCCCTTGCCTCCGAGGACTTCCCCATAGCTCGAAAAGCTTATGGTTCCGTCCTCATAAAAAGATTTTATGAGAAGCTGCACCATCGGGGCTGCCAGAAAAACCGCAAACACGACGCACAGCAGAATAAAAATCAGTTTTAGTTCTCTGTTTTTCTTAATATGCATAGTTCACACCTGCCCTCTTACCGCTTACGACACCTGCATGCCCTGCTGCTGAACTTGCGCCTGGCTCATCTGTGTCTGAGCCATCTGTGCCGCGAAAAGCCGGTAGATGTTATTCTTTTTAATTTCCAGCTGATTCAAAATGAATGCCTTTACGAAATTGTTCGCAGGCGCCAGAATAATATCTTCTGGTTTTCCGTACTGGGAAATTCCTCCCTCGTTGAGAATCATAACCCGGTCGGACAGAGTCAGCGCCTCTTCCGGATCGTGAGTTACAATAATCGTTGTCAGATGATACTCCTTGGCGATGGTCTTGATCCGGTCCTTGATAGACTCTTTAATGACGCCGTCCAGCGCGCTGAGCGGTTCGTCCAGCAGAAGGATTTTCGGCTTCATCACCATAGTTCTCGCCAGAGCCACTCTCTGTTTCTGCCCTCCGGAAAGCTGATCGATTTTCTTTTCCAGATGCGGCTCCAGTTCCAGAAGACGAATCAGCTCATCAACTTCCTCTTTCGTGGAAATGGCCGGCTTGTTGCGAAGTCCGTATGTAATGTTCTTATATACATTCAGGTTCGGAAACAGCGCGTAGTCCTGGAATACAATGTTGAACCCTCTCTTTTCCATCGGCACATCTGTGATATCTTCACCGTCAAAGATGATTTTTCCGCCGTTACTTTCCGTAATTCCCAGGATCAGATTTAAAAGCGTCGTCTTTCCGCATCCGGAGGGACCTAAGATCGATACAATTTCGCCGTCTTCGATATCCAGACTGATATCCTCGAGAATCGTCACACCGTCATAACTTTTTTTCACATGTTCTAATTGCAGCATAATTGTTCATCCTTTCTCTATTGTTCGTTCGGGAAACATTTTATTTGAAATAAGGCTTCCCGCTGAATTCATTTTCCGCAAGAATTCTAACTCTGAATTTTGTAAAACACAATTAAATCAATGTTAACTTTTTGTAAGAGGAATGTTAAAGAAGGCGCCAAAAAACGTGTAGAAAATCTACACGTTTTACGACATTCATTTGGACCTGTGGTATGCTTTATTGCGTATAATGCGGCTGTTTTTATCCAGTCTCTCGGAGTATGTTTTGTAATCTGAGGTAAGGAGCCCCATATAAATCATATCTACGATCAAAGTCTGAGAAGTTCTTGAAAAAATCGCGTTTCCATAAAAGAGCTGTTCCTGTGTGGTGCATAAAAGATAGTCCGCGTATTTGCTGATCAGAGAATCTCTGAAATTTGTAATTACGATTGTGGCTGCTCCTTGCTTTTTCGCCATTTTCAGAGCGTCCACCGTATCCCTTGAAGCGCCGGAATAAGAAATCCCGATGGCAACGTCCTTCTCGGACAGGGAAGCCGCGCTAATCCTCTGCAGATAAGGATCCTCAAGATACCTGCAGCTTAACCCCAGATAGGTAAGCTTTGTTTCCAGATCACAACAGGCGGAGCTTGAATTTTCAATACCGTAAATATCGATCTGCCCCGCGGATTCAATCACTTTAATGACCTTCTGATAGGTTTTCAGAGAAAGCGCTTTGATACTGCGTTCGATCATGGCAGAGGCCGCGGCCGCCATTTTGGCAGGCACATCACTGAGCTCGTCGTTTTCTGAAATGGAATAACCGTAAATCGCGTATGGGCTTTGCCGTTCGCCGCTTTCCTGCGCCATCTCTTCTATAATCGCGTCCTTAAAGCTTCGGAATCCCTCATATCCCAGAGCTTTCACCATTCGCACGATAGTCGGCTGGCTGACGCGGCACCGGGCCGCAAGCTGGGAAAGGGACATATCCCGAACTTCCTTCATATTCTCCAGAATGTAATCCGCCGCCTTTTTTTCTGATGGACGAAGGTCTCCATATCCGGCATCAATGGAAAACGCAACCGTATCTTCTCGCTTCATAATTGTCAACTCCCTGTAATTTTCCTACAAAATTTCTTAGGAAACAGATTTCCCGTTTGTTAAATTCAGTATAACAAAGGGGTGTTTTTTGTTTTTTAAGGGAATGTAAAATCTTTGTTAAATGGACATTTGTATGAACTTTCTGTTTAAGATAATATACTGATATACTAATATTTTCCTTAACTAAGGCCAAAAAATTTACCGCCAGGTACTCCTGGCGGCTTAGACAGATGTGGTTCTTATCTTTCATAATGGGACCACAAGCTTAGTATCTTTATTATCTTCTCTTCCTCAAACACTTCATATACCAGCCTATGTTTCACATTTATTCTTCGGGAATAGGCGCCCTGCAAATCTCCAAGAAGTTTTTCATAACTCGGCGGCTTTTGGTACGGATCTTTTTTTATCAGCTCTATCAGCGCTTTCGCCTTTTTATCCAAATGCGCTCCTTTTAATTTTGAGATATCTTTTGCCGCCGCTTTTGTATAAACGATCTCGTACATTACCAATCTACCTCACTTTCTGAGACACATTCAGAAAGTGGAGTATTTTTCCCTTCTATCAGCTTTTCTTTCATTTCAGGAATCGACATTAAATAAATGGTTTCCAGCATCCCCTGATACTCTTCTTCACTTAATACCACTGCATTTCCATCTTTTGTACTGATATTAATGGGCTCATTATATTTAATTGTCTGCTCAAGCATGGAAAAAATATTTTTCCTAAAGTTTGTTACGTTCGTTATTGTCATGTTTCTCACCTCATGTACATTATAGCGTACGCAATCTATGTTGTCAATTCGTCTTGTTCTTGTTAATGATAATAACTCATATACTGGCAAAAAGGAGTGTATTTTATGTTGATTCGTCCTGCCCCGCTGAAAAAGGAAGACGCGGTGGCTCTCGTCTGTCCCGCCTCTCCGGTTTCCCGGGAGAGTTTGCATGCCTGTATGGATTCCATCCGTTCTCTGAAGCTGCGGCCTGTACTTCTGCCCGGCTGCGCCCAGTCCCGCGGCTACCTTGCCGGAAGTGACGCCCAGCGCGCCCGGGATCTGAACCGGGCCTTCGCCAGCCCGGAATTCAAAGGCGTCTTTTGTCTGCGGGGAGGATACGGCTCTCCCCGGATTCTGCCTCTGCTGGATCTGGAAACGATCCGGAAAAATCCCAAATGCTTTGTCGGATTCAGCGATATCACCGCCCTCCACCTGGCGTTTAATCAGCTGTGCGGCTTCCAGACCTTCCACGGCCCCATGCCGTCTTCGGATTACAAAACTCTCGATTCCTTTTCGCTGACCAGTCTGACACAGCAGCTTTTTACAGATGCCTCCCCGGGGACTCTCCCCCATCCGCCGGGACATCATCCGTCGGTTCTGATCCCCGGGGAAGCCCGCGGAGTCCTGACCGGCGGAAATCTGACGCTGCTGGTTCATACTCTGGGATCTCCTTATGAAATTGACACCCGGAATAAAATTCTCTTTCTGGAGGAAACAGGCGAACCGCTCTACCGCATCGACCGTTCCCTGACCGCCCTGGCGCTGGCGGGTAAATTCCGCGACTGCCGCGGGATTCTGCTGGGGACTTTTACGGAAACCGATGATGCAGACGGAGAAACTCCGTTACTTGCCGGGCTTTTTTATGAAATTCTCGCGCCATGGAAAAAGCCGGCGCTTTTTCATATCCGCGCCGGCCACTGTATGCCCAGTCTCACCCTGCTCCTGGGAGCAGAGGTTTATTTTGATACAGAGTCTCTTGCAATTTCCGTCATATAACGTTTTGTAAGCTGCATGTAATGCTTGTATAACACCCCGAACCGATAGCGATAAAAAGGGTTCCATGGTTTCGCCTTTCCTTTGCTGCGGATAAAGTAGTTGTCATAGTTGCGCGCGTCGTAATTCCATATATTCGCAATCTCTGTCTTTCCGGTATGGGAAGCCGCCGCAAAGATGTTTCCACCCGCCGGCTCTCCAGCTGACAGCCAATCCTGCCAAGCTGCCGCTCCAGAAGTTCCAGTTCTGTCTCCGGGATGCCGCGATGCAGAAGCCAGAGCCGGAAGGACTCTCCCGGATTGTTCATCCAGAGAGAGACCAGCATCACTTTCAGGCGCGGCAGATAATTGGCGTCTAAAGTCGCCAGCAGTTCCATTCGGTCTTTCATTCTATTTTTCTTCCTTATTTAAAATGTCCATGAATTCCTCGCCGGTAATCGTTTCTTTTTCGTAGAGGAAATCCGCAAGTTCATCCAGCTTGCCGCGGTTTTCCTCCAGAATCGTTCTTGCCTTTTCATGCTGCGTTTTTACCAGTTCGATCACCCGTTTGTCGATCTCCTTCTGGGTGTCCGCCGAGCAGCTTAGTGTAGTGTCGCCTCCCAGATACGGATTATTTTCTGTTTCCATCGCCACCATGTCAAAATCGCTGTCCATGCCGTAACGTGTAATCATAGCCCGCGCCAGCTTCGTGGCCTGTTCAATATCGTTGGAAGCGCCGGTACTGATCTGTCCGAATACGACTTCCTCCGCCGCGCGACCTCCCGCGTAGGTCGCGATTTTATTTTCCATTTCCTCTTTTGTAAGAAGATATTTGTCGCCTTCTTCTACCTGCATGGTATAACCCAACGCTCCCGAAGTGCGGGGGATAATGGTGATTTTCTGAACCGGAGCGGAATCCGTCTGTTTGGCCGCCACCAGAGCGTGCCCGATTTCGTGGTACGCAACGGTCCTCTTTTCCTGATCCGAAAGGATTGCGTTTTTCTTCTGATATCCCGCGATCACCACTTCCACACTTTCCTCCAGATCCGACTGGGTTACGGCAGACCGCCCGTCCCGAACAGCCCGCAGAGCACCTTCATTTATAATATTCGCAAGTTCCGCGCCGGAAGCCCCGGACGCCATTCTGGCGATGGTCCGGTAGTCCACATTTCCATCGGTTTTGATTTTCCTGGCATGTACTTTCAGAATTGCTTCCCGTCCCTTTAAATCCGGAAGTTCCACCGGTACTCTCCGATCAAACCGTCCCGGTCTTGTAAGCGCCGGGTCCAAAGATTCCGGCCGGTTGGTCGCCGCCAGGATAATCACTCCCGTGTTGTCCTCGAATCTCACGCGCCATATAAAAAGCCCCTTTCTTTGGTCTTTATCTTAGCGGAAATGACAAAAAGGGGCAACGATCAGTCTTTTTCATCTGTATAGACAAAACCGCCAAAGTGTAAAAGAGCCTTACACTTTGACGGTTTTGTCACAAGCTTATTCACTTAAATATTGTTTTCCCGTAACCAGCAGATAAATCTGATGGGCCACCTTGTCAATATCCTCCGTTTTCAGAGAGTCCCATTCATTCAGAACACCCGCGATCGCATAGACATAATAGTTGACGATCACTTTCAGCTCTAGCCGGGTAGCATCCGCGAACAGCCGCTTTTCCTCAATCAGCTGCAACAGATAGGCTCGCATATTCTGAATCAGAAGCTGGCGGATAACGTCCCCGTAATTGGTAGCGAGAACCCGTTTCATCACCACCTCTTTGCTCATAGCCGTTTCCAAGAACCGTCTCATAGCATACTCAAGATTGCCTCCGGAACGGTTGATTTCCCGCGTGGCCTTTTCAAATTCCTGCTTCAGCATCCAGTTGATCAGATCCGGAATGTCCTCAAAGTGATAATAAAAGGTCTGCCTTGTAATGGCGCATTCTTCTACGATATCGGTTACGGTCAGCTTTTTTGCGCGTTTCTCTTCGATTAGCCGTTCCGCGGCATCCGCAATATATTGTTTCATATCGATCGGCATTCTTCTGATCGCTCTCCTCTCGCTGTTTTTTCTCCCTGCGCCTTACAGGTTTGCCTGACGTTTGATTTTATGAGTCGTCGTCTTAACGAATTCCTCTTCACGAATCACAATATGGCGAATCCGTTTGTAGTTCGGCAGTTTCTGGTTTTCCTCCGCAATAAAGCGTTTGACGATTTCATAAACATCTTCCTCATCCGGCTCCCGCGGACCGCGTTCCCGGATACCTTCGTAGTCCGGCCGCACCTGCGCAGCGACAACTGTACCGTCCCCGGCATCCATACCATCCAGCCCGTAGACCATACATTCTTCGATAACCGGCAGTTTATTCAACACCTGTTCCAGTTCTTCCGGATAGATGTTTTTCCCGGTCTTCGTTACGATAACATTCTTCTTTCTCCCTGTAATATACAGCCAGCCTTCCGGATCCATAAACCCCAGATCGCCGGTGTGAAACCACCCTTCCGCATCAATGACTTCCGCTGTTTTTTCCGGCATCTCGTAATATCCTAACATCACATTGGGACCTTTATACAGAATTTCCCCAATTCCGTCTTCGTTGGGATCCGCGATCTTTACTTCTCCTTCGGGAATAATTTTTCCCACGGATCCTGTTTTCCGGTACTTTTCTTCTCCATCCGGTGTCCCCGCGATAATCGGGGCGGTTTCCGTCAGGCCGTACCCCTGCGCCACTTCCAGTCCCAGATCATGAAAGCCTCTCAGCACCTTGGGATCGATTCCCGCGGCTCCGGTGATGACAAGCCGCAGCCTGCCTCCCAGACTGTCATAGATCGTCCGGAACAGCTTATGTCGTTTATCAATTCCCGCCTTCCGCAGCGTGCGGTTCAGCTTAATCGCCGCTTTCAGGGCTTTGGTTTTCTTCGCTTTTTCCGCCTGCTTCCACAGCTTAGCGTATATGGATTCGAAAATCAGCGGTACTCCCACCAGGACACTTGCCTGTGCTTCCGCCAGATTCTTTGTTACATGTTTCAGTCCCTCGAAAAAGGCGATGGATCCGCCCTGATACAGCACGGTCATAATATCCACCGTTGACTCAAAGGTGTGGTGAATCGGCAGAATGGAAAGGGTACGGTCACCGGGCTCAATCCGCACGATCTTACTGATATTCTTAATATTGGACACAATGTTTTCGTGACTCAGCATAACCGCCTTCGGATCTCCCGTGGTTCCGGAGGTAAACAGCATGACAGCCGCCGCCTGGGGATCGATTTCCGCGTCCAGGAACCGCCTGTCGCCGCGGGAAAGGAGCTTCCTTCCTTCGTAAATCAGACTTGCCATGTCGTTTTCAGAGAATGGGACATCTTCATTGCGGTACAATTCAAATTTGAGTTTCACCGGAATGTCCAGCTTCGCCGCGTACTTCTCATAAGACGAGGAATATAGGATGCCTTTGCACCCGGCGGTTTTTACCAAATTCGAAATTTCTTCCATACTCAGTTCCTTGTCCAGAGGAACCACGGTACCTACGCCGTTTACAATCGCGAAATAAGAAAGAGCCCACTCGTAAGAATTCTCTCCGATCACCGCGATTTTTTCTCCCCGCAGTCCCAGATCAATCAATCTGGTTCCCAGCGCGTTCATGTCCTTTTCCAGCCTTGTATGAGTAATCTCATGGTATTTGCCGCCCTTCTGCGTTTTTACAAGAAACGCCGGCGTCTCTTTATAGTCTCTCGCGCCGGTGCGTATCAGATCCCGGATCGACTCCATATCCCGCACCGGATAAAACTGTTCTGCTGCGTTCATTTCTTTTTCTCCTCTCATCTAACCCCTGAATTCCCTGTTTTATTCAGTTTCTTTTATGGTTCTGATTAATATACCATCTTTATATGCAAAGATCAATCTTTTCTTTCAAGCCGCCTGTAAAACAAATTTCTCTACATTAATATGTTACATTAATATGTTGATTTTCTCTTCGTGATATGATACCGTAGATTGGCACTATTGTTAATTACGCGGTCTGAGAGGCTGCCTCTCTCCGCGGAAAGGAACACCTGACTTATGAAACTTCAAACTACCAATCACCAAATGAAAGATCAGCTTGTTGTCGGATTCGCTCTTTTTTCCATGTTCTTTGGCGCGGGAAACATCATCTTCCCGCCCTATCTGGGAATGGGCGCGGGGGAGAGCTGGTTTACCGGTTTTGTATGCTACTATCTGGCAGATATCGGTCTCGCGGTAGCCGCGATTTTCGCCCTGCTGAAACATGGCGGCGATATTTCCTCCGTTACAGGAAGAATTGGAAAAGTTCCCGGCACGCTCATGGTTTCCGCTATGATTTTATGTATCGGACCGTTTATCGCGATTCCCCGAACCGGAGCGACTACTTATGAAATGTTTGTAGTACCCCTTCTTGGCGATGTCGGCTCCCTGATCCCCACCGCGATCTTTTTCGCGATCATCCTGCTGCTGACCATACGGGAATCGGCAGTAATTGATATTCTGGGGAAATTCCTGACCCCCGCGCTTTTTATCGGACTTCTCATTTTGATTATCTGCGGGCTGGTTTCCCCTGTAGGATCAATCTCGGATACAGCGCAGATTGAAAATGTCGTGGTGGAAGGAATCAACGCGGGATACCAGACCATGGATGTTCTGGCCGCCATGATCTTCGGGATTATTATTGTAAAGAATGTAGCGGAAAAAGGATATACCGAAGCACGCATCAAATACAGGGTCGCCCGCAACTCCAGCCTGATTGCCGCTGTCGGACTGCTTGTCATTTACTGCGGACTTACATTTTTAGGAGCTACGGCCTCCACCCTCTATACACTGGATATTAACCGTTCAGAACTGATTCTGAACATTACGCAGGATCTTCTGCAGTATCCCGGGGTTATCATTCTCGGAATTGTTGTCACATTAGCCTGCATTACAACGGCCGTTGCCCTGGTCAGCGCCAGCGCGGATTATTTTGCTGCGCTGTCAAAAGGAAAACTGAGTTACAAGCTGCTGACGGTTCTTATTTGTCTCTTCAGCGCCGCGATCGCGAATTTTGGAATCGATCAGATCGTGCTTCTGGCTCAGCCGATTCTGAACCTGATTTATCCGGGAGCCCTCATGCTGATCCTACTGGCGTTTTTCTCCTCCCATCTTTCGGATTACGCCGTCCGCGGCACGGTTCTCGGCGCCATGGTTGGCAGCCTGTGTGAAATCCTTTACGGGTGGCACGTTCCTCTTTCGTTTGTTCCGCGCCTTCCGCTTTCTGAGTTCGGATTCGGCTGGCTGATTTTCGCAGTCGTGTTCGGAATCGCGGGAGCCGTTATCCATCGGCTCAAAAAGACCTCCAGTCCCGCCCGCTGAAAACAGCGGGCTTTTATTATTCCCGCATTTTCCGCATCCTATGAAGAACAGGATGATCTTGACAGCGGATACCCCTATCGGTATAATAAGCATATACCCCTATAGGTATATATTCACTATGTTGAACTTCTTCATGGGACAAATAGAAAGGATGGTTTAAGATTTCATGGAAAAGCTGGAAGAATTTTTAGAATGGGGCGGCACAAAAAAAGACATTACGTTTTTAATTCTCGGCGGCATTTCGCTGATTTTCAGTATCTTTGATCTGCTCCCCCTCCCTTTTGACGCGGCCTGGGTGGCGATTATTCTCTGCGGCCTGCCGATTATTCTGGAAGCGATAATCGGCCTTGTAACCGCCTTTGACATTAAAGCGGATGTGCTGGTCTCCATTGCCCTGGTTGCTTCCGTTATCATTGGCGAAGATTTCGCTGCCGGTGAAATCGCCTTCATCATGCAGCTGGGCGCCCTTTTAGAGGATCTGACGGTAGCGAAAGCCCGCGCGGGAATCGAAAAGCTGGTCCATCTGACGCCTCAGACCGCCCGTCTCGTAAAAGACGGACAGGAACAGATTGTCCCCGCGGAGCAGATTCGCGTAGGCGATGTGCTCCGTGTGCTTCCCGGAGAAACCATTCCCGTTGACGGCGAAATTCTTTCCGGTGAGACCTCCATCAATCAGGCGGTTATGACCGGGGAATCCCTCCCTGTCGACAAAACGGCCGGCGATCCGGTATCCAGCGGCACGGTCAATCAGTTCGGCGCCTTTGAGATGAAAGCGACGAAAGTCGGGGAGGACAGTTCGATTCAGCGGATGATCCGTCTTGTTCAATCCGCGGATGCCGGAAAAGCGAAAATCGTAAGTCTCGCAGATCGCTGGGCCACCTGGATCGTTGTAATCGCTTTGAGTGCCGCCGCACTAACCTGGCTGATTTCCGGTGAGATTATCCGCGCTGTAACGATTCTTGTTGTCTTCTGTCCATGCGCTCTGGTGCTCGCTACACCTACGGCCGTTATGGCTGCCATCGGCAACGCCACGAAACACAGTTTTCTCGTGCGGGAAGGAGACGCCCTGGAGAGGCTGGCTTCTGTTTCCAAGATCACCTTCGACAAGACCGGCACCCTGACCTATGGAAAACCGGAAGTCACCGATATTTACTGCTGTTCTTCCGATTATTCCCCACAGCGGCTGTTCCGGTACGCGGCCAGCGTAGAAGCCCTTTCGGAACACCCCCTTGGAAAAGCCATTGTATCCGGCTATCAGAAAGAATACACGGAAAAACCGCCCGCGGCTCAGCAGTTTCAGATGCTTCCCGGACGCGGAGTAAAGGGCCTTGTTGAAGGAATGGAAATTCTGGCCGGAAACAGAGAGATGCTCACGGAGGCGGGCGTTTCCCTGCCTGCCCAAATGATTGACCGGGCAGAGCGGCATCTGGATAACGGCTGCACCGTCATCTATCTGTCTGCCGGCCGTGAGCCTATGGGATTTCTCGCGCTTTCTGATACACTGCGCCAGGACGCGGCCGGTATGATCGCGAAGGTTAAAAATACCGGCGTGGATCCGGTGCTGCTTACAGGTGATCATGGAAATGCCGCCGAAAACATTGCCGGACAGCTGTCCATCGGAGAAGTGCACGCGGAGTGCCTCCCGGAGGACAAACTGAACTGGATTGACGCTTATCAGAAGGAAGATAACAAGGTCTGCATGATCGGGGACGGAATCAATGACGCGCCCGCTCTGAAAAAAGCCTGGGTAGGAATCGCCATGGGCGGCGTTGGCAGCGACATCGCCGTTGACGCGGCAGACATCGCCCTGGTCAACGATGATATCAAAGAGCTGCCCCATTTGATCCGCCTTGCCCGACGGATGATGGTCACGATCAAATGCAACCTGTCCTTTTCCATGGCCCTTAATTTTGTCGCCATCGTTCTCGCCATTACCGGAATTTTAAACCCGGTGGTCGGCGCGCTGGTACACAACGCGGGTTCTGTCCTGGTGATCATCAACTCCTCCCTGCTCTTAAAATGGAAATGGAAGGGTGAGCGGAAATAAATCGTTCTGTCAAAAACACCGCCAGCATTTGCTGCCCGCGGTGTTTTATTCTTCCATATTTTATTGAATCCGCCGGTAAGCGGGGCTGCCGCTCCCATGGGTCACCATAAAGATTCCCCTGGTATCAATCTGGCTCTGAGCCAGAATGGCGAGAACCCGCTGCAGATCCTGGCCGTTTAGATACAGAGCCTGCCCGCAGGACCGCAGAAGCTGTGTCGGAACCCGACGCAGCTGGCTTCCGATCCCCTGCTCCATCAGCTTATCCCTGGCATACATCGCCTTGTAAAACGAAGAAAAGGTCAGAAGATAATCCGGCGCGCTTTGTGGATTGTGCAAAAAAAGGACCTCCTGTCTATGTCTCTATCAGCTTTTTCATCATCTGTATGTACAGTTCTTTGATTGACGCTTTTTTTGCACTGTCCCGAGCTACAATCGGAAACCGCTCCTTTTCCTTTCCATCCTGAAGCACAACCAGTTCCCCCAGCTTCTGTCCCCGCTTTAACGGCAATTTGATATAGCCGTCCATCTCAATCTTTGTTTTGATGCGGTTCTTGTTTCCCTTTTTTACGAGAATCGCCGCGTCATCCTCCATGATCACATCGACTTTGGAAGGGGTTCCCTTTTCGATTTTCAGCGCTTTCTGCACCTGCCCTTTTTCCGCGATTTTCACACTTTCATAATTGGAGAACCCGTAATCCAAGAGCCGTTTTATTTCCGCGAACCGGATATTGGATGTGGTGCATCCCAGGATTACTCCGATCAATCTGGTTCCATCCCTTTCGGCGGCGCCGGACAGGCAGTAGCCCGCGTCCTGGGTAAAGCCGGTTTTAATACCGATGGCTCCCGGATACTGTTTAATCAGTTTGTTGGTATTGGTAAGTCCGAACTCCTTTTCTTTTCCCGGAAGGCCCACTTTAATCGTATCCTGCCATTTTGTAAACCACTGGGCAGTCTCCGGAAAGGCGATCAAAGCCCGGGACATTACTGCTATATCATATGCGCTGGTATAATGATTTGCCACCGGAAGCCCGTTGGTGTTGACAAAATGGCTGTCCTTCATTCCCAGTTCCGCGGCTCTTTTGTTCATCTGTTCTACAAACATTTCCACGCTTCCGGCAAGATGTTCGGCCAGAGCCACACATCCGTCGTTGGCACTTACCATGGCCACGCCTTTCAGAAGTTCCTCCACCGTATGCTGTTCCCCCGGTTCCATATACATCTGGCTGCCTCCCATGGAAGCTGCCCGCTCGGAGATGGTCACCGTATCGCTGAGGCGGATCTTTCCGCTGTCACAGCCTTCTAAAATCAAAAGCATGGTCATCACCTTGGTAACCGACGCGGGAGGAAGCTTTTTATGCGCGTTCTGTGCGAAAAGGACTTCACCGCTCACCGCGTCCATCAGCACCGCGGCTTTCGCCTTTACCTTCATTCCCGTCTCCTTCTCCGATGGTTCCACTCTGGCGTTTACAATGGAAATGCTCCTCTCCTGCGGCTGAAACTGATCAATTCCCATAAATCCGCCAAACAGCAGCGCAGCGATCAGACAGCCGCTGATAATCTTTTTTTTCACACAAAAAACCCCCTTCACCTGCGAATCGCTATTACTAGCATATTCGCGGGTCGGGGGTTTAGCACTAAAAATCCGGCAAATCACACGCTCTTCTTATTCAACAGAAAATCAATCATATTATAATGAACAATTCCATTCCTGCTCATATCCACAATATCATTACTGATTACATATTTGGGGAAATTGTCGTCTATCTTTTCCAGATTGCCAAATTCCCTTGCAACGCAGTCCTCTGTCAATACATACGCCACCTGAATATAAAGTTTCTTTTGCCCTTTGTAGCAGACGAAATCAATCTCCTGTGTATCCAGCTTTCCCACCTTCACATCATACCCTCTGCTCAGCATTTCCAGATACACTACATTTTCAAATAGTTTGTTCGTGTCTATTTGTTCACTTGCTTTATTTATATTGCGAAGCCCAATATCGCCGGCATAATACTTTTCTGTTGATGCCAGGATATTCTTCCCTTTAATGTCATATCGCTCTGCTTTTGATAAAATCATACCCGCCTGCAGCTTGTCAATATAATTCAGTATTGTTTCCACCGTGGTCGCCTGACCGGATGATATCAAAGCCCGGCTGATGGAACGCGCTGAAAATGGGTTCCCGATATTATCCAGCAGAAACTCCAAAAGTTTTCTCAAAAGATTTTCATTGCGGATCGCGTGCCTGGAAAGAATATCTTTCATCACAACCGAATCATAAACATCTTCCAGATAAGTGCGGACCGAATGTGGATCCGGCAGCACCAGGCGCATCGGCAATCCGCCATATTTCAGATACTCCGTAAAAAGCTGTTCCCTGGTATACGTCATCTCATTTTTGTCATAGAATTCCTGAATCTCAGACAGTACAAAAGGGTATACATGGAAGGAAACATATCTTCCGGCCATATTCGTTGCCAGTTCCCCGGACAGCAGTTTGCTGTTAGAGCCTGTTACATAAATATCGCAGTCAAAGTCAATCCGAAAAGAAGCGATCACCGAATGCCACTCTTCCACATGCTGGATCTCATCAAAAAAAAGATATACCCTCCCTTTCGCCTGTTTTACCCGTTCTGTAACATATTGATAAAAGATATCTGCAGCTTCCAGCTCTTTAAAACGTCTGGACTCAAAGTTAATTTCTATTATATTTTCCTTTGATACACCGCGCTCCAAAAGAACATCCCGGATCTGTGAAAGCAGGATGGTCTTTCCACTTCTTCTGAGGCCGATCAAGACCTTAATCAGATCCTGGTCAATGAATGGGCGTATCCGATCCAGATACAAATTTCGTCTTATCATCTCCATACATTTCACGTCCTTTAACCATTTTGTTATTATTATACCTGACGTTTTTATTATAATCAACTTTTTGTCGTTTTATAAGCTTACAATTTTAATTCAAAAAGGCCGGAAATCCTTTCTCAAGATTTCCGGCCTTTTCCTATGGCGCCGTCCCGCTTTTTATTTCACCTTAACACTCTTCACTTTGGAATATGTGCTGACCAGTTTTTTCCCGCCTTCCATTTTCCAGGCGCGCACTTTGTAATAGTAAGTCCCGCCTTTTTTCCTGTATTTTTTAGCGTAGCTCGTCTTGCCCCCTTTGAGGGTCTTTATCTTCTTAAACTTACCGTTTTTCCGGGAAGCCTGATAAATGTCATAGCCCTCCGCGCCGCTTACCTTGCTCCAGGAAAGAACCGCCTTCTTTTTTCCGGCTTTTACACGCAGTACCGGCGTTTTCGGCTTTACCGCCCGGTTTGCCGTGTTCCTGCCCGCGGTTTCCTGTCTTCCGGATGTGTTCTCTGTGGAGAGAATTTCTGACGGGGCTTCTGTCTTCCCGGGGTCTATTTCCGGTTCTGCCGCCTCCGCTGTTTCCAGACGCAGGAAAAGGGCTTCCGCGACATCCGCCCCAATATGTGCCTGCTGGACTTCGGTCAGTCTCTCATAGCCATCGATCAGACCCTTCAGCCTGTTTTTCATAGCAGGCGTCACCTGCTTCAGAGGAAGCTTATGCGCGTTTTCCGTACCGGCAAGCCACCGCGCCGCCACATGGGTATTTTCCAGTTCCTCCGCCTGCAGGTGAAGCTGCTTCCGGGCCTGTTCTGACAGTTTGCCGCGTAATTCCGGAGTTTTAAGGGTGCTGTACTTGTCCAGCCGATCCAGGGACTGCAAAGCTTCTCCTGTTTTTTCCTCAGCGGATTCCGCCTGCACCGCGTCGGACAGAGATACTTCCATCCAGTTCAGCGCTTCCTGGTGCTGCGCGCTCCAGCCTTCGGTCAGTTCTCTAATCCGTTGGCGTTCTGTCTTTATCTTCTCTGCCGCGGATATTGTCCGGGAGAGCGAAGCCTTCATGGCAGCGCTATCTGAACCCATGCCGATAATCGCCTCGCGGCCTTTTTCATACAGCGATTCCAGTGAAGCCCAGTCTTCCGCGGTATAATCCTCGTTCTTATAATCAGCGAATGCCAGATCCATCTGCTCAAGATACGGCTTTCGAGCTTCTTCCGGCTTCAGTTCCCAGGCAGCGTACAGCGTAACGGTCCCGTCTTCCTGCGCGGTCAGATTCCGCACCGAAGCCTGATCCGCGTATACCGCCGCTCCGTCCGGCTTTAAGGCCCACCCGGCAAAATGATACCGTTCTCTTTCAAAGGTGTTCGGTAAAAGCGCCGCGTCCTTTCCATAGACAGCCCGGGTTTCACCCATAGCGTCCCCTTCCGCGTCTTCGCTGTTTTTCTCATAACGGATCCTGTAGCGGACAGGTTCCCACTGGGCGTACAGCGAAATCGTCTCTCCCTGATAGGTTCCTCCCAGATTTTCTACAGACGCCTTATCTCCATAGGAGATTCCGCTGCCGTCCTTCCAGGTATTCCACCCGGCGAAGGTATATCCTCTTTTCGAAAATCGGCTGCCGGAAAGCGTAAAACGTTCTCCATATTGGGCTTTCTGCGGACTCATGGTGCCGCTGCCTCCATTGGCGCTGAACTTCACGGTATAGGAATTGGCGATCCTCTTTGCGTAGATCGTCTGTCCATCTGCCGGAATCCCGTTTTGATCAATCGGGTTCTGATAAGCGTCATCCCGGTACCACTGTACATTGTCATATCCCTTTACCGGATTCTGCCGGAAAAAAGAATCTGCGGAAAGCATCCTTCCGGCAAGATCCGGCAGATAGATCTGCCGCAGATTATTATAGCTGGCAGAAAACCCACTGCCTTCCAGCATCCGGTTGGCGCGCAGATCCAGAGATGTCAGCCGGTTGTCTCCCGCGCTGAGAAATTTCAAGCCGGACAGTCCGGAAACATCCAGATTCGTGAGGCGGTTATCAAAAACTTCCACCAGCTCCAGCTTCGGATTATTGCGGAAATCCAAGGTTTGCAGAAGATTGTTACTTACATGAAGCGCCTTCAGCTCCGGATTTCCCGAAAGATCAAGGGAGGACAGCTTATTCTGCTCACAGTTCAGGGTCCGAAGATCCGGACTGTTTGTCACGTTCAGAACCCGCAGGTCATTGGATTTGCAGAAAACAAATTCCAGTTCTTCATTTTCCGACAGATCCAGTTCATCCAGTCTGTGGCCTGATACACTCAGGTTCTTCAGGGAAGTGAAATATTCAATTCCCGCAAGGGAACCCGCCCGCGCGTTAGAATCGGCGGAAAAGGAAATTTCCGTGATTCCCGCGATTTCTTCTTCCGTCAGGATTCCATCGCTTCCCGCGCCGTCCAGATTCTTTTCATCCAGCACCCAGCCTCGGAACGCCGGGTCCGGAAAGGTCTGTTCCGTTACGGGAATCTCCCCGGATTCCGCCGCCGCGCAGGCAGCCGGAAGAAAGGCGTATACCATCAGTACCGCCGCAATTAACAGACAGCCCTTCTTTAATCTTGTTACGTTCATTCTTTTCCTCCTGTTTTCAAAAGCATATGAGTGTATATGCCCTGAAAACCTGAGTTCAAACGAACCTTTTTCTTCCAGTCTGAAAAGTAGCCATTTCTTATATCTGTATAGGATCCGAATCGGGTAATTTATGGAAAAACCGAACAACAAAAGGCAAAGAGATGAAAAAAGCCGCAATATCCGCAGCCGTCTGAGCCAGCTCGACTCCGGCAAGTCCTATAAACTCAGGCAGTATCAGAATCGTCGGAATGAAAAGGATTCCGCTTCTCAGAGCGGCAAGGAAGCTGGCGGTTCCGCTCTTCCCAATACTCTGAAAGAGCATATTGGAGCATAAGGAAAGAGGTAGAAAAAATAAAGCAATCAACTGAGCCCTCAGTGCCGCGGTGCCGATCATAATTACCTGCGGATCCTCTCTGAAGAACCCGATGAGCGCGGATGACAGAAAAAGTCCAATCAGCGCAATGCAGCCCAACAGTACTTCCGCCGCTCCCAGAGTAAAGAAAAAGGCGCTCCGCACCCGATGGTACTGCTTCGCTCCATAGTTAAAAGCGGATACCGGCTGAAATCCCTGTCCGATTCCGATCCCCACCGAAAAGATCAGATTGCAGATCCGGTTCACAATAGCCATGGCGGCAACCGCCGCGTCCCCGTAAACGCCGGCCTGTCCGTTCAGCATCATCGTGGAAATGCTGGCCAGCCCCTGGCGCACCAGGCTTGGAAAACCGGTCTGCAAAATCCACAGAAGGTCTCCTTTTTCTCTGGAAATACAGCGCGGAGAAAACCGGCTCGCCGTCCGTCCGGTCAAAAACATAGCGAGCAGAATCAGAAAACTGACCATCTGAGAGACAGCCGTGGAAATACCCGCTCCTTCTACCCCCATGCCAACCTTCACCACCAGCAGCCAGTCGCCGAAAATATTCAGGATCCCGCCGATTCCCAGTCCGATCATCGCCAGGGCGGCTTTTCCTTCATAGCGCAGAATATTATTCATTACAAAGCTTGTTACCATCAGCGGAGCCGCCAGGAGAATGAAAATCCCGTAGTCCTTCGCGAAAGGCAGGATCGTGTCTGTACTCCCTAACAGGCGCATCAGTGGTTCCACAAAAATCAAGCCGAAAATCGCGAATAAAATGCCAACTGCCAGAGAATAGAAAAAACTGGTCGACGCAAACCGAGAGGCACTCTCCCGATCTTTTTCTCCCAGTTTTCTGGAAATGATACTTCCGGCTCCATGTCCAAACATGAATCCAATCGCCTGTATAATCGCCATCAGTCCGAATACAACTCCTACCGCGCCGCTGGCGCTGGTTCCCAGCTTGCTGACAAAGTAGGTATCCGCCATATTGTAAATGTTTGTCACCAGCATGCTGACAGTCGTTGGAATCCCCAGGGTAACCACAAGCCTGGGGATTGGCGTCTGTGTCATTTTAAGATATTGTTTTGAAGCGTCTTTATCCAACTCAATTCGCCTCCTGAAGTCTGATATCCTCTTCCTTGATCTTCCGGTTCAGCTTTTTCATTTCCGGAATAATAAAGAGAGCGACGATCAGCGCGGAAGTGGAATCCGCAATCGGAGCGGAAAACAGAATTCCGTTTAATCCCATAAACAGCGGCAGGATCAGAATCAGCGGAATCAGCAGAAGCAGCTGACGCAGCATGGATAAAATGGATGCTTTCAGCGGCTGTCCGGTTGACTGGAAATAGTTCGTGGATACGATCTGGAACCCCGCGCAGAAAATGCAGAACAGATAAATCCGGAGACACTTAATCGCGAAATCCGTAAATTCCGCGCTCTCACCTCCGAAAATAGAAATAATCTGTGACGGGAAAATCTGACACGCCAGCCAGCCGACAAAGATTGAGCCAGTGGCTAAAAGCACGGCATAAGTGTATGTAGTACGAATTCGTCTGTATTTTTCCGCCCCCCGGTTAAATCCCAGGATCGGCTGCGCCCCAATTCCTACCCCTATCGCGAAGGAGGCGATAATCATAGCGATTTTCATAACAATTCCCATGGCGCTCAGCGCCACATCGCCTGTAATCTCGCTCTGATCTCCGTAATAAACCAGCGATCGATTCATTACGATTTGCATAATACAGGCAACGCATGAAGTTATCCCCGAAGAAATACCCAGGGTAAGAAACCGCCGTATCAGTTTCGCGTCCGGTTTCATCAGTTTTTTCTTCAGCCTCATATGCTGCGGGGTTTTGGCGTCTTTCACAAAATACCTGGTCAGTATAATCGCTGAAATGATCTGGGAAGTTACGGTGGCGATAGCGGATCCGCGAACACCCCAGTCGAAAATAAAGATATAGATCGGATTCAAAATGGTATTTAAAATCGCGCCGATCAGCATGCCGTACATGGACATTCTCGGATTTCCGTCTGTTCTCGCGAGATTTGACAAGGCGATGGCCAGCATATTAAAAGGCGACCCCAGTAAAACGATCGATGTATAATCCATCGCGTAAGGCATGACATTTTCCGTAGCGCCGAACAGCACCAGAATCGGCTCCAGAAAAATCAACCCGATGATAACAATGATGACGCTTATTACAATGGAAAACATAAACGCATTGTTCAGTGTCTTTTCAGCCAGATGTTCTTTCTTCTCTCCCAGTTTTATAGCCGCGAAAGCGCTGCTCCCGGCTCCAATCAGTGTTCCGAAAGCGAGCAGAATCGTCATAAGCGGAAAAGCTACCGTTGTGGCCGCGTTCCCCAGATATCCGACCCCCTGGCCGATAAAAATCTGGTCTACGATATTGTAGATGGAATTAATCAGACAGGAAATCGTCGCCGGAACGGAAAATTTAATAAGCAGGTTCCAGATCGGCTGATATCCCAGCGGATTTTCTATCTTTTGATTCATAGGCTTCTGATTCGCTAATGTTTGTTCGGAATTACTCAATTTTATGCTCCCCCTTTTCTATACGCTTTTTTTCACTGAGTTTTTCCAAGGTATGGCAGGACTGCTCTGCCATTGACTTAAAAATTTTGTAGATTTCATCTTCTGATATCGCAAGTTCTTCGATTAGAGCTTCCCGCCAGAACTTTCTTACATTGTACGTCTTTTCTACCACCGGCTTTGCCTTCTCAGTAGCAAAAAGGTGCCGAATCCTCCGATCGGTCTCATCGATCCGCACTTCAACATAGCCGAGCTCCTCCAGCTTTCGAACCGCCTTTGTCACAGTCGCTTTATCAAACTGCCCCAGCTTTGCCAGATCGTACATTGTAATGCCGTTGTTTTCGTAAATATGTACCAGGAAGAACTGTTGTCCTCCTCCAATGTGGTAATCTTCCAGAATTGAATCAAAATACTTTTGGGTATTTCTTTGAATAACGGATATGAACTTCAAAAAAGTCGGCTTTGGCTGACGCAACTCTCCACCTCCTTTTTCTTACGCAGGAATTATGAACTGCCTGCAGATATCTTGCACCGCAACGGCGTTACCGCCGTTGCCGGTTCGACAAAAGTTGACTATTCAACTATTGTCCAAAACGTATTATAGTATCAAAAGGTTGACAAGTCAACTGCCATTGGTGAAGTCTTTAAATTCAGACCATTCAGCTTTTTATCCACGCTAAAACTCTTTCGACACTTTTCAACATGCAAAATGCCCTTTTTTTCAGGGATTCAAAGGTTATCCCCAGGATTTTTAAAATTGTATACAATTTTATCCCCTTGCATCTGTGGATAAACATATTTTTACAAATATTGAAATTTCAATATTTGTATCCACTCTTCAAAATAATTTATCCACAGTTTTTTTCTTTTGTTTCAAAATAGTATGATTTTTACCGGCTCTGTGAAAAAAAAGTTTCAATCCGTTGCAAATACAACGGACTTACCGAACAAAATACGCTACACTAGGAGCATAGCAAGTGAGAATATTGCATGGAGGAAACCATTATGATAAGAAAAATTATTGAAATTAATGAAGAAAAATGTAACGGCTGTGGTCTGTGCGCCCAGGCCTGCCATGAAGGAGCCATCGGCATGGTAAACGGAAAAGCGAAGCTCCTGCGGGATGATTACTGCGACGGTCTGGGAGACTGTCTCCCCGCCTGCCCGACAGGCGCCATCACCTTTGTGGAACGGGAAGCCGCCGCTTACGATGAGGCCGCGGTTCTCGCTAATAAAGAAAAACAGCACTCCCATCCGGCTCCGGCCTTTTCCGGTTGCCCCGGCTCCCAAGTCCGGCAGTTTGCAAAGCACCAGGAAGACTCACCTTCCGCCGCGCCCGCGAAGACACAGTTGAGTCAATGGCCGGTCCAGATTCAGCTGGCTCCTGTTAACGCGCCGTACTTTGATCAGGCGAATCTGCTGATCGCCGCAGACTGCTGCGCCTACGCTTATGGAGATTTTCACAATCAGTTTATGAAAAACAAGATCACTCTCATCGGCTGTCCGAAGCTGGATCCGATTGACTACACAGAAAAGCTGACTGAGATTATAAAGCAGAATGAAATAAAAAGCGTCACTGTTGCCCGTATGGAGGTTCCCTGCTGCGGCGGAATCGAAGCGGCGGTAAAAAACGCCCTTCAGGCAAGCGGGAAATTTCTGCCCTGGCAGGTGGTGACCATCTCTACCGACGGGCGAATTCTGGATTAATTGATTTCAGATGCCGCAAGCTTTAGACGTATTTTCTCTCCGCGGGCCTGTGGACGATCCCCTGGGCCTGCGGAGGGCAAAGGTATACACGAAACGGTAAAACACAAAAATTACGTAGAAAAATGATTGATTTCAAGTGGTTTTCGCGGATTTTTTCCCGGGAAATCCCCTCTGGAAGAAACATTTTCTACGTAATTTTTTGTTTTCCATCCCCGGTGTGCACCGATTGTATACGCAATCTATACATTGTTGCGCTTTATGCCCCAACCGACGCCGCGGACTGCCTGTTCTTAAAACTCTTTTCGCTTCATAATCCCCACGCTGCATGCGAAGGAAAGCAACAGACAGAGAATGGAGAAAGCAAGACCTGCCGCGCAGATTCCGCCCAGGCTGATGTGTTCCATGAATGCCTCGATCCGCTCCATCAGACCGGCAGACTTTGCCGCCGCGGCCACCGCCCCCACCACAGCCGCAAACAGGATCAGGATTACAATTTTTCCCTTCTGTCCGCCGAACTTCAGCTGTATGGGAATCATCCCCGCCTGCAGCAGATAAACAAGACACAATGACGCGGCGCAAAGGGACCACCAGAAATCCCCGTTCTGTTCAAAAGGTCCGGACGTTGCCAGAATTACCACCACGGAAAAGATCCAGCCCGCGGTTCCGGTGACGATGCCGAACAGATATTTTTCCGCTGCATAAGCGCTTCTGGAAAATGGCATTGTGAGAAGAAAAGCACAATTATTGTCCATTTCATCATAACTGATGGTATTCAGGACCAGCACACCGGAAAGCACCGTCACATAACTGAGAATAAATCCGGTACTTTCCCCGCCGCCCCAGATTCCCATAATCACGACCACAAACAACATAATCAGAATCAGGATTTTTGATTCCTTCAGCGCGTAAAAATCCTTTTTAAATAATGCCTTCATTTCCCATTCCCCCTGTCAGCATAATCTGGACCTGATCCAGTCCGCACCGCTCCACTACAACCGACGGATAATTTTCCTGATAATACTGTCTTTCTTTTGTCAGACAGCAGTAGCCATAATTCTCTTTTCTCGCGCAGAGAATATAGTCTTTATCCAGATTCGCGTAAGCGCTTTCCTCCATCTTCAGGAGTCCGTATTCACTGAGAATCACATCGGTATCTTCATGAAAAATGAGTTTTCCCTTATGAATCATGTAAACATCGTCGCACAGATTTTCCAGATCTCCAGAAATATGGGAACTGATTAAAATTCCTCTTCCCTCCGTCTCCATATAGGTCCGCAGCATATCCAGAATCTCATCTCTTGCCACCACGTCCAGCCCTGCCGTCGGCTCATCTAAAATCAGCAGCCTGGAATCATGGGAAAGGGCTGACAGCACTTTCAGTTTTGCCTTCATTCCGGTTGAAAACTCTCGAATCTTTTTATCCGCCGGCAGGCCGTATTCCGCGCAGCGCTTAAAAAATTCCTCTTCGCGAAAACTTTTATATGCGGATTTTAAAATAGACGCCGCCTGTTTTACGGTCAGATGTCCTCCGAATCCGCTGTCTGAAAGCACAGCGCCAATATGCTCCCGTTCTTCCGCCCCCGACTGGCTCCGGGATCTTCCGAACACGCGAATCTCCCCGCTGTCCGGGTTTACCAGCCCTAAAATTGTCTTAAACGTTGTGGTTTTTCCCGCTCCGTTCTGTCCGATCAGTCCGGTGACCCGGCCTTCTTCAAGACGCAGGGAACAGGAAAGCGCAAAGCTTCCATATCGCTTTATCACGTTTTTCAGCTCAATCAGCATTTCTCATTCCTCCATAATCAAATCAAACATCTGTCTGATTTCCTGATCCGTCATACCGCATCTTCGTCCTTTTAGAATGGCCATTTCCAAGTCCGATTCGACTTCTTTCCGGTGTTCCTCCATCAAAAGCTGGGGGCTGGTCCCCGCAATAAAGCTTCCTTTTCCGTGAACCGTATTGACAAATCCTTCATGCTCCAGCGCGTCATAAGCTTTTTTTACCGTCAGAGCGCTGATTTTCAATTCCTTTGACAGAGAACGAACAGAAGGGAGCATCTCCCCTTCCCTGGCAGTTCCGTTTATGACCTTCGCCTTAATCTGCTCCGCGATCTGTTCGTAAATGGGCTGCTGGGAAGAATGGTTAATAATCAGTTTCATGCTCTTCCTCCTTTGTTCACAAACAGTATATAACAGCATGTAACAGTTGTCAAGTGTTATATACTGTTTATCAAAAAAAGAAAAGCAGCAAAACTGCCGCTTCCTCAATTGCACTTAATAAAAAATCCGGTTCCGCTCTATAATCCGAAACCCTTCCCCTTCTGAAACCGCCGACGCTACGGCGCAGTTCCGCTGCCTGCCGCCGTTCCAGAGATGTTTCAGCTCGTTTTTTTCCATCAGGTGAAAAAGCACCTGGTTAACCGCCGCGTGGGCCACAATCAGAATCCGTTCTCCATCTCCATGGATTTTTCGGATTTCATTCAGAAAATCAGACGTTCTTTTTTCGACATCATAAAAGGATTCGCCGCCTTCCGGAGCCTGATACTGATCCGGCGCGTCGTAAAATCCCCGCAAAAGTTCCGAGTCCCGCACATAATCTTCCCCTTCATAGATACCGAAATCCATTTCCCTGAGCCGCTGGTCCTTTCGGATTTCCAGATTTCTTCCTTCCACCAGGATCTCCGCGGTTTCAAAGGCTCTGGACAGGGGACTGGCGTAAACCGCGTCAAGAGAAACGGTTTTTAAACCCCGGGCGGTCTGTCTCGCCATCTCTCTGCCCTCTTCTAACAAAGGGATATCGGAAATTCCCTGAATCAGCCCCTTGGCGTTCCATTCGGTTCTTCCATGCCGCACAATATAAAGCTCCATTTATTCCCGCTCCTTTACCGTTACACGCACCTTATCCCCCGGCTGCTTTCCAATCGCGGCGCGAATATCCTTCCGCAATCCCAGAATATGGCATGGGGTTTTCATTTTTACCAGGCTTCCGTCATATTCCGCTCCGTCAAAGGTCGCGTGAACTTTGACCCTTCCTTTTTCCTCCTCTGAAAAGGTAAGCCGCATGTCGTACCAGACCGCGCCTCCATGTACGGACTCGGATACGCCGCAGTTCCGGTATCCGAACTTTTCGTAATAAGGAATCAGATGTTCCTTGCAGGTCAGAACGCATCCCTTTCTTCCCTGCTTTTTCGCCTCTTCAATGAAAGCCTTCATCAGCCGGGCTGCGCAGCCTCTTCTTCTGTATTCCGGCAGAGTATTGATTCCGAAGACGGTCTGCCAGCGCCCGTCCTCCTTATGAAGCCGCGCGTTTTCATACATCTCATCCCGGATGACCGGTTCGTCCGTCACCATGCCGTTGATAAAACCGATCAACCGTCCATTTTCCTCCAGCAGAAGAAAATGCTCTCCGAATACACACAAGCGCTGCCGGAAATCCGCTTCCTTCGCGGCCTCCGCCGGCGGAAAACAAGCCGCCTCAACTTCGGCCAGTTTTTTTATATCGTTCCTATCTGCTTTACGAATCTTCATTTCTGCCTCTTTTCCATTCTGCCTTCCCTTTCCTAAAAATCATAGCTTTCCGGATCGTGGCTGCTATGCTTCCCCGTATTCATTGAGGAAAGCTGTGACATATCCGCTTCATCCAATTCAAAGTCGAAGATATCCGCGTTTTCAAAGATTCGTTCCTGATGAACGGATTTTGGAATTACGATATACCCGCTCTGTATTTCCCAACGGAGAAGGATCTGCGCCGGTGTTTTTCCATATTTACCGGCAAGCTCGGAAATTTCCGGCAGATCCACGTTTCCCTTCAAAAGAGGACGCCAGGCTTCCATCTGAATTCCTTTCTCTCTGCACCATAAAAAAAGCTCCTCGTCATTCATCAGCGGGTTTCGTTCAACCTGATTGACAGCAGGCGTTACCCGGCTGTTTTCCAGAATCCACTCCAGATGGCGGATCTGGCAGTTGCAAACGCCGATTGCCCGTATTTTTCCCTGGAAATAAAGCTCCTCCATTGCGCTCCATGTATCAAGCAGCCGCTGTTTTTTCTGACCCGGCCAGTGAACCAGAAACAGATCGAGATAGTCCGTTTTCAGGTCTTCAAGGCTCCGCGTAAAAGAAGCTCTTGTTTTTTCATATCCCATATTTCCCGTATCCACTTTGCTGGTAAGGAACAGGTTTTCCCGGGAAATATCTGTTTTTTCCAGAACGTTTCCCAACATTCCTTCATTACCGTACATCTGAGCTGTATCGAAGCTGCGGTATCCGGCCGCAAGGGCATGCTGAACAGCATCTTTCATTTCCCCTTCATCCGTCATTTTGTAAATACCCAGCCCCAATACCGGCATCTTTACTCCATTATTTAATTCGATATCATACATATTTCACCTCTTGCCTAAATTTTCCGATCGTTGTAATAGCGCACTTTCCCACAGGAAACATTCTTATATTCAATCGCTTCTTCCGGGCACCTGCAGATACAGGCCATACAGTGGGTGCAGTTTTTCCCCCATACCGGTCTGCCCTCCTTCATCCTGATATTGTCAAGCGGACAGAGCCTCTGGCATGTCCCGCACCCGGTGCAGCTTTCCGTAATCCGAAAACCCTTGGCTTTTACGCAGAAGGTATAAAAACAGGTATTCACAATTCCGCTTTTGAGACGATCGATTATAGAAATTTTTTTCTCCGGCAGATGCGCCCGATTTTTAATGCGCCGGGCCGTTTCCGAAAGCACCGGCACCGCGGCTTCCAGAATCTGCTCTGCCTCCTCTTTTTTCGGCGCGGTAAACATGGCAATGTAGTTTTCCGGCATTACGACCTCTGCCGCTCCTTTCAAATGAAAATCTTTTTTTCTGCACAAACTGAGAAGATGCGCTTCCGCGTTCCCGATGTCTCCTCCGCAGGTAATGACAAAATAGGCGTCCCTGCTTCCATGGAAGGTACTGGCGCTTAAAAAGGTTTCAAACACTCTGGGAATCCGCCAGCTGTACACCGGGCATACGAATACAAACGGTTTCTCTGAGGTAAAGTTCCCTCCTTTGTCGTGCGCTTTCAGCAAATTCCCGATATCAACGGTTTCGTCTTCGGTCAGCTTTGCCAGATATTCTGCCGCGTAGCGGCTGTTTCCGGTTCCTGAAAAATATAAAATCATAAAAATCCCCTTCCCTCTTTATTTCCTTATAAGCAGTTTCAGTTTATCACAGTTTCCACAGAAAACAAGTCCCTACTCGCGCGGGCACTACCGGCTACCGACTGACGACTGCGGATAAGCGAATCCTGCCCCAGTTCTCTGGGGGGGCGCGAACATCTTCAATTTTTAGAAAGTTCTATTGCAGTTTCCTTAAAAATTTTCCCACATTATTGATTATATTGGAATATTAATCACAAAGATTTGGAATTTTGAAGGTTTTTCGAGAAATCTAAGCTTTGAAACGCATTTTTTCTTTACGTTTTACCTATTTGTTAGCACACCGCGGCACCCATATAAAATTTTCGGCAAATTGTTCGCGCGCTACAGGCTCCACATCCGTATTCATTCCCGGAGAAGCGATTCCTTTTTCAGATCTCTGACTCTGAAAAAAAGATTAGCCGCCGCAAATCCCCACGCCGCTCCCTTTAGCATCTGCATACAATACTGATATGCTCCCGGCTCGCCCTCTTCAAATTCATATCTGCAAAATCCCACTTCCGTCAGAAGCAGACCCTTTGCGGCCATAGCGTTAATCCAGTTTTCTTCTTTTTGCCACTGCCAGACCCAAAACAGTTTCCTTTTTCTTATTATGTTTCCCATTTTTCCATATTCCTTTCCCTCTTTTTATTTTAGTTCCACAATACCGTTATACACTCACCGTTTGCCAAAAGCTCCCTCAGTCGCTCTATCTCTCTGCGGACTGCCGCCCTGCCGGATTCCGTAATCTGATACTCCTTGCGCCTGCCGCCCTTTTCTTCGGGAAGCGCCCTGATCCACTGCCTTTCCAACAGCGAGTTCAGCGCTCCATACAGCGTTCCGGCCGCGAGGCGGACTCTTCCCCCACTGATCCGTTCAATATTCTGCATAATTCCGTATCCGTGCAGAGGCTGATCCAGAGACAACAAAATGTAATAGACCGCTTCTGTCAGCGCGATATTTTCCATAAATCCTTCCTCATTTCGTTTTCCGATATATCCGTCAACAAAGATTTCCGCTGGGCAGGAGCCAAAAGAGATCTTTTATCAACAAACGGGATTTTTACCTGATTGTTTCTACGTTTCCAACAGCTCCAGAGCCCAATTTGGCAAAAATAACAGGGCCGCGGGATAAAAGACAATTTTCACCCCCGCAGCCCTATTGTTTTTAGAAACATTCTTTAAAATTTTTCAATTGTTGATAAACTCACTGCACATATTCTTCCAGGCAGAGATCCTGTTCATACATCTCCTTCGCCGCCTGCTTCCCCACATACCGGAAATGCCAAGGCTCATAGTCGATTCCGGTAATCTCTTCTTTCTCTGCCGGATATCGGAGAATAAACCCGTATTTCCAGGAATGTTCCGCAAGCCATTGGTAAAGCCGGTTTCCGTCTGTCTGCCCTTCCGCGTTAATGTCCACGGCAAGCCCCAGCTCATGCTCGCTGGTCCCGGGCTTCGCTACCCACTTTTCCGCCTCATGCTCCGCTTCCCGCTGGGAGTAGCCTTCCTGTCGGTAGGTTTCGATCTTATCTTCCATCAGATTTTCCTGAACCTCTCCATTCCGGTAGCCGGCCCGTACAAACAGATTGTAACCGTCCGCTCTCGCGTCGTCGAACATTTCCTGCAGAGCCGGATAAATGCGGGAATCCACCTGTTCTCCGTTGGAAAGGCGAATCAGATCCATCGAATAATCGTCCGGTATCCGGTACTGGCTGTTTACCAGCATCAGATTCCAGCCAAGGCTTTCGTCCGCGGTCCGCGCAATTCCCCCTTTAAAGGCCATCATGCCTGCTGCCAGAAGAATTATGACAGCCATAAGCAGCAGTCGCTTTCCCTTTTGCTTTCCGCCCGCGGCTCTCTTTCGCCTGTTCCTCATCTACTTCACTTCCGCTTTCCGGAACAGCCGGTACAACATCGGGCAAATAAGAGCGGTCAGCGCCAGGTACAGGGGGAACAGGATTTGCGGCGCGCCGGTTATCTGATCGCCAATGGAATACAGGCGAAACTCCTCCACCAGAAAATTAATCTGGACCAGCTGATTGGGAAGCAGCGGCTTGATTTGATCCAGCGCCGGAAGTTCCACATTTGTCAGAAACATGGGAATCAGCAGCAGAATAAAGGGAACAATCACAGAGACAACCGCTGATTTCGTCTTTGCCCCGATCAGCATAGCAAGAAAAGCAGTAAAAAGACTTCCCAGATACCCGCCTGCCACACACAAAAGATAGAGTTGCCCGAAGGTCAGGTTATAAAAGCTTTCCCAGCTGATAAAGGCGGTCTGAATCCGGCAGTCCATTCCTCCTGCCCCAAGAAATCCGAGAACCGCCGCCGTATAAATCAGCGCCGCCGCCCAGTAAACCATTGTCACCAGGAGAAACCCCGCGCCCAGCTTTGCCCGCACCGCCTTGCGCCTACCATGAAAAGACGCGTAAAAAACCGAATCCGCTTTTAACTGGCTTTCACAGGGAAAAATACCGGACACCAGGAATCCCAGGATCAGAACCAGAATCATCAGCAGGGACGGCAGGCGTTCAAACAGTTTGTCCCATCCGTCCGCGGCTTCGTAGTACAAAGGGATCGGCATGGCCTCATACCGCTGAAGCAGATACTGCTGTTCCTCCTTTGTAAAGCGCCCGGCTCCGCCGTTTTCATCGGCGAGCCACGCCTTCAGGTTTTCCGTCCGCTTTGCATAAAACTCTTCCGCGTCTTCGGCTTTCAGCGAGTCGATCCGATAGTAATCAAATCCGCCAAACCCGCCGAAGGCGGAATCAATGAGAAGGCGGATATCCTCATATCCCTGCGTCCTGGAATAAGCCTTGTTCTGCTCCTGGACGTCTTCGGAGCGCGCTTCCCGCGACTGATTGATACGGGAATTCTCACGAATAACCCTGGCGACCGTTTCCTCAGTCAACGGTCCTTCCCACCTCTCTTTTTCCTGGCGCAGATTTACCGCCGCTGTCCGGCCCTTCTCCGTTTCTCCGTTTTCATCCACATATGTCATGTTGTTTACGGAAAGAAAACTGAATACAATCAGCAGGATCAGCAGCGTCCCGAGAGCCGCCTTACTGCTGGTTTTCACAAACACCTTTTTTAACTCATAGTACGTCATATTCATCCCCCGACTTTTCCTCAAAATAATACAAAAATACATCCTCCAGCGTAGCCGCCGCCTGCGCGGCGCCCGGAAACGGCGCTTCCCGCGACAGAATCCGCAGCTGCGCCCCCTGGCCTCCCGACTTGATATTGGAAGTCATATACTTTCTCGTCAGTTCCGGAACCTGGCTCTTATCCACTGTACACAGCCACACGCGCTGCGGCATAGCGGCGATCAGTTCCTCCGCGGTTCCGGCATGCGCGATTTTTCCCTCTTTCATCAGTAAAATTTCTTTGGCGATATATTCCACGTCGGACACAATATGGGTGGACAGCAAAACCAACCGGTCTTCGGCGATCTCGCTGATCAAATTGCGAAAGCGCACCCGTTCGCCGGGATCCAGACCTGCCGTCGGCTCGTCCAAAATCAAAATCTCCGGGTTGTTGAGCAGGGCCTGAGCAATCCCCGCCCGCCGCTTCATGCCGCCGGACAGCTTTTTCATTTTTTTTTCCGCCGCTTTTGTCAGACCGGTTCTGGCGAGCAGCGCCTTTACTCGTTTTTTCGCTGTCGCCGGCCGCAGCCCCTTAATGGACGCAATATACATCAGATAATCCTTTACCGTGAAGTCCGGATAATAGCCAAATTCCTGCGGCAGATACCCCAGCATCCCGCGATACCGGGCGTCCATTGAAAAAATATCGCTTCCATTACACAGGATTTCACCGCTGGTCGGTTTGATGAGCGTGCAGAGCATCCGCATCAAAGTTGTTTTTCCCGCTCCGTTTACCCCCAGCAGTCCATACACGCCATTGTTCATGGTACAGGACACATGATCCACCGCGGTAAAAGACTCAAAGGTTTTGGTCAATGCTTTTAATTCTAATTCCATATCGGCTCTTCCTCCCAATCGTTGTTTTCACGACTCAAAAGTCTGCGCGCGCACAGGAAAAGGTAAAATATCGAAATGCCAAGCAGCCCCATCCATACTGGGACGCGAATCGCCTGGTAAACGATCTGATTCAAAATGATGGCGCTCCACGCTCCGTTCCACAGCAGGCAGAACACCATAGCCGCCCCTTCTCCGAAAGCTCTTTTGCTGCATAAAATCCGAAAACAGATGCAGGCGGTGATGCTGACCGGAAGCAGGAACTGAACCAGCCCTTCCAGAAAGGAAATTTCCGCCGACATGGAGGCCGCCCCCAGAAATAAGCTGATAAACAGGACATCCGCCATGGCGAAGAGCACCATCCGCGCCGCGTAAACCTGCCGCAGGGAGAAAAAAGACGCTTCCTCAATTTCCATGGACCGGCTGCTCCTGTTTTTCCAGAATTCCGGTATAATCAGGATGGTAAACAGCGTCGCCGCGATACCCAGGATCTGTCTCTGAACTTCACTGTCTTCCGCGCCCGCGTTAAACTGCAGCACACACCAGAAACCTGCCAGCAGCAGAGCCTGAAGCGCCCACCATTTTTTGCGGATAAATTTCATCTGAATCCATAAAAATTCCCAGCGGGACAACTGCTGTTCCTGTTCCCGCTCAAAAAAAGCGTTTTGTGAAGCCCGAACCGTCTCCATGATTTTTTCTTCACGGGCAGTCGGTTCCTCAAGGATCCGGTAACCCTTCAGTCTGTCCTCAATCTTCATGCTTCTTCCTCCTCTCTCAGCAATGCTTCCAGTTGTTTCTTCGCCCGGCTCAGCCGGTATTTGACCAGCGGCAGGCTGATTTTTAAAACCGCCGCCATATCTCTCAGCTTCATATCCTGAAAATAATGAAGCACAATCACTTCCCGCATCTCCTCCGAAAGCTTTGCCAGAGCCGCCTCAAGCAGCAGTTTTTCCGAAAGCCTGTCCGCCGGATCTCCCTCGCTTTCCAACGCCCCACTCGTCCGCGCCTCTGGCGCGCGCTGCCCTTCCGCCGGAAACTCAGACGGAATTTCTGTTTTCTTTTTATAGGCATCCCTGCACAGATTGGCCGCGATTGTGTAAAGATAATTCCTCGCTTTTCCTATGTGCGAATAACCGGAAAGGTTCTGGAAAAAGCGGATAAAGACCTCCTGCGTCAAATCTTCCCCGCAGCTTCGCGGTCCGTGATAATGGCAGTATTTTAAAATATCCGGGTAATATTTCCTTACGAACGTATCGAAGGATTCTTCTTCTCCGCTCTTCATTCTCCGGATTAATGAAAAATCCGTATCCACAAAATTCCTCCTTTCCCTGCGTGAAATGTCCAAACATGTTTCTCATTTCACTTAGTATAACGAACCTGGCGCGGAAAAAGATAGGATTTTAATGGATTTATGAAAAAATTTCCGCGGCAGGGTTGCAATTTATGTTCGCTTGCCGCGCAAAATGTGACGTGGGCAAACAGGCCGGCTGTTCCGGCCATAATGTTCGCCCAAGAGAATTTCCGGCTGACACCCCATCACCTTTTTTCTCTCATCCCGGTTCGCCTTTAGAAACAAATCATGATTTTCAAACGTTGTTACTACTTTTTCAACGCTTCCCGAGCCTTCTTCTCCGCGAAAAGGTCTGATTTTCATCTTCTTACCTATATCGCCTCCGCAAAGCCTGAAAAAAATAGAAACAACCCGCAGATTTCGCAGATTGTTTCTATTTTTTAATCCTGCTGCCCGTTTTCTTCAGATCACATGTCTGCAGTTTTTCCTCAGCAGCTCTTTATATTCCTCCACCTTCTCTTTTGAAGGTTTTTCCAGTTTGGGAAGAGGATAGTCCCGGCTCAGCCAGCGGTATTTATTCTCGCCCAGATTATGATAGGGCAGAATTTCAATGGAAATCCGTCCACCATTTCCTTCCAGGGAAGATACGAAGCTTCCGGTTTGCTCCACATTTTCCAGACTGTCGTTGCAGCCCGGCACCAGGGGAATTCGGAAAATAAGATCCTTATCCGTCCTCGCCAATGCCGCGAGACGTGAGGCATTTTGCAGAATCCGTTCATTCCCCACGCCGGTCAGCTTCCGATGGAGCTGTGAATCCATCGCTTTTAAATCAAAGAAGATCTGATCCGCGGCTTCAAACACGCCTTTTACCTCATCCCACTCCCCGTATCCACAGGTTTCGATGGCTGTATGGATATTGGAATTCCGACAGGTCTGAAGAAGTGTTTCCACAAATTCGCGCTGCATAAGAGGCTCTCCCCCGCCTATGGTCACGCCGCCGCCGGAATTGGTATAGAAAATCCGGTCCTTTTCAATCAGCTTCATCATCTCGCGGACTGTCACCTGCTTTCCGGTAAGCTTTTTGGCATTGGCGTAGCATTTTTCCGCGCACACACCGCAGCGGGTACAAACCTCCCGGTCAATATCAAAGGTACCTTCTTTCACCGCGTGGTTTTCGCACAAAGTCATGCATTTCCCGCATCCGATACAGTTGGACTTCACATCCATAATCTCAACCTGCGGATTCTGAGATTCCGGGTTGCTGCACCAAAGACACCGCAGGGGGCATCCCTTCATAAAAATCAAAGTCCGCATCCCGTCTCCGTCGTGGATGGAAAATTTTTGTGTATTAAAGATGATACCTGTCGTTTCATAACCCATGATTCCCGCTCCTAACTGCCTTCTTCGCCAAACTACGCCATATGGATCGTCCTGTGAATAATATCGTCCTGCATTTCCCTGCAAAGCTCCGTAAAGTAAGCGCTGTAGCCCGCTACCCGCACAATCAAGGATTTGTAATCTTCCGGTTTTTCCTGGGCGCACCGCAAAACCTCGCTGCTTACTACGTTAAACTGAATGTGATAAATATTCAGATCCACAAAGGTGCGGATAATCTGAGAAATCCGCTTGAGCCCCACATCGCCCTCTACGCTTGCCGGATCGAGGCGCATATTCAGAAGGGTTCCCGATGTATGGACTTCGTGATTTACCTTGGAAACAGATTTCAGCACAGCCGTCGGGCCGTCATGATCGGTACCGCCGTTTGGCGAGCATCCGTCCGCCAGCGCTTTGCCTGCCAGTCTTCCGTATGGGAGAGCGCCAACCACCAGTCCATGAGGCACGTGGGAAGATACCGGATACAGGCCGGAAATAAAGTGCGGCCCTCTCCAGGATTTGCAGCCGGAGATCACATCGTAGGCAAAATCCGTCATTTCACCTGCCAGTTCATCCACCTCTTCAATGTCATTGCCGTACATCGGGGTGGTATTCTGCAGCATCAGGCGCATATCCTCATACCCTTCGAAGTTGCTTTCCAGCGCCTTAATCAATTCGTGCATGGTAATTGTCTCATCCTCAAACACATGCTTGCGAATCGCGGACAGAGAGTTGACCAGATCCGCGATTCCCGTTCCGATGAGCGCCGGTCCGATGGTGTATTTCACACCGCCCGCGGTCAGATCTTTCCCCGTCCGGTAGGTTCCGTCCAGGAGTGTGGAAACAAAAGGATACGGCGTCAGTTCCGCGCAGACCTTCTCATTGACATTGGCGCAGATGCTGATGGCTTTAATCATATATTCCAGCTGATCCTTTACTGCCTGCTTGATTTCCTCAAAGCTCATTTCCTCCGGATTTCCGGTCTGAAGTCCCAGCAGCCGATTGTCATTCATCATGCTCCGGCCGTTGGTCAGCACGAATTCCATGGCGGACGCGAAGTTATAGTGGCCTCCGTCGGACCATTTTGCCATCTTGCCGCCGATAAACGGCTCCACGCATCCCACCATCTGATAGTTTCTCGCCTCTTCCATAGTTCCGCCGGACAGCAGCATCATCTTAACCGCCACCTCGTCATTGTAAATGGCCGGGAAGCCGGTTCCCAATCTTGCCAGCTTCGCCACATGCAGGATGAAATCCTCCGGCGACTGCTGGTGAACTCGCGCGCACACGGAAGGGCCGTGAAGCTTGACATCCATTTTCGCTGTCAGGAACAGATAGGACAGTTCGTTGGTCACATCTTTTCCGTGTTTGCTTACTCCGCCCACGATCAGACTGTGGAACGGCTGGTATCCTGCAAAGTACATTACCGCGTTTTCGCTGAGGAACCAGGTCGTTTCAGCCGTCTTAATATAGAAAGCCTCGATCAGTTCCAGAGCTTTCTGCACCGTCAGTCTGCCGGAAGCAATATCCTGATCATACAGCTCATACAGATACTGATCCACTCTTCCCGGCGAATAGGACGGGCCGTTTCCTTCCATCAGGCATCCCACTAAAATGAAGTAAATAAACTGAAGGCCCTGCCAGAAGGTTTCCGGTTTTTTCTCCATCAGAGCATAGCAGTTATCTGCGATTTCCACCAATTCCTTTTTTCGTTCTCCATCGGCGGAAACAGCCAGCTCGGACGCCAGATCTCCCAGACGCTTCATGTAGGCGCTCATGCCTTCCAGCGTCAGAAGGGACGCCTGAAAAAAGATCCTTTTCGCGAAATCCTCCGGATCGGATTCGTCCAGATTCTCCATTGCCTCGCGCGCTTCCTGTTTGATCTGCCCCAGTCCCTTCTCAAAGAGCATCTCCCAGTACGGAGCGGTTTCTCCCGCCGCGCTCTGGGTCTTGATTTCCACATCAATGATGCCGGTTTTCACTGCCAGTTCCCGAACGTACGGCGGAATCTGCTTGATCCAGTGTTCGCTCACTGATTTTCCCTCCCAATAAGGGAAGATTTCTTCTTTGAGGATTTTTTTATCTTCCTCAGAAATCCGGTACGGGTCCTGCTTTCTCGTGGAAATGGTGTCCACTTCCTCTCTCAGCCATCCGCAGTGGAAAATCGGATCCACGACACCTCCCCGCGGATGTCTCGCTGTATCTCCGACAATTAACTGGTCCTCCGGAATATGGATTTCTCTTTGCTCGCAATACTCCTTGAACGCCTTGGCCCTTCTCAGAAGGACATCCTCACCCTCTGTCTTTTTGTAGGACTCGGTATAGATTTTCGCTCTCTCCACGTCCACTTCCGGTGTACATTCCCAATAGCGCTCCAGCAGCCTCTCAATTCTCGGAAATTGATTTTCCCCGTCCAGGGAGTATGTACCCATTTGTTCTTTTGTACGCTCAAACTGCAGCATTGTTGTTACCTCCTTTTTGTCTGCGTTTTCTTCTCTCCTCAAGAACCGCTTCTTCCTCTAAATATTCTTCTTTTCCAATCACTCCATTTTCCCGATCCTTTGCCTCCAGCTTCCGCGCCATCGGTACTCCCAGCCACAGAGCAAAGAATACGGCGATAATTCCGCCTATGATCTTTCCAATCAGAATAATCGCCAGCAGGGACGGCTGGAAGTTAGCAGTAATGGAAATATGCGCTCCTAAAAGCCACGATCCGCATACGGAAAGAGCTACCACTTTTACTTTGTCTTCCGGAATCATCTTCTTTACAATACCGAACATGGCGATCTGCTCGGCGCATGTAGCGAAAATCCCGATGCTCCCATGCTCCGTAAATCCGCATTTAGCGCCCAGCTTCTGAAGAGCTTTGCCGAAAAACTTATCAATTAAGTAAATCATCGGGTAAGCGCCTGCTAGCATCAAAGCGATATATCCGGCGTTTTCCAGAGCCCGGAACTGATCTTCCGCGTCCGCGATAATTGGGGCGAATTCCCACCAGGAAAAAAGCTTTGAGAAAATCCCGGTAAAGTATTCGATAATCGAAAGTACCAGTACAATCTTGATGGCAATGTCAAGAAATCTTCCGAACACCAGAAACGCTTTTACCATAAGGTCGATGAAAAACCGCAGAAGCAGCGCCAGAATCAGACAGAATACCAGGATCGGCAGCATATTGATCCAGATCTGCCCCCAGGAATAGATCAGATTAAAGTCGGATGACGCTGTGTTGGAAATGGTCTCTCTTACCGGCGTTCCTGTAAATTTCACCAGCAGTGTCATCGCCATAACGGCAAAGGGGATACTCAGAATTCCTGCCATAATTCCCAACCCGAAAAATTTATGATCCCGCTTGTCAATAATGGAAAATCCCATTGGAATCGAATAACAAATAATGGGACCGGAACAATAGCTGACAAATAAAGCGATCACCCACGTCTCCGGACTGGAAGCCAGGGACTCGGTAATCTGATAACCTCCCATATCCGGCGCCATAATCAGGGCTCCGGCAATGGAGATATCCGCGCCGATCTTTTCAAACAAACCGCCAAATACGAATACAACGAATTTTTCAATGTACGGCATAGACGCCAGCATTCCGGCAAAGGGAATAAAGATGATTCCCAGCTGATGAAAGGCGGTCATGAATTCTTTGCCAATCCCGCTTTTTTCATCCCGGATCGCGCCGATAACGCCGACAACCGCGCAGGCCATGATAATCCAGATAATAATTTGACCTAATAAAACCATGCATAACCTCCTCTTTTCTTCGAAAAATAGAATTAACAAGTACAATAAAATAATAACATTCTCTGTGAGGTATGTAATCAAACCAAATATTAATTTTGTCGCAATATTCTAAATTAATTTACATCGAAAGATTTAACGTTTTTTCTTAGCTACAACAAAAGTCGCAATTTTTCTTGCCGTGTCCGGCCTGTTATTGACAGAAATTATTGTAATTTCGTATAATAAAATCAGGGATTTATTTGTTTTGAAGGAGTCTGTTTATCATGGGTAATACAAGCTTTACAATTGAAGAAGTAAGGATTCTCAGTGATATTATCAAATGCATTTATGACCCCGCGCTTACGTTATCAGAGTTTACCGAAGTGTTTATGGCAAAGCTCAAATCACTAATCTATTTTGACAAAAGTGATTTTATGTTTTTTCGATACAACAACGATACAAAGAAATATGAGATGGAATCTTTCCGTCCGGTAAACTGGTCCACGGAAGAAATTAACAATTATGTCACAACATATATGCACAATGATGACGTACTGCCGATTTTATCCCAAAGGCAGTGTATTGCCTTCCGCAACTCCGATCTGTTTTCCATGCGGGAGCGCAGAGAAACAAAATATTTTCAGGAATTCGCTTCCGGCGCCAGTCTCGAAATTTCCATCGACGCCAACATTCCGCTTCCGGAGGATTGCGATACAATTGCGATTCTGGGGCTGTTCCGTACAAATGAAAAGGTGGAATTCAGAGAAAAGGATCTGGAGATTGTGAAATGTCTTCAGCCTTATTTGTCGGATCGAATGAAAGAGGAGTTCTGCCCGGACAGCAAACAGGCCGCATTAACAGTCCCCGAAAAAACGTCGAGCGAAAGCGGGCAGGAGGAATCCTGGATGCTGGATAACATTGAAACCCTGGGATTATGCTCCTATGACGCTTCCGCTAATATGCTCAGCAATAACGCGTCCTTCTCCGCTTTCGCAAAAGCATATCACCCTTCCATCAAAGACAGCATTTTCACTCGCAAGATCACTTCCTGTGTGAAAAAACTGTTGCAGGACACCTCTCTTTGCACTCTGGGACCGATTCCGATTCACATCGAAGATGACACCTACATGGTACAGCTTGCCTATAACGACAGCACTCATACGAAAATAACCGCGGCGGTTTACTATATTTCTGATGTGTTCACAAAACGCCTGACCGCTTTGAAGGAGGAATTCAGCCTGTCAAACCGGGAATTCGAAATTATTTTTCTGTCTCTCAAAAGGAGTCTCACAAATTCAGAAATCGCAAAGGAGCTCTACATCAGCGAAGCCACTGTAAAACGCCACATTTACACCGTTTATCAGAAGATGGGGATCAGCAACCAGAAGCAGCTGTTTCGGAAGCTGCAGATTCTTTAATGGATTTTTCTCCAAAATCGCACGAGGTTTTCCTATTGCTCCACCTCTTCCCCCTTCTCAATACGCTGCGCCAGCTCGGAAAGATATTCCCACCGTTCCATCTTTTCCATCAGCTCGACCTCCAGCGCATCCTTTTCCGCCGCCAGCTCAGAAAGCCTGGCAAAATCCCTGGCGTTGCGGTTCATCTCCTCTTCAAGGGCCGACACTCGTTCTTCCAGTACAGTGATATCCTCTTCAATGGTTTCATATTCCCGCGCTTCCTTATAGGAAAACTTCAGTTTTTTCTTTTTGGGGCGCGGGCGCTCTCTGACCTGTTTTTTCGGCTCATGGCCCTCTGTCTCCGCCTCCTGTCTCTGCTTTTTATGTGCCAGCCAGTCCGAATATCCGCCGGTATAATGTCCGATATGTCCCTGGCCTTCGAATACAAAGGTCCGAATCGCCAGCCGGTCCAGGAAATAACGGTCATGGGAAACAAGGATCACCGCGCCGGGGAATTCATCCAGATAATCTTCCAGAACCGTAAGGGTATCAATATCCAGATCATTGGTAGGCTCATCGAAAACCAGCACATTCGGCGCCTGCATCAGAATGCTCAGAAGATAGAGACGCCGCTTTTCACCACCGGACAGGCGGCCAATCTGAACGCTGTGCATATGGGGCGGAAACAGAAAGCGCTCCAGCATCTGGGAGGCGGAAAAGGTCCCTTCTTTTGTCCGAATACTGTTGCTGATTTCCCCGATATATTTGATGACCCGTTTTTCCGGGTCCAGCGCTTCGTTTTCCTGGGAAAAATAACCGATTTTTACGGTCTGCCCGATTTCCACGGTTCCGCTGTCCGGCTGTATCTGCCCCATGAGAATCTTCAGCAGCGTTGATTTTCCACACCCGTTGGGTCCGATAATACCAATGCGATCCCTCCGCAGCACTGTATAGGAAAAGTCCCGAATCAGCGTTTGTTCTCCGTAGCTCTTGCAGATTCCCGAAAGCTCAATGATCTTTTTCCCCAAGCGGCTGCTGACCGCATCCAGTTCCAGAGAAGAATCATCTGTCTCCAGCTTATTTGCCTTTAACTCTTCAAAACGCTGAATCCGTCCCTTCGCTTTGGTCGTCCGCGCCTGAGCGCCACGCCGAATCCATGCCAGCTCTTTTTTATAGACCGCCAGCCGCTTTCTCTCCGCAGCCAGAGCCATCTCCTCCCGGGAGGCCTTCGCCTCCAGATACGCATCATAATTTCCCTCATAACGAATCAGCCTGCCCCGATCCAGCTCTACAATCTGATTGGTCACCCGATCCAGGAAATAACGATCGTGGGTGATCATGAAAATCGCGCCTTTATAGGCTTTCAGATAGCCCTCCAGCCATTCAATCACATCGTTATCCATATGGTTTGTCGGCTCGTCCAGAATCAGCAGATTGCTTTTCCGGGCCAGTGCCGCGGCCATGGCGACTCGTTTTCTCTGTCCGCCGGAGAGCGCCGACATCGGCATATCGTAATCATTCATCCCCAGTTTGCTGAGCATTGCCCTGCACTGATATTCCTCCACGGTTCCTCCGGCTTTTTGAATATCCGACATAGCCTGCTGCAATACCGTCAGGTTTTCGTCCCAGGGCGGATTTTGAGGAAGATACGCGCGGATCAGTTCGTTGGAAGTGGTAATACTGCCGCCTTCCGCTTCCATCTCTCCTGCCACAATCTTTAAAAGTGTAGATTTTCCCGTACCGTTCACCCCGACAAATCCGATTTTATCCGTATCGTGGATGCTTATGGAAACATCCGTAATCAACGGCTTTTCCGTGTAACTTTTTCTGATATTCTCGCATGTCAGCAAAACCATTTTCTCTGCCTGCCCCTCCTTACATCTTGCCTTTTATTATAAAACACCGGCATATAGAAAGCAATCCGGGCTGCGGCAAAGAGTATTTCATTATGTTTTATATTGTTTCGCGTCTATTCCATAATTGTCCATTCTGCGATATAAAGTCCGTCTGTTCAAGCCTAGGAATTCCGCTGTCTTGCTGATATTTCCATTGCATTTGTTCAGCGCTTCAACAATCGCGTTTTTTTCAAGCTGCTGCACCTTATTTAAAGAAGAAATCTTCGGAATAACCTTTGTTTTTGACATTCCCGCCTGACTTTTTCCCGCTTTGAAGCTTTGTAAATTTAACGGGAGATCCTCCGGTAAAATCACATTTTCCCTGGAAATATTAACGGCCCTTTGGATCACATTTTTTAACTCGCGAATATTTCCAGGCCAGTCATAATCGAATAAAAGCTTTGCCACATCAGAAGAAAGGCGTTTTGCTGGTTTTCCCAGAGTTTCACTGTAGTTTTTTATAAAATAATCAGAAAGCAACAGAATATCCTCTTTTCGATCCGCGAGGCTCGGAAGATTTAATGTGAAAACGTTTAGACGGTAATACAGATCCCCGCGAAATTTATGCTCCTGTACCAACTGATCCATATTCCGGTTTGTAGCTGCTATAATCCGGACATTTACCTTAATTTTTTTGCTGCCTCCGGTTCTCACAATTTCCTGGTTCTGCAAAACGCGCAGCAGGATTGCCTGACTGTCAGCTGACATATCACCGATTTCATCCAGAAATAAAGTTCCGCCGTTAGCTTGTTCAAATTTCCCCTGCTTACCCATTATATCCGCGCCACCAGGCATCCTCTCTTCGCATCCTAATAATTCATATTCTACCAATTCCTCTCTTAAAGCTCCGCAGTTTACTGTTACGAAGGGGCCTTCCCGACGAACACTGTAATTATGAATTGCCTGGGCAAAAAGCTCTTTTCCGGTTCCGCTTTCTCCCAGAATCAATACATTAGATAAACTTTCTGAGGCGATTTTTCCAAGCCGGATCGCTTCCTGTATGCCTTTTGATTTGCCATGTATGTCTCCAAAGTGAAAATGGACTCCCATATGCCTCTTTGATCTCTTATCTAATTTCAGATGCCTTGGAGGATTTAATTTAATAATCAGTCCTTCGCAGTCTTCTTCAGCGGCGCCCTTATATATTGGATAAATTTCACACTCTATATCCGTACCTTCAAGTTGGATATTTCGTTTTGTACCCACATTATCCTGCAGGTTTTGCAAAATATGCAAGAACATCCCGCCTGAATGAAGACACAAATCTATATTTTCTCCAATCAGTTCTCTGTGTTCAAGTCTCAACAATTTTACAGCAGCGTCATTAATATGGGCTACGGCAAGATTTTTGTCCGTCACAACAATTCCCGCGGACAGAGTTCCCATGACCCCTGAAAAATTTCGATATAACTGTTCATAATTCCGTTTGTGGTATATGGCTCTCCATTGTCCTTCCAAAGTAGCGGCTGTAATTTTAATAAGCCCGCGCGCGGAGTCAATATTTTCCCTTTCAAAAGGCATGAATACTCCCAATCCTCCTAATTCCTCCGTATCCTCTACATGTATGGAAATTCCAAGTATGGCCATGCTCTCTCCCGAATTAATTTTTACAATGTCTTCCACAAAACATTCACTCGTTATGGCTCGCATTAAAATCCGGCTCGACGGTTCACATTTAAAAATCTCCTCTCCCACCGCGGCATTAAGCATGTACTGTTCCAGGGAAGAAAGATTTCTCCATATACAGTTAATCGTTCCGCTGCTGTCAATCAGTAAGACTGTCGTATTCACGTTGGAAATTGCCTGGTACATATCACTTATAATCCGGTTGACTGTCTTTGCAAATTCATCAGTCATAAATGTTCCTCCTTTCCTGAATCTTTCTTAAGCAGCTCTCTTTTCCTGGAGTACTCCAATTTCGTCGCTGTCAAAGGCTCCCTTGCGCTATGAATATTCCCCTTTATCACTTTATAGTATAGTATCGCATCGTCCGCCAGTTATCAATTGTTACTGTTTTTTCTTCATAATCATTCCTGTTAAACAACAAAATCCGCAGATTCCACTAACCTGCGGATTTCATTATTAAAAGGCAACCTGTTTTTATTCACCTTTATTCTGCTTTCTTGCCTTTTCCTTCTGGAATCCGACAAACGCGCTAATTCCAAAGAAGACCATGATACCCATGCATCCAAGCATATAGACCTGAGCTACTCCATCCATAATTCCATTCCTCCTTTGGCTATTTATCTTTCGTGGCTTTATTTACTGCGCTGGATACAATCTGTCCGACCACGCAGCAGACTACAATCGCGACTAATGTAGAAATAAATAACTGTACAAACATTCTTATTTCCTCCTCTACTGTTGTGGCTTGATTCCCTGAGCTTTAAAGTATCCCGGTTCACCCTTGCACGCCAGATTTCCGATAATCAGAATTACCAGAGACAGGATCAGAGTAACATACGGATTGGTAAGTCCGCCGATAAATCCTCCGATGCTGGCAGGAAGCGGTGTCAGGGACCAGATTACATTGAAGATCCAGGATACGGCCAGCGCGGTTCCCGCGACTTTGCTATTTCTCTTCCAGAACAGTCCGAATACAACGATCCAGAAGACCGGTACAATCCAGGCGAATACCCAGTTGATGGCGTTCAGGATTTCCGGAAGCGCGACAGATACCGCCAGAGCGGCAGCAGCCAGAACAATAATTAAAATTCTTGTCATATTGGCCAGTTTCTTCTCATCCGCGTCCGGATTGATATATCCTTTGTAAATATCATGAACCCAGATTGTAGCGGATGTCAGAGCTGTCATAGCGAAGGTGGAAAGAATCGCGGCCAGCAGTGCCGCCAGCAGTAGTGCCGCGATCCACATCGGCAGCATATCAACCAACATATTGGTTGCAGCCAGCTTCGCGCCGTACTGCGAGTATTCCGGAAGCGCTCTGGCCGCCAGCCCGAGGATTACCGCGAATACACCGAACATACCATTAAGCGGCGCCGCCAGCCATACAGACTTTTTGATGGTTTTTTCATCTTTCGCGGACATCATGGTCTGCATCAGCATCTGTGAAATCGACTGGCAGAAGGTAACGGCGATGATATTTCCAACGGCAAAGGTGATCATCAGATCCGCGTTTCCGAAGATACTGAGCATGAATTCCGCTCCGCCTTCCGAATTCGGAATCGCTTCTTCAATAAAGTCGAAATTTCCGCCCGGCAGTTTACCCGCGACGTAGATAGTTGCGATAATCAGTCCGATGTACATGATAGTCGCGTTGATTACATTAACCGCGCCAACCTGCTTCATTCCGGCAAATACAACGTACAGGATACCCAGAATGCCGCCGACGATAACCGCCTGTGTGATGTTCCATCCGGTCAGGGAGGAAACTACAATACCAAGGCCCTGGCATTCCAGAGTCAGAACGCCCCATACCTGGCCGGCCATAACGCAGCTGATGGCGATGGCAACGCCCGGGCCATACATATCTTTGATAATCTGCGGTACCGTAACAACACCCAGTCTTCTTACCCAGAGACCTGTACCAAAGCAGGCTACTACAATCATAATTACATGGGCCAGGCTGAACCAGATGGCAATGGCGCCCATATTGTAAGACATTTCAAATACGCCGGTAATATGCGCCGAACCAAGTACGGTCAAAGCGATCGTAGGAGCAAGCACGATTACTCCCATATTTCTTCCGCCTAACGCGAAATCTTCATCCGTCGGAGCCGCGGCCTGTTTCTTTTCCTTTATTTTTAACCATACAGCGCAACCCAGAATTACGACTAATTCATAGATTACAACTGAAATCACTACTCCATAATTCATTATGAATAAATCCTCCAAATAAGTTTTCTACCATTCCATATTATGTTTATTTGATAAATCCTTCGCGCGGACGCAGGAGACCCGGCGAAATACCGGACCTCCGTACACCCGCGCTCATAGCTCTAATAAGGTAAAAGTAGCGCAAAAGCGAGATCCTGTACCGTTTTTTAGCGGCAAGGGCTCAGGGATAACGCGAAACGCACGCACTGTTTGCTCACATTTTCAATTTCCCACTTTGCTCCCATCGGAATAACAACCGCGTCTTCCTGACGGTTCATCTCCAGCTTTTCGCCGTCAACGGTGGCAACGCACTGTCCGTTGTACATATAAGCGATTACATCTGACTTCGGAGTGTCCAGAGTCAGCTTAGCGCCCGGATATACGTCAACAATGTGGAATTCCTGTGTGGCGGAACCGGTGATTTCTTCGTCTGCCAGAGTGAAGAATGTCACGCCGTCGCCTTCGGTAACCTTCGCGTCGTTGATATTCTTGATGTACGGTTCGGAAGGTTTGAAGCCCCGCGGACACAGAGTTACCAGGAACTTCAGGTTTGCGGTTCCATCCGGATACATTTCATGATCCGCGTTTCCCGGAGTCCACATAATGTCGCCGGCTTTGTAAGCATAACGCTTGCCGTTAATCATGGAATAGCCTTCGCCTTCCAGAATGTAGAATACATGGTCAGCCGGGCCGTGGTTGGCGATCAGAGCCGCTCCACCATAATCAATTTCACATGTGGAGAAATACTGATAGGTCCAGTCCGGGCCTGCCGGATCGTATCCCATGGACGCCGCGTTGGCAAAGGGTCTGGAATGAGCCAGAACGTGCTGTACCGGAGCCATATCCTGCATTTCATAAAAATTCTTTACATAAGCCTTAAAACTCATTTTGTACCTCCTGTTTTTGCTTCCTTCTGTTTATGAAGATATTAATTAATAACCGAAACTCAATTTGTCTTCCAAGCCGCCGAATTACGCTCTCTTGTAGCCGGAAGCTTCTTCCAAAAGCTGGGTCAGTACCGCGAAATCCTTTTCGCCTCTGCCTGTCGCGGACGCGGATGCCAGCTGCTGTCTTGTCAGAGAAGTGGACAGCATTGGAACGCCATACTGTTTCGCAACGGCCAGAGCCAGATCCAGATCCTTCATCATCAGCCTTACACTAAACGCTGCCGGATATTCGCCTTCTGTAATGGTCGCGGCCTTGTATTTGCAGATGCCGGATCCAACTGCGGAACCCGCGATTACTTCGGTAACCTGTCCTACATCAAGACCCGCTTTTTCGCACAGTACAACCGCTTCCGCTTCCATCTGCATGGTTGTCGCGATCATCGTGTTGATAGCCAGTTTCAGAACTCTCGCTTCGTCTGCTCCGCCCAGATAGAACTGATTCGCACCCAGTTTTTCAAACATCGGCAGAACTTTTTCATAGGTTTCTTTATCGCCGGAAGCCAGAATTCCCAAAGTCGCTGCCTGTGCCAATACAGTACTTCCGGTAACCGGCGCTCTCAGCAGTTTGCAGCCTGCGGCTTCTACCGCTTCGTTTACTTTGGCGGATTCCTCAACGGAAACCGTACTCATGTCAACTGCGATTTTGCCCGCGCTCAGACCTGCTACATAACCGGTATCACCAAAGGCAACCGCGTGAAGAGTTGGGCCATCGGAAACCATAGTAAACACAACGTCAGCCTGTTCTGCGACCGCTTTTGGGGAGTCTGCCCAGGTCGCGCCTGCCGCGATTACTTCATCAGCCTTAGACTTTGTTCTGTTCCAAACAACTACATCATAACCACCTTTTACCAGATTCTGACTCATCGGGTTTCCCATATTACCCAGTCCAATCCAACCTACTTTTAACATTCTCTATTCCTCCTAAATTTTAATATTAACGAATCTTGTGTTTACAGGAACTGACATCCCGGAAGCCCGCAGGAAGTAAATTCATCCACAGGGAATTTGGTGATTACCTCCGGACCGTCTTTTCTTACTACAATCTCTTCCTCGATTCTCGCAGAACCGGTACCATCTTCCGACGGACACCAGGTCTCAATGGCAAAGGTCATTCCTTCCTTCAGCTCGAAAGGATGCTCCAGCGAGAACAGTCTGGAAATCACCGGCTTTTCCCACAGTCCCAGTCCGATTCCGTGGGCAAACTGCAGCATGAATGCTTCCTCTTCGTTGTTGAAGCCCAGCTCCTGCGCGGTCGGGAACATCTTCGCTACATCTGCCGAGGTGTTTCCTTCTTTGATCTGTCCGATGGCGTCGTAAATCCACTTGTGCGCCTTTTCATAAGCTTTCCTCTGCGCCGCGTTCGGCACGCCGCATACGAAGGAACGATAGTAACAGGTCATGTATCCGTTCACGCAGTTTCCGATGTCCATGTAAATGATTTCTCCCGGCCTTACCATACGGTTCGAGAAGGTATGGGAATGAGGATTTCCTCTCTCTCCCGAAATACTGTTGACGAACATCACGCGCTCCGCTCCCCAGTTAAACAGCTTGTAGTTGGCGAGGGCTACCAGCTCGTTTTCCAGTACCCCCGGACGGATGGCCTTGGCAATGTCGTAATACACCGCGTCTACCATGGCCGCGCTCTGCTTCAGCAGCTGAATTTCATCTTCGGTCTTGATGATTCTGGCGTCCACCATGGCTTCCTGGCCGTCTACGATTTCGATGCCTTCTGCCTCAAATCCCCGGATCAGCGGAATATCCGTGATGTCCATTCCCACTTTTCCTTTATCCGCTCCGTATTCCCGCAGATACTTCACAACGTCTTTGATGACGATATCCACCATTCCCGCTTCCTTGGGAATCGCTCCCCGCATGGAGCCAACCGCCGGCATGATGTGGTCCTTGTCCAGCCAGTCTACCCGCAGCCGTTTGGACGGCGCCGCTCCATCAAAGAGGAAGGGCTGATCCACTCCGTCAATGAGAATGCAGTAGCGGTTCATCTTGTCCCGGTTCCACTCCCCGATATGGGTGCCTGTGATATAGCGGATATTGTCAAAGTCATAACAGATCAGAGCTGACAGCCCTTTTTCCTTCATGCTGGCCTTCGCTCTCGCCAGCCGCTCCCGTTTCATTCGTCCGTAATCGATATTCGATTCCCAATCGATTCCCTGATATCCTCCATGTGGCATTCTTCATCACTCCTTTTCTTTTGCCATTCTGACGTAATTTCAGCTATATTTATGAATCAGAATTGATTGTGCCAGTTGAGACACATTGCTAATTCTGTTAAAGGTATAACGCAAAGGCCATGCCATATTATTTAGAAAACTTCCGCAATTTTTTCAAACAACGTTTTCTCCCCGTTATTTACTATTTTTCTAGCGTTCTTTTTTTATTTTAAAGCTCTGATAGACATTTCTTTTTCTGCTGTAAAAGTGTGCCATTTTGTTCCACTTCCCAGCTTATTGTGTCACTTCGTGCCATTCCGTGCCATTTTAATTGTTATGTAGCTGGGGATCTGTTATTGTATATTTTGTAAGTAAGGCAAAGGAGGTTTCCGGGGGGAATGGAATTTACAAGAGAATATAATCATTTGTTAAAGGAAAAATGGGATAAATATATTGTAAAGGGTCAACCAATGCCTGACGCGGATCCAGAAATCCGCAGTTTTGTCTACGACTCATGGAAACGCTCTAAAATGCATGGAATTCCGCCTTTCGAGGTAAAGGACAAACGTTTGTCTGAAGAGGAGCTTAAACAAAAGCTCAACGCAAACAAAAGGCTGATTCAGGTCGCCCATTCCTATATTCAGCATCTGTATTCTTTTGTAAAAGGAACGAACTTCGTCCTTGCCCTGACTGACGCGGAAGGCTATGTTCTTGATATTATCGGCGATGACAATATGATCCAAGCGCGCACAAAGAAAAGCGGGCTCACTATTGGCTGCTGCCGGAGTGAGCAGTACGCCGGTACAAACGGAATTGGCACATGCCTTTTCGTCGGAAGGCCGATTCAGATATGGGCTTCGGAACACTATATCAAGCCGCATCATGAATATGTTTGTTCCGCCGCGCCCATACGAAATCCTCAGCAGCAGATCATCGGCTGCCTGGATGTGATCGGTCCGATTGAACTTCCGCATAATCACACTCTGGCGATGGTAAGCGCTTCGACGGATGGAATTGAAAAAGAATTAAAAATGCTTGAAGCATATAATCGGCTTTCCATGGTAAACAAACAGATGGCATCCACCCTTCAGGCAATTGACAGCGGAATTATCATGTTTAACACCCAAGGCATCATTTCCCAGTATAACCAACTGGCTTGTCAGATTTTGCATTTGTCCTTTGACAGCCTAAAAGATAAGCCTCTTAGCAGCATTATTGACTTAGAGGATTCTTCTTTGAACCCTTTGAATATCACTCATGATATTCAGAACCGGGAGGTTTCTTTTACGACTTACAAAAACGAACGAATCCCTTTATCCCTTTCCTCTTCCATTATCAAAAGCGAACAGGGAACTCAATTAGGAACCGTTCTGGTAATCAATGAAGCCAAAAAAATTCATAAACTAGTAAACCGTTTAAGCGGGTTTACAGCCACTTATACATTTGACTCCATCCTCGGCAAAGCTCCATCCATTATTGAAGCCAAAAAAATCGCGGAGGCTGCCGCCAAAAGTAATTCCAATGTCTTAATCCTTGGCGAAAGCGGGACAGGCAAAGAACTTATGGCACAATCCATCCATAATGCCAGCGCTCGTGCGCACGGACCTTTTATCGCGATCAACTGCGGCTCTCTTCCAAAAGGATTAATTGAGAGTGAATTATTCGGATACGAACCCGGAGCTTTTACCGGCGCGAACAAGGAAGGATATCCGGGTAAATTTGAACTCGCCCAGGGAGGAACAATTTTCCTCGATGAAATTGGGGACATGCCGCTGGAGCTTCAGACATCGCTGTTAAGAGTCCTACAGACAAAAGAAATTGTACGGATTGGCGGAAAACAGAAAAAGAAAATCGATGTCCGAATCATGGCTGCTACAAATGTCGATCTGCTTCAATCCGTCCAGAAAAAAGAATTCCGCAGCGACCTCTATTACCGAATCAATGTTCTCTCGATTGAGGTGCCTCCCCTGCGTGATCGGAAATCGGATATCCTTTTACTGACAAACCATTTTATCAGCTCCATCAGCCGCATGCTTGAAAAAAGAATTGACGGAATTACTTCGGACGCGGAGCAACTGCTTTACGACTATAACTGGCCCGGAAACATCCGGGAATTAGAAAATGTGATTGAGCGAGCTGTGAATTTAGCTTCCGGACATATCATAACGAAAGAAGATCTTCCCCCTGCCATTACATATCTTTCGAATACACCCACGGAAAGCCAGGATTCCCTTTCCGAGGAAACCATGCCGAAGCTGACCGGGGATGTGACAGAAAGCCAGAGTTACAAACGCCTGATTTCCGTACTTGCCGATGAGCATGGAAATGTTTCCAAAGCCTCCGAACGCCTTGGCATTCCAAGGCGTACTTTATACCGTCGCATTAAAAAATATAATATCAATATAGACGAATTTCGTTTGCTGTAACCCTCACTGTGTTTTATTTATATCAGAAGAAAGGACAATACTATATCATGAGCACTACAACACTATCGAATTTATTAATTATCGTGGGAGTTTTATGGATTATCGGCGGCTATTTTTCTTATATGCAGACGATAAAAACAAACCGAATCCTGCACGAGCTCGGGCCTCTCGCAGATCGTCTCTACCGTGGAAAAAACGCGGGATTCATGCGGACAAGAAGGATTATTTTTGCGGCGGCTTCCAACGACGGAGAGATTGTGGAGGCACGTGTACTCTACACTGCCGTTATTTTTAAGCCGGCAAAAATCGGTACCTTTGACGCGTTAAAAGGAAAAAATATTTTTCGGTTGGATCCATCCTCTATGGGGCTTGAACCGGTTATGGAAAAGGCTTTACGAAATTTAATTCAGGACGCGAAAAACAGGAACTGAAAAAGCGCTGCAAATCTTTCAGTTCCTGTTTTGAAGTCTCCTTTTCCTGTTATAAAATAATCGAAACAAACGTGCCGTCTGCCGCTTCCACATGAACGACTTCCAGCCCTTTATTTTCTTTCAGCACATCGCCGCATTCCGCCAGAATCAGCCGCAGATTCTCTTTCGTCATGTGCCTGGCGAAAGGTTCCCCTGCCTTTTTCCTCGCGCGTTCAAAGACCGAATCGGGAATCCGTTTTACTGCCCAGGCCGCCATACTTGTGGGAACCGCAATCGAAAAGCGGGTGCGCTCCGATCTTACTTTTATTTTCATATTTCCATGCCTAGTTATCCACAAAGACTCGCACTTTCGTGCCGTCCGCGGCCGTTACATTCACAAAGTCCCCCTGTATTTCCTCGTCCAGACACTCCGAAATGGCGTCCATCATAGCTGAGAGGTCAACCCCCTTCAAATTCTCTTCCGGAATAGGCAGCTTTCCCGTCGCCTTCAGGATCTTTTTAATCCCTCCGACCGGAAACTGTACGTTCACCTTGTCTCCCGCTGTGCTGTCCACTATAATCCGGAACATTTTTTTATCATAGCTGTTTTGCGCCGGCATGGATATGCGGGAATCCGGTTCCGCGCCCAGAGCGCTCATCAGATCCATGGCTTCTTCCGCTGTGATTTTTCCTTCTTCCACCATTTTTAGAATTCTCATTTTTTCATCCATAAAACCACTCCTTTTGAATCATTTCAATTTTTCGATTGCTTCTTCGACTGTAAGCTCTCCCTTTTCCAGCGCTTTTAAAATCTCCTCTCTCCTTTCAGCCTCCCCGTCAGGCTGTGTCTCGTAACCCATTTTTTTAATCACGCCGTCCAGCTTCGCGCGGACTGTGGGGTAGGAAATCTTTAGCTCTTTTTCCACTTCTTTAATATTTCCCCTGCAGCGGATAAAGGTCTCTGTAAAATATAATTCCTCATCCGACAGATAGTCGAATCTGCTGAGCCGAAAATTATTTTCAATGACGGTTTCACAGGAATTGCATTTCAGTCTGGTCACAACCAGCTCCCCTCCACAGACCGGACAACGGCTGATGATCTTTTTCATCCTTTCCCCTCCCTTCTGTAATTATAAATATAAACCTGTCTTTTAAAAATGTCAATAATTAAATTAATATTTTTAATCATATTCTCAAAAATATTAATTTATACATTAAAATCATTCCACATTTTTGTCATCTCTACTTCCCATGGCAAGAAAAAGAAAAACACACTGAACTTTTCAACAGCCGGGAACATGGAATTATAGGGGTTCACCTGATTTTCCACAATTTTTTCTAAATCGTATACAATTTTATCCAAAGGTTGCTGTGGATAAATACAAATTTGTGTTCTTTGAAATTTCAACATCTTTCTTTGTTCTCAAAAAAAGTTATCCACTGTTTTTATTTTTCAGAATTTGACTTTTCTTCTCTTTTCCTATATCCGCCTTGAAAAAAGGAGAAAACAGGACTATACTAATGATTTGAAGGAGTTTTGAGATTATGACATCTATGAGTGAAAAACAAAAAGCAATCTTTTATATCGTTTGTTCCGCGTTTTTCTTCGCGCTGATGAACATGTTTGTAAAGATGGCGGGGGATCTGCCCGCGATTCAGAAAAGCTTTTTCCGGAACTTTGTCGCTTTTTTTATGGCTTTGTTTCTATTAATGCGCTCCGGCGCGGGATTTTCTTTCCAAAAGAAAAATCTGCCGGCGTTTTTCGGCAGATCCATATTCGGCACGCTGGGGATTTTATGTAATTTTTATTCTGTGGATCATCTGCTCCTGTCGGACGCTTCGATCCTCAATAAGCTTTCCCCCTTCTTCGCGATTTTAAGTTCCTATTTCATTTTAAAGGAGAAAATCACTCCAATACAGGGGACAGCGGTGGCAGTCGCCTTCGGCGGCGCGCTGCTCGTTGTCAAGCCTGGTTTTGCCATGGCAGGGGTTCTCGTGCCTTCCCTCATCGGCGTTGCCGGCGGCCTGTTTGCCGGAGTTGCTTATACTCTGGTTCGCGTCCTGGGACAGAGAGGCGAGCGCGGGCCTTTTATTGTGTTGTTTTTTTCCGCGTTTTCGTGCATTGTCACACTGCCGTTTCTGATCTTTGACTATCATCCCATGACCGGAACGCAGATTCTTATGCTGCTTTTTGCCGGATTATCCGCGGCCGGCGGGCAGTTCACCATCACAGCCGCTTATACCCACGCGCCCGCGCGGGAAGTTTCGGTCTATGACTATACGCAGATTGTCTTTGCCGCGGCTCTCGGATTTATCTTCTTCAGCCAGATTCCCGATTTCTGGAGCATAATCGGCTACTGCATCATTGCCGGCGTGGCAGTCTGGATGTTCGTCTACACCGCGCGAAAAGACAGGAGTTCCAAAGCCGGGAAATAGGATCACGTTCCGGGTTTGTCCGAAGCGTCAGGATCCGGAATTTCAATCCGGCTTCGATTTTCCAAGTTGCTTTTCCGGTTATAAGCTTCCAGGATGGACGATATTTCCGCGTCCGCCTGGCGAATCTCTTCCCGAAATTCTTTCGCGGATACCTTGAAAGCGCCATTTCCCAGAATAATCATCTGTTCTAAGCTGTCGGAAGTGGCAACCCGCACATAATATCGTTTTCCGATCTCGTACGTGGTCTTTTCGATATACGAATCGGCGGTTTCCGCTTCCTTGGTAAATACAACCTCAATATTGTGATACTGCTCATGGCGGCGCTGCCCGCCCTTTCTTTTATAGGCGTCGAATACCGCGATTGTCTTACATCCCCGGTACCCCTGATAGTTCGATAAAATCTCCAGAAGAGCCTCTCGTGCCGCGTCCAGATTGACTTTCGCCAGCGCTTTCAGCTCGTCCCACGCGAAAATAATATTATATCCATCCACCAGAAGATATTCTTCCCTGACTTCCTCCGTCCGCTCTCCTTTTTTTCGCGGCTTCCTTTCTGCCGCGTCAAAGGTTTTCTTGGGAATTCGTGTCTTTTCCTTTGGCGTACCGTAAGTTTTTTCAAAAATCCGTTCCAGTTCCTTATCTTCCTGCTGCGTCCCGGTATATCCCCGGCTTTCTGAAAAAGAAGCGGCTGCTTTGCCCACGATCGAATCTTTATTCTCCCCGGCGGGAGTCCATCCGCTTTCCAGATGCATATAGGCGTCCGCCTGATCCCACTTAATAGAAACGCCTGCCCCATGCTGGCAGAATACCGAGTCCGCTGTATTTTCCAAATCTCGTTCCACGTCATAACCGATTTCAGAAACAACCTGTTCCTGGTTGTGGCATGCCTCATAGCCGCTGACCGTACAGATCAGCCTGCCATGCCCCTTGGTATAAGAGGTTACTTCCGCCGCGTATTCTTTCATCTCGGAAACAGGCGCCTTTCCTCTCAGCCGGGTCATCTCCCCGCTTCCCTCCGGCGGTTCAAAGCTCCCTCCCATCTGCTGAATATCGGACATCGCCCTTCCTACCATCTGGGACGGCACTTCCATCTGAAAGTCATACCACGGTTCCAGAAGAATCATTTCCGCTTTCCGCAGCCCCTGCTGCAGCGCCCGGTAAGTTGCCTGGCGGAAATCGCCTCCTTCTGTATGTTTTACATGCGCTCTGCCGTTCAGCAGCGTGATCTTTATATCTGTAATGGGAGAACCGGTCAGAGGCCCGGTATGTTCTTTTTCTCCGAGATGGGTCAGAATCAAACGCTGCCAGTTCCTGTCCAGCACATCTTCGCTGCATGCCGTGTCAAGAACAAGTCCGCTGCCCCGTTCTCCCGGTTCCAGGAGAAGATGAACCTCCGCGTAGTGCCGCAAAGGCTCGAAATGCCCGGCTCCCGTGACCGGCGCGGCAATGGTCTCCTTGTAGGAAATGCGCCCCGTGTCAAACTCCGCGTCCAGATCAAAGCGTTCTTTGATCCTTGTTTTCAGAATTTCAAGCTGCACCTGCCCCATCAGCTGAATCTGAATTTCCTGGAGCTGGCTGCTCCACGTAATATGAAGCTGCGGATCTTCTTCTTCCAGCTGTTTGAGCTTAAGAAAGGCACCGTGAACATCGCTGCCTTCCGGAAGAATCAGACGGTAAACCAGCACCGGCTCCAGCACAGCTTCTCTGGAAAAGGATTCCGCTCCCAGTCCTTCTCCCGCAAGCGTCTTTGTAAGCCCGGTGACCGCGCAGATTTCACCTGCTTCCACCTGTTCCCGGACGCGGAATTTTTCACCGGAATAAATCCGGATCTGATCTACTTTTTCCTCTTTCTCGTCATTGCCTCCGCGACCCGCAACCGTCTGTTTGACGTGAAGGGTTCCTCCGGTAATTTTCATATGTGTCAGCCGATTTCCCTGGCTGTCTCTCGTAATCTTATAGACCCTGGCGGCAAACGTTTCCGGATAACGCGGCGCTTCCGCAAGGGCGCAGAATCCTTTCAGAAATGGTTCCACCCCTTCCATCTTCAGAGCGGAACCAAAGTAGCAGGGAAACAGATTTCTCTGCCGGATTTCTCTTCCCAGAGCCCGCTGCGACAGGCTTCCTTTTTCGAGAAACTCTTCCAGAAGCGCTTCGCTGCACATGGCAACCTGTTCCTCTCTGGTTTCCCGATCCGTAAAATCCACGCACCGTTCATCTAAAACCCGTTTCAGCTCATTCAGGATCGCCTCTTTATCCGTTCCGTCCAGATCCATCTTGTTGATAAAGAGAAAGACCGGCACTTCGTACTGTTTCAGCAGTTTCCACAGAGTCCCGGTATGTCCCTGCACGCCATCCTTCCCGCTGATAACAAGAACCGCATAGTCCAGAACGCTCAGCGTCCGTTCCATTTCCGCCGAGAAATCCACATGTCCCGGCGTGTCCAGGAGCATGATTTTCGTATTTTCAAATTCCAGCTCCGCCTGCTTGGAAAAAATCGTAATTCCGCGGGCCCGCTCCTGGGCGTCCGTATCAAGAAAAGCGTCCTGATGATCCACTCTTCCCAGCTTTCGGATCGCGCCCGCCGTGTAGAGCAGCGCTTCCGATAGTGTCGTTTTTCCGGCATCCACATGGGCCAACAGACCCGCACAAATATGTTTGATAGGCTTCGTTTCGTTGGCCTGTCGGCCCATAAAAAATCCTCCTCTCGTAAAGACATACTATAAATTAGTATATCACAAGAGGAGGGCAGCGTCGAGATATAGATTTCCTTGAGTTTCCGCAGAATTATCCGTATGAGATAAATCTGCTACGTTTCGTTATCCACAACTTTTGAAAAATACATAAAATATAAGGAATCCTGCTCCTTTTTGATGTAAAATTAAGCTGGCAACCAAAAACCTTACTAAACAAAAAGAAAGGGGATTCCTTATGGCTCATTTTACATCAAATACCTACCAGTTGAAAAGAAAAATCTTAAATTTCATAAATAAAATTTCCCATAAACTTACGAAACCAGACAGGAAGTTCACCGCAGATATGACATACGGTATATTAGCTTCCCAAAGCTGCCTGCTCACCGATATTGCGGACTATCTCCATGAACCTGTCAAAAAAGTAAATGTTGTGGAACGCCTCGGAAGGCATCTCGAAAAAGGCATTCCGCGCCCCTCTGCTACAGCTTATCTGCAGCAGGTCAGGAAGATGGTTCCTTCTGAACCGGTCATTCATATCGATGACAGCGATGTGACAAAGCCTGTCGGTTATAAATTTGAGGCTCTTGGGATTGTCCGCGATGGTTCCCAAAGCACCGCCACAAAAAATGTTTACAAAAAAGGCTATCATGTTACAGAGGCTTGCGTCCTTACCACCAACAATCATCCTGTCAGCATTTTTTCCAGGCTCCATTCGTCTTCGGAAAAGGGATACAAATCCGTCAATACGATCACGTTCTCTGCTATGGAACAAGCAGCGGCCTTATTTGGTAAAGCAACCTTTGCCATGGACCGGGGCTATGATGACAACAAGATGTTCCTGAAATTAGACGAACTGAAACAGGATTATGTGATTCGCATCAAATCCAACCGGAAGCTGTTGTATCATAACAAGTGGACTCCGGCAACGGAACTTCGCAACCGCCGGAAGGGCAAGGTGAAAACCAGCGTCTTTTATAGAGGAAAAGACCATGAAGCATACCTTTCCCATGTAAACGTCCAGATTACGGCTTCCAGAAAAAAGGTCTGTCTGGTGTTGGTTTACGGCATTACCGAACATCCCATGATGCTGGTAACCAACAAAGACATCCGATCAAAGAAAGAGGTCATCCAAGTGGCAAGAATCTATTTTTCCCGCTGGAAGATCGAGGAATATTTCCGTTGTAAAAGCAGATTTTCCAGTTTGAAAATTTTCGCGTGCGTAAGCTGAAGGCGATCAACGCACTTAATTTTTACATCACCGTATGCATGGCCTTCCTGGCTATGATCTCTATGGCATCAGAGACGAATGCCCTTAAGGTGTCAATCATAAAAACAGCAGATCCAATCCGAAAAGACGTGTTTTTTTACTATTACCGGCTGGCGAAAGGCATCTCCGGTATACTGTCCTATGCAAAACAAGGTGTCAGGCTATGGTTCCGGACGAAACGTCCGATCTGCCGACAACTTTGCCTGAAGCTTCCTTTCTGAATCCGAACCGGAAAGTTCCTTCCGAAGCCCGGTCCTTGCGGGGCTTATTCCCTGTGCCTGTTTTTGCAGAATTTCCCAGTTATTCCCTCTCAAAAAACGCAGATGGCTTCCTACAAAACCCTTTCTGGTTATCTTATTGCAATTTGCGGAAACTCAAACACCAATGTACTCTACAATGGCGTTTGCCATCTGCTTTCCCGCTTTGACCGCGCCCTCCCATTTGACGGGATAGTTCTTCATGCCAGCAGACATAACAGCAAGGCCCACCACCAGCGTGACAAGGGACAGGAGAGCCATGCGCCAGTCCATGACGAACAGATATACGATAATCACCAAAGGCACCAGCACATTTGCAGTCATTTCCGGGATCAGGTGCGCGAAGGTTGGCTCCATCCCTTCTACCCGGTCAACAATCGTCGTTTTGTACTGGCCGGACGGAGTATCTAAAATCGTCCCCATCGGGACGCGGGCCAGCTTTTCGGTAATATTCTCCCGGAGATCTCGCAGCGTGTAATAGGTCGCTGTGTGAGAAATTGTTGTGGAAAGATTTGAGAATATGACTTTTCCCAAATAACCGCAAAGCGCAATAACACAAGCTGCTGTATAGTGCGAAAAATTCTGATCTCCGGACAACATCAGCGTAACAATATGAGCCACACAAAAATAAGGCACCATCTGGCAGGCTACGCCTAATACCGCAAGAGCAATGCTGCCGATGAATTTCCCGTGATAGGGTTTGCCCCATCCCCATAAGACACCTATGGGTGACTCTTTCTTTTCTTCTTTCATTTTACAGATACCCCCTTTATGAAATAGTTTCTGATTTTTTCAAGACCCGCCTCATCCATTTGGAATTGGTCAATGATGGAACCGTTCTCAAAATGGACAATATCCGTACAACAGTCTAATATTAACTCAAGATCATGAGTAATGACATACACGGTAATACCCGTGTCCCTGACTTGTCGCAGGACATTTGCAACCTCCTTCATGTGCTTATAATCAAGGCCGCTGGTCGGTTCATCAAAAAATAAGATAGAGCGTTTAGAAGCGATTGCCGAGGCAATCGCTACCCGCTGTTTTTGGCCGCCGGAAAGGGACATGGGGTGTCTGTCCTTGAAGCCTATCAAATCTAACTTGGCAAGGATTTCTTCTGCTTGTTCTTGATTTTCCTCCTCCATACTGATTAAAACTTCATCCAATACCGTTTCCGTAAAAAGCTGATGATTGACTTCCTGCATTACCATATAACAAGTATTTAACCTATCTTTAGGTCGATAAGTTCTGCCGTTCCAGATAACTTCACCACAACGCTTTTCCAAACCGCAGAAACATCGGGAGAAAGTGGATTTCCCGGCTCCATTATTCCCGATAATACCTACGATACGATTTGCAGGGATTTCACATTCACGAATGTGAAGTGTTTCTGGTTCATTTTTGTATGCAAAGCGGAAGTTGTGAAGTTCCATTTGTTCTCTGGCCGGCGGCAATGCTTTAGGCGGCAGCAAATCTTCAAGAATAAAGGTGCGTAGCCCTAAATTGACTCTCTGCTGCTCCGTCAAGCGCTCAAACTCTGCTGCGGAGTAATCCTTTTCCACTTTCCCGGCGGTAATATAAATAAAACGATCTGCAAGGCCGCGCAGATAGTAGAGTCGGTGTTCCGATACGATAACCGTTTTCCCTTGCGACTTCCAAAAGGCAAGCGTGGCTCTCAAATCAAGAATAGAAGAAGCGTCAAGATTGGATGATGGTTCATCCATGACAAGTACATCCGGTTCCATAATTGATACACCGGCACAGGCGATTTTCTGTTTTTCTCCGCCGGAAAGATGGAAAATATTGCGCCCCATCAGTTTCTCTAAACGAAAATCCCGGACGGTTTTTTCTAATCGTTCCCGAATACTTTGCTCCGGCTGGCCGAGATTTTCACATCCGAATGTAATTTCACTGGTCGTATCTACATTAAAAAATTGAGAGCGTGGATTTTGAAATACGCTGCCAACCGTTTTCGCAGTATCATAAAGGGGCTGCTCCGAAACTTTTGCCCCGTTCACCCACACTTCTCCGTTCATTTTTCCTTCATAGTAGTGCGGAATTAGGCCGTTAATTAGTCGGGTAATTGTCGTTTTCCCGCAGCCACTTTCGCCACAAAGCACGATAAATTGGCCATCTTCTATGTTCAGGTTTATATCCTGAACCCCACCGGCACTCTCATTTTCTTCTCCATAAGAGAAGGTCACATGGTCGATCCGTATCACAGGCTCACCTCCTCAAAAAGCAATTTGCTGCTGCAATAAAAATAAAACAAAACAGATGATACAGAACAAGATTGCAACCACATCTTGAAAATGAAAACCGATCTGACATACATTTGTGCGTCTAACGGGGGCACCCAGCCCCCGGGTCAACGCAGCAGCAGATAGTTCATCGCCAATCTTCACAACGGATACCATCAATGGAACAAGCCTGTATTCTACCATCAGAAAAGGATTTTTTCCGCCAAAACGGATGTTCCGCATTTTCATTGCGTCCCGGATTGCCTGATATTCTTCGCTGATTGTAGGGAAAAAGCGGAAAATTACAGACATAGGAATGACGATTTTTTCTGTAATGTGCATACGCTCCATTGCGCCGATAAATTCACTGACCGAAGTCGATGAAATCAAATAGGCTCCCGTCATGATGCCAGGTGCAAACCGTGTCATGATAGATGTAATCGCAAGCACAATAAAAGAAAGCAGGCCGCTCAATGTTGTAAGGGCTATCCGTTCTAACACAAAACAAGCCACATATAATAGCAAATACTTTCCTGCCGTTTTGAAACGACGCTCCGATAAAATCAACACAAAAGGCACAAGGCTTAAACAGGGCTTGACAATATTCATAATTCCTTCGTTGCTGGTACTGAACATCAGTGTCGTAATCGTCAACAATAGGACGAGCTTTGTGCGAGGGTCAAGCAATATCCCTTTTCTATTTTCGGTTGTTGCAGAGAATGATACCCCGTTCATTACACAATTCCCGCTTTAGCAAAATGCTTTTTCAGAAGCGCCTTACCCAACAGACCGCCCAAAATTGCAAAGACAAAAATTCCGGCGATCACCAGAACAATGCTCCACATGGGCATGACAGCCATTACCCGATCAGCGTATTCCTCACCGAAGCTGGCCGCAAAACTGGCCCAGGAGTCTTCTACCATGAAATACATGGGAATGTATGTACCAACCATCCAAAGGCTGAATACCGCATAACCAATCAGGCTCTTTTTGGCACTTTTATAACTGCCAGATTTCAAAATCAAATCACCCAGTAAGCCAAAGATTACGCCCATCGGTACGCCCCAAAATCCCATGCCAGTCAGCCCCATCAGCAGGCCGCTTAAAATTCCCATAATTGTAACCATGCCGAATTTTTTAACTCTGGTCAGGAACAGCATGAACGGGATGCCGGTAATCAAAGACCACAATGCTCCGAGGATCGGCAAAAAGATAGGTACAAAGCCGATGGGAATGGCGACACAGCAGCCAATCACAAAGTAGAGAACGGTGAACAGGCCGAGGTTAATCAGGTCTTTTGCTTGTAACTTGTTACTCATAACGAATACCTCCATTCATTTGCTGGTTAGCGTTTTCTAACCTCTCTATAAGATACCATAGTTAGCAGCAGCTCTCTACAACCAATCATCTTTTTGGCTCCAAACAGCAACGAGTTTTTTTATTGACTGACTTCGTTTGCAATTCTATAATATAATTAAAATCCAAAGCAAAAAACAGGTAGTCGAATGACAGGAGCAAGAAATGAAGATTGATGATATTATAAGAAAATGCATTGAAATGCCTGGGATTTCAATAAAGCGTAGTGATTTTAGCACAGAGCTGCTCTTAAAGGAAAAAGAAGGGAAAGGCTCAATGACCTTTTTCCCTCTCTTTCCTGGAGTTACTATTGCCTATATCTTTGTAAATTCTCCGACTTGGACAGCACCAAATTTTCGTGAGGATAGCTCCATAGAAAAAGGCCCTATGCTCTTAAACTACTGTGTAACTGGCCGTTGCGAAATCATCTTGAACAATGAAAACTTTGTATATGTGAAGGATGGAGAAATCTCTTTAACCGAGCGTTTTGCTCAAAAGCAATATGTATATCCGCGCCGCATTTATGAAGGGATGGAATTTTTTATTGATATTGATACACTGACGGCACAAAGCGTATGGGTACAAGGGGAATTTGATATTAACTTTCACAAAGTTGTTGATCGATTTTGCCCTGATGGTGCTACCTACATTTCACCTGCCACCTCCGAAGTCGAAGAAATATTAACAAAACTTTGGAGCCTATTTGATGTTTCAATTCCATTCTCGATTTCACAAATGAAAATATACACATTGGCACTGTTTTCTCTATTGCAAAATCAAAATGACATTCCTCCATCGCAAGCCTGTACTTTCTTTACAGAAACACAAGTAGATATTGCAAAGAGAGTAGAAAAAATTATTACTTCCGATTTGCGTCAACATCATCCAGCCTGGGAATTGGCAGCACAGTTTTCTGTCAGTGAAACCAGCTTAAAAAATTACTTTCGCGGTGTTTTCGGGCAAAATATATCCATTTATCTGCGAGAAGTCAGAATGAAGAAAGCAGCAGAATTACTTGCTACCACAAAACTCTCCGTAGCTGAAATATCAGAGCAGGTTGGCTACTCCAATCAAGGGAAATTTGCAGCCGTTTTCAAAAAACAGTTTGGACTATCGCCACTGGAATACAGGCGTTCAAAGAATTTGGAAAACGGATAAGACTAAGGCCGGGATTTGCCGCTTGTCAGCAAAATCCCGGCCTTACTTATGCTTAAAATTTCATGCGTAAATCAATTCTTGAAAAATAACGCCCTCTATCTGCGCTTTCAGCTATCCATTAGTTCTAACCTCTTGCTTTCATATTGCTTTTTCATGCGGGATAAGATATACTGAATACATATCAGTTAGTTATTGCTAACCAGTTGATTTGCTTACAAGTGAAAGGGGATGTATATGAATTGGACGCGCACCATCTTGGACGGGCTCGCAATGGCGGCCTATTTTAACCTGTTCGCCGCGGCGGTGGCGCTGTATAAGCCCCGGCTGATGTTTCCCTGCTATCCACCCGCCATCATCAAGGCGGCGGAAGAACCACCGACAAAGGCCGAAAACCGTTTTTACTGGCTTTGGATCTGCTTTGGGGAGTGGCTGCCCCTCCTCCTTTATGGTGCGGTCAGCACTGTGGAGGGCGGCACAACAGGATTCTGGCGTCTGGCCCTGACGGGGTATATCCAGTGGATGATCGTTAATGTCTGTGACCTGATTTTTCTGGACCTCTGGCTGATACAGAAAAAAGCAAAACGCCGTTTTGTCATCCCTGGAACCGAAGGGCAACCAGGCTATGAGTTTAAAGCCTGGATGAAGGGATACGCTCTGCCGGAGCATTTGCTTCAGTGGCCGCTCTTGCTGTGCCCACTCATGGCGGCGGCCCAGGCGGGATTGTGTCTGTTGTTACAAAAAATATGATAATTAAGGAGATGGTTCAAATGAAGCAAAATCAAGTCCAGCAAAAAGAGATCCGCCTTGGGACGCATGGAGAGGATTACGGGAGCTGGATGTCAAACCCTGTTTTCTATGTGGTAGGCGCCCTTTTGGCGCTGTCTGTGGTACTGGCGGTGCTGTCATTTACGGTGTTCCATATCACGGCGCTGGGTGTGGTGTTCGTGATTGCCGCAGTGATCCTGCTGGCGCTGCTCCTGTGGTGCGCTTGGATACGGCGTCAATATGCCTTTGGGGGTGGCGGTATGATGGAGCGGACCCACCTGGTCATCCTCTCCCATCTGGATTTTGACGGGCAGGGGCAGCTGCTGGAAGTGGGCTGCGGCTCCGGGCCATTATCCATCCGGGCGGCTCTCACCTGGCCGTCGGCCCAGGTGGTGGGCATTGACTATTGGGGCGTAGACTTCGGCTACAACCAGGCTATGTGCGAGAAAAACGCCGCAAGCGAAGGTGTAGCCGCCCGGTGCCGGTTCCAGCATGGGGACGCAAACAGGCTGGACTTCCCGGATGAGAGTTTCGACGCGGTGGTGAGCAACTATGTCTATCATAATATCATGGGTTCAGACAAGCGGACACTGCTGCTGGAAACCCTGCGGGTGCTGAAAAAGGGCGGCGTGTTCGCCCTCAACGATGAGATGAAGCCCCGCATGTACGGGGACATGGAGACCTTCGCCCAGGAGCTACGGGACATGGGGTATGAGGACGTACACATCATCGACACGGCCCAGGAGGCCTTCGGCTCCCGCCGGCGGGCGGCCATGATGATGCTGGGCGACTCCCGGATGCTGGTGGGGAGGAAATAAGGCCGGTGTATAGGCTTTCTATGACACAAACAAAACGCACCCCTTTTTGTGTACTGTTGGCTGGCCTGTATGCAGATGCTGTACTTCGGTTAGTAGTAATGAACTTAGCATAGGAGGGTGCCAATGAAATACCACATTGAGAAGAACACGATACAAGAGACGCTGGTGATCCCCTTGTACGCTCGGGCGCTGTGTACCCGGCGTTTTCCCCATCTGTTTTCCGATCCGCTGTCAGTGGAACTGTTGGAGCAGCTGGACTACGATTTCTCCGCCTTGGAACGGACGTCCGGCAGTCTGACGCAGACCTTCGGAGCTATGGAGGCGGCTATGCGCCAGAGTGATCTGGCCTGGGAGGTGCGAGACTACCTGGCTGATCATCCCCAGGCGGCTGTGGTGAACCTGGGCTGCGGACTGGATCAGACAGGCCGCTCCTGTGACAACGGGCAATGTCGCCTCTATAACATCGACCTGCCCGACGTAATGGCGGTGCGGGAAGCGTTGCTCCCTGCCGGGGAACGGGAGAAAAACCTGACCGCCGACCTAAATGACCTCTCCTGGTTCGATGCCATTGACACTCCCCTTGAAGATGGAGCTGTGTTCTTTGCCGCCGGGGTGTTCTATTACTTCCGAACAGAACAGGTGCAAGCCCTCTGCGCGGCTATGGCGGAGCGATTTCCAGGTGGACGGCTGGTATTTGACGCCGCCGGACCGACGGCAGTAAAACTGATGCTGAAAACCTGGGTCAAACAGGCGGGCATCCGGGATGTGGGGGCGTACTTCTCCGTCCGGGATGCGGAAAAAGAATTGCCTGCCTGGTCGGATCGCATCTCTGTATCCAGCCGGGGCTATATGCTGGGCTACCAGGATTTGCGGGGGCCGGGGGTTCGCTCCATCCACCGCCTTCTGGCCAGGGCTGCAGATGGGCCGCTGAAGCTGCAGATTGTGCGAATGGCGTTCCAAAAGTCCCACGGTGGTCACCGACCTGACCGGCGGGCACTTGGCATTGATGGTGCGGTTGGAACAGTATGCCGACCTGGTGACTGAATTTATTCAGGGACGCACATAATCAAGAAAGAATCAACAAGCATTTGTGGATACAGATTCGGAAGATAAATAAACCGATGGAGGAAGTACTGTTTCCTCCACCGGCTTATTTTTTGCCGTTAAGTGACAGTCATATTACTTGTTGGCATCCAACAGGTACGCCAGCTTCTTCAAACCACGCCGGATACTTGCCCACACGCGGCGGCGGTCAACACCCTCGACCTTGGCGATCTCTGCCACCGTCATATTCAAGTAAAAGCGGGCATAAATCCGCCTGGCCTGGATGGAGGGCAGCTGCATCAGTGCAGCATACACTTCTTTTGCTCGTTTTACTGCCTTGATTTTCTTGCTCGTATCTCTCACCAGCCATTCGTTGAACAGATTTCGCAGAGGGGTAAAATCGTTGTCCATGCCGCCGTTTGCGCTGTCCACATTGTCGTTGACAGCGATAAAACGCACACCCTTTTGAGGGAACAGCATTTCCGTGTAAAATCCCACCTGCAAGTAGTTTCGCCCTAACCGGCTCATGTCCTTGACGATGACCGTACCCACTTTCCCGGCTTCAATGTCTGCAAGCATGGCTTGAAAACCGGGTCTTTGAAAGTTCGCGCCGGAATAACCGTCGTCGGTGTACCAGCGCAGGTTGGTAAAGCCATTTTTTTTTGCAAAGGTTTCGAGTATCCGTTTTTGAGACGAAATTTGTCAAGGAGTGTTTTTGCAAAGCAGTGTGCAATTCGCATTGACAAGCAGCAAAAAGAACACTATAATAATGTCGTTATCGATAATGATGTTATTATTTAGGCGCAGAGGAGTGAAGACATGGCCAATAGGGATCATTCCCTGGATGATGGGATCATTCAGGCTGCTTATTCGGAATTTCTTGCTTACGGCTTTCAGAAAGCCTCTCTGCACAAGATCGCCGAAAAAGCCGGTGTTACTACGGGGGCAATCTACACAAGATACAAGAATAAAGACGCGTTGTTTGCCAGTCTGCTTCAGGATTTTTTGGAGACGATGCAGGTTCTCTTTGCTCCCATCGCGGAAGAATACGAAAAAGCAAAGTGCAGCGCGCAGCCGGATGGTATCCTCCGCGCCATAAACGCCGAAGAACAGGTATATTTTCAACTGCTGACCGAGCACTGCAATGACTGCACTTTATTTTTCTGCCGCAGCGATGGCAGCTCCATGGAAACCGTGCTGCATAAACTAATGGATCAAAAAGCGGAACAAACGGTGGAATTCTTTTCGCATATCTATGGGAAAGCGCCAAATGCCGATGCGATCCGTCTTTTGATGGGCTCACAGTTCTGGTACTTCCGCCAGCTGCTGGATCAGCATATGGAGGAAGGCAGAATGCTTACCTGCTTACAGGCAGTCCTTGATTTCACCAACGCTGGCTGGCGGCAGCTATGCGATACCTTGCAATAAATCCGAAAAGTTAATTCGGACGGTCCATCCGTCCGTTTCTTACGGCCGCTGGTTAGAGACGGCTAACTAATAAGAAAAGAGTTTGCGATGATAGATTTTGAATTTGAATTTCAATATGCAGAAGAAAAGCAGCCCACCTTGCAAAAAGTCGGCGGCAGCATCCCAGCCGGACGCTGTGTGGTGCTCTGCGGCGGCAGCGGCTGCGGAAAGTCCACACTGCTACGGTGCATCAACGGATTAATCCCCCAGTTTTACGAGGGAGAGCTAAAAGGCTTTTGCCGCCTGAATGGGCAGGACACCGCCGGAATACGTATCGGCGAGATCGGCGAGTTGGCCGCCTCGGTCTTTCAGGATCCTCGCAGCCAGTTTTTCACCGTGAACAGCTCCAATGAAGTGGCCTTCGGTCTTGAAAATCACGGTCTGCCGCAAGATAAAATCCGACGGCGGGTAGATGAGGCCTTCCGGATCTTTCATCTGGAGCGGCTGAAGGATCGCAATGTCTACGAGTTGTCCAGCGGCGAGCGACAGCTCATCTCCATCTTGTCCGCGTGGGCAATGGACACAGATATTTTTCTGCTGGATGAGCCCACGGCCAATCTGGACTTTGCAGCCACGCAGCAGTTAAAAGAGATTCTGCTTGCCCTGAAAAAGCAGGGCAAAACGCTGCTGCTCAGCGAGCACCGACTCTACTATCTTGCCGACATTGCCGACGAATTTTTGGTCATGGCAGACGGCGAGATCAAAGGAAAATATACTGCCGCAGAGGCAAAGGCGTTCTCAGTGGAGCGGAGACAAACACTTTCTCTGCGCACGCTCGACCTTGCGGAGATCACCGTGCCGGAGAAAGAGCCGCTGCCTAAAACCGCGCCGACGGCGCTTGCCGTCTCAGATGTCTGCTATACATACGGCAGGAAGGCCGGAGATACCCTCTCTGGTGTCAGCTTTTCCGTCCGTGAGCATGAGATCGTCGGCCTTGTGGGCGCAAACGGCTGCGGCAAAACGACCATCGGCAAGCTGATTGCAGGGCTTTACCGCCCCTCCGGCGGCAGGATAATGCTTTTCGGAAAGTCGCAAAATCCAAAGCAGCTGCAAAAGCAAGTGCTGTTCATCCTTCAGGAGGCGGAGTTCCAGTTCTTCACAGGCTCCGTCCTGCACGAACTGCAATACGGCCATGCGGTGACACCGGAGTTTGAAGCAAAAACGGAAGCGCTGCTGAAAAGTATGGATATGTGGGACTGCCGCAACCGGCATCCCTTTTCCCTCTCCGGTGGGCAGATGCAGCGTCTGACGCTGATGATGGCGTATCTATCCGACAAGCCGATCGTCATACTGGACGAGCCGACAGCAGGACAGGACGCGGAAAGTCTGGAGCGGTGCGCAGCGCTGATCCGGGAGATGCGGAAAGAAAAGACTGTTCTCATCATCACCCACGACCCTGAGCTAATTGCAGGTGCGTGTGACCGCTGCATTGGGCTGTCGGATGGGCATGCAGAAATAGAATTTCCCGTTCATTCGGAACGAGATTTGCAAGCGGTACGGCAATATATGGAGCGCTTCCATCTTTCCAATGCTCCTGCGAAAAAACAGCATAAAGAACGATTCCACCCGGCAACGAAGCTGCTTTACTGGCTGGCCCTGCTGGTCGTGATCTCCACATCCAACAACCACTTAGTTTATGCCGTATATACGGCACTGATCCTGCTGACCGCAGCGGACGGCTGGCTCGGAACGGCGCTGGCAGGCGGGGTGAGCTTTGGGCTGCTGTGGGCGGCAAACGCTCTGCTGCCGGGCACGGTGTTTTCCTTTATGCTGGTGCTGTTCCCGCGGATCATTGCCGTTGGCATTTCCATGCGGACGCTGATTGGGCGGAATGAAGCCAGCCGTACCCTGGCAGCGCTGCGCAATCTGCGCCTACCGGAGCGGCTGATCATGATCGTGGCGGTGATTTTCCGCTTCTTCCCCGTTCTGTCGGGAGACATGAAGTTGCTGCGGCAATCCATCCGCACCCGGGGCGCGTTTGTGACGCCATGGCAAAAGTTGCGTGCGCTGCCATCCTATATCGAAATACTGACCGTGCCGATGGCTTTGCGCGTTATCCGCATCGCCGAAACGCTGTCCGCCTCCGCCGAAACACGGGGCATCGACTTAACCCGCCGCAAAAGCAACTATCTGTCGCTTCGGTTTTCTGCGTGGGATGCTGTGTTCTGCGTCCTGCTGGCGGCATCGATCGCCGCCGGCCTTATCCTATGATCGCCGTCTCTGCGACGTTCAACCATATTCCATTCAAAAAGGAGTCTTTAACCATGAGTACTGCAAACCCCAATAAACTGAAAATCAAGGACATCATCACCGTTGTCCTGCTGGCTCTGATCAATGTGGTCATTTTCTTCGCCAGCTCCGTCCTGTACGCAACGCCCATTACCATCATTCTGATGCCGGTGTTTTTCGCCCTGCTGGAGGGCATCGTCTACTTCATCATCGGCACGAAGGTGAAAAAGCCCGGTGCGATCCTCATTTACAGCATTGTCCGCGCCATTATGGGCGGATACCTGCCGTACATCATCCTCTTTATTCTCTCCGGTGCCATTGCCGAGCTGCTGCTGTGGAAGATGGGCTACGGCAACGCGAAGGCGCTGACCGTCAGTTATGTCATCAATCAGGTGCTGGCTGCATTCGGCAGCACCATCATTCCCTACGCCATCGCAGCCAAGGCTATGGCGGATCAGATGGTCACCGATGGCCGTCAGGACGCCATCCTTGCCGCATCCCAGATGCTGCAGTCCTGGGTGTCCGTGGCACTGGTGGCCGGTGTGATCGTGGCCGCATTCATCGGAGCAGCTATCGGCAAGGGCATCGTGAAGAAGCATCTGGCTGCCTGATCTGCCTTGGAGGAATTACCCATGAATCAGAACACGAAGCAAAAGCGCTCCGCCGCCTCGTGGCTGGCAGAGCTGGCAAAAGGGCGATACGGCGAGTACGCTTTGAGCGTCCTTACGGCGCTGCTGGGCGTTGCCTGCTCGCTTATTCCGTATTTCATCATCATCCGGCTTATCACCGCACTGGTAAACGGCACGGCGGAGCTTCCCCGCTGCCTGACGCTCTGCGCATGGATGGCGGGCTGCTGGGTGCTGCGCTATGTGCTGCACAGCGTGTCCACCTCTCTCTCCCACCATGCGACGTTCCATGTGCTGGCCAATACCCGCGTCCGGCTGCTGGACAAGCTAGCGACGCTGCCGCTGGGTACGGTGCTGGATCGTTCCTCCGGCTCGTATAAGAACATCATCGTCGAGCGGGTCGATTCCATCGAAACCACCCTTGCCCACCTGCTGCCGGAGATGACCACCAACATCGTGGGGGCGCTGGCGGTACTGGTGCTGCTGTTCATCGAGGACTGGCGCATGGGCCTTTCCATGTTCATCGTCCTGCCGCTGGGCATTCTCTGCTTTATGTCCATGTTCAGCGGCTATAACGAGAAGTTTCAGCGCACGGTCACCGCGACAAAGACACTGAACGACACGGCTGTGGAATACATCAGCGGCATTGAGGTCATCAAGGCGTTTGGTCAGTCCAGGACCAGCTATGCAAAGTTCGTCTCCGCCGCAAAAGAGGGCGCGGACTGCTTCATCGACTGGATGCGCGGGAGTTTGTTCGGACAGGTGGCCGGAATGGCGATACTCCCTTCGACACTTCTCGGCATCTTGCCGGTGGGCTGCCTTCTCTATATGCACGGCACACTGTCGGCGGAGACGTTTCTCGCGGTCATTGTTCTGTCCTTCGGCGTTATGCAGCCGCTGATCACCGCTTTTTCCTACACCGATGACATCGCGCAGGTGACGACCATCGTGGGTGAGGTGGCGGAGGTGCTGTCCGGCAAGGATATGCAGCGTCCGGAACGTGCGGAAAAGCTGCCTGCGGACAACGCCGTCGAGCTGAAAGATGTCCGCTTTGCCTATCACGACAAGGAGGTACTGCACGGAATCGATCTGCACATTGCCCCGGGGACGGTCAACGCATTGGTCGGGCCTTCCGGCAGTGGAAAATCCACCATCGCCCGGCTCATCGCCTCCCTGTGGGATGTGAAGGACGGAGAAATCGACCTGGGCGGCGTGGACATTCGCACGCTGCCGCTGGCGGAGTGCACGAAGCACATCGCCTATGTGTCGCAGGACAACTACCTCTTTGACCTTTCTGTCATGGACAATATCCGCATGGGCAGAAAGGGTGCGACCGATGCGGAGGTCATTGACGCCGCGAAGAAATGCGGCTGCCACGAGTTCATAATGGGGCTGGAGAACGGCTATCAGACCGTATGCGGTGCATCCGGCGGTCACCTGTCCGGCGGTGAGCGGCAGCGCATCTCCATTGCCCGTGCCATGCTGAAGGACGCGCCGATCGTCATTCTCGACGAGGCAACGTCCTATACAGACCCGGAAAACGAGGCGGTCATCCAGTCGGCACTGGGAAGGCTGGTGCGGGGCAAGACGCTGCTGGTCATTGCCCACCGGCTGTCCACCATTGCGGACGCCGATCAGATCATTGTTGTCAATCAAGGCAAGATCGAAGCGACCGGCACGCAGGCGGAGCTTCTTGCGTCCTGCCCCCTTTATCAAACCATGTGGGAGGCCCACATCAGCGTCAAAGACGACGGGGAGGTGGCGTAATGCTCAAGACACTGAAAAAATTTTTTGCCTTCTGCGGGGTGGACAACCGCAGGCTGTTTATAACATCTATCTGGCTGGGCGTGGTCAGCGCCATTTGCTCTGCCATGCGTATTCCGGCAGCCGCCATCGTCATTCAGGCGCTGCTGGAAAGGAACGTCACTATGGCAACTTTATGGACGAGCCTCGGCATTATCGTGATCTCATTGATCATTACGATTGCCATCAACATGAAGGCTACCATGCTCCAGACCCGTGCGGGCTACCGCGCCTGCGCCAACAAACGCATCGAGATCGCCGAGCACCTGCGCTACCTGCCTATGGGCTGGTTCAATGACAACAGCCTCGGCGAGGTCACGTCCGTCACCACCAACACCATGGAAAACATGGCGAATGTGGCTACCCGCGTCGTCATGGTCACGACCCGCGGCTTTCTGACCTCCGGCATCATCGCAGCGATGATGTTCCTCTTTGACTGGCGCATGGGGCTGATCACACTGACGGGACTGGTGCTGTTCTTTGCCGTCAACGCCGCCATGCAGCGGGCGGAGCAGGCCCTTTCCCAGCGGAAGTTCAATGCCGATGAGCGCCTTGTGTCCAAGGTGCTGGAATATGTGCAGGGCATCGCCGAGGTCAAGAATTTCGACCTGACCCACGACTCTGCCACGCAGGTACACGGCGCTGTGGAGGAATCCCGCAGGGCGTCCTTTGCTATGGAGATCCCGTCGGTGCTTTATATGCTGGCGCAGTTTGTTGTCAACAAGCTCACCGGCGTTGCCGTCTGCGCGGCCGCTATCGTCTTTTACTTCAGCGGCACCATGGAGCTGACAAACTGCCTTTTGATGCTGATCTGCTCGTTCATCCTCTTTGAGCAGCTGGACAGCGCCGGAAGCTTTTCGGCTTTGTTCCGCTCCATCGACATCGGCGTAGATAAGGCAAGCGCAATTCTGCGCGTAGAACCCATGGACATTGACGGGGAGGAGCTTTCGCCGGAACGGGAGGACATCACCCTGTCCCATGTGGATTTCTCCTATGACAGCAAGCCCATCCTGCACGATGTGTCCCTGACCATCCCGGAGAAAACCACCGTGGCCATCGTCGGTCCGTCCGGAAGTGGCAAGACCACGCTGTGCAATCTCATGGCGCGGTTCTGGGACGTGCAGGGCGGCAGCGTGCGCCTCGGCGGACGGGATGTGCGGGAGTACAGCTACGACAGCCTCATCCGCAATTTCTCCTTTGTGTTTCAGCGGGTCTATCTGTTCTCCGACACCATCGCCAACAATATCCGCTTTGGCAAGCCCGACGCCTCCATGGAGGAGGTGCAGGCCGCCGCGAAAAAAGCCCGCTGCTACGACTTTATCATGGCATTGCCGAACGGCTTTGACACCGTCATCGGCGAAGGCGGTGCTACGCTTTCGGGCGGCGAACGTCAGCGAATTTCCATTGCGCGCGCCATCATGAAGGACGCACCCATCATCATTCTGGACGAAGCCACCGCCAATGTCGACCCCGAAAATGAAAAGGAGCTGATGGAGGCCGTTGCGGAATTGACCCATGATAAGACGGTCATCATGATCGCCCACCGGCTGAAAACCGTGCGCCATGCCGACCAAATTTTTGTGGTCGATCACGGCGAGATCGTTCAGCAGGGCACCCATGACGAGCTGGTTGCTGTTGACGGGCTCTACCGCCGCTTCGTGGTGGAGCGGCAGCAGGCCGCCGGGTGGAAGGTCTGAAGAAACACAATCTAAAAAATATGAAAAGAAGCTCGTATCAGCTATTGACCGATACGAGCTTCTCCGTTTATTCTCTGTTTCCGGTAATAAAGTAGTCGCAATACTCTCCGCCATTCGCCAGCGTCTGTTTTCTGTGCAGCACGCCGTGCTGAAGCGTGATCATCACTTCATCAAGTTCGCAGAACAACGGCATGAGTTCGGAAACACCGAGTTTCTCCGCGTAAATGCAAATCGGGCAGCGGGTAATGCGGTAGTAACAGGCACCCTCATACGGCTGCCCGACAAAATCCACCTTGAAGGAGGTCGGGTATTTCGCTTCCTTTTCGGGCGTGTACCATTTGGCGTATTTGACAACGCTCTTTTTGTTCTCCGCCTTGCCCTTGTCGGTATTCAAGTCGGTCTTTGCAAAATACCACTTGATATGATAGAGTGAGCGGCGCATCATTTCCTGCACGGCCGTTGGTGGAATTTTCTTTTCGCTTGCCACATAGGGCGCAACGAAGGCAAGGGCGAACAACTCGTTGTATGCCATAGGGTTAGGAGAGTGCTCCCACATCTCCCTGCCGGAAGGTTACATTTTTCAGGTGCAGGCGGTCAGCCTTTTCCCGTGCCTGCCTCATCATATCGGGCGAATAATCGAGACAGGTAATGTCCGCCTCCGGCATAGTCTGATAAACCGGCATGGTCAGAATCCCTTTTCCCACCGGCACTTCCAGCAGCTTGCCGGAGAAATGCTCCGGAATACCGGACATTGCCTTTTCCAGATAGGCGTCGTTTTCCGCCTTGTTCATTGCCCACACCAAGCGGCACACCGCTTTCCCGCTCAGGGTGGAGCAGGTGATCATGCCGTCATAAAAACTGTTTCCGCCCGTCATTCGGTACGCACCGCGAATGGCTTCTTTTCGTTCCATGGCCTTCCCTCCGTGTTTCAATCATCACGCGCCCGTTTCCAGTCTCATCTCTTCAAAAAATCCACGATCTTTGCGAAGTCCTCCTTCGCTTCCTGAAAGATCGGCAGCATACAGTAGCAATGCACCATCTTCGGGCGGGCGGACACCGTATAGGGGACATTTGCCCGTTTGCAGGCTTCCTCAAAGTCCGGCAATGCGCCGTAGAGCACCTCGTCGGCAGAATAGAAGAAGTGAATATCGCCTACGCCGGTAAAATCTCCCCGTGAGCCGGAGAGCATATAGTCCGGCACATTCTCGCAGCCATGCCGCATGAACTTTTCCACCGTCACCATAAAGGCATAGTCGATGGAAACGTCCCGTTTATTGAGTGCCTGCATCCGCGCCCTTTCCGCATCGTTCCACGGCACCTCGCCGGGGGATACGGCGACAATGTGCCTCGGTTGCGGCAGTGGCTCTGGCTGGGCGTTGTTATGCGCCGCAATGCCAAGCGCCAACGCACCGCCGGAGGAAAAGCCGCAGGTACTGACATTTCCGCCGCCGTACAGCGTAATCATTTTTCGATAACATTCGTACACCATCGCGTAGGTTTCAGTAATGCAGTGTTCCATGCAGAGCGGGTAAAACGGAAACCACACATCACAGCCGGTCTCGCGGCAGAGCTTGCGCATCACAGGCAGGTCGCCCTTATCGGGGCCGATCACCATGCCGCCGCCAAAGAAATAGAGAATCGCGCGCTCGGACGGCTTCGGATGCTCTCGCACGATCAGGCAGGGAAAGCCGTTTACCGCGATCGTTTCATAATATGCCTTGCGGTCGGTGGGCGTAAAAACGCCACGATGCCGGTTCTGCTTTTCAATTTCCTTTCGCAGTGCATCCTCCGGCAAGGCGAACGCCTTTTTCGCGCCAGAGAGCTTGTATACGCTGCGTAAGATAGATGCAAAGATACTCATGATTCAGCCCCCTCATTTCCGCGCCGTAATGCAGAGCCAGCTTTTCTTTTTGTGTATCTGCACATCGTGAAAGCCTGCCTGCTCCAGATACGCCTTTAATTCAACGTCCTTATAGATGATCATGCCGCCGATGATCGCCGTCCACTTCTTGTCCTTGTCCGTATCACCGCTGCTCTCGTTGCAGATGAGAAATGTCCCGCCGGGCTTCAGCACCCGGTAAACCTCCCGGAAGCACTGCGGCAGATCGGGCCAGAAATAGACGGTTTCAAAGGCCGTTACCGCATCGAACCAGTCGCCTGCAAAGATCATATTCGCCACGCTGCCTTGCAGAACGGTGCAGCGGCCCTCCGCTATGGCGGCCTCGTTGACCTTTTTGGATTTCTCCACGCTGACGAGCGAATAGTCGATGCCCTTCACGATACCCTCCGGGCATTTTTTCAGAAGTCTCTTGATGTTCGCTCCTCCGCCGCAGCCGCAGTCCAGCACCTTGGCGTCCAGAGTAAGCTCCAAAAAGCGAAGTCCCCACCGTGCCACAGGACTGTGCCCCAGGTTCATCATGGCGACCATGATTTTCCCGCCAAGCCCCACAGGCTTTCTGGTGTTCTCAAAAAATGACATCTTATCACACCTCCGATTTCACACATTCCGCATAGGTCAGCGGGAAGGACGCCTTTAGAACAGCGCTTTTCCGCACCGTCCAGCCATTCTGACTTAGAAAGCGCAGGTATTCCGCGCTCGTCCATCTGCTGTGGAGAGGAAAGCCTGCCAGTTTCATGAAAAAGGCTTTGACCTTGCCGGAAAACGAGTTTCCCGCGTGGGTGAAGGTCGGCGCGATGAGCGTGCCGTCGTCTTTCAGTACCCGTTTTATCTCTTGCAGGGCTTTTTCCGGCTGCGGCACGATATGCAGCGCGTTGGACACGATCACTACATCAAAGGACTGGTTCGCATAGGGCAGGCGGAACATATCCTGCACGGAGAAGTGCAGCTTGGCAGAGCGGTTATCCCGCTTCGCCTCGGCGATCATCTCCGCAGAGGCGTCCGTCGCCTCGATGTGTGCCGCCGCGTTCACGATGTGTTTTGCAATCAATCCCGTGCCGGTCGCCAGCTCCAGCACCGTTTTATGCCGCACAATTGACCGGATCAACTCATACATCTCGTCATACGCCGCCCGATCCTTTCGCATAAAGCGGTCGTACCGACCGGCATTTTTGTCCCAGAAGTCCTTGTGTTCCTGCATCGCTATCATTCCTTTCGATGTTAGATTAACCTAACCGATGCGTGCATCCGAGCGGTTAGATTGCGCTAACCATTACACCTTGGAAAAGCCGCATCTCTGCGGCCTTCCGCTTATTTAAATAACTCCCTGCAAGCGCCGTACACCAGTGCTTCCAGCACCTGCGGATACAACTCCCCAATCTGCTCCTTATGGGAAACTGTGAGGATCAGTCCCCGCACCGTCGCGGCAGCCAAAGAGGCGCCGCGCTTTGGCATCAAATCATATTTTTCCAAGAGCTGACGAATATGCGTTTCGTCATCGTGGTAATGTTCCTTTTTGACGCCCTCCGGCAATCTCTGTAAAAGCAACTTGGCGTCATGTTCAATGAAAACCATGTCGCCGGTATCGGACAGCCGCCGGCAGACGGCAAGAACCGCCTTTGCCGCACGCTCCGACGGCGGCAAGCCGTTTGCTTCGCTCAGTGCATGGTCAGCCACTCCGTAAAGCTCGGAGTGAACGTTCTCCAAAACCGCGAAAAAAAGCATTTCTTTGGATTCGTAGAATTTATAGAACGAGCCCTTTGCAATGCCGACCGCCTTCGTCAGCTGCTCTACGGAGGTTTTCTTCATCCCCAGCGTGACAGCACAATGTCTCGTTTCCTTCAGCAACGCCTTGCGGAGCTGCTCAGTCTCGTAATCGGTAAAAGCCAAGGTCGCACCCTCCTTGAAATATGACCGTTTCGGTTCTTCTGGTCATATTATACCGCGCTTTTTTCTGTTTTGCAAGAGGTGCGGAGAAAAAATCACTAATCAAAAGGGGTGCAGCGTTGCAGAAAGAGACGCTGGAATTCCGGTAATCGTTGTCGCCGCGGTAAAAGAAACTATATCGTAAAAGGGCATCAGAGCGAAGCATCCAAACGCTGCGTTCTGATACCCATTTTGTTTCATATTGCACGGATGGATTGATTACAAGAAAAAAGCAGGAATTAACACAACATGAACGACATATAATATCTGCAATAATCTTCCTATGGAACGATCTGCACAACGCTCAACGACATGCCCCATGTATAGAGACGGCGACTCGTATGAGCCACCGTCTTTATACATGATTACCGCTCAGGGTCATTTCTTTTTCGTTTACTGAGAGAATTTCGATACTGCTCTTGATTTCTGTGCATAATGAGTTGTCGCGCCTGCCGTTCTTCTGCATCCGCGCCAAGCAGGTGGGATGTTTCCTGCTTGGCGCTGAGCAGCATAATAAGAGAAGGCTTCTCGTGCATGGCATCCTCTAACTGCTGTTCTGCCGCCTTTTCCTGCGCAGGACGGATGACCTGCCGTGCTTTGTACAGCTCTACCGGGTCAAAATCCGCAGCCTGCGCTTTCAGCTCGGCAATGCGGACAGCCAGCGCCTTGTGGCGTTTTACATGGTATATTGGCAATTCCTTTTTCTCGGCAACCAGTGTTTTGCGCTCTTTGCTTTTTGCCTTGATTTGCTGCACCAGACCGGTGTAACGCTCCAGTTCTGGCTTCCATACGGCAAGAGATTTTTGAATATGAGATTTGCCACTGCAAATGTGAGAGAGCTGATAACAGTAGATCAGCACACGGCTGCGCAGCTTCTCCAGCCCTTCTGCTATGGCAGGAACGGTGCGGGCAACTAATGCGGCCAGTTTCTTAATTTCAGCTTTTAATTCCCGCAGCATCGCATTGTCTGCCTTGATCTGCCGGTTGATCTCGCAGCGGTCAGAAATGATTCCCTTGCGCTCCAACGCCTGCGCCGCCACGCCCTCATGGATGGTGGGAATCTCATCAATACCCCGCGCGGCGTTGCTTCGGTGGTCAATGCGTTCCTCCCGTCCCGCACGTTCCAGATAGCGGTTAGACACGTCAGCCCACGCCGCCCGCCATGCCACAAGCTGCTCCTCACTGTTCCAGCGTTCGGAGATGGGGTTCTGCCTGCCATAGCGGGTGCTTTTGGGATGCTTGTCAGCCCGGACAAGCCCCTGCGTCTCAGCAGCAGATGGTGTCATGTACACCTTCTTTCTGCCGACCTTGTAGGGATATTGCTTCTCCCAGCCATCAGCCTGCGCCGTCCGGAACTCAGCGGCAGTAAAACCGCGTTCCTCGCCGTTTTTCATGCAGAGATATTCCTTCTCGGTCTTGTACTGCCACTTGCCTTGTTCGTCCAACGGGCGCACCGTCAAGAGAATGTGGGCATGAGGGTTGTGACCGTCGGTGTCGTGGATGGCTGCGTCGGCGCACATTCCATCGGCCACAAACTACTCCCGGATAAAGTCTTGCAGCACAGCTTGTCCGTTATAATTGATGGTGACTTCCATCGGCCTTTCCTCCGTTCAGATTTTTGCGGGAAAATCTGAACGGGGCGGCGGGGAACGGCACCGGGGACAGGGTTCGGGCCATGTTGGCCCGATGTTCCGGCCCCACAGGTATGAAAAAACGCCCGGACAGCAGAAAGCTATTCGAGCGCAAAAAATACGGTATTCAGTTACATTGTGACAATTTTCGCACTGGCTGCCAGACGGGGCCTGTTTGGTGGCCGGGCTTTTTTTGACGATAGTGCAAATATCGTCTGAATTTGTCGGCGGTCAGTGTGCTTCATGGCGGCTCTCTCCTAAAGCCGCCGTGTCAGCGTATAGGCGTCACTCCTTTGTCGAGGGCATAAGGAACGGCGGCCTTGATGTTACTCAAAACCGCCGCAGTACCCTGAAAATCCATTATGGGCGCACGAAGCTACCTGCCCTGCAACGGTTTTTTTCTTTCCCCGTTTAGCGGGGCAGGATAGCTTGTCTTATTCGGTTTATTCTTGCTCTTGTGCGGCTGCCTCTTTCAGCCGCGAAAAGCTCTCATCGCTGATAATGTGTTCAATCCGGCAGGCGTCGGCCTCCGCAATTTTGGGGTCAACGCCTGCGGCGATAAGCTGCTCGGTAAAGAAACAATGGCGCTCATAGATTTTTTCGGCAACCTCGCGGCCCACATCGGTCAGATGGAGAAAGTGATCTTCGTCCATTGTGAGAAAGCCGCCGTCCCGCAAGGTAGCCACTGCATGGCACACGCTGGGCTTTGACACCTCCATGTGCCGGGCCACATCTACGGAGCGCACCATACCGAGTTCCTTTTGGAGAACAAGGATGGTTTCCAGGTAGTCCTCCCCGGACGCATGAAGTTTCATTTTAATCACCTTCAAAGGCAAAGAACCTTTGCAACCGTTCTCGGCTTATTCTGTTCCAGCCGTCACTCCATAACACTTTTCCGTTCTCAATAAAGATAAAGTAATTGCAGCACTCCGCGATCAGTTCAGGGTCATGAGTAACGATAAACAGTGTTTTCCCCAGTGAACTTAATTCCCTCAAATTTCCTGCTACTTTTTTCATGTGCCGATAATCCAACCCGCTTGTAGGCTCGTCAAAGATAATAACCTGCTTATTGGACGCAATCGCGCTGGCAATAGCTACCCGTTGCTTCTGACCTCCAGACAATGACATTGGATGGGCATTTCTAAATTCTGAAATATGTAGGCTTTCCATAATACATTCTGCCTCAGATGTCGCTTTTCCCACATCCGAATTATCCAGACCAAGCAAAATTTCATCCATTACGCTTTCCGTAAAAAGCTGGTGGTTTACATCCTGCATAACCATATAACAGGTCTTGAGTCTTTGGTTTTGCATATAAGTTTTTCCATTCATGCTCATGTAGCCTTTTGCGGTTCGGAGCAATCCGCATAGATTGTAAGCAAAAGTAGTTTTCCCGGCTCCATTGTTTCCGATTACACCAACCACCGCACCTTGCGGTATCATCAACTCTGATATATCCAGCACCTTTCGCTTTTTCTTTCTCCCATCGGAAGCATTTTTATAAGAGGCTTCAAAGTCCCTGATATATAGTTGCTTTGTCGCACACACTACGCTTTGCATTTTGCTAAAATCTTCGGATTGTAAAGCTCTAAGACCCAGCGTGTGCAATTCATCCGTAGATTTCTTTTTGAAGTCAGAGATGGAAAGGTTTTCTTTTATTTGTCCGTCCTGCATATACAAAACGCGGTCTGCAATATCCATCAGGTAATACAGGCGGTGTTCCGCAATCACAATCGTTTTCCCTTGTGTTTTCCATTCCCGCAATACATTTTTTAATTCTCTGATTGATTTAATATCTAAATTGGAAGATGGCTCGTCCAGTACAAATATATCGGGCTCCATTGCGGAAACGGACGCACAGGCAATTTTCTGTTTTTCGCCGCCGGATAGTGCAAACAGGCTCCGATTCAATAAATCTTCAATTTTTAATGCGCCTGCCGTTTTTTCTATCCGCAAATTGATTTCATCTGCACTGATTGCCAAATTCTCGCATCCAAACGCAATTTCGCTGGTGGTATCCACCGTAAAAAACTGTGTTCTTGGATTCTGAAAGACGGAGCCAACAACGCCGGACAATGCATACAGAGATACATTTTTTACATCTATCCCTTCCACAATCGTCTGACCGGTAAGCGTCCCCTCGTAATAATGCGGGATAAGCCCATTTATTAAACGGGTAAGTGTTGTCTTTCCGCAGCCGGATTCTCCGCAGATCAAAACAACCTCGCCGTCATGGATTGTCAAATTTATATTTTCGATTTTTCCTTTGGAACTGCCTTGCTCATATTGAAAGGACACATCCTTAAACTCTATCATTTCAGCCCTCCTGAAAAAAGCAGGAACACCAACAGGGCGGCAGTAACAATGAGCATAAGCGCAAAATCTTTCCAACGGAAACCAATCCTGCAAATGCTTGTACGCTTTTTGCCGTTTCCTAATCCCCTTGTCAAAGCTGCCGCAGACAAGTCATTTCCTATTGTTACTACGGACATCATAAGGGGGACAATTCGATATTCTAATACTGCTTGTGGATTCTTAAAAAAATTTTTCCCCGTAATTCCTCTCATACGCATAGCGTTTCCAATAGATTCCGCTTCTTCGGAAATTGTAGGGAAGAACCGGAACATAACAGAAAATGGAATAATAAGTGCTTCTGGTATATGCATACGTTGCATGGCAAGGACAAATTCACTAACCTTTGTGGTAGAAAGAAGATAGTAGCCCATCATGGCGCTGGGAAACCATCTTGTTCCAAATTGAGCCAGCAGCGATATAATAATTGTCCCTATCAGTCCCATATACGGAACAAGAAATATGTTTACCGTCCATGAAACAATAAAAACAATCAGATAAATAATGGCAGCCTTTTTCCTCCTGCCCGAAAGCAGGAGAAAAAAGGGTACTAATGCCAGAACCGGCTTTAGCCAGAAACTAATACCGTCCGTTTTTCCGTCAATCATTACAATACTGAATATTACCAGCATATATAGCTTTGTTCTTGGGTCAAGCCAGAAACGTCGCTCCGAATCGACTGACAGTAGTAATTCTGGTTTCATTAGACAATGCCCGCCTTTACAAAATGCTTCTTCAAAATTGCCTTGCCTAAATAAGCGCCGATCACTCCGCCAACGATGCCTAAAACAATGACTACTGGAAGCATCCAATTTGCAGTAAGACTCATCAAGGTACTAATGTATTCATCTGTTCCTCCGCTGCTTCTGTACGCCTCAAAGAAAGTATCTCTCATAATCCACATAGGCAGCATGGAGCCGATCACCCATTCGGTAAACACGCAATATCCCAGTACAGTATATTTCCAACTTTTATATTCGCCAGCCTTAAAGATCAAATCAGCCAGGAAACCGAATACGATTCCAAACGGAATCGAAATCCAGCTTTGTCCCATCAGAAAACAGAGGACGCTGACCAGCGTACCCATAATGGTTGCCGCACCGAATTTCCCAGTCTTTGTCAGAAACAGCATGAACGGGATGCCGCCCAGTATTCCCAGTACTAATGGAATAATAACTGCAAAGATAGGGATGTAACCCAGCATACCCGTGATAAAGAACATCACAAAGTAGATGACAGTAAAAATACCGATGTTGATAAAGTCTTTCGCATTCAATTTTTTCTTGTCCATTGTAGGGACTCCTTTCTTTTATGCAAGGCTGTTCGCCTTGATTTTCCAACCGATAGCTTTTTCTCTCATGCCAACAAAATCCGCATAAATGCCTGCTTGTTTGATAAGCTCATCATGCGTACCTTGCTGAGAGATTTTACCATGGTCGATAACAATGATTTGATCCGCATTCTTTACGGTTTTTAAACGATGGGCAATCATAATGATTGTCTTTCCCCGTGTCAATGCTTCAATCGCTCTCTGAAGCTCCGCCTCATTTTCAGGATCGACATTTGCCGTGGCTTCGTCCAGAATAATGATAGGAGCGTCTTTCATAATTGCTCTTGCAATAGAAATCCTCTGCTTTTCGCCGCCGGAAATAGTTGCGCCACTTTCCCCGATCACCGTCTGGTACCCCTCCGGCAATGCTGAGATGAAGTCATGGCACCTTGCTGCTTTTGCTGCCTTCACGACATCTTCATGGGTGGCGTTAGGGGAACCGAATTTGATATTGTTCTCAATCGTGTCCGGGAACAGATACACATTCTGGAATACCATGCTGATATTTTTCATTAGGCTGTCCAGCTTGTAATCTTTGACATCAATGCCACCGATACGGACACTTCCGCTATCAACATCCCAAAAGCGTGCGATTAGATTTACCAGTGTTGTTTTTCCGGAACCCGACGGACCGACTATCGCCGTTGTGGTTCCTTGTGGGATGGTAAGCGATACATGGTCGATCACTTTTTTATCCCCGTAGGAAAAACTCACATCCTGCATTTCAATATCCAGTCGGTCTGGGGTCTGCTCTTTGCCGTCAATGTCAATCTGAGGACTTTGGTTGATTTCCTCCACACGATCAATAGAAGCGTCGATCATTGAAAGCATAAAGAACATTTCTCCCGCGCTTTCCAACTGGCTATATACCATGAACGCCGATACTAAGATTATCAGACAATATGTTAATTCCAGCGTGCCGTTTATAAAAAGAGCGATAGAGCAGAAAGCAGCGGCGGCACTGGCAATCCGAAGGACAACCTGCTCGGCAGCTATATAGGGAATCCTCTGCCTTTCAATAAGCTGGTTCTTCTTCTGTGTTTCATCAATGGATTTTTCCAGCGTAGTGTTGGACTGCTTTGCCATGTGGAACGCCCGCACAACGCCCATTCCCTGTATATATTCCAATACGGCGTCCATAAATTCTGTTTGTGCCTCTAACCGTTTTGGAGATAATCTTTTGGAGCAGCGCAGGAGCATTGTGTTAATTACCATGAACAAAATAACGCCAGCCAAAAAGATCAAACTAATCTTCCAGCTAAAGTAGCACATGGCAATAGAAAAGATACTGGCGTGGATTACACCAACCAAAGTCCGCACGATGATAGCAAAGGACATACTTTCAAGGTCACTCATGGTCGCTGTTGAAACGGATGTGAGGTTGCCAAGACTATGGCTGTTGAAATAACCCATTGGCATATATTTCATGCGGTTGCCAATTTGAATCCTCTTGTCCTCACACATCCGGTAGCTGCCTTCGCCTTCTTTGCCATGCGCCAGATACCAGAAAATAATGGTGCCGATCACACTGACTAACATAATGCCAAAGGCAAGAAGCGCGGTCTGTGCTGTAATATTGTCACGAACCAATCCATCCAAAACTACCAGAAGAGCGGCAAATTGCAGAGCTTCTAAAATGCAGCGTATGATTTCATAAAAGAGACCCAAATACCAATTCCGGCTCTGACGACCTGCAAATTCAAAAAATTTACGAAAAGAACGTATCATGCTGTTTTCACCTCCTTTGCGTCCATGTGAGTCGTCCACATCGTATGATAAAGACTGCACTCTTTTAACAATTCCTCATGCGTTCCCTTTGCCTGAATCATTCCATCCTTCACAACAACAATCTGGTCTGAGTCCGTTATTGTTGACAGGCGGTGAGCAATTACAATCAATGTTTTGCCCTTTGTTAGTCGGCTGATGGCTTCCTGTATTACCGCTTCATTTTCCGGGTCAGTATAGGAAGTTGCTTCATCAAGAATTACAATCGGGGCGTTTTTCAGCATAGCTCTGGCAATCGCAATTCTCTGGCGTTCTCCCCCTGACAAATGCCCTCCGGCACCGCCAACCACGGTTTCATATCCATGTTCAAGATTCATAATAAACTCATGGCAGCCGGAAGCCTTTGCAATCTGTTCCACTTCGGAATCGCTTGCCTCCGGCTTGCCCATACGGATATTGTTACGCACCGTATCGTTAAACAGATAATTGTCCTGCGATACATAGGAAATCAAATCGTTCAGTTGGTCGGTAGAAATTTCTTTTATGCTTCTATCACCAATTGTAATCAGGCCACCGGTCACATCCCAAAAAGACGCAATCAATTTTGCAATCGTTGATTTTCCGCTGCCGGACGGCCCTACAAAAGCTGTGATTTTTCCCTGTGGAATTGTCAGATCAATTCCTTTCAATACCTCTTTTTCCTCGTATGCAAAATGGACATTTTCCAGAGAAATATCAAGATTTTGCAAATCGCATTTTTCCTCTGGCCGGATAAGCTCCGGCTGGTTTAATATACCGTCAATCTCACCCATTACAGTGCCTATTTTTGCAATATCATCGGTAAAGAACATTGCGGCTACAAGCGGGCCTGCAATTCCCAATGACAGGACAGTTACCGTAATAAAGGTTGCGGCTGACAGGGAACCATTCATGTAAAACAGACATCCAACGGGAAGTACACTAATCAGTGCCGCAGGCCATACACTCATCATAACCGCTGAATACTTTTGTGTATCTTTCATCCAGTCTAAGATTAGGTCTGCATTTGCATGGACGGCATCTGTAAATTTCTGATAGGAATTATCTGCTTGGTTAAATGCTTTAATGACTTCAATACCGTTGATATATTCTACCGTTGTTGCGCTCATGTGATTTCCGGCTTTTACAACTTCCCCATACTTCTTGGGATATTCTTTCATCATTCCCATGTAGCACATCATTCCAACCGGAATCGTAATCAGCGATACTAACGCCATTCTCCAGTCCAGAATGAACAGGTAAATGATGATTGCGATTGGTACAAGAAGATTGGAAGTCATTTCCGGGATTACATGAGCAAGGGGAACCTCTAACTGTTCAATGCGTTCCACCATGCCATTTTTTAGCTGCCCGGACGGAGTATTGAGAATATAGCCCATAGGCACTCTAGTAAGTTTTGAAGCAATTTTCCGCCTTGCCTCCGACAGCACTTCAAAGGTTGCTTCATGGGATGCCCTCGTGGATATTCCCATTAATATTGCTTTTAAGACAAAGCAGCCGCCGGAAATCAAACACCATACCATGTAAAATGATAAATCCCGATTTCCGGAGAGTAACTCAATCGTCATTCTGGCTGTTGCAAAATAGGGAACGATACCAAAGGCAACTCCCAATACAGCAAGAACAACAGAAACGATGTAGCCAGTCTTATGCGGTCTGGCAAACTCTACAAGCCTGCCAAATGGATTTCCGCCCTGCGACTGATTCATATAAATCCCTCCTTTGGTTAGAAAGAGCTAACTCTAATTTAAAAGAATAAGCCGATAATCTGTCATGTGATTTACACAAACAAATTATCGGCTCTGCGTCTTAGCGTCTGGCACTACTGATAATCGTATTTTCATATTGTCAACATCTATCAAACATTCCTGCTTGCATTTGGGACAAAATATTGGAAAGTTCCTCAATGAAGTATCTGCCCGTATCTTTGTCCGTGTTCTGCATTTACAAAAAGGGCAGTGTATCCATCCACTTTCGTCCACACAAAAACCTTCTGTTTTCTGCATTTCCTTCGCACCTTCTTTCCTATTTTCGATAATATTCTTTCCAGCCATTCCCATAAAAAGCGCGTAGCTCATTGATATACTTCTTTGCTTCTTCCATCGGCATGTCGTGAATTACCACTTCAAATATGCCAGAGTAAAAAGCACTGGAAACAACGTGTAAGAATCCATCTGTAATTCGCCCTTCCGACATAGCTTTACTTCCAACCCGAATCAAAAATTTCTTTGTACAATCCGTATCCAGTTCCACTAAACCTTCCAAAAATTCCTGATAATAATTCCCCGGCGCTCCGGTAATCAGCAACTTAAATTCAGAAAAATATTCATAGATATATGCAATCACAAGTTCAAAGCCACGGTCTGAATACTCCATAAATTTTTCGTTTTGCTCGCGCTCCGTCAAAGAAGAAAAGCTGCTTAATGATTGCCTTAGCAGCTCTTTCAGGCCGTTAGCTGCTGGTTCAACAAGAAATCGGAATAATCCCTCTTTATCCGAATACCGCGTATATATTGTGCTGGTACTGACACCGGCGTTTTGAGCAATCGTCCGGATCGAGGCATCTGTATAGCCTTTTTCTAAAAATTCTTCTTTCGCGCAGGCAAGAATCTTCTCATCAAATTCTTCGATTCTGCTTGCCATTGATTGCCTACCTTTCTTTTAAAACATCGTTTCAAAAACATTGTATTAAAAACGCTGTTTTAATTATATCAAAGAAATCAAAGTTGTCAAGAGGGCCACATAGATTTCGTGTTTCGATAAAAAATTGACGTAACCAAACAGACTATAATTTCATTGGTTACGTCAATTTTTTCGCATTTTTAGTTATTCAACTTTCTAAAATTAGTTCGTAATAGATTATTTCCTCCGCCTGCGCTTTCAGCGTGTTCATCAGCTCCACCCAGCGCATGGGGTCACGGGCTTTCAGTTCCTCGGTAACGCCCGCCGCCTCCATCATGCGTGGCAGCATGGCATCCATCCGTTCACGCGCCGCCCGGTCAATCTCCAACAGGTGCGGGTACAGCTTTTCGCTCAAAATCAAGCTGCTGTAAAGGCCGGGCCAGTGTTCCTTCAGGTAGCGTTGCCGCATACGGCCATACTTGCCAATGGGGACCTCCGGCTGCTCGGAAAGTTTCAGGTCGGGGATGTAGTAATCCCCGCAGCGGGTGTAAGTCAATTTGTTCATGTTCGTCCTCCTTTGCACTGTGATGGTTAAACTGCGGCACTGGCCGATACGGTTGCCTTGCGTGGCTCCTGCCTGGGTAACTGGCTGACGGTGGTAAAAATGCCCTTCTCCATGTCCTCGGCCCGGATTGCGGCCTTTGCCGCCTCCATTTTTGCCTTGCGCTTGGCGTTATAGCGTTCTTCCCATTCCTTCTGCTTGCCGCTTGCCTTGCGGCGCAAGTAGTTCTGGTGAAGCCTGTCCTTGCGTTCCTCCTTCTTCCGCAGTTCTTCCTGTTCCTCCGGGGTCAGGGGAACCGGCTGCAAGGCGGGCGGGATATACCGGCCCACAAAATTGAAATAGATTTCAACCTCCTGCGTGGTGTCCTGGCTGCCTTTGCGGGCGCGTTCATGGACAAGGATTTTCTCTACAAACTCGTTGAGCATGGTATTTGTCAGCGTGTCGAAATTCTCATACTTGTCAATCAGGGCGATAAACTTCTCCGCAGATTTCCGGCTCTGCTCATAGCCGGTAACGGCCTTTTCCAGTTCCGCGATTTCCGCATTAAGGGCGTCCTGCTCTTTGGCGTACTGTGCGTCCAGGGCCTCATACCGGGCGTCCGGCAGCTTACCCAGGGCGTTGTCCTCATAGATTTTGCAAATCAGCCGTTCCAGTTCTCCGGCCCGCTTTTGAGCGGCGGCCAGCCGTTTCCGTTTCTTGGATATATCGGCGGTCTGCTGGGCGGCCTGCGTTTCCTGGACGGTGCGGATGAACTCAGCCCGGTCATTTTTAGAATACTCCGCGATGGCCCGGAGCATATCGGCAATCAGGGTCAGAACAGCTTCGGCCTTGATACGGTGCTGTGTAGGGCAAAGGGAGCCGATAGGGTACTTCCCATACTGGCCGCAAGTGTACTGCGGGACGCGCTTGCCGTTGTAGGTACGGTGAACATACATCTTGCCGCCGCAGTCGGCGCAGTACATCAGGCCGGTCAAGGGATGGGCCTCCCCAAAGCCGTCCGGGTAGCGTCTGGCGTTTCCCCGGATATGCTGCACATTGTCAAAGGTTTCCTGGTCGATGATGGCCTCATGGGTATTCTCGAAAATCGTCCATTCGCTTTCGTCAACATAGTGGCTTTTCTTGTCCTTAAAGTGCTTGCGGGTCTTAAAATTGACCGTATGACCTAAATACTCACGCTTTTTTAGGATTTCAACAACGGTAGAGGCACTCCAACGGTAAATATCCGCAAAGGTCTTATTTTTGTTCACTCCCTCGCCATAGTGGGCAAGGTGAACGGCGGGTATTTCGATTTTTTCTTCTGACAGCTTGGTTGCAATCTGATAGGGGCCGTAGCCCTCCATCGCAAGCGCGAAAATATGTCGCACTACTTCGGCGGCTTCTTCGTCAACAAGCCAGTGTTCCCGCTTTTCGTCCCACAGGTAGCCATAAATGACGGTGCCGGTCAGGTGCTTGCCGCTCATGCCCTTTGACTTGAACACGGAGCGGATTTTCCGGCTGGTGTCACGGGCGTAAAACTCGTTCATGATGTTGCGGAACGGAGTAAAATCGTCGTCACCTTTCAGACTGTCCACACCGTCATTGATGGCGATCAGCCGGACACCACGCTGCCGCAAAATCTCCATGACCTGACTGACTTTCAGATAGTCGCGCCCCAGGCGGCTCATGTCCTTTATGACGATGGCCTCCACCCGTCCGGCCTCGACTTCCTCCATCATCGCCAGAAAGCCGGGGCGGTCAAAACGGGTTCCCGATACGCCGTCATCGGTGAAGTGGGTGGGGTTCGGCAGCCCATTCCGGCGGGCAAACTCCTCTAACATCTTTTTCTGGTTGGAGATTGAATTGCTCTCGCCCTGTAACTCATCATCGCGGCTCAAACGCTCATACAGTGGGGTGATTTTCTCGTTTCTCATGGCTGTACCTCCTGAGATGAAAATGCTCTAAGTGACTGCTTCACTAACCATGACAAAAACCATGATTAAGAAGTCACTTAGAGCATACATCTCCCGCCGCCAGCTTATATTTCTTGTATTGCCGCACCGCAAAGTGGTTGGGCTTGCGGGATTCCAGCTCGTCGAACATCAGGTCAACGGCATTTTTATATTCCTCATCATCTTCTCTGACTTCCATGCTGTTAATCATCTCGATCAGGGTGGAAAAGTTCTGTTCCTCTACCGGAGCCTCGTAGTGGATGTACCCGATGAGAGCGCAGTACAGCAGGGTCTCAGCCTTCACCCAGAAATCGTCCCCGGCCTTGCCCTCGCCCTTGGTATTTGCAATCAGGGTCGTGACCAGCTTCAAGATGTCCTTCTCCGAGTGGATGTAGGCGAAAGGGTTATAGTGCATCGACTTTTTGAAGTTGATGGTGTTCAGGACTTTGATCCGGTACGGCTCGTAAATGACCTTACCGTTTTTGTCCTTCACGGGCTTGCCGTCCTTGCCCAGCTTGGGCGCACCCCGCTGGAGCATCTTGCCGCACTCCACAAGGATAGTCCCCTTTCGGTCTGTTTGTCAAGGACATAGAGAAAAGTTTTCCTCATTTCTTTGCGGACAGGTCATTTTCCAGTAGCCGCATGACTTTATCGCTCATGCGCTCTGTGCTTGTCTGGCTGAAATGAAGCGATAATTCATAGGTGGTCTTGCCGATTTTCCGCTTGACGGTATGCGGCTTCGGGGCGGCAGTGGTCTTAATGGCTGTTTGTGTGTTTTCCTGCATAGGCTCTCCTTTCTGATTTTGGCAAAAGAAAAAGCAGGAAGTCCTTTTTTTCAAGATTTCCTGCTCGGTGGTGCTACTGTGAGGGTAGCAGTTATTCAGTTTTTTAGTGGCTGCGTTACGCAATAGAAGCCCATTTTTGAGGGTAAAGGTATAAAATATCGTCTTTGCGATTTTGACGCTTAAAAAGCCTTGTAGAATAGGCGTTTGAAGCCGCCTAATGCGTAACAATACAAGGCATTTTCAAAGTGACAAACAGGGAGTTATATAATAGCTTGAAGAATATCATAAAATTTTTCTTTTGCATATTTCTCCATGAATGGATTGTGACCGCATTTTTCTAAAATATAAGTTTTGCATGAAATACCGTTTTCTTCTAACGGTTTAATTACTCCTTCTATCGGGTGAGGGTCGCATACTCCCTGTATTAAAAATAGTTTGCTCTGAATATTCTTAAACGCTGTCAATAATGCTCCATTCGTCCTTAACTTAGTAGCCTCGTTCCAAATTCTGTTATACATTTCATTATCTGCTTTATCTACTATGAGTTTTTCGCTGCTTTCAAGGTAATAATTATCCGATTTTTCTAAAATACTGGGTATCTTTTTTATATCTTCATCAGTAGCCACATTATCTATCATTCTCTGAAAGATTTTACTTTCTTCGCCCGAAAGATTTCGCAATCTTCGCAAAGATATTTCTTTAACATATTTATCTGCAAGTGGCGGGCAACCAACTAAGATAATATTTTTACATAGCTTTGGATATTTTTCTGCAAATAAAACAGCTAACCATGCTCCCCATGAGTGACCGATTAAAGTCGGTTTTTCTTGGCAATATTCTATAATCTGCAAATATAATTCTTCAATCAATTCAGCTATAGAATATTGGGATTGCAATGCTTCAACAACTCCCCTTTCCGTCAATCTGCTCAATTCTTCTGAACAGGTTTTTAAAGAACCTATTGCCCCAGGACCTCCATGAATTAAAACGGTCTTATATGGTGCTTTTCCATGTAATTCAACCATTTTTATTTTACCTCAATTCTATTTTTGTTGCCTTTCAATACCGCCATTATACCACTTATCCGGCGCAATCACAATTCCATATCACGCCGTTTGTTCTGCGTCTTGGCTCTGGTCTGCTCCGGCTGTACCGCCTGTTCCACGCATTTCTTGACTGCTTCGGCTTCCTGCACCTCCGCTTTCAAGGTCTGCAAACTGCCGTACAAGCGGCTTTTCTTTTGGGTAAGGTCGGCAACCTCGGCTTTCCATGCTTTCGGCTTCAGCACGTTGTCTTTCCCTAAATGCTCTTTGAGATAACGCTCGGCACTCTGATACAAAATCAATGCGGCTCGGTTGCTTTCAAAAAAATCCTCCTGCTTCTTGGGCTTGGTCTGCATATACGCCTTGTAGGTGGGGCGGTGTTCCAGATATTTCTCGGCTTGGCTTATCAGTTCCTTGCGCTCATGGAGTAGCTTTTCCGTCTGCTTGATTTCCCCGTTGGTATTCCAGTACCGCTTTTTCATATCCGACACAACCTCCTGCAACTGCACAAGGGTAGTGATATTCCTGCTCTGCAAGAATTGAAACGCCTTTGCGTACAGCTTCAAGTCTTGGATTTTTCCGTACCGGCTCTGCGGCTTGGCGGCTTCTGTATAGGCTCGGTTAAGCAATTCTAAAAGGGTAGGCGGCTGTTCGGAACGCTCGGAAGGGATAGGAGCGGAAGGGAAAGGATTGACCGATTGATTTTCCTTTGCCTGTGAAGCCTTTTCTTTTATCCATGCTGTGAGGGCGGCAATCCGGCGTTTGACTTCCTTTAACAGTCGGTTTTGCTCCCGTATCTCTCTGTTATGCTCGCCTTTCTCCGTCACAATCCCTCTGCGCTCCATTTGGGTGGCGGCAACGCCCATGTGGACGGTAGGTATCTGCTCTATGCCTTGCCGCTTATAGGAACGGTGGTCTATGCGCTCTGGTCTGTCCTGCGCCGCAAGATAGCGGTTTGCAATATCCGCCCACGCCTGCCGCCATACCTCGGCTTTCTCCTGGCTGTTCCAGTCAACCGTATCAACCTTGCGGCTCTTGAATGTGCCGTTTTTCAGCTTGATACGCTGACCGTCCTTGTCTAAAAGATATTCCTTTTTTGACTTCGCTCCCCACTCGCCGGACTGCTCCAACGGGCGCATGGTAAGCATGATATGGGCGTGAGGGTTTCCGTCCTGTTTATCGTGAATGGCAAAGTCGGCGCACATTCCAACGGACACAAAATTTTCTTTCACATATTCCCGTATAAGCTGTATCTGCTGTTCCCTGTCCAGTTCTACGGGCAAGGCAATTTCAATCTCCCTTGCAAGCTGTGAGTTCTTGGCTTTTTCGATTTTCTCCACGCTGTTCCAAAGGATAGAACGGTCTGCAAAATCCGGCGGCGCATGGGGCGGCAAGAGGATTTCCGTATGCACGATACCGCCTTTCCTTGTAAAGTCATGCGTAACGCCGTCATAGTGGTTTGTGAGGGTTTCCCCGCTTCGGTAAGCGGCGGCGGCAACGGCTGACTTGCCTTTCCCTCTGCTGATTATCTTAATACTGCAATGATATATCGCCACGCTGTCAACCTCCTTTCGGGCGGCATATTCAGACTTCATGGCAGACGATAGACTGCAAAGCAGGGTATCGTCTGGCGTGAAGTACACAAGGGGTAGGGAATGAAATTCCCGCAGGGGAGTGTAGCTCCCCTGTATCAGCGGAACGCTGATAAAAGCCCTCGGCAGAGCGCACACACCTGTAAAGGTGTATAAGTGCGCCCTTGTCAAGCAAGGGAGATTTAATTCTCCCCGTTTTCTTCCCCGATTTTCCGTAAATGTTCCTGTGCCTGTGCGGTCTGAAAAGCAACCTCTAACAAGCCCTTTATCTGGTCGTTGCTGTACTGTTCCGGCTTCTCCAACAGGCTTTCCAGTATCGCCCCACGCTCAATAAGGCGGTGTGTCCTTGCCTTGCGTTCTGCGTCCTTTTTCTGATTGAGAAGTTTCCGCTTTCTGTTCTGCAACTGCCGGATTTCTTCCTCGGCTTTTGCAATCTTTTCTTCAATGTCTGTCATGGTTACAATCTCCTTTCTGATTTCGGGCATAAGAAAAGCAGGAAGTCCGTTTCGGGATTTCCTGCTCGGTGGTGCTACTGTGAGGGTAGCGGTTATTTAATTATTATGCGTTTAATATCTCCAACGCTTTTTTATACAAGGGGTCAAGGTCGCAACCACAACTGCCGCACTCTTTATCAGCTTGTTTTATTGCTGTTATGAGGGCTTCGGTATTACCTTTACCGTCTAACCATGCTTGTGCCGGATTTGCAATTAAATCCCAACCAGAAGCCACAAACTTTTCCATAATCATTTTTAATTCTTCCACTTTCAAAAGACCTCCTTATAAACTCCGTTTTGATGTCCTTATCTTACCACACCTCGCCTGTGTTTTCTATCCCTATTCAACAAGGGCAATCAGCTTTTTTCTGACTGCCCCTGTCTGTCCTGCCGCCTTATCTGTTTATCTTGAAATTCTCCACGACAGCATGAATTAAGCGGCGTTCCATGAAGTCTTTTTTATCGGTGTCTATCCCGTAATGCACAAGCCCCCTTTCATCATAAACTGTCTTGATACATTTGTTGCGGATATAGCTTTCATAAGTTTTCAATACCGTCTGAATGGCGGCGGCTTCTCCCTGTGTGGCGGCTATGATTACCTCAACGGGCAGATAGCGGTCTTTGTATTTCCTACTCATGGCGGCGCACCTCCATTTCTGCCCGTATCTGCCGGACAGCCCTCATTTTGTGGTAGCTGATATTTTTAGGGTTACAGCCGTAGAGGGCGGCAATCTCTTTGTTCTTGAAGCCTAAGAAATAGGACAGCAAGATGATTTCCCGTCTGTACGGGGTAAGCCGTCCTATGGCGTTCCCCAACGGCTCACTCTGCACCTCAACAAGCCATTCCCTCACTTGGAAATAGTAAAGCATACAAGGGTAGCGGTCTGTGGTACTGACCTCGGCTAAATCCTTTTCCAGTAGGGAAGAAAAGGACACTTCATGCGCCTTTCGGCGGCGGTTGGCGTGATAGTAGGTAATGGCGGCATATTTCAAGACTTTTGTACAGTATGCGTCAAACTGGCGTTGCAAGATTTCTATGTTTTCGCTCATTCGATTTTCCTCCTGTCTGCTTGTGTGATAGTTGCGCAAAGCAGACGGGAGAGGTGGAGAACGGCACCGATATTCTTGAAAACAAAAAGAAGCGTTCTTGATACTGCATATCAAAAAACGCTTCTTTCGGTTACTCCACTGTAAAGATTTCTTCGATTGTCACATCAAACACTTTAGCGATATTCCACGCTAATACCAAAGAGGGATTGTACCTGCCTTTTTCAAGGTTGCCTATCGTTTCACGGCGTACTCCAACTAACTTGGCTAAATCGTCCTGTTTCATATCATATTTGGCTCTGTACTCCTTAATCCTGTTTTTTATCATTCCTGCGCCCCTTTTCGCTCTTTCCATTCCTGTATCATTAAAACAACTGTAAACATAAGAATAGCAATAGCAAAACTTAATCCAAAAGCCATAGGAATAGCAGAAGAAATATCATAAAGCGTTGCACAAATAAACATAAGCGGAACAAGGGAAATCATTTCTGCAAAAAAAGCAAAAGTAGCGGATTTTCGGACATTTTCTTGAAATAGTTCATCTGGAATAACCCAAAAGTAACGAATGTAATAGGCAAAGCCAAAAAATCCATACAATCCGGTATTTCCAGTTTGCCACCCTAATATTGCAATGAGAGAAAGTAACGATAAAAGCCCTAAATAATTCATCTTCTTCATAGAATATCCTCCGTTCTGATTGTGGTGTATTTATATCTTTATGTTATAAATATACCACAAACAAAAATGGAAGTCAATACCTCTGACTTTCGGTTTCCGTAGTTCCTGAATTTCGATTATCGAAGTTCAAGAGTTTCGATTTTCGTAGTTCTTGAATTTCGGTTATCGAAGTGTATAAAGCTGATTATATCAATACAAGTATAACAGACTTATCTATCAATCCTATCCTTTCCTTTCCCAAACCCTTTCCCTCCCACGCCTACCAGTCATAGAGGGAAGTATCGTCCATGAAGTTCTTGACATAGATAATGTTCGGCTTGCCTAAGCCTTGCCGGACGCACTCAATCAGCCCGATACCTTTCTCGCTGTCCAGTTCGGCAAACAGCTTCACAATCTTTTCAGTGCCGCATTTCAGCCGTTCCCTTGCGTCCTCCAGTGTGAAGTAGATAAACACACGCCCGTCCTTATCCGTCCAACCGTTCTTCATGGAAAGCTCCATGCGGTCTATCAGCATACCATACAGCAGTTTTGCGTCTGTGGAGAGGGCTTCAAAGCGTTCATCAGAAAACAACAGCTTCGGTATGCGGTAAAATGCGTACTGTTCGGCGGCTCTGCCATAGAAGTATGGAAAACCCATTCGCTCAATCCTCCTTTCCCACCTCAAACAGCGCAGACGGAACAAACAGGGGGCAGGCATATCCTAATACCTTGTGAGGTTTCCGGCTTCTCAAAATCCTATTGGAATAGGGCTTGTGAAGCATAGAACACGCCCAAAACGCCCTCATCTGTCCGTCCTCGGCAATCTCTGTTTTGCCCGTTCTTTCTGTTCCTCTGTGAGCGTGACGGTCTTTTCCTTTGACCGCAGACTGATAAACCGCTTCGGCATGGTATAGGTCTTGCTGACTTCATCAGCCTTGACACATTGATAACACTGTGGATTTTTCTCCACCAGTTTATCAAGTTTCCGTTTCCATACGGGGTCTGCGGTGTAGATACTGGCGGTGTCCTCGGCGGCGTTCAAAAGGATAATGGTTTCTTTCTCATAACGGCTCAATCTCATATCTGCTCCTTTCCGGCAAGAGAAAAGACACTCCCGAAGAAGTGCCTTTCCTGCCTGTCATGCCTTATCCGGCGGCGGTAGTTCCACCTGCCCGACAAAGTTAAAATACACATCAATTTTCTGTTTCCTGTCCGTCCTGCCGCCTGTGGCTTCATGGACTACCACCTTTTCGATAAACTCATTCAGCATGGGGGTGGTAAGTTCCGTAAAATCCGTATATCGCCGCACAACGGCTATGAATTTATCGGCTTTTGCGCTGTCCTCGTTGAAGCTGTCAATCTGCGCTTTCAAGTCCTCTATCTCGGTTTCCAGTGCGGTCTGCTCGCTGTCATACTCGGATAACAGCCGTTCAAAATGCTTGTCGGGTATCTTGCCTGTGGCGTTGCCCTCGTACAGCTTCTTGATTAGGGTATTGAGTTCCCCGTTGCGCTCGGTGGCTTCTGCAAGCCGCCGTTTCTGCTCCCTCTGTGTTTCCGCCATTTGGACGGTAGAGGTCTGCTGTACCTTGTCGATAAACGCCTTTTCGTCCTGCCGTACATAGTCGCTGACTTCCCGTATTGCCGTTAAAATCAGTTCCCATAAAACGGAAGTCTTGATAAAGTGCATAGTGCAATCCCTTGTGCGCTGTCGGTAACTGCCGCAGATATAAGCGTCGTCTGCGTCATACTTCTTTTTCTTGGTGGGGCTTGGCTGCCGGTGCGTCATTTTACTGCCGCAATCGGCGCAATAGACAAGCCCTGTCAAGGGGTGGGGCGGTCTGTCATAGCTTGGCTTTCTGACGGTTTTCCGTAGTTTCTGCGCTAAATGCCACGTTTCCTCGTCCACAATGGCGGGGTGGGTGTTCTTGAAAATCATCAGTTCGTCCGGCTCTGCCTTACGCCGCTTCTTGGTCTTGTAGCTGACGCTGACTGTCTTTCCCAGTACCGTATGCCCCATGTATTCCTGCTTTTCAAGGATATAGGAAACGGCAGTGGCAGACCAGAGATAGGGATTTGTAAAGCCTTTGCTGTGGTCGTTTTCGGGGCAATGGATTTTTGCGTAGGCTGACGGTATCAGCACCTTTTCAGCGGTCAAAATATCCGCTATGGCGGTAACGCCTTTCCCCTCGATTACCATTTGATAAATCCGGCGCACAACGGCGGCAGGCTCTTCATCAATGATTAGCTTCTGTTTATCTTCGGGGCTTCTCAAATAGCCGTAGGGAACGCTTGGGGAAACACGCTTGCCGTCCTGCATACGGGATTTGAAAACCGCCTGTATCTTGCGGCTTGCGTCCCTTGCGTACCACTCGTTCATAATGTTTAGGAACGGGGTAAAATCGCTGTCCTGTTGGTTTGCGCTGTCTATGCCGTTGTTGATAGCGATAAACCGCACGCCCTTTTCCTTGAACATGACTTCGGTGTAAAAACCGACTTTCAGATAGTCACGCCCAAAGCGGCTCATGTCCTTTACGATAACTGCGCCCACATTTCCGGCTTCTACCTCGGCAATCATGGCTTGAAAGCCCTCACGCTCAAAAGTCGTTCCGCTTACTCCGTCATCTGTGAAGTGCCGGATAGGGGAGTAGCCGTTCTTGTGGGCGTAGCTTTCAAGAAGCTGTTTCTGGTTTTTGATACTGTTGCTCTCGCCTTGTAATTCATCATCTCGGCTCAAACGCTCGTATAAAGCTGTGATTTTCTTGGCTTCTGTGGCTGTCCTCATGCTCTGCACCTCACTTTCTGCGGCTTTATTTTCTCTGTCCTTAATAGATTAACCCTTTTGGATCGGTGATTACATAGGAACTGTGCATTTGCATCAGGTTTGGCTTCAACCAGAAGCGGGTCTTCAGTTTGTGATTATCAGGCAGCTTTTTATCTGCCTCTCCGGGGCTTTCGCCCATTTTCAGCGGTATGTCAATTCATACCCGGCATAGCATATCTCTTTGTCCCACAGCTTTGCGCCGTGCGCCGGAGTGACAGTGCGGCCTCGTGGGGCTGTTATATTCCGAATGATCGCAAATCCGGTTTCAAGCCCTATGCGTTGCGTGTGTGTCGGATATTGTCCCGGCATTTCCACTCGGATCAGGATTGCAAAACCCTCTCCGGTTTCTTCCGCACTGATAATCCTGACCGTCTCTTTCCGGCTCCGGTCAGGACGGCAATTTTCTATGCCCATCTGCAAATCAAAGGCATAGAAGGTTTACCACTTCCGCTTCCGCCGATGACCAGCACATTTTTGTTCCTTGCGGTTTTCGGGTTCTTGGGACGGCTGTTCATGGTCAGACGTTCTGTTTGTGTCAAAATGACGTTGTTCTGGAACACCGGGTCAATATAGGGTGCGATGTCCTCCGCCGTACCCCATGAAGCGTTTTGTCAAGTGCTTTTTTGAGTTATTGACGCAAATTATCGTGAAAGTGCGAAAGTGCAAAGTGCAAAGGGTCTGCGTTTTGCACTTTCAGCTTGCGGGTTCGGGCGGCTGCTTCTTTTTGAGGAAGTTATACCATTGACCGCCGACACGCCTTGCGCCTAAAATACCGCCCATGTTGCGCTTGGCGTTCTGTACTGTCCTCTCGGATATTCCGGCTTCGGCTGCGGCCTTTACAATGTCCTCGCTGGCAAGCTCTTTCCCGTCTGCAAGCAAGTCCAATATCAGCCGTTCCGCCTGTTCGGTCTTGGTGGCGGTGTTCCCGCCCGCGCCGGACAGCAGCTCGTCGGCGGTTATGTCGTATTCGCCTATCCATGAAAAGCCTGTTTCCGGGTCAAGGCAAAAGGCAACGGGCTTGCCCTCCGGCGCAAGGGAAGATTTGTCATGGACGATAACACGCACATTTGGCTCCCGCTTTACGCGCCCGATCAGCAGGACGCTCCTTGCTGCGGCGCGGAAGTCGATAGAACCTAATCCCCGGTATGCACTCTGCCCTCCGGCGGCTTTGTTGAGGTGTCCGATAAGGATAACGGCGCACCCGGTACGCTCGGCAACATCGGCAAGGCGGCGGAACATGGGGCGCACTTCGTTTGCCCTGTTCATGTCGGTCTTTTCGCCCATGTACGCCTGTATGGGGTCAAGGATAATCAGCCGCGCCCCGTTCTGCGTGATTGCCTTTTCTATGCGCTCGTCGGAAAGGGTAAGCTCCCGCTTGGCTTCATCAATCACAAGCACGCGGTCAAGGTCGGCTTCGGCTTCTATCAAGCGGGGCTTGACGGTATCGCCCAGCCCGTCCTCGGCGGTCTGGTAAATCACTTGGAATGGCGGCAAGGGCTTCATTCCCGGCAGCGTTCCCCCGGTGGTGCAGGCGGCGGCAAGGCGTAGGGCAAAGGTGGTCTTGCCCTCGCCTGGGTTGCCTTGCACAATGGTTACTTTCCCGAAAGGGATATACGGCTCCCATAGCCATTCAACGGTCTGTGTGTCAACCTCGCTCATACGGATAATCTCAACGGTTTCTTCCTGCGGCGGCTCTTTCAAGCCGTAAACCGCTTCCCGGATATACTTCCCGTCTGTGATTTCCGCCCGGTGCTGCAATACCTCGTTCCAGTCCTTAAACAGCGGCGCAAAGCGGTGGACGGTATATCCCTCCGGCACAAGCTCCGCAAGGCGGCTGCAAGCGTCGTTTCCTGCTTGGTCGCTGTCAAGGCAGAGGTAAACGGTCTTGATGTTCGGGCGGTCAGAGAGGAAACGCAACAGGGCTTTTTCTCCCACGCCGCCCAATGACAAATAGCTCTGCTTCTGCCATGCCTTTTTGAACAGGCAGAGGAAAGAGAGCAGGTCAACGGGGGCTTCAAAGACAAAAAGCCTGTCTCCCTCGCCCCGGTAGCAGAAATTAAAGGCTTTGTCGCTGCCTTTCACATCAAGCCGGAAGTTTCCCGCCGTTCCCTTGCTGTGGGCGTAGCGCGGTATTCCGTCCTCGTCCCGCCCCACAAATACGGCGTTGTGGTGGGCTGCGTCCTCGTAAATATCGCCGCGGGCAAAGAAAAAGCCCGTCACATCTTCATCAATGCGGCGGGCTGCTGTGAGGTAGTTCCTCGCTGTTCGGTTGTCGCTGTTTGGGGACGGTAGCCGGAAGTCGGAAAGGGGCGCGGGGCAAGGTCTGTCCGGCGGCGGTGCGGCTCCCTTTTCTCCTGTGAGAAGTTCCACGGCTTCGGTGAAGCTCTTGCCGAAAAACTCCATAACAAAATCAACGGGGCCGCCGCCCTTGCTCTGGCTGTGCCTGTACCATTTGTTTCCCCGGACGGTCAAGCTGTCGTGCCGTTTCCAGCGGTACTCATTCCCAGCGCGGGTAAGCTGCTCGCCTTGTGATTGCAGGAAAGAAACAAGGTCGGCTTGGTTCGCCCGGTCTATCTGTTCTTGGGTGTAGTACATGACTGATACCTCGCTTTCTGTGGTTGAATTGTTCATAGTTTCTAAGTATAATGAAATCAACAAATTGGAAGTGGTGGAGGCGTATGATTATGAAAAAGTATGAATACAAATTTGTTGAAGTAAAGAAACAAGCAGGATTAGCAGGCATTACATTTGAAGAATGTAAAAAAGTAATAAATTTAGAAGCAGAACAAGGCTGGCGATTAAAACAAATTGTTACACCAATCAATGAGAAATCGGGGGTTAATACCCCTGTATGCTATCAAATTATTTTTGAAAGAGAAGTATAAATCCCAGTTTATCGGAAAGCATTTAGGACGGACAAGCCGGGCAGCTTGCCCGTCCTTTTCCTTATCGCTCCTGTTCGTGCCGCTTGGCGCGGGTCTGCTCCGGCTGGTCGGCTTTCAGCGCAATATCCACGCACTTGCGGATATTGTGCAGTTCGGCAACCTTGGCGCGGGTTTCTTTCAGCTTGGTATATTCCGCTGTTCTCTGCCCGCTAAGGGTGGCATACTCTTTTTCCCATTCAGAAATAGGCAAGGGGGGCTTTGTCCCTTTCGGCAGACTTGCATGGAGATAGCGGCTCGCTGCATTCCATAGGGTAAGCTCGGCGCGGTGGGCTTCCTCGTACTTGTCGCGCTTGCTCGTCCAGCCATTTTTCAGCTTTTTCAGCTCGTCGTGAATGGGCTTGTACTCTGTGTAGTTCCTCCCGTATTCAATCAGCTTTTGCAGTTCTTTTATGCGCTTCTCGGCGGCTTTCATGCCCTCCCGGATAGCGTCGGCTTGGTCGCTGACAGAGGAAAGGGCAGCGTCCAGCTCGTCAAGAGTAGAAATGCCATGCTCGGAAAGATAGCTGACCACCTTTGCAACGGTTTTCAGTTCATCGGCGGCGTGCTGTTGCTGCCAATACTGCGAATACTTCCGGCTCTTTTCTCTCTGAACGCTTAAATACTTCATCAGCAGATTTGCAAGGCCGGGGGATTGCGGGGGCTGCTCCGGGGCGGTTTCCCGCGCCTTGAACAGCTCGCCAATCCATTCTTTGAGTTTTCCAATCTGCGCCCGGATTTCCCGGATAAGGCGGTTCGCCTTTTGGATATTCCGGTTCAGCTCGCCTTTCTCGGTGGCTATGCCTTTCTTCTCCATTTGACAAGCCGCCACGCCCATGTGGACGGTAGGCAGCTCGTCAATGCCGCGCTCGGCGTTGCTGCGGTGGTCGATACGCGACCGGCTTCCGGCGCGTTCAAGGTAGGCGTTTGAAATATCCGCCCATGCCTTGCGCCACAAGAGGGCGTTGCCCTTGTCGTTCCAGCCTGTGAGGTCAACTTTGTGCGTCTTGTATCTGCCGCTTGGCAAGCGGATACGCTCGCCGTTCTCGTCAAGGTCATATTCCTTTTTGGACTTCGCCGCCCATGCGCCGCGCTCGTCAAGGGGTCGCATGGTAAGCATGATATGACAATGGGGGTTGCCGCTGTCGGTGTCGTGAATGGCAAAATCAACGCACATTCCTCTTGAAACAAATTGAGAGGAACAGTATTCCCGGACAAACCGGATCTGTTCCTCTCTGGATAATTCTATGGGGAGTGCTGCGTCAATCTCTCTGGCAAGCTGGGCGTTCCCGGCTTTCTCGTAAAGCTCCACACTGTTCCATAGGGCAGCGCGGTCAGAGAAAGAGGGCGGGGCATGGGGCGGCAGTAGGATTTCCGTATGGACAACGCCGCGCTTGCGGGTGTAGTCATGGGTCATTCCGTCCCATTCGTTTGTGATTTTCTCGCCGCTTCGGTAGGCGGCTGCGGCAACGGCTGACTTGCCTTTTCCTCGGCTGACTATGCCGATGTTACAATGGTAAATGGCTATGGGTATCACCTCCCGGATAGGATAACAAAACCCGCAAAAATGGTACAGACGCCAAAGGCGGGTGTACTGTTTTTGTGGGTGTGCAGGGATAGCCGCAAAGCGGCGCAAGGGGTGCAGCCCCTTGTTGCGGCAAAGCCGCCATATCGGAGCGCGGGGAAAGTTCCCTGTGCGGAGATAAGCCCTCGGCAGAGCGCACACGCCCGCAAGAGTGTATAAGTGCGCCCTTTGTTCCAAAGGGATTATTCCGCGTTCCCGTTCTCGGCTCGTTTTTTTTTAAAACTCCTGTGCTGGCTCGCTCGTCAAGGCAAGCCGTAAAAAGGCTTTCGCGTCCTCGTCCGGCATGGCAATCAGCTCCGGCACAAGGCTCTCCATGAAGCCGCCGCGCTTGCAAAGCCTGTGGTTCCTCGCCTTGCGTTCCTCAACGGATAACTTCTGCTTGATGATTTTCTCCCGGTTCTCAAACTGCCGGATTTTCTTCTTCCCGTCCTCAATCTCGGCGGTCAATTCCTCGCGGGTTTTCTCTCTTGGCTTCGTCATAGATGGTCGCTCCTTTCTGCCCGTAGGCATGGAAAAAGGGCAGTCGATTTCTCGGCTGCCCTGATAAGTGATATTAAGTTTTCAGAGGGTTATCCATTGATGGCACTTAGGTCAAGCGCACCATTATTTATTAGTTCTTGAATAATGGTAGCCAAATCGTTCTTTATAGTTTCGCTTTCCGTTTTTGCACCATCATTTTCAACATATATAGTACTATCTCCCAACTTAAAAGTCGCATAGTAAATAGCGTTCTGTTCCCCGTTGCTGTTCGGGTCGGTTACAAAATATCCCGCAGTTACGCTTGTTCCATTGACTGTGGAGATTTCTTCGTTTCCACTAATCTCTGTATCAAGTAGTGAAATATTCGTTGTGGAGATTACCATTTTGGCGTTTCCAATATTCCCCTCAAAACCAATCAATTCCGGAGAATTGCCTGCGTCCATATCGCTGGTCTTGAAAATTGCATGAGCCGTAACGGGCAAATTGGGAAACAGCGTTGCAATTTCGTCCTCTGTAAGCTGTCTTGTCGTTACCGTTCCATCGATATCGATACTTGAGGCAGTCATTTCTGATTTTACAAAAACAATCTCCGTCCCGTTTTCCAAAGTGGCAATGTCAGTTTTGTTCCCGAACAATCCACTTTGAAATACGCCTACGCCCAAAACAGCAATCACCGCAAAGCAAGCCGCCATAGTTCCCCACTTAATCCAACCGGGCTTCTTTGCTTTCTTCTTGTAGTTAAGGGCTTCATCAACATATTTTGTATCAAGCTCACTCATAGCGTCGGAAAACTTTTTCGCGTTCATACAAATACCTCTCTTTCAATCAAGTATTGCTTCATCTTCTCGCGGATACGGGTCAGCCGGACGGAGATGTTTTTCTCCGAAAGCCCCATAAACTCGGCTATGTCCTTGTAGCTATCGGCAAACCAATAGCGGCGCATGAAAATGACGCGGTTTTCGAGGGTCAGCGTGTCCAAAAACTCTCCAATGATACGGGCTAACTCTCTGGCTTCGATTTCATCTTCCACAGTTTTCTGGTCTGCGATATAGCCCTCGATTTCCTCTAAGGCAATCTTATAGTGTCCGCTTCGTTTTGCTGCTTCCTTTCTCCAATAGATTTTGAGCGATATGTTCCGAACGATTTTCACAATGTAGGACAACAAGGGGTTAGGGCGTACCGGGGGAATGGCGTTCCATGCGCCTAAGTAAGCGTCGTTGACGCATTCCTCCGCGTCCTGCCTGTTGTTCACGATGTTGTACGAGAGGTTGTGGCAGATTTTTCCGTATTTAATGTCCAGCTCCCGTATGGCTTGCTCTGACCGTTCAAAGAGCATTTCTATGATTTTTTCATCGTCTATCATCTCACCGCCTCCTTTCCGGCTTCACCTATATACTACGGTTTTAGCGGCGAATACTACATCAAATCCAAAACTTTTTCAAAAAAATTATACCACACTTCGCGTGAGATTGCTCGCGGCAGCTTTCGCCGCTTCGCTGGCGGCTCGGCGGCGTTCTTCACTGTATGGGGCGGTCAGACGGAAAGAGAAACGGCCTTTCTCAATATCGAACTCCATGCAGCCTGTTTCCGGGTCTGCGTCGGTCTGCTGGCAGATCGCCGGATAACGGCGGCTGTATGCAAGCAGACGCTTTTTCAAGGCGGTGTTGTGGGTGCGGATATGGATAAGGGGGTCTTTCTCGTCAAACCAAATATCAGTGGTCTTTTCCTGCTTGGTAAGCCCTGTTCTCATGCAAGCTCCTTCCTGAGCCCCTGTTACGCAATAGGGGCATTTTTCGGGTGTTTTCTCCGGCTCTTGACTTGGGGAAAACAGCGTTTTTGACGATAAAAACCGCCCGGACGGGGAATGGTTCGTCGGGGCGGCTGTTATCGCAAGATTTCTGTTTTTTCCGGCTCTTGACCGTCAGACGCGGATAAACGCGAACTGTCGGCAAGTATCAGTTTGAGCAGCTTGTCGCGGAATGTTTCTGTGCTGCTGTGATTGAAAAATAGCTCCGCAACAATGGTCTGCCCGTTTCTCTGGGTCGTGATGATACTGTCGGGGGTCTGTTCTGCCATAGGCGGCTCCTTTCTCCGGGCGCAAAAGAGGGACTTCCCGTAGCCGGAAAATCCCTCTTGATTGTCGGTTATTCTGTTTTACTGTGTGAGCTGTGCGGCGGCGGTCTGCGCCTTTCTCCTTGCCCGGTATTCCCGCGCCTTGATACGGTCATATTCCCGCTGCTTTTCAAGGTTTCGCGCCCGGTACTCCCTTGAATACTGCCGGTGGTAGGCGCGGCTCTTTTCCTTTTTGGCTTCTTCGATTTCCTCCCGCATTTGCCGGATTTCCTGCTCGGTCGGCTCTGCAAGTTGCGTCACTTCGTTCTCAAACCTGCCGATATAGTTGAAATATATGCTGATGTGCTGGATTGCGTATCTCGCCCTTTTCTGGTCGCGCTCATGCACTTCAATCCGGCTGATAAACTCGTTGAGAATGGCGGGGGTAAGGTCGGTAAAGGCGGCATGGCGTTCCGTCAGCTTCAAAAACTTCTGCGCCCGTCCTCCCGCGTTCTCATAAGCGGATAGCTGCTCTTGCAGCCCCGCAAGCTCCGTTTTCAGTGTGTAGTATTCTTCTGAATACTTCTGCGACATTTGTTCGTAGCGGTCTTGCGGGATAGTGCCGAGGGCGTTGTCCTCATAGAGCTTATTCAGCACCTTGTCAATCTGTTCAAGGCGTGTCGTGATTTGCGGGATACGTTTCTGCTGCTTCTTGGTCTGGTCGGTCTGCTGCATGGCAAGGTTCTTTTTCACTAAGGCTTCAAACTCCGCCCGGTTGCTGATAGAGTAGTCCTCGATTTTCTTCAGCACTTCCGCGACGGTCTGCATGAGCAAGTCAGCGTCAATGATGTGCGGGGAATGGCACTTGGGGTTTTTGGCTTTCCCCTTGTGGTACTCGCTGCAATAGGCAACGTGCCGCTTGCCGCCGTTTCTGTAATCTATGCGGATGTGCATTTTTGCCCCGCAATCCTTACAGAAAAGCAAGCCCGACAAAGGGTGGATTTCCCCGTCCCCGTTGGGTCGTTTGACGGGCGCGTTTTCCAAAATCCGCTGTGCGGTTTCAAAGTCGGTGCGGTCAATAATCGGCTCATGCACATTTTCGGTTATCTGCCATTGGCTCCGGTCTACATAGTGGTTCCGCTTGTCCCGGAAATGCTTTGTGGTCTTGAAATTGACTACATCGCCGCAATACTCCTGCCGCGTAAGGATATGGGTCAAAGTGGCTTTGTTCCACTTGCAGCGGTTATCCTCATTGAGCGCCTTGTTTTTGCACGTCCCCCGTCCCCGGTCTTTCATGTAGAAAGTGGGGGTAGGGATTTGCTCGTTTTTCAGATACACGGCGATTTGGTTGCGGTTCTTCCCGCCGATAAACAGACGGAAAATAAGACGCACAACCTCGGCGGCTTCCTCGTCGATTATCCAAAAATCCTTGTTGTCCGGGTCTTTCATATAGCCGTAGGGGGCTTCGGTGGCAATCGGCTTTCCGCTCATGCCTTTGGTCTTAATGCCCGTTTTCACTTTCTTGCTGATGTCCTTTGCGTACCACTCCGACATGATGTTGATAAAGGGCGCAAACTCCAATGTGTCGGGCTTCTCGCTGTCAATGCCGTTGTTGACCGCAATAAAGCGCACGTTGTTCCGTCTGAATATCTCCATAGCGTTGCCGACTTGGAGATAGTCGCGCCCCCAGCGGGTAAGGTCTTTCATAATGCAAACGCCGATTTTCCCGTTTTCCACGTCCTCCATCATGCGGGAGTAGGCAGAACGGTCAAAAAATCTGCCGCTTTCGTCATCGTCGATGTAGTGCCGGATATTCGTCAATTTTAGCTGTCTGGCATAGTTCTCCAAAAAGATTTTCTGGTTCTGTATGCTGTTGCTCTCGCCGCCGTCCCTGTCCTCGTCGCCTACGGAAAGGCGGGAGTAAAGGGCTGTGATTTTGCTATAATCAGTCATGTGCATAACCTCCTGTGCGTCCATGTAGAGTTCCTTTACACTTAAAATTATGCACTCCAGCGGGCCGAACCATACTCTACATTGTGCCGGTACTTTTTGGCGTTCTTGCTTTTCAGGTAGACTGCCAACCGCAGGGCAGCCCCGCAGCAGATGCCCACCAGCAAATCCAGCGGGTGGAGGCTGGGCCAGAAGCTCCCCAGCGCATTAGGCAGGACGGCGAACAGCCCCAGCATCTTTTCCGAAGCGTTCCCGCCCTGGGCCAGCCGCCATGCCTCTCCGAAGTTGGTGGCAAACAGCCCGACCAGGATGTAGGGCAGGTTCAGCAGGATGAGCTTTTTGATGTTGATCTGCTTCTTCATCGTTCCAGCTCCTTCCGCTTCACCCGGTCCACAACGGCGTGCTGCACCAGTTCTTTGAATTTGCTGAGCTTTTCCAGCACCGACGGGCGCTGTGCCTTTTTGACCTTCCGGTTGGTGTACTCGGTAAAGGCCGAGGTGAGGGCGTCCGCGTCACGGGCCTTGAAAAAGACCAGATACTTAGGCGGGGAGCTGCTGCGTTCTTTCTTCACCGCATAGTCCACGCCGTATTTCCGGGCAATCCGCTCAAAGTCCTTGATGGACGGGTCGGTGATCTCGATATTGGAGACCCCCTGGTTCTGGCCGCCCAGCTGCTTGACGGTCTGCTTGCCGTGCGGAATTACGGGAGCGTCCCGGCTGCGCTGCTTTTCCAGCTTTTTCGCTTTCCGGTGGGCCAAATACTTGGAGATGGCGGCTTTCAGCAGCCGCCCGGTGAACTTTGTGCCGCTGACCACCAGCGTCAAAGTCCTGTTTTCCACTTCTTCCTGCATGGGTCATCGCCTCCTTTCTGGCAGAATTGCAGGGGTGGCGTTTGAATACTAAGGCGGGACCACCAGCCGCCGCAGGTAATACAGCCGCATATCACATCCTCCGTCAGCGCAGCTGTTCGGGGCGGTCGTAGTACAGATGCCCCTGGCGCACCTTCGCATGGCTGAGAATCTTGATATGGCCCTTCTCCTGGTTCTCCAGGCTTTTCTGGTAACCCGCCTCTGTCAGAAACAGGCGGGTCCGTTCTCCCTTCCAGCCCACAGGGGAATCGTCAGTCAGCACATCGAAGATAATCATGTGCCGAGTGTCCTCTGCAAACCGCTGAAGGTCCATGTATTCATGGCCGTGATAGTTCTGCGCACCGGCCTTGATCCGCATTTCTTCCATCAGTTCTCCTATCGTTTTTCCCATTGGGAATCCTCCTTTCCCGGCTTACACCGTCATCAGAATCTGGTCCCGCAGGGTAGCGAACAGCCGCTTGCCCTCCGGCGTGACCAGGGTATATGCCCCCAGATAGCCGTTGCTGTAAAAGTCCTTCACACAGAACAGCCCCTCGTTCTCCGGCTTGGCGTATGGCAGCACACAGCCGGACGGGGATCGGTAGACGAACCGCTCATTCAGCAGGAACCGGACGAACCGGCGTTCCGGCACATCCAGCTCCTTGGCGGTGATCCGCAGGTTGGTACAGCGGCCCGCCTTGATAAAGGCGTCGAAGTAGAACGCCTTGCCTTGCAGCTTGGCATTGGTTTCCAGCAGGACGGCGTTTTTCTCGCGTTCGGCCAGCAGGTCGGAGCAGAGCTTCATCAGGGCCTCCGGCGTGGTGGCTGCCTTCCAGAGCATTTCCGGCGTAATGTACGCCCCCTGTCTTCGGATGGAGGGCAGTACCTCATCGAATACCCACCGCTCAAACCGCTCCGCCGAGGGCAGACGGCTATGGACGATAAGGCGGTAAACGTCTCCTTCGGGAATAAATGAAAGCTGTTGAGGTCCACCGTCCGTAAGGGTGTCGCGTTTCACGACTCCCTTGCAGTGCCGACGCAGCGCATCGCGGGGATTGCTATACCCCAGAGCAGCGGCCACATCCGTTCCGCAGAACAGATACCTGCCGTTTTCCTCGACCACACGGATGCTGCCGAACTCCGGGTTCTTGAAAATTTCCATCTGGTTCATGTCTTGCCTCCTTCTGGCGCAATAGAAAAGCGGCTGTTTACCAGCCGCCGCCGTACATATCGTGGTTGACCTGTGCCGTGTAGTGATTGCTCATGGTAGTGGGCGCGTTGAACAGCACTGTCAGCAGGTATTGTTTCATGTTGCGGACCTCGGTGGTGTTCTTGTGCATACACTCCATGACAAACTCAATGTGTCCGCTGTCCAGCTTCAAAAAGCGGGAGCGTACCACCTCATGGGGGAAGTCCGCACCGGCGATCCGGGTAGTTTTCCGTCTGGCGCAGACCGTTTCCACAATTAGCTCCACGATCTCATCCAGGTCCTCCCGGTAAGTGGCAAACTGCCTGCGCAGGTGGTCGTACTCGATGTTCTCCAGAATCAATTCTCGATAATTCTGCATTTCCTCCATCGACATCGCATCCCTTCCTTTCCGTTCCGGCGGGTTTCCCGCCGCTGTTTCCCGGAAGGGAATGGAATCGATACTTGATCCCTGAGTATTTGGTTTTTGAATATTTAATTGCTCTATATTTAATTCTGCGGGCTTTTCCGTATCTGGTGAATCCGTATCTGGCGCAGCCGTATCCGGTGAAGGAATATCCGGCACTTTGGGCTGGGGCTGTTCATAGATCACATACTCGGTGTCGCTGATCCGCCCCTGGGCGTCCCTCAGCTGATGGCGGACAATGTAGCCCTCCCGTTCCAGCTCCCGCAGCGCCCCACCGATGGCGTCCACGCCCTCCTTGCAGATTTTCGCAAGGCCACGGGTGGTATAGTTCCAGTCATCCGGCAGGGACAGCATCATGGATAAAAGCCCCTTGGCCTTCAGAGACAGCGCCACGTTACGAAGATGATGGTTGCTCATTACGGTATAATCTCTGGTCCGTTCAATGCGAAATACGGCCATTTGCTTCACTCCTTCCTGTTCTCAGGGCATGAAAAAAGCCGCAATCCAAAATGAATTGCGGCGGTCAGTTGCTGTGGGGCCGCTTTCTCCGGCCATAAGGCGGCTTGGGCAGTGGCGGCGTGTCGAACAGGCTTTTTTCCTTGAAAAACGGAAGGTTATCAACAATCTGGTCAATTTCAATAGGCTCCATATCGTGCTGGGACTGGCAGCACTCCCGGATGGCATCCTGGATGCTTTTTATTGTACACATATTCATTCCTTTCTTTCCTGGGTGCTTGTTTACGAGTGACGGCGGTGTTTTTTCGGTTTGAAGCCGAGGATATGCCCCTCGATAATGTGGGCGTACCGCTTAATCTTGATTTCCCGGCGCTGCTGGCTCAAAAGAGCGGCCTGATAGCCATCCTCAGTCAAAAACAGGCGCATCTCATCGCCGGGGCTGCCATAGGCGGCGCGGGGAGAACGGACGGAGAACTCAATCATCCAGCGGGTCTCATCCCGAAAACGCTCTACGGCGAGAATGTTATGTCCTTTCAGCTCCCTGGCTGAAATATCCCTCATAGGCAACTCCTTTCTCAGCGGTCGTGCTGCTGCTGGCGTCGGCGCTGCCACTGTTCCAGCAGTTTGATGATGGTCTCCTGCATCCGCTGAGGCGTGTAGCTTTTAGGAAAATATTTGCGAAGGGTGTCGCCAGTCAGCGTAACCTTGTCCAGATCGCCCTTCTTTTCCTCTGACATGATGGCGAGCATCACATCCTCCGAGAGTTTCCTTTCCTGGCTGAATTTCTTCATCCGCTGGGCCTGGGAGAGAGAAGGGGTGGTCTGCTCATAGTCCATCGTATCTAATAGCATCTGCTGTTCCTCCGGTTTGAGGAACGATAATTCATAGGCTGGATTGAAAGCGATTTTTTTCTCATCCACCATGTCCAGTAGTTCGGGAATCAGCTCGGTCAGGCGGATAAATCTTTTGATTTGAGATTTACTGTCAGGGCTGTTCTCTGCGATTTTCTCTGCTGCGGTCAACTTCGGCCCAACTTGGGCCGAAGTTAAATCTGTTCTGGCTCCCTGATGTTTAATGGCCTCCAGCTTCATCTTATAAGCAAAAGCCCTCTCACTGGGGAGAAGGCTTTCTCTCTGAAGATTGCTGTCTACCATAATGATGGTGGCCTGGTCGTCGTCCAGGTCCCGAACAATGACCGGCATGGTCTCTTTGCCCGCCAGTTCGCTGGCCCGGTGCCGCCGGTGTCCGGCTACCAGTTCATAGCCTCCGTTAGGGTCTGGCCGTGCAATGGCAGGAACCAGAACGCCGTACTGCCGGATGCTGTCGGCGGTCTCCATCATGGCATCGTCATCCTTGACTTTGAAGGGATGGTCCTTGAAAGGGTGCAATTCAGACAGCGGTATCTCCATAACCTTTTCACGCTGGGCGTCGGCCCGGCCTTCCTCGGTGGAAAACAGATCATCGACCGATGCCAGCTCTACTTTTTTCGCGCTGCTTTTCAAGTTTCAACACCTCCTTCGTCAGATTTTTGTACCCCTCGGCCACCTTGCCGCCGGGGTCGTGAGCATAAATGCTCTTGCCCTCGGCGCTGGTCTCCTTGGCCCGGACCGAGTGGGGTATCTCGGTTCCGAACACCTTGATTTTGCTGCCATAGGTCTCCCGCAACAGGGTGGCGATTTCCCTGGCGAAATTGGTGCGGTTGTCCACCATCGTCAGCAGGATGCCGTCAATCTGGAGCTTCGGGTTCAGCTGTCGCTTGACCTTGTTGATGGTAGACAGCAGCTGCTCCAGACCCTTGGCGGGCAGATACTCCGCCTGGACGGGGACTATGATCCGGTTGGCGGCGGCCAGCGCGTTGACTGTGAGCATCCCCAGGGAGGGCTGGCAGTCAATGAGAATATGGGAATACTGTCCCTTCACCGTGTCCAGATACTGCCGCAGAATGGTCTCGCGGCTCATAGCGTTCACCAGCGACACCTCCATGCCGGACAGCTGGATGTCAGCGGGCATGAGGTCCACGCCCTCCGGGTGGCGGAGAATGCCCTCGCCGGGTTTGATCGGCTCATCCATCAGGATGCGGCCCATCGCGTCCGAGAGGGTGAAGGGCAGCTTGTCCGGCTGCGGGTTACCCAGGCTGATGGTCAGGCTGGCCTGCGGGTCAGCATCCACCAGCAGAACTTTCTTCCCGGCCTGGGCCAGCCCGATGCCTAAGTTGGCACAGGTCGTTGTCTTGCCGACGCCGCCCTTCTGGTTGGCAACGGCGATGATTTGAGTATTCAAAGATCAATTCCTCCTTAAAACAGAAAAAGCCACTCAAGTTTCCTTGAATGGCCTTAGTAAGTTAAAAAGCCGCCTATTTCAAAAAATAAGCGGCTTTATTGCATTATTCAGTTTTATTTAGCAGTTGTGACCGTCTTTTAGCTCACACATGGGCCAGGATGCCTGCGCAAATGTATTTTGAAGGTTTCATTTCAGATGCAGTTTCCTCCTTCCACCTTGCTTCACTGCGGAAACCTTTTTACACGCCGATCAACGTTTTCACGACCGGTTCTTCCGGGCCGCCCTGCTCGCCAATCTCATAGGCGGTCTCCAGAATCTTCGCCGCGGCCTGCACCTTTGCCTCATCCTTTCCATGAACTTCAGCCAGTACGTCTCCCCGCGCCACCGGACAATTTTCTTTGCATACGAGATAAATTCCCGCCGTCGGGTCGATGGATTCTTCCTTGGTCATCCTTCCCGCTCCGGCGTGCTGGGACGCGATTCCCACAGTTTTCGCGCGCAGTTTTGTTACCACACCGGTTCGCGGAGCCCGTACTTCCATCTTGCAGGCAGGCCGCGGAAACAGGCTGCGGTCTTCGATCACCCTGGGATCGCCGCCCTGCCCCTCTATCAGCTGCCTCATTTTTTCAAGAGCGGACCCGTTTCGCAGCGCCTCCGCCGCCATATCAAATCCCTCCCGCAAAGAGCTTGCTCTGTCTCCGGCATACAGCATGAGTCCCGCCAGATTCAGGCCAAGATCGATGAGATCCTTCTCGCCCTGTCCTTTCCCCTTCAGCGTATCAATGGCTTCGATAACCTCCATACTGTTACCGACTGCCCTGCCGAGAGGCTGATTCATTGAGGAAATCAGACCGACGGTCTTTTTGCCGGCCGCGTTTCCGATTTCGATCATCAGGTTCCCCAGTTCTTCTGCCTCCTCCTGCGTCTGCATAAAGGCGCCGTCCCCGAACTTTACATCCAGTACAATTCCGTCACTGCCGGACGCCAGTTTTTTGCTCATGATGCTGGAGGTAATCAGGCTGATATTTTCAACGGTTCCCGTCACATCACGCAACGCGTAAATCTTTTTATCCGCCGGAGCGATTTCCCCGGTCTGTCCAATAACAGCAATTCCATGTTTATTGACCAGTTCCACAAAACGCTCTTCCGTAATCGTCGTCTGAAAACCCGGAACAGACTCCAGTTTATCCACAGTCCCTCCGGTGAACCCCAGGCCTCTTCCGCTCATTTTGGCAACCGGAACACCGCAGGCCGCCGCAATAGGCCCGGCAATCAGCGTCATCTTGTCTCCCACGCCTCCGGTACTATGCTTATCCACCTTAACACCTTCTATTGAAGATAAATCCGCAATGTCGCCGGAATCCCTCATGGCAACTGTAAGGCTGCAGGTTTCCTCCTTGTTCATGCCCTTAAAATAGATCGCCATCAGCATCGCCGACATCTGATAATCCGGTATCTTTCCCTGTGTATAGCCTGCCACAAAATAACGGATCTCTTCTTCGTCAAGAATCCCTCCGTCTCTTTTTTTGATAATCAGATCATTCATATTCATCTCTTTATCCCCATTTCCCGGCCGTCTCCAGTTAAGCTTCTTTTACATTCTCTGTGAGAAGCGCAGCCGTTTTATCTTTTAACCGTACCTCTGTCCGATTTTCCGTTCTGTGGAACCACAGCCTTTCATTCTCTACTTGCCCCTCAGGAAGAAGTTCGCACAAAAAAGCAGCTTGTTCCAACGCTTCTCCCAAACCGGTGAGATATCGCTTCTGAGTCTCCCGTTCCAGCATGCAAACCCTTTCGGTCAATTCATCCGGAGAATAAATTATTTTTCTACAGATTCTTTCCTTTTTAGGATAAATCTGATCCCGATATTTCTGTCTGAAAGCAGAAGGCGCCATCTTAAAACATTCTTTAAAGGACTTTACAAAGTAAGCATGGGTTGGGAACCCAGCCTCTCTGCCAACCTGCTGTACGGTCAATTCCGTCCCCAGAAGAAGGAGTTCCGCCTGTTGGATCTGGGCGTCTTCCGCCTTCTGCCTGGTCTGGAGAAAATGATCGCAGAGTTCTGCGACATTTTGCATCAGCTCTTCGGTTTCCTGCGTCTGCAACTTCGCTCCGGACAGCAGATAGATTTTTACCATATTTTCTTTCATCTCTTTTACTGCTTTTTCTTTGCAGCTTCCATAACAACGCGGGTCATAGGCAAATTTTTTCCCTGTAAACAAGTCCTGATCCAGTTGAAGAAAAAGAATTTCTGCCGCATCTCTTTCCTTGATGCTGTGCGCCTCATAGGAATTTACAAGAAAAAAATCTCCTGCTTTTAACTGATAGCGATGAAAGCTGATTCGAATCTCCACTTTTCCTTTCAGAACATACAACAGTTCCATACCATCGTGCATATGAATCGGCATAGAAACAACCTGACCGATAAACACACTGCCTCTGCGGCCTTCGCGAAACCGAAACTGCTGCATGAATTTCATTGTTTCACAGACCCGTGCATCCATTTTTCCTACCTCTTAATTTCCTTCCAAAAACTACGTCCAATTGCGGTCTGTTCAGCATCGAACAGTTCACATACTGTTGCGCCGATGTCCGCGAAAGTGTCTCTTATTCTCAAATTTTCCCCTTCTTTTATCGGTGCGCCAAAAGCCACCACAGGGACATGTTCCCTGGTATGATCCCAACCGCTGTGCGTTGGATCGTTTCCATGGTCGGCGCACAAAATAAGAATATCCTCGCTGCCCATAGCTGCTATAAGCTCCGGCAGCCGTCTGTCAAATTCTTCGATTGCCTTACCATAGCCTTCCGGATCTCTTCTATGCCCGTACTTGGAATCAAAATCTACCAGGTTCGTAAAAATCAATCCATCAAAATCCTGCTTTACGGCCTGAATGGTTTTATCCACCCCATCCATATTGTTTTCCGTATGTACGGCTTGGGTAATACCCTGTCCGTTAAAAATATCCCGTATTTTTCCCACCGCGTACACTTCTCTTCCAGTCGCTGAGATATGATCCAGCATCGTAACGCCAGAAGGGGATACCGCGTAGTCCCTTCGATCCGATGTCCGCACCCTTTTTCCATCCTTTCGGATATACGGCCGGGCAATCACTCTCCCGCAGGACCATTCCCCAGTCAGCATTTCCCGGGCAATCTCGCAAATATGATAAAGAGCTTCCAACGGAATTACAGAGGTATCCGCCGCAATCTGGAAAACGCTGTCCGCGGAAGTATAAACAATCGGCATTCCCGTCGCTTCATGTTCCGGCCCCAACTCGTCGATAATGACCGTTCCGGAAGCCGCGTAATTCCCCAGTACCTTCCTGCCGATTGCCGCTTCAAATTTTTCAATAAACGCCTGGGGGAATCCATCCGGATAGGTTTTAAAGGGCTGCTGTGTATAAAGTCCTGCAATCTCCCAGTGTCCGGTAATCGTATCTTTGCCCTTGGACATTTCTTTCAGCTTCCCAAAGCATCCCACAGGATGCTCTACCGCGAATTTTCCTCCTGCCGCTCCCGGTACATTTCCGAATCCGATTTGCCGCAGATTTGGAATATGAAGCCTAGGATACTCTGACGCAATATGACCCAAAGTATCCGCGCCCTTGTCCCCATAGCTTTCCGCGTCTGGAAGCTCTCCAACACCCAGACTGTCCAAAACCATTAAAACCACTTTTTTTACCATGACATCACTCCTTTATACATACAGGTCGGCATTTCAGATAATCCAGAGAGACCAGTCTGTATTCAATCCCGTTATACTTACCCTTCATCCCCTTCCGATACGCGTCCGCGCCGTGAAGATGTCCGTAGACTACCTGACTGACTCCAGCTTCCTCAAAAGCTCTTGTAAACTCAGATCCTCTCCCGTTTGCGGAAGACGGCGGATAATGAAGCACGCCGATCAGATGCTCCGCTCCCTGCCGTTTCGCGTCCTCCAGCGACATTTGCAGACGCAAAAGCTCTCGTTTATAAATTTTCTCATCCTGGACGGTAAAATCCTCGCTTCCCGGACAGAGCCAGCCTCTGCTGCCGCATAGGAACCACCCTTCCGCTTCCCAGGCCGTATTCTGGACGAAATGAATCGAGTCATAAAGCCGGTTCAGTTTCCCAATTCCGCTCCACCACAGATCATGGTTTCCTTTAAAAATCACTTTTTTCCCGGGAAGCCTGTCGATCCACTCCAGATCATAGACAGCCTCTGAAAGCTTCAGTCCCCAGGAAATATCCCCTGCCAGAATCACGGTATCCTCCGGCCGGATAAGTTCCACCCAGTTTTCCTTCAGCCTCTGCGCATGTCCATTCCACGCGCTTCCGTAAATGTCCATAGGCTTCTCAACGCCCGGCGCAAAGGACAGATGCAGATCGCCAATCGCATAAATGCTCATGTAAACTTGTTCCTTTCATCTGTGTCGTCAGTAAACTGAAGCAGCCTCCGGCTTTCTTCCTCATCCATGCGTGAGACACTGCGGAGCCGCCTCTGGATTCCTCTTGTCCGGGTACCAATGAGCTTATCCAGCTCCGCGCCCGCCTGGCTGATTCGATTTTGTGTAGCCGTCAACACATCGCCGAATTTATCAAATTCCGTCTTGACTGCCCCCAGGATATCCCAAACCTCGCTGGAATGCTTCTGAATGGACAAGGTCTTGAATCCCATTTGCAGACTGTTAAGCAACGCGGCCATAGTTGTTGGTCCTGCAATATTAATCTTGTAGTCTCTCTGCAAGGTTTCTACAAGACCCCTGCGTACTACCTCCGCGTAAAGCCCTTCAAAGGGCAGGAACAGAATCGCGAAATCGGTCGTCGCAGGCGGTTCTACATACTTATCGTGAATATCCTTCGCTGATTTTTTTACTGCCCGTTCCAGCTGCTTTGCCGCTTCCTGAATTCCCGCCGAGTCGCCGGCGTCATAGGCGTCCAGAAGGCTTACGTAGGCGTCTGCCGGAAACTTGGCGTCTATAGGGAGATAAACAATGCCATCGCCATCTCCCGGAAGCCGGATCGCAAATTCTACCCGTTCCGTACCGGAAGATTTTGTTCGGACATTTTCCTCATACTGATCCGGCGCAAGGATCTGTTCCAAAATGGATCCCAGCTGGATTTCGCCCAAAATTCCCCTTGTTTTCACATTGGAAAGCACTTTTTTCAGATCGCCGACTCCAGAAGCAAGGTTTTGCATCTCACCCAAGCCTTTATAAACCTGCTCCAACCGTTCGCTTACCAGGCGGAACGACTGACTGATCCTGGATTCCAGAGTTTTCTGGAGCTTTTCATCCACCGTGTCCCTCATTTGTTCAAGCTGACGATTATTATCCTCCCGCAGATATTCCAGTCGCTTTTCTATGGTCTGACGCATCTGTTCAAGCTTCTGTTCGTTCTGCATCGTCATGGCGGAAAACTGCCGCGAAAGGTCTGCCAGACGTTTGTCCTGCAGCTCAGCAGTCTGGCGCTGGTTTGCTCCCAGCATCTGCCCAAGATTCTTCATGCTGCTTTGAACAAGCTGTAGTGTTTCCTGGCGGGAAGCACTAATTGCCTGCTGAAGCTGCCGGTGAGATTCTTTCAGATAAGTCCCCTGTCCGCCGCTCTTTTTCAGAGAGCGGATCTGGAACAGAAGGATTACCATTACGATTAGAATTGCCAGTGTTATGATTAAAATTGCATATTCCATAAGTCTTCCTTCGTGCCGTTCTCTATTCTCCGGCGCCTTTGCCGTAATAATCGTGCTCTTCCGTATAATCCGTATAAACAATATCCAGATCCCGCAGGGCCCTGTTCGTTTCCTGACGGACTCGATTCATTTTATCAAAAGACTCCTTGTATTCAAGGAAACCGATCTTCTCTTTCTGTGCCTTTCGTTTCAGCAGCATCTGCAACTGGATATGAGCGTCGCAAAGATTTCGAAAGCTTGTTACTGCCTGAATAAACCGCCGTGCCACTTCCTCAGCCGACTCATCGCCGTCATCAATTGCAATTCCATTTATACTGATATTCTGGGCCGCATTCCTGCACTGCTTCAAGTGCGCTGCGTTGCCCTCGTAATCCTTTTTTCGAAAAATACTGCGAAATTGAGAGTCATTCATAATCTGCTGCTCCGTTTCCCGGAATTCTTCTACAATATCAATATAAAAGTATTCAATTTTTTGGATCAGTGATTTATAATCCGTCATACTGCTTCTGCCTTTCTCAGTTTCCGCAATTCCCTTCAATCTGTTTTTGATAACGGAGGTTGTCTCCATCGCTAAACGCGACCAAAATAATATCCATCTCGTAGTCCTTCAAAAAGTCCAGCGCTGTTTTTACCGCGATTTCCGCCGCCGCGTCTTTTGGGTATCCATATACGCCCGTGGAAATAGCTGGAAAAGCAATGGATTTTAATCCCTTTTCCCTGGCAATTTCCAGGCTGTTTCGATAGGCCCTGCGAAGCAGCTCCGCTTCTCCGTTGTTTCCTCCATGCCACACCGGACCTACCGTGTGAATCACGTATTTGGCTGGCAGCTGATAGCCCTTTGTCAGTTTTGCTTCTCCGGTTTCACACCCGCCAAGGGTCCTGCATTCCTCGAGCAGCTCCGCTCCCGCGGCTCTGTGAATAGCTCCGTCAACGCCCCCTCCTCCGAGCAGAGTGTTATTTGCCGCATTTACAATTGCGTCCACTTTGAGTTTCGTAATATCCCCTTTCACTACTCTCAAACTCATCTGTCTCCCTCCTTTCTGGAAAATGCCTTTTTGGTGTTTTTTTCATTATACCTTCTTTCGGACCGCCCGTCATCCCGCAGGTCCGGAATTCGTTTTTATCAGATCTTTTATTACCTCGCCGGCTAAAATCATTCCCGCTACCGGAGGCACAAAAGACACACTGGCCGGAACACCTCTCTCAATCTGACGGACCGGCTCCTCCTTGGAATACACAACCTTTACCCCGCTGATTCCCCGTTTTTTCAGTTCTCTGCGCATTACCTTCGCCAGAGGGCAAACAGAAGTCTTTTCAATCCGCTCCACTTCAAAGGCCGTCGGATCCAGCTTGTTTCCCGTTCCCATGGATGAGATCACCGGGATCCCTTCCCGCTCTGCCCGTACAATCAGTTCAATCTTGGCGCTTACGGTATCAATGGCATCCACAATGTAATCGTAATGAGTCAGGCTAAACTCTGTATCCGGAAGAAAAAAACATTTATGGGCTGTTACCCTCACTGCAGGATCCATATCCAGAATCCGCTCTTTCATAACTTCCACTTTGGCCCTGCCGATGGTGCTTTGGGAAGCGATCAGCTGTCGGTTGATGTTCGTAACATCAACCACATCCCGGTCGATTAGATCCAGGGCTCCGATTCCCGCTCTTGCCAGCGCTTCCGCCGTATAGCTTCCCACGCCGCCGATGCCGAAAACCGCCACTCTGCTGTTCCAGAGTTTTTCCAGGTTTTCTCTGCCGAGGATTAATTCTGTTCTTGAAAAGCGATCACTCATTCCGTTCTCCCATATACATGCCTACAATCCGGTAAATCAGCTCGCTGCTGTAACCAAGAGAAGAAAGCCTTCTCCCGATACGGCCGGCCAGTTTTTGATCCGCCGGCTTTCCTGCCGCAATTTTTTCCGCCTGCTTTTTTGCCCGTTCAAACTCCGTTTCCTCCGCTTCATAGTCCTCAAAGGCGATCTGAATCGTACTGTTCTCAACGCCCTTTTCCTCGAGCTCCCGTTTGACCCGGAACATTCCCTTTCCCTTTCCAAAGGCATAATCGAAATACTGCCTGCAGTATTCAAGATCATCCAGATACCGTAAATTCCGCAGGTGATCGATGATATCGTCGATTTCCGGTTCTTCAAATCCCTTTTGCCTGAGAAAATTCTTCATTTCTCCGCAAGTTCTGGGCCTTGACGCCAGATATCTGAGTGCTGTATCTTTAATATCCATATCCGCTCCCCGCTGCAGCCGCGACACATTTTTCTCCCAGCGCGGCTTTCAGCTCACAGATTCCTTCGATGCCTGTACAGTGTACCGGCATTACCAGATCCATATCCTCCGAAAGAATCTGCCCGATTACTTTTTTCCGCAGCGCCTTTTCCGCGTTGTACAGGTGCATTCCCGCAACCAACACCGCGATTCGCTCTCCACCAAACAGTTCCCTGGCATACCGAATCGCCGGGACAACTCCCCGGTGGCTGCAGCCGGAAAAAACGTACAAACCTTCTTCCTCCCGAATGATCAGAATCTGCTCATGATCCATGGGATCTGCCTCATACCTGCCATCCTCAAGCTTTCTGAAAAAGGTCTCCGTCGGCTCATATCCTTCCATTTTAGGAATCGTACCCGAAATAACAATCGTATCGGAGATTTGCGTCACACCGTCGGTTCTTACAATTCGCGGTTCCATCGCCTGGCGCTGTTCCTGCGTCCATCGGATACTGCACGGCTCCTTTTCCCACTCCCCATTTTGCTCCAGTCCGTAAGTTTCATGGAATGCATTTTTATGAATGTAGATCGGCGCGGTCTTGTTACAGTCACAGAAAGCAGGGACTCCTCCCGTATGATCATAATGCCCATGGCTGATAACCACGTCATCCACACGGCCCAAATCCACGCCCAGTTTTTCCGCGTTTTGAACAAAAAGTCCGGAAGCGCCTGTATCGAAAAGGAGCCTCCTTCCCTGTGTCTCAATATAAATAGACAGCCCATGTTCCGCAATACAGCCGGGTCCATCTGTTTTATTTTCCATCAGAAATCGAAATCGCATCCTCTTCCTCCTTTTTTTCGTCCGCGGATTTTTTATTTCCGGAAAAGCTAAGTCCAATTACGCCTGCAATGATTAAAACCGTACAGATAATATGATAGGCTCGCAGCGGCTCTCCCAAAACCAGCACACCGGCTACAATCGAAATCGCAGTCGATACATTCCCAAAAATTGTGGCTTTTACCGCCGCCATCTTGCTGAGAAGATAACTCATCAGCTGGGCGGACAGAAGGATGCACCCTACGCCCAGATAGGCCGTAGCGATAATAAACTCCGTGTGCTGAAACGGTTCAAAATAAGTATGCAGATTACCGCTGAAAATCGCATATACGAAAAAAGCAAAATTGAAAACCGCACAGCCGCCGATAATAATGGCCGCGGAAATTTCAATCGGTTTGTACTGGTCCCTTACATAACGCATAAACACATTGCTGACAGCCATGGATATACTGGACAAAATCAGAAGGATAATTCCGCTGATGTGGAACTCTACACTGGAACTGCCCAGAATGATCATGATGATTAGAGAGACAACACTGAGGCAGACAAAAACGTTCTGCCAGACAGTCGCTTTTTCTCCCAAAAAAACAGAGGCGATAATCTGCGCGATAATCGGAACAATGGCGAAAATGATCGAGCCCTCAATCGATGAAGAAAAGTACAGTCCGATTACCTGCAGTACCATAAAGCCCACATAAAATCCGGCGGTAAGAATCAGATTTTTTTTCGGCTTGCCTCTGAGATCCAGCCGGGCAATCCGCAGCGCAAGTAAAAGAAGCAGCGCCAAAAAAGCGAAATTATAGCGATGAACTAAAATCTGCAAACTGTTTGCCAAAGGCACGCAGGTCTTGATCCCCAGAAAGGAGAATCCCACTAAAACGGAAAAAAAGATAGCCGCGCTATAAGCTTTTATGTTAGTCTTCTTATCCATAACTCTCTCTTCTCTTTCATACAGCAGGAGCCTTTCACTCCTTTCTGAATGTCAAAATCCACAAATTCCACCTCATTACTTCGGAGAGTGGAGACGTCCTTCATTTTTTCATTAATCCCTTCCCCTGTAAACTTGACATAGGCTTCTTTCCTCGTCCAAATCTGAAAAAATCCTGCTTCTCCCATAGCTGTCGCATATTCCTGTTCGTCCGGGGTGAAATACCGTCCGGCAATCTGTTCTCTCCGGCATTTGCGCATATACTGAATATCGACCCCTACTGGATCCCGGTCTATCAAGCAGACCCACAGCCGCCCCGTGTGGCTGACTGAGAATTCAACCGGAACTTCTTTAAAGTAAGGCTTTCCTCGCTCTGTCCTCAAGATAATCGGAGAGACCGTGCCTATATTCATGCGTTCTTCCCGAATATACCATTCTGCGCAGCGCCGAACAAGGGCTTCTGTACGTTTGCGACCTTCCGGTCCTCCCTGATATTGATCATATATATACAGATACATTTTCTTTTACTCCAAAAAATAGCGGAACCTGACAGTTCCGCTTTTTCTGTTTCTGCTCAGGCGTTTTATCGTTTTGAATCCGCCATTCTTTTCAAAATTCTCTGATAACCATCCGCTCCATAAACCAAACATTTGTTAATTCGGCTGATGGTTGCAGTCGACGCATTTGTCAGATCCTCAATTTCCGTATAAGTCTTTTTTTCCGAGAGCAGTTTCGCGACCTGAAGCCTCTGTGCAATGGCATGGATCTCATTAATTGTGCAGATATCTTCAAAAAAACGGTAACAGTCTTCTTCATCTTTCAGCAGCAGAATTGCTTCAAACAGCTCGTCAATGTCGGCGCGCTTGAACTTTGATTCATAGGCCATAAAACAGCTCCTTTCCTGTTATACGAAAGCACATTGTACTAAATATTATATCATCGGCGCCACACAGCGTCAACCGGATTTGCTTTCACACCCTAAAGCGCTATCGCAGAGCTTCCGCGCGCAATTATTTTTTCTTTAACAATTCTTTCGCCTTTTCGAGCTGCTTATCTGTCTTGCCGTTTTCGCTGTTTTTCACAGTATAATCAGGCTTTACACCCTTCCCGTTAATTTGGTTTCCTTTTGGCGAGAAGTACTGCATCGTCGTAATTTTCAGCGCGCTTCCGTCTGTCAATTCCCCTGTAGTCTGAACGATTCCTTTCCCAAAGGTCGTCGTTCCCACCAGAGGGTTCTCCCCATCGTCCTTAACCGCCGCGGCCAGAATCTCCGATGTACTGGCCGTATTCTCATTTACCAACAGTACATATGGAAGCTCGGTCGCGTTTTTATCTGAGGTAATATACTGTTTCTCACCTTTCTGATCCTGCAAATACGTAATAGTACCCTTCCCCAGAAGTTCGTCAGCAATATCAACTCCCGCGTCTACGATTCCCCCGCCGTTTTCACGGAGATCAATTACAAATCCCTTTACCTTTTTCTCTTCCATCTTCTTCAATTCTTCAGAAAACTCTTCCGCCGTATGTTCTTCGAAAGAAGAAATTTCAATGTACCCGATATTATCTTCCAACATCTTGCTCTTCACGGTATCGTTGATGATCGTCTCTCTGGTCATTGTTGCCGTTTTCTGTTTTCCGTCTCTCTCATAGGTTACTGTTACTTTCGTGCCCGCCTTTCCCTTTACCGCGGCGCTAACCGCGTCCATATTGTCATAAGTCTTACCATTTACAGCTAAAATGAGATCTCCCGCTTTCAGTCCGGCCTTGTCCGCTGGCGTGCCGTCAATCGTGCTGACAATTACAAATTCACCATTATCATTTGTGGAGAAGGTAATTCCGATTCCGTCAAATTCACCCAGCGTCGCATCTGTCCAGGACTGATACTCTTCTTTTGTCATATAGGCAGAATAAGGATCCCCCAGTCCCGCAATCAGTCCTTTGTACATACCGGTCTCCAGGTCTTCTTCATTCGGCTTTTTATAGAAATTATCCGTAACTTCATTATACAGCTGATTCAGTTTTGAGTAACGCTGATCAAGCTGCTGGTAGTAAGAATATTCCTTTTTCGATAATTTCACTGTACCGCCGACAATTCCGTTTTCAATCAGCAGTATTCCTCCCATGGTCGCTGACATCCCAACAAAAAAGGCGATCGCCAAAACCAAAACAAAACTTTTTTTGCGGATCGTCACGATCCCATTTCCCTTTTCCCCATGCATGTTCGTTCCTCCCAACCGCTGCTAAGCGTTTTTTGCGCTTATTATAAATATGTATTATATCACAGCTTCTACTGTAAATTGTACTTTTTTATTTCCCTTCCATTCCTGAAAATCGACGGTACCCGTCAAATCTACCGGTTCCTCTCCGTAAAGAACCGTCCGCAGTTCCTCCGCGCGGTTAAAGAGCACGCATTCAACCTGCGCTCCATCCCTGCAGTCCGCAAAAAATCGGATGTGCCTTCCATCTCCCATTGGCCGCTGCCCGCTAATCCGCGTTTTTTCCAAAAGAAAGCGGGGTTTTGGATTTTTACTTCCGAAAGGCCCCATTCGATCCAGCGCTTCCGCAAGCTCCAGGGTTATGTGGGAACCTTCCAACTTCATATCCGCTTCAATCCCCTGGGAGAAAAGCTGGGGATTCTCGTCCAGCATCCTTTCCATATCCTCTTCTAACACGGCTTCCAATTGGGGAAGATTTTCTTTCGGCATTGAGAACCCACAGGCGCCCTCATGTCCCCCGAACCGTGAAAACAATTCTTCATGAGACTTCAGAACTTCATAAAGATGAACGCCCTTTATACTCCGCCCGGTTCCTTTCAATTCTTCTCCTGATGGTGTCACAAGAATCGCCGGTCTTTCATATCGCTCCTTCAGCTTTCCAGCTACAATACCAGCTACGCCTTCATGAACATCCTCCGTGTATACAACCAGGAACTTTCTATCCTGCAGATGACAGTCGATGATTTGGCAACACTTCTTAAAAGCCTCTTCCTGCAGACTTTTTCGCCGGTGATTATAGGAAACGAGCTGTTCCACATGCCGCCGAATCCGCTTCGGTTCCTTTTCCAGCAGCAGACGTACCGCTACTTTCGCATCTTCAATACGCCCTGCCGCGTTAAGATGAGGCGCGATGCCGAAAGCGATCTGATCCGCCCGTATCGTCTCTCTATGCAGAGAAATTCCCTCGATCAGCCCGTTAAGGCCCGGACGTACTCCGCTGGCAATAATGTGAAGCCCATGTTTCACCAGAGTCCGGTTCTCATCCAGCAAAGGAACCACATCTGCGATCGTCCCTGCCGCCACCAGATCCAGCACCCGGTTGATTGCCGCTCTCGGCAAATCTGCCCGCCTCTGAATGGCCTGGACCAGTTTGAACGCGACTCCGCAACCTGCCAGTTCACGAAACGGATATCTGCAGTCCTGCCGTTTTGGATTGATCAGCAAACAGTCAGCCTGTACATCCGTGATGCTGTGATGATCGGTAACCAAGACCTCCATCCCCAGTTTTTTTGCCAACTCAACTTCCTCGTAGGATACACTTCCGCAGTCCACAGTCAACAGGACCTCCGCGCCGTTTTCAAAAATGTTCCGAATCGCCCCGGAATTCAACCCATACCCTTCGTCAAATCGAGAAGGGATATAATATTCGATCTTCTGAGTTAAAGCTCCCAAAAACTCCATGAGAATGCTGACAGAAGTAATCCCGTCAGCATCATAATCCCCATATATACAAATTTTTTTTCCTCCGTGAATTGCCCGTAATAGTAAATCCACCCCTGCCTCCATATCAGGAAGCAGGAATGGATCGTATGTCTTCTGTGGTTTATCCGATAAAAATTCGTTTATTTCCGCTTCACCGCGGATCCCCCGTTTCGCAAGCAATTCAACGATAATCGGGTTTATTTGGTTCATCTGCAGCTCCTATTTTAAGTATGGCCATGGGCTAGTATTGTTTCCATGGCTGTTCCCGCCCTTTCTCACTTCAAAATGACAGTGATTTCCGGTAGAGCTTCCCGTACTTCCAACTCTGGCGATCTTTTGTCCTTTGGAAACTCTGGCTCCATAGCTTACTACAAGACTGCTGTTATGTCCGTAAAGAGTATACAGGCTATTTCCATGGCTAATAATAACCGCGTTTCCGTAACTTCCCAGCCAGCCGGAATAAATAACCTTGCCATCATCTGCCGCTAGTACGGATGTTCCATAGGGCGCGGCCATATCAATCCCGGAATGCAGCTCTCTGCCATGGAACGGACAGTTTCTCCATCCATAGTCGCTGGAAATGTATGTATATCCCGGTACCGGCCAGGTGAAACGGGCGCTTGAGCTTGAATTACTGCTGTCTTTATCGCTATCTTTATCCTTCTTATTGTTTCCAGAGGAATTCGACTCTTCGGAACCGGAATTTTCATTTTTCGCTTCCTGTTTTTCCTTCTTGGCCTGTTCCCGCTTTTCCTTTGCTTCTTCCGCCGCAATAATCGCTTCTATTCGATCTGCTTCCGCATTCAAATCCGCAATATTATCTTCCAATGCCTCATTGCTGGCTACCACATTTGCTTTTTTCTCGGAAACTTCATTCTTACTTGCCGTCAACTCTGCCTGCTTGTCCGCCTGCTGCTTTTTTTGAGTTTCAAGCTGAGAATTCAGCTCTTCCAAAGTTTCTTTCTTTTCTTCAATTAACTTATAATCATCTTCTAGATCCGTAAGAACATCCTGGTCGCTGACATAAACTTTTTTCAGCATATCTACGTTGCTGAGGAATTCTGAAATGCTACCGGATCCAAGAAGTACGTCCAGGAACCCAATGCTCCCATTTTTATACATAGTCCGCAGTCGAGAATTAAGATTATCATTTTGATCATCGACATTTTCCTGTGCTTCTTCCAGCTCTGCCTCTGCCTCTGTAACCTTAGTCTGAGTTTCCGCAATATCCTCATTTATAGAAGCGAGTTCGTTTTCTGCCGCTCCTATAGCTACTTCCAGATTTTCGATTTCCTTGGAAAGTTCCTGTTCTTCATCCTGCCCTTCCTCCAAGGCCGCTTCATTTTGCTTGATCTCATCACTGATTTCCGTCAGGCTCTTGGCATAGACAGAACCTGTACTGCAGACCAATGTAAAAATCAACAAAAAAGCGGTCAGCAACGTAATTTTTTTCTTCTTCATAGTTCGCCTCCTTTATGCATCCAGGAATTTTCTCATGGAAATAATACTTCCGCAGGACCCGATGCTGACTCCCAGAGCAGCAAAGATCCAAATCAGATTTCGAATCAAGAATTCAACCGGGACCATTGGTGTGGACAGCATTACAAAAACCTCCTGCCCAATCAAATCCACAATTTCTTTATATACAAGCCCGGCAATTGCCACCGATATACCAGCGGAAATCAGCCCGATCATAATTCCCTCCGCCAGAAACGGTCCTCGTATGAACCAGTTCGTCGCGCCTACATATTTCATGATGCTGATCTCCCTGGCCCTATTAAAAACGGTAAGTTTAATGGTATTGGAAACTACAACCACCGATACAATAATTAAAAATACCATAATAACAATTGCCGCCAATTGGACAAACCTGGTAGCGCTCATCAGCTTGTCCACGGTTTCTTTATAGTACTTGACATCTTCTATTCCCGACAGGGAGGATGCGGTTTTTGCCACATCATCAGCAGCTTCAAGACTGTTGATTTTTATAATAATTGAGTTCGGCAGAGGATTTTCTACCAGAGAATCCAGCAGATACCCGCTCTCACCCCATCGCGCCTTTAACTCACTCAAAGCTTCATCCTTTGTTCGGTAGGTTACGGATTCCACTCCAGGCTCCTGCTGCAGAGACGCAATCATAGTATCCGCCTGCTCCTTTGTCGTCGTATCTAGCAGAAATACTTCGATCGAATCATAATCCTGGCGGATCATCGCTGCCGCGGTATTGATATTGATAACAATCACGAAAAACAGTCCGAGAATCAACAGCATGGCAGTAATCGCGAAAACAGACGCCATAGTCATAGCCCGATTTCGAACCAGCTGTACAAAAGCCTGTTTCAGGGTGTAAAAAAAACGTCTAATCATTGCTCGCTGTCCCCCGTTTTCCACTGCTGAGCTGCCGTCTATGCTGAAGCGTGTCCATTGTTACCTCCATATTCGCCAGTGCTTCCTCAAATCCATATGTTCCGATATCATCTCTTATGATCCTGCCCTTTTCAATGGCAATCACCCGTTTGTTCATTTTATCCACAATGTCTTTCGCGTGAGTTACCATCAAAATTGTCGTGCCCCGCTGATTAATCAGCTCTAGAATCTGCATGATTTCCCAGGCAGTCTCCGGATCCAGATTTCCAGTCGGCTCATCAGCAATTAATATTTTCGGATTGTTTGCCATAGCCCGCGCGATTGCTACTCTCTGCTGTTCGCCTGCAGAAAGCTCGCTGGGGTATTTTTTCGCCTTGGTTCCGATTCCCACCAATTCCAGAAGCTGAGGAACCTGCCGCTTGATGATTTTTCGTTTCTGATGGACAATCTCCATCGCGAACGCTACATTTTCAAAGACCGTCTTTTTCGGCAGAAGCCGGAAATCCTGAAAGACAATCCCAACGTCTCTTCTCAGCTTCGGAATCTGCCGATTGGAAAAGCGGGTCACATCCTCGCCTCTGACCTTAATCGTCCCTTTATCCGCATCAATTTCCTTCAGCATCAGCCGGACAAATGTCGTCTTCCCCGCTCCGCTGGGGCCTACCAGAAAGACAAATTCGCCCCTGTCTATTCGAATGCTTACATCGTCAAGCCCTATATTTGTTTTATAATGCTTTGTCACATGATCGAAAACAATCATTCCGTTGCCCAAGCCCCTTTCAGTCTGCCAAGTATAACTTTTTTAAGTTTACTATAAATCTGTTTATTTTTCAAATATTTCTCGGCATTATTCTCCAAAGTGTTACAATATTATCATTTTCACGTGAAAATTATGTGAAGCTGTGCCAGTTCTTCGTTTTCATTTTCCTTTTTTTGACATTCTTATTGTAAATCATTTTACATTTTTTGTCAATCATTTTACAAAAAAAAAGAAGCCTTCACCGACTTCTTTTTTAGCCTCTCTCTATATACCTCACCATTTCTCTGGATCGCCTCTATTCCTCGTATTGGATCCTCAATTCGATTTCATCCGGAAGCTGCGTGAGTTTTGTTTCTGCTACTTTCAGCGGGTAGGTCAGTACTTGAGCCAGCGCTTTTCCTTTCTCCGGATCCTTGAAATCCGCATACACCACCAGATTTGTCTTCCCGTCCTGTTCTTCCAACTTCATCTTATCAATATCCACTTCAAATCCGGAGGTCGGCTTTTCCCCTCTGGTTACGACGACATAGACTTTATCTTCCACAACGCAGGCCAGAGCGCGCTCCAGAGTTCTGTATTCCGGAATCACCTGGCTTGAAATATCCTGAGGTATCTGATTTTCACTCAATATTTTAAATTCCACTGTTTTATCACCTTTGAACAGAGTTGCGGCAAACAATGCCGCGGCAGCAATGACCGCCACGATCACTGCGACGAGGATTATCCTTTTTTTCCCGGGCTTCTTCAGCTTTTTCTCTTTCTTTTTTTCTTTCTCTCCCAAAATAAAAACTCCCTTCCCTCTAGTCTTTAATTAAAACTATTCAGAAAGGGAGCCTGTTATTCCTGTTTTCTATTCCTCTGTACGATCCCAAGAAAATTCTGAGGACTCATCACTCGTATTACCGGATTCTTCTGAATTTTCCTGCGCTTCAGACCGGGACATCAGGCTCCGCGCGATTTTATCAAACTCCGCGGCGAATTTTTCCTGATCGCTGGTTCCACTCCAGCAGATAACCTGCACATAGTAATCCTCAATTTCCACGCAGTAGATCACATACGCGCTTTCCTCCCCGTCCACCTTGCCGGTAATTTCTGTTTTGAAAGCATCGTGATCCCCCAGGCGAAGTTCTTCGGTCTCTCCCGTTTCGTCTTTATCAATATGATCCTGCATGTTTTTTACTACCAGCTCATGATACCCGGACAGCTCATCCGCAAAATTGTACCGATATTCACTGATCAGCGCAATATAGGCTTCGTCATCCTTGCCAATCGCTATGGAAGCGTCTTCAATATCCAATATTTTTGACGCGTTTTTCCAGGTATCGTCCGCTGTGAGCTGAAACAGCTCATCACTGCTTTTGAAGACTTTTTCTTGTGCCGCCGACTCTGTCGTCTCCTTCGCGGACCGTTCTTCCGGCTTATCGCTCCGAGAAGTCTGACAAGCCGTAAGCGTCAGACTCAGAACAATGGCCAGAAGTAGATATAAAAACGATCGTTTCATACGATATTCTCCTTCTTTTCCTACTACAGACTTTTAGCCGCGGAAACAATATCTGACGCGGTCATATTATACTTTGCCTTCAATTCTTCCGGCTTTCCGGATTCCCCAAAAGTATCCTGCTGCCCGACAAACGCTAACTTTGCGGGAGCTTTCGCGCAGACAACTTCCGCGACCGCGCTTCCCAGGCCTCCGATTATGGAATGTTCCTCCGCTGTCACGATTTTTCCCGTTTCCCGGGCCGCTTTTATGATAATCTCTTGATCAATCGGTTTGATGGTATGGATATCGATTACGCGGGCGTCAATGCCTTCTCCCGCGAGAGTTTCCGCCGCCAGCACCGCTTCGTTCACCATAATTCCTGTGGCAATAATCGTCAAATCGCTTCCCTCGCGCACACAGTTTCCTTTCCCCAGCGTAATGTCGGCGTTTTCCTCGTAAAATACCGGAACCGCCGCCCGCCCCAGTCTTATGTAGCACGGTCCGTCCATAGCCACTGCCTGTTCCAGCAGAATTCCCGCCGATACGCCGTCTGACGGATTAATCACAGTCATTCCCGGAATCGTACGCATCAGGGCAATGTCCTCAAAGGTCTGATGGCTGGCTCCGTCTTCTCCTACGGTAATCCCCGCGTGGGTCGCGCAGATTTTCACATTGGCGTGGGTATAGCCGATGGAATTGCGGATAATTTCAAAAGCCCGTCCTGCCGCGAACATAGCGAAGGTGCTGGCGCACACAATTTTACCCGACAGCGCCAGGCCTGTGGCCGCTCCGTACAGATTCTGCTCCGCGATTCCCATATTAAAGAAACGCTCCGGATAAACCTTTTTAAATTCCGCCGTCTTTGTGGAACCGGAAAGATCCGCGTCCATTACCACCAGATTGTCATATTTTCCGCCAAGCTCTTTCAGTTTTTCTCCGTAAGCCTGTCTTGTCGCCATTTTTTCCGCCATTACCATTCACCTCCCAGTTCTTCCACTGCCTGTCTTGTCTGTTCCTCATCCGGAGCCTTACCGTGCCAGCCTGCCTGATCTTCCATAAAGGATACGCCTTTTCCTTTATGGGTTTTCGCCAGGATCACCGTCGGTTTTCCCTTACATGCTCTGGCCTGATCAAAGGCATCGAAGATCTGCGCGAAGTCATGGCCGTCAATGGAGATCACATTCCATCCAAAGGCGCGGAACTTTTCGTCAACAGGAGTAACGGTCATGACATCCTCGTTTTTTCCGTCAATCTGCAGACCGTTCCAGTCCACAATAGCGGTAAGATTGTCCAAATTGTAGTGAGCCGCCGACATTGCCGCTTCCCATACGAGTCCTTCCTGCAGTTCCCCGTCTCCCAGCAGGACATAAATCCTCCCCGGGTTCTGATCCAGTTTATTAGCCATCGCCATGCCGCCCGCCACGGAAAAGCCTTGTCCCAGAGAACCGGTGGACATTTCAATGCCGGGAACCTTTTTCATATTCGGATGTCCCTGAAACGGACTTCCCAGTTTTCTCAACTGTAAAATGTCCTCCTTCGGGAAATATCCCCGTTCGGCAAGAGCCGCGTACTGGGCCGGGGCCGCGTGCCCCTTTGATAAAATAAACTTGTCCCTTCCCTCCATCTTCGGGTTTTTGGGATCAATATTCATCTCCTTGAAATAAAGCGCGGTTACCAGATCGGCCGCGGAAAGAGAGCCGCCCGGGTGGCCGGAGCCTGCGTTATGTACTGCTTTGATAATTCCGGTACGGATATTGGCCGCCGTCCTTTCAAACTGTGTGTAATCCATATTTACCCTCCTGTGTATTCTATCTGTCAGGCAGTCGGCAGGAAAGCCGCCGGCCCTCCTGCCTTCTGCTGAAAAACTGTTTGAACGTAGTATCGGCGTATTTACTCAAATGAGTTTGTAATTCCCAAACTTACGCCTAATGCCTCATCTACATCCGGTAAACGGTCCTGGTTGATTGTGCCAATCCGTTCTTTTAACCGTTTCTTGTCAATTGTTCTGAGTTGTTCGAGCAATACTACTGAATTTTTACTGAGACCATTGCCGTCCGCTGCGATTTCCACATGGGTCGGCAGATTGGCTTTATTTTTCTGCGAGGTAACTGCAGCCACGATGATGGTCGGGCTGTATTTATTTCCTACATTATTCTGAACCACCAGGACAGGTCTTACCCCGCCCTGTTCGGAGCCGACTACCGGACTTAAATCTGCAAAATAAAGATCACCTTTCTTTACCAGCAAGTCCTTCACTCCTTATCTGTCTTTGTTTTACTTTCCAATGATGTTCTTAAAAGCAAGAGCCGTCATATTTGCCAGATCCAACGAAGTCATCCCGGTTTCCCCCAAGGACTCGGCGCACAGATCGCCGGCCATCCCATGGAGGAAGACTCCCGCTTTCGCGCAGGTTTCCGGGCTGTGGCCCTGACCCGCGAGGGCCGCGATAATGCCGGTCAGCACATCGCCGCTGCCGCCGGTTGCCATTCCCGGGTTTCCTGTAGTATTAATATATGAATTACCGTCCCGCGTTGCCACCAGGGTTTTGCTTCCCTTCAGCACGCATATGGCTCCCGAATGCCTCACCAGCAATTCCGCCACGCGGAGCCTGTCCGCTCCGCTGATGTCCTCTCCACAGTAACGCAGAAAGCGCGCCGCTTCTCCGGGATGAGGCGTCAGGATCACTTGCGCCTTTGTAGCTTTAAGGCTCTTTCCCAGGTCAAAACGACTGATGGCGTTAATTCCGTCGGCATCCAGCACAATGGTTTTATCATAGTTTTCCAAAATGCCGCGAATAAGCCCGGCGTTTGTTTCATCATCTCCTAACCCCGGTCCGACAGCGGCAGCATCACAGGCTGCCAGTTCCGGTAGAGAACGCTCCCTGGGAACACATGTGGCTTCCGGTACCCCCACCTGCAGAATGGAGTAAAGCTCCTCAGGAGCGGAAATCCGTACCAGTCCCGCTCCTGCCCGCAGCGCTCCCCGCGCGCACAGCACGGCCGCGCCCGCCATGCCGACAGAGCCCGCGATTACAAGAACTTTTCCACAGTCGCCTTTATGTATGTCCCTGGGACGTTCCTTAATTACAGTATTTACATATTCCCGTGTGATTAAACCTGGTTTTTTCATAAAGTTTTCCTCTTTCGCAAAACTTTTCTTTCTGTGCGGGATTATTATACCTTATTCCTGCTGTATGACGCAAGGGACATACGGGAGATTTTCCAGGCTTATTTCGCGCCCACAGAAAAAGCGCCGTTTTCACAGCGAAGTGCTGTCGGCGCTTTCTTTCTGATTCCGATTTTGCATATGCCCTGTCACCGCTCTTCCCCGATGACCAGCGCGACGATTCCAAGAGCCGCTACAAGGAAATTCCCAGCACCGCGGTTGCCATCAGCAGATAGACAAAAGAAGAAACCATATCGGTCAGAGACGAAATCATCGGCGTCGCCATAAGCGCCGGATCGATCCCCAGCCGTTTTGCCAGCATTGGCAGCATTCCGCCAATCAGCTTGGCGAATATGACAACTGCCATCATGGAAGCGCACACAGTAATAGCGATCTGCACACTTTCCCGATCAATCAGCATGATTTTGGCAAAATTAAAAGCGCTGAGAACAATTCCCAGAATAATGCTGACTCGGAATTCCTTCCAAAAAACTTTCAGCGTATCTTTCAGCTCAATATCCCCCAGAGAAAGGCCGCGGATAATCAGGGTCGCAGCCTGTGTTCCCGTATTTCCCCCGGTTCCCATCAGAAGCGGAAGGTAGAAGGTCAATGCCACCACCTGCTGCAGAGTTGCTTCAAACTGTTCAATAATGGAGCCGGTAATCATCAGGGAAACCGACAGCAAAATCAGCCATGGCAGACGGTTTTTCGCGTGGCGGAACACTCCCATGTCCAGGTACTCCGTATCCGATCCATCCATAACGCCCGCCATACGCTCAATATCTTCGGTTGTCTCCTCTTCAATAACGTCCAGAATATCATCGACGGTAATGATCCCTACCAGCCGATGCTCGCTGTCCACAACAGGAATCGCGAGAAATCCATATTTTTTAAACGCTTCGGAAACTTCTTCCTGATCGTCGTACACATTGACATATACATAATCTGTGCTCATCAGTTCCGAAACCTTCATATTGTCATCATGTATAACCAGAGAACGGAGGGATACAATGCCTTCCAGCTTTCTTCCTTCTTCTTTCACATAACAGGTATAAACGGTCTCGCTGTCCATGCCTTCTTTTTTAATATGGGCAAGAGCCTCTCCCACGGTCATGTTGTCCCGGAGGCTGATATAGTCCGGCGTCATCAGACTACCCGCGCTGTTTTCCGGATAATTGAGGAACGTGTTAATCAGACGCCGTTCCTCCTTTGTCGTCTTTTCCAGGATTTTGTCCACTACATTGGCCGGCAGTTCTTCCAAAACGTCGATTTTATCGTCAAAATCCAGTTCCTCTATAATGTAGCTGATTTCCCGCTCCGTAATGCCCGAAATAATATCCACCTGATCTTCGGACGGAAGATAAGAAAACACCTCCACGGAAACATCCTTCGGCAGCATGCGGAACATAATAATCGCGGCATCCACATCCAGTTCTTCCAAAATTTCCTCCAGGATCTCCGCGATATCAACTTCATTGTTTTTTAAAAGCAAATCTCTTGCTTTTACATATTCTTTCTCTTCCACCATGACGAGAATTTCCTGCATGATCTCGTCAAAACTCTTCACGGTTTCATTTTCCACTGCTCCGCCTCCCCTCTCAAAATCCTGCGTCACTTTCCGCCGCGTTCATTATATCGTATTTTTACAAACTGCCGCAACCTTCATTTTTCAGGTTTTTCAAAATCGTACGCGCGAAGGATTCCGCCCGTTTTTCAATCCCCTCGATTTCCAGAATTTCCTTGGGATTGTTGGCGGTTTCCAACAGTGAAAAATGCCCCGGAAGGCGGAATGTTTTATTCATATTCAGCGCGCTAATCAGCTGCTGTGCCACCAGATCCCCGCCGCTGTAGCCGGAAACAACGATTCCGAACAAGCACTTATCGTAAAATTTATGTGTCATCACCAGCGCGGTCAGCCGGTTGATAAAGGCGGCCAGATTCGCTCCCAGCGCGTCATTGTAATTTGGGCAGACCATGACCAGCGCGTCACAATCCAGTACGGCCGGGTAGACATCTTCTACAATCGGTCCTCCATAAAAACACTTTTCCTCTTCCGCGAAGTGCCTGCAGGTCTCATAAGGGCATCCCCGGCAGTCCATCACTTTCCCATTGCGGATGGAAATTTCCCGGATGTCGCACTCCCCCAGATGCTCCCGGACCATTTCCCAAAGAGACAAGCTGTTGGAAGTCTTATATTCGCTGGCATGCAGCATCAGAATCTTCGGCTGTTTCTTCGCCAGCGGCTTGAACTGGAGCATGTTATATACCAGCTGCCTTCCCGCGATCATATAGGCCCCCAGATTATCCACCTGGAAGTTCTGTGCCCGGATATTGAAATTTTTCAGGGAACGGGTTCCCTCTACAAGCGGCCTCCCCGGAAATGTACAGCCGGAACGGTTGGCGCTGAATACCAGCTCTCTGGAAACCGATTTGGTAAACAGCTCACTGTTTCCATCGATGATGACGCCGCCTACGCTTCCTTCAAAACAATCCCTTCTGAGCCGTATCAGCTTCAGCATGCTGTAATACTCAAGATTGATTCCTGATTCTCCCAGCGAAATCGAAAACAGAAGTTTTTTGCCTCGCAGATCCGTTTTTTCAAACTCTTCGGCCGTCACAATCTCCTCATAGGAATATCCTTTCAGGCTGGCGTCCAGAATCGCCTGCAAGCGCTCTGTCTTTCTGGTTTCACTGCAGAGCGGGTTGATTAAAACAAAATCTCCCATAAAAAACCTCCTACTGTTCTCCTCTGTCAGCGCAGCGCCCTCAGATGGCCGTACGCGGACTCAATCCTTTCATACAATTTTTGCGGAAGCGGCAGATCTTCCACTTCGATACCATAAGGTGTCCTGCGGTTTTTCACCCCAAGAAACGCCCCGCAGTCGCCCTTTCCAAAATAAACGGAACTGTAATGCCACTGACCTGACGCGGTCGCGAGTATGGAGAGGGCTCCGGAAGAAAGCGCCGGCGCGATATATGGCTTAAACCCAAGTTCCCGTGTTTTCAGGTTCGACTGCACCGCCAGTTTGGTCAGTTCCCTGGACAATTCGTCATCGTAGTTTTCCAGACTGTTGGCAAGAACCAGATCCTCCCCGTGGGGGCCAAAGGCCCTGCCTTCACTCAAATACTGCCGGAAACGTTCGTTTTTTTCCGCGAAGTAAATTCCCCTGCTGTTCATAACTCCCAGCCCGTACCCTTGCACTTGCTCCCGCTTTAATCCACATAAAAGCGCTGCCTTACACAGCGGATCTACCGGGTCGGAAACCACGGCAAACAGTCCCCGAAAATCCCTGGATACCGCCTTCTCCGCAAAAACTTCCACCAGCTGAGAATTGGCCTTCAGCTGGGCCATACGCACATCCTCCACCCGGCTTCCCACCGGAGGCACGCCTTTTGAAGCGCAAAACACAAAGATATCGCAGTCAAACAGGCGCTCGGGAGAAATGATTTCCACGCGCGGCATCCTCTCCCGCGCGAAAGGCGCCTGAATCTGACCCGCTTCCATTTCAAAGCGCAGAATGGACTTTTCATTCAGATCGCAGATTCCGATGGAAGACACTGCCTCCGTTCCCAAAAGACGCAGTCCGATCAGAAGCATCCCCCCTACGTCTCCCAGCGCCAGCAGGTTAACCCTCTTCTTTTTTCTCAGGGAAAAGGGATTTTCCCGCTGCGGCCGGATAAAAAAGCTGTCAGCCTTCCGGTTCATACATTCCGGAGACTCAAATAAGTTACTTAATCGTTTCCTGTTGTTTTTCATATAATGATATTCTCCAATCGAGTTAATCGTTCAATCCCGTTGAGCAGGTATCCGGAGGGAGCCAGATTCAAATCATAGTTCATATAGCTCCCCAGATCCGGGACTCTTGGTGAAATAACGGCTTCGGACAGTCTGCTTAAGGTCAGTTTTCTCCGGAACAGATTCTGATATTCTTCTTCCAGCGCCAGGAAAATATCTCTGGCGTTTTCAAGACATACCTTCGAGAACTCATAGACCGCGCTCCGCGGCGCATCCTCCAGAAAGGACGGCGCCGCGTACGGCAGAATCAGATTGATGGATGCCTGCAGGCTGGATTCGGTATCCTGCTCCCTCTTTACTCCGTCTCCGCCGATAAACGGATACAGGCTGGACTCTACAAACCAGCTGCGCAGGTTCGGCACAAAATAAGCGCTGTCCACTTCCCTTCCCTGAATGGTCATCAGATCTTTTCCTCTCCCTGACAAGAGACCCACGACCAGTTTGCTGACATTCACCTGGTTTTTCTTGAGAATCGGATCCAGCTCCTTCATCCGATATCCTTTGTGCAGCAGATCGTCCACCAAAATGACCGGACGCGCGAAAGATTTGATCGTCCGGATCTGATTCTCTATGGGTGAATAATACGGATACTCTTCGATACGAAAACCTCGCAGATCCGGATTAAATCGTTTTTCCGTATGGATCGTCTTTGTAACCGTATTGGGAACCGCCATACCCCGCAGGATCTTTCCGAAGGGAACGCACATGTACGGCCCCAGATTTCTTACTTTTGTCGGCTCACTGGGAACGCCGTTATCCCTGGTTACCATGTTGATGATCTTATGGTGCATCACACCTGAATTGAAAGACAGCACCAGATTGCCCGGGTACAGCTCCGTCAGCGCCAGCTGCAGCTTCCGGTACGCCTTGTCCATCGTTTCCAGGATCTTCTCGTTTTTGTTAAAGGGATCTTTCAGTACTGTATCCATGTTCTGGAACACGGTCAGCGGATTTCTCATATCCACTTCATAGATCCCGGTGCCTTTTCCGCTTATCTGAATTTCCCGGAACCCCTGCCTTTTCAGTACAGACAAAATTTCCTCATTTCCCGCGCTTTCTTCCGCGGAATGGTAAATCGCGTAGGTCGCGTCTTCTTCAATCACCTGGGAAAGGGTTTCCGTCAGAATGAGCTGAGCCGCGTCCCGGATTGCCGTCTCCGAGTCAACATAAAGACAACCGATGATTGTAATTCTTCCGGTCGCTTTTTCTCTCAGATAAGCCGCCAGATCCGCGTTCTGAAACTCGCCGTAAAGCTCCATGGAATTAATCTCTTTTACTGCCGCCAGCGCGCAGATCCGATCCTCTCTGCTTCCGTCACAGATGGCGGTGGTCCGCACTTCCGGCTGGTTGATATATTCTTTTATCCGGTAAAAATTATGCCCCTGCTTTCGGATTTCATGCTCCAAATCTCCCAGGATTCCGCTGCCTCTGTGCATCAGAGGCTCAAAGCGGAGCATTTTCGTCTGCATGATATGCTTGTACTGCGGTTCTCTGAGGTAGAGGCTGTTGTCATAAATATAGTTCTGCGCTACCGTATCGATCAAATTGGAAATGTCCCTGTTATAGTCGATGTTTTCACGAATTCTGGTAGAACTGATATCCTCCAGATGAACCGGCAGTGTCAGTTCTACGACCCGTCCGGAAATATTCTTGTAGGCTTCGGTCAGATCGTCCTTTTTTTCCTCCCCTACCGCCGCGCTTTCCCGCCGGAACACAATATGATTGAAGGTATGAATCGAGTTCTTTGACGGCGGCGCCTTGTAGGAAGAGGCATTGATAATAACGTCGCTTCCCACCACAATATACAGCTCCTTGTCTGGCAGCAGGCGGTATAGTTTTTCCAGGTCAGCAGGATTCGCGATATTAATCGGCTCATCGTCCGGAAACAGATAGACGTTTCCCTCATCCGCCACAGACATGGTGATGATTTTCTGCCGGATCAGTCTCGGCTGCGTCTTCTTGGACCAGGAAAATTCGTCCAGCGCCAGATAAACTTCAAACCCCAGATCCCGTATAGAAGTAACGATTCCCTTGTGGCTTAGAGAAAACGGATCAAAGGTCCCCGGGAAAAATGCCACCCGTTCCCGCTCCGGCAGACAGAATCCTCCGATTTCCAGGTTATATTCGGAAATAAACCGATAGATATGGTTGAGGGCAGCCGCGTTTGTAAAAAAGGTCAGTTCCTTTTCCTTCTGGTTGGAAATCAAGGTCAGCATCTTTTTATAAATCCGCTGAAAAATGTTATATTTCCGCTCCAGGCTCAAAAGCGGACTGCCGAAAATATGCTGCCCGATTACCATAAACGCCTCCTGGCTGACTGTTTCATTATAATTAGCCAGCCCCCTCAGCAGCATCCCCAGAAGCTGCTGCTTGCGGCGGTCGTAGTCCTCATCGGTCTGGGGAAAACGCTCTTGATATTCCGGAAAATGTTTAATCACTTCTCCTACCGTATCCAGGGTGACTGAAGCCACCTTATCATTTGTATTTTCCAACAGTTTGCGGAAGTCTCCCAGAAGTTCATCCAGTTCGTTGGGATGAAGGTATAGAGCGAGAATACCCAGGTATTCCGGTATATATTTGGAAAACTGATATTCCCCGATTTCCAGTCCTTTTGTCAATTCAATTACCAGCTCATTTCTCTGATCCAGAGGGAGCAGCCGAATAACTTCTAAAAGTCCGCGCCCTGCCTCATGTCTTACCGTAACTCTCTCGCTGACTTTAATCAGATTGGAAAAATGGGTAGCTACATGCAAAACTTCTTCCACATTTCCTCGCTTAATTTTATCCAAAAGGAACTCAATATTGACCGCTTTGATCACCCAGGGAGTATCTACTTTCAGATTTTCCAGGAAAATATCGGAATCGGTCTCCTCATCGCGATACAAAAGCGTTTCGTATTTTTCTTTTATATCCGGTTCATCCAACGTGTTCAGGGCTGACTTGATTTTATATTTCAGGAAAATCGCGCTTACGCCGAACTCCTCCCCAGGGATGTTGTTCATCAGACTTTCCGCCAGTTCTTTCAGCCACGTTCCGCCTTCCTGCCGCGCCATGTATTTTGTCAGCCGCAGCGCCCCGACTTTGATTTCCAAATCCTCCCGGAACGAGGTCTGATACGCGAATTCCATCAACATCTCCTGTTCTTCCCGCAGACAGAGTTCAAGAGGGATACTTAGGGCAGAATCCAGAAGGATAAAAGCCGCGCAGTCATCCACATATACATTCTTGAAAAAGGAGAGGTAGACTTCCAGATACTGCTTTTTCTCTGTCTTTCCGCAATTTTCCAGCACGGATCCCAGAACAATTTTCAGAGTGTAGCCGATCCAGCGTTTATGCTGATCCGTCACTTTATGATCCGGAAAAATGATCTTTTCCAGGTACCGTTTCCACAGGCCCGGGCTGTCCACTTCCTCCCGTGTCCGGCTGACCCCTTCCGGCAGCTCTTTACGGTATTCTTCATCATAATTTACGATAATCTTTCCCATGAGTGTCGCCGCCTGGCGCCGAATGTCGCCTTCTTTGTGAGCCAGCAGCTCATAAAGAAAATAAAGAGTCATTCCTTTCTGCTTCTGTGTCATGTAGGTACAGTATTCATCCAGAATGTTAATATAGGCTCGTACGTTCTTCCACTGCTTTTCGCTTCTGGCCGCTTCAATCAAATTTCCGAAGGCTGCCTCATTATTAAACTTGTTCATCAAATAGATATTATGTTCAATAGCCAGATATTTCAAGCGTTCCACGACCTCCTGCGGCTTCAGAAGCGCGTAATCTTTTTCCTCCGGCGTTCTCATGGCATCGCTGTCCAACTCCGTATGGATTCCCAGACTGAGCAAATAATCTTCAAAATCCTTCAGTTTCGCGTATACTTTCCGATAACGATGGGTTTTCGCCTCATCCACATTATCCAATTTGCCTAAAATTACGTCAAACGCTTCCGCCAGTGTATAAAAATGCACAATTTCCTCACCATTGCCGTTTCTGCTGCTCTTCACGCGAAAATCCGCATAAATCAGAATCAGCGATTCCACAGAAAGATTTTCCAGCTCCAGATCCCAGGTAGAATGATTACTGGCAATATGGGCAATCATAGGCATTCCATTGTTTTTCAGGAACTGATCCGTATAGTAATAATGCAGATATGGAATCCTTTTTGCTTCCGCGCCTTTGCAGCCGTATTTTCCGAGATCATGACCGGCCGCAGAGCCGGATACCAGCGCCAGATCCACAGGAACGCCGGCCCGTGACAGCTGTCTGGCAATATGCATCGCCACAAAATGCACGCCGCAGATATGACCCACTGTGTTGTACGGCGTAATCTCCTTTCCAATCCGCATAAATTCAATCAGATAATGACTTTTGCAGTATTCGACAAAATGCAGATATTCCTCCCTGCTCGGCTCCTCTTCAATTTCTTCCGGCGCCAGGAACTGCATGCTAAGCAGAGGAGAGAAGCCGTTCTTCTCCTCTTGATCCGCAAATATTGTCCGCAGGGTCTCCAGATAAAATAGTTTCCCCGCGGAAAACATCCCGGATCGTTCATCCCGCAAAAAATTGTCAGGAAACATCTCCGTGATTGTCTCTTTATAAATATAAGAAAGCCATCCGCCCTCCGGCACAGGAGATATCTGGCGCATCGTATCTTCCGCCTGTGCCAGGATCTCCCTGCAATCCGCTCTCTGTGTTTCCAGATTCTGCGCCTTCTCCTTCCAATTATTCTGGATAAGAAGGGCAAGCATCGCTTTTTTCGACAGCTTGATCCGTTTTAAGAATCCCTTTTCTGTCAGCCGTCTTTCCAGCTTTTTATATAATTTTACAGACGCTTTTTTCGTCAAGCGCTCCACCTCCCAGATTATTCACTCTTTTCTGTTGTTTCTTCTATTATCCTATTTTTTTACTCTTTTTACAAGGCTTTATTACACTGAAGGCAAAAAGTTAGTTAGAAGCCTTTTCCTGCAATAAGTCCCTGTTTTTTCAATACCCCTCTCATTATCTGGATGCTTTTCTCACTTTTGAATTGCATTGTTCACTTTTCAGAAAATTAAAACTTTCACTCTAGTTTCTGAATTATATTGACTACAATTTGACAAAGTGCTATATTTGAAAGTGTTAAAGGCTTTATATTTATTGCGAAAATATAAAAGAAAAAGAGGAGAAGATCAAATGTCAAATTACATCGAAACAGTAATTGAAAATTGCAAAAAGAACAACCCTGGCGAAGTAGAATTTCATCAGACTGTAGAAGAAGTTCTTCGTTCCCTGGAACCAGTAATTGAAAAGCACCCTGAATATCAGGAAGCTGCGATTCTGGAAAGACTGGTTGAGCCTGAAAGAGGAATCACTTTCAAGGTAACTTGGGTTGACGATGCTGGTAAAGTACAGGTTAACAAAGGTTACAGATACCAGTTCAACAGTGCAATCGGACCTTACAAAGGTGGTCTGAGATTCGCTCCAAACGTATATCCTGGAATCATCAAGTTCCTGGGATTCGAGCAGATCTTCAAGAACAGCCTGACTGGCCTGCCAATCGGCGGCGGTAAAGGTGGTGCGAACTTCGACCCGACTGGCAAATCCGACGCTGAAGTTATGCGTTTCTGCCAGGCTTTCATTACTGAATTATATAGACACATCGGACCTTCCACTGACGTTCCTGCTGGAGACCTGGGTGTTGGCGGAAGAGAAATCGGTTACATGTATGGACAGTACAAGAAAATCGTAAACAGATTCGAAGGAACTCTGACTGGTAAAGGTCTGTCCTGGGGCGGCCTGAACGGCAGAACAGAAGCTACTGGATATGGTATCGTTTACTATGCTCAGTGCATGCTGGAAGCAAACGGCGAAAAACTGGAAGGCAAGAAAGTTGCAATCTCCGGATTCGGTAATGTATCCTGGGGTACTGCACTGAAGCTGAACGAACTGGGTGCTAAAGTTATCACAATCTCCGGTCCGGACGGATACATCTACGATCCAGATGGCGTTTCCGGTGAAAAAGTTGATTACATGCTTGAACTGAGAGCTTCCGGAAAGAACATCTGCTCCCCGTACGCAGAAAAATATCCGAACGCTACATTCTATGCTGGCAAGAAGCCTTGGGAAGTTGACGCTGATCTGTACATCCCGTGCGCTACTCAGAATGAAATCAGAGAAGAAGATGCGAAATCTTTCGTAGAAAGAGGAGTTAAATTCGTTTGCGAAGGTTCCAACATGTCCTCCACAAACGAAGCGATCAAAATCATGCAGGACGGCGGAATCATCGTTGGACCGTCTAAGGCTGCTAACGCTGGCGGCGTAGCTTGCTCCTGCATCGAAATGGGACAGAATGCTGGCAAGACTGTATTCACTCCGGAACAGGTACATGCTCAGCTGAAAGACATCATGGTTGGTATCCATGACGCTTGTAAAGACGCTGCTGAAAAATATGGCTTCGGCTACAACCTGGTTGCTGGCGCGAACATCGCTGGATTCCTGAAAGTTGCTGACGCTATGATGGCTCAGGGCATCTGCTAAAAATAAGCTTATCGCTTACATAAACAGATTACTATTCAGAGACGCTTCGCTTTACGCGGGCGTCTCTTTTTTATGATTTCCCTTACAGACTATTCATATCCCCTCCCCCATTCCCACGCAAAACTTTAAAAGTGGAAAGGGTAGAAATCCCCTCCGCAAAATGGTATTATAATACTATAGGAATATTTCTATATGGAAAAGAAAGGAACAAAAAGATGTACGAAACGATTAAATATGAAGTAGAAAATAATATCGGGTATGTGACGATTAATCGCCCGAAAGCCATGAACGCGCTGAACACACAGGTTCTGGATGAGCTCCATACCGTATTTACAGAAATCGAATCAGACGACAACGTAAAGGCGGTCATCGTTACCGGGGAAGGTAAAGCATTTGTAGCTGGCGCGGACATCGCGCAGATGAAAGAGCTGACTGCTGTAGAAGGCAGAGCCATGATGACAAAGGGACACAATGTTATGAACCTGATGGAATCCATTGAAAAGCCTATTATCGCCGCGGTAAACGGTTTTGCTCTGGGCGGCGGCTGCGAGCTGGCTATGGCCTGCGATTTCCGAATCGCGTCGGAAAAGGCCAAATTCGGACAGCCGGAAGTAAACCTGGGTATCATCCCGGGATTCGGCGGAACACAGCGCCTGCCGAGACTTGTAGGAAAAGGTATGGGGAAATATCTGATTATGACTGCTGACATGATTGACGCCCAGGAAGCAGCCAGAATCGGACTTGTTGAAAAGGTAGTCGCTCCGGAAGAGCTGATGGACACCTGCAAAGCTCTGGCGGAAAAAATCATGTCTAAAGCGCCGCTTGCCATCGCCACCGCGAAAACCGTCATCAATAACGGATACAATCTGGATATGAAAACGGCCAGCGCGCTGGAAATCGAAGCCTTTACCGGTCCGTTCAGTTCAGAAGACAAAATTGAAGGAATGAGCGCGTTCCTGGAAAAAAGAGACGCCAACTTCCAGAAAAAATAAAATCGTACAATCCTGTTAAGGTTTGCGTTCAACAGGATGAAATCCTTTTGTTTTCGGATTTCATCCTGTTTTTTTATGATTCCGGCATTTCTGCTTTTTTATTGATTTTTCAACGCTTTTTTGCTACACTTAATACGTTACTTTATATTTTGAGGAGGTATTCTATTTTGAGAGATCAGTGGAATTCAAAACTAGGATTTCTGCTGGCAGCCATCGGCTCCGCAGTAGGACTCGGCAATATTTGGAGGTTTCCATACGTTGCCGCAACAAATGGAGGTGGAGCGTTTCTTCTTCCATACTTTTTCGCAATTATCACCGCAGGCATTCCGATTCTAATCCTGGAATATACAATGGGAAAGACTTACAGAGCCGGCGCGCCTGTTACCTTTGCAAGAATTAACCGACGCTTTGAATGGCTTGGATGGTTTCAGGTTATGATCTCATTTGTCATCGCCATTTACTACTTCGCGATTATTGTCTGGTGCCTGAGTTACATCGGTTTTTCCTTCACACAAGCCTGGGGAAATGACCCTACCCGCTTTTTCACAGAAGACTTTCTGGGATTGACAGACAGCGCCTTAAATCTCGGTGGAATCAATACAAGTCTGCTTCTTCCCTTTTTACTTATCTGGGCGGTATCGGCGTTCATTATGTACAAGGGCGTCAGCAAAGGCATCGAAACCGTATGTAAAATCTGTCTGCCGATTTTATTCCTGATGACTTTAATCCTGGTCATTCGCGGCATTACGCTGCCCGGCGCTGTAGATGGGTTGAATTATCTCTTTAAGCCGGACTGGAACGCGTTAAAAGATCCCGGTGTATGGGTCGCCGCTTACGGACAGATCTTCTTCAGTCTTTCCATTGGTTTTGGCATTATGCTTTCCTATTCCAGTTATCTTCCGAAAGAGACAGACGTTGTAAACAGCGCCTTCATTACGGCTACCGCAAATCATGGATATGAAATCTTTGCCGGAATTGGAGTCTTCAGCATCATGGGGTATATGGCTCTGCAGCAGGGTGTGAGTGTGGAAGAGGTTGCCGCGTCCGGTATCGGTCTCGCGTTTATGACCTTCCCGACTGCTATCAGCGCTCTTCCCGCATTAAACGCTATTTTTGGGGTCTGCTTCTTTGGCGCCCTCTTTATCGCCGGCATCACATCCCTTGTCTCCATATTACAGACGGTAGTCACAGGATTCCATGATAAATTCGAGGTCAGCCATAAAAAAGCGGTTACGATTGTTATGGTACCGTCCTTTGTATTAAGTTTTCTCTTTATCACAGGCGCGGGAATGAATATTCTTGATATTGTTGACGCCTTTATCAACAACATCGGCATTGTCAGCGCCGGCGTCATCGAACTGATCCTGATTACAAGGTTTTTCGACGCGGAGAAACTTCGCCGGGAAGCAAACGAATTTTCCAATTTCAGCATCGGGAGATGGTGGATCTATACACTGCGGATTGTAACGACGGTCGTTCTCGGCATGATGATTGTTCTGAATACGCGGGAATATCTTGCCAACGGGTATGGCGGTTACGCCAGCGCGGATATTAATGTATTCGGCTGGGGCACCATTCTCTTTGTTGTCGTTTTCGCGGATGTTTTAACAACCATGAAAGGGAAAGACGGATATCGCGATCTTGATAAAATTTCCTATAAGGAGGTAAACTAATATGGCAACCAGCGCTATAGTAATGATGTGCATCGGCTGTATCGGTCTGTGGGGAGGCTGCGCTTTCTCCATTTCCATTGCTATGAGGCACAGCAAAAAAAAGAAAGATTCCTCCGAAAAGAATTAGGACTCAAAAAAACGGCCTGTCTTCGTTTGTCAGACAGACCGTTTTTTTAATGATGTACGGCTAACAGGAATCCTTATATCCTTCTATCGCAAGTTCCGAAATTTCAATATTCCACGCTTCCATAATAACGCCCCCGCTAAAAAACAGTTGCCGCAATTTTTTCCTCCTGTCCCTCCAAACCCGCGCTTCTGGCCGGATACAGCTGTTCACAGGCTCTCAACGCATTCATAAGCCGGTCATACTCTTCTGTGTCTCGATACGCTTTTATTACCTTCTTCTGAAATCGCTGCCAATATCGATCCCAGTTAAGGATCTCTTCATCGGTCAACGCGCCTCGCATATAGAATTCCTGTATTTCCCCCGCTAAATCCTCAATTATAAAATTCTGTCTACATAGATTCAAATCAGCCCACATCGATGCTTCTAAAGAGATTCCTTCTTTTTCGTAATACGCTTCAACCTGCGCTATATTATCCGCGCCTTTTATATCCGCTAGATACGTTTCTAGCCTTTTCTCCGCGTCTTCTTTTGTCAGTACAATTCCCCTTTTCTTTGCGTACCACTCCAGCGCCGCCCGTCTGACCATCCAGGCCTTTGCGACTTTTACCGCTTCCGGCTTTGCGGTTTTCCGCACGCGTTCCATTGCCACACCCGCAAAAAATGTCGGGTACAGACTGTCTTCACCGGTCTGCTCCCGCAGTTTGATTTTCTGAGCGTCAATTTTCGCCTGCAGTTCCATTATCGCCTCACCTTTCGCTTCCATCGCCTCGCGAAGCCAGACGGAATCCGTCACGTTCCGCTTCGCACCGCCCTGTACGCATCCGGTGAACAACAGAACAATCATAGCCAGAACGCAATATATGACACAAAATTGATTTTTTTTAAGCATTGTGATAAGCTCCTTCCCTTTCACACATAACACGAACTATGGATAGTATAACACAAAAAGGCGACAGACACCATGTCCGGACTGTCACAGAAAAATTTCCCGCGCATATACTACCATAGCTATCAAAAGCAGAGGTGAAGCTTATGTCACTAGATACCCGTGAGCTGTTTGCGCGGCTCATTCAATGTGAGGCAGGAGGCGAGGGGGATGATGGCATGCGGGCAGTCGCGACCGTCATTATGAACCGGGCGACCATTGACTATGGCGAGTTTGCCCGCGTCAACCAGGGCGGCGATATCCGGAAGGTTATTGAACAGCCTGGCCAGTTTGTTTGTATGCGGGAAACGGTGGGAGGCCGCTACAATCCCCAAAACGTCTACAATATGACTCCAACTGACGTCCATTATGACATTGTAGATTGGGCCATGGCCGGCGGGCGGCTGCCGGGGATTGACCATTCCCTCTTTTTCTTTAATCCTTACAGTAGCTCCTGCCCGCCTTATTTTCCGACCAACGTAGGGGTCATACACAACAGAATCGGCGATCATTGTTTTTATATTCCTACGGTGCATTACGCGAATACTTAAAAAGAGAGGTAACGATTATGGCTTGTTGCGAAACGCCAATGATACGAATTGAGAAAATCAAAAAAAACCAGATTGTAAACCCCGGATCATCACCTTATAACCAGATGCCGGTATCCAATCCCGGTTCCGGATCTCAGAATGCCGACCTGCTGCCTGTTCAGGATATGACACCGGTTGTTACGCCTGACGATGCCAGCGGCTCTGATGATATGACAGTAACAAATCCCGGAGGTTCCGGTCCTAATATGATTCCGGAAATTATTCCCAACGCGCCGACTTTCACAGTGCCGGCAAACCCGCTGCTTCCGGAAGGCTACCGGGAAGTCCTGGATTATAACTCCCTGCAGTATGTCAATGGATTTTTTCGGACTCAAATCGGCCACTATGTCCGTGTTGAACAATTAATGGGCTCTAATACGATCGAGAACAAGGAAGGTTATCTGATCGGAGTCGGCATTAACTATATCCTCCTTCAGGAAATGCCGACCGGAAACATCCAGGTAATCGACGCGTACGGGATCAAAAGCATGTATGTTTACTACAATTTCGGAAATACCGCAGTTCCGGCTTCCATGGGAACGGATTCCGAACCGCCGCAGGCGGATGAAGATTGAAAAAGCAGGATATCTCTCATATCCTGCTTTTCTCTGTGGCGGTACAGCGCCTTCATCAACTTGATGATTTCCCTGTGATTTCCGGTCAGCAGGATCTCCTTGTAGGCTCTCACTCTGTCGTCCTCATCCGCGATCCAGTTCGGATTCTCATCCGGCATCGCGTGGATTTCCTCCTCTGAAATCCATTTCCGGGATTTCCCCTTCTATTTTACCACTTTTTAAAGGAGCAAGGTAAGTCTCAAATCTGAGAAACTTTATCTTTCATATTCTGTCCAGACAGGACCTTTAGTCTCTGCCGCCGCACTGATAGAGCAGCGCGTTACAGATGGCAGCGGCAATATTGCTGCCGCCCTTTCGTCCTCTGGCTACGATATAAGGCACATCGGTCTTGAGAATCAGCTCTTTGGACTCCACCACATTGACAAATCCCACCGGTACGCCGATGATCAGCGCCGGGCACAGTCTGCCCTCCTGAATCAGCTCGTAGAGGGTCACCAACGCTGTCGGCGCGTTTCCAATGGCAAAGATCAGCGGTCCCGGAAGGGAGGCCGCTTTTTTCATACTGGCCGCGGCTCTCGTGGTTCCATCTTTCCCTGCCGCTTCCCTCACATCCTCGTCCGCCATAAAGCAGCAGGCCTTTCCGCCAAACCGTTCCAGCGCCCGTTTATTGATCCCGGACCAGGCCATATTGGTGTCCGTCACAATGGTTACGCCCTGCAGGATCGCTTCCATGGCAGTCTCCACCGCGCCCGGCGAAAACACCAGGTTTTCCAGATAGTCAAAATCCGCGCTGGTATGAATGACCCTTTTCACAATCGGCTCTTCCAGAGGATCCAGCTTCACATCTCCCATTTCCCGAGAAATGATTTCAAAACTCCGCTTTTCAATATCCGCAGGCAGCACTTCCTGCAGCTTTACTTTTCCTTCCATTCCTGCTTCTCCTTTATCCTTATGCACCCTGCTCTACGATCCGGTACAGCAGATCCATATCCATATTCCTACGGATTCCATCGGCCAGAAGATCGTACTGTTGCTCTTTGTAAGCCGCCATATCCGTAGAAACCACATCTTCATCGCTAAGGCCCTTTGCCCGCAGCAGCGCTGAGATAATTGACTTCGCAACCTCTTCCCGGTCAAAGATCCCGTGAACATAGGAACCATAAACATTGCCGCTGTTCAAGCCGTCCGCCTTGGCAGGCGCTCCGTCCTCCGCGATATCCGCCAGCACATTCCCTTCCTCCAGGCTGGATGTGCCCATGTGAATCTCATATCCTTCGAAATCAATTCCCGACAGGCCGGAGAAAATCCCCTCCACTCCGCGGAAGGTTCCAGTGACCCTGGTTCTTGTCTTTTCCTCTTCAAAGACCGTTACAGAGGGCAGCAGTCCAATGCCTGCCATCTCACCGCCATGTTCCACGCCGTGAGGATCCTTCAGTACTCTTCCCAGCATCTGATAACCGCCGCAGATGCCAAATACCGGCTTTCCGGCTGCCGCGTGTTTATGAATACAACTTTCCAGGCCATTCTGCCGCATCCATAACAGATCGGCCATGGTGTTTTTCGTACCCGGCAGCAGGATCAAATCCGGATCCCCTAAGGCCGCCGCGGAATCCACATACCGCACCGTTACTCCCGGCATGGATTCCAGCACATTGAAATCCGTAAAATTGGAAATTCTCGGAACCCGGATGACGGCCAGATCCACAAGCCCCGCCTCCCCTTTGCGGGTAAACCGTTCGGTCAGGCTGTCCTCGTCATCAATATCCAGATGCATATAGGGAATCACGCCGGCAATCGGCTTTTGAATGATTTCCGAAAGTTGATCGAGGCCCAGCTGCAAAATGGAACGGTCACCCCGGAATTTGTTGATCAGAATGCCCTTTACCAGTTCCCGCTCTTCCGGCTCAAAGAGCTGCATCGTTCCCACAATGGAAGCAAACACGCCGCCCCGGTCAATGTCGCCCACCAGCAGAACCGGCGCCTTCGCCAACTTTGCCATATACATGTTCACAATATCATTTTCCTTAAGATTGATTTCCGCCGGGCTTCCCGCTCCTTCCAGAACGATAATATCATGCTCCGCCGCCAGCTTGTCGTAGGAATCCTTTACTGCCGCTACCAAATCCCGCTTCCGCTTATAATAATCGGCGGCGCTCAGATTATCCATAACCTCGCCGTTTACAATTACCTGCGAGCTGGTGTCGTTGGTAGGCTTTAAGAGAATCGGGTTCATCAGAACGGAAGGCTCCACTCCGGCGGCTTCCGCCTGGGTGACCTGAGCTCGTCCCATTTCCAGACCTTCTCTTGTGATAAAGGAATTGAGCGCCATATTCTGCGCTTTAAAAGGCGCCACTTTGTAACCGTCCTGCTTGAAAATCCTGCACAATCCGGCTGCCACAAGGCTTTTCCCCGCATTGGACATGGTTCCCTGAATCATAATTGCTTTTGCCATAATCGTTCCCTCCTGTTAAGCGCGCGTAATAACCGCTCATTTTCTTCTTTTCCGCGCACCGCGATCCGGAAATAACCGGTTTTAAGCCCGCGGTAATTGGCGCAGCTTCGAATCAGAATTCCCTCTTCCGCCAGATCTTCTGTAAACCGGGCCGCGTAGGCCGGATCGTTTTTATCCGGCAGGCGGAAGAAGATATAATTGGCCGCCGGCGGAAAAACCTGATAGCCCAGCTCCGAAAGTCCCTGTACCAGCCGCTTTCTCTCCCGGAAAATAAGCTGTCTGGCTTCCTCAAGATAAGCGTCTTCCTTCAGCGCCGCTACTCCCGCTTCCTGGGCTAAAAGAGAAACGCTCCAGGGCTGTCCCGCCGCGGTTAGCCGATCTAACAGCTTTCGATTTCCACAGATTCCATACCCCAGCCTAAGCCCCGGCATCGCGTAATTCTTCGTAAAGGCCCGCAGGATAAAAAGACGCGTATACTCCGCGATCCAGTCTTTCACCGTAACTGCCTGCGGATCGGTTACAAAATCAATAAAACATTCATCCACCACCGCGAAGATGTTCTTTTTCTCACAGATATCCAGCACCTTTCTCAGAAAATCCCGCTCAATCAACTGCCCTGTAGGGTTGTTGGGATTACATAAAAAGATCAGATCCAGATCATCTGTAAGCTCGGAAAGAAACCCTTCGCCCAAGGCAAATCCGTTTTCCTCACAAAGGGCATGGATTCCCACGCCGCATCCGGCTGATCGCAGCGCCTGCTCATATTCGGCGAAGGTCGGCGCGGGAATCAGGGCATTTTCCGGCTTTATTGCCGCGGTCAGGCGGAAAATCAGATCTGCCGCTCCGTTTCCGAAAATCAGTCGTTCTTCCGGCACGCCCTCTTTCTCCGCGACTGCCCGCGCCAGTCTCCTGCACAGAGGGTCCGGATAATGATCGCAGTCATCGAGGACTTTGCCAATGGCCCGCTTTACTCCTTCCGGCATCCCCAGAGGATTGATATTCGCCGAATAATCAAGGATTTCTTCTTTTGCGGTACCCTTTTCCATGGCCGTATAGATGTCACCGCCGTGTACCAGTTTTGTCATATGTATACTCCAATCATCAGATAGATTGCCGCTCTCAGAGTCAGAGAGACAAGCAGGCACAGCGCTGCTGTCCCGTAAAGCAGCCGGTTGGCGGAAGCGATATCCTCATAGCGGATCGCCCTCAGCCGGTCGCCGATGGTCTTTTTCGGATACAATTTTCCAAAGTAGTAGGCATCTCCCGCAAGCTGGATATCCAGAGCTCCCGCGCAGACCGCCTCCGTCTGGGCACTGTTAGGGCTGGCGTGGTTGAACCGATCCCTGCGGAAGATCCGCCAGGCATTCCGGAAGTCCATTCCCAAAAGAGCGCTGGCTCCAATCATAAGAAATGCCGAAACCCGCGCCGGAATAAAATTGGCGGCGTCATCCAGTTTCGCGGAAAAGCGCCCGAAGAACAGATACACCTCATTCTTATATCCTACCATGGAATCCAGTGTATTGATTCCCTTGTATAAAAAACCGAGAGGCGCGCCGCCGACCGCCATAAATAGAAGGGGCGCCACCGTACCGTCGGATGTATTTTCCGCTACTGTTTCGATGGCTGCCTTGGCCACCTGTTCCTCGCTGAGATGTTCGGTATCCCGGCCTACAATCATAGAAACCTTCTGCCGCGCCCCCGCAAGACTCCCTTGTTTCAGTTCCTCGTAAACCTTCATACTCTCCGTTTTCAGAGACTTCACCGCCAGAATCTGATAGCACATCACCGTCTCCAGTCCAATGCCCAGCCACAGGTTCAGGCGATAGGCAAAAAACAGAATCAGAAAAGATATCGCAAAAGAAAGGATTGGAATTCCGATTCCCAGCACAGTACCTGCCGCCAGCTGCCCTCTCTGTGTATCCGGAAAGGCTTTTCTTAGGAATCCTTCTCCCTTCTCAATCCCCTTTCCGATGAGGCGGATAGGGTGGGGCAGAAAATAGGGATCGCCGATGAGAAGATCCAGAACAAACGCCAGCGCCAAAGGAGTCAGATAAAGCAGCAGGCTCATCTCGCCAGCTCCTGTATCTTTTCCACCATACTGTCAATGGTGGCTTTTTCCGAAACCGCGACCTGCATTCCCCATTCCTTCGCCGCGGCGGCGGTCTGCTCTCCGATGCAGATCGCCTTTACCCCGGAAAAATCCGCGTCAGGGTTTTGTTTTACAAATCCCCGAACCGTGGAAGCGCTGGTAAACGCCACCAGATCCACACTGTCATCATAAATGCCGGTCTGCTTTATCTCCCTGGTATCGTAAACCGCAATGTCAACAAAGGAAAGCCCCGCTTCCTTCAGAGGGCGGATTACATCTTCCGTGCCGATTTTCGCTCGTGGAATTAAAATCCGCTCTTGCCGCTTCACGGTCCGGGCCAGAAGTTCGCCCAAGGCTTTTCCGCTGTATACCTCCGGCATGAGATCTACAAAAATTCCCTGTTTTTCTACCGCTTTGGCAGTTCCCGTTCCGATCACCGCAAAACGAATCCCCGCCAGGCTCCGGACATCCATCCGCCGCGCTTTCATAGCGCTGTAAAAGGTCTGGACGCCAGCCACACTGGTAAACACGATCCAGCTGTATTCGCCAATACGGTCAAGGGCTTCCTCAAGCCGCGTGTTTTCTTCAATAGGCGCTGTCTCAATGGCGGGCATCAGCGCCACCTCAGCCCCCAGCTCAGCCAGCTTTTCCGCTAGCGCGGAACTGCGGTCTTTCGGTCTTGTCACCGCGATTTTCATAGTTCCCAGCGGGCGATCCTCCGCCCAGTGGAACTCTTCCGACAAGGCGCAGACTTCGCCCACAACGATAATAGCCGGTGGCTTCAGTCCCGCCGCTTTCGCGTCTTCAGGGAGACTCGCCAGAGTGGACACCACCCGTCTCTGATGGGCGGTGGTTCCCCGCTCTAAAAGGGCAGCCGGCATATCGGCCCGCATCCCGGCATCCAAAAGGCCCTTGCAAATCTTAGGCATGGCGGTCACGCCCATAAGAAAGACCATCGTTCCTCCCACTTTGACCAGAGCTTCGTAATCGACTTCCGCTTCTTCGGACTTTTTGGTATGTCCGGTAATAATATGAAGAGAGGAACAGCAGTCTCTGTGGGTAACCGGAATTCCATTATAGGCAGGTACCGATACAGCCGAAGTAATTCCCGGCACGATCTCAAAGGGGATCTGATGCTCGCAGAGAAGCTCCAGTTCTTCTCCGCCCCGGCCAAATACAAAAGGATCGCCGCCTTTCAGGCGCACAACCCGGTTTCCCGCAAGGGCTTCTTCCAGAAGAATCCGGTTAATCTCATGCTGGGGAATGGGATGGTGTCCCGCTGTTTTCCCCACGGAAATTTTCCGCACATGGCCCGGGATCATCGCCATAACGCCCTGTCCCACCAGCTTGTCGTAAACGACCACATCGGCCTTTTCCAGAACGGCTTTTCCCTTTAAGGTAAACAGCCCCGCGTCCGAAGGGCCTGCCCCTACCAGCCAGACTTTTCCTTTATTCTGCTTGCTCATTTATGCTTCTCCCTTCAACTGCTTTGCCAGAGTAATGGCAAGTTCTGCCGCGTCGCCTCGTTTTCCCTGAATCTGTCCTCTTTCACATATGCCGGTCCCCTCGTCACAGTAAAGTCCCCGAATTCGGATTTCATCCCCTTCGATTTCCGCGAAGGCTCCGATAGGCGCGCTGCAGCCGCCGTCCAGATAGGTCACAAAGGCTCTCTCCGCCGCTGCCTCTTCTCTGGCCCGCGGATCATCGATACAGGAAAGCCAGCTGTAATCTTCTCCCAGACGCCCCTGAACGACCATAATTCCCTGCCCTGCCGCGGGGATCATTTCATCCGGTGTAAATTCCCGGCTGACGCGATCATCCAGATCCAGCCGTTTCAATCCCGCGTAGGCCAGCACCAAGGCGCTGTACTCACCGGAATCCAGCTTGCTTAAACGGGTCTGCACGTTGCCGCGGACGCTTTTCTGTTCCATATCCGGATACAGAGCCGCCAGCTGAACATTTCTCCGGGGACTGGAGCTTCCAATGGGCTTTCCTTTCTCCATCTCTTTCCTCCCCTTGGGCAGCACCAGTACGTCCGTAGGACGCTCCCTCTTAGGGAATGCCAGAAGCGGCAGATCCTCCGAAACTTCCATGGGCATGTCTTTGAGGCTATGTACGGAAATATCGATTTCCCCTTCCCTCAGGGCCCGATCCAGTTCTTTCACAAAGAGGCCTTTGCCTCCGATTTTATCCAGAGTTTTATCCAGGATTTTATCTCCTGTGGTTTTCATCGTTACCAGTTCCAGCTCCAGCTCCGGATGATGGGCTTTAATCTGTTCCATCACCAGTTCCGACTGGATCACAGCCAGTTTGCTTTCTCTGCTGCCTACGATAATTTTCTTTTTACTCATAGCCTTCTCCTGTTTCTGCCCTCCTGTTTTCCAGGGCCTGACGAACTTTCCTGCTTCCCTCGGCAGCCAGACGGTGATCTTGCCCGCCGGCTGTCAGTCCCGCGATAAGATTTCCCTTGCGGACGACTGCCGGAAAGTAAAAGTCACATTCTTCTTTGCGGTCCGCTACATTTACGAAAATTCCTCGCGTCCGGCACAAAATCCCGATTTCCCGGTTTACTTCCCGGCTCCCCGCGGCGGCAAGCACCAGATCCGCGCCTTCCAGATCCGCAGCCGAAAACTCGCGTTTTTGTACATGAACTCTCCCCGACTCTGCCAGCCCGATCACTTCCTTGGAAAGCTCCGGCGCGACCACCGTAATCTCCACATCAAACTGGCTCAAAGTTCGTATTCTGCGGGAAGCGATCTTTCCCGCTCCTGCGACTAAGACCTTCTTTCCCTTTACATCAACGAAAAAGGGAAACCATCTGGCTAAAGGCTCCTCCTTTTTATCCAAAGCCTGCCGCGGAAGCGGTGGAAGCCCCAGTATCCGCAGAACTTCCGCAAGGGATTTTCCTTCTTCCTTTGGCCTGCCAATGAGGATCACCTTAGCCCCCGCTTCTTTTGCTGCCGTTAGCTTGTCCGCAAAGCCGCCGACCTGACCCGATTCCTTTGTTACCAGAAAGGCCGCTTTCGTCTGCCTTAGCATGGCAAGATTGGTTTCATGGGAGAAGGGGCCCTGCATGGCAATGATATGGCCCGCGTCAAATCCCAGATCAAAGGCCCGTTTTACCATTTCCGGAGTAGGAAGAATCCGCGGATAAAGCCGCTGTGAAAAATTCGCAAGGCCTGTAAAAGCTGCCAGCTCCTTGCTTCCAATGGTCAGCAGGACATTGCCCTCCGTCTTTTTCAAATACTCCGCGGCCCCTTTTGCGTCCGGTACAACCACCGCATCCTCCGCTTCCTGTCCCTGTTCCCGCAGAAGACGAAGATAAGGGACTCCCGACTCTTCCGCCGCTTCGCGGATGTTGGCCGAGGCCTGCCGGGCGTAAGGATGGGTCGCGTCAATTACCTGGCAGACTGCCTCTTTTTCCATCAGCGCCCGCATTTCTTCCGGTTCCATACGTCCCGCCAGTACCGTAAGATTTTCACTTTCTTCCGGCAGCAGATGTTTTCCGTATTCCGTGGCCACACAAGTGATAACGCGCCTTTTTTCGCTGTCATCCCGGCAGATGGCTTCTGTGAGAATTCTCCCTTCTGTTGTCCCGGCGAAAATCAGAATCTTATCCATTGTTCGCTCCCAATCGGTAGCCTCTGGACGTTACCATGCTTCCCCGGATCTCTCTGGTGGTGGAGTTTCCGATATATACCGTGGAAAACATATCCACCTGCGTTTCTCTCAATTGAGAAAGAGTCAGCACAGTCGCTTCCTCCCCTTCCCTGCCGATGTTTTTTACAATCCCGCAGACCGTCTCCCCGTTCTTGTATTTTAAAACCAAATCACAGGCCTTCTGCAGATAGTCATGTCTCTTTTTACTGGAAGGATTGTAGAGACACATGACGAAATCGGCCATAGCCGCACATTCCAGCCTTTTTTCGATCTGCTCCCAGGGCGTGAGAAGATCGCTTAAGCTGATCACCGCGAAATCATGAATCAGCGGAGCTCCCAGGACAGCGGCTCCGCTGCAGGCCGCGGTAATTCCGGGAATAATTTCGATTTCAATGGGATCATAATCCTGCGCGACCTCGTAAATCAGTCCCGCCATGCCGTAAACCCCGGCATCCCCGCTGCATACCATGGCAACCTTCTGCCCTTTCAGGGTTTCCTCCACTGCCAGTCTGCACCGCTCCACCTCTTTTTTCATAGGCGTAGACAGCAGTTTTTTATGGCCAAACCGTTCCTTTATCAGATCAATATAAACGGTGTATCCCGCGATCACATCGCATTCTTCCAGAGCCTGCAGGGCTCTTCCTGTTGCCTGTGACAATTCTCCCGGTCCCAGGCCGACTACATATAACTTCATGTGCTTCCTCTCTATTTTGCTTTTCCTGTCTTTAACGTATCTCGTTTGGCGGATTCTTCCAGAGCACAAAGGCATGCTTTCCATTCCTGCTGAGGCAGCGTGTCCCGCAGTCCGAACAAAAGCTTTTCCACCGCTTTATCAACTGCCGTCTCAATGGCCGGATAAATCTCCGCCCTCTGCAGTTCTTCTCCCAGAACCTGGCTTACGGACTTTTCCATCCGTTTGCAGGCGTCTTCCGTCGTTACCTGGGAAATATTCTTCACCAGATCGATATGCTCCCGGAAGGCGAACCAACGCTCCAGCTCTTCCCGATAGTCCTCCAGAATTTCCATGGATTCCCGCAGGGATTTCTCATTTCTCGCTTCCAAAGACGCGTTCCCCAGGTCGTCCATATTGTAAAGAGAGACTCCGGGAATTTCTCCCGCCTTTTCGTCAATGTCTCGCGGTACCGCCATATCGATCCACACAGCGGAATCAAAATGTTTTCCCGCGGCGTTCTCAGCGGTAATGGTAAAATGAGGACTTAAGGTAGCGCTGATGACCACCTTATAGGATTCCAGGTGCTCCAATCGGTCTTCATAATCGATCATGCGGCATCCATCGGGAACGATGGAGTCCTGAATTTGTGTTCCGTGAATTCGTTTTCGCAGCGTCATGGTAACCTGCGCCCCCGCTTCCGTCAGCGTATTTGCCACCAGCCGGCCCATCTGTCCGTTGCCGATAATCAGGCAGGGCAGATTTTCCAGACTGCCCAATTTTTCTTTTAAAAGGACTTTCGCGTTTCTCGCCGCCGACGGATCCGCTGTTTCGATTTTTACCTGGGTTTTAACCCGCTTTCCCGCTGAAATCGCAGTTTGAAACAGTTTTTCAATCACCATGTCGTCACAGCCGCACTCCCGGGAAAGTTCCAGAGCTTCCCGAATCTGAGAAAGAATCTGGTTTTCTCCATAGATTCGGGATTTCAGGCCGCAGCTTAGCTGCAGAAGATGGGTCACCGCCTCTCTTCCCTGCCGGTTCACCGCCAGAGAGCGGAAACGTTCCGGATCCATTCCCTTTTCTTCACACAAGAAGGAAAAGGGATCGATATCCTGTCCGCCGGCGCTGATCCACAGTTCCGTCCGGTTGCAGGTGGATAAAAGCAGGCAGCCTTCCAGTTTGCCGATTTGTTTCCATCGCTCCATGGCCCGCCTGGCCTGAGCTTTTGTAAAGGCAAACGCCTCTCTCTGCTGGATCGAAGCGTTTTGATGATCGATTCCTGCCATCCGGATCTCCATCATTTTGAAGCCTCCCGGAACTCATGGGCAAAGGACGGATCATAGAGCTTGGAACGCTCGTAAGCGTCTCCCAGAAAATCCCCTACTAGAATCAGCGCGGTCTTTGTAATATTGTTCTTTTCCGCGATTTCCGGAAGGGTCCCTACTGTACCGTAAAAGACCTGTTCCTCCGGCCAGGTGGCTTTGTAAACAATGGCTGCCGGCGTGTCCTCCCGGTATCCTCCAATCAGCAGCCGCTCCCGAAGGGGTTTTAAAAGTCCTGTGCTTAAAAAAATCGCCATCGTCGCCTGATGAGCCGCCAGAAGAGAAATTTCCTCTTTTTCCGGAACCGGCGTTCTGCCCGCCATTCTGGTGATAATCACAGTCTGGGAAACATCCGGCAGCGTATATTCCGCCTTCAGGGCTGCCGCCGCTCCGCAAAAGGAGCTGACCCCCGGAACCACATCATAGGCGATATGAAGCTCATTCAAAAGATCCATCTGCTCCCGGATCGCGCCATAGATGCTGGGGTCTCCCGTATGAAGCCGTACGGTCATTTTTCCTTCCTGCTCCGCCTTTTTTATGACATCTATGACCTCTTCCAGCGTCATGGAAGCGCTGTTGTAAATACCGCATCCTTCCTTAGCCAGATTCAGATGTTCTTTATTGACAAGGGACCCGGCGTAAATAATGACATCCGCTTCTTTTAAAAGATTCTGTCCTCTGACCGTAATCAGGTCCGTCGCTCCCGGTCCCGCTCCTACAAAATGTACCATAGCCCTCTGCTCCTTTATCTATCCTTTACTACTACAATTGAAAAATAACTTGCCTGAGGATCGATTTCCTCCGCGGATAAGAATACCCGCTCACCTTCCATGCCGCATCTCTCTACCATCTTGGCTTCCCATCGCTCTGGCTGCTGCTGGATTAAATCGCGGATTTTTCCGATGGACTTTCCGCTCTTCATCAGGACTTTTGTTCCCGGAAGCTCCATGGCTTCCGCAAGACCTTTATAGGAAGCGGGAATCACATGCAGAGCCTGAGATGTTTCCGTAAGCCCTTCATTCAATCTTGCCGCCGCCGCGCAGAAGGACGGAATCCCCGGAACCAGCTGCGCTTCAAACCCCGCCGCCAGCACTCGTTTATGAATATAGATATAGGTCGAATAGATGGACGGATCACCCAGCGTCAGAAACGCCACGTCCTTTCCCTCTTGCAGAAACTCGATCACCTGCCGCGCTGCCGCGTCATGGCTTTCCCTCAGCTTTTCTTTATCCCGGATCATGGGCATGGGAATCTCTGTAATCTCCCGCTGGGAAAGTTCCGGCACCGCGCCGACCGCGATGGTCAAGGCGGCGTTTACGTCCTGTCCGGATGCCGGGACCGCGATGATCGCACACTCTTTTATCAGTCTTACTGCCTTCAGGGTCATCAGTTCCGGATCACCCGGCCCGACTCCCAGTCCATATAGTTTTGCCATACTCATTCTCCCTTCTCTTTTTTCGCCCGGCGGAGGAATTCTTCCGTTCCCACGGATTCCCCGAGATACCCGTACTGATTGGAGTAAATCATGGTCTCTGTCCATAAGGCATCTCCGGTTCGCCCTCTCATCTGGCTCTGAATGTCTGCCGTCACTTTTTCCCACAGACGGGCTTCAAACTCCGGGCCCAGACCTTTTATGACACCGATGGCGTCTTCTGTGGTCACGCACTTCATCAGGCGCCCTGTCAGGTCCCGGCTGCCGCCCACCGATTCCGCCGCGGCGGACAGGGTTTCCATCCGCCGATCCCCGTATCTGGAATGGGTGTTCATCATTCCTGCCGCGACTTTAATCAGCTTTCCGATATGCCCTACCAGCAGCACGCCGGCAAATTCCTTTTCCCGGACAGCGTCCAGCGCTTCCCCGATGAAATTGCTGCATTTCACATAGGTGAGCGCGTCCATATATCTGCTTTCTTTCAGAAAGGTTTCTCCATAGTTTCCCGGCGTCAGTACCAGGTAAGAAACGCCTGTAGCTTTCGCTACATTAATTTCCACTTTAATGGTATCGATCAGGGCCTGCTGGCTCATGGGCTCTACGATTCCCGTCGTTCCCAGTACGGAAATTCCACCTACGATACCAAGCCTGGGGTTGAAGGTTTTCTCCGCCAGCCGCTTGCCGTCCGGAATAGATATGATCACATCCAGGCCGCCCCGGCAGTCGAAAGCCTTCATCACTTTCCGTACCTCCTGCTGAATCATCTTTCTCGGAACCGGATTGATGGCAGCTTCTCCTACCTTGCAGGCAAGGCCCGGTTTTGTTACCCGCCCTACGCCTTCTCCTCCATCAATTCGCACAGGCGGCTCTGCTTCCTTTCGGAGGAAAACTTCCGCGCAGACGATGGCCCGGTTGGTCACATCCGGATCATCGCCGCTGTCTTTGCGGACACTGCAGACCGCGCGGTTTTCCTCCGGGTTTATTTCCACATTTTCTACCGGAATCCGTACTTCAATGCCCTTTGGCGTCATCAGGCGGATTTCTTCCGGCTGCTTTTCCCCCCCGGACAAGAGGGCTTGAGCCGCTCCGCAGGCCGCCGCCGCCGCGCATGACCCGGTGGTGTAGCCCCTTCTCACTTTGCCACCGCTTTGAAGATATGCTGAACATACATATCCTGAATTTCCGGAAATTCACCCAGCCCTTTCAAGATACATTCCGTCTCAAATCCATCCTGCTTTAAAAGGGACTTCCAGGAATCCTCTTCTTCTCCCGCCATGTCATTGACCGCATGATCTCCGGCCACTACCATCAGCGGCAGAAGGATCACTTTGCGGGGTCCATATGCCCGAAGCTGCCTGCGGACATCCTCAATCTCCGGATAACCCTCTACGGTTCCCACAAACACGTTGTCCGCTCCCAGAGCTTTAAAGCGGTAGTCTAAAGCCGCGTAGGCCGAATCGGCGAAATGACCGGTCCCATGACCCATCAGCACCAGCGCTTCCTCCTTTTTCAGCTTGGGGAACTGTTTCAGAATTGCCCGACAAACCGCTTCATAGTCCGCGCTTTCCGTCAAGAGAGGCCTCCCTATTTTCAGAGTATGGAAAAATTTACGGAATTTCATGGCCTGCTCTACCATTTTATCGTATTCATCTCCATTGATAATATGGGTCGGCTGCAGGGTTACACTGGTAAAGCCGTCCCGCGCCAGCTTTTCCATAGCTTCCGTCACATTATCCACATGCATGCCATCCCTTTCCCGCAGGACCTTTAGAATCATCCCGCTGGTAAAGGCCCTGCGAATTTCACAGATGGGAAACTGCTCTCGAATCCGCTGTTCAATGGCCTCAATCGTCTTTTCTCTTGTCTCTTTATGGCTGGTCCCAAAACTGACTGCCAAAATCGCCTGTTTTTTGGACATGTTATCCTTTCCTTTCTCTTATGTAATGCTCCAGTTCTTCCATGCTGCGGGGCCGTTTCAGGCCAGGCCTTAAAACGCCTTCTTTTTCCAGAGTATCGAAAATCCGCAGCACCGCCGGTTTTTCCAGGTTGGTTTTTTCCAGAAGCGCGTCATCCATAAAGATGGCGTCCGGCGGACCTTCACCCGCGATTTTCCCTTCGTGAAACACGATAACCCTGTCTGCCCATATCAGCGCCCGTTCCGCGTCGTGGGTAGACAGAAGAACGGTAATTCCCTTATCGCTCAGTTTATCAATAATCTCATTAATCATGCGGGAGTGCCTGGGATCCAGAGCCGCCGCCGGCTCGTCAAGGATCATCAGACTGGGAGCCATGACTACAATATCCGCGATAGCGACCCTTTTTTTCTGTCCCCCGCTCAGGAAATGCGTCGGCTTGTCCGCGAAGGGCGTAATATTCAGTTCCCGCATGATATCCTCTACTCTGCGCTCCGCCTCTTTCTCAGACATTCCCAGATTCAGCACGCCGAAGGAAATCTCCTGTTTTACACTTGCGGAAAAGAGCTGATCATCGGGATTTTGAAATACAAATCCCACTTTTTTTCTTACATTCAGGAGCCCCTTTCTCGAGTAGTCAATTGCCTCCTCGTCAATCAGCACTCTTCCCTTCTGCGGCTTCAAAAGCCCGTTAAGGTGAAGAAAAAAGGTGGATTTTCCAGATCCGTTGGCTCCCATGACCGCTACTTTTTCTCCGAATTTTATTTTTAAATCAATGCCTCGCAGAGCCTCTGTCCCATCCTCATAGGTATAGTGCAGATCTTCCGCAATCACAATCGACTCCATCACAGACCTCCCTTCTGCCAGCAGATGACCGCAAGAACCAGCAGCGCCGCCAGATAAAGGACGACTGCCACGATTTCTTTTTTCTCTGCCCTGCCGCTTTCATAAAGCACCCGGATTCTCCCGTCATAGCACCTGGCTTCCATCGCGTCGTAGAGAACCGATGACTTTCGCAGGGCCTGTACCAGCAGCGCCGCCAGCATATTTCCCATACTCTTAATCGAAGTCTTTAAATCTTTATTTCCCAGCCTGCAGTTCTGGGCGTTTGTGATAGAAAGCGCCGAATCCAGCAGGACGAAAATAAAGCGGTAGATCAACGTCATCAGTTCGATTAGGATCCACGGGCAGCGCGCCTTCTTTAAAAGCGTCATCAGATCCAGAACTGGCGTCGTCAGAACCAGAAAGTAAAGGCAGGACACCGATGCCAGCGAAACTAGAATCAGCCGCAGGGCGTAGGTCAGCGAGTACACGGTGATAATGATAAAATGATTTCCTACCGGAAGACTGCAGATCCCCGCAGGCTCCCTTGAGATATCCAGCAGAATGGCGATGGTTCCAAAAATCAGAAACGCGAAAGGCCACATCATCATCCGCGTATAACGAGAAAGGGACGCCCGGCTGTATCGCACCGTCAGGCATCCCATCAGAATCAAAATGATACATGAAATCAGAAAGGAGCGGACTGCCACGCATATAAAAAGGGTACCGACTGCAAAAATACTTTTCAGATACACGCTTTTATATCGCCATGGGGACGAATAAGCCAGCTTGTCAATCATCATCATCGCATTATTCTTCTTTCTTCGTAAATTTCTTTCTGCAGATCAAATATCCAAGTCCGAATCCGAACACACCGCCTCCCAGAGCTGCCTGTACGCAGAACAGCAGAGACTCGGTTTCTCCTCCCGGCGGTTCGATAACCGGAGCCGCCCAGGCTTCATAGTCCGGATTTATTTTTGTAATTGCTTCTTCCGCCGCGCCGTCAGCGCCTCCAAACTCTGTTCCGTTCAGAACCAGCAGCGGTACAACCGCGATAATAACGGCCAGCGCCAGGCAGATAATTACGATTTTCGTATTTTTTGTCATCGTTTACACCCCCAGATATCCCAGTTCGGTCAGCTCCGGCTTCGCGTAACTTTCCAGAGCTTTCATTACAACAACGGCGATCAGACCTTCAATCACAGCCAGCGGAATCTGCGTCACAGCGAAAATTCCCATGAATTCCGCTAAAGACGCGGCGAATCCGCCTACCTGGGAAGGATGTGCCAGCGCCAGCTGGACAGATGTAATGCAGTATGTAAACAGATCACCCAGACATGCCGCGAGAAAAACCCCCAGGGATTTTGGCGCATGCAGCTTTTTACAGATCAGGAACACCCCAAAGGCCAAGAACGGTCCCGCGATTGCCATGGAGAAGGTATTTGCCCCCAGGGTCGTCAGTCCGCCGTGAGCCAGAAGCAGCGCCTGGAAAAGCAGCACGATTACACCGATTACGCACATGGCGGTCGGACCGAATAAAATCGCTCCCAGACCGGTTCCCGTAGGATGTGAGCTGCTGCCGGTGACAGACGGGATTTTCAGTGCCGAAAGCACGAATACATAAGCGCCCATCATGACCAGCAGAAGCAGCGTCTTCCTGTGCTGCGTCACGGTTCTTTTAATGGAAAACAGCCCGGTAATAAAAAATGGAACGCAGATTGCTCCCCAGATGATGCAGTAATTGAGAGGCAGATACCCCTCCATGATATGCATGGCACTGGAAGCCACCGTCATTCCAAACAACAGGGCTGCCACGGTTCCCGCAATAAACAGGACACGTTCTGTTTTGCTTCTTGTTACGTTTGTCATAAATCATTCCCTCCTAAAAAAATAACTATTCTGGAAATTCAGAATAGCGCAACAAGTGAAGAAGATAACTCTTCCCTCCTGCACTTCCTCATCGTCCGTAAGAAAATGCTCCCATACTCTCAGGCAGGTCTTCTGGCTCAGGCTTCCTCACAGAATCTCATCTTCCCATTTTCACAGTGATGTAAAACAGACTCTGCTCGTCCAATACAGCGGCGTGACCGCGCGGGATTCGCACCCGACTTCCCTATTCTTCCGGCGGGGAATCACCGGACACCTGGGAGATTATTAAGTTCAGATTTATTTTATCATTCTCACAACTTCATTTCAAGGCGTCCTCCGCAAAATTGTGTTCATATTGAAAAAAGTACAGAATTCGTTCATATAAACAATTTCTGTACTTTTCTGTATTTTTCTACAATTTTCCACAAGACTGCTGTTTTTTATAATCCAAACAGGCCTGGGCGAAATTTTTCGCTGCCTGAAGGTTGGAATAAAAATAAAGATGCGGATATCCGGCAAATAAATTCTTTTCCGCGACAACACATTCCCATCCGCGCTTTCGCAGAGGCTTCTGCGCGTGAAACGCGTTACCCGGGCAGGTGCTGTCCCAATAGTGAAATTCATGACCCTTCAGGCCCTGTCCTTGCGGGCCCAAAAGCGTTTCCTTTTGAGAGGTCAAAGTAATATAGCCGAATCTGCCCAGTTTATCGGTGGGATAGCTTTCTCCGCCAATAACACCTGCCATGGGCCAAGCTTTTCCATCTCTGCCTTTCAGCGTTTCATGCAGATACATAAAGCCGCCGCACTCCGCAAAACAGGGCATGCCTCTTTCTACTGCCCGGCGTATATCCGCTCTCATTGTTGTATTTTCAGAAAGCTGCGCAAGATACAGCTCCGGGTAACCGCCTCCAAACATGAATCCGCAAATTCCTTCCGGCAGACGAGTATCTTCAAGGGGACTGAAAGGCACGATCTCCGCTCCCAGCTCTTCCAGCAGATCCAGATTGTCCTGATAGTAAAAGCAGAAGGCTTTGTCCTTTGCGACGCCGATCTGTACCGACTCTTTCAGAGGCGCCGGAAGTTCCAGATTCTGAAAGGAAAGATCTTCCGCGCTCCCTGCCAGTTCCATAAGGCCCGCCAGATCCACAGTCTTTTTTATCTGGTTAGCCAGTCTGCCGATGATCGCCTGCAAGTCTCGAACTTCCTTCGCGGTTACCAGCCCCAGGTGACGGCTTTCCAGAGAGCAGTCTTCCATTTTAGGAAGATATCCGTACACCCGGACAGGCAGCTTCGTCTCGATCATGGTTTTCAGTTCCGGATAAAGCATACCGGAAATCCGATTGAGGATCACTCCCTGAATATGGCTTTTTTTCTCCAGTTCTAAAAATCCCTTGATTTCTGCCAGAAGAGAAACCGATTTTCCCCTCCCGTCCAGCAGCAAAACCGCAGGAGTGCCTGTAGCTCCAGCCAGATCCCAGGAGCTTGCCTCCGCGGAAATTCCCGCCAGTCCGTCATAATATCCCATGACGCCTTCCACAACCGCAAGGCTGCCCTGCGCTCCGTGTTTTGCCATCAGATATCGGACTGTATTCTCCTCCGCGAAGAAAAGATCCAGGTTTCGTGAAGGAACATTCAGAACTTCTGTATGGAACATAGGATCAATATAGTCCGGCCCGCATTTAAAGGAAACCGGCTTTTCTCCCGCATCTCCCAGCGCCCGCAGAAGACCGCAGGTAAACGTTGTCTTTCCGCATCCGCTTCCCGAAGCGCCGATAAGAAGCCGGGGAAGTCTTACCTTATTCATCATCTTCTCCGTCTTGTTTCATTTTCTGAGCGGTCAGAATAAACACCGGATTCTGGCCTGTCATCATATGGTAACTACCCGCTGTTTTGGTTCTGGCAGCGGAAATCTGGACAATGTCCGGATTTTCAAATCCCTGCTCCTGGAACGCCTGCAAAGCCTCTGCCAGAGATTCCAAAGCGATCACATTCACTCCGATCCGGATATCGGGATTTTTCTCTATCAGCGCTGCCATAATTGCTTTCATGTTTCCCTTTGAACCGCCGATAAAAGCGGTATCTGCAGGCGGAAGCTCTTCAAGAGCTTCCGGCGCCATCCCCCGTATGATATGCAGGTTATCGGCGCCAAAGCGAACTTTATTTTCCTCGATCAAATCAGCGGCTTCCTCTTTTGTCTCGATCGCGTAGACTTTCCCTTCCTGTGCCTGCAGAGCCAGCTCCACCGCTACCGATCCGGTTCCCGCGCCGATATCGTAAATAATGTCGTTTTTCCGAACTCCCAGTTTGGAGATAGTCACGCTTCGTACTTCTTCTTTTGTCATTGGCACATCCCCCCGCAGGAACTGCCCATCGGGAATACCGTGCGTCACAATCGGTTCCTTCCGGTAGTCATGGTTTTCCACCAGCACCACGCTCAGCGGATCGAAGTCCTGTTCCGCCAGAACATAGGCTGGGCCGGAGGTAATCGTTTCCTCCGAATAGGAAAGCCTCTCCCCTACGAAAACATCCGCTTCTCCCATTCCCGCCTCTGTCAGAGCCTCGCATATGAAGGAAGGCGTGTGCTGTTTATCGGTCAGGAAAAAAACTTTTTCACAGCTTCGCACTGCTCCCAGAAAATTGGCCTCCCGTCCATGAAGGCTGAGAACCTTGACATCATCCCATGAGGTTCGTATCTTCGCGCAGAAATACTGAAGAGAACTGATTCCCGGAATCACTTCAATCTCCCAGTCCGTCTCTTCCTCTATCAGGGAAATCAACTTTTTCGCGCCGCTGTAAAATCCGGTATCCCCTGACATAAGAACTGCCGCGGTTTCCAAATCCTCCTGCTGTCTGAGCCATTTTAAAATTTCCGACGGAGCAACCGCATTATGGGTTCTGTCACTTCGGATTCCGACACTTTCAATCATTCTGCGGGCACCTACCACCGCCTGGCTCTCCTTAATCGTCTGAAAAGCGCCAAAGGTCAGAGTATCGGGATTTCCCATCCCGATACCGATAATGTAGACTTTTTTCATATTTATACTCCAAAGTATTCGGCTGCCGCAGCCAGAGTCCGATCAATATCCGCTTCCGTATGGGCGTATGACAGGAACATAGCTTCAAACTGTGCCGGCGCAAAGTAGCTTCCCTTATCCATCATGAATTTGAAATAATCGGCGTATCCTTTGAGATCGGCTGTCTTCGCGCTTGCAAAGTCCCTGACATTCTGATCGGTGAAGTACAGGGTTCCGATGGATCCGACATGATTGACCTTGCATGGAGCGCCTGCCTTTTTAACGATTTCTTCAAGGCCTCCGTACAGACGCTCACCGAGAGCGTTAATCTTCGTATATACATCCGGATGTTCTTTCAAATAAGTAAGCTGCGTAATTCCAGCCGCCATGGCCACTGGGTTTCCGCTGAGGGTTCCCGCCTGGTAAACCGGACCCAAAGGCGCGACCACTTCCATAATCTCTTTCTTTCCACCGTACGCGCCAACCGGCATACCGCCTCCGATAATCTTACCGAATGTAGACAGATCCGGCTTGATTCCAAGGAGTTCCTGGGCGCCTCCCAGGGCCAGGCGGAATCCGGTGATAACTTCATCGAAAATGAGAACCGTCCCTTCCTCGGTACAGATCTTGCGGATTTTTTCCAGGAAATCTTTTTCCGGAGGAACAACGCCCATATTAGCGGCAACCGGTTCCAAAATCACAGCCGCGATTTCCCCTTTGTAAGCTGAGAACAGCTTCTCCACGCTTTCGAAATTGTTGTACTGGGCAGTCAGAGTATCCTGGGCGCATCCCGGCGTTACACCGGCGCTGTCCGGAGTTCCGCCTTCCGCGATCAGTCCGGAACCCGCTTTTACGAGAAGTCCGTCGCTGTGGCCGTGGTAACAGCCTTCAAATTTGATGATCCGGTTCCTGCCCGTATAGCCTCTGGCTGTCCGCAGGGCGCTCATAGTCGCCTCCGTACCGGAATTTACCATGCGGACCATTTCAACAGATGGCAGAATTTCGCATACCAGCTTTGCCATATCCACTTCTCTTGCTGTAGCCGCGCCAAAGCTTAATCCGTCCTGAATGACTTCTTCCACCGCTTTCAGAACTGCCGGATGATTGTTTCCCAGAATCATCGGACCCCAGGATCCGATGTAGTCGATCATTTTATTGTCATCTTCATCATACAGATACTGGGCCTCGGCTTTTTTTATAAAGCGAGGTGTGTCTCCTACCGCCTGAAAGGCTCTCGCCGGGCTGTTAACGCCGCCTGGTATGTACTTCTGCGCTTCCGTGAAAAGCGCTGCTGATTTTGCTGTATTTGCCATTATCCGATTCTCCCTTCATCGATCATTTCCGCAATTTCTTTTGCAAAATAGGTAATTAAGATTTCCGCGCCCGCGCGGTAAATGCTGGTGGTAGTCTCCGCGATAATCGCTTTCTCATCGATCATTCCCTGAGCTCCCGCCGCCTTAATCATGGCGTACTCGCCGCTTACGCTGTAAGCCGCTACCGGCACATTGACCCGGTCTCTTGTTTCCCGGATAATGTCCATATAAGAAAGAGCTGGCTTTACCATAATAATGTCCGCGCCTTCTTCCAAATCCGTATCGACTTCTTTGAGCGCTTCTCTTCGGTTGTGCCAGTCCATTTGGTAGGTTTTGCGGTTTCCTTTAAAATTATCCGATCCCGCCGCGTCCCGGAAAGGTCCGTAGAAAGCGGAAGCGTATTTGGCCGCGTAGGACATAATCGGGGTATCGATATATCCTGCTTCATCCAGAGCTTTCCGGATGGCTGCCACCCTTCCGTCCATCATATCGGAAGGCGCTACCATATCCGCGCCTGCCGCGACCTGAGATACTGCCGTCTTTGCCAGCAGAGGCAGGGTTTTATCGTTGTCCACGCTGTCGCCTTTGATGATTCCGCAGTGTCCGTGGCTGGTGTATTCGCACATACACACATCCCCGATGTAAAGAAGCTCTGGAACCGCCTTTTTCGCAGCCCGCATAGCCTCCTGGATGATCCCGTGATCATGGTAGGCCTGACTGCCGCATTCATCTTTATGCTTTGGAATTCCAAAGAACATAATATTCTGGATTCCCGCCTTTGCCGCTTCCTCCAATGCGTATGGCAGTGTGTCCGGACTGTAGCGTTTTTGTCCCGGCATGGTCTCGATTTCCCGAATGACCTTTTCGCCTTCCTCTACAAAAATAGGATAGATCAGAGATTTTTTGGAAATTCTGGTTTCCCGAATCATGTCTCTGACCCGTCCGTCCATTCTCAGTCTTCTCGGTCGTTTTGTTAACTCCATGTTACTTTCTTCCTTTCCTGCTCATATATCAGCAATAAAAGCATATTGTTTCTGTTCAGCCGCCCGGCCTCGTATGGTTCTAATTATATGCCACAGAATCTGAAAGAACAAGGGGTCAGTTTTTGTTCAGCCCTTCGTCATTACGGAAGCGTTATAAGCATATGGGGGTCGATCCGGCTTATTCCGCCATATGGATCAGCGTGTCACCGGCAATTCGGTACACCGTCCAATCCTCCATGGGCTCCGCGCCCAGGGATAAATAAAAATCAATGCTGGGTTTGTTCCAATCCAGGCACCACCACTCCAGCCGTCCGCAGCCCCGCTCCACCGCGATTTTCGCAAGCTGCTTCAGCAGGCCTTTTCCATAGCCCTTCCCTCTGTGCTCCGGAAGGACAAACAAATCCTCCAGATAAATCCCCGCGCGTCCCAGGAAAGTAGAAAAATTGTGGAAGAAGAGAGCAAAACCGACTTCCGTTTCTCCTTCCATGGCAAAAATCACCTCCGCCTTCTTTTTCTCGAAAATCCATTCTTTCAGCAACTCCTCTGTCGCCACTACTTCATCCAGCATTTTTTCATAGGCTGCCAGTTCCTTTATAAAATACAAAATTTTTTCTGTATCCGATTCCTTCGCGTAACGAAAGTTTAACTTTGGTTTCATAGTATATTTCCTCCTGCTATTGTATTGTACTCCAATCGAGGAATGCTGTACAGATGCTACGGTGCGACGCGAACATTTTCGCACCTTCAATCTGAGAAGTGCGGATTTCGCGCAAAAGACGCCAAATTAAGAGAGATTTTTAAGGGTTAAAGCGAAAAAAGGCAATTTTTCTTTTGCCTTTTATACATTTGTTCGCGTTTTACGCCACTCAGACCCAAAACATGGGTATTTGTTCGCGCGGGCCTGGATGGGGGACTGTTTTCACTTTTATCACCCGTCTATGGTATCTGCAGAAGAACCGCTAGCGGGAATCTGGGCGGGACCGGACAGCAGATTTCCGTCATAATCAAACCGGGAGCCGTGGCACGGGCAGTCCCAGCTTTTCTCGCCCGGATTCCAGGAAAGCTGACAGCCAAGATGGGGACAGCGGAGGGGACACGGCGTGGAACTTCCCTTCTTCATCTCGATAAACGCCCATTTTTCCGGCAGCGGTACGCACGACGGCTCCGTGCCCCGGTTTTAGATCCCGGACAGTGCTTTTGGGTATCTGAAACAGACGTTTTCCAATGTATTTTACCGCTTTGGCTCCCATGGCCGCCGTCTTTGCCAGCTCCCGCGGGGAAAATCGCTGAGGAGACACAAGCTCTGATACGGGCATCCTCTCGCCGGTAATCTCCGCTGTCAGCAGCAGAGCCGCCGCCATGGAGGAAGTCATGCCCCATTTCTGAAATCCGGAGATGACATACCAGTCCGGTTTGCCCGCCGCGTAACGCCCGATAAAGGGAAGCGGAAAGAATAGGGCATCGAACCCGCGCCGATATACATGCCTTCCTCCTGCCGGGTGTTTTCCAGCGCCAGAACGTAAGAGCGCTCCTGGTGCATTCTTGAAAAATACAGACCAGGAAAGTTTATAAAAGGATAATGGCAGGCGAAGACAATTTTTTCCGCCCGCACGTTCCCCTGTCCGGTCCGGGCTGTATGCCCTTCCACAGAAAGAACCGGGGTTCGTTCATATATAATCAGTTCTGCTATCAGCCCCTTCAGAAACTTTAATGGATGAAACTGAGCCTGTCCTTTCACCTTCACTGCGCCTCCCGCGGCGAAAGGCAGGGGAACCGTGTTTACAAACTCCGCAGCTGCTCCCAGCCGCCGCGCCGCCTCTGCTTGCCTTTTGAGTTTTTCCCTGTCTTCGGAAAAGACAAAGGTTTCCCGTTTTCCGCCATTTCATTCAGCGGCGCCGGGCTCTCCACCTCAGAAGCAGAAAAAAATACAGAGCAAAGATCGCGAGACAAACCAGAAAAAATACAACCTGACCGCCGGTTGAATCCCCCGGACGCTGCCGTATTTCCTGCACAAGTTTTTTCACATCAAGCAAAAAAATCCCCCCTCGGCTCACTATATGCGGGCCGGGAGGGATTTAGACGCGGAAAGCGCCGCGGGAAGTCCAGCTTAGATGTCCAGACTTTCGATCCAGGAAGTCAGGCTTTCCCTGCTCTGACGTCCGTTCAGCAGCTTTCCGCCTTTAAATTCCGCCTTTGGGCAGACTTTCTGAAGGGTCCTAGCCGTATCGCCCAGACCGCTTCCTCCGGAAGTGGCAAATAACACAATCTTTTTACCAGCCATATCGTAGCTTTCCAGAAATGTTTTAATAATGGTCGGCGCTGTGTACCACCAGATGGGAAAGCCCAGAAAAATCACATCATACTGATCCATACCAGGTACGCTTCCGGAAATTGCCGGACGGGAATCCGGGTCATTCATTTCCACGGTACTGCGGCTTTTTTTATCCATCCAGTTCAGATCCGCCTGCGTGTAGGGGAGCTGCGGCTGAATCTCATAAAGATCCGCTTCCGCCGCCTCCGCCAGCGCCTTTGCTGTTTTCGCCGTTACTCCGCTTGCTGAAAAATACGCCACTAATCTCTTGCTCATTTTGTTCCCTCCTACTACAATATATTTATGGTTACGCGCCAAAATATGCCGCGATTTCCTGCATCCTCTTTTCCTGCTTTACATGGAACGGACAGCGCCTTTCACAGTGTCCGCACTGAATACACGCGCCCGCTTTTACAGACAGTTTCTCATAATGGCCCTTTGCCATCTCGTCTCCGGCAAGAGCCAGATCGTAATATTTATTGATCATTCCCACATCCAGACCCTTCGGGCATGGCTGGCAGTGGTTGCAGTACACGCAGACACCTTCCGCGCTGGCCGGGGTAAAGCGGCCGATCACCGAATAATCCCGTTCCTCTTCATCAGCGTCCAGATATTCCAGCACCTGTCGCAGATCCTCGCTGTTTCTTACTCCCGGGAGCACGGTCATAACCGCCGGCCGATCCAGAGCGTACTGGATACACTGTGTTTTGGTCAGCGCCGTCTGAAAGGGCGATGTTTTCGCGTCCAACAGCTGTCCACCGCCGAAAGGCTTCATTACCGAGATTCCCACTCCGTTTTTTTCACATTCCTGATACAGTCGGCCGCGTTCGTCGGCAGCTCCGATGCCGTAAGTGCCTGTAGAGTAATCGTAGGCCGGGTTAATGCTGAACATGGCAAGATCGATTTTCCCCGTATCCAGAAACCGCCGCAGAATCTCCGGGTTGTGGGTGGAAACGCCCAGGTGCCGGATTATGCCGTCCTGCTTCAGATGTTTCATGTAATCCCAGATTCCGCCTTCCATAATTTGATGAAAGTCATCGGTTTCATCGATGCAGTGGACAAAACCGAAATCTGTATAATCGGTACCCATGGTTTTCAGGAGGTCCTCAAAGTTTCTCCTGATTTCTTCCGGGTCTCTGGACCACCCGTACTTTCCGCTGTCATAGACGGCTCCAAAGTGCATCTGCAGATAAACCTGCTCCCGCTGCCCTTCAAAGACGCGGGAATAACAGGAATAGGGCTTCACCTCCGCTGCCGCCATATCAAAAAAGTTGATGCCGCTGCTCCGCGCGAGCCGCAGCGTTTTTTCGATTTCCTCTTCACTCCCCTCGTGAATATATCCCATACCCAGGCCGATGACGCTGATCCGCTCATCGCCGTGGGGAAGTTTTCTGTATTCCATAGTCGCCATTCTTCCCTCCCTCTCTTCTCTATTTATCAGTATACGGCTGGAAACGGTTCCTCGCAAATACTTCTATCGCATGCTTATCTATGCCTTATGGGAATGTCGGGATCAAAAAAGAGCCCTGCACAGCGGCATAAGGCTCTTTTCACACCTACTAATATAGACTTTGTATCACGGTATATTTTTCCGCGTATCCGATGGGATTGTAACTGAGCTTCGCTTTCCGCAGCCCTTCAAGGCCCACGTCGTCTTCCCGGTTTACGATTCGGGAATCCGGAAATTCCTGCACAATGAACTGCTGGTTGATGGTCTGGTACAGTCCCGGGATCTGGGAGTTGGCTTTTTCCACACAGATAAAGGCCATTTCTTCCAGTTCGTTATAATTTCCCATGGTAAACGCTTCCATCTTACCGTCTACGAAAATGGAACCCATGCGGATGCCCGGCGCCACCGGATAACGGAGCACTTCCCAGATTCCGTCTTTTTCCTTATCCAGCCCCTCTTCCTCGGATTTGGCTGTGGCGTACCAGTGTTCGAGAAACGCCCGGATTTCTTCCGCATCCTCTCCGGTAAGACTGCGGTACTCCCATCGCCCATCGTACATTTTTTTGAATTTATTGACCAGATTTTTCTTTTTGTGATAAGCCCTTCCGGAAAGGGTACGCAGCTTTTCCGCGTCGTACAAATAATCCTTCAGGTCGTCCTGCTTGCTGATCTGATAGTATGGATTCTCCTGCAGCTTCAGGTATTCCACCGCTTCCACATCCGCCAGGAAAATCTTTACCGGCCGTTTCAGAACCTTATTGAAATAGTCCTGGGTCAGCTTGAAATAATAAGGCAGATCTTCTTCCCTGCAGGACGGCATCACGGTATACGGTTCCCCGTCCATCTCCATTTTCCATAAAATCGCTTTCCCCTCAATCAGACAGTACTCCAGTTTATTGGATCTGCTCCACAGAAAAATATCCAGAAAGCTGCTGTCACAGATCTGGTTGGGACGCATGGAAAAATACGGCTCCAGCGCTTCCTCCTCCGCCATCGTCAGCTTCTGAAACTGCAGGGTCTCCAGTTCCGGATAAGTACTTTCCTCCGAGCATCCCCTTTGAGGATTATTTCTGACATAGCAGGATTCTTTACTGCATGATGTACATCTCATTTTTAAACTCCTCGCCCTCCTTTTGATCGCTTCCTAATTTTATACCCCAATGTTTCCCATTATAACACGTTTCATGAAAAAACCAAGTTTTTGTCGGTTTCAGTTTACCATATTTTGGTGAGGAAGTACAGGGGCGAGGGGATGGGATGTAATGCGGTGAGCAATTTTGCGGCCAATTCCGTTTTTATTCTGACCGGGAACAAAAAGTTTTCTGAGACTAACTCAGTTCTTTGGCGAAATTTGTTAAATTACATCGAATTATGTCGGAATTATCTGCGCGGCGGAAATAACTCGCGATCCGTTTCCGCATTTTTCCTGCAAATTATCATTTTTTTGTGTCCGTATCATCTGATCGCGCCGACTGGCCATAAAAAAAGAGAGAAAATGTGCCCGGAAAATCTTTTCGGGGAACTGGCCACACGGTTTTGTCAAGCCCGGTTCCCAATGCCATACCTTCCGGGCATTTCATCTTATACGTCATACGCATTTGCCCCAACATCAGTATCCCTTTATAATATAAAGAAACGAAAAGAACAAGGAGCATTTTCATGTATTATTATCCATTCCACGATTTATCCGTTTCCGCCTTGGGCATCGGTTCTCTGCGCCTGCCGGCCAGGCCCGAAGATCCCAACTGCATTGATCGGGAAAAAGCGCAGAAGGTATCGATTACGCGCTGGGGCATGGCATCAACTTTGTTGATACCGCTTATACCTACCATGAAGGAGATTCGGAACGCTTTCTGGGAGAATCGCTGAAAAAACACAATCGGAGTAGCTATTATCTGTCTTCCAAATATTATGTGTCCGCGAATCCGGATATCCGCGCGCTCTTCGAGGAACAGCTCCGGCGTTTGCAGACGGATTATCTGGACTTTTATCTGCTCCACGGGATGGATGAAAATTCCTTTGACGCCTTTACCGATGAAAGCCGGGACTATATCGGATTTCTTCAGGAACAGAAAAGACTGGGGCGTATCCGCTATCTGGGCTTTTCCTCCCATGCCGCGCCGGAAACTCTGAGCCGCTTTTTAGAATGGTACGACGGATTTGATATGGCGCTTCTTCAGCTGAATTACATTGACTGGAAGCTGCTTAACGCCAAAAGGCAATACGAGATTGTAACCGCCCACAACATCCCCATCTGGGTGATGGAACCTATGAAAGGAGGTATCCTTTCTTCCCTCAATCCCAAAGCCGCGAAGATTCTGAAGGATGCCGCGCCGAACCGCTCGCTCGCGTCCTGGGGCTTCCGTTTTCTCATGGGGCTGCCGAATGTACGCACGATACTCAGCGGAATGAGTTCCATTGCACAAATAAAAGACAACCTGACCATATTTGACAAGCCCGATCCGTTAAGCAGTCAGGAAATAAAAATTCTGGAGAAGGCAGCGGACGCCTTTCTCGAGGATCGGAGCGTTCCGTGTACCGGCTGCAGATACTGCTGCTCTGTCTGTCCTGCCGGACTGGATATTCCCCTTCTCATAAAAGGATATAACGAGCACCGGGTCAGTGGGGAAACCTGGCGAATCGCCGGGCTTTCCAGAATCAAACATGGACCGGAATCCTGTCTCCAATGCGGCCTGTGCCTGAAACACTGTCCGCAGAAAATTGAGATTCCGCATATCATGAAACAGTTTGCCGCTGTGCGGAAATAATGCGGTGGATTTGCCGGCTGTATCTTTACGGTCCCGATTCCTCTGAGAGAAGCTAGCTGGCTCGCTTCGGAGCTGGGATTGTAGCCTAAGAGGCCGAAAGGGGCCTGATGGATACAAAAGTTGTGGGTTTGAGAGGATGAATTTAGGAAAATCCGACAAAATCCGAGAATTTCTCAAAGACAAATCCCGCGAACGGGAAAGTTTTGTATCCAAAAGGCCAATTTAACCTAAGCTGGCTACAAACCGACATCTTACGGATTCCCGATTTCCTCTGTTTTCTCGTCCTAAAGTGTTCACCCCCCGGGTCTCCTGCCGTCAAATCCCCCTTGCTTAGACTCCCGGAATCAAGGGGATTAAATCTTTTGGCAGAAAAAAGGATTCACCCCATGGGTTGAAGAGGATGCCTACGCACCACTGCAGCTGCTGCGCGTCCGCAAACAGGGCTTTCGTAAACTGAAACATCATAGGCACTGTCTTACCCTTTCCCGCTTCTGAAAGACTGGTAAAGACAGCCAGCGTCTCGCCTCCGCCGGTGGTTTTCAGCTTTCGCATTTCAAAACAGGAAGCTTCTTCCCGTTCTCCCATAGCAACCAGCAGCATTCCGCCATTTTCCATGCTTTTCTGCAGGGCCCGCATCACTCCGATGACCGAGTCCTCTGACTGTTCTTCGCACGCCTTTTGGATGGCGTTTTCCAGTTCTTTATTTTCATTTAAGTCATATGCCATCTTGGTGTTCTCCTTTTGATTCCGCAGGTTTATCCCGCGCTCTGTTACAGCGATTATATCATAAATTCGCTTTCCCCGAATGAAGATTATCCGCGGTCCCGGATCGCGATCATCAAATATATCAACAAACGGAGCAAAACGCAAAATGTTTCTAAAATCTTCATGGATTTACAATCTGCTGAACCGCACGTTATCTACCAGAATTCGCTCAAAGCTTCCGGACCGCAGATAGGAAAGCACCGCGTCTCTGCTGCCGGAAACGCAGTAATGCTTTGTTTCAAAGGTATCGGAAGAGTTTCCCGCTTCTTCCAGTTCCTCAAGCAGAGTTTTATCCGAACGCCAGACGCTGTCATTGGATGGCATATCCAGATCTTCCCAGATTTCTATATTTTCTTCCAACAACTCCAGATTTTCCAGATAAACCTGCCTTAATTCCCCCGCGCTCATTTCTCCTCGTTTGTCCGATTCTTTCGTGGCCGCGGAAAGATTCAGGCTCAGCCCTGCCTGAAAATCACATTGTGGCTCATAAACCTGCAGCCATTCAATCTGAAAATCATCGCTGTTTTGTTTTATCAGGTCTTCCACCTTCCTCGTCTTCTGATCCGAAAGGGACAGGTACAGATAAGAGGACTGCGGAAGCTTTTCAATCTCCGAAAGCAGGGAGGCAAATTCTTTCCTGGTCAGTTTCTCCTCCTGGTCCTCTGTGTAAAAGGCTCCCAGAAGAATCCGCGCCCGCCCGCCGCTGTCATTTGCGACAGAAAGCTTTCCCCATTTCATTTCCATCGTCACATTAGTCGGACCAATGACCAGATCCTCTTCCGTGTGGTCCAGCAGGTTCATGTTCAGCGTATAGCATCCGAACCCTTCCTTTTCCACCTCTATTCCGTAAACCTCCCGGTAAGGATACATGGTTTCATAGTAAGCCCGCATCACGGAAAGCAGCCTGCTGGGGTTACCTTCATTCAGCTTTTGAGGATTCATATTACACAGGTTCAGCAGGGGACTGACTCCAAGAAAGATCACCACCGCCGCCAGCACTACGGAAATGGCGGATTTCAGCGCGATCTTCCTGATTTTTTTATTGATCATCTGCTCAATCTGCCTGTCAAAATCCGCGTCCTGATCCATTCCCATGGCCTGCAGCTCCTGTTCAAGTTTCCTTTCTTTTTCCATCTCTTTCATCCTCTTCCTCCTTCATCTTTATCAGCATTTTTCTGGCCCTGGATTTTATCTGACGCACGTTTTCCTCTGAGATACTGTATGCCGCGGCGATTTCCCGATTTTCAAGCTGCAGATACACACTGTCGATCATCACCTGGCGGTATTTCATCGGCAGCATGGAAATCATCGCCGCCAGCCGGGCCCGCTCTTCATTTTGAATGTAGTCGGAAAGAAGGTCATCCTGAGACTGCAGACGCAGAAGATCGAAGGGTTCCTCCGCAATCCGGCGTTTTTTCTTCACGAGATTGTAAAAGTCATTGCGAAGCACCCGATTTGCCCAGTAAAGAAAGCTGCCTCCTGCCCGATAGGACAGCAACGCCTTTACAAAGACATCCTGCACCAGATCTTCCGCTTCCGTTCTGTCATGGGTATAGGAACAGGCGATCACCATTAAAGATGTAAAATATTCTTGATACATCGTCTCAATCCGATTTTTCTCCTGATTCTGTCCTTTTTTCGGTTTCAACGAACCTTCCTCCCTCACACACACTTCTATATACTAAACAATCTTGCCCCGGTTTTGTGACAGATTTTCAAAACTTTGTCCCAGAAAAAAAGACAGAAATCGCGAAAACAGCTCCAGGATCTCTCCCGCGGCCTATTTCCCTGATTCTGTCGTTTTCACGTTTCTTTCAGTCCTCCCTTTACTCGGGAAGATATAACTCCGCAATGGAATACAGCGCGGTTTTTCCACTGAGAAAAAGCTTTTCTCCCTCTCTTCGGCAATAGAGAACACCTCCCCGCGGGGATGCCTGATAGGCGGTCAGCATATCTTTTTTCAGCAGTTCCATCCAGTAAGGAGCAATGTGGCAGTGCCCGGAACCGCAGACCGGATCTTCGGCAATTCCCAGCTTTGGCGCAAAGCTTCTGGACACACAGTCGTATTCTGTTCCCGGCGCGGTCACATGCAGCAGCAGCCCTTCCTGCCCCCTGATTTTTTCCGGATTGGGATTCAGCTCTCTCACGGTCTGTTCCTCCTCGAACACACACAGTAGATCTCTTCCCAGAAAGGCTGCCGACGGCTCCGCGCCCAGGGCCTCAATTATGGAGTCTGTTATTTCTACAGAGCGCAACTGATAAGACGGAAACTCCATTTCATAAAGATCTTCCTTTTGTCTTACGGTCAACTGCCCGCTCATGGTATCAAACACAACCACATCCAGCTCAGGCTCCGTAAAATTCAAAATTACCGATGCTGTCCCCAATGTAGCATGTCCGCACAAATCAATTTCCCCTTCCGGAGTAAACCAGCGCAGCTTATAGCTGCCGCTGTTATTTTCTTTCACTGCGAAAGCGGTTTCGGACAAGCTGTTTTCCCTTGCGATATCCTGCATCCGCTTCTCATCCGGCCACTTTTCCATCACGCAGACAGCCGCCGGATTCCCGCCAAAGACCCTGTCTGTAAACGCGTCTACCACATACTGTCTCATACGATATCATTCACCACACAATCCGGTTTTTCTCCAAATTCAATCCGTCTTACGTTTTCCCACATGTGGTGGTGCATCCGCTTAAAGCTCCCGGTTGTCACGCCGCCGATATGGGGGGAAAACAGTATCTTCCCCGGATTGTCCTCCGCGAATTTTACTACCGGATTTTCCTTTTGCACAGGCTCAGGAAAGACCGTATCCAGACCGGCCCCTGCCAGAGTTCCCACTTCCAGCGCTTTACATAGCGCGTCATTGTCGATCAGTTCTCCCCGTCCGGTGTTCACAATATACGCGCCCCGTTTCATCTGTGAAAACCGGGTCGCGTTCATAAAGCCCACCGTTTCATCATTTACCGCCATATGAAGACTCACAATATCGCACATTGGCAGAAGCTCGTCCAGAGGTTTGTAAGTAAGATGAAGCTCCTGTTCAAGTGATGCCTCTTTCCGGTGCTTTGTATAGTAAAAACACTGGCACCCGAATGCGTGAAGACGGGCGGCAGTGGCTTTTGCAATATCTCCCATCCCCAAAAGTCCCACCGCGCAGTCCGCAAGGTCGGTAATTCCTTTGACCATGAGATGCTCTTTCCGTTCAATCTGCCTTCCGGCCAAAACCGCCTCATGTCCGGGCACTACAGTCCGTAGAAGCCCCAGCATCAGCAAGACGGCCTGTTCCGCCACAGCTGCCGCGTTTCCGCCTTTATTATTGCATACATAGATCTTTTTTTCAGAAGCCGCTCTGACATCGATCTTGTTGTAGGCCACCCCTTCCGAATGAATCATTTTCAGATTTGGCATGCGATCGATCACATAGGCCGATACTCCGCTGATGGCGTCCGCCAGAATCACGTCCGCATCTCCTCCCGCCCGCAGAAGCTCTTCATCCTCAGAGCCTACTGGGCAGTAAACCACATCATATCTGCCGATAATTTCTTCTCCCGGACTGAATTTCTCATATCGCTGCGGATTTCCGATTACCAGAATTTTCATCGAAATTGTTTCCTTTCTTTTAATTTCTTGTCCCTGCCTTTTCGAATATTTCTCAACCGCAGAATCCCTGCCGGATTCGGCCTGTATAAACAATTCCCCGCATAATCAGAAGAACCGCCAGAGTAAAGCCAATAAAGCTTAAGCCCGGTGAGTCATCCGCATCTCCCAGCAGAAATAAGGCAGTTCCCGCTCCTGCTCCAAGAATAATGAGTAAAGCTGTCTTCATGAATTCAGGGTATCCAGTTCCGCTATATATTGTTTCGTTTCCTCTTTCTCCGCGTCCGTTCCCGCCGCGGGTCGGCGCGCCGATCAGTTCTTTTGTCTTTTCGATGGCATATTCTTTTACTTCTTTATTCATATTTGAATTCCCGCTTTCAATTTTTTCTTTATTTTACCATGTCTCGCTGAAGCTCCGCAAGGGGGGGGTACTGGCGCTGGCGAAAATACTGCCCAAATTCCGTTTTCCCTTCTGTTCCCTCCGCACCCCTGTCCCAAGCCAGACTGATTTTCAAGATTTGGGACGAAATTTTCCCGTTTATGCCCCCTGAAATCCGACAACTCATCTGAATCCTCCCGCATTCCCGTTTCTCGATCCCTCCAGCCCACAAGTTTCGTACCAAATTCCCAGTTTTCAATCTGTTTATGACAGAATCGAGCGGAATCGGAAAAAGGACGCCGCCCTAAAGCGACAGTCCTTTTTCAGCTTTCTATTATGAATTTTTTACAATTAAACCCGCTCTACCGTTCCTTCCCAAGTGCTGACGGTCTTCGCTTTTGAGCTTTCATCATACCAGTGTTTGGTCACGGTCTTCGCCCGGGTATAGAAACGCACGCCGTCCTTGCCCAGAACATGCAGATCGCCGAAGAAAGAATCTTTATTTCCTGAGAAGGGGAAGTAGGCGGTCGGTACCGGAATTCCCACATTGATGCCAACCATGCCGCCATCTGTCAGGAACTCGAACTTGCGGGCGTAATATCCGCTTTGGGTAAAGATCACCGAGCCGTTGGCAAATGGATTGGCGTTCATGATTTCCAGCCCTTCGTCAAAGTCCTTAACTCTCTTGATCAGCGTAACCGGCCCGAAGATTTCGCGGTCGCCCACTGACATTCCCGGTTTTACGTGATCCAGAATGGTCGGTCCTACAAAGAATCCTTTTTCATATCCCGGCACGACAATATCCCGTCCGTCCAGAACCAGCTCAGCGCCTTCGTCCACGCCTTTCTGAATCCAGTCGCATACTTTTTCCTTGTGAGCCGCGGAAACAACCGGTCCCAGCTTTGTTTCCGGATCATAAGCGCATCCCACCTTCAGAGCCTCTGCTTTTTCTTTCAGCATGGCTACAAACTTATCAGCAATACTTTCCTGCACGACAATGACCGGAAGAGCCATGCAGCGCATGCCGGCGCAGCCGTATGTAGAATTGATAATCGCGTTTGTCGCGCTTTCCAGATCCGCGTCTTCCAGAACCAGCGCGTGATTTTTCGCCTCACACTGTGCCTGCACCCGCTTGCCGTTGGCGGAAGCGACGGAATAGATATGCTTTCCTACCCCGGTAGTGCCGACAAAGGTGACCGCCTTTACTCTCGGGTCATTCAGGAAGATCTCCGATTCGACTCTGCTGCAGGTTACCAGGTTCACAACTCCCTTCGGGAATCCCGCTTCTTCGTAGAACAGCTCCAGGATCCGCATGGAAGTAAGGGGCGTCAGACTGGCGGCTTTGAGGACAACGGTGTTTCCGGTGGCAATCGCCAGCGGCACCATCCAGCCCCACGGGATCATAGCCGGGAAGTTAAAGGGTACAATTCCCGCCACCACGCCAAGGGGCATCCGATAGCTTGCCGTGTCAAACCCTGTCGTTACCTGCAGAGCCGCTTCCCCCTGGATAATGGAAGGGAGCGCGCAGGAAAACTCCGTCGGCTCGATGGCTTTCAGAATATCGCCTCTGGCCTCATCCAGATTCTTACCCAGCTCTTTGGAACACAGAACCGTCAGTTCTTCCAAGTGTTCCAGCAGAACGTTCCTCCACTTGAACATCATCTGTGTACGGGCGCTCAGGGATTTTTGCGACCATTCCGGAAACGCAGCCTGCGCAGCCGCGATTGCCGACTCCACTTCATCCTTTGTACAGCACGGAACTTCCGCGATTACCTCACCGGTACTTGAATCTGTAACGGGCATATATTTGGAAGTCCTGGATTCCAGCCACTCACCGTTCACACAATACTTTTTACGTTCGATTGTCATTTTTCACACACTCCTTAATTGATAAATTCTCCGCTTGACAAGTCGTGTTAAACGTGCCAATATACTTATAACAAATAGCATTTTGCGGCTTTCAGCGCTGAAGGGAATTCGTTTTCTTCAGCGCTGCCTTGTCGGCCGCTGTTGTTATATCTGTTATACCATACCGCCTTTTTTTAAGAAATGGGCGCGCGTATCCATTTTCATACATCGCGAGTTCTATCAATAGAACTTTTTCATAGCTGGAGGTGCATTTTGAGCTTATCACTGACAACTTCCGACTGGATGATGGTCACAAGACTGATCTACCGCATCAACTGTATTGATGCGATTGAGGACTATCCCGGTGAGGTGCTGCGACTTTTAAAACCTATGGTTCCTTTTTCACGAGGGATTTTTAATCTTCTTCAGAAAAAAGAGGACACGACTGCCGCGAGTCGCCTCTGTGGTTTCCATTTTCCGGAAAAGGAATTAGAGGAAATTACCGAACAGGAGTTAAACAGTAATTTTTTTCTGCAGAGCCTGTATTTCGATTTTTCCGCGAAGGTTTCACGGGGTCCTTCCCTGACTGAGCTGAATCACAAAAATATTGCGGGGATCGGATTCTTTCCTGACAGCGTGCAGCACGCGCTGACCATGATCCTGCAGTATAAAGAGGATGTTCTCGGCTATCTGATCCTGCTCCGGGAAAACCGGGAAAGTGAATTCATCCGCAGAGACATGTGCGTACTGGAAGAACTTCACGCTCATATCTCCCTGCAGCTTTCCAAACTTCTTTCTCAGAAGCCTTCCGCCGAAACGGAAACAGTACTGCCGGTATGGGAAACCTTGTTTCAGCCCTACGACTTATCCAAAAAAGAAATTGAAGTGGTTTATTACTTCTATCAGGGATTTTCCGACGCGGAAATTTGCCAGAAGCTGTTTATTTCCAAGTCCACTTTTAAAAAGCACGTCAATCATATCTATCAGAAAATGAAGCTGAACAACCGGGTGGCGTTGCTGAAATGTGTGGATAATACTCTGGAAAAGGCAAAATAAAAGAAAACGATCATCGGGAAGCGTCTTGTTCCGCAGGATCGTTTTCTTTTTTATAAGTGTCTAATGCCTGAATTTCTATGTTTCCTGTATCAGTTCGGTTATAAATTTTCAGAAAAAAAGCGGCCGCCGCAGCGACCGCTCTATCCTAATCCCATTTTATTCATCTGCATGGGCAACTTCTTACCCTTCAATCTGAATCAGTTTCTTAGTCTCTTCTTTCGGTTTTGCCTCCTTCTTCGGAATAAAGAGTTCCAAAACTCCGTGCTTAAACTCTCCCTTGATATCCTCTTCTGTCACAATATCCCCTACATAAAAGCTTCTGCTGCAGGCGCCGGAATACCGTTCTCTATGGATATAAGATTCTTTCTTATCCTCTTTCTCATCTTTTTCAATCCCTTTTTCCGCGCTGACGGTCAGATATCCGTTTTCCAGAGAAACCTGAATTTCATCCTTTTTGAATCCCGGCAGATCAATTTCAACCTTGTAGCCTTCATCGGATTCCCTGATATCCGTTTTCATCAGATTCTTCCCCCTGTGTCCGTACAGCTTTTTCTCCATCCGTTTCCAATCCTTATCATCGTAAAACGGAAAACCCCAAAAGTCATCAAATAAATCTTTTCCAAAAATACTCGGTGTCATACTTCATCTCTCCCCTCATCTATTACAATCTATTTTTTACGTTTTTATGTGGTCATCGGAATCTCCTTTCGATCCCTTTCCCTTTCCACATCTTTATTATAGCACTTTTGTTAGCACTGTCAAGAGGTGAGTGCTAATTTTTCTGAATTTTTTCAACCATTGTAAAATCAAGGGTTTGCACATTTCTAAAATCCTTATAATCCTGTTTTTCTATGCTACTACACCTTTACTACACCATTTTTTCTGATTTTAGTGTACTAAACGCCTACTACTTTTTCATATTTTATGATTTCTTCCTTTACATCTTTTATATCCTGTACGGATTTTAGTTTTTCAGTTCTGAGAAAGGATTAAGTCGCTGTACTGAATTAATTGGCTGCTGCAATAAATTTTGGAACCAGAAAAGAAAACGATCGAGGAACGTTCCCCGATCGTTTTGAATCCATAAAAATCTGTTTTTCAGTTCAGTTTACTGGAGCAGTTGCAGAACGCCTTGCGGGATCTGATTTGCCTGAGCCAGCATGGCCTGAGAAGCCTGAACCAGAATGTTGTTCTTGGTGTAAGCCATCATTTCCTCTGCCATGTCCACGTCACGGATTCTGCTTTCCGCAGCCGTCATGTTTTCGGTGGTTACGCTCAAGTTGTTGATGGTGTGTTCCAGACGGTTCTGAAGCGCACCCAGATCGCCTCTTGTGGAGGATACCGTATTAATGGCATCTTTGATTAAATCAACCGCAGCTTTTGCTCCTTCTTGAGTGCTGATATCAATATTGGCAATGCCTAAAGCTGCAGTGTGCATATCTCCTACAGATACAGTCATCTGGTTAAAATCGTCTGCTGTATCTCCGATCTGCAAAGTTAGGCCAGTTCCGCCAGAGGATAAAACTATATCGCCTTTATACAAGATATCATGTTGATCAATACCCGCATTCGCATTATCAGCCGCGGCCACTTCAAATTCCATACCCGTAACTCGGCTGATTGACGCAGCAACATTTGCTGCGTCATTAGCAGCTGTATAAGTAGCAGCATCAAGTTTAATAACTGTCACATCAGATGCAACATTCTTAAGATTTGCATCTGATGAGCCCGACTCAGCAAAAATAAATTTCTTGCCATCAATTTCAAATACAGCATCATTGATATCTTCTGCAGTTGGAACTGTAGTTCCTGTTCCATCTACAACTGTTACTTTACTAAAATCCAAAATCTGGTACGAATCCTGGCCTTCGACAACCCCGTCAATTGCGCCCGCTGCTGTATCAACAACACCAGCCTTTGAGGATGTCATATTCAAAGCGGTAATCTTGGCACCATTACTTCCAGCTTCAATACTTGTGAATTTCAGAGCATCCGTATCTTTGCTGATATCAAAGGAACTTGTCAGACTACTATTCTTCTTTAGTTCGTCAAGGATCATCTGCTGAACTTCACCTTTTTTAGCAGCTGAATCGGTTACTTTGTATTTGCTTCCATCTGCTGATTGGAATGTAGTTGCGTCAATCGCAGTTAGTTCAACTGTTGCTGATTTGGAGTCTCCATTCACATCGGTCCAAGCTACAGTATAGGAAATCTTATCACCTTTCGCTATTTTTCCAGTTCCATCCGCAAAATCTGCAGAAGTTGTAGAAGCGGTAACTACCTTTGAATTTGTTACTGCAATCCCATCTGAAATATTACCACCACCGCTTAATGAACCATCTAGCAAATTAATTCCATTGAAGTTGGTCGCATCGGCGATCCGGTTGATTTCATCCTTCAGAGCATCCATTTCCGCCTGCAGATTTTCACGGTCTACTTCATTCTGATAGGTACCGTTTGCGGACTGGTCAGCCAGTTCCACCATACGGTTCAGCATGGAATGCACTTCGGTCAGCGCGCCTTCCGCAGTCTGTACCAGAGAAATACCGTCGTTGGCGTTCTTCTGCGCTGTTTCCAGACCCGTGATCTGGGCTCTCATTTTTTCGGAAATCGCCAGACCGGCCGCGTCATCACCAGCACGGTTGATACGGTAACCGGAAGACAACTTTTCCAAATTCTTGCTTACTGCGCTGTTGTTGTTGGTTAAGTTACGATAAGAATTTAAAGCTGCAATATTGTGTTGGATTCTCATGATTAATTTCCCTCCTTAGAATTCATGAATCGGGGATTCCTTTCCCCTTGAAATTGATTTTCACTCCCTGCCTTTTTTATCATTGGAAAGGAATGATAAAATGTTCTCCTGCTTTCGCAGGAATGGTGTCGGCAGAAATGTCGTCACCATCATTTCTTGACGCGTCAAACACGGATAAATAGGCACTTTTCAGTAAATGTTCTTATTTATCATGTTCATTTATTTTATCGTCTCTTCGGAAGAAAAATATAAGCAAAAAAACAAAAAAAGTTTTAATTTTAACAAGAATGTTGAAATTTCAACGTTTGAACAGGTATTTTTTTAGTACCTATACAGTACTGTTCTGTATTTCTGAGAGTGTGTAGTTGTAAGGGTACACAGGGGTTTTCGCTTTACTGAAAGTACCTGTACAGTACTTTTGTAAAATCATTGGTGCACTTCCATAAAACCATTTTACTATGTAGAAGAAAATATGATTTACTAAGGAGGGAAATTATGCCAACTTATTTTAATGAAAAGAGCCAAACTTGGTACTGTAAATTTTATTACCGCGACTACCGTGGACGTAGCTGTCAGAAGAAAAAAGGAGGATTTCGACTGCAAAGGGACGCCCAAGAATGGGAGCGTTCCTTCATTCGTAAATATGAAGGGAGTCCGGATATGACCTTTTCGGATCTTTATGAAATCTACGCAGAAGATATGCGCCACCGGCTGAGACATTCGACAATGATTACAAAGGAGCATTTAATCCGGACAAAGATTCTTCCCTATTTTGGAGATCTTCCCATCAGCCAGATTGAAGCGCCTATAATCCGGAGGTGGCAAAATGAAATGGGAGCTTTTCGCATGAAGAACCGAAAAGGGTATTCGCAGACGTATCTGCGGGTTATGAACAATCAGCTGTCCGCGATTTTAAATTATGCAGTTCGTTATTACCGCCTGCCATCTAACCCATGTCACAAGGCTGGGGCAATGGGCAAAAAGGCTGCGCCGCGGAAAACGTTCTGGAATTTTACAGAATTTCTGACTTTTTTAAGCTATTTTGAGGAAGGGTCTCAGGCTCATCTGATCTTTTCAATGCTTTACTATACGGGGATCCGAATTGGAGAACTGCTGGCTCTGACAGAGGAAGACTTTTCGCTAAATGGATCGCTGGTGTCGATTAATAAGTCCTATTATCGAATCCACAAAAAAGATATGGTTACGCCTCCTAAAACGTTCAAAAGCGAAAGGGTGATTGCTCTTCCACAGTTCCTCGGGGAAGCGGTTTGCCGCTATCTGCGGCAGCGAAAGCCGGGTTCCGCAGAGCGGATTTTTTCTTATTCAAAGTATTTTATTGCAAAATTTATGAAAGAAGCCTGCGTAGTTACGGGCGTGAAGAGCATCCGAATTCATGATCTGCGGCACAGTCATGCCAGCCTTCTAATCGAAATGGGGTGCAGTCCTCTGTTGATCGCGGAGCGGCTTGGACATGAAAATATCGAGACAACCCTAAATACATATAGTCATCTGTATCCAAACAAGCAGAAGAAGCTGGCCGAGGACCTGCACGATCTGTATTGTGTTAAAAGCCCGAATCGCGTAAAGTGATGCATACGCAAAGTGTAAGGAGACGCCGATACTTTGTGGAAACGCGTATCTTGCTGTCTGTTTCTCCTATAGCAAAGCGCCCGGGTGCAAGCCTGCAATTCGCGGATTTGTGCCCGGGACCTGCTGATCGAATGAGGGTATCGCTCAATTATCTGTATTTTGGTGACTGAGCGATACCCTCATTGCGTTTGCGCAAAAACAGTGACTTCATTATCTATATGTCTTCCGCACAGTTTTTGTTAAACCAGAATATCAATTTTGTGATTTGACGGAGGTTCAGGCACCGATGCTTTTAGCTGCTCAATCAACTGTGCCGCCTGCTGCTCTTGTGAATCCATCGCTTTCTTTGTGACGGATAAAGATGCCTGACTTAAAACGTTTGCTGTGCTGTAAGCAATACTTGCTCCAGCAATTCCATCAATGCTCATACTCCCACCTCCTTTGGTTTATAAACTTATTGTAACACGATTAGCATATATAAAGAAGAATAAATTTGCACTTTAAGAGGATAAGGTGCTTTTTTACTGCCATGGCCGCTTGATAACATTATCGAGAGGCCATTCGTCGGAGAACTGGCGGTTTGGTCGCTCGCCCATCTCTACTGGATCGGATTTCCGTAATTTCAGTCTATGCAGACTTTGTCTGCTTCGCTGTCCGTTTTGTCAGCAAATCACTGGTGTTCTTGAGACAAAAAGGTAAGAAAGCACCCTAACTCGCTGACTCTTGCGATCAGCATGTGGAAATGAGAATCTTGAAGACCATTTCCCTTCGTTTCAATCATTCCTTTCCAATGATAAAAAAGGCAGGGAATGAAAATCAATTTCACGGGGAAAGGAATCCCCGATTCATGAATTCTAAGGAGGGAAATTAATCATGAGAATCCAACACAATATTGCAGCTTTAAACTCTTATCGCAACTTAACCAACAACAACAGCGCAGTAAGCAAGAATCTGGAAAAACTGTCTTCCGGTTACCGTATCAACCGTGCTGGTGATGACGCGGCTGGTCTGGCGATTTCCGAAAAAATGAGAGCCCAGATCACGGGTCTGGAAACGGCTCAGAAGAATGCCAACGACGGTATTTCTCTGGTACAGACTGCAGAAGGTGCTCTGACTGAAGTACATTCTATGCTCAACCGTATGGTAGAACTGGCGGACCAGTCCGCAAACGGTACCTATCAGGATGATGTTGACCGTGAAAACCTGCAGGCCGAAATGGATGCTCTGAAGGACGAAATCAACCGGATCGCTGATGCCACCAACTTTAATGGTATCAACTTGCTGGATGGATCACTTTCCGCAACTGGTACTTCTAGCAAAGCGAATGTAGATCTTTCCAATTTGACTGGTAATCTGGCTGGTGCAGTTGCTACAGTAGATGCAGTCAAAGGCGAATATGAAATGAATACAGCATTGGCTCAAGTCACTCAGTTAGCAAATGGAGACACTCTGGATTATACGTTTACCATTACAGACAGCAACGGCGCTACGCAGAACGTGACGGTTACTTTTACAGTGGCAAATAGTGCAGCTGGTACTGCAAATAAAGCTCTTGTAACAGAGGATGGATCTATTTATGAATTAGGAACAGCAGGTACTGCTGCAGCTACCGAAATTTCAGCTGCATTGGTAACGGAATTGTCTAAAAATTCCGCAATTAAAGATAACTTTACAGTAACAGATGCTTCTCAGAAAATTCATTTTGAAGCAAAAGAGGCTGGCACGCTGGCACCATCTATTACTGGAGTTGCTATTTCGTCTACAGTAGCTGCTGCTAATGGTGGGGCTCCTAGCTCTGTAGATAATTCAATGACAGTCTCTGCTAAAGCTGAGGATGCTTTTGATACCATCGATCTCAGCAAAGCAACTATCTATGATGGAACAAATCTGGATAAAGCTACTTTTGAAATCAACGGTCAGAAATTTGTATTTGTTGCACAAAATAAAGTGGATGCCGATACACTGGCTGCTATGAAAGCTGCAGGTGTAGAACACTATGTTGAACTTGCAGGTGGAACAATAGGGAATAATGATGTTGCGGCCATGGCAGAGAAGATCAGCATGGAGACCGGACTGAAAGTGGAAACCGGTACAAATACTGCTGGTGTATGGACTCCTGGAGCGAATACAACAATTGGATTGAGATCCAACACTGTTGGAAAGGCAGGCGGTGGTCTGACATTACAGATCGGTGATACATCCGATGACTTTAACCAGATGACCGTATCGGTCGGCGATATGCATACTGCAGCTCTGGGTATCAGCGGTATTGATATCAGCACACAGGCTGGCGCGCAGGCTGCCGTAGACAAGATCAAGGCTGCCATTAATACGGTATCCTCCACAAGAGGTGACTTGGGCGCGCTCCAGAACCGTCTGGAACATACCATCAACAACCTGAGCGTAACCACCGAAAACATGACCGCTGCGGAAAGCAGAATCCGTGACGTAGACATGGCGGAAGAAATGATGGCTTACACCAAGAACAACATTCTGGTTCAGGCTTCTCAGGCTATGCTGGCGCAGGCCAATCAGATCCCGCAGGGTGTTCTGCAGTTGCTTCAGTAACAGCCATACCCCTAGGGGATGATACAACGGACAATACTATTTAGCTGTGACGGGCGGCTGGATTCCTTCCGAATCCGGCCGTCTGTTTGTATCCACAGGAGGAACCAACTGATGACTGTCAAGCTTTCCCAATGTATGATCGTGAAAAATGAAGAAACCAATATCCGAAAGGCTCTGTCCTGGGCAAAGGACATCGCCTTTGAGCAGATTGTGGTGGACACCGGTTCCACAGACCGGACGGTGGAAATTGCGGAGGAAATGGGGGCGAAGATCTATCACTTTGAATGGATCGATGATTTTTCCGCTGCCAAAAACTATGCCATTGAGCAGGCAAAAGGCAGCTGGATTGCCTTTCTGGATGCCGATGAATACATGGAACCGGAGGCAGCTCGAAAACTCCTGCAGCTTCTGGAACGCATTGAAGCAGAGCCAGACAAAACAAAAGCCCCAAATCTTATCCGTCAGCCCTGGATTCAGTTAGACGATCATGGGAAAATGTTTGCCTCTTCTGCGCAAGATCGTTTTTTTGAAAACAATGGGATCCGCTATCAAAACCGAATCCATGAACAACTGTTCTGCTCCTCGCCTAATCAGGAATTACGGGCCTATTTGACGGGAATGGACATGGCTATTTACCATACCGGCTATGCCAAAGAAGCCTACGCCAGAACGCAGAAAGCCCAGCGAAACATTGAACTTCTGGAACGGGAACTAGAGCAGGATCCGAAAAACTACATGAATTGGAGATATCTAGGGGATTCTTATTTGTTGGAAGGAAAAATACAGGAAGCACTGAATGCATGGGAAATCTGTGCAGGATCTCCTGATTCTCCGGAACTGCGGATTGCCAGAATCAGTGCTGCTAGTAATCTGATGCGTTTTTATATGCAGACAGATCTTAAGGAACAGGAACTGCTCACTCTCTACCAGACGTTTTCGCAATATGAGAAAGATATTGAAGATATCGAATACTGGATGGGATGTTACTGCATGCGCAAACAGTGCTGGAGAGAAGCTGTTGCACATCTTTCCAAAACTCTGGATTTACTGGAAGAAAAAAAGATTTCCAGCATGTGTTATGCAGCCGGTAAGGTGCCAGAGATCTATCAGGATCTGGTCCGGGCCTGCGAAGCTTCCGGAGATCCGGCCGGAGCCGTCCGCTTCGCCTCGGTATCCCTCAATATGCAGTCCCGGCAGGAACCCCTGCTCACCGCGCTACTCCGGATCTTTCAGAAACACGGCGAATCCCCCGACGGGGTCTTCGGCTTTCTCACAAAGCTTTATGACTTTCAAGACCCACGGGAAACCCTCTTTGTCCTGAAATGCGCCAGACTGGCCGCTTTCCGCTCCCTGGAGGATCGGCTTCTGGAACGGCTGGACGAAAAGACCCGGCAGGATCTGCTTCCTGCTACTTCCGCGGAAAGCTGGCGTACTTATGAAACCCTCTTTCCACAGCTTCCGGTCCGCAACAGTCAGGATGCCCACCTTGCCAGACTGGCCGCCTTCCTGCGCCGTCAGACGCCGGAGGAACTTTTAGCCTACCTGCAGTTGCGTCTACGGCAGCTCCGGGAAGAAAACGAACAGAACTACGTTAACTATTGCGCTTCCTTCCATCAGATTCCTTTCTGGGGGACTCTGGATCCGGACACGGAGAACTGGAATGTGCTGCAGCGGAGAGCCGCGGCACTGCAAAGCAGACTGGAGGACTGGATTGGTCTGTATACCCGTCTGGCCGATCATGCTTCCCGTCAGACGTTGTTAGCTTTGCTGGAAAACTGGATCAATCTGGATTATCGGCTGCCTGCTCAGGTTCGGGATTACGGCTGTCCCTATTTTGATCTGGATCGGATGTCTCATGGAGAAGATGCCGTGTTGGTGGATGTGGGCGCGCATAAGGGAGAGACGGTACAGAACTTTGTGAAGCTGTTCGGGGAACGCTACCGCAGCATTTATTGCTATGAATGCAATCCCAATCTGCTGGAGCCGCTGCAGGAAGCCCTGCAGTCTCTGGATCGGATCGTGATCAGCACCTCGGCTGTCGGATCCCGGCGCAGTGAGGGAGAATTTCTTCTTTCCGAAGACAATGACCTGCTTTCTGCCTTATGGCTGCCGGATCCGGATTCCGAGTCTTCTTTCGAGACATCGGAACTGGTTTCTGTCGTTCCACTGGATGAAGAGATTGCCGAACCCGTTTCCATTCTCAAGATCAATGTCTGCGGTATGGAAGAGGAGGTCTTGAAAGGCGCGGCCAATCATATCCGGAAGGATCGACCTCTGCTGGCCCTGGCGGCCTTTTACCGATATGATCAGTTACCGGATCTGATGGATACGGTTCTGGAAATCTGTCCGGATTACCGTTTTTATCTGCGGCATTACGGTGGCAATCTGGTTCCCACCGATTATGTATTATATGCCCAATGTGACCGTTAAGCCTGATTTTGTGAAAGAAGGAGAGATACACCCATGTGTTCCCAAAACATCGAAACCGCAATCCACACCATGGAAGAGTCCATCTGTTTTCTGATTACCACCCCGGATGCGCAGCCGGAGCTTTATGATACCCTGCATACGCTGGCCGCCCGCTTGGGTGCCCGGCTGGGCATTCCGTCTCCGGAACCGGATACCAACCTGCCGTATCTTCTGGATCTCTCCCAATGGATCGGATATGCCCGGGCCTTTGCCCTGCAGCAAACGCCCCTCCCTCCGGCTTCCCACTCCTCTGTTTATCTGGACCATCTGTTTGTCAACCTGATGGAACAGGTGAAACGGCAGTCCTCTGCCGCTTTGGAGCAGCAAATGTCTCGGGCCTTTCTTTCCCTGAAACCGGAGATTCGCTCCATTCTGGTGGATTATGTCCATCGGTTTCCTTTCTGGGGCGATCTCCGGCTGGATTCCGGTACTGGCTCCATGGTTACGGAACGGGCGCAGTGCCTTAAGGAGCACCGGGAGGATTTCCTCTGGCTGTATGACCGCCTCGCCGATTACCGTAGCCGCTTTTCTCTGCTCGCCGTCCTGAACCAGTGGCTGTTTTATGATTCCCTTCTTCTGGGAAAGGCGAAAGAAACCATTTTTGAGGATTATTTTGATCTGGATCTCCCTCTTCTGGGCGATCCCCAGGCAGTCATCGCGGATGTAGGCGCCTTTACTGGAGATACCGCTCTTGCCTTTCAGAAAGTGTATGGTTCCTGCAAAAAACTGTACTGCTATGAAGTGGATCCCGCAAATTGCGAGAAGGCTCGCAAAACACTGCAAACGATTCCCTTTGCCGAGCTTCGCCAGAAGGCGGTCTCTGCCGCCAATGGTACCATCTACCTCAATGTCAATTCCTCCGATGCTTCTGCCAGCCGTACTTCCTCTCAGGGTTCCGTTCCCATTGAGGCGGTCACGCTGGATTCGGATATCCCTGAGCCTCTCAGTCTCATCAAGATGGATATTGAAGGCGGGGAACAGGAGGCCCTTGCCGGCTGTGAGCGCCATATCCGAGAGGATCGCTGCCAGTTAGCCATTTCCGTTTATCACGGCAATCAGGATCTCTGGAAAATTCCCCGTATGATTGAACGGTTCCGTTCCGACTATCAGTTCTTTCTCCGTTATAACGGGGGCAATCTTTTTCCTACCGAACTGATCTTCTTTGCTCTTTAAATTCAGAAAAGGGAGGTATACACTTATGCAGCAACAACAGGAATCCCTCTGGAATGAACGCATTACTACCGTAACTCAGATTTATGAACTATGTCAGACTATTCTCGAGGCAGGCAATCATGCCGCCGTTTCCGGTTCCGCTTCTTCTATGAATGAAATCCTGCGAGACGGTGTTGCCAGCGCTACAAAAACAGCCATCCGCTGCTGGCCCGATCAGAATCAAATACTGGAACAGGCACAAAAGACCTTTCTCAAAAAGCTGCGAACCCGGGAACCCGGAAAAATCAAAATCTGTACCGAAGAATGGTTTGTCACCTATGGGAATTGCGTATTCACTGCTTTTTCCCAACAACTTCGTGAGGAAATTCAGCTCACCGAAGAGTTGTCTCGCCGGCTCTTTACTTTAATTGATGAGGTCCTTCCTTTGGATCCTGCCGGAAAAAGCCGTATGATGCTGGAAACAGCGCTGCGCTGCGGTGCTTCCGAGCCCCGGCTTGCCTTTGACCGGATGTTAGCGGCGTTTTCCCAAACACCTGATCTGGCACAGAATCTGGCTCCGGATTACCGCTATCAGCCCGATTTGCATCCCCAGACCGAATTGACCTGCTGCCCAATCTGTGGTGGAGCAGGAACCCCCTTTTTTACAGCCTATTCCTGCCGCATTCAAACCTTTGAGCCCATGTTTCTCCCTGCAAAGCTATGGATGAAATGTCCGGACTGCGGTAATCTTTACACTCGCTATTTCCCTTCTGAATTCTTACAGATGGGAAAAACGATGGTACAGGTACTGCCGAAGCCGGAAGTCATAGTCCTTCGCGCACCCCAACAGGAAAAACTCCATACTTGGGGAGAAATTCTCAATCAGATCCGTCATTATACTCAGGGAACGGATCTGCTGGAAATCGGTGTCGGCGAAGGATATCTGATTGCCGCTGCGCAGGAAATGGGTTATTCCGTCACTGCAGTGGAGCTGCTTGCGGATTGTGCTCAGGAAACTGCGAATCTGCTGAACTGCCCGGTTCTTTGCGGGGATTTTCTCCACCTTTCGGAAGATCAGACTTATTCCGTCATCACGATGGGTGATGTTCTGGAACATCTGCAAGATCCGACAGAGGGTCTCAAAAAAGCATGGCGCCTGCTTCGTGAGGATGGTGTTCTATGGTTATCCACTCCCAACTATGAGAGTGGCTACGCCAAAATGGCCAAAGTATCGGATGTCATGTGGTGTGAACCTTTTCACATCACCTACTTTTCCAGAGCAGGACTGACTGCCCTTCTGGAAAAAATCGGATTTCATATTGAACGATATACCATCAGCAACCGGTATATCGATTCCATGGAACTGATTCTTACAAAGAAGAACAAGGATCGAACGGTATAATCATGACCCCACGAAAAAAACTCCCGCTTTTGGGAGTTTTTCTGTTAAGCTAAAATATCAATAATATGATTTGAAGGCGGAGCAGGTACAGCCTGTTCCAGCTGCTGAATCAACTGAGCAGCCTGCTGTTCCTGGGAATCCATAGCCTTTTTGACCACAGACAGGGAAGTCTGATTTAAAAGACTGGCAGTACTTAAGGAAATACTTGCAGCCGCGATTCCATCAATACCCATAAATCCTCACCTCACTTATCATCAACAACTAAAACCTTGCATTGCGGTAGAGAATACGGATGGTTTCCAGTTGCTCTTCCGCAGCGCGAATCGCTTTGTGCATGGCTGGAGAAATTCGATGCTTCTCCTCTTGTTCGAGCTTTAAAAAAATGCACTCCACCGCATCCTGATTCAGTGCAAACTGCCGAAACAGTATATCCAAAAGCATTGCCGCGTGAACAATCTGGGCGCTCAAAGGAATGGCGTCTCCTGATAAATGAGCAGGGAATCCGCTTCCATCATATTCTTCATGATGATAAAGCGCAATTTCCCGGCAGTAAGTTGCCAGAGGCTCCCATTGAGACGGCACATGCTCGAACAGATCTCCTCCCATCACGGTATGCCGGCGAAAAATACTGCGGCCCGGCTCCTCTTGATCCAAACCGGCCAGTGCAATATAATCCGGCAGCGACAACTGACCGATATCTGCAAAAGCACAGGCAAACTCGATTAAAGTCGCGTTATAATAATCCAGACCGCAGTCCGGGCACACCTTTCGATAAGCCGATATAAGAGATTGCGTGAGCATCCGAATATGTTCAATCGATTGAATAAAGGCAAAGTTTCGATACTGACACATCCGTGTCATTTTTGCCTGCCAGCGGCGGGCAACCTGCACTGCCTCATCAAGGGAGATAGAAGAGCCGCAAAAAGATGATACAGCGGATGCTTCCTTGTTCCCCTCCTGCCGGGCAACTGGCCAGGCAGATGCCACAATATTACGTACACGTGCCTGCACCAGCATGGGATTCACCGGTTTTACGAGGAAATCAATAGCGCCGCATTCCATTCCTTCCACAACCACATTTTCATGGGCATCCGAAGTAATCAGAATCACTGGAATCGAATCCGCGTTTTCAATGCCATGGATCTTCTTTAGGAGAATAATCCCGCTATCATTCTTTGCGAGGTTTACATCCACAATCGCCGCAGCGATTTCTTTGTTATGCTGTCCGATAAACTCCAAGGCAGAACTGGGATCGGAGAACAACACAACATGATATTCTTTTTTAAAAATCTCATTGAGAATCGCCCGATCCAATTCTGAATCATCAATGATGAGTAGTATATTTCGTTTCATAGTTCGCTCCCCGTTTCATCGTTTTCGAAATCTTCTTCAAGGATAGCCATCACTTTCTGGCTGTAATCACGAATCTCAGACAACAATCCATACATCTTTTTCAAATTCCGCAATCCGGAAGAACGATATTCTACCAGAGCGGCATTCGCAGGATCATAGATCTGCAAAAGACCCAAATTGCCCGCAAGCCCCTTCAAATCATGCATATAGTGATAAAAATCACTTTCCTTTTCCGACTGAAGGCTGGCTTCCAGTTTGTCCAAATTTAATGATTCAGGGAGCTTTCTTATAAATTTGAGATATAATTCTTCATTTCCCATAAAACGTTTTACTGCGTCGGATACATCCACATCCGCATCTTCCAGTCGCTGAAGCAGAACTTTCTTTTCCATCTCATCCCCCGCCTACATTCCCTGCCCTTTGTTAGTATTCGGAAAACCTTCCCCGAAAGATAGCAGGAATCAAAACAAAACTTTCTATCAGGAAGCCGATTTAACGTGTGCGGCCACCCTCTTATCCTCTGTGCGAATATGGGCAATCAGTACTCCGATTGTTTCATTCAGTTTTCCCAAAGCGGCAATATTAGCGCCGGATGTGCGAATCTGATCGGTGGTCTGTGCCAGTGTCCGTTTGTATCCTTCATGGAATTGCTTGTGCGCGGCATATCCTGGATATTTGTACTTTGTCTGCAGCTGTTCTTCATCGGAGAAGTGTTTTGAAACATAGTTCAGCAGGAACTGGACTGTGCTCTCAATGTTATCACGACCTTTCCCTTGTGAACATGCATCCATCAGTTTGTTTACCGCATCAAAAAGCTGTTTATGCTCACTGTCAATTAATGCGTTTCCTGTTTCCAAATCATTTGTTAAAGTGTACTTCATTTCTTTATAATCCTTTCTATCTACAATATATTTACTACTGATATTCTTGAAATTTCACGTTCTTTCCGAACGCGTTTTCTTCTCCAGAATTTCTTTCATCTTAAGAAGAGACCTCGTATCTGCCGATGCAGCTTCTCGATTAGCAGCTTCCGCCGCATCAATCAACTCTTTGCGGAGAATCGATACATCCCGGGGGGCATCAATCGCAATACGCGCGCCGTCCGGCCCGGTTTCCACAATAGAAATCGTAATATTCTCATTTATCACAATCGAATCTCCTTTTTTTCGATAAAGAATCAGCACGACGCTCCCTCCTTATCCATGTACTCTTCCGATAATTCTTTCAATGTATGACGAAATCCATAGGCTCCTTTTTCCAAAATCACCTGCCGTGCCTGTCGTGTATTTGGATTTACAACAACCGGACATTTCAAGTTTACGGTACTTTCTTCGCTAGGCGTTCTCGCCACACACAAGACATAATAGGCCAGTTCTTCATCATCCTCCACCCCAAGGGCCTTCTTGTCCGCTTCCGAAAGCTGCGGTATATAGTCCTCTTTCAAGAGAAAAGGGTTCATAATAATAAACGACAAATTTTCATCTTCCACGCTTTGCAGACTCAATACTGCATCGCTGTTCTCTTCAACAGAAACAGGAAGGAATCTTTTGAACTCCTCAAAGCCAAAAAGTCCTTCCTGAAAGGTAATTAAGTCATCTTCGTTGAAAGAGAAGCCGGACTTCAGTTTTTGTTCCATAGCACTCCTCCTGCAATTTCCCTGTCTTTATGCCGTAACGTCTACATATTCTCCGCCAAACCGCGCTGCTACGCTAGGCGGAACATACATCGGTTCCCCAACATACTCAATATTAATTTCCGGGTATTGTTCAATCTGAATTTCTATGCTTCCCGGTACATATTGAACCGAACCCCGATCCATTCTTAAATCGAAATTCAGTTTATCCATCTGGTATTCCATCGATAACGACGGACCCTGCCATTGGATATCGGGTCCTGTAGTTGGGATAAATGCCAGTTCAAACTGACCGGTCGGCATCGCAGTACGCGATGCCAGAATCTGATCGATCGTCTGCGAACCTTCACCAATTTGGGTGTTCAGCATCAATCTCCCTTCCTGCGCATACTCGGCAGACGCCTCATAAGCAGCAGTCTTTCCCCTTTGAGCGGCTTGATAAATGGCAGTTTTCGTAGTAGGGACTACGGAGTTTCTGGCATCATAAGTATCCAGCTTTACTTTCACCTGCCGGCTCTCCATACGAAGACCTCCACGTTCCCTGTTCATCTCCAGCTGCGCGCTTCCATTATGCCGCTCCAGTCTTGCATTGTTAACAACCAGCTTGTAGCTGATTGGAACGGTCGTAATCTTCAGCAGTTGTTCCACATCATTCACCTCTCTTTTTTGGGCTCATTTTTTACTAGTTAAGGAAATCCAACAAAGATGGCGTAATTATGCTTGTTCCTACTTTTAACGCCGTATTATAGGCATACATCGACCAGGAGTAATTCATAATCGCCTCTGCCGGATCAATATTTACTGCGTTATCATATTGTTCGGTAATGGCCAGTTTTTCACTTTCCAGTCTGGTCTTCATCTGCGTCAGCATCTGAGTCTTTGTTCCCAGAGTCGCAATCTCATCCCGCAGCTGTGAGCTTCCCTCACTGAAGTTTTCCCACATGGCCTCATAAGCATCCCGGTCAAACGTTTCTTCTTCCAAGGCGTCTGCCATCTGACCCACTAGAACCACCAGATTTTTGGAAACGCCCTGTTCATCCTTGCCGTAGCCTACCAGATTGATTCCGGGAAGCGCACTGTTAAATGCGGTAGAAGAGGATACCTCCGCGCCGTCTTCCCCCAAACCAAGACCCAAATCAATATAAGTCGCTTCCTGTGACAGTTCTTCCAAGATCTTCTGATCATTTGGATCATCAGAATTAACATCAACACCCCGGTAAGTAAGAACACCATCCGCCGTTAGTTCAAAAGGCTGCTCTTTACCGCCTGCTCCTGCCACCGCAAAGGTTTCCCCGTACCTGGTGTTAAGAGTCTGCACCATCTGTTCCTGCAGCCCCCGCAGTGTCTGCGCGTAAACCTTTCTGGTATCCAAATCCGCATTTGTATCATTGAGTGCCTCCACGGAATACCGTTTATCAATCTCTTTGGCGATATTACTCAGCTGTGTGGCGATATCTTCCTGCGTATCCTGCCACTTCTGTACATTTTCCACATTGTTGAGATAATCCGCATTACGGGCGTAGCGCCGTTCCAAGATCGCGGCCTTCGCAGAGGACGCCGGATCTTCGTAGGACGAACTAAATCGTCTGTTTGTTTCTACCTGTTTCCTGCTGCTTTCCAGCCCTCCCAAGGTGGCTGACAGATTATTATTATAATTTCGCATGACCATATTCGTCGTAATCCGCATATTAACTGCCATAGCCTCAAAATCTCCTCTCTTATCTTCCAACTACTCCGGTATTATTAATCAGCGTGTCCAAAGCCTCATCCAGCGTTGTCATCAGACGAGCCGCCGCATTGTAGGATTGCTGATATTTCATCAGATTCATAACTTCTTCATCCAGATACACACCCGCAACCGAATCTTTCGAATCCGCGATCTGATTCATAACCGCTACCCGGTTGCTAAGAATCGAGTTGCTGGATTTCTGATCTACAGCCTGCGTATTCTGAATATTATCATAAGCCTCAAAGAATGAACCTGTAAAGTGTGCGAATTTCTGATCCTCCTCCATAGCGTTGATCATATTCAGCACATTGTCATTGGCAGTGCTGGAATACTCTCCATTTGGTCCCGGCACAACCGTTGTAACAATTCCATAATCACCGTTGAGCCAGCCTTCCGCAATACGAATGTTTTCCGCGGTAAAGGTACCGGAACCGTCTGAGGTTTCAAACAGCGGTGTGGGAGGATCCTGATATACAATTTCTCCGGTTATCGGATCTGTCTCAATTTGGCCATTCGCATCAAGTTTTGGCTGACGATTCAGTTCATTGAATTTTTTAGCAAACACATCCACCAAATTGTCCAGCGTCTGTTTGTAATATCCGATTCCCCTGACATCTGTAACAGGGTTGTCAAAATCACCGGATTTATTCAGCATATCCAGCGCGCCCTTCAGCACACCCTCTCCCAGCACATCAGTGAGATCATTAGTTTCTTTTCCGTTCACATCACGGATACCAAATGTCACCTGACTGGGATTATCCGCATTCAGTCTTACCTCTCCCGCCTGATCATCATCGATCAACGTGTAGGTATTACCATCTGTATCTGTAAAAGTAATTTTAAGTGCATCTACCTTATAATCGCCCCCCAGATTCACATCATAGTAAGTAACGTCAATTGGCAGATAAGTAGCCAACTCATCAATGAGCTGATTCCGCTGATCCATCAGTTCCAGAGCCGGGCTTCCCAGCACCTGGCTGTTACGGATCGATTTGTTGAGTTCCGCAATCGACTGAAGATAACCGTTGATGTTTCCAATATCAGTGCTTTCTAACTTTGTAATCAGATCACTTCGTACCCGATCCACTTCCACCGATTTTTCACGAAGAATTGTCAGTAAAACCTCCATGGAAGAACGCACCAGCGTGTCCGATGCCCCTTGATTGACATTATCCTGAGACTGCATATTCTGAAGCTGCGTAACAACATCATTGAGCGCATTTCGGAAGCCTTCCATATCCACTTCATCAAAAATCTGTCCGATATCGGATAGTATCGTGTTCTGGGCATCAATTGTACCCACTTGTGCTAGATGATCCCGATACTGAATATCCAAGAACGGATCCCGGATTTGGGTGACTCCTGTCATCTGAACGCCCTGTCCAACCTTACTGTTATTTGCCATATTGCTGTAGCTGGCTCCGGTTGTGCTGATACTTGCCAAATCCAGGCGCTGCCTGGTATATCCGGTGGTATTAATATTTGATATATTCTGACCGGTAACATCCAACGACCTCTGACTTGCAGTCAATGCCTGCTGTGCAGTCATAAAGCCGGCAAACGTAGAACGAAGCATTACTCTCTCTCCTCCTTATTCCCTAAACTTTCCTGTTGGTCAAATGTTGAGGTTCTGTTTCCACAGAGCCTCCATCCTGATTATAGATACCTTTGTTTTCCTTTTGTTTCACTGCAGTCTGCACCTGCCGCAAGTTCAAACTGATAATCTCCAGCGCGCTCTCATTGGCAGATTGGAACATGCGTACACTGTGTGTTAGTTCATCGAAAAGTTGACTGTATTTCACGCGCTCCTCCTCTGGAACGATTTCTAAAATCTGTCGGAAGGTCTTTCCTTCCCATCCCAGCTTTTTCTGAATTTCTTCCCGCTTTTTATCAAGCCCACGCAGTTTTAAAACAATGGCTTGCTCTTTTGTCATGCAGTCCTCAATTACTGCTGTTTGTTTTTCCTCTGCCGCTTTGAGTTTTTTCTCTTCCAGTTCTTGATTCTGCTGAAAAAAAACAATGAGTTCGCGAATAATGTTCTCAAAGTCATTCATATTTAAAATTCTTCTCCTTTTAGTAGAAGGATTCTGGACGCAACCGCTTCAGCGTCTACCTTGTACATTCCCTGAGAAATCTGCTCTTTTAAAGCCGCGATTTTTTCTTCAGGAATCTGCTGGTAAACAGCTGCCTTAACATCCTTCTGCGCCTTTTCTATAATCTGACTCTCCGCCAGTTCTCTGGAATTGGCATGAATCATAATCTGGTCAAAGTTTTTGCTTGCTTCATCAAACGGCACAGATTTCTGGTTTAATTTATCCGCATGTGCTGCGTTTATATAATTTGCTACTACAGGATCGATTGAAATCTTCATAGTATCTGTACCTCCTAAAAAAACGTTCTCTGTTTTTGTACTTATATTTTAATTATCGTCCGAATCGCCTATTTGTTAAGACTTCTCTTGTCGTTTTTCTTTCCATTGCTGTTTTTGTTTTTTTAATTTATCACGAAGCTTCAAAATGCTGCGCCCAATCCGGCCTCGCAGTTTTCGGTACTGACTATTGACAATTCGATGGACCCAACAGAAAGGAAGTGGAAGAATACTCTCTGACAAGCAAGGGTAAATTGTCAGCATGTAGTCTCGCGGCGGAAGCCACAATTGTCTTTTTTCGCGCCTGCGTTCTCTTTTGAGGTCCCGTTCGTATACGTCTGCCACATTTTTTATTAACGGCAGGATCTCCTCGTTTTCTTCCCGGGCTTCTGTCCCTTTCGAAAGAATATAGCGTTCCATGTCCGCAAGTTGTGGAAATTCTTCCATATATTCTCCAATTTGTCCGAACCAGACAGCCGCCAGGCGGATAATCAGATCGCCAAAATAGTTCAAATCCAAATATTTCAATTCTTTGTTTACAAATTTCCAATCTAATTTTTCATAGCAGAAAAGATAATATACCCAGAGGTCTATCAGGTCCCTGATTTCCAGTTCACCTTTGGCAAAAGCTTCCGCCATATAAGCAATTTGGTACAAATACAGATCTTCCAACTCTGGCTCATGAAGGTAATAGAAAGAGCCTTTTTTAGGAAACTTTTGAGGTGTTACTGTAAAATAGCGATTCATTTTTTTCTCTGTAAAATGACACTTTTCCGAAAAAACAATATAAACGCCGCCTGCGTGATAATACCAAATTTCCCCCTCATCAATATGCGTACCCTTTTTTTGCTTCTTTTCATAATGAAGATTCTGCATTATTTTATGAATCGTTTCTAGTTTTCCCTTTTCCACAAGAAAACGAAGAGGTTGCGGATACCGCAATTCCTTTCTCTCATAAAAATGGGTAATTAGCCGCTCTCTTGCTTCCAGAACATGAATCTGGTATCGTTGCATCTCTTTTAAAACTCGTTTTCCTTCTATTTGATATCGTTCCTGCGTTAGGACAGCATAACGAAAGCGCTCCTGAAAACGTCCTTTCCAGTCTGTCAGGCGCTTTCCATCCATCCCGAGAAGAATACTGTAGATCGTATTGGATACGTGATGATAATCCGCAAGTTTATAAACTTTTGCCCAGTCTGGCTCCCGCCGCCACTCTGGCAGGAGATCTTTATTTAGAAGAATTGTAATTAAGTCCAGAAGGCATTCTGTTTCATATTCTCTGCTTTTTTGCACGCTCATTTTTTATGCGCCTTTCTTCCATCCAGTCGGCTGCCATCGAATTGTAGACAGCATGCCTCTCATCTGCAACTAACCGCCCCGCGGAAAGAGTCATAACTCTCTTTCTCATAATCGACACCAGTTCCCTGTCATGGCTTCCAACCATAATTGTTACGCCCATCCGATTTAATTCCTCCAAAAGCCGCATGAGATCATACGCGGAATCCGAATCAAGATTTGCGGTAGGTTCATCGGCAACAAGGATTTTCGGATTTACGACAAGTGCCCTGGCCAGCAGTACCCGAGCCGCCTCCCCTTCTGAAATCTCATCAGGGAATGCCCACATTCTGTGTTCTACTCCTACGGTACGCAGAGTCTGCCGAATTCGACGTTCAAATAATCTTCTGGGCTGTTCTGTCGCGCACATAGTCAATTCAATATTTTCGTAAATATTTTTATGAGCCAGAAGTCCGTACTCTGGTTGCATCTGTCCGATTTTTCTCCGCAATGCCGGGATTCTGCTCTTGGGCATAGAAGAAATTTCTTCTCCCTGAATCCATATTTTTCCGCTATCTGGGGAAATCTGCCTGCTCAACATTTTTAACAGTGTACTTTTTCCTGCCCCACTTTTTCCAATCACAAAAACAAATTCTCCCTTTTCAATGGAAAAGCTCACATTTTCAAGCGCGATACAGTCCTCCCCATACCATTTATTTACATGATCGAATATGATTTCCTTTGCCATTATCCCTCCAAAAAAGGAGATGAGTCATCCTCATCCCCTCGTTTCCTTTAAGTCGCATAATAGGAATCTGAACCTGCAACCTTTTTGTTCATTCCCTGATCGATCGCAATCGTCTGATCCAGAACAGATTTGCAATTTCTCGCAATTTCCGCAAGCCGAACCGCATCTTGATCTTCCTGTTCATCGAGGATGCCAGAAAGCAGTCTGCGTATCTCATCTCTTAGTTCTGAGGGCATCTGTTCTTCCAGAATATGCATCTTCCGCAGACCGGAAGCAACCGCTTCCATTTCTTCGCCTCTCATTTCGATCAACATCTGTGCCGAAACGCGATCATTTCGATCCAACGCCGAAGCCATCTCCCGGGTCAAACGAAAAATCTCATTTAAATGCTTCATTCTCCCATATGTCAGTTTCAGGACTTCCTCCATCCATTCAGCCCGGGTTTGCTCGCTTATTTTCTCACCCATTCTGTTGTTTCCCCGCTTCCTCAAAGGCTTCTCTCAGTTCCCGGACCAGAGGTTTTAATTCCGCAATGATTTCTTTCTTACGCCCAGCCTGTATCCGGCTCAGCTCATATAGGAAGAAGTCATACATTCTCCGCAGTTCCTGGCTAATACTGTATTTGAAATTTAAGGTATCCATTAGATACTTTACAATTTCCTGACTCCGTTTAACAGACTGCTCAAAGAGAGGGTAATCCTCCTTTTCAAGAGCAAGCTCTGCTCTTGTCAGCCGTTTCAGCAACTCGTCATACAGCAGCAAAAGCATTTCCCCTGAAGTCATCGTCATTACCGATTGTTCTTTGTACTGCTGGTATCCATTCAGACTCATATCATTCCTCACTCTTTATTAATATCCGCCGCTCAGCTGCGCCAAATAACTGCTCTGGCTGTTCATCTGCGCAATCAATGTTTCCAGTGTCGTAAACTGAGAAATATATCGATCCTGCTCCGTCTGCAGCTGATCCTGCAGAGATTCAATCAAGTCATCGATCTCATCCATCTGTTTCTGCAGGCTGTTCTGAAGAACGGAAGTAGGAGCGTGAACCGAGCCTGCCCGTACAACCAGAATTCCTTTCGTCGCGCCTGTTGTTCCTGCGTAAGTTTTCATAACAGACGACATATTTTCCATCAGACCTGCCTGTATACGGTTGCCGTTTTCATCTTCGGAAGCCTTCCGGGTAAACAGTTCTTTTACTTTTTCCGGATCGGATTCCAAAGCTGCTTTAAACTTCGTTTCATCAAAGACCAGCTTTCCGTTATCCGCATAGTCTGTGGAAACAGAAATTCCGATTTCCGCAAATGCGGACTGCATATTCGTTGGAATCATAAAACGCAGCGCGTCTGCCAGTCCTCTTACATCCGTATCATTAAAGAGAAGACCCTCTTTTGCCTTTTCTTCCCATCTTTCAATCTGATCGTCAGACATTTCTTCTTTCTGCTCATCCGTCAGCGGCTGATAGTCCCGATCCGGCTTTTGATTGACTTCATCACTGACCAGCTTCAGGATATCGTTAAATGCCTCGATCATTTCTTTTACGACATTGGTTGTATTTTCCACATCCACCTGGGCGTCAAAGGTAATCGCTTCGGCCGTTGTATCAACAACCCCGGCCTCCGTATATCCAAAGGTTCCTTTCAGGCTCAGATTCAGACCGTCTACGGTAAAAGAATTGGAGTCTCTGCGGATCTCTGTCACATCCGGATCTCCCGCGTATTTTACTGCGACAATCGCATCCTGTCCGGTTACTTCCTTCCCGACCGCATCTGCACCAAAAAGCATATCCGCAATTTCGCCTTCCAGTTTTATAGACCCGCTGGCGCCTTTTTCCGTGGAAGTAATCATAAAACGATCACTGTTCTTCTGATAGGAAATCGTTACCTTTGCCGCTTCGTTGGAATTGATCTTTTCCATAATATCTTCGATGGTATCGTCTGCCGCGATCTCGATCTTAACGCCGTTGATAACAAGCTCCTCTGTTCCGCTTAAAGATGCTCCATTATTTTTAGAAGCCCAGACTTCCGCCAGCGTATCACTGGTATTGATCCTGGTCGTAGCGCCTGCGTTAATCCCCAGAAGACCATTTTCTTTTCCAAGGAGGCCCACAGATCCTCCGGTAATAGTCAGCATCGAACTGCGATCCTCTCCCCCGCCAGGAATAGTTGTGGTAAAGACCAACTCCGAAGAGTCACCGGTCTGATTGAGCCCTACATTCACCCGTCCTGTGCCAAAAGCATCGTCCAGTTTTTTCTGCAGATCTTCCTGTAGAGCTTCCATTGTTGTAAGGCCGGATCCAATCTCAATGGTCTTGCTGACTCCGTTATAATTAAACGTTAATGTTTTCCCTGCCAAATAGTCAGTCAAAGCAGTAGACTCAAATGCACTTGCTTCATGCGCTGCTGTTTGCGATTTTCCCGTTGAAAGTACAAATCCATCTTCACCAAAAACGCTTTCAATGGTCTCGCCTTCACCGAGGAATCCCAGATTTTTTAAAACATCACCGGTTCCTCCGGTAATCTCTACGTTATTCCCCGCAGTGTCTTTGCTTGTTAGAACCAGCTTTCCGTCGCTGTCTGTTGATGCTTCCAGTACATCACTCAGTTTTTTTCCATCTGTACTGTTATTCAGTTCTATTTCTGCAAAAGATTTATTAAGGACATCTGCAAGGTTGTCATAATCATATCCATCGCCGCTTCCCAGTTTTACGGAATAACGATCATTGCCATATTTGATATACAGATATTGTCCTTCCAGAAGATTTTCCTTATAGGTACCTGTCACCAAATCATTGCTGATTGCATTTGTTGTCAACTCACCTGTTGAAGCTGCGGATCCCATGATCTTCGCATCTTCAGCAAGCTGTTTGATTCCCACAACGGAAAGCATATCTGCGGAAGAGGAAGTTCCTGATACGCTGATATATTTGCTGTTGGTTCCTTGCGCCGTAATCTGATTTCTGGAAAACAGTCCGGATCCAGTCAGATTTGTGGAAGGAGATGCGTAAGATGTGTATTTATCTGTAAAGTCATAGATTTTATCGGTAATTGCTCGGATCGCCTCCTGCTCCCACTGCAAGGACTGCTTGTTCTGCTGTTGCTTTGCGATCTTGCTCCTTGTCCCATAGGTAAGCTGTTCGATCAGGGTGTCGCGGTCAAGACCGCTGGCAAGGCCGCCGTATCCTCTGATGGAGGAAGTACTGGTCGCACTGGTAAGTCCGCCGATTGATGCCATAATATTCACTCCTTTTCTTTTATCTGAATGCGCTGTCTATTTATCTTTTGTATACTCTATCTAATATATCGTCCTTCCTCCCAAAAAAATAACAAGAGAAGCGTAAGATTTTTTCGCTCCCCCTGTTTCATACGTTTTAATGTCTCGGATTTTCTTTTACTTTGATACACGCTTTTGTAATTTCCACTGTGATCTGTCCCGCATACTGCTTTTCGTAGAAATTGAGCAGCGGTGAAACAGCGTCTCTGTTTACCACTACATATTTGGAGGGAAGGTTCGTCAGCGCCAAAGCCACAGTATCTTCCACACATCGAGAACAAGTACAGTTTCCAAACTGTTTCATATAGCCCTCTGCTTTATCCCGCACCAGTCGCTCCATCACATTCACTGCAGTAAAAACCTCCTCTGGTTCTGCTTCTGACAGAGATTCCTGTGTCGCTATCTCCTGGGAAGGCATTTCCTCCGGAGGTTCTGGTTCCTCTGTTGACTCTGGTTCTTCCAGATGAGCTTCTGTTTCCACAGACTTCTCCTGTTCCTGCGGTAACTCAGATACCTTCTTGCTCTCCACATAACGTTCCATCTCTTCTTCCAGAGAATTTTTTACCGATTCAGCGATAGGACTTTCGTCATCAGCAGAATGGTTCACAACAGACACATGGACACTCTCCTTTTTCTTTGGATCTACAGGAGGTTCCTGTCTAGCCTCTTCGTTCTGCACTACTTCCTTTTTATTCCCGGAGAGCAGATTCAATACATGATCGGTTTTATTCGTACGTTTTGCCATATCTTCACTTCCTAAGCTTTTATTCTCTCATAGACTTCATCAACAAAGGCTTGATAGTCCTTCGCCGGATTGGATCGAGGGGAATAATCAAATATACAAAGACCGTGAGCGGGAGCTTCCGCAGCTGCGACACCGTTACGAATCTTGCTGTCAAATACAATACATCCTGCCTGTTGGGCCACTTCCCATGCCAGATCCAAAACATCTTTCGCCAGATTTGTCCGCTTGTTGTACTTTGTAAGCAGGATTCCCAGAACATCCAATTCCGGATTCATCGAGTTCTTTATGCCTTCTACTGTATCCTGCAACTGAACCAGTCCAACTAGACTCAGAATCTCCGATGCCATGGGGATAATCAAATAATCCGCAGCCGCGTATCCGTTCAAGGTTAGAAGATTGAGAGCTGGCGGTGTATCAATAACAATAAAGTCATATATATCTTCTACTTCTTTTAACGCATTTTTTAAAAGAAGCTGGCGTTCCTGACCCTGAAAAACAATTTCTCCTTCACTCAGCAGGATATTCGATGGAATCACATCGCAGTGCTCTGCCTGTTTAATTGCCTCTCGCATCGACGCTTTTTTCTGAAAAACTTCATAAATCGTATGCCCTTCTTCAATATCAATACCAAGACTAAACCCCAGATTCCCCTGCGGATCTAAATCGACTGCCAGCACTTTATTGCCCTTTATTCCCAGTCCTGCTGCCAGCGCCCCTGTTGTAGTGGTTTTCCCAACTCCCCCTTTTTGGTTTGTAAGAACAATAATGGTCGCCAACGTTTTCTTCCTCCTATCGCTTCTCTGTTCTACTTAAGTACATCCTCAATGTGCTCTCTGCTGTCTGCGGGGGTTTTGAACACCTTTTCTTCTCCCGGCCGCGCGTAGTCCGCAGTCAGCTCGTCCCAAATCGTATTGACATCTTCCACACAGTTGATATAAATCTGTGACATAACGGAAATCTTCAGTTCTAATTCGTCCGCAAGATTTTTGCTCTGCTTCCAATCTGCCTGCTCGTAGGCCAGAATCAACTGATGCAGTTTTCCTGCAATCCCCTCTTGTCTGAGCAGGGCATCGCGGATTTCCTCCCGAAGCGGAATCTCTGCCAAAATTTCCTCCAATGAAGCATCAACCATTAATTCCAGCGTAGAAAACATTTCCATCATATAAGCTTCTGACTTTGCAAGCGGAAAGCCCGGAATTCTTGGAGCCAATTCTTCCGCAAATCTGGCTCTCAGGAACGAAATTTTGAGAAGTTCTTCGATACCGTCTTCCTGTCGCAAATCTTCATCCACATGAAAACTCAGCATATACACCCACTGACGGAGCTGTGCGATCCCCAGAGTCATCAGCGCCTGTCGGATGGATGCGGTTCTGCGCCGCAAAGCAAAGTACGCGGAGTTGACCAGCTTGAGCAGCGCATAGGTCAGCCCGGCGTCACGGCTGACAATTTGTTCGATTTCTGCCATATCCGGTTCTTCTTTTGCTACTGCCACAACCAATTGAAAAAAGTTTCCTTGCATATACTCCACTTTGCTGGCCTTGGTGGTTAGTGTCTTTGCGATATGATTTCCTTCTAAGTAATCGGCTCCCAGTTCAATTGCGCTGTCATACGATTCCTGACTGTCGATCCCTGTGGCAATACACTTTTTCCCGAATCCCTTGGTCATACGGATAATATTTTCCATTGAATGGCGTTCTCGCTCCTCCATCTGTGGTTTTATTCGGATGCGGATAAAATCCGCGTATTCCAACACACTAAAATATTTAGGCGAAAACTGAAAATCGTTAATTGCGAACTGGTATCCTTCTGCATGGTATTTCTGTATAATTGGCATAGCCAAAGGATGAATAATCAGATTGTCCTCTATCTGAATAATCACTTTATTTCTTTCAAAAATTTTGGGCAGATTGCGAAAAAGAAGAGAAGGCGTAAATGTGATGAAGATACGCTTATCCCTGAAAATCTTATGACTATTGTTCATCAGAAATTCCGAAATTGTATCCGCTGCCGCTGTTTCGGATTCTCCATAAAAATCGTCGCTTCCTCCCTGAAACAGCAGTTCATATCCGATAATTTTATCACTTTCGACTTCCTTGATCGCCTGTCGTACAACACCTTTATCCATGGATTTCTTCTCCCTTCTCCAGCAAATGATCAATTACGCTTACCAGATGTCCAATTTCCGGCTTTGACAACTGTTCATCCGCTCCCAGTTGTTTTCCCTTGACTTCCATTTCATGGTTAATCAGCGAGGAAAAAATAATCAGTGGAATATGCTTAAGCTTTTCATCTGTTTTTACCAGCTTCGTCAGGCGGTGACCATCCATTTCCGGCATTTCAATATCTGTGATAATGAGACTGGCTTTGTCTTTCAGATCTGAGTCATCACGGATGCTGCAAAGATAGTCCCATGCCTCCTGTCCATTATTGAATTTATGGATGTTGGTATAACCTGCTTTTGTCAGGGACTGCTCCACCATTTTGGAAAGTAAGACAGAGTCTTCCGCAAATACAATGGCATGCGGATCTTCATGCCGCTCTCCCAGCTGATCGATCTCTGATAGCTGAATTCCTGTTTCAGGCGCGATTTCCGCCACTATTTTTTCAAAGTCAAGGATCGTCACCAGATCATCTCCGCACTGAGCGATCCCTGTGGCGATTCCTTCTTCTCCATTATTCAGAGTTTTATCTGGTTTTTGAATATTTGCCCAGGAAATCCTCTGAATTCCCACAACAGTCTGAACTCGGAACGCAATATGCAGCTTATTAAAATTTGTAATAATAAAGAGATCCTTCGGCTGCTTTTCTGTAGGCCTCCCTGTCAGGTAGAAAGGAAGATCTACGACGGTCAGAACCACATCCCGCGGTTTAAAAATTCCTTCTACGGACGGATGGGAGTGCGGAATCGCCTTTACCGTATCGGACATCATGATCTCCCTGACTTTCGCGACATTGATCCCATACAGCTCGCCATAAATTGTAAATTCCATTATTTCTATTTCATTGGTCCCTGATTCCAGTAAAATTTCTGTTTCCGCCATAATACCTTTCCTCCTGTATCTTTGTCTAGGTTCTATAGAATAACTTCTTTCTTCCCGATGGTTCTCACTTTGACCATTCCTGTCTTTACATCCAGCAACATGGTTCTTGCGTAATTGCTTCCTACATCCTCGCCGCTGATCCGGATTCGTTCCCCCTGAAGAATCCGTTTGACACTGGCGATATTTCTCTGCCCAATGTTTCCGATTCCGCCGCCGCCGTTGATAGCAAACATCTGCGCACCTCCCGCAATCTTACAGATAAACCGATGTTTCGAGGCACCAAAAACAGCAAGTTTTCTTAGCGTCTCCCGTATTCCGGAATCCGCAAATTTATACGGATTGCTGACAGCCGTATTTCCTGCTTCCGGAAGCATAATATGAATCAGGGCACCCAGACGGATCTGCGGATCATAGAGAGTAATTCCTACGCAGGAACCAAGCGCATGAGTAATCAGAATCCCATCCTGTCTGGCAATCTTCATATCGGCGATTCCAATTTTTATTTCTTTAGCTGTCATATCCGCCCACCAGCTTTTCCATCAGTTTATTGAGAGACTCGATATCCGGCAGCATGAGAATTGTACTGTCGTGTTTTTTGTCCCGTATGATCAGCTTACCGTTAATCAGCATCAATTTGTCCGTTTCATATCCCATCTCAGCCATAGGTACAGACAGGATTCCTCCCAGCATATTAACGGCAATTGCCGGTACAGACAGAGAAATATTCATTGACGTAAGGCCAGACAGCGCATTGGTATAAGAGGAGATCATAATGTTTCCCACTTCTGTAAGAGCAGATATCTCCATTTCATCCAGCTCGGAATAGTCTTGAATGCGTTTTCCCAAAATCCCCTCAAGAATTTCATTGACGAACTCCAAACGCAGCAGGAAGAGCATCATACCCTCCACATCACTGCTCATGCGAACCATGACAGCTGCTACAACATCTTCCGGTTCTCCCAGAAGTTCGATTGCTTCGTTGAATCCTTTGATATCGATTTCCGGAACGGTCATTCGAACCTGTTCACTGAGCATACCGGAAAGAGCAGTAGCAGCATTTCCTGTCCCGATACTGCCGATCTCCCGTATCACATCCAGTGCCATTTTATCCATATCCTCATAACGTTTAATCCCCATTTTGTTTCTTATGCCTCCTGTCAGCCTCTCAGATTATTAATTGTCTGCTCCACCTCATCGGATGTCTGAACCATTTTCAGCGCATAAGCATAAGCTCTGGATGATTCAATCGTTTTTGACATCTCTTCCGCAAGATCTACATTGGACATTTCCAGATAGCCATTTTTCAGATCCGGATTTTCAATCCGAATCGGTGCCCCATTTTTTGCAACTGGTGAGAATTCATTGTTTCCTACTGCCAGCATTCCATTTGTATTTACAAAGGTAAAAACTCCAGGTTCAGCCGAAACCTCCCCGTCTGTAACACGTATTGGTCTGCGGTTGCCATCCAGTACCAGCTTTCCGGAATCGGTAATCAGATACATCCCCCCATCTGCTCTAAGAGACATGGAAAAATGTCCGTCCCTTGTATACGTAATCTCACCACTGGCCGGGTCTCTGACCATAAAAAAGCCTTCTCCTGTCAGAGCGTAGTCATATGGCTGCCCGGTTACCCCCGGCCCCCCTGAAGAAAAGTCAATATTTGTTCTTTCCTGCATAACACCGGTACCCGCTTTCAGACGGGTTAACTCCCCTTCCGGAGCACGCATATTATAATACATCAAATCCATAAATACAGAGCTTTGCGTTTTATAACCGGTCGTATTAAGATTCGCAATATTATTGGCTACCACATTCATTCTCTCCTGCTGCGACATGGCTCCCCTTGCTGCAGTATAAAAAGAAGTATCCATTGATTCTTATCCTCCTTTACTTTATATTGTCTATTTCCCAGTCATTCGGTTTTATACCGGACTGATCTGGGAAACCATTTTTCCAATCAGTTCGTCGTACATTTTAAGCACCTGAGCAGAACTCTGCAGTGCTCTCTGACTGCTCATCATTTGCGTCATCTGTTCTACAGCATCTACATTGGAACCTTCTACCGCTTTCCAAACAACCTGAGCCTGTGTTGGAACTGCAGCTCCGTTTGCTACAAAGACATCGCCTGTCGTCTTAACGAGCTGCGTGTCATAGTTCTGGAAGTCCACGATTAAAAGCTGCCCGTAACGGGTATTTCCATCCTCACTGTAAATCGTCCCCGTAGAGTCTGCCGTAATTTTATCTGTTCCCAGATAAATCGGTCCATTTTGGCCGAGTACTCTTCCAACGGTCGGCAAATACAGGTAGCCTTGATCGTCCAGAGTAAAAGAGCCATTCCTTGTATAAACGGTTCCGTTTTCCGTCTGGATACAGAAAAATCCTGATGAGCCTAAAGCAAAATCCAGCGTGCTCCTGGTAGGCTGATATCCTCCTTGTGTATAATCTGTAATGGTTTCGTCTGCTGCTTTAATTTTGGACGTTGTGCCCAGCGGGTACGGATGTGCCTTGTCTTTATTCCCTGTCCTGGAAATCAGTTCTTCCCTGAAGGTAGATGCCAGAAACTGGTCGCTTTTAAACCCCGGTGTCGAAATATTTGCCATGTTGTTGCTGATTACATTTAGATTCCGGTTCTGGCTCAATACTCCGGATGTTAAATTATAAAATCCTTGAAACATACTGCTAATTTCCTTTCCTGTCACTTCCTGACATTTTTTCATTTCTGATATACTCTTTCAGCTTACGAATCGCAGCCGAATGGATCTGGGAAATCCTCGGTTCACTCACCTGCATCACTTCCGCAATCTGTTTCATATTAAGCTCTTCCACATAGTAGAGCGAAATCACCATCTGTTCTTTTTCTTTCAGTCTCTGAATTCCTTTTGTCAAAATATCTTTGAATTCCTGCTCCAGATAAGCCTCTTCTGGCTGACTGCTTACTTCCCCTGAAGGAATTGCTGCCGCCGGTTTATTTTCATCATCTTTATCGAGGATCATATCCAGGGACAGGACAGAAAAAAAGTTTGTTTTGGCGTTAATCTCCCGCAGCTTTTCCACAGAAATATCCATGGCCTCAGCAATTTCCTTTTCATTCGGACTCCTTCCCATCTGAGCGGTCAGGTGTTCAATCGTCTGCTGTACCGTCCTGGCGTTACGCCGGGCGCTTCGGGGAACCCAATCCTGCTTTCTTGCCAAATCAATAATCATACCCCGCATACGTTTAGAAATATAAGTCTCAAATTTCACATTCTTTTCCGGCTCAAACTTGTCAATGGCATTCATCAGCACCAATACACCTTCGTGTATTACATCATCCATCTGGGTAAATCCGACATAAACATCACGCATCCGGATCGCAGCCCCCCGGATGACATCCAGATAGCGTATCACAAGTTCCTGCTTGATTTCCAGGGACTGGCTTTTTTTATATTCCCGAAGCAATTCTTCACTTGTTTTTCCGGCAAACTGCCTGCCCTGCTGTCTCTGCATAATAATGACCTGACCTTTTCCTTCCAGTTAAGATGCTGTAATGTTCCCTACGGCCTGAATCTGAATATTACTGGAAATTTCATTAAACGCAAGAACATAAACTCCCGGATAAAACGGTTCCAGCATCCGATATACATAAATACGAATTACCTGACTTGTAAGAATAATCGGTTCCTGCGACAATTCATTAAATTTCTTCAGTTCCTCTCCAATCTGTTCTACAACATGCTGCATAATATCCGGACTCAATGCCAGGTAGACGCCTTGTTCATTCTTTGTCATGCTCTCTACCATTTTCTTTTCAAGCTCCGCGTCCAGTGTTAGCACACACATCTGACCACCAGTGCAGAATTTCCTCGTAATCGTACGTTTTAAGGCAGTACGTACCTGTTCAATAATCGAATTGATATCCATACCAGATGCCGCACAGTCGGAGACCGTTTCCAAGATCGTTTCCAAATCCTTGATTGGAATCCCTTCTTTGAGCAGGGCCACAAGTATTTTCTGGAAATTACCATAATTTACAACATTCGGTACCGTTTCTTCCACAAGTTCCGGGGAGGTCTTTTTCAAGCTGTCTACAAGTTGAACGACTTCCTGTCGGGTCAGTAACTCATAAGCATGCTGCCGTATAGTTTCAGAAAGATGTGTCAGCATCACAGACAAAGGATCAATAACCGTATATCCATAAATTTCCGCCATCTCTTTGTTCTCCGGAAGAATCCACTTACTCGGGATTCCATAAGCTGGTTCAATGGTTTCAATACCATCAATTTCCCCAGTGGGAGAGGCTGGTTCCAGAGCCAGATAATGATCTACCAGGATCTCGCCTCTTGCCACTTCTTCTCCCTTAATTTTAATCTGATACTGATTCGTATTAAGACTGGAACTGTCCCTAAGACGTACTGACGGTATCACAAACCCCATCTCCTGGGCATACTGCCTTCTGAAAATTACAATCCGGTTCAGCATCTTTCCGCCGCTAGGTTCATCCACCAAGGGGATCAGGCTGTATCCAAACTCCATTTCAATTGGTTCTACACCGATTAAGGAGTAAACATTATTAATATCCTTGTAATAATCCTCTTCTGTCTGAGGTGTTTCTTGCTTTTTAGCATCCGCAGCCATTCCCGCCGCGAAGGCAGCCGCCTCTTTCTGCATCTTTCGCGACAGATAAAGGCCTCCAAAAATTAAAACCAAAGCAATCACCACAAGTTGCAGGATTGGCATTCCCGGAACAAGGGTCAGTATCAGAAGGAAAAATCCAGTGATCATCATAGTCCGCGGCTGCGCCAGGAACTGCTTTGTTACATCCTCATTCAGGCTTCCCTCTGAAACTGCTCTAGTTACAATCATTCCCGTTGCCGTTGAGATCAAAAGCGCCGGAAGCTGGGAAACCAGTCCGTCACCGACTGTAGCGATAGAGTAAACAGACAGTACTTCCGAAATTCCCATTCCACCCTGAATCATCCCGATTGCGGCCCCTCCAATGAGGTTTACCGCAGTAATAATCAGAGCCATAATGGCATCTCCTTTTACGAACTTCGTAGCACCATCCATCGCTCCATAAAAGTCCGCTTCCCTCTGAATTTTCTCCCGTCTCGCTTTTGCCTGCTGTTCGTCGATGAGTCCTGAACTTAAGTCTGCGTCAATAGCCATCTGTTTTCCCGGCATAGCGTCCAATGTAAATCTTGCGGCTACCTCGGCGACACGTTCCGCGCCCTTTGTAATAACCAAGAATTGGACAAAAATGATAATCAGGAAAATAACAAATCCAACAATAACATTTCCCTGCAGCACAAATTCACCGAAAGCTTTAATCACCTGGCCGGCCGATCCGGAGTTTGTCAGGATATTTCGAGTGGACGCGATATTGATTCCGAGCCGAAAGAGCGTCGTAATCAACAGCAGCGATGGAAATATCGAAAAGTCCAGCGGCTCTTTAATGTTCATACTGATCAGCAGTATAATCATGGAGAGTGATATATTTATAATAATCATTACGTCCAGCAGAAATGGACTTAATGGAATAATCAACAGTAAAACGATCAGAATTACGAAAACTGCGATCGCATTATTTAATAGTCTTTTCATTACTTGCTCCGTCTTTCTTGTTCAGCTTGTATACATAAACCAGGATTTCGGCTACCGCTCCGTAATACTCAGACGGAATCTCCTGGTTAATTTCTGTGGAAGCATAAAGACTCCTTGCCAGAGGTTTATTTTCCACTACCGTTACTCCATGCGCCTCTCCAATTTCTATGATTCGCAAGGCCAGATGGTCTTGCCCCTTTGCCAGGACCAAAGGCGCGTTATCCTGGTCAATCTTATATTTGAGCGCTACCGCGAAGTGGGTTGGATTTTTGATAATCACATCAGCCTGTGGCACTGCCTGCATCATACGGGATCTTGCCCGCTGTCTCTGTATATCCTTGATTTTCCCTTTAATCTCCGGATTTCCTTCTAATTGTTTATACTCTTCTTTGAGCTCCTGCTTGGACATTTTAATGCTCCGCTCGTATTCCCATCTCTGATACAGATAGTCAAAGAAAGCAATGACTGCGAATACCAGTGAAATATCAATAATCATATCCATGATCAGATTAAGCATATATACTGCCGAAAGACGAATATCCATATCCATAGTACGTACGACTGCAATAAAGTCATCTTTCAGCATCCCATACATAATATACAGCAGAATGGCAATTTTCAGCATACTCTTGAGGAGTTCCACTAGATTTCTCAGCGAGAAGAGATTCTTAATGCCTTTAATGGGATTAAGCCTGCTCAGCTTTGGCGCCACACTCTTCCTGGAAAACAAGAATCTGGTCTGCGCGCCTGTGGCCACAATGCTGAGTCCCATACAGATCAGCAGAATCGGCAGCAGGCAGGATACACATGTCTTCGCGAACTCCCCCGCAATACTCTGCAACATACCGGAAGGCAGAGATTCCTGCGTACCCGACATTTCCACAAAGTGAACCATAAAGCTTCCTGTAGACTGATACATTCCGGGAAGCAACAGCTTTAAGGAATAAAAGGCGCCGAAAATGAATACGACACTGACAATATCCTTGCTGAAAAATATATGCCCCTCTTTGCGCTCATCACGTCGTTTTTTTGGGGTGGCTTTTTCGGTCTTCGAATCTGCCGCCAAGCCTTTGTTCCTCCCTTCCCCTAAACAGTCGTCAACATATGCTGTACAGCCCGCATCATTTCGCCGATGAGATCACCAAGAAAATCTCCGATTGGCGAAATAAGCAACAGCATCATGATAATTCCCAGAATTACTCGCATTTGAATACTCAAAACAAACAAGTTGATCTGCGGAATAATTTTCATCAGAATTCCCGTACCAATGTCCATCAGAAGTTCAATGGCAATTAACGGAAATACTAATTTTACCGCCAACTCCACACATCTACAGAATATTTCTATAACAGCCTGCGTCACCTCTGAGCCGATCGCAATCTGTCCATAGGGCACGATATCGGCCGATGTCACCAGAATATTCATTAACGCCAGATGCCCGTCTACTGCGAAAAACAGCAGAATAAAATAAATCTGCAAAATATTTCCGGTAAGAGCTACCTGTATGCCATTCTGAGCATCGTAGACTGTGGACATAGAAAGCCCCATCATAAAGTCAGCAATCGATCCCGCATAAGTAACTGCGAATTCAAAAAGTACCATAACAAAACCCAGGAAATAACCAATTACAAATTCCTTTAGCAGCAACAATCCGAATTCCAATGGAGAACCGATATTGAGTTCTGTTCCCTCAGCCACAAAATAAATCAGAATGGTGAGGGCAAGAGCCATCCCTGTCTTTGCAATGGATGGGATATTACGCCGTCCCAAAACCGGATTCAAAAAGATAAAGCCGGACATCCTCATAAGAATCAGGGAAAACAGCATAAATTCCTGTGTTCCTGCAATCAGCATAACCGGTTCCTCATCCTGCCATCAGTGTGAAGATTCTGGTTGTAAAATCCTGAAGAGTCTGCAGCATCATACTTCCCATAATGACCAGTATGATTCCAATCACTATCAGCTTTGGAACAAAGGTCAGCGTCTGTTCATGAATCTGTGTCGCTGCCTGCAGGATCGAAATAACGATTCCCACAATCATACTGATAATCAGAACCGGCCCTCCCAGCTGAACCGCAAGGATAAACAAGTCATACATCAGATCGGTAATTTCTCCTGTGGTCATCATATGTTCTTCACCTCACAATTTTTAGTAATTAAATCCATTGACAATGGCGGAAAACAGCAATTCCCAGCCATTGACAGTAATAAACAAAAGCAACTTGAAGGGCAGCGCTATGGTGGCCGGCGGCAGCATGATCATACCCATGGACATCAGAACGCTGGAAACAATAATGTCAATCAGCAGAAACGGAATGAAAATCAGAAATCCCGCCATAAATCCACGTTTCAGCTCACTGGTCATAAAGGATGGAATCACTACGGATAAAGGAAGATCCTCCATCTCTTCCGGCTCTTCGATATCCGCCATTTCCATAAAGAGATTGACCGAGCTGACTTCTGTCTGCCGGAGCATAAAACGCTTAATTGGGACTTCTGCCCGATTCAGAGCCTGCTCCTGTGTAATTTGCCCGTCTACATAGGGCTGATATGCCTGTTCATTGATATCGCTGATTACCGGTCTCATAATGAACAGGGTCAGAAACAGAGCAATTCCTACAAGTACCATATTCGGCGGCGTCTGCTGAATCCCAAGAGCGTTCCTGGTAAAGGAAAGAATAATGATCGTCCTTGTGAAAGACGTCATCATAATAACAAGGGATGGCAACATCATAACTACCGTCATCATTACCAGAATTTCCAAGGTAGGAACGCCATTTCCATTTATATTGATCAATGCATTATCCATCTTTCTTCTTCCTGTTTTTCAGCTTTTCAAAGATATCTCCGAAATCAGGAGTAAGACGTTCCGGCTCCTGCGGTTCCAAAAGCAGTGTACCAATTTCTTCCTCCTTCAATTCTGAAATAAGGGAGACTTGCGAAGCTGTAATTCCCACCAAAAAAAAACGGTTTCCGGCTTCTATAATCGCCGCGCTGCGATCCCTGCCAAGGGGGATCTGATCTAACATCTTCATATTTCGAGATCTGGTTTTTATGCCCACTCCTCTTCCGATGTATTTTGTACATACAAAGGTCAAATACAGAACCAGAATCACGATCAGCAGTGTGACAAGTGCCGTTGCAATCCCCTTTATCATCTGGCTTTCTCCTGACTTTCAATAACAATTTCATCCTGCAGGATCTCGGTAATACGAACGCCGAAATTGTCCTCCACAACAACGACATCTCCTTTTGCGATGCATTGCCCATTTACAAAGACATCTACCTGCTCACCTGCAAGTTTATCAAGAACCACTAAAGAGCCCTTATTTAATTCGAGAATATCTTTTACAAACTGTTTGGTTCTTCCGATCTCTACCGAAATATCCAAAGGCACACCCATAATCAGATCCAGATTTGCCTCCGGATCGACTTCCCCCTTGTCCGGCTGGATGTTAGGCTGCGCCATACCGCTTACTTTGATTTGCTTTGGACCGGACGCGTTTTTCTGCATCTGTGCCAACTGCTGTTGCTGGAGTTCCAGCTGTTGGCGCATCATGTCCATCATCTGCTGCATCATGCCTGCATCCATCGTCATCGCCGGCATCACTGGCTGAGTCTGCTGCGCCTGTGGCTCCGGTATTGGAACGGAGTCAGATGCCTGTACAGTAGGGGCCACATCCTCTGGCTGGAACACAGTTGACTGCGCCGGACATTCAACAGCCTGTTCTTCTTTTGTTTCTTCCGCAACAGATACTTCCTCCGCGTTCTGCGAAAGCATCATTTCATGTGCATCTTCTGCAGTCTCCGGCTTCTCATCGGCTATTTCCTTTTCTTCGGTTTCTTCTTCTGCAGGCGCCTGCTCCGTTTGCGGTACTCCATCTGGGAAGAAACCTGCAACCAATTCTTTTGCCAGTTCAATCGGCATCAGGTTGATAAACTCACTCTTCATCCGATCCGCAATACTCAGGTCAAATCCGATTACCACCATGGCCGCCTGATCCTGGAAATATTTTTCTTTAAACTGTTCTGCGTCTTCAATTTCAAAAGAAACCGGAGTAGAAATATTGACTGTCTTTGACAACAATTCTGACAGAGCAGTTGAAGATGCCCCCATCATCTGGTTCATCACTTCACAGATGGCGCTGATATTCATTTCATCCAGTTCAAATTCATCTTCCGGAATTTCAACACCCATCAGCATTTCCACAATGGTTTTCACGTCACTGCGCTTCAGCAGCATAATATTGCTGCCAGTCAGTCCCTCAATATATGTAATTTCAACACCGACTGCCGGTTCCAGACTGGAAAATTCAAACTCCTCCTTCTTTTTCACCTGCACAGTTGGGGTTGTGATATCCACCCTTGCATCCAGCATTGTAGAAACTGCAGTCGCTGACGCTCCGAGGCTGATATTTAAGATCTCCCCTATTGCATCCATTTCCATGGAAGTCAATCTTTTATTGTCCATACTTTATATACTCCTTACTGGCCTATTTCCAGAGCTCTCTGTGCCATCAGCTTTACTGCATTAAAGGCCGTAATATTTGCCTCATAGGCTCTGGTCGCTGCCATACTGTCTGTCATTTCCTTTACCAGATCAATATTCGGCATACGCACGTATCCATCCTCATCGGCATCCGGATGATCCGGATTATAGACGGCTTTTAATTCTGTTTCATCTTCTACAATCGCGGTTGCCCGGACACCCGCGGTCGTTCCTGAGGCACCCTTATCCGAATATGCCGCTTTATATAGATAATCACGGAAAGTATCTTCCTTTGCCTGCAGGACAACCATTTTCCTGCGGTAAGGACCTCCTTCTTCAGTTCTGGTTGTCTCAATGTTCGCGATATTTTCCGCAGCCACATCCAGACGGAACCGCTGTGCCGTCATCCCGGTCGCACTGATATTCAGTGAACTTAAAAAAGACATATAAATCCCTCCCGCTATCCTACAATAGAGCTGACTGTCTTCAGAATTCTATCCGCCTTGAAAGGCTTTACAATAAAGTCTTTCGCTCCTAATTTTATCGCTTCAATTACCATGCTTTCCTGTCCCATCGCAGAGCACATAATCACATTCGCATCTTTATTCAGTTCTTTAATCTGTTTCAACGCTTCCAAACCGTCCACATTAGGCATCGTAATATCCAGAATCACCAGATCCGGAGAAATTTCTTTGAATTTCTCTACTGCGTCTGCCCCATCTACCGCTTCGTAAAGATCCGTATAGCCGCCCTTTGTCAGGGTATCCTTTACCATCATCCGCATAAAAGCCGCATCATCTACTACCAATATCTTCGCCATGTTTTTAACCTCACTTTTAATTTTCTTTTATGAATTTATTTATCAGCTGCTTCTCCACTACTTTGTTCATGGATCCGCTTATTGATTTTCACCGCAACGTTTTTGTTGTGTACCCCCAGTTTGCCTTCAAACCATGGTTCCTGATCGATATATAAGGAAATATCCGACTCTTTCGGCTTGTTCAGGTCGAGTACATCTCCGACTTTCAGGCTGCATATGTCTCTCAGGCTGAGCTGTGCGTCCCCAAGCTGTGCCCGTACAGTAAGGGGCGAGTCTTTAATCCGAGAAAAAATTGCCTCACGCTCTTCTTCACCTGTCGGTTCATAAGCGCCTTCAACATTTTTTCTTCTGTCAATAATAGAAAAGATTCTCGTCAGCAAATTGCCTGGAATGCAAACGGTGATCCTTCCCTCAATTTCCTGTAATTTAACATTGAGCATGACAATGGCCACTGGCTCGTCCATACTGATTTCCTGAAAAAGTCCGGGATTTTCCTCCAGACGTTCTTCCCCCAGTTCCATTTTAATATAGTTGCTCCAGGCATCCTTTGTTGCTCCCAGAATGTAACCCATCAACTTACGATAAAGCGTCAGCTCAATATCCGTGTATTTATAGGATGAGTCAATCTCTCTGTCATCACCGATTCCTCCAAGCGTCCGATCGATCATATTTACCATCAAAATCTGGCTGATATGCATCAGAATTGGTGGATTTTTCGACCGATCCGGAAGAAGCAGTTCCTGCATCATCATGATATCATTATCACTCAAGGCATTACTGAATTCATGATAACGCTGTTCTTCTACCGTCATTACTTCGATATCACTGCTCGCCCTCAAAATTCCATTCATTTGGGAAGAAACGAGCCGCGCATAATTCTCGTAAATTCCCCGAACCATCTTCAGTCGGTCTTTTGTAAATTTCTTTGGGCTGTAAAAATCATATTTTCGGTAATTCGGCTTTTTCTCAAATGTTTCCTTTGTTTGTTCACCGTCAGATCCCTTCATGGAGTTCAGCAGTGCGTCAATCTGACTTTGCGATAATACTTCTGCCATAGCTTAATCTGCCCCTCCTTTATCCTGCTGCTTATTCTCATTATAGTAATCGCTCAAATCATTTTGCTGACTGCCTTTTTTCGTAATCAAAATTTCCGCACGCCTGTTTTTACTCCGTCCTTTTGCCGTCGCAAATGTTGCGATAGGATGGAACTGTCCATATCCGCAGTCCACCAATCTGGACGGTTCCAGCACTCCTTTATTCTGAATATAGATGACTACATTGGCAGAACGCAGAGCTGCCAGCTGCCGGTCGGTCTGCACATTATTGGGACGATCCGGTGTCTCCTGGGACGTGTGCCCCATTACCCGAAGTTCCTTAATTGTATCTGCTGAAGGTTTCAGCGCCTTACACAAACCATCCAGAACACGCTGTCCTTCCTTTGTTATAACCGGGCTGTCACCGTCAAAAAACACCTTATCCTTATAAGAAATAAACTGATAGTCGTCCCCTTTTACAAGCTCTACATCCGATGCTACTCCTAGCTTTTTCATCTCATTCTTTATATTATCGTAGATAGCTTCAAACCTCTGATCCGCATCTGTATTTCCAGGCACTTCCTCCGTACCCTCAGCCAGTTCTGTATCAGTAACAACTTGGGAAACCTTCTCTGCATTTGGGTTTAAACTTTTTACTAAATTTTCCCATTTTACCTGATCCACCGATGACATTGCGTAAAGCAGAACAAAAAAACATAATAGCAGGGTGACCATATCCCCATATGTATCCATCCAGCGTCCGCCTTCTTCCTGTTTATTTCGCTTTCTTTTCATAAAGGATCACCCCTCCTTTCTGCTATTTTTTCTTACTTTTTTTCACTTTTTTCTCTTTTCGGGAAGCGCCACTGTCACCGCCATCGCTGTTTAGAATATTCATCTGCTGCCGCGATGTCAGTGAAGACGCTAACCTCTCACGCAACGTCTTGGGGTTATCACCTGCCTGAATTCCCAAGACGCCCTCGATGATAATCTGACGATACAGAATTTCTTCCTCATTGCGCACTTTTAATTTTTTCGCAATTGGCAAGAATACTAAGTTAGCAAGCATACATCCATAAAAGGTAGTAACTAATGCTACACTCATATTGGCCCCCAGAGACTCTGAGGCTCCGGTGCTCAAATCCAGTTCTTTCAGCATATTGATCAGTCCCACCAATGTACCGATCATTCCAAAAGCCGGGGCATAAGCAGAAGCTTTCTCATAGACGCTGGCTTCCTCCTCATGCCGCGCTGCCATATTATCTACTTCCGCTTCCAACATTTCCCGTACTTTTTCCGCTTCCATAGCATCGACTACCAACATGATACTGCGTTTGTAAAAAGGGTCTTCCAGTTCATTGGCTTTTTCCTCCAGAGCCAGCAGACCATTTTTTCTGGCAATCTGAGCGAACTCCACCAAAGATTCAATCAGGGGTTCTGGCTTATAGGTTTTGCCTTTTACCAAAACCTTCATATGTCCCACCACATTTTTTAATGTGCTGAACGGAAAACTGGCAATCACAGAACAGATAACACCGCCGAATACAATGACAATACTCGGTAAATCGAAGAAATTCATCAGACTTCCGCTCTGGGAAATCCCCTGCAGCACGATTGCGATACCGGCTACAATTCCTATGATACTCGTCAAATCCATTTCCGTTTAATCCTCCCACGCGTTTTCTATCCGTGTTGAACGCAAAAATTCAACTACACGTTCTTTGATTACGTCCTTGTCTTCCTTTACCAAATGGAACTTCCCGTTCATCATCATGATCTTAGCCTCCGGGATTAATTCAATGTACTCAATCTGATAAACATTGATGAGAATCGGCTCACCATTGAGCTTTGTCAATTCTATCAAGATCGTTCCCCCCTTTACTTTTTTCATGGAAGCCGCCGGGAAAGACGGCTTCCGCTTTTTATTTTACTTAACGCTTCATGTTTACCAGCTGTTCCAGCATCTCATCAGTAACTGTGATGATTTTGGAGTTTGCCTGGTAACCTCTCTGCGTTGTAATCATATTTGCCATTTCTGTGGCAAGATCTACATTGGACATTTCCAGATAGCCGCTGAGAATGGTGCCCACCGCTTCGGTTCCCGCATGGTTGATCGTAATGTCACCCACGTTGTTTCCAAAGCCATACAGATAACCCTGTCCCTGCACCAGGCCGTTTGGGTTCTCCACACTGGCAACCGCAATCTGTCCAATCGTCCACACTCTTCCGTCCTGTGACACGCCAACCAGCGTACCGTCGGTAGAGATGGTGTAGGATTCCAGTTTGACTCTCTGTCCGGTATCCGGATCCACCGGCAGACGCAATGGACTCAGTTCTTCCTGATACTCTGCAGCCGGCCACGTTTCACGGTTGCTGCCTTCCGTTACAGTTTCAATATTTGCAGGATCCAATCCGGCATTTGTTAAAAAATTCCGAATGCTGTTTGCTGGTCCAGTTCCCCCAGCTCCAACCGCACCTCCATTTTTTGCTGTAAATGTCAGACTTACAGTAGGCGGTTGCCCATCAGAAAAATTATTCAGTCCGATATTGTAGTCCGTATAATCTGCATATCCTGCCTCTTTAGGAGCTCCTGCGATCCAAGCTTGTATTTGTTCCTCAAGGCTTTCTGAAGAAGTATTAATCGTGATTCCCGCAATGGTCACATTGTAGGTTCCATCTCCGGCATCTGCCACAGTAACCTGAAGTCCCTTAGCAGATACAGTATCCTTCTGAGCTGGCTTTTCCGGTATTCCAGTTCCGTCTACCAAGCTGAATCCATACACATAATTACCCTGATCATCTACCACATAGCCGTTGTTATCCAGGCCGAACAGTCCGACTCTGGACAGGGACAGTCCGGAAGATGTAATATTGTCACCATTAATGCCGCCGCTAGTCATGGGTCCTACAATAAAGAAAGACGGTCCGTTAATCATGCAGTTCCAGCCATCGCCGGTAGGATTCCAGCTACCAGTTTCAAAGCTTGTGGAAATCGAACTTACGTTTACGCCGAATCCAAGCTGTGACGTATTCATTCCGCCCAGACCTCCCTGGGTTACATTTCCACCGCCGCCGTTAATTGTATTCTGATACATCGCATCCGCAAAGTTGGCGCTTCTTGTTTTATATCCCCATGTGTTGACGTTTGCGATATTATTGCCGATTACATCCATTTTGGACTGATGGGATTTCAGTCCGGAAATTGCCGCAAACATTGATTTAACCATATTGATTGTCCTCTCTTTCCTTTTGAAATCAACCTGCGCTGCCTGTTCCGCCGTTCATTCGGAATCAGCGGATTCGCCTCCATCATATGGTCCAGCTACATCAGAACCGCGCTGTCGATATTGGTAAATACGTTATTTTTCATTTCCTGTTCCGTAATGGTGGTAACTACAATATTATTCGGAACATTTACAATAAACGCGCCTTCCGCGCCAATAATCACCGTATCCTTAGCTCCCTTTTCCCTCGCTTTCTCAACCGCCTGATTGAGATTCTTCATCAGATCCTCTGATAACTCAATTCCTCTCTGTCTGATCCTGGACTCTGCATGCTTTGAAAACTGAACACTGTTTTCCTCTTTGCGTATCCCCTCTTTTAATATCTCCGCAAAATCACCATGCTTTTCTGTCTGTTCTGATCTCCCAACATTATGTTGTATTTGAAGACGTTGAAGTTCGGAAAGCTGCGGGATCTTCTTCATATCGCACCTCCTTTCTATCACCTTGTTTCTTATTTTTGCGTATCGATTCCATCGGTCTTATCGGCTCCATTCGCCGCCTGTGAGCCGTCCGCGTCTCCCGTTTCCGGGAGCTTGCCAATCGACATGATCTGGCTCAGGGAATAAGCCTTATCATCAATAAAGATGACCGGCGAACTTCCTAGGAGAACACTGGTTACAGTTCCTACCTTATCTCCCGTATACTGGCCGTTGGCATCCACCTCCGCCACAGTCACTTCTTTTCCAATCATAGATGCCGCATAGGTGGTCATTTGCATAGTAGTCATTTCACTAATCGCCTGTATCATCTGTGTCTGAACCATGCTCGCCATCATTTCGCTGGTATCCATAGGATTGTCAGCATCCTGATATTTCATCTGCGCTGCCAGTAGTGTGTAAAAATCCGTCAGAGACAACGACGCGTTCGCCTCAGTCGTAGGGGCATTAATATTCGCGTAAGGGGACTGCCCTCCTGTTATTGCTTCTACTGCCATCTTTTTTCCTCCTTTCTGTTTACATCAGCCCCAGACGAAGCTGTTCTGCAAAACTAATGTACTCATTTTCTTTTTCCCGGCTTTGATTTTGCTGCTGATCATCCCGCTCATAACCAGAATGGCTGCCCTGATCCGCCTGCTGCTGCAGGTAATCCGGATTTGTATGGCGTGGCTCTATGACAACTGTTGTCTCTGTTCCCATACGTTGTTCCATAATCGCACCCATATTTTTGGCATTCTGGGATAGCATCTCTAAAGTTTTATCATTGGTACACAGAATCGATACCGCAGCTTTCCCGCTCTCATATGTTACTTTGATAATAAGCTTGCCGAGATTTGCCGGTTCGAGAAGAATCTCAAAGTCTGTCTTTCCCTGCGTCATTTGCTTGAGCATGGTTTCTGACAGGTTCTGAATGTCAGAAGTCAATGTACTCCTTCCAGTCCTTGCCGTTGGTTGGTCCTGCTGGATTCCAGTATAAAACCCGGCTTCCGGCCTGCTTTGTGAAGCTACAGCCTGTGAAAGAGTATCTTCTTGTATCTGATTCACCCGGCCTTGTACTGCATTTTGATCCGCGCCTGCTGGGGAAACCTGCTTTTCCAAGTTGTGAACATTATTATTGACGCCCTTCTTCTGTTCTTGCGCGTTTGCTTCAAAATGCCCAAAGCCTTTCATCTCCGCAAGATTGGAGGTCTCCTGCCTGTCCGCTGTTAGAACAACAGAATCTACCAACTCTATACTTCCGAGCTTCAATGGATTTTCTACCTTCTCATGCAAAACAGGATTTCGCATATCGGGATTCGGAAGATCTGTACGTTCTGTGCCTTTCTGTAGTCCTTGATGTACTTGGGAAAGTTCCCCTGTTTCTGCTACAGTCTGCTGCAGTCCTTGAATTGCTTTTTCTCCTGTATCAGAATTCAGATTTTGGTTCACCGGTATCATCTGCAGACTCTGAAGCTGTTCTGTCCACAGGATTGCCCCCTGGACATCAAAGACAGTGTCCTTGTCGCCTTCTTCCTTTGAGTCCGTTTCCGAATGTTCTTCTGTTCTGCCTGATCCCTGCTGGACACTTGTATCACTTCCCAAAATTTCCTGGCGAATGGCATCCGAAAAAGATTCTGACGCACCTCCGTCTTCTGCGGAAGTCTTATACCCGTGAGCGGGAGTTGTACTGCTTTGAAACGATTCTGCAATATTGAGCATTTCCATATTCGTATTCACCTCCTTTCCATCTGTCTTGCTATCTATGTTGTAATCTGCTTACGCAGGATTACTCTGTGCGGATCGGGAATTTACTACAAATTCCTCAATAAAACGTTCTTCCTCCTTCTGAGCAAGAGCATCATACTCTTTCTTTTTCTTGTCTTTCAGAAGATCAATGGATCTACGTTCCTTTTTGGCTTCAATAACCTCTTCTCGTTTTTCCTGTTCTTTTTTCTGAAGAGTAACTAGCCTGTCTTTTTCTCTTCGAATTTGCTGGCTGCTATAACTAAGATAATCTTCATAAATACAAAGCTCCTTTATGCTGCATTTGTTTTTCTTTGTATCATTTAATTCCTGTATCTTTCGATAATAAGAATCTTCCATGCTTTGAATCTTTTCTTCTTTCTCATTTACCGCTTTTACAGCTTCCGCATGTTCGCTGCGCAAAGAATCTTCAATCTGCGTCTTATAGTCCAGTACCTTATTTAACGAGAAGGAAAACTTTTTCATACTCTTACAACACTCCGTTTCTTTACGAATTCAAAACGCGTTCCATTTCATTCCAGGTTTCCTGTTCATCAAATTTTTCATTGATTCCCTGCATTAGGAACTTTTGTATTCCTTCATTCTTAGAAATCGCGTAATCCAGCTTTGGGTTTGTCCCCGCTTTATATGCGCCAATGGAAATCAGATCTTCATTCTGCTCATAGAGGCTGAGGACATCCCGTAGTTTGGAAGCCAGTTTCTTCCGCTCTGGTGTTACAATATCTGTCATCAGACGGGAAATACTAGCGTTGATGTCGATTGCCGGAAAATGGTTGGCGTTGGCAAGTTTCCGACTCAGAACAATATGTCCGTCAAGAATACCTCTTACAGTATCCGCAATGGGCTCATTGGTGTCGTCGCCTTCTACAAGCACGGTATATACTCCTGTTATAGATCCTGTCTCAAAATTCCCACTCCGCTCCAAGAGCTTTGGAAATTCCGCGTAAATAGATGGCGTATAACCTCTGGCTACAGGAGGCTCACCTGTAGCCAGACCAATTTCCCTCTGGGCCATAGCAAACCGGGTAAGAGAATCCATCATCAGCAAGACATCCTTCCCCTGATCTTTAAAGTACTCCGCAATAGTCGTGGCCACCAGAGGACACTTCATACGAAGCATAGCCGGCTGATCCGAAGTGGCAACAACCAGAATTGAGCGTTTCATACCTTCTGGCCCCAGATCTTTCTCCACGAATTCTCGCACTTCTCTGCCGCGCTCTCCAACGAGGGCAATCACATTGATATCTGTCTTTACATTACGGGCAATCATTCCCATGAGTGTGCTTTTCCCTACACCGCTTCCCGCAAAAATCCCAATTCTCTGACCCTTTCCTATCGTATTCAGTCCATCGATCGCCTTAATGCCAAAGGAGAGCCGCTCACGAATAGGAGGCCGCTGCATGGGATTGATTTTCGGATTTTCTACGTAATAATACCGGGCGGACGAAAACTCTCCTTTGTCATCCATCGGATGTCCGAGGGCATCGATGATACGTCCCCTCAAAAATTCGCCTACCGGTATTTTTAATTGCTTTTTTGTATTACGTACAAAGCTGTTTGTCCCTATGCCCTTCATATTTTCATAGGCCATCAGCTGTACTTTGTCTTCTTTAAATCCAACAACTTCCGCCTGAATCTGTTTTTTTTGTTCTTCACTGTAAATTAATACAATATCCCCGATGTTAGCCCCTCCCCCTGAGGCCTCCATGGACATCCCTACAACATTATCAATTCTGCCGATATAGTTTATCGTTTCTGACTGTAAAATTAATCCTGGTATGGATTTCAACATCACATTCCCTCCTTGCATGTTTTCTACAGTCTTGCATTATTCAAGATCTCACGGATATTTTCAAGCTGCGTACCTGCACTGATATCAATAATCTCCTGTGGAAGTTCAATAATGCAGGCTCCGGGTTCCACATCTTCCATCACGATAATCTTTACATTATCAGAAAGTTTTTCCAGTTCTTTCAGGAGCTGCATATCTCCCTGAACATCAAGTTCTTCGTTTGTCTTGGCTACATAAATCTTTGCCCACGCAGTCTTCTTCAGTTTTTCCGTTGCGGCAAGGATCATCCTTTTTACAACCTCACTACTAGACTTCAGACTTGTCTGCACAATCTTCTCGCCAATGACCAGTGAAATATTTTTCAAATCGTCCAGATATTCTTCCAACACCTGTTCCTTCTTGCGGCTCATTTCTTCTACATACTGGCCGATTTTTTCTTCCAGCTGGCGTATTTCCGTTCGCAACATTTCCTGGTGTTCTTCATACGCCTGTTTTTTTCCATCCTTTTCACCCGCTTTCAATCCTTCCTGATATCCTTGATCGAATGCGTCTTTTTTGATGGTCTCGGCTTCCAGCCTGGCCCGTTCCAGCAGAGCTTCCGCCTTTTTCACTGCGTTCTCCAACAGAATTTCACCATGAAGTCTCTGTGGTGCTCTCTTTTCCTGTATTGGCTCAAGCTCTGTTTCTGACAGCAACGGCGCTTCCATCTCCAGTTCCGGCAGAATACAATCAGAAGCAAGCGCCTTTTTCTGAGCATCTTCTGCCCTCAATATCCTATACAACGATATCATCCTTTCCGCCCTTGCTGATGATCAGTTCACCGGCTTCATCCAGCCTGCGAATCAAATTTACGATCCGTTGCTGCGCTTCTTCTACATCACGCAAGCGCACATTGACGGTAACTTCCAGATCGGACTGGATCGTTTCCGCCATACGGGTAGACATATTCTGATAAAATAACGATGACATTTCGGGACTTGCATTTTTGAGAGCATATACAATATCCTTCATATCGCACTCGCGGATAAAACGTTGGATAGAGCGATCGTCCATGCCAAGGATATCCTCGAATACAAACATTTTTTTGCGGATGGTTTCCGCAAGTTCCGGATTGATCTTTCCCATCTCGTCGAAAATAAATTTTTCATTGCTTCTATCCATATGGTTCATTACATCCGCAATGTAATCCACACCCCCGATGGTCGTGTAATCCGTTGTAAGGATATTATCAAACTTCTTGCGGAGCTGACTTTCTACTAGTTTTATAGCTTCCGGAGAAGCACTCTCCATCTGAGCAACCGCCTCTACAACTTTAATTCGTTTATCTTCCGGAAGTTCTCGAATTACGGCCGCTGACAAATCCGAATCCGCATAGGAAAGAACCAGAGCAATCGTCTGAGGCCGTTCATACTGTAAAACAGCATAGAGGTTCTTACTGTCCGTTTTCTGGATAAATTCAAAGGAACGATTTTTCAGATACTTCGTTACTTTTCCTAAGAGTTCATTAGCAGTTGCCTCGCCATAAGCTTTTTCCAACACAGTACGGGCATATTCCATCCCACCGTCTGTAACGACTTTCTGTGTAAGACAGGTTTTATAAAAATCATCCAACACCTCTTCGGTCTGTTCAGCCTCCACATGGCCCAGCTTTGCCACTTCTACAGTCAGCTTCTCAACATCTTCAGAGGTCAAGTACTTGTATAGTTTGGACGCCTTTTCCGCACCTAGCGCAATGACAAGTGTCGCGGCTTTCTGTGCCGGAGTGAGACTTTGTTTAGGCGTTGCTCTTGCCGCCATCGGAATCACCTCCTCCGTTCAGCCATGTACGTATCATCTGTGCGGAGATTTCCGGATTCTGTTCGGAGAATTCACGCACCGTTTCTCGCAGTTCCCTGGTTTTCTCACCCTTTAGATTCAAAAGTTCCGGATTTTCTACTGGCTCCTCTTCCGGCATCACTGGTACAAGATCTTCTTCATCCAGCAAATCTTCTTCCGCTTTTCTCCGTCTTCTCCGGACAATCAGGAGCAACGCCACTGCGATCGCCAGAAGTAATGCTGCCGCAATAGCAATATACAGAAGATTATCTTCTATAAAGCTGGCTGCGTTCTGTTCTCGGTTGATTTGTCCTTCCGTATAGAACGGAGCAGCTACGATCGTAATTTTTTCGTCCTGATCCGCCTGAGCGATTCCAGTCGCATTGGCGATCAGCGAACGAGCTTCCGCTTCTGTCAGACTTCCGAGTGTGGTTCCATTAATCGTAACTGCCACGCTCAGATCCTCCAAGGAACCCGGATCCAATTCTCCCTGTTCTTTGATCTGATTTACCAGATAATCTCTGGTGGCGGTCTCACTGGTGTAGCTTCCGTCCCCTCCATTCGTAATGGTCGTATACTCGGACACATCAGCATTGGTTTCCGATCCTGCTACACCACCGGTTCCAGTTCCGCCGTTGCTCTCCTCTCTGGATGTTGTTTCGTTGGATATGATTCCAGTTTTATCTCTTTCATTGATTTTTTCCGGTGTTTCATAAGTGGTAGACTCCCGCAGTACACGCTCCATATTCACGGTTCCTTTCGCGGAAACACGAATATTCTCCGCACCGTAAATCGGGCCTAGTACATTGGCTACTTTCTTTGTAATCTGATTTTCAATAATCTGAGCGATTTCTTCTCCGGTATCTCCGGAAGTTTTGGTTCCTTCTCCATCTTCTACAGATACTTCTATTCCATTTCCATCAAATACTGCTACATTTTCCAGTGCCATATCCGGCACACTTTTTGCCACCAGGCGTTGAATCGCCGCAGCCTGCTCCTCAGTTGGTGAACCACCGTCTTCCATAGTTACTACAACCGATGCACTGGCATCTTTACTCTTTTTATCTTCCTCCGATTCCAGCGCATATCGCTGTTCTTCTTCAAGAGCAATGGTTACCTTTGCATCTTTAACGCCATCAAAGAGACCAATTGTAGCTCCAATACGATCCTGCAGTTCATACAATTTATAGGTCTGTTTTTCCGTGTCGGTTGTCATGCCTCCTGCGTTTTGAGTAAAAATATCATAGGTAAATCCACTTTTGGGATATCCCTCATATACCAAATCCGCTCTGGTCTGATCCGCCACACTTTCCTCTACCATGATGGTGCCGTCGCCTTCATACTGATAATCGACTCCCGAGTCCTGCAGATGTCCCACAATCTGAGTTGCTTCCTCTTCTGAAACATCAGAAAAGAGAACCACATATTCTTTGTGGTTCAAAATAACTGCGGTAATAATTGCACCAGCAATCACAATCACTGCAATTACTGCAATCAGTATCTTTGTCTTTTTGCTGAGTTTGCCCAAAAACTCTCCGAATTTTCCGCCGCCAATCCCATTCAGCTTTGCTTTTATATTATCTAAATTCATATTACCCGTTTTCCCATTCCGCCTGTCATGGCTGCTTTATAGGCTGATCCGCATTAATTCATTGTAAGCGTCCAATGCCTTGTTTCTCATCTGAACCAGCAGATCAACTGCCATCTGCGCTTCAGACGCGGCAATTGTAACAGTATGGGCATCATCTAACTGTCCTGTTGCCAGAAGATATTCTTGCTGTTCCAGCGTTTCTTCCGTCTCTGTTACATTATTGACCATATTGGTAAAAATGTCTTTAAAGATTCCTCGATTTTCCGTATCGGTACTGCCAACTGTCTGGGTAGAATCTGTCTGAAAAAGGGATTCCGGTATCTGAATCGGTGTAATAAATCCTGTTTCCATCCCTATCTCCTCCTGTATATTTTCAAAGATGTTAAGTTCCTTTATTCATGGATTCTCTCTGAAACCAGATCTGTCTAAAGTTTATGCTCACTGGCCTTTGATTGCCGTTCGGAGTCTTGTAATATCACTGTTCACCGAATGAAGCAAATACTGGTACTGTAATGTGGTTCGTGTCAGTTCCATCAGTTCTACATCCGAATCCACATTATTTCCATCAAGACGTGATGTTTCATTCTGTGTATTGTGAACCTGCCAGGAAGAAGTTTCGATAGCCTGCTGAACCTGCTCTCTATCCCCGGTTTCCGCTGCTGCTTTTAAGCGGTTTCGAAACGTCTCCTCAAACGTTACATATTTTGTTTTATATCCGGGTGTATCTACATTTGCGATGTTATTTGTGACAACCTGCTGTTTTGCCCACAAAAAATCCAATGACCGCTCGGCCATGGATATCGCATTTCCAAAGAACTGGTTCATAAACTACCCACTCCTTTCTTTCTACTGAATTCGACATTTCTTTCCCTGCTAATTGTACCCCCCCCCCCCATTCATTTTTGTCAAGACTTTCATTGTCATTTCTAACATTTTACATACATTTTACATACATTTTACATACTTCTTGTTTTACGCAATTTTTACAACATTACGGGATTTGAACCATCATCATCTTTTATAAAAGAAAAAAGATATAATAATTAGAGCCGCCTTTTCCAGTTTCCTTAAAATTTTTTCTACTTTTTTTAACAAATTCCTTATTTTATTTTCACGCGGACCGAAATATACAAAAGTAATATTTTTTGAAAAACTTTAATAGTAAGGACGGTGTAGAACATTGATCAAGAATATGTCAATTAAAGCCAGGCTAACATTTACATGCATTATCATCGCAGTCGTAGCTATGCTTTCCGGAGTGGTGGGAATTGTAATTTCCCAGCAGCTCCATTCGGATTATTCCACAGCCATAGAAAATCTAGGTACTTCCCAAGATGACATTGGAAAGACATCTGCAGCTTTATCAAAGGCAGACAACGCTATGAGTTTCGCTATCGCTTCCACAAATACCGATGAAATCCGTGACGCGGTCTCGTCTTTTGATGAAGCAGTCGACGATGTCAGCAAGTATTCCGCATCATTCGAGGGGACTCTTCAGTCCCGTAAAGAACAAAACGCCTATGCCGACTTTCAGAGCGCGTTTGAAGAGTATAAGGATACAGCCTCCTCTTATGTAAATCAGGGTTCAAATGCGGACACGGACAGCGCTCAAAAAAGTTCTATTCTGGTAAAAGCGCTGCAAGACACGGAGTCTCTTTCCCAAGATGCGCAGGCGAGTCTTACCAGTATTTTAGATGAAAAAGCCTCTTCAGCCTTAGCATTGCAGAGCTCCGCAGAGACTACATTTCGAGCCGGACTGATCATTGCGATTCTATTGATGGTGATTGCGTGTGTGATTGTTGTAATCTCTACCATCTCACAAAAGAAAACGATTGTGGAACCTCTGGACGCCTGCACTGCGCGTCTGAAAAAACTGTCCCAAGGAGACTTGAGAACGCCTGTTCCGGAATATGATTCACAAAATGAAATTGGAGAGATTGTCAGAAGCACTCAAATCATTGTAGACGCTCTTCAGAAAATTATTAATGATGAAATTCAACTTCTGAGCCAGATGAGCGAAGGCGACTTCACAGTCAAATCAACATGCAAAGAGCTATATATTGCAGACTTCGCACCACTTTTGGACGCAATTCGAGCTATTTGCTACAGACTGAATGATCTGCTTCTTCAGATTGATGAAGCTTCTTCACAGGTGGACGCCGGAGCGGATCAGGTTTCCAGCGGAGCGCAAGCTTTGTCGCAGGGGGCAACAGAACAGGCAAGCTCAGTAGAAGAGTTGGCTGCCACAATTAACGATATCTCTCATCATGTTACAGAAAACGCTCAGAATGCCGGGCATGTACAGGAGTTGGCTAACCAAGTTGGAAGTGAATTGACTGAAAGCAACCGCCATATGGACGAAATGACCGAAGCCATGGCCGAAATCGGAAACGCCTCCAATGAAATTGGTAAAATTATTAAGACCATTGAAGATATTGCTTTCCAAACTAACATTCTCGCATTGAATGCCGCTGTAGAAGCCGCTCGGGCAGGCTCTGCAGGAAAGGGATTCGCAGTTGTCGCAGATGAAGTCCGCAATCTGGCGGGCAAAAGCCAAGATGCCGCACAGAATACAACATCCTTAATTGAAAATGCTATCGCCGCAGTCAAAAAGGGAACAGGCATCGCTGATGTTACGGCTCAGGCGATGGCAAATGTTGTTACTAGCAGCGAAGAAGTCGTAAATCTGATTAATTCAATTTCTGACGCCTCCAAAGAACAGGCGGAATCCATCACGCAGGTGACACAAGGCGTGGATCAGATTTCCAGTGTAGTGCAGACCAACTCCGCTACAGCACAGGAAAGCGCCGCCGCAAGTGAAGAATTGTCCGGTCAGGCTCATCTGCTGAAAGAACTGATTTCAGCATTCAAATTCCGTGGAAGAGATGAATATAGCACAGGTACCTCTGCACCTGCACATGCTGCAAGTTCAGCCTCTGATTTAGAACTTTCCTCTTCCGATTATTCGCTGGATATGGGTCTTTCTGATGAAAAATACTAAATAGTTCAGTTGATTGATAAAAACGGCAGTATCTGGTTTAAATCCAAATACTGCCGTTTTCCTTCTCTGATGTACTATCATCCATTAGCATGGATGCCATTTTTAATTCCATCTCTCCCCTCATAATATTGAGAAGCGATAGAAATAATTCGGTATTAATGGAAAAATAAGAATCATCGCCTGTCCTCGTCTGAATCGCCTCAGCTCCTCCATTCTGTACAGCCCCAGCAGGCAATACCGTTTCACTTACATTTTTTCCCGTTGAAATTGTATTCCCCGCGTATTCCATTACACGCTTTACATAGTTTTGCGTCTCTTCAAAAGGCGGAATTCCACCATACTTGTCCACATTGCCGCTCCCTGCGTTGTAAGCTGCAAGCGCTAGTTCCACATTTCCGTTGTACTTGTCAAGAAGCTGCGAAATATACTTTGCGCCTCCCATAATATTCTGCCTTGCGTCATAGGAATTTGAAACTCCTAACGATTTTGCAGTAGCAGGCATCAATTGCATGACTCCAACCGCACCTGCCGAAGAAACGGCCGACGCATTGAAGCCGGATTCTGCCTTCCCAATTGCCTTGAGTAGGTTCACATCCACATTATACTTCTGTGACGCTTCTTCAAAAATGCGATCCATCGAATCCCCTGCAGATATTCCCGATACGGAAGAACCCTGCTCTTTCTGTTGCGCCGCCTGTATCACACTTCTGAATTCTCCAGAAACTCCTGCTTTTCCTAGCGCGGTTGTCCCTAATCGATTTATTTGATTTATCGAAGACAGCGCAGATGCCATCCACGCTATATTATAACCGTTTGCTATGTTATAACTCATCTTTTGTTCCCCTCTTCGTAATTATGTCCTCTTTTATCAAATCATACTCCGTTTTTTCTGTCAACCTTTTTCTTCTAAGAGCTCTTAATTTCTCTCCAGAATTGCCGAAATATAGTATACCGACAATTCAGGTATATTCATCAGTAAGGAGGACTTTATGAAATTTCACCATTGCAGAAAAGCTAACATTTATAGTACAGATAAGGTGCTGCTTTGTGAAGCCGTTGTTTCGGATCTCAACGATAACACTGCAACGCTGACAATGGAAAACGCGATTGGAAATATACTCCGTACAGAAGCGCTGGTTACCTTTTTGGATAGCCAACGTGGACTTATTACCTGTTTCTGCCGCCTCTCCGACTACCAAGAATCTTTTAAAGAAGATGGCACTGTTATCTGCACGGTCCGCTGTGAAATCAGTAAAGAAACCGAAACGCTGGAACGCCGCAACGATCTAAAAGTCTCTGTGGATATTACGGTACGGGCCCATTTTCAGGATCTGAAGTCAACACAGAAAACAACAAATATCCGAATTCTCGATCTCAGTGCTGGCGGACTGTTCTGTATCAGTAAGCAATACTGGGCACCTGGTCAAATTTTTATTTTCCCTTTTTGGGCGGACAATTTTTCTCTTACTGCGGAAATCTTGCGCCAACAAGCTCCCAATACTTATAACCCGACACTGACGGAAGAAGGTCTGTACGGGTATGGATGCCGTTTTATAGATTTATCTCCTGCCTGTGAATCTGCTCTGCGGGCTTATATCTTCAAGCTGGATCTTCTGCGCAATCGATACCAAAAATAGGCGCAACACCGGTTTCTGTGTTTATTGCTATTTGGACTCGTCCGCTTCCCTTTGTGTTGGTACGGAGCTTTTTTCCAGATTCTTTTTTTGATCCGCGAATTTCAGAAAATAGATATAGATATCTACAATCGCCTTATACAACTCTTCTGGAATTTCACTTCCCAGTTCCAGTTGAGTCAAAAGGGTTGCCAGAGAGTTATCCTCATAAACTGGAACTCCGTTTTCTCTGGCTGTTTCCACAATTTTTTCTGCCATATACCCCATTCCAGAAGCAACAATTACTGGCGCCCCTGCTTTTTCATCATCATAGGACAGAGCTACTGCTTTTTTATTTAGAGTGTCGTTAAACTGTGACATTGACTGAATTCTTCCTTTCATAAAGATGTGGAAACGCTTCGGATAATGGAATGGATCCTCCCTCCGTTCCCAGAATCATTTCTTCTGGCTGCATCCCATTTTGGGTTAAAATTTGCTCCAGCACATTCCGGAGCTCCCGCTCTCGTACGGGAAGTTCTTGAGGATAATTAAGCTGCATACGGACCTTTCCGCTCTCAACACCATAAAGGAAAAACAGATCAAAGAATCCAACATCTTGAATGTCAAACTTAATCAGTCCCCGTATCATTCGCTCCTCCCCTGTCCCGTCTTCCTTTTGTCTGCGCTCATCCGGATCGATCCAGAGTTCAGAAAAAATCAAATTTCCGTCAAGATCCAAGGGTAGGGTAAGATGCAGTACCGGCATATAAACACTTTCGTTCAACAGAAATGCCTGCAGCAATTCTCGGAACACGGCCTTGTTTTCAATGCCCGCTTCCCCTTGAAGCCCCCTTTTTATCAATTCGGCCAGCTTATCCATTGCGGTGTTGTGTGCCGATGCCTGTTCAAATGCCGTATTAGAAAGGATTTGCAGCAATTTAGCAGGATCTAGACCTTGAAAGAAATTTGAAAATTCGGGAAATTCCAAAAGTTTAAGGAACGCTTCCTGCACCCTCATAACATCCCCATTTTCATAGCGTGCTGTCAGAGCAGCCAACAAAGCAGTATTATCTCGCAGTCCTCCCCGATCGTGCATCGCGGTAATGTATTCATTTAGAAAGGGGAGAATCTCGTTTTTCAAAACAGCAGCATTATCCTTTACATTGCCATTCTGGGCAGCATGATAATTCAGAGTTTCCGCCATCTGCTCTACTTGCTGCCGCGGACCCGCAAACATTCTTTGCTGGATCTGCTGCATTACCTGCCGTATATTTTCCAAAAGATGGTTGCCTTCCGCCATATCTGTATATCTCTTCAAAAAATCGAGAATTCCGGTTCGCAGTTCTACAGAAGATGTTTGCTGCATGAGCTGCCGCAGTACATTGAACAGCGTTCCAGAAAAACGCACCGATGACTCTCCCTGTACTTTCAGAAAAGCGGACAGTTCTTCCGGAGACATACGGATCATAGACAGAAACTTTGAAATTTCCTGCGCAAAGTCTTTTTTCAATCCAGACTGAGCCAGTACGCCCAGCTTTGCAAGAAACTCCACAGAAAAGCTCTCAGTCATAGAAGCGCTTTTCTGCATCTGCTGAATAAAATTGTCAAAATTTGTCTCATATCGAAATTTAAGCTGCGCTTCGGTCTGTTGGGAGGCCGAATCGCTTCTTGCATCCGGCTTTACAACTTTATCAGGAATCACCTGCCCTTGAATATTATTGTTCTGCGGGAGATTCGACTGATTTATTTTTACGCCTCCGGTGTTATCATATCCCGATACCGGAGTCGTGATTTTTAAAATATTTGACATTTTTTTCTCCTGCTGTTGTTATCTTTTCTTTTGCTTCTGCCGATAAATACTTAGTGGTATATAGCCATAAATTTACGTATAAAGGCGGTGCTTGACTGATGGATAATGGAACAGACAGCTTACTTGAGACTTATCTCTTTGAAACGAATACACTTTTGGAACAACTAGAGGAACTCCTGATTAATGCTGAACAAAACGGCGACTTCACGGAGGACGACGTTAATGAGATTTTCCGCAGCATGCATACGATCAAAGGTTCTTCGGCTATGCTGGAGTTTGATTCCTTAATGGAAATCGCACACCATATTGAAGATCTGTTTTTTTATATCCGTGAGAACGGTATGGATGCGCTCAGTCCAGATCAGAAGAGCGAATTGTTTAATCTGATGTTCTCATCTACAGACAAGCTTCGCGAAGAAGTTGAGAAGGTCGAAAATAACGAGCCACTCGATACTAATATCGACAGCTTCATTGAAAATATAAATAGTTTTCTGAACAAAATTAGCAGTAATCCAGAAGAGCTTACACAATCCGAAGAGGGGTCTTCAGGCGCAGACACCTATGGAGAACCAATAGAGAGGTTAGATGATCCATATCAGATTCAGGTTTTCTTTGATGAAGGGTGTGGAATGGAGAATCTGCGGGCATTTATGATTGTTACTGCCTTGCAAGAAACAAATCTTATCTTTACCTTCTATCCCGCAGATGTTGAAACCAACAGCGAAACTGCGGAATTTATTGCCGAAAATGGTTTTTTTCTCGGTTTTCAAAGCGAAGAGGATGCCCAAAGCGGGACTTCCTTTGTTTCAGAAACTGGCAGTGTCCGATCTTATGAAATTCTACACAGAGAGGATCAATCGGAAACACTGCAGCGCACGGTGCGAGAAAACACATCTTCCCCAGAAGCTCCGACAGTGCCGCAAGAAACAGCAGCACCTGTAGCAAAAGAGGAAAAGAGCAAAGGAAATACGTCAACACACTCTCATACTTCTTCCAAGCAGAGTCTGATTAGTGTTAATCTTTCTAAACTGGATCAGCTTATGGCAATTGTTGGAGAAATCGTCATTACCGAATCCATGGTGACGTCTTCTCCGGAACTTCAGAATTTGAAGCTGGACAGCTTTTTAAAGTCTGCGCGCCAGTTACGCAAGCTAACCGATGATCTGCAAGATATCGCTATGTCGCTGCGTATGGTATCGGTATCCAATGTGTTCCAGAAAATGCATCGAATCGTCCGAGATATGTCAAAAACACTGGGGAAAGATGTAAAACTCACGATTATTGGGGAAAACACCGAGGTTGATAAAACAATTGTAGACAGTATCGGCGATCCGATTATGCATATCGTCCGCAACGCCATGGATCATGGAATTGAAAAAACGAAAGAAGAGCGAATTCAGGCCGGTAAACCTCCTCAGGGTGAAATTATTTTGGAAGCCAGACATACTGGAAGCGAAGTCATTATTTCGATTACAGATGACGGACAGGGCGTGGATCCAGATGTAATCCTCACCAAAGCCGCTAATAATGGTATTCTTACAAAACCCGCGGAAGAGTACTCAAAAAAGGAAATTCTTTCACTGCTCATGATGCCAGGATTTTCCACCAATCGGGAGGTTACAGAATATTCTGGACGTGGTGTCGGAATGGATGTTGTAAAAAAGAATGTAGAGAATATCGGCGGAGTTGTTTCTATTGCAAGCGAGAAGGGTCAGGGAAGTTGCTTTACATTGAAGATTCCTCTCACCTTGGCCATTGTTGATGGAATGGAAATCTCAGCGGGAGGCTCCATTTTTACCATACCGATTGCTAATATCCGTCAGTCTTTCAAAGCACAGGAATCATCAGTAATTCTGGATGCCGCTGGCCATGAAATGATTCGCTGCATGGATGATTTTTATCCAATCATCCGACTTCATGAACTGTATGGAATGGAAACAGCCTGCACCAGTATTGAAGACGGTATCTTAATCTGGGTGGAGGCCAGCGACAAATCATACTGTATGTTTGTGGATGATCTTCTTGGCGAACAACAGGTTGTGGTAAAACCGCTTCCAAGTTATCTCAACAATTTTAACATCAAAAATTCAGGAATCAGCGGATGTACGATTCTTGGAAACGGCGATATCAGTATCATTTTAGATGTAGCAAATGTTTATTATGCTGCGCAGAGCATGTTTTAAAACAGGATGGGAGGTAATACGATGACGGAAACAGTATCAAACGAAAAAAATTCGCAAACTACTAAAAATATTCAGGCTGAAGAGGAATCCACTTCCACTCCTGCCATGACCCGTTTTCTGACTTTTGTCTCGGATGGTCTCACTTTCGGGGTGAATACGGATCAGGTTATTGAAATTATCAATGATCATTCGATCCGCCCGCTTCCAATGGTGCCTGATTATGTACGCGGAATTATCAATCTGCGAGGACAGATCCTTCCAATCATTGATATGCGTCTTAGAATGGGAAAACCTTTTTTGGAGTACACAGCAAAGACCTGTATTATTATTCTGGAAATTGAGTCAAATATTGTGGGGATTGCTGTAGATTCAGTGGCTCAGGTTCTTGATATTGATCTCAGCAAAACCTCGCCCATCCCGATTGAAAACCGGCAAGAGTTGACGAATTCTATGATTTCTATCGGCGATGGCAAAGTCGTTCTGCTTCTTGAATGTGAAGCAGTTATTAATACAGCGTTATAGGAGTTTTCATATGCTCAGCATTTCAACAGAGGACTTTAACCGCCTCGTTTCATTTATGAAATCCAATTATGGCATTGATCTTTCAAAAAAGCGGCAGCTCATTACCGGTCGTTTGTCCGGTACGGTTGTTTCCATGGGGTTTACTTCATTCCGCCAGTATGTGGACTGTATCCTCTCAAAGAAAAACCCACAGGATATTGAGATACTCATTAATAAGCTGACTACAAATTATACTTATTTTATGAGGGAAGAAACGCATTTTGAATTTTTTCAGCATACCATTCTGCCATGGTTGAAAAAGACAAAGAAGAATCACGTCCTGAGTATCTGGAGCGCTGGTTGTTCCAGCGGACAGGAACCCTACACGATTTCCATGATTTTAAAAGAATATTTTGGCACTCAGGCTTCTTCATGGGATACCCGTGTTCTGGCAACAGACATCTCACAAAATGTCCTTCGTACCGCTCAGAATGCCCTATACGAAGAAGAATCCCTGTCCAAACTCCCCAAGGGTTGGAAGAACCGATATTTCCGTAAGACAAAAGAATCGGGAATTTACACGGTGGCTCCGGAGATAAAGTCTAATGTAATCTTCCGGACATTCAATCTGATGGATCCTATCCGCTTTCGTCTGAAATTTGATGTGATTTTCTGCAGGAATGTGATGATCTATTTTGATCAGCCAACAAAAGATGCTCTTGTAGAACGTTTTTTTCAGGCCACGAGCCCCGGAGGTTACCTTCTCATCGGACATTCGGAGAGCTTGAATAAGGCGGTGACACCCTATCAATATATCATGCCGGCAACCTATCGCCGACATCTATAAAAATCCTGTTCATTAGGGAAAGGAAATAGTTATTATGCTCGTTGAATCTAAAATAAAAGTTCTGATCGTGGATGATTCTCTTGTGTTCGATCGATTTCTTTCCGAAAACTTGCCAAAAGTACAGTCTCGAATTGAAGTCGTTGGATACGCGGTAAATGCCTTTGACGCAATGCGGAAGATTCCGAAACTGAAACCAGATGTGCTGACACTCGATGTAGAGATGCCGCAGTTAAACGGAATTGATTTTCTGAAACAACTTCTGCCAAAATATCCGCTTCCTGTAATTCTTGTATCTTCTTTGAATGTCAGTGTCTTTGATGCCCTTGCTTACGGTGCCGTTGATTTTGTAAGAAAGCCTGATATGAGTGGTGATAACCCGTCTTCGGTATTTATTCAGAATCTTGCCAGCAAAATTCTGATTGCATCCCACGCCAAAGTGACAAAGCCTTCTGCTTCTTCGCCAGCCCTTGCTTCTCGTACTCAGATGGCCGCCTCACAGTCTTCTGCTTCCAGCAGTGGCGTTTCGTCTGCTAAGATTTTAAAATTGAAGCCTAGCTCTTCGTTCCGACTTAATCGTACGATTATCGCCATTGGAGCCTCCACTGGCGGTACTGAAGCCACGCTCCAGATTCTCCGGCAGCTTCCGGCGGATATACCTGGTATCGTAATTACGCAGCACATGCCCAAAGGTTTTACAAAGATGTACGCGGAACGTCTGAACCGACTCTGCCAAATGAATGTCAAAGAAGCTGAAGATGGAGATCTGATCCGCCGTGGCCATGCCTTTATCGCTCCAGGGGGAGATCTTCAAATGAAGATTGTTCCCAGCGGCAGTGATTATCGAATCCGTTGCTATGCTGGTGAAAAGGTAAGCGGACACCGGCCTTCTGTTGATGTTCTCTTTCAGTCAGTTGCAAATACCGCAAAACAGAATGCGGTTGGGATCATTCTTACGGGGATGGGACATGATGGAGCCGATGGTCTTCTCAAAATGAAAAAGGCCGGAGCCTATACGATTGGACAGGATAAAGCGTCCTGTGTTGTTTATGGAATGCCAATGGCTGCCTATGATATCGGCGGAGTCTGCATTCAGGCCGCCTGTTCGGCAATTCCTGATGTTCTGATCCAGTACCTGAACCGTCTATAGTTTTCACTGAAAAAAGAAAAAATATTGATGAAACGATATTTCTTACATTATAAAAAGAGATCTGCGCCGCTATCGGCCGATCTCTTTATTTGTGCTGGAATGTACAGACAGTATTTTGCATCGCCGCCCTATCTCACTGCTATATAAAATAATCCATCATGAGCCCTACTGCATAATAATTGTTATGCAAGTAGGAAATATCCTTGTTAATCAAAGAACTGGAATTCATATTCATGCCGCCTACTGCTTTATTAAAAGCTATATCGGCAATTCCACCTGTACCGGAAATCAGATCCCGCACGAGAGAAGAATTTTTTTCTATGTTTTCCTTTAATACTGTTTTATCAAAACTCAAGGTAGCGTCTTCATTTACTGTAATTCCCAGCATTTCCAAGGATTTCTCCGCTCCAAGCCCTCTCACAAGATTCTGAAGCTGACGATGGATTCCAGTGCCTCTGTCATAGTTATCATGAAGGACTGTCAGCACATCGTTGTAACACTCTGTCAGATTTTCAACTGCCGACGAAATCCGTTCTGTATCCAATCCAGTTTGAATTTTAGTTTCACCTTCCGTCTTCAGTTCCACGGAAATACGGCTTCCATCCAGCGTAATACGGTTATCAGAAGATGTATAGTTCTTCGTTATACCGTCTGCGGTCACAGAATATCTGGCATTGACCGCATCTGTCTGTACATGATCCATTCCTGCCGCTGCACCCAAATCGCCGTCTACTTTAAATCGGTTTGCTGTCCCTGTATCAAGCCCTTCCAATTTTAACGCAACTTCTCCATCATACCGAACCATCGTCGCTCGAATGCCAACGGAACTGCAATTAATCTGTCGCGCAGCTTCCCGAAGCATCTGCCCGTTTGTCAAACTTACTCCATCTTCGCCAACCGCATTGACTTGCACATGAACAGAGTCTCTCCCTCTACTGATAGTGAAATCCATATTCCCTGTAGCAGGATCTGAAACTTTCACTACATTACTGATGTTTTGTTGTGACTGAGCAAGTTGCGACACACTCAGATTAAAATCATTCGGCTTTCGTATTGTCAGATTTTCTGAAACTGTAGCCACATCCAAATCGGAACTGCTGACAAACAAGTCGTTCATTGCTCCTGATGCATTTGTGCCTTTCAGTTCCGATGCCGCCTTCATCAAAGAAGACATACTGGAGCTATATTCCTTTATGAAATCATAGCTGTCTTTCAGCGGCGTATCTGTCGGTGAGATCTGCGGTACTGCCGCCTGAATCTTGGGGTTGCCGGACAGTGCCTGTGTTAATCGAATATTGTTCATGGCAGCCTGATAACTATAATAGCTCATACTTCGTGTGCCATATGAATGAATTCCGTTTAACCACATGTCTTTTTCCTCCTTTCTCTACTTACATAGTTCTATCAAGTTTTTTAGAAATATATGAATCATATTCCACGAGGTCCTTATTTTTCAATAGTTGCTGAAATGCTTGTGCTGCCATTGGTCTATAGTAATAAAATCCCTGAGCATAACAGCAATTAATCTTTCTCAAAAAATCCACCTGTTCTTTCGTTTCCACACCTTCAACTAAGACTGGCATATGTAACCGCTTAGCCATATAAACCACACATTCCAGAATATCTCGACCTTTATCTTTGTTATTTGACGCTTCTGTCAAAAATCGCATATCCAGCTTTAATGCATCCGCATTTATATCTTTCAACGTACTGAGAGATGAATAGCCTCTCCCAAAGTCATCCAATAGAATCGTAAAACCGTAATTTCTTAGTCTGTCCACAATCTGATTCAGATAACCGGTGTCATCCGCATAGGCTGACTCCATAATCTCCAAATCAATCCATGCTGGAGAAATATCATATTTTTCTATTAGAAAAATCAGACGGTCGTAAAGGCCACTGTCACACAGATGAATTCGAGATAAATTTACAGAAATGGGAACCGGCACATTCCCGCCATTTACCCAGTCTCTAAGAAATTTACAGCATTCCTCCCATATGTAATTGTCCAGCTTTAAAATAAAATGATTTTCTTCAAAGAGCGGAATAAATTTCCCTGGGAGAATCAGTCCCTTTTCCGGATGCTGCCACCGCACCAGAGCTTCTGCCCCGACAATTTTGGAAGTAGCCAAATTGCATTGGGGCTGTAGATAGAGTTTAAATTCTCTATTTTCCAATGCAAGCTCCATATCATTGATCAATTCCTGCTCCAAAAGAAGTTCATCCCGCATAGAATCATGGTAAATGGCATAATCATCCAGGTAATTTCCCCTTATTGATTTCAACGCAATCAGAGCCCGATCACACATGGTGCTGACCGGAATTGAAGTATCTTTAATATAATAAAATCCCAAGTCCGCAATCACTTCCATCTGAAGTGGATATCCATGAAGCTGCGCCATAATTTCTCTTGAAATCTCTTCACATCTTTCCTCGCCATCCGGATAGCACCCTGCAAAAATATCCGATGCAAAACGCCCGGCAATACCGCCAATCTGCATAGAAAGTATTTTTAGACGTTCACCCACAAAACGAAGCAACCTGTCGCCTTCCTCTGTTCCATAAAGATCATTAATCACCTTAAAATGTTCAATATCCAAACATAAAAGCCAATATCGAGTCTGTGCATTATTTTTCAACAATTCTTCCACTTTGCTAAAAAAAGCTTCTTTGTTGTAAATACCTGTTAGTGAATCATATTCTCTTGCTGCGGTCAATTCCCCTTTTAAAATCAGATTCTCCACCCGTTTTTTTATAATTTGTTTCTTACATGCCTTGACGAGGATTTCGTCCGCTCCGTTTTCGATCGCCTTTGCCGCCAGATACGAATCGTACTGTTCCATCAGACTTAGCGCAGGTATCCTTAATTTTAAAACCTGCTCCCGTATCAGATTTACAGATAACTCTCCATCATCTTCCCAGTAAATATTTTCCATCAAAACAGCATTTAACCGTTTTCCTATTCCTTTTAAAACAGCTCTCGCTTCTTCTTGGCAAAAAGCCTGAAATACCGTGAATTCATCTTCCAATAAGAATTTTAACATATTATTTGTCTCTCTATTGTGATCTAAAATCATCAGCTTCTGTCTCATTTTAAATCTTTTGTACTACCCCTTTCTTTACTATTACCATTGCTATTACTAGATTTTGTAAACTTTTTTAAAAACTTTAGGTACAGTACTTGCATTTTCCTCTTTTTCAAGCTATATTAATAATAGTTCTTAACAAATACTAATTATTAAGGAGGAATCGTTATGAAATACACATTAACGAAAGACTTAGAAACCGGAAACGCACTGATCGATAATGAACATAGACAACTTTTCGATGCAGTAAATAAACTAATGGATGCCTGTTCCCAAGGAAAGGGACGCGATTTAATCGAAAAAACAGTTCGTTTTCTAAACGATTATGTGGCCAAACATTTTCGCGATGAGGAACAACTCCAGATACAAAGCAAATATCCTGGCTATTCTGCCCACAGACAGTTCCACGAGCAGTACAAACAGAAACTTACTCAGGTTGAAAACCAAATCATCAATACTGGAGCTACTATCGCAACCCTTGGAAAACTAAATGAAATCATCGGAGTTCTGATTACACATATCCGAATGGATGATAAGCGTATTGCCGATCATATCAAAGCTTCTTCGTGATTCTACAAAACCTGCTTTACAAGTATCCTTTCTATAAATATCGGCAGTTTTATGCTATATATAAACAATCCAAACTATTTTTTTGAGATTATATTTCTACTGCCGCTGTGAAAAAGAGTGCCCCAAAGCTGAAATTCATGGCTTTGAGGCACCCTCTATACGTATTATAACTCTACTGTACTTTTATTTTCTTCGCCTTGCTGTATCTGCCGTAATATTTCTTCCCATCAATTTTTTTATAGGCACGTACTTTCACATAATAATATTTTTTATTTTTAAGTTTTCGGATTTTCTTTACAGTTTTTGTTGTGACTATTGTTTTGAAGGCTCCTTTTTTCCCATATCTGTAGGAGATCTGATAGCCGGTCACACCGGCCTTTTTCTGACTGGCAATTCGCACCTGCATGGACTTTTTACCTTTTTTCAACTTTTGGATCGCGGCTTTTTGCGGAACAATGCGGAAAGAAATGCTTCTGCTTAGACCTGCACAATCGCCTTTTCCAGTAATTATGACGGTCGCTTTTCCGGTCTTCACATGATTCCGATAACCGACAGTATAATCGATATTTTTCACTAAGCCTTCCAGACCGGTTACTTCCGGTGTCCTGGCCTTTCCGGTGTAAGTATATGTTGTCGCGGAAAGCGACAGTTTCGCAGTACGGAATAACACTCTTTTTGCTTCTGCTCTTGTCTGCCTCTCCTTCAAGGTCTGCAGCGTTGTTTCCGCAGCAGTCAGTTTGCTGTAATTGGTAACCAGTTCCTTCTGCTCCCGGGTCAGTGCGTCATACAGATTCCGCGCCGCGCTGACAGCACTTTCACTGTTCAGCGTAATTGTGCCCAGCGCGTCAATGCGGGAAATCACGGCATCTGCCGCATTCTGATTTTCCTGATCCAAAAATTGATTTAAAACCTGCAGCTGTGTGTCGCTGTATGGCAGCGCACTGTCCTCCGCTTTCGACTGAATTGCCGCAATCATCTCTCCGATGGAAAGCGCAGTCGACTGATCCGTTATGTTCTTTTCGGATCCGACAAATCCAATGACGGATTTCGCAGTTCCGTCTATGTAGTAACAGTCTGACACGGTGTATAGACATTCCACCGTATCCCGGTTTGGGTAGCTTGACGGAAGGTTTCCAGTATACCCTAAAATAGCGCCGGTTTGCCCTTTCCCATGAACAATGGAACCCAAATTGTAGCACCCGGTGATATCCAGCTGTAGAAGGGTCGTGGACTGAATTCCCACGACCCCCGCGACACCGCCGTATCTGGAAGGATTGTTTTCATAATTGCAGGAAATTGTCCCATAATTATAACAGTTGGAAACCGTTTTGGTGCCAGAATCGATCATGCCGGCAATTCCACCGACGGAGTAAGGTCCTGTGACATTTCCCGCATTTACACAATTTTCCAGCTTGTAGACAGAGCTGGATACCGTTCCGATGATCCCACCCACATTCGTATATTTGCTGGCTTCCTGTTCAATGCTGCCCATATTCAGGCAGCTAGTCGCGCTGCCTGTTCCGACAATGCCTCCAATATGCGACAGTTTGCCGGATACATCCCCGTAATTGGCACATTCTTTCGCATTTCCATGTCCGACAATTCCGCCGGAGTTTCCGCCGCTCGCATAAACGTCTCCGTAATTTGTGCAGTTGATTATCTTTACCGCACTCCCTCCAGAAGCGGCAATTCCACCGGCAGTAAACTGGGAGTTTATCTCCGCCCGGTTTACACAATTTTCAATCGTCGTAACCTCGTCATCAGAAGAAGACGCGAGGGCGACAATCCCAGCTCCCACTGCCGTATATCCGGTGGAACGCGCCTGAATGCTACCATCGACGGTAACATTTTTAACAGTCGCGCCTTCCGCTGTACCAATCAGCGCCGCACACCGGTTGCTTTCCAAATCCATTGTCACGGTCTTGCCGTTTCCGTCAAAAGTTCCCGAATAATCCAGAAAATAGGATCCGCCAATGCAGTTGCTCGTCGTATTGGCAGATGGACGGGCCTCCGTGTAATACTGTCCTATCGGCTGGTAATCTGTCCCCGTCAGATCGATATCCGCAGTGAGCCTGCCATTGATATCCGTTTTGCCCGCAGCCCCTACCATCAGAGAAAAAGCTGTCAGTTCATCAGGCGTTCCGATCTCGTAAAAGCCGTCGCTCCCCAGATCTGGAAGAAAATCTCTGGCAATCACATCAACCTCAAAGGAATCTGATACTGTTTTGTCTCCCTCTGTATAGGAAATCGTTTCCGTCATTTTTCCATTCTTCACATCGCTCTGGGAATAAGAGAAACCTTCCTGGATCTCCCCGTTTTTGAACACCTGCACGCCCATTCTTTTGGTATACCCGGAAGCATCATTTCCGGTGGTCACATTGACACTCACGCCATAGGGAACATAGGTCTCACCTTCTATTACACCAATCTGCCGTGGACCACTGTAGACCTCAATGCTTTTGGCGGAAACCGGGTCATCCTCCGCCCGGACAATTTCCGGCGACAGCAGCAAGATGCAAAACAGCGCGCCAAGCAGTATCAGACACTGCAGTGCAATGTGTTTTTTGTTTTGTACGTTCATATCTATCGCTCCTTTTCGGTTCATTGGTTATTTTACGGTTACCTGTATCAGCCCAGCGCCCGTTTGCGGCAACTGCGTAAACATTACAAGTTCCCGCTTTTTTTGCCGTAATTTTTCCGTTCTTGTTTACAACTGCCACTGTACTGTCGCTGGTTTTATATCTTACCCTTTTTACATGAGACGGACTCAATAATGATTTCGAAGCAGCTGTCTTTTTAATCTTAACAGTTGCTTTTTTTGTTTTTCCTGTTTTCAGTGTTATTTTTTTAGAGACTGCGGTAATTTTCTTAGGATTGGTTGCCCTCGCGCTACTCTTATTCGCAATATAGTGCCCAATATAACTTGTTGCTATTACTTTTTTCTTCCCGTTCACAACCGCATAGGCTGCTACTTTGAATTTATAGTTCTTACCTTTTTTCAGATTACGAACAACACACTTCCGCGTTTTATTATTTTTGATCGTTTTTACTCTTTTTAACTTGCAGACTTTGCCGCTGTGGTTGCATCTGGCATTGTAAATATAATAACCAGATGCACCTTTCACTTTTGTCCAGGTGATTGTATTTGAAGTTTTTGTACGATATACCGATTTAGCCATAAGCACTGGTGCTTGATTTAACGGCTCCGTTCCTTCTAAAATCTCTTTTTTCTCGACTGTAATAATGGCTCGTCCGTTCACCTCGTTTTCACCACCAGCAGTAGCTGTTATTACAGCTGTCCCCGGAGAAATGGCAGTTACAGTGCCGTTTTCGTCTACGGAGGCAATACTGCTGTTTGAAGATGTCCAGCTTACTTCCTTATTTGTGGCATTCTGTGGAGCTACCACAACGGACAAAGTCACAGTTTTACCTACTGTTAGCGTTTTCCCGGAAGGCGTTACTGTAACAGACGTAACTGGTACATTGACAGATTTTGTTTTAAATTCAAATACTACGGTTTTCGTACTTGCGTTTGCCGCAGAAGATCCGACCCCGCTCTCGATTCCTGATTCAAAAACAATCTTATATGTTTTCCCTGCTTCCAGTGTTCCGGCGGGAACCTTAAGATTCATATCCACTCCCCGTGTAATCCCTTTTCCCGAGTTACTTACACCTGTGGCATAGCCACCTTTTTTAATATTATTGTAAACAATATACCATTCTCCCGGTCCAAAACGAATCGCACTTGCAGAATTTTCAGCTATCACAGCCTGCACATATTCTTCAGTTAAAGCCTTACTTGTATCAATTAGATCTGTTCCGGAAACAAGCTTGTTTCCGCTCTCATCCTGTACGGAAACTTTATCCAGAATGGCTTTCAGATTGGCTTCTCCATCTCCTGAAGTATTGATATTCTGCCAGCCGCTTCCGGAAATATTAATACCAAAAGGAATATCCGCTTCACTGTCCTGCCCTTCCAAGATTCTGTTATAGTCCACCGCTGTATTGGATTTATCGGTTTCGATTGTAAAATTATATCCATAATTATTTTACCTCCGCCCCTTGATGTTGTCAAAACAACTTTTTGCAAGGTACAGATTCGAAGGAATGAATATCAGGAATATCGAATCTATCATGAAATTGAACAAACGCAGATCCGCGAATTAGATTAGGCACTAAAATAACATTAGTTCTGTTATCCACAATAAAAAAACTTCAGACCCGGATCATAGCATAGCGTATCATCTACAGCCTGAAGTTTTTTATTCATTTCCCAGTTTATCGGTCTATGACATCGCGAAACCCGCGACGACATATCCGACGAAAGTAATTGCGGTAACAATCCCAATATAAGGAAGCTGCGCCACCGCGTAATCGACGTTGTTGATTCTACAGGCCGAAGCCGACAGTAGCGTTACGTCGGAATAGAAGCAGGCCTGCGCGCCAAAGCAGGCGGCTGAAATAATGGCGCCCAGCGTGAGGGGAATGCTCGCACCGCAAGCAACCGCCATGGGCAGGATAATTGGCGTACAAACCGCTGGAACGCTCCAGATATTTCCTGTCGCAAAGCATACCAGTCCGATGAGGATAAAGGCAATCGCGGGCAGCCATGCCGCGCTCATGTACGGCCCCGCCACATCGATCAAATAATCCGGCAGGCCGATCAGATCAATGGAATCTCTGTAGAACAGCGAGGTAACCAGCACTACCGCTATAAACAACATATCCTCAAGTCCCTTATAGCATGCGTCGCAGAATTTTCCGATACTCATGATTCTTGTGGGAACAAACAGTACAAAGCAGGCAAAGATACCGCAAGCCACGCCGTAAAGAATGTCATCCAGCCATAAAGTTACAGCAATAACCACAATCATCGGCACTGCGAACGCCCACAGGTGTGGCTTGATCTCCTTTTCTTCTTTCTGACTGTCATCTGTGATAGCCCCCATGACTTCGCCCAGCTCATCGCCCTGGTTCTGCATATTACTGGACGGCGGCCACAGCTGACCTGTCTCTTCCACTCTCTTGTAAGCCTTTTTGATACCTCCCAGTTTCGGCACGATTCCCAAGATTACCAGCAGTACGAAGATAACGCATAGGAAGGGGTAGAAGAAATAAGGCATGATGTGATAATAAATATCCATGGCGCTGCTTCCTACTACAGCCGCTTCTTTCTGCTGTTCAAATACGCCCGAAAAGAATACGACCCATGCGGAGATCGGAATGATTAAGCATACCGGCGCTGATGTAGTGTTAATAATATAGCACAGCATTTCTCTCGGCGTTTTGTGTTCGTCCGCGAGGCTAATCACGCAGTTCGCGGTAACCAAGATACTCAGATAGTCGTCGATAAAGATAATGATACCGCAAATCCAGGTCAGCAGCAGCACCTGTTTTTCCGTTTTGATATATTTCCGCGCCAAATCGACAACGGCCAGCGCGCCTTTTGACTGACGCAAAAGCTGCACAAAGCATCCGAAGAGCAGGCAGATAATAACAATATAATTGTTATCTCCGTCGCAGGTTGCTTCCAACAGCGCGTCCATCATAGGCATGAAAAAAGATGCCTTGTAGTAGAAGATATATCCCAGCATACCCGACAGCATAATGCTCAGGATACATTTCTTGGTCACCAGCGCGAACACCAGAAAGCTCAGCGCCGGTATCAGTGTAAGAATTCCCAAATTTGTTCCATCCATTGATTTTCCTCTCCTAGTTGTGATTTTCCCTATTTGTCTCCCAATACTTCCACACTTAAATTTATCTCATTTTGAAAATAAATTTCGATTTCTGTCAGGCGCTCTTTTGCCGGCTGCTCAAAGGCTTCCTGCTCGCCGCCCACATTTCTTTTCTTGCTTATGCCAAAGTTGTGATAAGGCAGCAGATTCACCCGCCGAATCCCCAGTTTCCTGTAAAATTCCCCAGTCCGCCGGATCATCTCCTCGCTGTCGTTTACGCCTTTTATCAAAGGCATCCGCAGAATCAGCTTTCCACTCGCGCGGCTGTCCGTTGCCAGCATTTCAAGATTTTCCAGGATTCGTTTATTGCTTACGCCCGTATAGGCTTTATGTACTTCATCATCTATAGCTTTCATATCATAAAGGATGTAAGCCACATTCTCTTTGCGCGCCATTGTCATGAGCGCCTGGGAATCGCCGTATCCCGATGTATCCAGGCACACGCTTATTCCGCGGCGGCCCGCTTCGTCGATGAGCCGTTCCGCGGCTTCCGCCTGCATAAGGAGCTCGCCTCCGCTAATGGTAAGTCCGCCCCCTGTGTTGTCATAAAAACCCTTATCCTGTTTATAATGGACGGTTTCCGAAAGAAACCGAACCTATATTTATACAGGAACGTTTGCGATTGCAAACGCTACCTTTTTCTTGTTTTCCTGCTTACTCTTTCTTTTTCAGGCAGGTTTCAAATAGAACAACCAGTTCGGTATCCAGGCGCTGATTCTGCAGGGTCCGTCAAGAGGCCCGAAAGAATCTATTGAGCGTCTGGATGCCAACTGGTTCCTGCAGGCCGCAGGTGAGCGGACTGCAGCTAGTAGTCATTTCGCCGGCATAGCTCCCGCTTTGCGAAATACCCATTGAAGGTTTGCATGTGCAAACCAATCCTTTTTTTCGACGAAAAAACGGCTTAAAGCCGTTTTAAATGTTCGATTTGATATTCATGATATTCGCAGATTAAATCTGCCTTTTGGATTACCTCATATAGTACCCAGGAACGCTGTTTTTGTTCTTGTATGGCCTGATTTTCATAGGTTCCCGCCATTTTCATTTAAGAAACTGCTCTCGTTCTTTTACGGCCGCATAAAACAACCGTTCCTCTATTGTTTTTTTCTTTTTTTCCTTTTCTATTGTTTCACATTTTATGAGTGAATAGGTTTCTCTTTCATATGGAAAGAGTTCCTTGAATCCCTTTCCGATGGCCTTCTCCATATTTTGCGCCTTGACAAAAATCGAAAAACGCTCTCCCTTTTTCTTTCCTTTTTCTTTCCAAGTTAATTTATATTTCATAGTATTTTCCTTTCTGCCGGATTTACCGCTCCGGCGGACGGAAGTATATGACTTCATTTTGAAAGGTTACAGATGGCGGATATGCTTCCTCAAACGGGTTGAGATTCTCCACAATTAAGGAAAATTGGCCTTTGCAGAAACAGATTTCTCCATCCGCTTTAAAAATTTCATCCCACTGAAGTTCTTTGATTGCCTCAAAAAAATAATTGTCTTTTTGCGTTGTGGATTCGTATGCTTCCTTTAATTTTTCAAGCAACGCAGTTTCTTCTAATTGGAACATTTCTTTTCTCCCTTCCGGGGGCTTTATGCCCCCAATTTTAAAGTTTTATCTTCTTCTCCGTGGAATTTCCCGCTTGTCCCGTACATTCCACGGATTTCATTCATACTGTACTCTTTTTTGCCCCATCTCTTATAGCCTTCAGGGGCTTTGTACCACATCTTTTTTTTGCTATGCCACCGGAACCCTAGAGCCTTGATGGCTTCTTTATGTTCCTTTGTGTTGCCGCTTAGCCAAATGAAACAGCCTATAACTTCTATTTCGACTCCCTGCATTTTAATCAGCTTGTCGATGATGTCCTTAAATTCTTCCGCTGTTTCCGGATTTTCTTTCGTGTAGGTTTCCCCTTCTTTGTTCTTGTGCGTATCCTTAACCTGTGCGAAAAGTTTGTCATATTCGTTATTAATTGCTTTCATGACTTCCACATCGCCGCCCCTGTCCGGGTGGTTCTGCAATGCCAGTGTCCGGTATTGCCGTTTTAAATCTTCCAACGTTCCAATTCCTTTAAAAAATATTCCGTTTGCCATATTCCATTCCTCCTTTTTGGTGAGCCCTGCGGCTCGTTTACCTGATAGCGGCGCAGGATATTTGAAAGGAACCCATTTCCAGGTGGAGACGAATTCTTTTTTCGAGTGCTCTTTTCGAAAAAAAATTCGTACTACCTGGAAATGAGAGACTGGAAAACATACAATGCCGGTTCAGGTGAACGGGCAAAGAATCTGACAGAGTTTGGTGCCCCCAAACTCTGTACTGCTTTTTTATGAACGTTTGCATCTGCAAACGCTTCCTTTTTTCTCTGGTTAGACGCTCTTTGTTCCAGAAGGTTTCAGAAACAGAAGTCAGTTCGGTAGCCAGGCGCTGATTCTGGAGGGTCCGTCAAGAGGCCCGGAAGAATCTAGTGAGCGCCTGGCTGCCAACTGGTTCCTGCAGGCCGCAGGTGAGCGGACTGCAGCCGGCTGCTTTTTATACTTCGTTTCTCAAACTTCAATCGCGGGTTTGCGGACGCAAACCGGTCCTTTTCCTGGTATCGGCAAAGAAAAGGCCCACATACTTGTGGGTATGGGGCCTTCACCGATTATACATCATAATTTGCGACAATCTTTAATTGTTTCGTACGGATATCGTAATGATAAATACTGCTTGAAAGAAATTCGTTTTTCGTAATCAGGGTCTGATTCCCTTCTTTTAACATTCCAAGTAATTCCTCCACTTGACAGTCCTTTTGTGGAACAGCCATAAATTCATGAATCGATGTCGGAAGGATATAGAAATTTTCCTTTATTTTCTCTCCAAGAAATGCCAGCGTTTCCGGAAAAATCAGAGCGGTTGCTCCCCACTCTCTTGTCGCGCTTGTTACAGCATAGAGCATTTCGCTTAGCCGCATGACCTCAAAAGAAAATTTTTCTTTTGTATTCTTCATTGCAAGGTCATGGAGTTCTTCTGAAGCAAGAGAGAAAACTTTCACCAGATCGTCTGTCAGCAACATGGTTCCCATTCCACTTTCATCTTGTCTCAAGATATACCGATAAACACAGGCTAAATCCTGAAAAGGAGTATAAGGAATGTTTCGAAGCAGTTCCTGATTTTGCTTCTGAGAAATCAATTCTATTATGATGTTCTCCTTTTTCAGGCTCTGTGAGAATGGATCCACAATTTTTCTGGTGTATCTCTGGAGCAGATATAAAATTGCTTGCATTGCCTTCTGAAAATCCTGATCCTGTTGGAAAATTTCATAAAAATCTTCCAGATAGATATTGGGGATCGCCAGATTCTCTGCTTTTTCAGGTCGAACCATCAGGGTTTCTTTTTTCATGTTGACTTTATAGACGATCTTTTCCTGAATCATCCAATCCGGATACTGTTTCCTCAGTTCCTCTTTCACCTTACTTTTAAACTCTTCATACTTCATTGTTCTTCTCCTCTCTGCGGTTTCTACCGCTCTACTGGTTTTGTGAGTATCAAGTGTTTGTTCACTTGATAGCAGCGCAGGACAGGGGGCGGAGCTGTAGGGGAAGGTGGAGACCGGAACTTTTTCGATCGCTTTTTTGCAAAAAGTTCCGGTACTACCTTCCCGGAAGGCTCTGAACCCTGTACCATGCGATAGCAAGTGAACTATGAAGCTTCTTCTTTGTCTCCTTTTTATCTCCCCGCTCTCTCTTATTTTCTTTGGATGATTTCTTTCCGCTTCCTTTTTGGAATAGCTCTTTTTTGTGCCGCCAGCGATGCACGTTTTCAAACGTGCATCGCTGGTCTTCCAGTCCCGCCCTTCTGCGGCTCCTGGGACGCGTTCGGTCGCCAGGCCCTCTTTAGATTTCTCCGGGCCTCTTGACGGACCCTCCGAAATCAGTTCCTGACGGCCAGAACGCGTCAGGATAGTGGGAACCGTAACGCAATCCTTAAAAAGGAGAACCAAAAATCGGAACCAGTCCCGCTCACCTGCGGCTCCTGGGACACGTTCCGCCGCCAGGCTCTCTTTAGATTTCTCCGGGCCTCTTGACGGACCCTCCGAAATCAGTTCCTGGCGGCTGGAACGCGTCAATAAAACACAATCCTAAAACCCAGACCTCAAAAAAAACTGGAGCAGAAATCTGTTTTTTATGGAACATCTACCGACATCCATCCGTTCCTGATTGCTTTCCTCCTGATTCTAATTCTTTTGCAAATGATAGAAAGAAAAAAAGTTCAAAAACCATATTTTATTTTTCAGGAATGAAAACGCCTATCGTTTTCCATTATTTCCCACCTGTTTAAATCGGTCGCTTTTGCACGCTGCAAAAGCCTCCTTGTTTTTCCTGATATGGAAAAACTCTGTCTTTGAAGCTACCTGTTACAACCACTCCCCCGGATCCTTTATTCCCATTTTGACAAAATAAAAAAGCTATCCGCATTTCACGCAATAGCTTTTTTATTTTGTCAAAGTCTTACTTTCGATTTCTTCGGGTTCTGTTCTTTTTACTAGTATTTCATTTTTATTCTTTTCTTTCTCCGTTATACTTTATATGAGAGATAGCGACACATCTCTCTGCTTGTTCGATGCCTGCTGATTCATCAGCAGGCATCTTCTAACTTGCTACAAATCTCCAAAAAATCAGGTTCGCTTAACTATTTAAGACGATCCATATAAAATGGAATTTCATAAGAAAAAAACGCAGACGACTGCGTTTTTCCTTCATTAAAGCTCCCCGATCGCTCGCAAGCTGCTGTAGGTGCCTTCTCCAATGATCACATGATCACAAACCGGAATGTCCAGCAAAGCACCCGCATCCCGCAGTCTTAGAGTGGCATTGATATCTCCGATACTGGGTGTTGGATCGCCACTTGGATGATTGTGAATCAGACAGATTCCCGCCGCATTACATAAAAGCGCAAATTGGAATACATTGCGTGGGGATACCGGAGCTTCGGAAAGACTTCCGATGGAAGTAACCTGATATCCAATGACCTCTCCTTTGGTATTGACTGCGATTACAAGGAAATGTTCATTGGGATAACGGTCCATTCTGCACTCTTTGACCGCAAAGTGATATAGATCATTCGGATTGTGAATTGAATAAGGTGTCTCGGTAAGAATCTTCCTCTCTTCCTCCAGCATTAACGTATACTTTTTACACTCGGTTATCATAATTCTGCTCCTTTCTGTGAACACGCCTGTGCGTTTCTTTGATAGCGGAGCAACACCGAAATGGGACGCAGAATGGAAGGTGGAGATTCGACCTTTTTCAGGTTCTGAAAAAGATCGGATACAACCTTCCATGACGCGGCGCAGTTCGGTATCCTGTCCGAGCAAAGGAACAGAACCACCTGCAGTTATTCAAGCATCCCGAAAATCTCCTGGAAAATGCCATGCAGCGTCACCAGAAGTGGCTCCCTGGTCTGTGGATAGACCAGAGATAAAATTCCGATGGCAGAAAGGCAAAGAAGCAGCACACCGGTCAGAATCCGGAGCAGAGACGACAGGGTTTTCACCGTAAATTTGGCCATATTACTGGTTTCTTTAATGACAACCTGTGCGGATTCGTCCTCATATTTTGCGTGCAGCCGCTGCTGCTCTTTCTGAAAATCCTGTTTTTCCCGAATGGTCCTCGCGGCTTTTTCATATTTTCCCATGACGTTTTTCCCCTTTCTTTCTTCCAAACAAACGTCTCCGGGACGCTTTTTCCCTTCCGGTGTCGGGTTCCTTTTTTTCCTCCAGCGGAAGTATTTTTTCGTATCGTTTCAGCGCGGAAAACACAAAGGGTTCTGGCGTCCACTCTGCGAAAAAACAGCGCTTTGCGTTTTCTTTCTCACTTCCACTGATTTGAATTTGCTCCATCAGTCCCAAAAGGTCTTCCTGATCTTCTTCCGGAACAAAAGAAAAAATCAGACGGGCATCTTCATAAAATGGATTCTTCGCGATTTCTTCCATGTCATCCAGTTCCGTGGGCGCCGCGCCGCAAACAAAAAATTTGACATCCTCTTTAACAAATGCCGTTTTATTAAAATCCGGATCCGTATATACTCCATAATCGTAAACATAATAATCGTATCCTTGCTTCAGTACTTCCGTAATTTTATCTTGCCGATAGAACAAGTCGACGGACATATAGGAAATCATTCCAAGGTCTTCATTCTTCCGATCGATCGTATCCATCCAGTAAGCAACCTTTTCTACATAGCCACTGCGATTTCCACCCTGGCCCTGCTGCGGATAGCAGATACTGTTCATCTGCATATAGCACGCCTTATACCCTTTCAAATTCAAATACTGCACAATCTGCAGAGCCTGGGTGGTCGTTCCGATGCGGTGACAAGCACCGCAGACGCCTATGGTTTGAAAATGCTGCAGCTGAATCTGTTCTTCTTCCTGCAGCTGCAGCAGGTTCTTTACCTCCTTTCGCTGGTTGCCTTCATAATAGCCGTTCATGTTTTTTTCCAGCTGGTCCTTCATTTCCGTTGGATTTCCGGCGACAATAAACTTTTTCAGATCCCGGTCAAACAGGGTTCGGCACATATGACTTTCCGGAAGAAATGCCGGAACATAAGCCAATACTTCGGCATTGGTCGCAGCCTGCAGGCTGCGCATTTCATCCGCGATTTCTTCTGCAGAATTCGTGTACTGTTCCAGGTCAAAAATCAGAAATTCGCATTTATTTCCTTTCGCGGCAAACAAAATTTCATTGACCTGTCCCCGGATATCTCCTCTGGCAGGGATATAAGTAAACGCGTATCCCCGTTCTCTTGCGACTTCCTCCGCGAACCAGCCGGATGTTTTCTCTCCAATAAATATGATTTGTTGCATCGGTTTTCTCCCTTTTAAATGGTCTTTTCTTTCTCTTTTAGCAGTCGGTTTTGTTCCTGCAGCTCCCGGATCGTTTGTTCCTGCTCCTGGATCCGTTCCCGCGCGGCCTGCTCTTCCGCTTCTACGCTGTGAATCTGTTCCTGCGTTTCAAGTTGTTCGGTTTCTGTTTCAAATTTTAATTCACTTCGCAGATCCCGAATGGTCTCTTCCGCTTCCGAAATCGTCTGTTTCTCCGCTGCAATCCTTTGTTCACAGCTTTGGATTTCCTGCACATGAATTTGAATCGTTTGTTCAATCACTTCTCGTTCATATTGCCGCGGCGCCTGCTCTTCTATTTTTTTCACTCTATGGACAGCTTTTCTGGTCGTATAAAATCTCCCCAGTTCTCCGGATTCATTCATCGCGGATGCCTTGGACTCCGGCAACCTCATCTGCAGAGATAGTTCCGCCCATTTACGCGGAAGGTTTTCCAGGTGCAGAACAACCAGATCCGCTCGCTCAATTACAGGGGTTGCGGTCACCATCCCCTGATTCCGCTCCATCACGCGGTAGGTATAATGTTCGATTCCATCAATCGCCTGACTGTCAATTTCCAGAATCACCTCCATGTTCTGTTGTGTTTCACAATAATCCCATTTCATCAGCCGGATCGTCCGATTTTCCGCCTGCTGTTCTTCCCCGATTCTGCTTGCCGTCACTCCCGAATAATCCGGGGGCATCCAGAATGGAGAAGAAAAGAAAAACAAATAACCGCCTACTAAAACAAACAGGCACACATGCAGAAATCGGGCCTGGTACTGCTCCAGCTTTTGTTTATTTTGCAGCAACAGAACTTCTTTCATCTTTCGATTTTTCCACATTCGATTTCTCCTTCCTCACTCAATAATAGGTAAAGGTATAGGTGCCGGTTTGCCGATCATACACCGCATCCAGCGGCGTCTGATCCGGATTGTTCAGAGTAAAGCTGAAAATCCGAATCTGCTGGTTGTAGTCATCCGTGACGACATTTGTACTGATGGCTCTTGTAACATCCGTATAAAAATCCTCCTGAATCAGATAGTCTGTTAACTCCTCTTTCAGTTCCTGCAGATCCGGGACACGCTTTTTGGTTTCCGGCTCCATTTGAATTTGAAGGTTCATTTTTTTGGCCGCCTGTTTCGGATCCACGTCACTTGCGTCATTGGCAAGAGGCAGCTCGGTTTCCGTCGTGGTACCTTCGGTCTGAGAAGGGGCTTGCTGCCCCTTCCCGGTATAAATGGCCATCCCGATTACCAGGACAGCCGCAAGCAGAAGGCTGATTCCCAGCCACTGCTGTTTCTTCCATGTTTGTTTTTTCATGTCCGCTCCTTTTCTATTTCGGTTGCTTCACATAGTTCAGGGGATCGACGTACGTTCCCTTGGACTGCACCTTAAAATCCAGATGATTTCCGCTTGAGGTTCCAGTCGTTCCCACTTTCCCGATTTTTTGCCCCTTGCTGACTTTCTGTCCTGCTTTCACCAGCATTCCGTCTCCGGGTCGCAGATGACAATAACGGGTTTTGGTTCCATTGTGATGATCGATATAGATGTTATTTCCCATTGCGCGGTTGAATTCGGCGGAAATGACCGTTCCACCATCCGCCGCTAACACGGCCGTTCCGGATGGAGCGGCAATGTCAATCCCCTGATGAAAGGTACTGGCGCCTGGAACTGGCGCACTTCGCGGCCCAAAATAGCTTGTAATGGTCCCTTTTATGGCCAGTGGCCACTGCAGGGTTCCGGTTGCGTTTCCGTCTCCTTCTCCGAAATGTTCTGCTTCTTCCAGGGTCATCTGATCAAATCGATAGAGATCGTAACGCTTCATCAGCGCTTTCAGTTTTTCTGGGTACTGGGTATCCGTTGCGTATCCGGCTTTCCAGATCGCAACCGCCCATTCATCGCTGGTTGTTTTTCCGGCGGTATGTGCTTTATAGCGGGGCGTAATCAGAAGTTTCGCATGATCCTCAATACTTTCCTGCACATTGTGGTAGACCCGGAATTTCGCGGCCACAACATAGGAGCTGCCATCCGCGTGCTGCTCACCCGTATAATAGGTCTTCGAACCGGCGGGCCCTTCTCCTTTCATTCCAAAAAGATTATTACACTCATAAGCAAGCGAAGACAGGCCGCCCGGTTTATTCCCGCTGCTCTCCAGAATAATTTGCGCAAGCGTCAGGGCTACGGGAACCCCATATTGATCCTGCGACTGGATTGCGCCGATCACCATTTCCTTTGTCAGGGGTTTTGGCAGCCCTTTCAGAAGAGACTCATCAAGCGACACCGAATCCCCGCTTCCGGAAGCAGCCGCCGCGAGAGAGGCAACCACCGCTCCAATGATAGAAAGCGCCAGGAGGGCGGTAAGAAAAAGGCTGCCTGCCACCTTTACGACTTGCGCTTTCATTATACGCCCCCTTTAAATTTGGGCTTTTCATTCACTTCGTCCAGATAGACATGCAGCTTCAAATTCCGTTCTCCTTCAATGGCTAAAATGACATCGCCCATTCCAAGTTTCGGGATTTCCGCCCGCTGATAATAAGTCAGCACATTGTTAAAGGCGCTGTCTAAAAGAGGCAGCGCATTGCTGCTCTGATGCATCAGAAACTTATATTGGGTCAGTTCAAAGACGGTTTTCAGCTTGTCAATATGCTCGGATTCTTTCCCCTCCGGTACATAGTCTCGGATGGATTGCGACGCCAGCATAATTCCACCGAAGTATTTTCGCGCTTCTCGCATGTAAACGGTAATTAAATCCAGCAAATGCGGTTTTTTCGTATTGATCCATCGATGGCTTTCATCAATCAAAATTAAAAACCGGACGACATCCTCAAAGGAAATGGCTCCGGTTTCTTCTTTTTCTTTCATAATGCTTCCATTTGCCACACAGTTATCCCAACAGAGCGACAACATGTTAAAGAGCTGCGAGTCAAACACGGCACTGCCCAGATCTTTAATCGTAGAGATATCAAATGTCACAACTCGCTGGTCGATGATATTGTCAATCGAGGTATGGCCATTGAATATATGGCCGTAATTGTCGGTAATATTGGTAATGGTCTTCTGGATTTTCATCAGGCTCTTCAGTTCCGTTTCCAGCATAACCTGCTTCAGCCCTTCCGATTCTTCCACGACCGTTTCCCGGATTTCCGTCTCGATAAAGCGTCGCAGATCCGAAAAAATCGGATACTCCCTGGCGGAAAGTCCGGTAATCCGCTCCCGCAGTTCCGGCACCAGTCCGAGGGACCGATAGAACCGGCGCAGCAGATTCTGCAGATCAATCAATTCGGAGTCCGACGCGTCTGGAACGTGACAGCGGTAAAAGGTGGTAAGCTTGGCAATGTGCCGGGTGAAACTGATCCGTTCATCCTCTCCGGCCTGTAGAATCTCCAGGGGATTCAGCATCCCTTCCTTCCCATCGCATCGGATCACCTTTCCGCCAAAATCTTCGGTAATCATCGAAAATTCTCCGCTGACATCAAAGGTCCGGACAAAATCTTTTCGCGCCGCGCGCGCGACCAGCCGCTTCTTTAACAAAGTGGATTTTCCGGCAGACATATCTCCAATGGCCACGGAATTATAGTGTTTTCGAGTGTTACTCTTAGCGAATTCATCAAAAATTACATTCCCGTTGCAGGGCGTCCATCCCAGGAACGTGCCAAACTCATCCTGTAAATCGGAAAAATGAAAGGGATTGCCTTTTGCAATCAGAGAGGCATTCAACGGGTGCGCATCGACATAAAAAGGCTGCTGATGCTGCACCCGGTAGGGCTGGTATAGCGACTGCCACTCTCGTTTTTCCTCATTGAGCATCACGGTTGCGGCGTAAGAATCCGCATACAGTTCTTTTTCCAGCTTCGCATACCGCTCCTCCAGGTGAACCAGAACCGGATCGGATAGGATAATCCGAAAATGCACTCGTTTCATGGTATCCCCCATGCTGTCCAGCTCCTGGTACAGCTGGGCCAGTTCTTCTCTCCGTTTACTGGCGTCGTAAGCTTCTGCAAAGTTTTTGGAATTCCGCTGCCTGCTGAGCTGCTCGCTCAGAGACTTGTTGATGGTCTGCTTCATTTCCGCGGTATCCTCGGTATGAATATCAATCGTGGTAATGGCTCCCTCTATATTACAAAGCTTTCGCAGCCAGAATCGCCCCAGAGAATCCGGCAGCTCGTAGATGTGCAGGATTTTTACATACCCGTCTCCGGTCTTGATCACACCAAGTTCGGAAAACGTGATGCCGCCCTGGGGCTGAATCCGGGAAAGCAGCTGCAGATCCTGTTCTTCCGCCTGCAGCTCTCCCCTTCCCCATTTTCGTGATGGCGCCTCGGAAAGGTTCTTTCGCCCCCGAATCGGCGTATTCATATTGTTCATTTTAAACAAAATCTGGTGCTTCTTTTCTGCAGAAAGAAACTGAACCAGTCCATCCCGTCCGGTCTGAAGTGCTGCGATAATCGTATTCCGATGGTTGTCCAGCGTATCTGCAGAATCTGCAAAATACATCAGAAAAAATTCTTTTTTACTGGTATGGCGGTCAAGCTTCTGTAATTCGGAAATGGAAAGCTGCAGCCAGGCCCGCTCCCGCGGGTGATTGGTCTGCTCCATTTTTGCCTTTAAAAACGCCTGATTGACCGAAGTATTGACCGGAAAATTCATAGAAATCAGCTTCAAATCATCCGCATACAGATTCAGGAACCGTGTCAGCTGTCCACAGTCGAATTGAATGTCGTCCTCCGGCGCGTTGACGAGATCTTTACTCTGAATCGCAATCAGATCCAGGTAGCTTCCATCCGATAAAACGTAACAATCCAGATCGGAATCATAGCGCCGAATCGGAAATACATTCAGCACGTTTTTTCGGACCTCCTGTCGCTTTTTCTTCCTTTGCCTTTCTCCGTTATTCTTCCAAATATGCTTCATCTTCCTGCAGCTTCCTCCTTTCTTCTTCAATGCAGAGACTGTGATAGACGGCCGTATCGCGCTTAATCAATAAGAACAGACTTTCATAGTTCCTACGCCTTCGATTGACGGTGCTTCTTGCAGTCAAAAAAATAGACATGCCAAGAGAAAACAGCAGATAAAACGGCTTTAACATGCTATGGACCGCACCCATCAGCGCAAAGGCAAGGGCCATATAAAAGATGACAAAGAAGACGTCTGTCACCCAGAGTTTTCCTGTCACCGTTGGCTTCGATTCCAGCTCTTTGACCACGCGGCTTGGTTTCTCATTCATTCGTATCCTCCCCGTTCTTTAAATCTCGGATCAGCTCCTGGTGATTAACCTTACTCTCAGTAAGACTTGGACTTGTTCCCGTTCTTGTCCGATCCGGACGCGAGCCTTCCAGGTCCGTCTGAACCGTCGAATTCTGCATCGGATGCCCACTTCCGGTTTCTTCTCCCTGCGGATCTGCGGAAAAACTTCCTGCCGTTTCTGCCGGATGTTCCCCCACTGTTTGCGTGGAACTCAAATCTCCTTCCGATGCACTCCGATCTTCCTGCATAAAGGAATACGCGTCTGGATCGGATTGGGGATCCGGGTGCTGCCCCTGTCCGGATTCCGCGCCCAGGTTTCCACCTTCCGACTGCTGTGCCGGATCGTCCATACCGTGTTCCTGCCGCTCTTCGGATGTCGCATCCCCCATTCCTTCCGCACCGGGATGCACGGATTCACCGGCCCCATCGGGCGATTCTTCCATGGACTGGGCACGCTGCTGTGCAGCCTGGGCCCAGCGGGACGCGCGATGCTCCTGCATCAGAACATTTCCTGCCATACGAGCCGGAGCGGTTGCGGTATGAACGGCACCTTTTGCCATCGTATAGGCTGCCATCATACGAGCAGTCGAACTTTTCAGACCTGCATCCATACCCAGCAGTTTTTCCACCAGGTTCGGCCCGTCAATGACGCAAAAGGCAACAAACAAAATTAAAACGCCCTGTACAAAGGCGCTTTCCGTTTTGGATTGTATGAAAGCCGCGAACAGATAGAAAAAACGGATACAAAGGGTTGTCATTAAAAGCAAAATATAACTGTCCCGAATAAAGGTCAGGATTTTTCCAATCTTTTCACCACCGGAAAGCTCCGCGGAATATAAGGTGGCAAGCAGCCGGGAAACTGCAAGCTCCCAGACCACCCGTACACATTTATAACTCATAGCGACGTACAAAATGATAATCGCAGCTAGTTCTAAATAGGAGAGAAAGAAATCGAACTTGTAACGGAAATAGAACTCATTAAAGGCATCTGCATCTCCGTCACTGTTCCAGCCGAACCCGTTGTACACGTTCCGGATTTGATACTGATCCAGTCCGGTTTCCTCCGAGAGCGGCACCAGTTTTTTCTGTAAAATGGTCTTCGCTTCTCCGTCTTTATGAAACTCGTAATCCGACTTGTAATTCATCACTTCGGTATAATCGATCATCCAGAAGTTTTTTTCCGAAATTTGCGGATGATAGATTTTTTGATCCGGATCGGAAAAATTCAGGTTTTTCATTCCCACCTTCTGATCCATATAGAGCAAATCAATCAGGTTATTGCTGACAATATCGTATACGCCGTCAAAGGGCTGTCCGCTGACTTTCACCGATTCAATGCCGGTTTTAATATCCTGCACAATCGTGTTCATCTGCTGAAAGATCACCGTAGAGCTGGTCACGCATAAACAGGCGATGCAAAGATTGATCAGAAACTTCGGCTTTTTCTCATGGGTCGTGATGAGAAGAATCCCTAACGCAAACAGCGACACCACCATCAGCACGACAAACAACGGCTGAAACTGGCGGATATAGGAGTTCAACGTTCCCCAGGATGTGAAATCCACCAGTCCAAACGAAATATCATATAAGGACTGGCATTGATCCGCGATCCATACCAGTCCTTTTAAAATCAACCAGCCGATCCAGCGAACGACATTCCCCATAATGGAGTTGGAAATGAAATAATCGCTGTTGTTTAAAAAAAAGGTTTCCAGCTGTGTATCGGTCATTGGCTCCTCCTTAATTCTTTTGTGATTTTTTGTTCAATTTCTTTTCTTCCCCGTGGTGATAGTACCGGAATGGTTTTCACCTGTCGCAGGAACTGTTCCGGCGCCTGCGTTCCGGAAAGCGCGTACCGCCGCTCGTAGTCCATACCGGCTTCCTGCTGCAAAATCCGATGAATTTTCGCGTAATACTGGGATTGCTGCATTTGTGAAACGACCGTTCCTTTCGACTGTTTCAGCTGCTGCAGTACCCGCTCCGGATCATAAACCCTGCGTTCAAAGTGGATATGTTCTCTGCTTTCGTCATTCACATCCTGCAGGTGGATGGTATCCGGATCTGGGAAGGTATCTTTTAAATACTGATTCCGATACATCAGCGCCGTTCCGCGCTTTCTCCGGTTCCAGTCCAGCTGCAGACGAAGCTCCTCGGAGAAACGCACATAGCGTTCTTCTTTTTGCAGCCAGTATTTGTCTCGCAAGAAAAGGCGTTTATATAAGACAAAAAAGAAAAACCCGGTTTTTCGTAACATTCCAGGCGGATCCGCATACTCATTGATAATCGGATACCCCTCAATCGAACATCCGATGTTATCGGTTCGCTTAATCCCACGGAGCAGGACGCTTTCACCTTCTTTTAACATTGCCAGCTCTTCCGGAAACATCAGCGGCTTTTCCGTCGGCGTTTCCATATAGCTTTTCTTTAAATCAAATTTTCCACCGGTTCGCTGCAGTTCAATCACCGTTTGCTTTCCCAGCATTTCCGAGTATTCTTCCGCGCTGCCATCATTCATAGTTTTAATGTAGATCTGGTTCATACAGTTTTTCTCAATCGTCTTTGCCTCTTCCTGGTATTTGGCTCGGAACTGTTCATAACTCTGAATCCAAAAATCAAACGATAATCCCAGCCCCAGACTGGCTGTTACAAATCCAGACAGATTTTCGATCTTCGGAAGCTGTCCGGCTTCATCAATTAGAAACCGTACGTTTCGTTTCAACCTGCCGGTTGCTCCAGGTTCTTTGGTAAGCTGGCTCAGATACTGATTCATCTGACTGATAAAGGTGGAAATCAGGAAGTGATTGCTTCGATCTTCTGCAGCACTTCCCATGAAGATTGCAACTGGCTTTTCTCCATAGCCAATCTCCCGAAAATCAATCGTATTTTCTGCGGTAAGCTGCGCGATGGAATCCAGAGAAAAAATTCCCAGAGCCGACTGCATGGACATAAATACGCTCCCTTTTGTTCGATCTCCGGTGTTTTTAATGGTACTGTACAGCGCCGCCGCGTAATCCAGCTTTCCACGGGAATTGAAATACTCGTCCAGAGCCGTCTTTGCTTCCTTTTCAAAGGCTTCTTCGTTTTCACCGGCTTTGCTTTTCGCCCGGTCACACAGCTCCCGGAAAAAATTCAGGCAGGAATAGCAGTTTGCCTGGCGCTCATAAAAGGCCAGCGGTTCATAATCTTCGGTATCCGGAATCCAGTGAACCTGTGCGTCCAGTACCGGTTCTACTTCCAGATCCAGTTCATCTCGATTTACGCGTTTTTTCCACTGCCGTTTCCGCTCCTGATAGAACCGGATCGCGACTTCCTGCTCCTCTTTGGAAAGGTTCTGATATGCCTGGACTTTCTGCGCAAAGACCCTTCTGCGCTCCACATCCAGCTTCTGATCGTCTTCGATGCAGTCCGATGCGACGGCTACCATCAGGGCCGTAAACAGATCCGTTGCGGTGTCTCTCCAGACCGGATCTTGTCCACCTGTACTTTCCTCCGTATGAAAGACCGAAAAGGCAAAGGAACGAGCCGCCTGTTTCGCGTTCTCTTTTCTCCCCGCCTTATAATGCGCAATCACCAAAAACATCGGGTTATATCCCATAGAGTGCAGGGGATCATCCAGGTTGAGAAGATGAACGAGATAGCCCCGCTTCTCTAACGTCCGTTTACTCATTTTAAATAACTCCAGCTTCGGATCGTTGATGATAAGCGAAGGACGATCCTCGATCCGTTTCGCGCGGGAGCAAATGTCAATGGCAGAGATGACGTACATTTCTCCTTTCCCGCTTCGTGTGACACCCAAATACAGGTTGTTGCTGGGAATGTCATCGATATATAAGAAATTCTTGTACCGGGAAACCAGCAGCCCTGGCTTCCCCGGATAGAACGTATCTTTCATGGGAATTTCCTTATACTGCTGCCGGATTTCCGGAATCGTAGTCCAGCGCCGGGTTCCTTTCTGTCCATGGTTAATCGTCTTTTCCGAAAAGGAAACACGAATCTGATAAGCAAGACAGGCATCGAGAACGAGCAGCATCCCTAATATAACCAGATACAGATACGGCAGCACCCCCTGCCCCTGATCCAGATGAAACCACAGGTTCTGCGGCCCAAAGTAAGTGAAAGGATGCTCCGTATCCTGGGAATAGGCTTTCAGTTGGTATAGGCTATTGATGATATAGTTGCATCCAAGCAGAATCCCCAGATCCAGACTAAGCAAAAGAGCCGGTATCACCCAGCCCTTTGCGAGAAACCGGTTCAGCGGCATGGTTTCATTCTGATTCTCACATCGCATTTCTTACACCTCCAAATCCCAATCTCGTTCCCGTCTCCGTACCTTCTCCATGGAGTTCGGTGCGGTAATTCCCATTTCCCGCTGCAGGGTCTGCAGCATGGGTTTGTCCAGGGTAATGGTATCAAAGTAATGATCACAAAGGGTCTTGCTTTGATCTAGCAATTCATCGACCCCTCTTTGCAGCATCAAAGAATGCAGGAGCTCCGGTTGTTTCTCCGGATCACAGCCCTTCCATGGGTTTTCAAACAGTTCTTTGCTCCAGGCAATCGTCGCTTCCGCTTCTTTGGAAAACTTACGGATAAAACGCCGGGATTCTTCCGGGTTACAGCTGACACTGGGCAGACGCAGTTCCTCCTGCAGGATGCTTCCAAACACATCCAGCGCCTTCATGGTCTGACCCTCCAGCTGCTCCAGATTCTCCTTGACATAGGTTTTGAGATAGGTATCAAAATCCTGATGCTCCCAGTCATATTCCATCTGATTGACCCGCTCAAACATGGCCTGAATATTCTGTACCAGGGTGGTTACCGTTTGATGGGAATAGGTGCCATAATAGATCCCGGATTCCTGTAAAAACTGCTTGATCTGCGTATCCTTTTGCTGGCTCTCCGCCAGCGTATGGATGCGGCCCCGTTCTTCAAAAGGCTGGGAAAGATCCCGTTCCATCAGATAGTTAAAATTGGTATGTGCCTGAAAAGCATTCAGCACCATATCCTGATAAAAAGCAGGTGGATGCTCTCTGCAATAAAGCAGATTCTGTGGAAGGGGTGCGTCGGTCACAATGAGATCCACCTTGCCCATCAGGCGCTCCTGCCGGTTCTGCTGTTCGCAAAACAGTTGCTGCTGGTGGGCGAGACTTCCGTCCAGCAGCTCCATCTGTCCCTCCCAGACCAATTCTTTCGCGTATTCGGAAACATATTCCACACAGTAACCGGCTTTTTTCAATTCACTGGCGATTTCCCAGCAGCTGGTCGTCTTTCCGGCCCCGGGTCCTCCAAAAGCATTGACGACTACCGTTTGTATCGGTTGTTCTTTCATGGCAGCTCCATCTCCTGTTCCGTTTCTTTTCTTTTTTCAAACGATCGGCCCTTCCCTTTTGGTTCCAGATCCTGTTTTAACCGTTTCAGTGTCGCCTTATCCAGACACATCCGCTCCTCCCCATGCGACTGCATAAATTCACTTTCCTGTAACAGTTCCTCCATGCCTTTTTCCACCATCGCAAGGTGGAATTGTTCCGGATCATCAAAGGGGTTGATATCCGGCACCGGGAGTTCTTCTCTCTCTTTGAGCCAGTCATGGGTCTTTTTCGCTTCCATAAAATGCCGCGCAATGAATTGCATGGACTCTTCCGGATTCGAACTGATGCTTCCCAGGGCTCGATCATATTCGATCAGCTTCTCCGTAAGCTCGTCATTAAAACACATAATTTCCGACCCCGACTCAAGCGTTTCCAGTTTTTCGATTGTGAATTCCCGGACATATTCCGAAAAAGATTTGTTCTCCCAATCAAACGTTGGTTCTTCTTTTTTAACCGATTCTCTCCCTTCCTGTTGTTGGGTACGTTCTCTTAAATATTGCTGGTGCCGCGCGTTTAAGGCATCCCGCAGCGCCTCCGGTGTGACCTCCACCATTTGATCGCCCCGATGCAGCTGCACCATACGATCTTTCAGAAATGGCATCCGGTACAGATTGGGATTACTGGCCGCTTCATTCACATACAGGGGATAAAAGACAAACCCTCCCCGATCGGTTCCGTCAATGGTTGTTCCATTTGGCAGGATCGCCCGGTTATAGGTCCGCTCCCCGTTCTTTGACGGAAGATGAACCTTTACAAAGGCTTTGTTCATTGCGATAAAGACTTTATTCTCTTGTTCCTTTTGCTTCATATAAGGCTCCTTTCTCCGATCAGAACGCGAACGCGCCGCTGATTTCTTTTGCAATCACAACGGCGCCCAGAGCAATTCCTACCCCAATAACGACGCCCGGTAGGGCTCGCTTTCCCTTATCTTTCACGTCCTGAAAGGGAAGCATAATCATAATCCCATCCCCAACCAACACAATCACCGCAATAATCCAAATAAATGGCTGCCAGGCGGTAATCAGGTTATATAATGATGTCATAAACTGCTGCATGTTTTCCGTTCTCCTCTCAATTCTTCTAATCCAAACGATGGCTCCTGCCATCACTCTTTATCCTTCTTGTGTTTCCCTTCGCTTTTTCCGTAAAAGCAATAAAATTCCGCTAACCAGCAGGGCCAGAACCAGAACGCCGGCTCCAATGTGAAGCAGGGTATCCAGCAAGCTGGTTTCTTTTTCATAGGAGCAGATCGCTTTTACCTGATAGAGACGATCCCCTGGCTCTGCGTCATTATGGTAGGTAACGGCCGCATCATATGTGGTGTATTGATAAATCGCCGTATAATTGGCCGCAGGCCGTGTTCCGGTAAAGGTCGCATAGCGTACGCTCCTCCCGTTCTCCTCCTGCCAGCCGCTGCTCCATCTGCCGCTCCCAACGGTGCTTCCTTCCGGTAAATCCAGATAGGAAGCAATATCTTCCTGGTAACCATTCCAGGCAGGACCGATCTCTTGCTGTTTCTGCTTCAAGGTCAGTTTTTTCCGTTTCTTTCCCCAGTCCAGATAAAAGTCCGCATCCGGGCTGCCGGAGAACCGCACGGTTGCTGTATATGGTTTCGGGGCATCTTCCTGACTGGTTCCCATCAAAGTTGCTTCATATGTCTTTCCATCTATGCTTACCGCTCTTGTCTGTGCAAACTGTGGGCGGCTTGTTCTTCCAGTCAGCGTCTGAGTCCAGGTTTCGGTGTTCTCGGAATAGGTCACATCCTCCGCATCTGCGCGCAGGATTACCTCTCTTCCATCGATCCGATAGTTCCGTTTCAAAGGAACCTGTTTCTCGGACAGTCCCGAATAGGTTTCTTTTCGGGATTGATAAACTTCCGTTTCTTCCAGAATTTCATACTGGATTCCCTTCAGGGTATAGCTCTCCCCCTCTTCTTTCAGCTTCTTCTTTGCCGGATAGGAAAAATTTGCGGTCTCCGACGTAAAGGTATATTCTTTTTGAAGGGGCTGCTCTGCTGCGGATACGGTCGTTGTCGTGGTTACGACAAGCAGACACACAGCGAGCAGGATTCGGATTTGTTTCATTTTCTGCATGATTCTCCTTTTTCACAAGATACAGCCAGATGGCTGTCTGGTGGTTCTTTTATATAGGCGGCGACGTCCTGAATCGCGTCCGCTCCATATAGGGTGCAATATCGATCGTTTTTTCGTTTCAGCAGCTGCAGAGCTTTTTTCGCATACAGCAGCCGTAGTTCACAGATTTGCTCACAGCCTGGGATTTCGTAAACCAGGCGATAGAGCAAATTATCGGTTTGATCGGACATCACGATTTCTCTCCTTTCGTTTTGCCAAAAATAGGAACATTCCTGTCAGCAAAACCAATAGGATCTTTTCGACTTTCCGTTGATTCCGGTAGATCAGCGATTCTTTCGCAGGATCGGTTCCCAGCCGGACTTCCGCTTTTCTCTTCCTTGTAAATTTCCTTTTCCATTTTTCTGCTTTCCCAGAATTCCTGTTTGATCTTCTTTTTCTCTTGTCGCTTTTGAAACATCGCGCCTCCTTTCTCGTCGCAAATTACCAAAAAAAAACAGCCACCTCATTTGTAGCGGTTCTAATCGGGAAACTCTTTTTTAGACAGGAAAGAGGCCACCAAAGCAGCCCCTTCCCATCTCTTTTATTTCGAAAACCCTACGCTTCGTCTGAGCCTTCCCGTTTTCTCATACGATACACTACAAAGAATAAAATTCCGGCTCCTGCCATCAGGCAAAGCAGTGCAAGCAACGGGAATTCATCCCCCGTCTGCACCACATTGCCGTTTTTATCGGTCGTCGTAATCTCGATTGTGCCGTCTTTTGCTTTGTTCGTCATCTTACATTTCACAATGTCTCCATCGTTTTTGATCTCGAACTGGTAGAGATCTTCCTTGATTTTATATCCTTCCGGCGCGTCGAATTCCTGGAAATAATAAATGCCAACCGGCAGTTTCTTGAAAGTCAGCTTTCCATCTTTATCGGTTCGGCCTTTCAGAATGACGTTCTTATCCTTGTCATAAATCTGAATGCCGGTATCCAGAAGCGGCTCCCCATTACTGATATCCGTCTTGGTGATTTCCACCGTGCCCTTCGCCAGGCGATTTTCCGCTTTCACGTTTACCTTCACCACTTCGGTTGTTCCATCCGCCGTTAACGTAACCGGAATATCCTTACAGGTCACATAACCTTCCGGCGCTTTTGTTTCTCTTAGGATATAGCTCCCCAGATGGATCTCCGGTGTCACCGCTTTTCCGGTTTCATCGGTGGTGATGGTAGCGATGGTCACATCTTTCCGCGCATAGATTTTTCCGGTTGGGCTTTTAATATCCTCCGCAGCTACTACTTCAAAGGCGGCGTTCGCAAGAGCATTGGTTTTGGTGTAAACATACTTTTTCTTATTCTTAATTTTGTAGGTTTCACCGCCTTTTTGCAGCTCGATGATTCCCATCTGCAATTTATTCGTCATCTCGCATTTCGTGATTTCGCCATCTTTGATTTCAAATGGATACAAACCATCATCGATCAGATAGCCTTCTAGCGCATCGAATTCCTGATAATAATAGGAGCCTTCCACCAGATCCTTCAGCATGATTTTTCCATCCGAATCGGTCCGACCCTCGAAAATCACCGTTTCTTTATCTGCGAGATAAATCCGCATTCCGGTATCCGGAAGCGGCTCCCCATTACTGATATCCGTCTTGGTCAACTCCAGCTCGCCTTTTTTCAGTTCATTCACAATCGTCAGCTCCTGCTGGATGACTTCCTGGCTCGGATCCCCTGCCTTCAGAGTAACGGACGCAACGATTCCATCTTCCGGGACCCGATATCGGTCAAGTGGTAGCTCCTTCCAGCTTTCTTCCACCTGATTTTCAGGCAGATCCTTCAGATAAGCTTCCAGTACTTCTGCCTGCGTTTCATCAAAGGCAAACTCGGTATCACTTTCCGGTTTACTCCACGAAGTATCGCCATTTTTATCAATCTGATACTCACTGGTCAGGGTTCCTTCCAGAGCGGCCCGGAACGCATCCTGCACATCCTGTTCCGGAAGGGATTCGCCAGCGTTCTGCAGAGCAAGCTGCCAGTTAGTCAGAAGGTTGGTCACATCACCTTCCTTCAGTGTATAGGTACGAAGTTTGCTGTACAGTCCTTTTTCTACCACGTTATAGTCACCAGGATACTGCGGATCGCTTTTCACCGTTCCCTGCTCATTCGTCAGCATGCCCTCCTGAGCGGTCTCTCCCGCTTTCAGGCGGGTACTTCCGTCCGGTGTTACGATATCGGCAGCCGCAACCAAGTCAAATTTCACGAAAGGCATTGCAACCTTTTCATAAGAATAACTTTTATCGCCGGTTACAAATTCTTCCGCCTGCTTATGCAGCACCAGTTCTACTTTCTGTGGTTTATCCGCTACTTTGACCTCAATGGTTTCCCCTTTTTCGGTGTCCGAGGTCACACTGAATTTCACCGGTTCTTTTGCAAGAGCATAACCCTGTGGAGCTTTCACTTCTACCACCTGATAGTCTCCGGCAAGTAAGGTGCCCACCATCCAGGCTTCCCCTTTTGCATCGGTCGTAAAGGTATCTACGCGGTTTCCTTTGATGTCCTGCTGGACAATCAGATTTCCTTTCATATCATAGACCTGGAACTGAGTTCCAGCTACTTTCACAACCTCTCCGGTTTCCGCATCCACTTTGACAAATTTAACCGGAATTTCTGTTTTTACATTGCCGATAATTTCTATTGGTTGAGTGGTGGTTTCTTTATCCGTAATATCAATTTCAAAGTCATCCACTGCCCAGTGATTCTTATCTTTCGTTACCTGCTGGACCACATAATGGCCGATAGGAAGCTCTTTGGTTTTCGCTTCCCCTTGGGCATTTGTGGTAATTTCGTCTTTAAATAAATCAGGAACATCTTCGTAATCCCAACGATTATCATAATAACTGTAGTCCCAAACGCGGAACACGACCCCTTCCTCCCGGTCGAACACTAAGGAAGAATCATCGTCCAGGTCCTTATCATAGACTTTGATGAGGCTGAAATTTCCTTTTTTCGTGATATTTTTCAGATCGCCCGTCGTGGTCTGTCCACCGGTAACAGTAAACTGTTGCACTAATTTTTCCCTGTAGCGATCCGGAACCGAGGTTTCCGTCAGGATGTAGGTGCCGGGGAGCAGCTCAAGTGGATACTCTCCGGAGCTGTCTGTCAGTTCTCCATTTTTGTTTGGCGTCAGTGTCCGGTTTTCTCCATTTCCAGTCAGAGAAAAGGTGATTCCGTCATACAGATTGATGCCAAGATCGATCATCTTCTGCCCGTCTTCCAGGCTCTTTGTGACTTTCAGATAGCCCCATTCCACCCAGTTGACGGAAAATGATACCTTATTGGTTTCTCCCGTTCCACAGAACACGATGTTCTGATGGCCGGTAACACGAATGATGTAGGGATTAAAAGAGGTCAGGGAGCCTTCCAGATTTCCCGATTTCCATGTCCCCCGAACGGACTTATCCGCCGTAAAGTAGAAACTGTCACCTCCGTAAATTTTTATAGTTCTTTGATTTCCAAAGGTCTGTGTGTTTCCGTTCCGTGTACGATGAATCTTTACGCCCTCTGGAAGCTTGATATTAATCCGGTTATCTTCATGAGCAGTCAACCGAAAGGTCGGTGTTTTCTGCTCCTGATCCGCTTGCTGCCAGGTAGCATCGACGCTGTCATGATTTAACGTCAACGTGGAATCCGTTGGCGCATCCGGCCAGTCATTCTCGATTTTATCCGCAACCTGCTTGACCAGCTTAATCGTATCGCTGCTGACGCCGTTGAAAGCGTCTGAATCCGCACTGCTTTTATCATATAAATAGCTTAAAATCATATGACAAAGCGCATAGGCTCCATCATCGTCTGTCCAGTCATCATCGTCGTCTTTCTTCGACACATACTGTTTTGTATGCTTATCATAACCAGCATAGCCGTAGCTATAGTACAGTGCTTTCGTCATGAGTGCATTATTGTAGTCTTCTGCCGTATGATTTCCCTGATCAGGAGGGGTTTCCTTTGGCTGCACACAGTAAGCCACTTTGGTTTTTCCATCCACTTTAACGCGAAAATTTCTTGTAAAGTAGCCTTCGTACTGAATTGTCCGGGTATACGTCAGCTCCACGTTGTCTTTTGCCGCCATCGGGGTCGCTTCTGTGGAAAAGAGTACCGCACCGCCGGTTTCTTCCATCTCCTGCAGTTCCTGTTTGGCCGTCGCATTGGTCCCTTCTACCTGCACCGTATCCCCGGTTTGAACGGTACCGTTACTAGTGCTACTGATACTGTCCGCACTGGCCCAGGTTGGAGTTCCGCACAGCAGAAGCAGTGCCAGAAGCAGGACCAGGATTCTCCTTGCCGGATGGGTTACAACTTGTTGTTTTTGAAACATTTCTGTCTCTCTCCTTCTTAATCGATTAAGTTTTGGTTCTGTAGTGTTAACTTCTTTTGCAAAAGAAAAAGGACTCTGTTTCCAAAGTCCTTTCAAATGAGGTGTATTTCTATTGTTTGTGACCGGAGGGATCCCCTCATGGGATCTTCTCCCTCTTGCGAATATCTTTCATTCGTCCTTTTCCTTCCCCCCTTCTTCCAGGTCGTCTTCCTGCCAGTCTTCCGGAGCATCCTTCCCGCTCAGGAAAACATCCCGGCCATACCGTCGCTCCCACTCCAGTTCCATGGCAAAATCAGAAACACGAAGCAACGGATTCCACAAAACCGGATTCCAACTCATAGCCGCACCTCCTTTCTCAGATTTTTTGTTTCGCCACCACGACAAAGCGTCCCTTTTTATCCGGAACATGATAGCTGCAGGTGGAAAGGGTCAGCAGCTGCTCTCCATATACCGCCGTCTTTTTGGTATCATAGCAGGAAGCCGCCTTCACTTCCCGGACATAGGTGGTATAGTCCTCCGGAGTGGTCATTTTTGCATAGTCGTAATATCGAAATCCTTCCGTATCCACTTCTGCGTAAAAGGCCGCGATGATTTCATAGGTTTCGGCTCCATCGCGGACCGTCTCAAAGGAAACCGTTGGGTGCTTCCGATAAAAGGATTCCTCCGCGTAGTTCAGCAGATCGTGGAACATGGTTCCGTCCTGCATGTTATGCCCGTAAAGCAGCCAGTTGGAAGTCGGAAGGGCCACATCACTGGCTGCGTCCAGAAACGGCGTTCCTGCAAGGCTGTATTCCTTTTTGAAATTTCTCCGCAGATAAAACTCCGGTTCCTCTTTCGTCTGCATCACCGGATAGTCAATCTCCGTTCCCGCAATGGTAATCCATCCGATCAGATCGGGATTCCGGTTCCATAGTGCTTTCAGATCCCGGTTCTTGCTTTTTTCTTCCTGAAGCTGCTGAAAGTCCCTTTGGGTCTGGAAGCTCTGCCAGACATAGCGGCCAACCAGAAATGCCGAAACCAGGAAAATAAGGGCGAGTAATACAAGCAGCAGCCTTCGTAGATATTTCATTCTGAATTCCTTTCCGTTTTTCTCCAAGAAAAAAAGACGCTGATTGCTCAACGCCTTTTTGTTGCAAATGTTTTGTGAGGATGTTAAGACTGCGGGTCGGCATAAGCCTGGGTCACCGTAAAGTTATCGGCTCCATTATATACGATTCCGGTTCCAATGAACTGGTGGGATTCATCCAGCAGGTTCTGTACATGCCCTGCAGACTTATAGAAATTCTCAACCGCCTGAACCGCAACACAATGCTTGCTTCCCATTCCCCCACTTGTAATATTTTCATTCACATCTTCAACTCCCAGTGCGCCATACCGCTCCCCGGGATTCCCTCCAATATAGTGCCAGTATTCAGAATCGCCGATCCATTCCGATACCCGCACCGACTGCTCCTCCGCACCCTGTGTTAATTTCTGATTAATCTCCAGGATCCCGGAATCCTGTTTCAGCCTTACCGCATTTGCCACATAGTTTGCAAGAATTTCTTCATTCGCAAGTTCTGCAGCAGTGGGGTTCAATGTTCCTCCCGTGGTTTGCTCACTGTAATATCGAACCGGCTGAATGGTGGTGCCTCCAAACTCGGTGGTTTCGACAGACAGGTATGCCTCATCTGTATTCATACGGTAATTCCCCATAGTGAAAACCGTTTTAACCGCTCCATTTTTCGCACCTATGAAAAGCAGGTTCTCTGTATTTTTCTGATACACATATTGCGTATCTCCATAAGGGGATTCATACTGTTCACTGTATCCAGACGGAACGGATCCGCCCAGTTCAATATTCAGTCCACCTGTCTGAATCGTTGTGCCTTTTGTCACTTTATAAGAGCGAACTCCATCTTCATTCTTCAGCCAAAAAACTCCTTGTGAAACAGGATGCAACTCTCTTCTTGCATAGTGGCAAATTTGTGCAGCTTTATTCGCAGATGCAGCTGCACCAACGGTACTCTTATCCGTTCCGATATATACCGTACTACTTGATTCTACATCATAAATTTTTCCTGCCTGAAGTTCTGTCACCTCTTTCCCCGTCTCTCGATCAATCACTTTCAAAGTGTTCGTTTCTTCCGGTTCACTCGGTTCTGCAGGGGTTGTTGGGTTTGTCGGCTCTGCAGGATTCGTTGGCGTAGTTGCGGCTGCCTTTGCCTTCGTCTTCGCCGATACAACACTGGAAAAACTGCTGTACTTTGTGGATTTTCCTACCTTGCGGTAAGAGCGTACTTTATAATAATAGGTCTTGCTGGCCGCAAGTCCTGTATTCGTATAGCTTGCCGCGCTAGTAGTCTTTACTTTACTGTAAGATCCGCTTTTACTGGTTGCGCGATAAATTTGGTACCCCTTTGCTCCAGCAGTCTTGTTCCAGCTCACCTTGATTGCAGAACTGGAGGCGGCACTTGCTTTCACACCGCCGGTCTTAGAAAGTTTTGGAACACCACTTTTCTTTGTAGAAAAGCTTCCCTTTCGGCTCCCTTTATATGCCCGGACTTTATAATAGTACCGTGTTCCAGTTGTTAGCTTCTTGTTTGTCCACGATACCGTCTTCGCTTTCTTTATTGTTTTTACCTTTTTATATTTCCCGTTTTTTTTCGTCGCACGGTAGATCTGATAGCCTTTTGCCCGCTTTGCTTTCTTCCAGCTTATTTTCAAGCTGTTGTACCCAGCGCTGCTGACTTTCAGGCTTTTCACTTTTGCAGGTCGGCTGGCTGCGGATACTTCTGCCGGCAGAAGCATGGTCGTACCAACGGTCAGAACCGTAAACAGAGCCAGAATCGCAACCGCCCCTTTTCGTTTCTTCTCCATGTTGTATCTCCATTGTCTCCTTTCCTTTATTGTAACACACTGGGCACTGTTTTTTCATCCGATTTTCCGGCGTGTTGTTCGATGTCCAATGCCAGAAAAGAAAGATGGTATGACAGGCGGAGTCCATGTGACCCATGTCCCGGCAGATACTGCAGATATTGGATCCGATTCTTCTCTTTGCAAGGCCTTTCAACCAGGAAAAAGAAACGGAGTAATGTCCATACTACCATAAAGAAGCAGAAATATATCCCTTTCCTGCTAAAAACGGATCCTCGCACAACTGCACCGCCCCTGCCATATATTCCAATTTTGCATAGGTGCGTTCTACATCCTCCATCAAAGCTCTTGCCGCCTGTTTACTGTGAAAACGCTCCAAAAGATAGCGTAAGATCCGATCCAGCTGTATCTTCTGCCCTCTCGGTTACAACCCGTTTATAATTCATATTTCGCCTTCAATCTTGCAAGGGAGTCTTTCGCATCCATAACCTTTCCCTCCTGGATCTGTTGCTCGGAAATTTCCAGTTCCTGATATAGCTTCAGCTTTAAGAACGCTTCTTCATACGCTTCCATGCTCATCAATACCATATCCCCATATCCATTTTTCGTAGTGAAAATCGGTTCGGTGGTGGAATGGCATGGTTCGGAAAGCTGCGGTATTCTTTAACTTTTTAATCGGAATGATCTGTGGCATATCCACACTTTTCCTTTCTTTTGATGTTCTAATTACACCATAGTTATCCCATCACAAAAAGAATCTTCGGATTTATTTACTATTGAAATTTTTTCGGAAACCCCTCAGTTTAACAACGTGAAACCTAAAAATTCCACTACTGCAAATCTGAAAATAAAATCCGAAGAAAGTCCTGTTTTTCATGTAAAATCCGGTCAATATAGATCGCATCCTTCTCTATGCGATAAAACACGATATAAGGACCACTCAAAAGAAACCGATAGCCACTTTCTACATCGGTCACAGCAGAAAGCGGAGTTCCCCGCTTCGGAAAATCCTCTAACGAATCCACTGTATCTAAAATCTGAGTTACCGTCTGCTCTGCAGCCTGTGGGCTAGCTAATTCAGAAAGTAAATAGTCCCAAATTTGCTCCAGATCCGTTTCTGCCTCCGGGGCATACCGAATTTTAGTCTTCATTTGCTTTTTCCTGGAAATGCGCCCGTACTTCCGAAGCGGTACGCCATCCCTTTTCCTCTCCGGACTGTTTCCCTTTCGCAAGTTCATCCATCAGTTTTAAGGTTGCGTTTGCCTTCTCATAGTCCTGGATATCCAGGATCGCATAGCGGCCTCGCCCATTTTTTGTAAGAAACACAGGTGCACCTACGGATACATCTCGAAGCACCTCGCTGTAATTTCTTAAATCTGAAATTGGTTTAATATTCGGCATCCTGCTCCCTCCCTGCATCATTCTTTTTTCTTCAGTATATCTCTTTCTGCTGTAAAATTCAATATCAAATTTTACAGCAGTTTTCTTCCGATTTTCTGCTCATTTCCCCCTGTGTGTTTCCTGTCATTCCACTATGATTCAATTAACCGGGGAGGGTTGACCCGGAATCTGGCAAATACAATATGTTATTCTTCTTACGGACTGCTTTCATTGGAACATCCAGGAATGCGATGTTTTGTTCTGCCAATTCCTGGACTTCCAAATCACCAGTATGAAAGAAGAAGGATTGAAATCGGGAAAACCTTTTGGCAGATGCTCGCAAAGATTTTCCCAGTGCTTACTATGCTTTTTCTTTTTGCATGGCAGGTAACGCCTTTTGGCAAGCATCGTAGCAAACATCCGCTTTACACACGAATTTGTTACGACTGGGCTGTCATTCCTCCTGTTGCGTTCATTGCATCCCGTATCTTCCGCTGCAGATCCGGATCGCGTTTGCATACCAGCAAGGTCTGCTCAATATATGCCAGCTGTTTCCAATTCTGTCCATCAAAGTCCCGCGGGAGGTACTGTCGGAACAGAGGCGGTAAGGATAACTTCCACCCTTCAGATTCTTGTTTCGGCTCCTCCATACTTAGCACCTCTGTAATTTCATCCACGGTTAGTTCCCGGCCTTCTTTTTGCGCCTGCTGGGATCGCTGCTTCAACATTTTAGCTTGTTCAATCCGTACCTTTTTTCGATCTGCAACTATACAGGAATGAACGTGAAACTGTTCCTTTTCGGTTAAGTAAGATAGTTCCACTGCAGCATTGACGGCAAGTTTCTTTGTATCCACCTGTTCACTTAAAAATCTTTCCAGATAGGTTAAGCGAATGTATCTTAAGATTTGATTTTTGCTTTCATCACTCTTCTCTGCTAAAAGGTCAATCGTTTTCTTTTGGTTCCCAACTTGGGAACCATTCTCTCCCTCAGCTTCCCTCCCTGTTTGGTTCCCAACTTGGGAACTATTTCTTCGACCGGCTTTTCTTTTCATGGATTCATATTCAATCCGATAAATCCAGCCTTTTTCACTGGGCAGCAAATCTTCCCGCTGCTGGTTGGTTGCAGCCATCATCTCCACCGCTTCCTCATCACTACAGTCCCGGATAATAACCGGAATGGTTCTTTTCCCTGCCAGTTCCGCGGCTTTCCTTCTGGTATGTCCCGCAATGCACTCATACTTTGCCAGTCCACTTTTATCATTTCTTACGATACAGGGCGTCAAAATACCGGAAACCTGAATGGATTTTGCTACTTCCTCCACTTTTGCCTGACGAATCTGGAACCGGTTCGTGCCGTAGCTCCCTCCAAAATCCCGGATTTCTTCCAGCGGTACTTCCACCACATCTTCCAATTTGGGGTTAATCCGAAACATTTGATTGAGCCCAGCATGTTCGCTCCGTTCTGGCTCCGCCTGCTGTAGCTCCTGAATATCCCGTTCTACTTTCGTCTGTAAAACATTCCGATTATATTTCATTTTTCTCATCACCTTTCCTCTCCCTGCAAATATTCTCGGACAAATTCCTGATACGCTTTCGCCGGTTTGCTTTCCGGTTGATACATGATCAATGGAACCCCCATGGCCTGACTTTCATCGATACGGATGGAATTTGGGATTTCCGTATCAAACAAATGCAGTTCTGTTCCCCAGTTTTCCCTCATCAGAGCCATAATGTCCCGCGCTAGTCGAGTCCGCCGATCCACCCGGTTAAATAAAGACCCTGCAATGGTCAGCTCCTTATTTAACAACTTCTGTACCATTTTAATGGTTCTTAGAAGCTGATGGGTTCCTCTCTCCGAAAATCGCGCCGGGTTGGTTACAATCAATACCTCATCCGCTGCCACCAGCGCATTGAGCAGATCAATCCCTAACGATGGAGCACAATCAATTAAGATATAATCGTACTGATTGCGAATTGGTTCCAGCGCCGTATGCAGAACCCACTCCCGTGCGATGGCCTTAATGAGTTCCTGATTGGTCGCAGCCAGCGCAGTATTCGCCGGAATCAATTCCAGACATTCCTGTACCTGATAAATGGGCATAGGTCGCTCGGTTTCTCCTTCCTGAATCAGATCGTCTAATACCCCCGCGATCGTTGCGTCCAGCTTTTCAAAATCCTCAATTCCACAAGCTAACGTCAGATTTGCCTGGCCGTCAAAATCCAGCACCAATACTCGCTTTCCCATTGTTGCCATCTGTGCTGCCATATTTAAGGTCGTTGTGGTTTTTCCGACACCGCCTTTGTGATTACAGATTGCGATTACTTTCCCCATCTTCTTTTTTCCTTTCCGTTTCTCAACTTCAACCTTTTCGTTTTACGACTTTATCTCCTGAGCGTTCTGTTCTTTTTACCTTGTATTTCGCCAACTGCCGTAAAAGTAGTTCACGCGCAAATTCGTTTCCTGTCCAGCCTTCTTTTCCTTCTGCGTCCTTTTGCATATATAATTGCTCAAACTTATCGTCCGATATATAAAATTCAAATTTTACCATGTTTCTCTTCCTTCTCTTTTCTCTGTACACAATTGCTTTTACTTCCTACTTTAAAACGGAATCTCTTCATCCATCATATGTTCAAATTCCTCTGGTACATTCACTGATTCTGCCTTTACTTCGTTCGACTCTTTCTTTCCCCAATCTAAAAATTCTACATGATTGGCAAAAACCTCAGTCGTATACACAGTATCTCCATTTTTATTCGTATATCTGCCCGTTTGTATCCGTCCTTGGACTCCGACCAGCCTTCCTTTTCGCAAAAATCGTCCACAATTTTCTGCCTGCTTGCCAAAAACTACAACCTTCGGAAAATCGGTCTGTTTTTCCCCGTCTGAACGTACAGGTCGGTCAATCGCAACACTGAATCTGGCAACTGCCGTCTGTGTTTCGGGAGTATACCTGACTTCCGGGTCTCTGGTTAATCTTCCAATCAATACAGCATGATTCATTTCTTTTTCCCTCTCTATTCCTAATTTCCTTATCGGTCTAACTTCCGATTAAAACTTACGGCAGTAATCCATTCCAACAATCGGGGAACAGTCCGACTGTCACCATACAAGGTAATCGAAAATGGATTCATCCTTTTTCGATTACCTTTCATAGGGCTCGAAAATCATGTCGAACTTCCGCCTCATAATACTGCTGGATTGTTCCCGCCGCATTAAACATCGTTACCAGCAAGTAAGATTTGATGTTGCTGATTCTCCCTCTGACCTGACTCAGACATTCCATCACATAACAGATATGGTCATACTCAAGCGCCTGAAATCGCTTTCGCACAAACCCGGAAGGAAATCGATGTTCTCCAATCCGGATTTCCGTATTACAGCGACAGGCTTCCTGTATCTCATCGATCAGATCCACCAATTCCTGAATCCCTTTTTCCTCATACTCCTGAATCAATCGATCATATTGAATCCTGTTCCGGATTTCATTGGTTTCCTCTCGTTCCCATGCTACTTCCGATGGATAGATCGATGGATCCTTTCTTTGTTTCGTTTTTAATTCTTTAGTATTTAATTGTGTTGGATTCTCCAGGATTGGTTCTTCCAGGATTGGATTTTCCAATTCTGGTTCTTCCGAATCTGGATACAGCATCCGAGGCCTTTCATATATGATGTATTCGAGATCCTGAATGCGTCCCTTTTCATTTCGAATCTGATTCCGCTCAATATATCCTTCCTGTTCCAGTTCTTTGACTGCAGTCCGAATTGCGTCGATCCCTTCACTACAAATTGACGCCAGACCTTTCAACGTATAGTCCCAGGAATCCGGCAGGGACAGCATCAGGGACAGCAACCCCTTTGCTTTTAACGTAAGTTTCTTATTTTTTAAATGATGGTTGGACATCAAGGTAAAATCCTTTGTTTTTTCTACTCGGAAGACTGCCATATATAGTTCCTCTCTATCGTTTCTATTTCCTTCCAATAAAAAATAGATGTCTCTCTTTGAAACACCTATACAAAACTCTATCCAATTAAATACCCGTCTATGACGGCTGTTTCTTCCCCTTCCTACAGTATCGAATACTGCTTATAAAAGGGTTCCTTTTTGCTACTCATTGCCATGAATATCGGGTAATGCCTTCATCCGTTTCCAAGCACAACAGAGTGCCGATTATCGAATTGTTTCCCTGTCCACACTTCAACTCAATCAGTATATAGCACTCCATCAATATTATAAAAAGCAAGATCCAGATAGTAATCCCACTACACCATTCACTACACCATTTTTATGTAAATATATGAAACCTGATGCAGTCTGATGAATTTCAGTTCCCTTTAGAACCATTGAAAAATAGCCATTTTACTACATGATGATACAAGATGAAAACCACTCCGTTATAACAAGAGGTGAGTGCTAATTTTTTCAGAAAATTTTCCGGTTTCTTTCAATAGACAGCCGTTCGCGTTACCTGTATTTGTCCTTATATTCTCTGGAATGTTCGATCAGACAGATCCGTACGCCATTGGGATCCAGCACAAAAGTCATCCGCCCCACGGTCGTCGGAACCACAGGCCCTGTAGTTTTGTACCCTTTTTCTTCTAAATGTCGGATGGTTTCATCCAGGTCTTCCACATCCGTTCCCACAGAGTACAACCCCACTCCAAAGTTGGGGTTTTCAATCAGCTCCACACTAGCTCCGCCTTCGCTTTCCATAATCGTAATATGGCCTCCGTCCGGTGTATCCACATGATACCCTTCCTGAAAGCCCAGCACATCCCTGTAAAATGTAACGGATTCTTCCATGTTCCTGACGATCATGGTGGAATATTCGACTTTGATTTTCATAACAATCACCCGCATCCTTTTTTCTTAATTATACCGCGCCGCCCTCTGCCTGTAAATAAGAAGCCTCCCGGGGACAGACGCAGAAAAGGCTCTGACATTTCCTATCTGATTCCAATGGTTACAGGCTGTCTGACAGAAGAATTCGCCCGGCTTGCAGCCTGTCTCTCTCAAAAAACGTGTCCAAATAGATAAAATTTCAGTAATTGGACAAATTCCATAGGCGGACGCGGAAAGTTGGACAAATTTTTATTTCTTTTTTTAATTATTTATACATTCCGTGTTCTGTCCCGCTCCGTGATCTGCAGCCCGGTAATTTCTGTAAGCAACTTTTGCATTTTTACAATTTCCCTAAACACAAAAACTCTAACTCCAAATAATTTGTTTCGGAATAAAAAATGAAGGTTAACATTTGCCCTTCTGTGTAAATATCCACCTTATTTTTGTTAAAATCCATCATTTAAAGGCTACTACACCATTTTTGACTAAATTTTCTTCTTCTGCTAAAAAAGAATCGATAGCATCTTCCCCTTAAAATTGCAGGCACTGAGAAAATAAACGTTCGTATCCTTGAGAAGCGCTTAATTCCATGTATTCCATTTTCTTCGCCAATTTTTCCATCTCTCGTTTTACACTGCCCGACATAAGCGCCATATAGGCGCCTGTTTTAGAAGAATTTCCGACATAAGTAAGTCTGTTCCCCACTTCTTTCGGAAGGATTCCGGTGCCAGTCAGACTTTCTACCGGAAGATGCATGCCGAATTGTCCCGCCACAATGACCTCGTCCAAATCTTCCATCGTAATTCCTGCTTGTTTTAAGAGTGCATAAAACCCGGACAAAATGGCGCCCTTCGCAAGCTGTACCTGGCGTATATCGGACTGTGTAACGATTAACTCCGGTGCCAAAACCACTTCTCTTTTCTTTCCATTCAACTGCAAAAATTTTTTTCGCCAGTCACTGTCATCCAGCTTTTCCGGTTTAAGAAGCGTTCCGTTTTTTTCAATCAACCCGTTTTTAAGAAGTTCCCGAATGACTGCTAGTATTCCACTTCCACAAAAGCCTTTCGCTTTTCCTCCGCCAATTACATTAAGCTCTGCGCCTTCAGGAGTAAGACGCACATCCTCTACCGCCCCTTCCGCTGCCCGCATTCCCGAGCGGATATTCATTCCTTCCAGAGCCGGCCCTGCCGCACAAGAACAACTCAGAAGTCTGCCGCCAGAAGCCAGTACAATCTCTCCATTTGTCCCAATATCAATAAATAAAACCCGTCTGTTGGTTCTTTGCAGCCCGCATACATATGCCCCAGCGACAATATCAGCCCCGATATAAGAAGATACCGCAGGCAAAAGGTATACCACTGCGTTTTCCGCCGTTTTCAGTCCTGTATCTGCTGCGCTCAAATATCTACCTGCTGTGAAGACCGGAGCAAACGGTGAGGTTCCCAGAGAAACAGCATTCACACCTAAAAACATATGCAGCATTGTACTATTTGCGCTGATAGTGATTTCATAAACCGAATCTGAATCAATTCCTGCTTCCGCGCACATCTGTCTGATTTGTTTATCTAAAGAAGCTGTGATTGCCTGTCTTAAACGGTTTCTTCCTTCCTGAGGATTTTCAATTTCATAGGTGATTCTCGTCAGCACATCCAATCCATATTGTTTTTGTTCATTGATCACTGCGGCCTGAGCCAATTCAATTCCTGTGGCCAGATCTACAAGACAAGCCGCTACGGTTGTTGTCCCAATATCAACCGCAACACCGTAAAGTTTCTCCGAAGTTGGCAGCTCCTGCAGGTTGAGCAATTGTTTTCTATGAGTGACAGCGCGGTACAAGCCCTCTCCTTTTCCAATTTTCCTCAAAGTAGAAAGACTCATTTCCGGAAGATCGAGCTGCTGTTTTATTTGTTCTTCAAACGGAGTCTGATCTGCCAGCCCTGGTTTTTGAATACACACTGTCTTTTCTGTAATCTCTGGTGAGAAATCGAATTGCGGAATAGTTCCTTCAGTAAGTATTTCATGTTTTGTTTCTTCTTCCAGCAGTTCAATCCTGATGTCGCCTTCCGGAACAAGAAGACAAGCCAGCCGAATATTCTCTTCTTGTTCCTCTTTGCGAAGCAGACGCTGCTCGGATGGGGAATACACATTCTCATATCCTTCCAAAACGCGTACTTTACATTTCCCGCAAGTTCCCTTCCCATTACAGGAGTTATTAATAAATACCCCTTCCTGAAGAAGAGTCTCCATTAGAGTCTGCCCCGGTTCATATAAAATGTGCCCATTCTTCCCTTTCATAAAAATTTTTCCCATTATCATTCGAATCCTTTCAGTTCTTCCATCATACTCTGGATATTAACCAGAGGAGTCTTTGTTCCCAGACCGCAGGCCGGTGCAAGGATATCGCTCCCCGCTTCGGCACAATGGCGGGTAAGCGTCCGAATTTTCTCCGGTTCTGCAAATTCCAGCGCATAAGTACTGACATTTCCCATGAGAATTCGATCTGGAAGATTGATTCGCGCCTCTTTCATTGGAACGATAGAATCAAAACTGAGTATATCTGCTTTGATTTCGTTTACCTGCTTATACACACTCTTCATCTGCCCACAGATATGTACAATTACTGCCATTTTCTGTGGCAGTAGATGCTCGATCAGCTCGTTTAGATAGGAAACAGTAAACGTCTCAAAAAGATCTGGCCCTAGAATCTCACCAGTTCCACTCGGATCCGAAATGGCGATTACATCAGCTCCGGCCTCAATCTGCAGATTGGCAAAAGAGATCAACTGCTTTGTCACAAACCTCAAAAAGTTGTGAGCATCCTCTTTCTTTTTTCTTAGTTCTTTGTAAAACACAGTTGGTTCCATCAGAGAGGCTGCCGTACTGATGGGTCCTGTCAGATTTCCTACAATTGGAACATGTGGATATTTTTTCTTCAACTCTATAAGAGCCTCTAATGCTACTTTCCCTCGTCCTGTGTGAAAATCAGCACAGGGAAGTTGCCTCCACTGGGAGACAGAATCGATCACATAACGTTCAATATGCGGTTCAAACTGTTTTGTTCCCAATGTCACCTTTGCTCCCATTGCCTCGGCTTCTACTGTCATACAAAAGGGGACGCCTATGTTTTCGAAGCATCCCGTCTCATAGCTTGCCGCCGCAAGTCTGGACATTGCCTTCGCATCTGTATGAGCCTGGGGCCATTCTGCTCCCGCCTGCTGCATCAGCTCCGTTACAATCATATTCATCATACCTCCGGGGCAAATGCAGAGAGGACGCCCAGAGTTGTTATGTTCCAAAATTGCCGCGAGCCGCTCTTTTTCTGTGATCATATCATACCTCTTTTCTCTACAACAAAGCGGGGCCTCCCAGCCCCGCCATTTTTCAAAGTTTATTTCAGCATTTCGATAAATGCGGAAATCCTGGTTGTCAGCTGCCCGATATCTGCAGATGAGTAATCGGTTTCAATGGAAAGATAGGGGATCTTTTTCTCATCATTTACGAATTTCTTTACTCTTCTTGTCTCCACCGCATAAGTATGACATGCGGAAAGTTCCATATCAATGACCGCGTCCGCTTTATATTCATCGATCATCTTTCCTAGCAGCTCAAATCTGTTTTCATTGGGCGCCATACAAGAACATCCGATTTTCATATATTTTTTCGCCAGAGCTTCATATACATCTTCTATGGATTCATCCACGTTTTCCTCAATCGCCTTTGCTCCTGTGCAGTTCTCAAAAGCAACACACCAGCCCCCATTATCTTCGATAATCTGAACAACCTTTTCAGTCGCGCCTCCCATCGGACATCCGGTAATCAAAATACGCGGCCGTTTTTCCAGACACGTTCCCTCTTCCTGAATTCGTTTGATCAGTTCGTCCATTTGGGCTGGAATCGCTTCCCTATCGAAATTAAATGTCGTACCCACCAGGGTTTTCTGTACATCCATACCGCTGACAGGAAGCTCGTCCGCCTTCATAATCGAATAAAACTTTTTAATTGCGGAACGCTCTGCGTTTTTCACTTGGATACCCTTGCGGATATCATCTTCTGTAATCGTGATGCCGAAAACCTCTTCCAGTTTTTCTTTCATACGGATAATCTCATTTTTCCAGAGAACAAGTCCGTCTTCGCTGACCCGGTTAGGAAGTTCCATCACATGAATCGGTTTGAATTCCGCCATGTATTCGTACATTTTTTTCTTTCCGTCACAGGTGGTTTCTCCTACGACCAGATCGGAAAAGAAAAAAAATGGACACTTATCCGTTTTGCCAAATCCGTAGCTGGATTTAATTAACGGACATAAATTTTTCGGCAGATCTTCTTCTGCCGCCGGAATCGTTTCATCAGAGGTCGCGCACAGGGATACAACTGACGCACCCATAGCAACCGCCAGCTCCTGCGGAAAATAGGTGCAGAAAATCCCAATTACAGGAATGTTCTTATCCTTCTGTTCTTTCACACTCAAAAACGCATTTCTTCTTCCTTCCGCAAAATCATCGAAGATTTCTGGTAAATTCTTTTTCAAATCCATTTAGCGTCCTCCCTCTTTTCTATGCGATGGCCAGCAGGCTCTTCGCTACTTTTACCGCTTCTACCGCATTTGTCGAATATCCGTCTGCACCGATTTCCTTTGCATATCCCGGTGAAATAGGACTTCCTCCTACCATAACTTTTACCGCATCCCGTATTCCCTCTTCCTGCAGCTTTTCAATTACCGTTTTCATACCTGTCATCGTTGTTGTCATTAATGTAGACATACAGATTAGATCCGCATCCACTTCTTTCGCCTTTTCTACAAAAGAATCCAAAGGTACATCTCTCCCCAGATCAAACATCTCAAACCCTGCGGTTTCCAGCATGATTTTTACCAGGTTTTTTCCGATGTCGTGAGTATCGCCTTCCACAACACCGATCACAGCTTTTTTCTTTTCTTCTGTCTCCTGGTCCGGCAAGTGCGGTCTTAAAATATCCAGCCCCGCGTACATCGCGTCGGAACACAAAAGGACATCTGTTACAAAGTATTCTTCTGCATCATATAAATCACTGGCTCGGTTCATACCATCTACCAGACCGTCCATAATTCCATCAAAAGCTGGATATCCCGCTTCCAGATAGTCTTTTGCCGTTTCGGCAGCCTCTTCTTCCTCCATTTCCACAACACAGTCTGAAAGCTTTTTTAATAATTCTTCTTTTACCATCGTTTCCTCCCTGTTCTTCTCTGCTTTTTTATTTAAAATTCTCCGGATCCAGCGGACATTTTGCAAACTTCCGTGTCGCTTCCATAAATCGGTCAATGTTTTCAAGAGGTCCATTGATTGGAATATCGCATCCTGTGCTTACGATATAGCCTTTTGGCGAATCCCACGCCTTCCGCAGGCATTCTTTAACCGCTTCGTCCACCTGATCAGGGCTACCCTGCATCATAATCGTAATCGGATCCACGTTCCCCAGAATTGGCACTTTTGAGCCCGCAATTTCCTTAGCGGTTTTAAGATCGACCCGATTGTCCACACTGAGAATATCACAGCCTGACTCCAGCATATCCGCCGTAATAGCCGTTGTGTCTCCACAGATATGGTACCCCATTGTCGTTCCCAGCTCATGGGTATAGTCCATCAGTTCTTTTGTATATGGAAGTACAAATTCCCGATAATTTTTCCTGTCAATAATTGTGCCCGAAGCGATCGGATCGCATAGGAACATTCCCGCTCCAGTCGGGATAAATTCTTTGATTACAATTTTAACTGCGTCTGTGCAAAACCGCAGAAGTTCATGTACTTTTTCCGGCTGTTTTCTTGTCTGCCGAAGCATCTTTTCTACTGGAAACAGACTGGACGCTGCTGTAAAAGGCCCTGGAATACTGATCGAAACACCTACTTCATGCCCCCATTTATCCAGACAGATCTCTGTAGCTTCATAGTTAAGCTGAAGCCATGGATCATTTTTCTTTCTTATTTTTTCCAAATCCAGTTTATCCAGCTCGTCCAGACTTTTCAGGAAATGATCCATAATAGCGGGTACCCCGTCCTCCGGATCATTCGTAATACTGCCACATGCTGTTCCTACGCCGTGGAGTCCATATTCAATCGTCATACCATCGTTCCCAAAGCGTTCATAACAGGCAATCTGCCCCTGTGCCTGATTTTTCGCACAGCTTCTCTTTTCTCTGTGTGTCATTCCCGCCACTTTACCCGCTACTGAAACTGTAAAAGGCATCGCCGGCAGCCGGTCAATCTCTTCACCGGAAAAAAAACCCGCCATTCGTTCATTTGGTGTCATTTGATCGTCTTTGTGCATCCTTTTCATCCTCCTTCAATCATTTGCTGTTAATTCCAAGGTTTGAACAGTACTGTCTATACAATACTCTATATTTTTGATACAGGTCTGTCCCGTAAATCTGGCCCTTCCCACAAGCTTCCCGCAAGCCTGCCCATAACAAAGCTCTCCGTCAGAAACTTTAATCTCTTTCCACTTTGCCAAGTCTGTTCCAATCAGCGCAAAACTCGTTTTAGGACAGAGCTGTATCAGCACATTTTCCGGAAGTATCTTATCCGCTTCTTTCAGCAGCGGGTATGTAAAAAGCTCCGTCACTGCTGCCATTTGCTTTGGTCCTAGGATATTGACACCTCCTGTAGAATCCGCATAACTAATAATCGCCGCTCCTGCCCGCGCCGCTTCCTGCATATAACGCAGCAGTTCTCCTTTTAGCTTCTCCAGTATGGCCTTCATCTCTTCCGGTTGTTTTCGCATCCATTTCAGTGTAATAGAAGCATCTGCCAAGACATTCAAAACAGTAAAAGGCCCGGAAATTTCAAAAACTACAGTTTCCCCCATTTTACTCAGTGCTTCGCAAGCTTTCAGAACTTCTCGAATTCTCCCTTTTGTAAAATCAATCTGCGGCAAAGCAAGGATTTCTTCTGGCGTTTGGCAAATGTAAGTTTTTGCTCTCGGTCCGCTCTTTGCGTCACCATAATTTATAATTCCTCCCATTGCCTCCCCTTCAACTGTATGGCAAAAAGGTAGTTCACAAAACTCCGCTTTATCTTCCTTTTTCAGTGCCAGCGCAATATCTCGCATTGTTTTCCAATTTTTATAAGCATCGGGAAACGTCAACTCTAACTCCCTTGTTACTGCTTCCCGTATTCCCACAGAGTTATCATATGTACATGAATAATCAGCAATTTGAACCATTAAGACGTTCTCCTTTCCATGTCGGCAGCCAGGGCCTTCTTGTCCAAATGATAGCCGATTAGTACCAGCCCATTTTCCTCCGGCGCTTCTGCCGCGCTCAGAGTGTAATGGTACGGCGTATAATCAACTGCCACTGCTGTTTTTTCGGTCAGGATTATGCCTTTTGCGCGAAGAATCGTTCCATAACATCCTGAATCCCACTTCGCGATCCATTGCCGGATTTCCTTTTCTGATGCGTGGCCGTTGCTTTCCAAGAAAACAGAAGAAAAACTATGTTCCTCTGGGAGTTCTGCATGTGAAAAGAACAGTTTCCTGCTTTCCAGTTTTACAGATTTAAGAAATGCCAAAAGCTCTCGTCCATCTTTCTCAATCCAGTTTTCCTTATAAATCGCTGCCTTTGGATTCAGCATGTGGATTTCTTCCATTCGTACACTCAGATCAGCTTCTGAGAGTTCCTCTATATAAGAAAGAAAAATGACATCTGCATTTTTAATCTGATCCAAATAAAATTGTCCAAACTGTTTTCTGTCCTCTTCAAAAGCAGTAACATCTACTATCGTGATCAATGGTTCGATTTCAATCCCTGCCTGATTTCCCGCATCTTTGCAAGCCTTCGCAACATCCGATAACCGCCCCACTCCGGAAGGCTCGATCAATACTTGCTGCTCTTTCTGCTCCACGGCAATGTCTTTCAGCGCCTGCTGAAAATCTGCAGCCAGACTGCAGCAGATGCAGCCGGCGTAAATCTCCCGCACAGGAATCCCGTCTTTCACCCGACCGCTGTCAATAGAAACTTCCCCAAATTCATTTTCAATTACCACGGTTTGTTCTCCCAGTTCCGGAAGCAGTTTATTTAAAAATGTGGTCTTCCCTGCTCCTAAAAAACCAGATATAATTCTGACTTTCATAAATTGCCTTCCTTTCGTTTCCTTTCACAATTACTATAGCACCCCAGAAAAAGAGTCGTCCAATTGATAAAAAAGATACCATTTTACATTTTGGTATCTTTTTTCTATCATCCTGTTATTTTACAAAAACACTATAATCATGGAATTCATCCACCCATCCTGCGATTGCAACATCTTCCCCTGCATCCCGCAATTCTGTGAAAAGATGCAGTCCGTCTCTTTCCGGCAGGGAAATAAGAAGGCCTCCTGCAGTCTGCGGATCGAAAAGGAGATCTTCAACAGATGCTTCGAGGGAGTCCGTTATGCATATAACCTCCTCAAGATATTCCCGATTCCGATAGGCTCCTGCCGGAATCATCCCAAGTTCTGCCATTTCTTTGGCTCCTGGCAACATAGGAACTGCCTGGGCATCCAGACAGAAGGTACACGCACTTCCTGCTGCCATCTCAAAGGCATGGCCCAGAAGGCCGAATCCCGTTACATCTGTACAGCTGTTTACTGGAAAACGTTTCATCACTTCCGCAGCTTTACGGTTCAATCGGGTCATAGAATGAAGCATAATATCATAATCCTGCTTAGAAAGAAGCTCTCCCTTCGCTGCAGTCGTCAAAACGCCTGTGCCAATTTTTTTCGTCAAAAGAACAATATCTCCCGGCCGCATCCGGCTGTTCAAAAGAATTTCCTCTGGGGCAGCAAACCCGGTTACAGAAAGTCCGTATTTGGGCTCCGGATCTTTTATTGTATGACCGCCTGCAATCACTGCTCCCGCTTCCGCAACCTTTTCATAACCTCCCTGCAAAATCGCCTGCACCGTTTCTTTTGGAAGATCTTCTGGAAAGCAAAACACATTCAGAGCAAGCTTCGGAGTTCCTCCCATCGCATAGACATCACTGAGAGAGTTAGCTGCCGCAATCTTCCCATACTGGTAGGGATCATCTACAACCGGAGGGAAAATATCCACAGTCTGAATCATGGCAGTCTTTTCATCAATTTTGTAAACTGCGGCATCATCGCTGGTTTCAAAACCTACCAACAGGTTTGGATCGCTGAATTTCGGTAAATGACACAGAACTTGTGCCAGGGCATCAGGCCCAATTTTAGCCGCTCAACCACCGTGAGCTGTCATCTCTGTCAGCTTTATTTTTTCCGTGCTCATACGCTCCCCTCCTTTCCCTGCAGAATTGTATTACATTCCCTATCTCCACTACTTTTTCTCACCAAGCTGTCTGGCTATCCGTTGTCCCTGTTCATTTCTTTCACTAAGAAAATACAGAGCGCAAGGAACGTTTCTCTGTTCAAAAAACGCTTTCAGCTCCTGCTCATCCGGTTTCGTAAACCGAATCGCAAGGCCGCAGCTCTTGGAAATTTCCCTCGGAGTAGGAATAATCGAAGTCTGAAAATGCCTTTTGGCTTCCTCTTCTGTCTTTATTGTGTCCCCTGTCGCGGAAAATACCATGGCAAAAAAGCCTTCCGCAAACGATTCCATTCCCATCGGCTCTCCTTTATCCAACTGTAATTATACGTTCCGCGCTGTGCATCAGTTCTACGTTATAATACATATTTGTAACCTCTCCGACTTCCAGCGCCTCTTCCAATTTGTAAAAATTCAGACACGCTCCGCAGGAAAGAATCTCTGTTCCCACCTGTTCAAGCTGTTTCAAAGATTCCAGCACAGGCGAACCGGTTGTTGTCAGATACACCCCCCGATTAAGGAACATAATCACAGACGGCTTTTCCTCTGCCTCTGTTAAAGAATAAATATAACTTTTCATTAAATTCTGTCCCAGCTCTTCACTCCCGCTTCCAAAGGTATCCGCTGTCACCAGAATCGCGATTTTCTTTTTTTCATTCATACTGTTTCCGCCTCCTTTTCGCTTCTGTCTTTCTTTTAGATTACTCTATAAACATTGATTTTTCAACGTTTTCGTTAATCGTTTTTTTCTATTCTTTTCGCACTTTTTATCACTAATTTATATTTTATTTTTGCCTTTTTCTGTGATATGGTGATTTTACATAAACAAAACAGATTAAGGAGGATAAAATGGCTCTGATCCAAATTGATGTTCGGGGATGTGCCTGCCCGGAACCAGTGATAAAAACGAAAAAGGCTTTAGAAGGAGATGCCGCAGCTGTGGAAGTCCTTGTAGATAATAAAATTGCGCTGCAGAATATTAAGCGTCTTGCATCTGGAAAGGGATGGACATTCTCTTTTGAAAAGATAGACTGTTATTTTAAAATTATAATTGAAAAATAATTTGATGAACTTTTCTTCTTGTGTATCCCCCCAAAGAACTATATGCCCATTTTCAGTTGCAGCAATACTTGATGGATCCCATCAAGTACATACTTTATTTCTTCTTCTGTATTAAAGTATCCAAAGGAAAACCGTACCGTTCCTTTCGGAAAGGTCCCCAGAGTTTTATGGGCGTGAGGGGCACAGTGGAGGCCGCACCTTGTCATAATGCCGAAATGCTGTTCCAAAATATAGCTGACCTCTGCGTTATCCACATTCGGAAAATCTACCGATACTACGGCACACCTTCCCTGGGCCGTTTCTTTTCCAACCAGCACCGCCTGTTTCATATTACAGATACCTTCCAAAAAACGTTTTGTCAACCATTCCTTTTTCTGCGCTATTGCCTGCATCCCTTCTTTTTCCAGGAAAGACACCCCATGGCCCAGTCCGATAATCCCCGGAAGATTCAGCGTCCCAGGCTGAAATTTATCCGGAAGGAATTCGGGCATTACCTCCTTATCCGATAAACTTCCAGTCCCCCCGGCAATCAAAGGCGTCATCTGCTCTGCGGCGCGTTCCGAAAGAATCAGCCCACCGATTCCCTGAGGGCCCAACAGGCCTTTATGTCCAGGGAAAACCAACGCATCGATGCCGCAGTCCTTCATGGAAATCTTTAGACTTCCCGCAGTCTGGGCGGCATCCACCGCAAATAGGACCCCCTGCTCCCGGCAAATGGTTCCGATTGTTTGAATTGGCAGTATTGTTCCGCACACATTGGAAGCGTGCAGCATCAGCACTAGTTTTGTATTAGGACGCAACCTTTTTTTTAACTCTTCCGGCTCCAATTCCCCGTTTTTCCCACAGGGCGCTTCTTCCCACTCAACGTCCTGTTCTGAAAGCTGCATTAGCGGCCGTACAACTGCATTATGTTCCATAGATGATGTCAGAACATGGTCACCGGATTTTAAAATTCCTTTCAACACCATATTGAGTCCCACAGTTGCTCCTGGTGTAAAAATCACATTCCCAGGCTGTTCAAACCCGAAGAAATGACAAAGCTGTTCCCGAATCTGTATCACACTCCCTTCCACACTGTAGGCATCCTGGTAACTCCCTCTGCTGATATTATACCCTCGATAGTCAATATGGCGCCCCATCGCTGCTCCCAGCCCCGGCGCCTTGGGAAAAGAAGTGCTCCCATTATCACAATATACGTGTCTCATTGCTCCCTCCTATTTCTTTTCTGATGAAGATCCAAATTGATCCAGAACAAACAATTTAAAAGTCTCCGCCGTCGGCGACATCGTAATGTTCCGATTTGATACCAGATAGAACTCTCGATCCGAATCATAGTCTGCCAGATCAAAAATCAGATAACCTCGATCTTTCCGCTGCCGTTCTGCTGCCAGTTCTGATATAATCGATACTCCGATACCGCCCGCCACTGCTCGTTTAATCGCTTCCATGCTGTTCATCTTGGCGACAACAGTAAGCGCCCCCGAAGGAATTCCCCGTTCTTCCAACTTTGCTTCAAAGGTCTTTCTGGTAGCCGAACCTTCTTCTCTTAAAAGAAACGGTTCTCTTGCAAACTCCACAAGAGGAAGGGCTTTTCCCTGCTTTTTTCGAAATTTCTCATTATCCGGCGCAATCAATACTGCTTTGTCCTTCATCAACGGCTCGTAAATTAATCCGTCCTCTCTCTTCATACCGATAAATCCGAGTTCTCCTCTGCGCGCAAGAAGATGTTCCGCCGCACTCTGAGAATCGGATTGTTCCATGTAAAACCGGACAGCAGGATACTCCCTTTTAAAAGCAGCCATCAAATCCGGAACCAGGTATTCCCCTGGAATACTGGAGGCCTGGATTTCTACAACTCCATTTATATTCAAACAAAAATTCTGCAGAGAATAGACTGCCTGCTCTCTGGTGTTCAGCATTGTCAGAGCATAATCATAGAAAAGCCTTCCTTCCGCTGTAGGCAAAGCCTCTTTGCGGCTACGGTCAATCAGCTGCATTTGCAGTTCTTTTTCCAGAGTCTGAATATGCGCGCTGATCGTCGGCTGTGTAAGATAAGTGGCATCCGCTGCCTTCGAAAAGCTTCTGTGTTTTACAACATTAACAAACGCTTCAATCTGCCTGAAATCCATAATAGCCTCCTTATTCCCACAAAACTCTCGCGTCACCATTTTTTTTCGTAATATGCTCTCGATCGAAATATTCCAGAATCATCATCGCGTATTTTCTTGAAGTTTCGATCTTATCTCGGTATTCTGCCAGTGTAATTTGTCCCTTTTCAGCGATTGTCTCTTTCAAGATCTGCCTTGCCCAACCGATGGTTTCAGAATGCATATAGTTCGGGTATTCTAATTTTACCAGAACCCCTTCTCCACAAAGCCGTTCAATCATCTGCCGTGCCAAAGCTTTATCTTTAAAGCCGTCTATTACTTCTTCCGACTCTGGAATCTCAACCCCCGCTTTCTGATAAATTTCTTCAATCGCATCCCGAATCTGCCGCTGTTCCTCTGTATACTGAATGGAAAACCCGGAAAGAGCGACCGTATTTCCTGCTTCTTTCAGAATTCCTCTATCGATCATACCTGCGATAAGAGCATCCATAGGTCTCATATCTGACGCATGAAGACCGTTTTTCAACCTTACACGCAGTTCTTCCCGTACCATTCCTCCACTGACTGGATTTTTTTCATGGTAATCTTCCAGGATCTGTTCCGCAGTTGTTTGAACTGTACGCAAAAAATCTCGGTGAAGATATACGTCTTTATCGATTCGGTAAGCCGTTCCCAGTTCTTCCATTTCACGCAACAGTTCTGCCGCCTCTGTTCTCAGGCCTCCCCATTTTCTCGCTAGCAGTCTTTCCTGGGGAAACTTTTGACTTTCCTCCAAAAGAATCTGTTCCAGAACTTCCTTTCCACTTCCCTCATCTTTCCTCTTAAGAGCATCCAGAGCCGTTTCCTGAAACCGTTTACGTTTGGGAGCAACAGGGTCTAGAACTACACCGCCCGCAATGGACTCCAGCGGGGAATAGAACCGAAGGATAAATCGGTCTCCACGCTTTACCGCAATATCCTCTTCCAGCCTCAACTGCGCAAACCCGCTCTGCCCCTGCTGCAGAATATCAGCGTCCAACAGTACTGCTTTACATAGAACTTCCGCGCTGCCATAGAACAGATGCAATCTGGCCCCATTTTCCAAAGGTCGTTTTGCTGTGTCAAACATAGACACCCTTACATCCAGCATACGGCTCTTTTCCATAGAAAAAGGCGCTGCCAGGACTTCTCCCCGCCGCACGTCGACCTTTTTGATTCCGGCAAGATTCACGGCAGTCCGCTGTCCGGCCGTCGCCTGTTTAACAGGTTTGCCATGCACCTGCAAATTACGGACTTTCACTTTTCTCTCAGATGGGTAAATCCAGATTTCCTCTCCTGTTTTTATGGAACCTTCCGTCAACGTTCCTGTAACAACAGTACCGAATCCATCGATCGTGAATACCCGATCTACTGGAATCCGCAGCAATTCTTCTTCCTCTCTGCGCAAACTGCACGCCTCTGCCATCTCACAGATCCGCGCTCTCAAATAGTCAATCTGATATCCGGTTTGCGAAGATACCTCGATCAACTCCGCATTTTCCAGAAACGTTCCCTTCGTAGATTCCCGTACATCCTCTTTCACCATTTCCAGCCATTCCTCTTCTACCAGATCGATTTTGGTCAGTGCGATAATCCCTTTTTCGATATGGAGCATTTTAAGAATTTCTAAATGCTCCACAGTCTGCGGCATCATACCCTCATCCGCAGCGATTACAAAGAGAACCATATCGATTCCAGATGCTCCGGCCAGCATATGCCTGACAAACTTCTCATGACCAGGCACATCTACGATCCCGATTTCCAGGTCCTCTGATCCTGAAAGCCTGGCAAAACCTAGTTCAATTGTAATTCCCCTCTGTTTTTCTTCCTTCAGACGATCTGTGTCTGTTCCGGTCAACGCTTTAATCAGACAGGTCTTTCCATGATCTACATGGCCCGCTGTACCCATAATGACATGCTTCACTGCCTCTCTCCTCCTTCTACGGATTTTGTAATTTCAGATACAGCCTCGGTAATTTCATCCAGTTCATTGTCTGCAATCGTCCGTATATCAAAGTGTACCCGTTCTCGAATAATTCGCGCAATAATCGGCACTTCTCTGCTCCTGAGCAAGCGTTCCATCTTTTCCGGTGCTATCCCGTTTTCTATGGCGACAGCCCATCCGTCCAGCAACACAGTCGGCGCGGATCCTCCGCCTGTCTGATCTTTCACAGGAACCACTTCTGCACTGCATCCGCCCTGTGTTTCCAATTTCAACGCAAGCTGCTGCGCTCGTTCTTTCAGCTCCTGTGAGGAAGCCGTCAGCATAGCCAACACTGGAATCTCTGTTCTGGCTTTCTCCGGATCCAGATACGCTCGGAACGTTTCCTCCAATGCGGCCAGAGTCATTTTATCCACCCGCAAAACTCTAGCTAGAGGATGTCGCTTCATTTTGTCAATCAAATCTTTTCGTCCAGCCAGAATTCCTGCCTGTGGTCCCCCCAGCAACTTGTCCCCACTGAATAAAATCACATCAATTCCTGTCCGCAGGCTTTCCGGCACAGAAGGCTCACAGATTCCATAGGGCTGAAGATCGTACATCAGGCCGCATCCCATATCGTAAAGGACCGGGATGCCGCACTTTTTTCCCAGCGCTGCCAGTTCTTCAAGGGAGGTTTCCGCAGTAAACCCGATAATTCGGTAATTACTGGTATGGACCTTCATAATTGCCGCGGTCTGTTCGTTAATCCCCCTTTGATAGTCTTCAATTCTCGTCTTATTCGTGGTTCCTACTTCGTAAAGAGTCGCACCGCTTTGTTTCATAATATCAGGAATTCGAAACGATCCTCCGATTTCCACCAGTTCTCCTCTGGAGACAAGGACTTCCTGCCCCTCTGCCAGAGTGGAAAGACAGAGCATCGTTGCTGCCGCATTGTTATTAACTACCATGGCCGCCTCTGCGCCTGTGATTTTCGTAATCAGATATTCCACATGATTATGACGCGATCCCCGACTGCCTTTTTTTACGTCGTATTCCAAAGTCGAGTAACCTTCTGAGGTACGAATGACATTTTCGCAGGCTGCTCTGGAAAGACACGCGCGTCCCAAATTTGTATGAAGGACAACACCTGTCGCATTGACGGCTTTTGTCAAGCTGTGCCTCTTTTTCTGCCGAACCAGACTGACCATTTCCTGAATCAGGATGTCTCTATCCGGTTCTGCCAAGGCTTCTCCATTTAAAATCCGCTGACGCGCATTATTTATGACTTCTCGGACACTGTCTGTGACCAGCTCTCTTGCTGTAGTTTCAAAAAACGCAAATAAGCGCTGATCCTTCAGCGCTTCATCGACACTTGGAAGCCTGGAAAGAAGCTGTCTTTTTTCCATTATGTATCTCCTCCTGCTTTGATAAAAATGGCGGGAGTATGTGGGAATCGAACCCACCCAGGAAGCTCTTAACTCCCCGAACCGGTTTTGAAGACCGGAAGGCACACCAGCACCCATCTACCCCCATATCATAATAAGGATTCATACAGATTTCTCAAGCAGGAAAGACGATTTTGCTTATTCATCATAAAGAATTTATCGTCTAATGGTAAGGAGTACCTGGACGAAAACCGTCTGTCCTGCTATTTATGCGAAACAGGAGTATGCGAGTCCTGTTTCTTATAGGATTCCTGAAGTTCTGCTTAAATAAACCCCTTATGGGAAAGTATTTTTTCGGATTTTTCTTTATTTGCTTCACTGATGCGGATAATTGGACCTGTACATCCCATACCGCTTTCTGCGTAAATCTTTTCTTTCCAGAGAGCGGTTACCGCATCCTCCAGATCCATTACTTCAATCCCCGGAATCTGAGCGGTAACCACCTCTTTAGGTGGAGCTGCCACAATTTCTTCTGTTTTAGACGCAGTCTCTTTTTTCGCCAGTTCGTTCAAAACCCTGGAAAGCCCCGCTTTTTTCGCCAGTTTGAATTCTTCTTTGGCAATACGGTTCATGTCATTTTGAATCAGATGGGCTGCGTACTCAGCAGCTGCCGCAATTACCGGCGCTCCCGATGCTCTTGAGATAATCAGAATTGTTTTCTCAAATTCTTCACCGATTCCCGGTCCATATCCCCATCCCAGGGATTCAAAACTTCCTCCTGTTGTATAAGATGAAAAGATTTTCGCCATCAGATTTCCGGTTAGAGAATCCATCACCATCACATCCGCCGTCGCCGTAAGGAGATCATTTCCACGCATTACAACACCTCCATCCGCCCTGGCTGATTCTGCAAAGGAAATAGGATATCCTCCCTCCTGCAGTCTGCGTAATGCCTTTTCACATTGGCGCGCACCGTCAATATTGGCAATTCCTACCGTTGGATGGGCCGTCCCGTCGGCTTTTGCTGCAATAATACCATAAATTGCGTTTTTTACTAATGCACAAACCCGATCCGTATCGGATGTTCCTGTTGTTGTCGCCAGAAACATGGTTTTTCCCTTTGCTGGAGTAACAATTTTGCCTACTGTTGATACGCCGATGGGAAAAGGATAATGCATCGTTACAGCCCCGTCGATTTCTCCCTGTTCTAACAGATTTTCCATCGCTTTATGGGAGTCTTCCCCTTCAATCAGGTGGACTTTTATCCCTCTTTCCGCAGCCAATCCAGCTGCTTCCTTGAGATTCTCTTTCCCATGTTCACTGCCGTCCGCCGCAATTCCAATTACAGGCGTCTTCCCAAGCTGTCCGGTTTCAAGCCCTTCTGCCAGCTCCAGGAAGATCTCTCCAATCATCTTTCTTATCTTCTTTTCTGACATCCCCTTCTCCTTTCCGCTTTATTCGCTGAGAAGTCCGTCAGCAAATCTACGCATGGCTTCCCCGATCAGAGCTTTCACTTCCGCCTCATTGTTCCCTGTATCCGATGTACTGCTTCCATCATTTTTCTCTACCAGAAAACTGATTCCATCAAACAGGTTTGTCATTCTGCCCAGGAACAGACTGCCCTTTCCGATGATCATCGCCCGTTTTATGCGGCCTTCCATAATCGCCTCTCTAGCAAATCCCAGATAAGGCACTCCGGAAGGAATATGTCCCTGTGTCGGCGCCCATCCGCACATTCCATGTTTCTTTACAAATTCAGGGATCTCTTTTCTTTCAATTTCCCCACGCTTTACACCCAGCGCCGCAATCATTTTATAATTTGCCTCCGGCACATCTCCCGCGCCGGCTGGTTTTGTAATATCTGGATTTTGCATTTCCGGAGAATATTTGTCGACATCTGTAATTTTCAAACCTGCCCGATCCAGAGGTTCTGTTACCAGCGCACCGATTACTGCCTGCGGCGAGGCACCGGTCCCCACAGTATGTCTCCCCACAATATCTGTCCGAATCTGTGGACTTTCTCCGTCATCTGCCGTAAGCAATATGGAAAATCCTGCGATAGCGTCTTCCAAAATCGGCATCCCCTTTTTCACATGATCCTTGCCGTTCATACCCAGTTTAGCTGTACAGCCTCCTGCTGTAACAACTACTGTGCGGAAAGTTCCCGCTTTAATCAGGGACGCTGCAGACAGTAAAGCGTGGGCCGGCCCTGCGCAAAATCCTCTGGCGTCTGATCCAGTGGCATTCATAAGACCTGCCGCTTCTGCTGCTGCTTTTGCGAAATTGCCTCCTCCCCTCTGATTCATATCTCCACAGGCTTCTTCACAGCAGTCGATCACATATTCCACTTCACCGGCGTCAATACCGGAAGTTTCTAAAAGATGCAGCAGAGATAAAACGCTCGATGCCTTTGTCACCAAATTCTCCAGCATCACATGGGCTGACAGATTCACATCCACATCATGTGCCCGTTTCACAGCCCCCACTAAAACTCCGTTATGATAAAGAGGTTCGGCATGTTCTTCTTCTACAAGGATTTTAATATCCTCAACCGTTTCTTCATTTTTATCTAAAATCGCAGCTTTTTCTTCACCAATCAGCGCATGAGCCGCAAGTTTTCTTCGAACTTCATCGGCAAAAGACGTTTCAAGCTTTACCAAGTCAAAGACATCACAAATCTGCATCAACCCCAGGAACTCATCCTGCGGCATTATTTCACCGTATTTGCCTTTTCTTTTGCCTTCGCATTTTTTGTCATACCAGGGGAACTTGGTCGTTTCCAGATCGTCCGGTGTTTTATTTCCGATATATACTTGATTCGGCAGGTATGCCAGAGCATCCTCATACGAACGGATATGTCCGGGCAGTTCCTTCAAGTATTCAGAATCCGGATTAACAACACGTTCCGTTGTCTGTGTGGTCCCATTATGTAACACCATGTCCGGTGTAATCGCAAGGGTATAACTCATCCCTTTCAGTACAGCATATCCTCCCATTTTTTCTACTCCTTTATTTTCGTTTGCTGGAAGCGCTGCCCCGTATACCGGGGCCCCGCTCCCTAAATGTCAACACATCAAATGGTTTACAGCTGATCCCGAATTGCTTTCATTTCGCTGATAATATCATCAACGTCAAGCACCATTTCCATCATACTGATCTGTTCATCGTAAACACTTTCATCAATTTCTTCTTTGACTTCCGGTTCACAGATGTGATATACAGTGAGTCCCAACGAGACTCCGGCCAATGGCCCTGCATAAGTCGGATCGCCAAGAGTAACGGTTTCTGCTGCCAGTCCCGCAGCTTCTCCTTCCGCGGCGCCGAGAAGTACAACCAGATCGTCCTTCCCGTACTGATCATAAAACTCTTTTACTCTCTTCTGATTCTCCAGGTCCATTGCCCCTGCGGCCGTTCAAACAAAGCATTCCGTGGATGAGAAAACAACTTCCGCGCCCGCGCTCTTTGCGCACGCTTCAATTGCAGGTCCCGGAATTCCATCACGGTCGCCGATAATCACAACTTTTTTGTCTTTCAACAATGCCATTTTTAGATCCTCCTTTCTTCCCAAGTCCATATATATAAACAGATTATATATATTTCTTAATCATTTCTTCGATGGCTTCCGGTGTCGCGTCATCTTTTACTAGTTCCTCCACTTTTTCTCCATTCTGGTAAATGGCGATTACCGGAAGGCCCATGATCTTCTGGCTGATGGCCAGTCTTCTTGCGGAAGTTGTATTCAGTTTGCAAAATTTTATCTTATCCCCATATTTTTCAGAAAGGGATTCAACATGAGGCATCAGTGCCGCGCAGGGAACGCAGCCATCTCCAAAGAAATCCACCAGTACTGTGCCTTCTGCCTGAAGGACTTCCGGTTCAAATGTCTTTTTGTCGCAAATAATCATCACAGTTTCTCCTTCCTATTCATTTTCCTCTATGTATTTTCCTGCCTGCACGGCGGCAATCGCGCCGTCCGCCGCTGCTGTCACCACTTGTCTCAGGCTCTTGACACGGATATCTCCTGCCGCGAATACCCCTTCTACATTTGTTTTCATATCCGGGTCCGTTACAATGTAGCCATTGTCCATCCTGACTTTGCCTTCAAAAATTTCACTTGCCGGCTTAAAACCGATGAACACAAACACGCCGAAGGTTCCATCTTCTTCGCTCGCTTTGATTTCGGTTTTCTCCTTTGTCTTTACATTTTCTACTACCATAGATTCCAAAAGGCCGTCGCCTTTCAGCTCTTTTACAACACTGTCCCATAGGAAATCGATCTTTTCATTAGCAAAAGCCTTTTCCTGGATGGATTTTGCGGCCCGCAGCTGATCCCTTCTGTGAATGATGGTTACTTTTCTTGCGAATTTTGTCAGGTAAAGGGCCTCTTCCACTGCGGAATCTCCACCCCCTACCACATATACTTCAAAGTCTTCGAAAAAGGCAGCGTCGCAGGTTGCACAGTAGGATACACCCTTTCCAGTGAATTCTTTCTCTCCCGGACAGCCGATGGGCACTGGCGATGCTCCTGCCGCGATAATGACCGCTTTCGCCCGATAGGTATCTTTTTTCCCTGTGAGTAATTTTTCTTTTCCCGCCAGTTCCATATCTTCGATGGTGTCGATTACCTTTTCTACGCCGAATTTATCTGCCTGGCTACTCATGCGGTCGATCAGGGTCGGACCGGATTCCTCTGCAAGGCCTCCCGGATAGTTTTCAATTTCCGCGGTCTGAACAATCTGTCCGCCCTCTTTGTCTTTTTCAATCAACAGCGTAGAAAGCCTTGCCCTTCCGGCGTAAAGGCCCGCCGCCAGGCCTGCCGGACCGCCTCCAATGATGATTACATCATACAATTTACCCATATGTTTCTCCTTTCTCTATAATTTGTCTAAAGCCCCGCAGGTCAGGGAGCAGTCAATCGCACTGTAATCCATTCTCTGGCGCTCGGATAGACCCTCCAAATAGCTTCTGTTCCGATAATAAATATCCAGCAGCTGCTCAACTCTCAGCACATCACAGGTGATGGATTCTAGTGTTCCGTTTCTTCCAACTACTACGGTCAGATATGGATTTGCCCGTTCCTTTCTCCCTCCGAGAGGGTCGCAGACCAGGCTCCATCCTTCCATCAGCAGACGCCTTGTTTCCATTACAACTTCTTTGACTGTCCCATTTCTCTTTGAAACAATAAATTGTTTCTTTTTTCGCTTAACATAACGTTCTACTTCCGGATTATTGGTAATAATCATGTAGCACATGGCCTGGCCCTCTCTTTTTTCTTTATTTAAAGATCGTCTGGTCCTGAATATCCACAGTAAGAGTATTCAAGGCCTTCTTTACTAGCTCGTACCGAAGTTCTCTTTCCTTTTCTGGCGATTCCTCCGGAAATCCTGTAGGATGCGGAATCGCTACTGCCGGATAGATTCGGTTTGCTCCCACGGCCTTTGAAATTGGAACAATCGTGCATACATGCACAATCGGGATACCCGCTTCATCGATAGCTTTTACAATCGTTGCACCGCAACGTGTACAGGTTCCTCAAGCCGATGTTAGAATTGCTCCTGCAACACTGCTGTCTTTTAAAGATTTGGCAATTTCTTTTCCAAACTCGGCCGCTCTGGTTACAGGCATAGAATTCCCAACTGTTACATAAATATTTTTATCCAGCTCTCCAATAAAACCTTCCTGTTCCAAGCGAAGCATCGCATCTAGCGGAACTACGCGGTTGCCGTTTCCATTACCAAAACTCGGTGTATATCCACCATGGGCGATCTCTGTCTGCTTCATTTCCGATCCACCAAAATCTTCCGCATGATAGATTCTCCATTTTGTCGCAGCATGTGCCTCTATTCGATCCGGATTGCCTGTAGGAACCGGTCCACATGTAGTAATAAGTGCGATTTTAGCCTTACTCAGATCCGCAATTGGAGGGCTAGGCACAACCCGTGTAAATTGTGGCATCTCCAGCTCCGTTTTAAACGGTCTTCCCGCCACTTTATCCAATGCCATATCTACCGCTCTGTGGGCTCCCACATGCTCGGTCCAGACATTCTTACGCAGTCCGCGTTTGAAGTACCCTTCCTTCTCATAATCCAGCACGTCCTCCCCTCTGGCAAATCGGTTCACAAAACCTGCAATTTTTTCCAGAGCCTTTTTCATTCCTCTCGCATTATTTTCCGTAGGGAAGATGAACCCATACATCCGGAACAGCTCCAGCCCCGGGTTTTCTTCAAACATACCGGAAACTGCAGGGATTCCTTCCTGATAGGCGATTTTACATACCTGTCCACAGGCCATTCCGTATCTCCCTGCGTTAAATGCCGGCCCTGCAACGACCAAGTCCGCATTATAGCGGCGCAGTGCATCCTTGATCTGTGCTACTACTTCATCTGTATGATCTGAAAAATAATTGTCTCCACATAAAATCGTAGCTACTATCTCATTGGTATCTTCTAAAAGCCCTTTCAACATCATACCGGGTCCAACGACTGTTTCCCGTATTTCAAAAGGATAATCTGCTTTTTCTTCTCCGCCAATCTGCCCGAAGAACTGATTGATATAATGAATAATTTTCATCTGGATTCACCTCCTGTCTTAGTATGTAACTGCTCTTAGTTTTGTAATTCCCAGGTTGCTTGCCGCATCCATAATGACCGCAAGTCTTACCCTCACACTCCCGTCTTCCTGAAGCGCGTCGCTTACTCCTCCAGCGAGAACATCAACCGCTTCCAGATGTCCGATGGTCTTTTTCATCGGCGGCAGGACGATGAATTCATTATTGTTTCCCGCAGTAACCACTGCGTCCGCTGCAGGATTCGAATTGGCAAGAGGCTCGGAAGATCCGTCGTCTCCCGCATTTTCATGTACACAAATTACTGTCTTAATTCCGACTTTTTCTGCTTCTTCGGCTATCATCATAATATCCGCTTCTGGATTACCTCCACCTTCTTCTGTTACAACTATGGCATCAATATCAAGGAGCCGCGCAATTGATAAAATTTCCATAACGCCTCTCTCTTTTTCTGCCAGAATTGTACTGATTGGAGACGAAATCACGCCACAGAAGTTTAAATCCTTTCCGTGTCTCTCATACATATCTTTTACAACAGGATTATTCTGATGATCATATGTTGTATTTTTATCACAGGCAGTTACACAGTTACCAGATACGATTGCTCCATCCATCATTTCATTCGGATGCATTAGCATGGTCTGCAATTTTTTCGCATCTTCCCCATAGATATAGTTATCGTGGAGCAGACCCTGTGCCAATACCAGATTTACATACATCAGCCGCGGCAGTTTTGGATCAACTTTGTTCAAAGTATAGGTTCTTACTTCATCCGCTTCCACTTCCATTCCCGCTTTTGCAAGATAGTGCGCCATTTTCAGACCTGCTTTGCGTACGGCCGCCTCATGCTCTTCCGGAGAGAGGTTTTCTGCCGGCTCTGCCACTAACACTACATTATTCATGTGAGAATAAATAGAATGAACCGTCCCCGGACCATTCATATCGATCAGGCCCTCCTGAAAACACACAATTCTTCCTGTCGTAATGACACAGCAGCCCTCCAGAACCCTCGTTCTTCCTTCTCCTACAGAATCATACTTTCCCAAAATTCCGGGGAAGTATTCTCCGCTGTCCGGCTTGATTCTTGGCTCAATCGCATCCTTAACCGGAATAATCCGAATCGATTCGCCGGGTCTTGCCAGTTGAATATCTACGGAAGAAAACTCTTCACACTCCAGGATTTTTTTCAATTCCTCTTTTTGAATTGTCAGCACATGTTCTTTAATTTCCGTCTTTTCTCCAAATTGAATATCATGGATTTTGACAATTTCCAAATCAAGGCTTTTCTGTTTCATCTGTTTCACCTTCTTTACTTGTTTTTTCCGATTCAATTTCGATTTGGGTAATGACATTTACTTATAAAGCAATCCTTATGCCAATTCCCACCGTTTCGAAAAAAACAATATATATGTTGAAAACTCCTGCTTTTTCCTATGATGCATTCCCGTATTCCCCTATCGAATATTTCTGTTTCCTGTGGTCCCTGCATATCTTCCTTATGCGTTTCCGCATATCATCACTTTTCTGTAATGCCGTATTTGTTAAGCTTCCGCACAACAGTGGATTGATTTATTTTCAATAATTCTGCGAGTTTGTTTGTACTTTTGTATTTTTGATATAGCTCGCAGAGAATATTCTTTTCTACCTTATCCAATGTTTCCTGAAGCCCCTCCCCTTCTGTTAGCCGTATATGTGGTCCATCTCGGCGGCCTGCTTTGAGCAACAGTTCGAAAGGAAGGTCATCTGGATAAATGGTGTCATCCTTGCTGACAACCACCAGTCGTTCTATTAGATTTTCAAGTTCCCTTACATTTCCTGGCCATTCATGGTTGAGCAAAAGCTCCATGGTCCTAGAGGAAATGTGCTTGTTCCGCCTGTATTGTTCATTAAACTGCTTCAAAAAATCGAATACCAATGCCGGTATATCCTCTTTTCGTTCCCGCAGTGGAGGAATGGTCATGGGGATCACATTCAGTCTGTAAAACAGATCCTCCCGAAATTCCCCCTGCTCTACCGCAATCCGCAGATCTTTATTGGTGGCCGCAATAATTCGGATGTCTACAACTTTCGGCTCACAACCGCCCAGTCGGATAAAACTCCTATCCTGTATAGCCTGCAGTAACTTAACCTGAAGCTGATAGGGCATTTCTCCAATCTCATTGAGAAAAATTGTTCCTCCATCTGCAATTTCCAATAATCCCGCTTTTCCATTTTTCTGTGCTCCGGTGAAAGCTCCTTCTTCATATCCGAATAGCTCCGACTCCAAAATGTTTCCCGGAATCGCACCGCAGTTCACTTTGATAAAAGGGCCACTGCATCTCCTGCTCATATTATGAATCATATTCGCCAACAAATCTTTTCCGGTTCCGGATTCCCCAAGAATCAATACATTACTGTCAACAGGTGCGACTTTTTTCGCCAACTCCAGCACCAGACGCATTTCCTTATTCTTGCTTGTAATTCGTTTTTCTTCTGTCTTTTCCTTTCGCAGTTGTCGCAGTTCTGCAAAATATTTTTCCACCAGCGATTCCGTCCGCTGCAGCCGGTTTACTAAACTGTCAATTTCCTGTTGCATTGGATTTTTTTCAACTTCCTCAATTAGCACTTTTAAATCTCTTGTCGCAGTAATAATCCGTTCTATACACCCTTCTTCGTTGAAAATTGGCACTCCGGTTACCAGAGCCTTCCGCTCTCCTTCTACATTCTGTATAATCGTTGTTGTTTTTTTCGTTCCCCGAACACTGTTCACAACTGATGGGAAATAAATCTTTTCCTGTTCAATTTCTTTTATATTTCTTCCAATCAGTTCATCGGGCGTTTTCCCAGTAATTCTCCTGGTCGCCGGATTTGCCATTAAAATAATGCCCTCCGCGTCGATTTCATAAATAGAATCATAATAATAATTAAAAATCATCTCGTATTCTCGACACTTTTCTTCCGTCTGCCGCAGAAGGCCAGACTTCCAACCATACCAATCTAAAATACTGCTGGCTTCAATAACCCCTTCTAAATGTTCTTCCTGTTTTACACAAATTAATTCATATCTGCCAACCTCGTCCGGTTTGATTCTGGCATCCAGTTCCACTGTTTTCAGACTTCTGTCATCAAAGCAGTCAGAAACAGGAATGTCCAGGTCAAAATCCCGCAGCAAATATTCCAGCAGATGTTCCGCAGTGATCACACCTTTCAGCCTGTTTTCCTCATCAACAATTGGTATAATATGGACATTGAACGAAGAAAAACTCGGTATGGCCGCCCGGACGCTCACCTGTTCGTGCAAAGTGATAACCGGTTTTCGCATGATCTCTTTTACGGCAATCTGTTTTATTTTTTTCCTCATATTCCTGCTCCTGACCTCTTATTCTTGTGTTTGTATGCCGGGGGGCCTCAGTTGCCCCCCTTTCATAATACACTTCCGGTTGAGTCTTGTTAAAGAGCGTTTTCCTCTTTATCCAGTTCCTCCAGTTCTTTTTTTTGTTGCTCCTTTGAAAGCTTGTAAATGCCAATTCCTGTCGCTGCGCAAATCAGTGCCATGACTGGATTCAGATAAGAATTGACACAGTATGGCACAAACCCTTCTGATCCAAATGCCGATACTCCCAGTGTTGTAATATAGAAAGCACCCGAACCGCCCCAGGGAATCAGCGGTGCTACCATCGTTCCTACATCTTCCAAGCATCTGGAAAGTACCTTCCTATCAATTCCCCGCTCTACAAACTCTCTCTTGTAAATTTCCGCCGTCATAATTGAAGCTGGATACGAAGATCCCGAACAGCACAGCACAATTAAATCAGTAAACAGAGTAACTGCAATCAGGGAGAACCTGGTTTTCGCCGCATGGAGAATAGGAGCCACTGCAGTTTCCAAAAAACCAGCTTTACTAATAATGGCCGCATATGCGTAACCACAATAAATTACAACTACAATGCCCACCATTGATGTCATACCTCCCCGATTCAATAGTTCCGCTACTGCATCGGAAACTGGATTTGCATAAATCATATCCGTTGTAAATCCTGTAATTGCTGAAGCAAATCCATCTACCACATTAAACCCCTGGTAAACACCTCCAATTGCCAGGGCCAGCAGAGATGCGCCTACCATCGTCGGAACCGGCGGCTGCTTTGTAAAAGCCGCTACCAAGATTACCACAAATGGTAACAGGAGCAGAGGGTTCCAATTGTACATGTCGGACAGAATTCTCATGGTTTCTACAGCACCTTCTGGTAGTTCCGTGCTTGTAATCTCTGTCTGTTGTCCCAAAATGAAAAAGAACATAAGTGATATGACTGCCGCCGGTATTGTTGTCCACATCATAGAACGGATATGCTGATATAAGTTGACGCCCGCGCAGAGCGGTGCCAGATTCGTAGTTTCTGACAAAGGTGATAATTTATCCCCAACAATTGCTCCGCATATTACAGCAGCAGCTGTAATATGAAGAGGCATGTCCAGCCCCGCTGCGACACCCATCATCGCTACACCAATCGTTCCTGCAGATCCCCAGGATGTCCCTGTGACAATGGACAGTACCACACAAACCAGGAAGGCACACACATATAAATACTGCGGATTAATAATTTCCAGTCCATAATAAATAATCATCGGGATTGAACCACTAAAAATAAAGGTGGCAATTACCATCCCAATTGTCCACATTATCAGAATGGCCGGCGTTGCCTGAATCAGTTTTTGACAGATCGCATTTTCGATATCCTTCCACCGCATTCCCACTCTCCTGGCAAGAAGGCCTGCCACAATTGCGGAAATGATCATCAAAGGTTCTACTCTGACCCCAAAGCCTATGTATCCCACTGTAATAATTACTACCATAGACAACAGCGCAAAGACAGATTCCCATAATGTTGGCGCTCTTTTAATCATAATTCCTAGTTCCTTTCTATTTTAATTTTCTGTCATTACCCATTGTTTATATAATGCAATTACTATGCCACTGGCAAATATCGAAAATTTCAATCGTTTTCAAGGATCACTTGAAAAAAAACGTTCAGATAAACGCAGACTCGCATACCCTTTCTATGCAAAACGCCATATCTCCTCTATCCAAACGCGGCCCGCGTCAGCGAATAATTCAGCACACGAAAGTCCTCTTTCATCGCGTCGTCATAACCCACATACGTTTTGATACTTTTTCATTTTTCTTGTCAGCGCGGACTTATCAATTCCCAGCTCGTTGGTTTTAATCATCTTTCAATTTGCTGTTTTGAAGACTCCCTCGAAAGCATTCGTTTCTTTTGCCTATTTTATACTTAATTCCCTTGCAGTTCTACAATCAGTGTAAAAACGCAACAAAAAGAGCAAGGACCCCTTTTAGGATCTATCCTTGCTCCTTTCTCGCCTTTTATTCTCGTTTTATTTTTTATATGTTATACACATTCTTCCATTAAAGAGTTCCTTACTCTTTTCTTCTGCGAAAATTGCTGCTCCTAAAGCGCCTGCGTATCTTCCCATATCCATAATCTTAACGGGCTTTTCGATCTTATCTGCCAGCACCTCCGCAAAATAGGAATTATGGCTGAGCCCTCCTGTCAGAAAAATTTCCTTATTCGAGGGGTGTCGTTTATACATCTGGGCAACTTTTGTGCCTACAGAGTCAATAATACCTGCCGCAATATTTTTTCTTTCCTGTCCCTCTCCAATATAGGTAATCACTTCTGATTCTGCAAAAACCGTGCATAAAGAGCTGATTGGAAGAGGGGTTCCCTCTTGTGCCATGCGAAACAGTTCTTCAATTGTAATGCCTAAACGGTTTGCCATAATTTCAACAAACTTTCCAGTTCCTGCGGCACATTTCTCATTCATCAAGAAGTCAGAAACTTTTCCATTCTCCATTTGAATAATTTTTGTATCTTGCCCCCCTACATCGATAACCGTACCGCTCCGACCTGTCAGCGCATAAGCACCTTTTCCATGGCAAGAAATTTCTGTAATAATATAATCTGCGAAGTCAGCAGAGATCCTTCCATATCCGGTTGCCGCAACAACCGTTTCTTCGCTGTCCATGTCAACACCATCCTTCAGCAGCAGTTGTTTAATCTGCAATGCCGTTTCCCTACTGCTCCAACCTGTGGGCATTAAGAACTGCATCATGTGCGCACCTCTTACCACGACTTTTACTGCTGTGGATCCTAGATCCAAACCAATGTAATTCACACAGTTCCTCCCATTTTCTCTTTACTAAACGCTTCTTTTATTATAAACAACGGGATTGCCTGTGTCTAATTTATAAAATCAATTCATTGGCTCTTTCTGAAATATTTTTTGTATAAAGAATTTCTATCCTTCCTATATCTACAGACGCAAACGTGTCCAATCCGCGGATAAATCCCCTTTTGGACACGTTTTTTCGCTCCTCTGCCATTTCCTATCTGATTCCAATGGTTACAGGTTGTCTGACAGAAGAATTCGCCCGGCTTGCAGCCTGTCTCTTTCAAAAAACGTGTCCAAATAGATAAAATTTCAGTAATTGGACAATTTCCATAGGCGGGCGCAGAAAGTTGGGCAAATTTTTATTCTTCTATTTAATTATTTATACATTTCGCATTCTTCCCCGCTCCACACTCCGTAGCCCTGTAATTCTTATAAGCAATTTGTCTTTTTCATAATATGATTCCATCACGAAGCCGACATCCGCCTGTCTGTCTTCTCTGTTTTTTAAATTCCCCCCTTGACACCATTCCCAATCTGTGCTACACTTCATTACAATAAACCGATGAGGCGGAGATAACGCTGATTATGCTTCTACAGAGAGCCCGTGTTGCTGAGAGTCGGGTGAAACACAGATCTTCCAAATGGACCGCTGAGGGTGCAGTCAAATGCGCAAAGTTCGCGCAGAGTATTCTGCAACGTGAGGGCATACGTCAGTTGCCGGGGATATGCTGGTATCCTGCTGAGGGCGCAGTCTGTAATAGGCTTGCGAATCAAGGTGGCATCGCGGATAAGCTGCTGAAAATTGCTTTATTCGTCCTTGACAGAAAACATCTGTCAGGGACTTTTTTATTGATCTGGCAGAACTCCCGTAACACACTATATGATTCAGGAGGTTTGCTTTATGAACATTTTACCGAGCTTAAAGGACGTGGAAAAAATCGCGGAAAGCAGGGAGTACAACGTGGTTCCCGTAAGCTGTGAAATTCTGTCGGATATCTGCACGCCTATCGAAGCTCTCCGAATTCTGAAAAACGTATCCACCCACTGTTACATGCTGGAATCGGTAACCGAAAAGGAAAAATGGGGCCGCTACACGTTCCTGGGCTTTGACCCCAAGCTGGAAATCACCTGCGCGGACGGCGATCTGAAAGCAGGCAATATCCATCTAAAAACGGAAGACCCTTCCGCCTTCCTGCGCCAGATCCTGGCGGACTACAAAAGCCCCCGCTTCGATTATCTTCCTTCTTTCACCGGCGGGCTTGTCGGTTATTTCTCTTACGACTACCTGGGCTACAGTGAGCCGGCGGTGCGGGTGGAAACCGAGGACAGTGAGAATTTTAAAGATGTGGATCTGATGCTCTTTGACAAAGTCATCGCCTTTGATAACTTCCGCCAGAAAATCATCCTCATCGTCAACATGTCCCTGTCCGACCCGCGAACCGGCTACAACAAGGCGGTTATGGAATTAAAACAGCTCTGTCGGCTGCTGCGTACCGGAGAAAAGAAAGAAGAACCCGCCGGTCGGCTGCTGGGCGAGGTGACGCCCCTCTTTGACCGGGACGCTTATTGCCGAATGGTGGAAAAAGCAAAGCAGCACATCTATGAGGGAGACATTTTCCAGATTGTGCTGTCCAACCGGCTCAGCGCGCCTTTTGAGGGAAGCCTGCTCAATACCTACCGGATCCTGCGGACCATGAACCCTTCCCCGTACATGTTCTATTTTTCCGGAACCGACGTGGAAGTCGCCGGCGCGTCCCCGGAGACGCTGGTAAAACTGGAAAATGGTGTGCTCCATACCTTTCCCCTTGCCGGAACCCGTCCCAGAGGAAAGACCGAGGAAGAAGACAAAGCTCTGGAAGCAGATCTTCTCATCGACCCCAAGGAAATCGCCGAACACAACATGCTGGTGGATCTGGGCCGCAACGACCTGGGAAAAGTCTCCCGCTTTGGAACCGTGGAGGTGGAAAGCTTTCATACCATCGAACGCTATTCCCACGTCATGCACATCGGCTCGACGGTAAGAGGCGAAATCCGGGAAGACTGTGACGCTCTGGACGCTGTCAGCGCGGTACTTCCCGCGGGTACCCTTTCCGGCGCTCCAAAAATCCGGGCCTGCCAGCTCATCGGAGAACTGGAAAACAACAAACGGGGCATCTACGGCGGCGCCATCGGATATATCGACTTTACCGGAAACATGGACACCTGCATTGCTATCCGCATCGCCTATAAGAAAAACGGCCGGGTGTTTGTGAGAAGCGGCGCCGGAATCGTGGCGGATTCGGTGCCGGAAACCGAATTTGAGGAATGTATCAATAAAGCGAAAGCCGTTGTAAACGCGCTGAAACTCGCGGAGGAGGCGGACTTATGATTTTACTCATTGATAATTACGACAGTTTTTCTTATAACCTGTACCAGCTGATCGGGAGCATCGATCCGGATATCCGGGTCATCCGAAACGACGAAATGACAACCGATCAGATAAAGACCCTGAGGCCGGATCGTGTCATTCTCTCCCCCGGTCCGGGCAGGCCGGAGGACGCGGGAATTCTCATGGAAGCGGTAACAGCTCTGGGACCGGAAATTCCCATGCTGGGAGTCTGTCTCGGCCATCAGGCCATTTGCGCCGCCTTTGGAGCCGATATCACCTACGCCCGTACCCTGATGCACGGCAAGCAGTCCAAAGTCCGCTTTGACAAAACCAGCCCGCTGTTTCAGCGATGTCCCAAAACAGCTCCCGTGGCCCGTTATCATTCCCTTGCCGTAGACCCTGAGACCCTTCCATCCTGCCTGAATATTACCGCGGAAACGGAGGACGGGGAAGTAATGGCTGTGCAGCATACGGAATACCCCATCTACGGCGTTCAGTTCCATCCGGAATCCATTATGACGCCGGATGGAAAAACCATGTTGGAAAATTTTATCAAATATACCGGAGGAGGCTCCCATGATTAAAGAAGCAATCGTAAAAATTGTAAATAAAGAAGACCTTACCTATGACGAAGCTTACAGCGTTATGAGTGAAATTATGACCGGACAGACTACCGCCACCCAGAACGCGGCGTTCCTGGCCGCCCTTTCCACAAAAAGCACCAAAGCTGAAACCATCGTGGAAATCGCGGGCTGCGCCGCGGCCATGCGGGACAGCGCCACCAAAGTGGAGGCTGGAGACGATCTCTTTGAAATCGTCGGAACCGGCGGGGACGGAGCCCACAGCTTCAACATTTCCACCACTTCCGCCCTGGTGGCTGCCGCGGGAGGCATGAAGGTCGCCAAACATGGGAACCGGGCGGCTTCCTCTCAGTGCGGTACGGCGGACTGCCTGGAAGCTCTTGGCGTCAACATCCAGCAGAGCCCGGAATTGTGCCGAAAACTGCTCAAAGAAGCGGGCCTGTGCTTTTTCTTCGCCCAGAAATACCATACATCCATGAAATATGTAGGCGCGATTCGCAAAGAGCTGGGATTTCGCACAGTCTTTAATATTCTGGGTCCCCTCACCAATCCGGGAAGCCCTTCCATGCAGCTGCTGGGCGTATATGACGAATACCTGGTGGAGCCACTGGCTCAGGTGCTGATGAGCCTGGGCGTGCGGCGTGGCATGGTGGTTTACGGCCAGGACAAACTGGATGAAATCTCCCTCAGTGCTCCCACTACAATCTGCGAATGCAAGGACGGCTGGTACAAAACCTACACCATCGCGCCGGAAGATTTCGGTCTTTCCCGATGCGAAAAAGCCGATCTTCGTGGAGGCACGCCTCAGGAAAACGCGGAAATCACCACAAGCATCCTCAAAGGGGAGCAGGGCCACAGACGGAACGCGGTGCTGATGAATGCCGGAGCCTCCCTTTATATCGGGGGAAAGGCGAACACGTTCAAAGAGGGCATCGCCCTGGCCGCCCAGCTGATTGATTCGGGCGCGGCTCTCGAAACCCTTGAAAAAGTAAGGATCATCAGCAACCAGAGGGAGGGATAGACCCATGAACATTCTCGATCAGCTGGCGGATTACGCCCGGCTTCGCGTCCGAAACGCCAAAGAGCTCCTGCCGCCGGATCAAATCAAATACCTGGCGGACACGTTCCCCCAGGGGAACTTCGCGTTTGAAAACGCGTTGAAAAAACCGGACATCGCGTTTATCTGCGAATGCAAGAAGGCTTCTCCTTCCAAAGGGCTGATTGCTCCGGAGTTTCCTTATCTGCAGATTGCGAAAGAGTACGAAGACGCCGGCGCCGACTGTATCTCGGTCCTCACAGAACCGAAATGGTTTCTGGGGAAAGACGATTATCTGAAAGAAATCGCCGGCTCCGTATCCATTCCCTGTCTGAGAAAGGACTTTACCGTGGATGAATATATGATCTATGAAGCAAAACTGCTGGGAGCATCGGCAGTGCTCCTCATCGTTTCGATTCTCAGCCGTGAGAAAATCGGGCGTTATCTGCAAATCTGCGACCGGTTGGGGCTTTCCGCCCTTGTCGAAGCGCACGACGAGCAGGAAGTGAAAACTGCCCTTTCCTGCGGCGCCCGGCTCATCGGCGTTAACAACCGAAATCTCCGAGACTTTTCCGTAGATACGGAGAACAGCCGCAGGCTCCGGGAACTGATTCCTCCAAATGTACTCTTTGTATCGGAAAGCGGCGTGAAGGATGGCGAGGATGTCCGACGGCTGCGAGAAATCGGAGCGGACGCTGTCCTCGTCGGAGAAGCCCTGATGCGCGCGCCGGATAAGTCTTCCAAACTGGCGGAACTGAGGAGGGAAGTATGACAAAGCTGAAACTCTGCGGCCTTGCAAGAATCTGCGATATTGAAGCCGCGAACCGCTTAAATCCGGAATATATTGGTTTTGTTTTCGCGAAAAAAAGCAGGCGGTATGTCGACCCTGCACAGGCTCGGAAACTTCGCGCCAGACTGAACAAAGGGATTTCCCCCGTCGGCGTCTTTGTAAATGAATCTCCGGAAGCGATTGCCGATCTGGTTCGCTCCGGCATCATCGATGTTGTCCAACTGCATGGTTCCGAAGACGAAGACTTTCTCCGAAAGCTGCGGGAACTTGCTTCCTGTCCCATTATCAAAGCCTTCTCCGTAAAAACGCCTCAGGATGTCCGGATTGCCTGCGAAAGCCCCGCCGATCTTATCCTCCTGGATTCCGGAGGCGGAGGAACAGGAACGGTTTTTGACTGGGATCTGCTGGAACCGATCCGAAGGCCATGGTTTCTCGCCGGCGGTCTCTCTCCCGAAAACGCGGCAGACGCGATCCGGCGTCTTGCCCCTTATGGGGTGGACGTCAGTTCCGGTATTGAGACGGATGGAGTAAAAGATATACAGAAAATGAACGATTTTGTCCGCGCTGTCCGCGGCGCGGCGGAAAGGAAGTTGTGAAATGATAAATCAAAAAGGACGCTTTGGCATCCACGGTGGGCAGTACATCCCGGAGACCCTGATGAACGCTGTTATTGAACTGGAAGATGCCTACGAATTCTACAAAAATGATCCGGAATTCAATCGGGAACTGAACGAATTGCTGTGCGAATACGCGAGCCGTCCCTCCCGGCTGTATTACGCCAAACGCATGACCGAGGATCTGGGCGGCGCCAGGATCTATCTGAAGCGGGAGGATTTGAATCACACCGGCGCCCATAAGATCAACAATGTGCTCGGCCAGGCGCTGCTGGCGAAAAAAATGGGAAAAACCCGTCTGATCGCCGAAACCGGAGCCGGCCAGCACGGAGTCGCCACAGCAACTGCCGCCGCTCTGATGGATATGGAGTGCGTTGTATTCATGGGAGAAGAAGATACGATCCGGCAGGCTCTCAATGTGTACCGCATGCGCCTTTTGGGGGCGAAGGTCGTTCCGGTAACAACGGGGACCGCTACCCTGAAAGACGCGGTTTCCGAAGCCATGCGGGAATGGACCAGCCGCATCGACGACACCCACTACTGTCTCGGCTCGGTTATGGGACCTCACCCCTTCCCGATGATTGTGCGGGACTTTCAGGCGGTTATTTCCAAAGAAATCCGCCAGCAGATCCTGGAAAAGGAAGGACGGCTTCCTGACGCGGTGATTGCCTGTGTCGGCGGTGGTTCTAACGCTATTGGAAGCTTTTATCACTTCATCGAAGATGAAGACGTGGCTCTCATCGGCTGTGAAGCCGCCGGCCGGGGAATCGACGGATTTGAAACCGCGGCCACCATCAATACGGGCAGAGTCGGCATCTTTCACGGAATGAAATCCTATTTCTGCCAGGACGAATACGGTCAGATCGCCCCGGTTTACTCCATTTCCGCGGGGCTGGACTATCCGGGAATCGGTCCGGAACACGCTCATCTTCACGATATCGGCCGCGCTCTATATGTGCCCGTCACCGATGAGGAAGCGGTCCGCGCCTTTGAGTATCTGGCAAAGACCGAAGGCATCATTCCCGCCATCGAATCGGCTCACGCAGTAGTCCACGCCATGAAAATCGCGCCGGACATGCGCCGGGATCAGATACTCGTTATTACCATATCCGGCCGGGGAGACAAGGACTGCGCGGCCATCGCAAGATACAGAGGGGAGGATCTTCATGAGTAATATCAAAGCAGCATTTGAAAACGGTAAAGCGTTTATTCCTTTTATTACCTGTGGCGATCCGGATCTGGAAACTACCGCCGCGGCTGTACGGGCTGCCGTAGAAAACGGAGCCGATCTTATTGAACTGGGGATCCCTTTTTCCGATCCCACCGCTGAAGGGCCTGTTATCCAGGGCGCCAACCTGCGGGCGCTCCAGGGAGGCGTAACGACGGACGATATCTTTCAGCTTGTGCGGGAACTGCGCCGCGATGTGAAAATCCCGCTGGTATTTATGACTTACGCCAATGTGGTGTTTTCCTACGGCGCGGATCGGTTTATCCGCATCTGCGGAGAAATCGGAATCGACGGACTGATCCTGCCGGATCTGCCCTATGAAGAAAAAGAAGAGTTTCTGCCTGACTGCCATAAGTATGGAGTTGATTTAATCTCTCTCATCGCCCCGACTTCCGAAGATCGCACGGCGAAAATCGCCAGAGAGGCAGAAGGCTTTCTCTACATCGTTTCCAGCATGGGCGTGACCGGAACCCGGACGGAAATCAAGACAGATCTCGCTTCCATCCTTTCCATTGTCCGCCAAAACACAGATATTCCCTGTGCCATCGGTTTCGGTATCTCCACGCCGCAGCAGGCGAAAGCCATGGCCGCTCTCTCCGATGGAGCCATCGTCGGTTCGGCGATTATCAAGCTGTTGGAAAAGTACGGAAAAGACGCGCCGCCTTATATCGGCGAATATGTACGGGAAATGAAAGGAGCTCTGCGGGAAACTTGCAGTGAAATCTGAGGAGCGGGTTCAACTTTCAAAACCGCATAAGATAGAGCCTGCGGGAAGCCGTCCCGCAGGTTCCCATCCCTGCTGGTTCCATACGCTGTATATATCGGGAACTCCGCTTCCGGCTCTTTCTCCGGCAGCACTTCTGATGATAAGAAAAAAATTTTTTAATCAAATCTGCAATTTTTCTGCGTATTCAAACGAAATTTCATCTCTAAGATGAGTACAGATGTAAGCTTGTTCCTTGTGCATAAATTCGACAATTTCATTTTTGGTCATTTTTCCAAGTTTCCTAATAACAATATCCAAAATACTTTTATCAGCATCTGAAAGCGATGGGAAGGAGATTTTTTCATTTAAAGAAAAATGATACGCATTTATTTCCGCAATTTCCACTTCTTCACAAGGAACACCTTTAAGATCAATAATAAGATTATGCGCTATCGGCACTGCCCCCATCGGAAGTGCCTGATAGACTAATCCCGTTATAGAAAAACCTCTTTTCTTATAAGCAAGTGCATCTGCATACCACATGAGTTTCATTAGTTTTACCTTATAAAGACTCGTAATCTGATCAGAAGCAGCAAAATAACGTATGACATCTACAACTTTATCCAATGCGAGACTTGCATTTCCATGAAGCAACCGATTCCCATGGAATTTTGCATAATATGCCTCTATCGTCTTACGCAAATAAGAATCCTGATCTTTCTCGTAAAGAGCCGTTGCTGCCTCTAAAGATTTTCGGTAAGACTCTTCTGACAAACTTTCTTTCGCATCATTCAACAGTGATAAAAACCATGCCGGATCCTGAGCAAGTTTTTTCAAAATTGTATCATGCGCCTTATCTTGTACCTGATGGCTCTCATACCTGGTAATCGTTTTTTCCCCCCAGCCAAGTATAATACATAAATCTTTCTGACTGATATCATACTTTGCACGAATTGCACTGATTTCGTCAGATGTTAAGAGCCCTTCTTTTTTTCTGTATGTGTCCTTAAGATGTATATCGTTTTCTTGCATCTGCTTCTCATTCATATATAACTCTTCTGCCACATCACAATATAAATAAGAGGCTATATATTCCACTTTCACATTCTTAAAAGTCGCCTTTTCAGTCACAAGGACTGTTTTTACTTCGTGCTCTTCCATACAGCAGGAGCATAAACAATTTTCACTTTTTATGACTTTCATGTTCATGAAAACATCTCCTAATTCTTTCTATAAGGGAATACGTCCGGTGCAAACGGTTTCTCTGCAAAATGAAATGACATAACAAATGTTGTAGCATTTCCATACATTCCTAAAAGTTCTACTCTTATTTTAATATATACTTCATCTTTTCCATTATAGACTTTCCCAAATTCACGCATTTCACTTCTCTTGGGGAAACGATATGCTTTAACATCTATTTCACTTTCAATTCGTGCTTTAATCCCATTCTCCAATTTACCCCCCTTCCCCGAAAGTATCAATTGATACTTTTATAATATGATCTATTTTCATTTTTGTCAATATAGAAAATAGTTGATTTTTTCTCAATTTTCCCCTCCTCTCTTTCCGAATTTTCCGCCTTTTCCCCAAAGACACATTTCCCCTTTTAGAATAGTGACTCTACCTGAATTCTCTGTTATAATACCTTCAAGTTGTCCCGTCAGGGGCATACGGTTTACAGATAAAAGGGGTAGTAAATGAAGACGATCGTTCAAATTTTTAAACGGGATATCCGGCGAATTACGCACAACTGGGTTGCGCTCCTTGTCGTAATCGGAATCTGCCTGATTCCGTCTTTATACGCGTGGTTCAATATCGCGGCGAACTACGATCCGTACAGTAATACGCAGAACATCCGCATCGCGGTCGCCAACCTGGATCAGGGCGTAGCAGGCGGAGCGGCGGGAACGCTGGACGCGGGAAATGAAATTGTAAAGAACCTGCGTAAAAACCGGGAACTGGGCTGGCGCTTTGTGACGGAAACAGAAGCGGTGAAAGGCGTCCGTTCCGGCGATTATTACGCTGCCATTGTGATTCCGGAAGATTTCAGCAGCTCCCTTGTCAGCGTTTTTTCCGGTAAGATCGAACGGCCTCAAATCCTGTACTATCTAAACGAAAAGAAAAACGCCATCGCGCCGAAAATTACGGATACCGGCGCTTCGACCATTCAGGAGGAAATCAATACGACCTTTGTCGCGATTGCGGCGGAAACGGTGTCCGGACTGATCGAAGATTCCGCGTCTCTGCTGACCGGGGAGTTTTCCGCGGCCAAAGAAAGCGCTCTTTCCAAATTAGATCGCGTCAATCAAAATCTGGATCATTATCAGAAGGTTCTTGGAAACCTTCTGACAGCCCTTGACAAGGGGATCGATGGAACAAAGGACGCGAACGCGCTGCTCGACGATGTAAAAACAACTGCCGAATCCGGCGCGGAATCCCTGGACAACGCGTCGGATCTGCTCTCCTCCATCCGGAAGAATGTTTCTGCCTTTTCTCTTTCCTTCGGCGGAACCCTCAGCGATGGAGACGCTCTGCTGCAAAGCCTCGGAAATACGGCTGTTTCCAACATCAGCAGTCTGAACACGACGGCGCAGACGGTCAATACAAATGTCGATCAGATGATCCGTTCGCTGCAGAGCCTCCTGCAGCAGAACCAGAAGATCATCGAACAGTTGAAAGCTCTGGACGAATTGCTCCCAGGCAGCGCGTCCTCAAAGATATCCGAAGCAATCCGTACTCTGCAGGCGGACAATCAACGTCACCAAACTCTGCTCAAGCAGCTTCAGTCCGGAAACAAAGGAATCGGAAACCTTTTGAATTCCACCGAAACCGCTTCCTCCGGCATCGCTTCTTCGCTGAAAGAAAACCGCGCGGCTCTCAAAAAGGCCAGACGTTCCTTTGAAAAGGAAGGGCTTCCTTCTTTAAACCATTCCCTGGATTCGGTGTCCCACACTTCCGGCCTGCTTTCCGGAATTCTCTCCGGCGTTTCCCCTTCCGCGGAACAAATGAAGGAAATCGTCGGAAGTCTGGATCAGAGTTTCCGCGATACAAAGTCCGCCGTATCCGGCACAAAACGCGCCGTGGAATCCGTTCAGACCCGTCTGTCCCAGGTCACTGCGGATCTCAACGCGCTTTCAGACTCAAAAGCCTATCAGGATTTCCTCAAACTTACCGACATCAACAGCGAATCTGCCGCGGACTTCATCTCCGCGCCGGTAAATCTGGACACCGAGGCGTTCTACCCGGTGAAGAACTACGGTTCCGCCATGGCTCCTTTTTACACCAACCTCGCCATATGGGTAGGCGGAATTGTTCTGATCGCGATTTTCCGGCTGGAAGTGGATCGGGACAATCGGATTCCCCGTTTCACGCCGGTGCAGGCCTATTTCGGCAGATGGCTCCTTTATATTGTCATCGGTCAGATCCAGGCCCTGATCATCTGCGTTGGCGACCTTCTGCTGCTGGGGGTGCAGTGCGTTTCACCGCCCGCTTTTCTCTTTGCGGGAATGCTGGCTTCTTTTGTATATGTCAACCTCATATACGCGCTTTCCATCACCTTTAAGCACATCGGAAAAGCCCTGAGCGTCATCCTGGTCATTGTGCAGATTCCCGGTTCTGCCGGAACCTACCCCATTGAAATGACGCCGGGATTTTTCCAAGGACTCCATCCCCTGCTTCCTTTCACCTATGGAATTGACGCCATGCGGGAAGCTCTTGCCGGAATCTACGGCAGCCATTACGCGGTCAGCCTGCTCTGCCTGGCGCTCTATGTACCTCTGGCTCTGCTGATCGGCATCGCCATACGCCCGCTGTTTTTAAACCTCAATCTGATGTTCGACAAAAAGCTGGCGGCAACGGATCTGATGATCTGCGAAGAAAGCGGCGGCATCGGACGTTCCAATATCCGCCTGGCCACCATTGTAAAGGTCTTGTCGGATCAGGAGGATTTTCGAAAAAAACTCAAACAGCGAACCGATCGCTTTGAATCGAAATACAAAACGCGCGTACGGCGGGGATTTTTCTGCATTCTTGTAATTCCGCTGATTTTCCTGGTTCTGATGTTCAGCATCGACTCGCGTCTGGTCTTTCTGGTACTCTGGATCGCTTCCATCATCGGCATCGCGCTGTATCTAATCTGTCTGGAGTATATTCACGACCGACTGAAGCGGCACCGCCACATTGCCGGTATGTCCAGCCGCAGTCTCATGGAGTCCATGAAACAAAAGCAGGGACCCGATGAAAAAACGAAAGGAGGATCCAAATGAAGAATATCTGGAAGATTTTTTCGGCTGACGCCCGCAATATTCGGAAAAACGTAATCGCGATGATCGTCGTGCTGGGTCTTAGCGTTGTCCCCTGTCTCTACGCCTGGTTCAATATCGCGGCCAGCTGGGATCCTTACAGCAATACCGGAAATTTGAAAGTCGCCGTAGCGACAGAAGACGCGGGCTATAAAAGCGAACTGATTCCCATCACCATGAATTTCGGAGACACCATTCTTTCCACCCTGCGAACAAACCGGCAGCTGGACTGGCGGTTTGTCAGCCCGGAGCGTGCTATAGAAGGCGTAAAATCGGGAGACTATTATGCCGCTATTGTCATCCCTGAAAGCTTCAGCCGGGATATGATGAGCCTGTTTTCCAGCCATACAGAAAAAGCTTCTCTCCGTTACTATCTCAACGAAAAGGAAAACGCCATCGCGCCGAAAATTACGGACAAAGGCTCCAGTGCGGTCCGCCGCCAGGTCGATCAGATCTTCGCGGAAACGATTACGCAGGCTGGAATTGATCTTCTGGATACCGTTTCCGCTATTGCGGATCGGGGAGACGTTCGTTCCATCGCTTCCGCGCTGACGGAAAATGTAGAGCGCACCGCACAGGATCTGCGTGCCGCCGCCAGTACGGTAACTGCTTTTTCTAACATGACCGGAGCGATACAGAAAACACTGGATACAACTTCGGAATTTTTAAAACAGTCCGGGGAGCATACTGAAGAAAACCTGGATACACTGAAAAGCGCGCGGGATTCGGCGGCCAGTCTGTCCAAAGCTTTCTCCTCTTCAGCGAATACGGTCAAAACGGTTCTTTCACAGGGAAAAACATGCTATGAGGCGGTTTCCAAAGAAATCGACAGCGCCTTTTCTTCCGCTTCCAAAGATACCGCTTCTATCTCCGATTCCCTCGGCGGTCTGGAAACCGAAGTACAGTCCATCATCGACCGCTATACCGGCGTCCGAAACAGCCTCCAGGATCTCACAAAATCCGTACCCGAAACCGCGGAACTTCTGGGGCCAATTATTGGAGGTCTCAACGAGTCCATCGTTTCTCAGGAAGCGGTTCGCGACAAATTGAAAGATACGCAAAAAAAGATTGGAACCGCAGGAAAAAACAGCGCCGCTTACCGAAAAGAATTAAAAAAGCTGGCAGCGCAAAGTTCCAGGGAGTTTTCTGCTCTACAGTCCGATTATCATCAGGATATTCAAAAACAGATCCGCAAACTGTTTGGAACACTGGGCGATACCAGCAATTCCGCTGTAAATCTTCTTAAAAAAATGGACAGCGGAATCGCCGGCCTGTCGGAAACAACCGATACCGCGGTCTCCGATCTCAGAGAATTAAAAGCCGCTCTTGACACTTCCGCCGCGCTTCTTGACGAGTCTTCTTCTCATGTGGAGTCCATGCTGCGGCAGATGCGCCATGCGGCGAAAAGCGGAGATGTCGGAGCGCTGCAGGAGATCCTCGGAAAAGATCCGGAAACGGTCAGCGCGTTTCTCGCGGCTCCCGTGCAGCTGGAAACCAACAAGCTGTATCCGGTAGAAAACTACGGCTCCGCCATGGCGCCCTTTTATTCCACCCTTGCCATATGGGTGGGCGGAATCGTCCTCGCAGCCATGTTGAAAGTTGCAGTTTCCAGGCGCGCCAGGAAAAAACTGACTGATCTGAAGAATTACCAGCTTTACTTCGGCCGACAACTAATCTTTCTCCTGATCGGACTGATTCAGAGCACGCTGATCTGCCTGGGAGATCTGTATTATCTGGGGATCCAGTGCGAGCACCCCTTTTATTTTCTTCTGGCAGGATGGATCTCGTCCATCGTATATGTGAATATCATCTATACCCTGACCATCTCCTTCGGGGATATTGGAAAGGCCGTCAGCGTGATTCTTCTGGTAATCCAGGTGGCCGGTTCCGGCGGCACCTTCCCCATCGAGGTCGCTCCCGGATTTTTCCAGGCCGTCTACCCGCTGCTGCCTTTCACGCACAGCATGGCTGCCATGCGGGAATGCATCGCCGGTTTTTATCAGAACACCTACTGGATGGAATTAGGCTTCCTGCTCCTCTTCCTGGTTCCTTCCCTCCTCCTGGGACTTGTCCTGCGCAAACCGGTCATCCGTTTAAACGATCGCTTTATGGAAAAGCTGGAAAGCACAAAACTGATGTAGCTCGGCGATCATCAAACTGCTGGCCCGGTATGGGAAAGAAGTGCCGCCCTGTATCGGAAAATATGTAAAGGAAATCCGATCCCGGACAGGGGGCAGTCTTTTGAGACTGCCCCCGTCCGGGTTCTGTCGCTATCCTCCAGATCGATTCTGTAGCCTGAAAGCCCGATCTTCCGCAAGTGGATACAAAACTTATAGGGTTGCGGTTTCATTTTTTGAGAAACCGGAGAAAATCGAAGTTTTTTCCGAAATCCGATCCCGCTAATGGGAAAATTTTGTATCCACTGGCGCCAATCTTCACGCGCGGGATACAATCGCGCTTTATTCTGTCGAAGTCATGGGGCAGAAACTATTACTCGTACCAACGCTATTAACCAGCAGATAAATGGGGCGGCGAATCCAAGGTAGGACCGCTGCAAAAATTGTCCAATTTGATAAAAAATCCGTTTTTGGACACGTTTTTTCACCGCCAGTATATTCATGCACTGCGATTCTCTCCGTTTTTCAACGGTTTCCGGTATTCTGCCTCGGAAAATTTCGGACAGCCGTACTGAAACTCCGGAAAAACGTGTCCAAACTTTATAAAATTTTCAATTTGGACATTTTCGGGAAGCAACTGGAAGACGCTTGTGCATATTCAATCATTGATGCAAATGTATATGCATTTTCAACTCTCCGAATCGCGGGCAGATTAAGATTCTTCCCCCATATCTCCAATCTCCGAAAGCATCTGCCGCAGCTGATTTCTGGAAGATACCCCGAGCTTTTTATATATATTGGAAGAATGCTTTTTCAGGGTATTGGCGCTGATATACAGCATCTGAGCAATATTGAAATTGGGGACATCCGAAAAGATCATTTCCGCAATCTCCCGCTCCCGCGGAGTCAGGTTGCTGTCCTCAAACACTATGGTCTGTTTCTGCCTTTGCAGACAGCGCATAATGATTTTTGTAAGATGATTTTTGAAAATATTGAGGATAAACAGTTCCTTTTCTGTAAAGTCCCCCCACTCCCTGCTCCTGAAGATACTGATTACGCCAATCAGTTTTTCCTCTTCAATCAGAATAATTCCGCAGCTATAGGGAATCTTCTGCGGAAGGAGGTAATCACGATAAAATTCTGTATTCTTTCTGACATCTTCATCCAGCAAATCCGTTTCATTATATACAATGGATTCTCTGTAATTGAACAAATTTTTCAGATAGTTTTTTTCCGGCTCTATGTTATGAAAAAAGACAGGGATCATTGCCGCATCGGTATCAATAAAAACCGTGCCGTCTTTCAGGACCTCCCCGCTGTCAGGCGAGACGGCGCGAAAGTTGCTTTGATTATAAGGAATCAGGGCACGGACGTTCATCAGGAAATGATGTTCAATCTCTTTTAAATCATTCATCGAGTATAATTCCAGCAGGATATCGCTGATCATCTGAAATTCGTTGTTTTTCAAATTTGGCATCTGCATCCCCTCCCTGCTTTTTATTATATCCGAAAATTTTTTATTTGTATATATCCGGATTTTTTGTTCCGTTTTTTTCCCTGTAAATACCGGAACACTGCTTGCTTCTGGGGCTGAAGGGCTTCTCCGGTGATGGCGAACCACTCCTTTTTCCTCTCCTTTGTATCCTGAAAGCCCGATCTTCCGCCAGTGGATACAAAACTTATGGGTTTGCGGCTTCACTTTTTGAGAAACTGGAGAAAATCGAAGTTTTTTCCGAAATCCGATCCCGCTAATGGGAAAGTTTTGTATCCACTGGCGCCAATATTCGCGTGTGGGATACAATCGCGCTTTTTCCCGGTCCAAAAGGCGGAAACAGCAATACCGATGGTCATGACTATGATAATCCTAAAAAAAAGCCGCGTTCCGGCAGCCTATTCAACCGAAACGCAGCATTCACCCTTTATTTAATTTCCAACACTTTATAGTCTTTATCCTCCACCGTCTTCTTCAGCACATCGTCCGCGATCTCCTGGTTCATGGTAACAACCGCGGTTCCTTTTTCGTGGCTGACATCCGCCGCGTCCACTCCCTCCAGGGCCTCCAGGCTTTTCTTTACCGTCGCCTCACAGTGGCCGCACATCATGCCTTCAATTTTGATTGTTTTTTCCATTGTCTGTTCCTCCTGTTTTTCTTTTTGCTTAATTTTTTTATCTTTTTTCGCATCTCTCATGTTGAAAAAGTTCAACCTGAGGGCGTTGGTCACTACGCAGAAGCTGGACAGGCTCATGGCCGCCGCTCCGAACATCGGATTCAGCTTCCAGCCCAGTAGCGGATACCACACTCCCGCGGCCAGCGGAATTCCGATCACATTATAGATAAAGGCCCAGAACAGGTTCTGATGAATATTCCGCAAGGTCGCTCTGCTCAGCCGGATGGCTGCCGGCACATCGCTGAGCCTGCTTTTCATCAGTACCACATCCGCCGCGTCAATGGCAATATCGGTACCTGCTCCGATGGCAATTCCGATGTCCGCTCTTGTAAGAGCCGGCGCGTCGTTAATTCCGTCACCTACCATGGCGACTTTCCCTTTTCTGGAAAGGGCACGAATGACACTTTCCTTCCCTTCCGGCAGCACGCCCGCGATAACTTCGTCGACACCGGCCTGTCTGCCGATGGCTTTGGCAGTCCTCTCATTGTCGCCGGTAAGCATTACCACATGAATTCCCATATTCTGCAGTTCTCTGACCGCCTGCGGACTGTCTTCCTTAATGACATCCGCAACCGCGATAATACCGATCAGCATACCGTTCCTGCTGAAAAACAGCGGCGTCTTGCCTTCTTCGGAAAGTTTTTCCGCCTGTTTTTTCAGAAGATCGGAAACCTCCGCGTGTTGGCGGATAAACTTCAGGTTGCCGCCGCAGAGAGCATCGCCTTCCAATGTGCCTGTCAGCCCGTTTCCCGGAACCGCCGTAAAGTCCGCGACTTCGGCGCCTTCCTGCAGACCGTCTTCCTGTGCCCGCGCCAGAATCGCCCGGGCCAGCGGATGCTCGCTCTTCTTTTCCAGAGCATATGCCATGGAGAGAAGTTCCTCCTCAGAAACACCGGCCGCCGGAATCATATCCGTCACCTCAGGTTCACCGCTTGTAATGGTCCCCGTCTTATCCAGCGCCACGATCTGTGTCTTTCCGGTCTCTTCCAGGGAAACCGCGGTTTTAAACATAATTCCGTTTTTGGCCCCCATACCGTTTCCGACCATAATGGCCACGGGAGTGGCAAGTCCCAGCGCGCACGGACAGCTGATCACCAGCACAGAAATTCCTCTTGCCAGAGCTGTTCCCGCGTCCTGTCCGGCAATCAGCCAGATCAGAATCGTAAGGGCGGCGATTCCGATTACCGTCGGAACGAAAATACCGGATACCCGATCCGCTACCTTGGCAATGGGCGCTTTTGTGGCGGCCGCGTCGCTTACCATCTGGATAATCTGGGAAAGGGTTGTATCTTCTCCAACTCTTGTGGCTTCACATTTAATAAATCCGGAATGGTTCAGTGTCGCTGCAGAGACGGTATCTCCTGCATTTTTATCCACCGGAATACTCTCTCCGGTCAACGCGGATTCATTTACCGCGCTGGAACCTTCGAGGATAATCCCGTCAACCGGAATATTCTCTCCCGGCCGCACGACAAAAACATCGCCTTTCCGCACCTGATCAACGGACACTTCGGTTTCCGCTCCGTCCCGTAACACAGTCGCGGTTTTTGGCGCCAGCTTCATCAGGCCTTTGAGAGCGTCGGTTGTCCTTCCCTTGGAACGGGCTTCCAGCATTTTCCCAACGGTAATCAGGGTCAGGATCATTGCCGCGGATTCAAAGTAAAATTCATGCATATAGGTCATTACGCCCGCCATATCGCCCCGCATCTGCGCGCCGGTCATAGCAAACAGCGCGTAAAGGCTGTATCCGTAAGAAGCTCCCGCTCCCAGCGCCACCAGGGTATCCATATTCGGCGCTCTGTGCCAGAGGCTGCGAAATCCACTGATAAAAAACTTCTGATTAATGACCATAACCGCGGTTGTAAAAAGCAGCTGGTAGATTCCCTGAGCCACATGATTCCGCGCGAAAATTTCCGGAAGGGGCCATTCCCACATCATATGCCCCATGGAAACATACATCAGGGGAATCAGAAAACAGAGAGACCAGATCAGTCTCCTTTTCAGAACCGGAGTATCATGATCCTTTAAAAACTCTTCCCTATCCGCTGCCGCTGCTGCCGCGGATGATCCGGATCCGGCGGCGCCTTTTTCCGACGCCCCATATCCCGCTTCTTCCACCGCCGCAATGATCTCCGAGGGAGCGGCGGTTCCCTCCACACCCATGGAATTGGTTAAAAGGCTGACCGAGCAGGACGTGACACCCGGCACCTTGGAAACTGCCTTTTCCACCCGCGCGCTGCAGGCGGCGCAGCTCATTCCTGTTACATTAAACTGTTCCATGATTTGCCTCCTGTCTCTGCTGAATTTTGGAACTATCTCATCAGTTTCTGCAGGGTTTTTACCAGCTCGTCAATCGTCTCATCCTTTCCCGCGCGGATATCTTCCGCCACGCAGGTCCGGATATGATTTCCGAGCAATACCTTGTTAAAGCTGTTCAGCGCGGCGTTTACCGCGGACACCTGAATCAGAATATCCGGGCAGTATGCGTCGCTTTCCACCATCTTGCGGATTCCCCGCACCTGTCCTTCAATGCGGTTCAACCGGTTAATCAGATCCCGGTACTCTTTTTCCGAGCGCTCCTTTGTTCTGCGCGCGCTGTGGCAGCAATTCTTTTTATCTTCCATATTTAAACTCCCTCACTCAGTTTCTTCTCTTTCCACGCTCATTATATACCCCATAAGGGTATATTGCAAACAAAAAAATATAGAATTTTTTCTCCTCGCCTGCAAAAAGAAAAAGAACTGTCCTGTGTCCTCACTGTAACGGCCGGGAGTTTGACACATCATTTTCAATTGCAAAAACCAGACATATTGAAATAACACCGCTTGCGGTGAATTTTTTTGTCAAATCTTATGATTTTGTTAGTGCTTGTCGGTGCTCGTTGTGATATAATATAAAGAAGGAGGTTTTCACCATGTATGTAAATATTACCGGCAGTGCCAACAACAAGGATGTATATATCTATCAGT